>NZ_JADIIO010000001.1:0-1271362 GCF_015594545.1 Staphylococcus durrellii | reverse complement strand
ATTAATAAAATGCCATGTTTCAGTCACTAAAAAAACTCCATTCATATGTTAAAAGTATAGAAACTGTTTAATGATATCGGTTACAAAACTTTAATATTTTTTAAAAAATATCTTTTGATAAATCGTTCTAACAGTCTTATAATATATATTATCGAGAAAATAGGGAGGATGCAAGATGAGTAACTTTTGGTTTATAGCTTTAGCATTAATAATTATCATCATCGCTTATATGCTAATCAATCAATTAATCAATAAAAGAGCAGTTACTGAATTAACCCAAAATGATTTTCATGATGGATTAAGAAAAGCTCAAGTCATTGATGTAAGAGAAAAGGTTGATTACGAATATGGGCACATTGTTGGAGCTCGCAATATTCCTATTACAATGTTTAAACAAAGATTTCAAGGTTTAAGAAAAGACCAGCCTATTTACCTTTGTGATGCAAATGGAATAGCAAGTTATCGTGCAGCAAGAATCTTGAAGAAAAATGGCTTCACTGACGTCTATATGCTTAAAGGCGGCTATAAAAAATGGACAGGCAAAATAAAATCAAAAAAATAAACCTATAATGGTTAAATTTAAATGATTAGCGGTATTATTATGATGATACCTTATTCGAGACTGAGATATTGAATGATAACTCAGTCTCTTTTTTTAATTTAACTAAATAAATGATGATTGGTTTACAATCTTTGAGAGTGGCATCAGAGTAAAGTCTTGACCTTATCTTGTTTGCTTAAACAATTACGACAACGCTTTGAATAAATGTCACACAGAAGTTGCTTTACGTCCCGTAATAATTGATTCATTATCTTAAAGAATTATTTTTATGTGTAACCTATAATGTCCACTTTTATTTACACTACTTGTATTTGCTTCTTAGTTGCAGGTATTACTAATATGTAAAATAAATGTCCTTATCTTTATTAAACTAGTTAAAATCACATACTTCTTGCTAAATACGAGAGCTTATGACAAAAGATATCAATTATATAGATATATCAGATGCCCTATTCAAGTAATGTCGCTCAAAATAAATGTATTTTCCATCATTTAATAAATTTTATTGATCAAAATATTACTGGACTCTTTTATGCAATAGCAAATAGCGATCTCTATTTTAAATTAATAGAGATCGCTAAATTAACGTAGATTAATTGTAATCTACTGATTTAACTTTTATCCAGGTAACTAATATAATTTAGTTTGATTCTGTTGAACTTACTTTTCTTCTGCTAAGCGTTTAAATTTAAGCTCAGGTTTACGTGCAGCTTTAGTTTCGTCTAAACGATCTATGATAGTAGTATGTGGTGCTTCTAAGACTATATCTGGGTTGTTTTCAACCTCTTCCGCTATGTGAATCATCGAGTCACAGAAATAATCTAGTGTTTCTTTAGACTCTGTTTCTGTTGGTTCGATCATCATACCTTCATCAACATTTAATGGGAAGTAAATTGTAGGTGGGTGTACTCCAAAATCAAGCAACCGTTTAGCCATATCTAAAGTACGCACACCATGTTCTTTTTGTTTAGAACCACTTAATACGAACTCATGTTTACAATATTGATCGTAAGGAATTTCAAAATGTTTACTTAAACGTGCTTTAATATAGTTTGCATTTAACACTGCAGCTTCTGAAACTTCTTTTAAGCCAATATTCCCCATTGTACGAATATAAGTATAAGCTCTTAAATATATACCGAAGTTACCATAGAATGGTTTAACGCGACCGATAGAATTTTCAATGTCATTATCATATTTGAATGTATTATTTTCTTTTATTACCATTGGTTTTGGTAAGAAGCTAGCTAATTCTTTTTTAACACCTATAGGTCCTGATCCTGGCCCACCGCCACCATGTGGTCCAGTAAATGTTTTGTGTAAGTTTAAATGTACTGCGTCAAAGCCCATATCTCCAGGTCTTACTTTATCCATAATAGCGTTTAAGTTAGCACCATCATAATACAATAAACCACCTGCTTCATGTACGATGTTTCTAATCTCAATAATGTTTTTTTCAAAAATACCTAACGTATTTGGGTTTGTTAGCATAATTGCAGCAGTATTGTCGTTTACGACACGTTTTAAATCTTCTACATCCACTTCACCACGTTCATTAGATTTAACTGTTACAGCTTTGAAACCGGCAAATGCTGCAGAAGCTGGGTTTGTACCATGTGCTGAGTCAGGTACTATGACTTCATCTCTATGCCCTTCATTATTTTTTAAGTGATATGCTTTGAAAATCATTAGCGCAGTCCATTCACCATGTGCACCAGCTGCAGGTTGTAAAGTAACTTCATCCATGCCAGTAATTTCTTTTAACTCTTCTTGTAAATTATAAATAATTTCTAATGAACCTTGTACTTGTGATTCATCTTGTAACGGATGGGATTCTGCTAATCCAGGAATACGTGCTACTTTTTCATTGATTTTTGGATTATATTTCATTGTACAAGAACCAAGAGGATAGAATCCTGAATCTACACCAAAGTTTTTATTAGATAACTCGGTATAATGGCGTACTAAATCTAATTCAGATATTTCAGGGAATTCTGCTTTATCTTTTCGAATAAATTTATCATCGAGTAATTGTTCAACAGCATTGCTTTGTATTTCTTTTTTGGGTAATGTATAAGCGTATCTATCCTTTTTAGAACGTTCAAAAATTAGTGGTGTAGATTTATTTACTACCATTGATTTCACCTGCTTTCTTAACAAAACTATCTATCTCAGCCTTTGTTCTTAATTCAGTAACTGCTACCAACATATGTTGATCTAAATTATCATCAACTTCTTTTAAATCGAAGCCCCCAATAAAACCTTCTTCAACTAATGCAGCGTTTATATCAGAAATAGGTTGGTCAAATTTAACGACAAACTCATTAAATGAGGTACCTTCTAATACTGTGAAACCTTGAGACTTAAATTGCTCTTTAGCATAATTAGCATTTTCAAAGTTTCTTAAAGCAATATCTTGCAAGCCTTGTTTTCCTAGAGCTGACATACAAATAGAAGATGCTAATGCGTTAAGAGCTTGGTTCGAACAAATATTTGATGTAGCTTTATCACGTCTAATATGTTGTTCACGTGCTTGTAATGTTAGTACGAAGCCACGATTACCATCCTCATCCTCAGTTTGCCCTACTAAACGTCCTGGTGTTTTACGCATTAGTTTTTTAGTAGTGGCAAAGAATCCACAATGTGGTCCGCCAAATTGTGCTGGGATACCGAAAGGTTGTGTGTCACCAACCACAATATCAGCACCAAAACTTCCAGGAGGCGTTAATAAACCAAGAGAAATAGGATTTGTATATACAATGAATAATGCTTTTTTATCATTTATAAATGATTGAATTTTTTCTAAGTCTTCAATAGAACCATAAAAGTTTGGATATTGAATGGCAACGGCAGCTGTATTATCATCAATTGCTTCCTCTAGTATAGTCAAATCAGTAACTGTACCGTCTAAATCAACTTCGACTAATTCGAATTCGGCACGAGTTTTAATATAAGTTTTTAATACTTGTAACGCTTGATAATGTAATCCTTTAGAGACTACAACTTTATTCTTTTTAGTTTGGCTAAATGCTAAAATACAAGCCTCTGCAAAACTAGTCATACCATCATACATGGAAGAGTTAGCAATATCCATGCCAGTTAGTTCACAGATTAAAGTTTGGAATTCAAAAATAGCTTGTAATTCCCCTTGTGAAATTTCAGGTTGATAAGGTGTATACGCAGTGTAAAATTCTGATCTTGAGATCATAGCATCTACTACAGCGGGAGCATAATGATCATAAACGCCTGCCCCTAAGAATGAAGTATGTGTTTCTTTGGTAATATTCTTTTTAGCGATATTATTTAACTTTTTATATAGAGAGGTTTCTGATTCCCCGTCGTCAATATTTAATTCTCCATTCAATAATATATCCTTTGGCACATCTCCAAAAAGTTCATCTATTGATTTGGCACCTATTACATCTAACATTTCTTGTTTATCTTGCTGGGTTAATGGAATATAACGATGACTCACTGTTGACACCCCTTTAAGTTATTTAGTAATTTGATTTTTTTTCACAATCTTAGCTTTAACTTGACGTTTTCGAATTTGAATTAAAATTTCTTTGTCTAGTTCAAATTGATCTCTATCAATAATTGCTAAACCTATCGATTTACCACTTTTTGGCGATTGAGTGCCTGAAGTAACTTCGCCAATACGACTACCCTCAATATCTAATACTTCATAACCAGTACGTGGTATACCTTTATCTATAATTTCAATGCCGATAGTCCTTCTTTTAGCGCCATTCTCTTTTTGCTCTTTTAAAACAGATTTGCCAATAAAATCAGGTTCGATAAGTGGTTTCGCAGCAAAAGCAATACCACCTTCATATGGTGTAATAGTCTCACTCAAGTCTTGGCCATGAAGTGGTAAACCTGCCTCTAAACGTAGTGTATCCCTAGATCCAAGACCACAAGGCGTTACCCCGTGTTTAATAAAGTGATTCCATAAAGCGACACAATCTTCAGCTTTACAATAAATTTCAAAGCCATCTTCTCCAGTATAACCTGATTGAGAAAGCATAATCGTTTTCCCTAAATATGAAACACTATGAACTACATCAAATGGTTTCATTGACGAAAGATCAAAATCAACATCTTGTTGAATTAATTTTCTTGCTTTAGGCCCTTGAATAGCTAATTGTCCATATTGGTCTGATACATTTTCAACTTCAACGTTAAAATTACTACTATTCGATTTAATCCAGTTAAAATCTTTATCTGTATTTGCTGCATTAACTACTAATAAAAAAGTGTCTTGATCAAGTTTATAAGTGATTAAATCGTCGATAATGCCACCATTTTCATTACATAAAGCAGTATATTGTGCTTTTTCTGTAGTTATTAAATTAGTATCATTTGAAAGCATATATTGTATGAACTGAGCACTTTCACTACCTGTAATTAATATTTCTCCCATATGACTTACGTCAAAAATTCCCACGCCAGTTCTTACTGCGATATGCTCTTCTTTAATGCTTGAAAATTGTACAGGCATAGCCCATCCGCCAAACTCTACTATCTTTGCGTCGTTATCAACGAAAGTTTGATAAAGGGGTGTTTTTTTTAGGTCATTCGTCATTATGCTACCTCCTAATTTTTTATATTAAAAAACAGGATAGCTAATTAAAGCTACCCTGTTTCTTCATCCAGGAATGCGTCACAGTGTTATCCTTTTGCCTGAGAGTTTCGTTAAACTTGCACCTTCGGCGATGACAAAAACTTATGTCATTCTCTCCAACACTGATCAATCGCATGTTATGCGTTCTATTATTGTGGTTTGTAATTCACTTAAAGTCATATCACTAGCAACTTTAATGAATGCGATTTCATTATATCTTGAAACTCTAGATAAATACAAGTCATTTAGTGATGAAAGTGTTTTATTACTAGCATTAGGTCTATTATGGTCATTTTTAATACGTTCATACAATATATTTATATCACAATCTAACCAAATGACGTTACTAACATTTTTTAATGTTTGATATGATGCGTCTCCTTCAATAATACCACCACCCGTCGATATAATATCATAACGGGATAAACATTCTTGTAAGTATTTAGCTTCTAATTGACGAAAACCTGCTTCACCAATTGAATTAAAAATTTCAGGTATCGTAAGTTTTTCTTGTTGAACGATATAATGATCTAAATCTACAAAGGAAAGATGATTTGATTTAGCCATGTATTGTCCTATGGTAGTTTTACCAGTACCCATAAAGCCAATTAATACTATCGGTGTTATACTACTGTCCATTAAATTAATCTTCCTCTACTACGTGTTTATGAATTTGTTTATCATAATATTCGTTAATATTAGATAGCGTCTTCAACTTTAAGCCATAATGTATCATATAATATGATATTAGAAATAAATATAGCATAAAAAAGCTCATTACAAAAGGATACAAATAAGCTTTGACTTTAAAGATGTAATGTTTTCTCAATTGTCTCACCTTGGTCTTGTACAGTAATATTTATCATTATATTTTTATTTATTAAAGTAGTAACTTTGAATTTTGTTACATTATTTAACATAGTAATATTGCCTTTATTGTTAACTGCTTTAATTATCTTGTTATTTTTAAATTTGTAATGATATGTCGTGTTATCTTTGTGAAATTTAATCGCATTATCTGTTAACACTGTTACATCTTTCGTGTCATTGTAATCAGTAATTAAATCTTTTAGAAAAAACGCTAGCTCTATATCAGCAATACTAGTCATAGTTGAATTATATAAAAGTAATGTTTTTAACAATAGTGGCACTAATTGGATTATCACTAACATTATTAAAAGTGAAAACATCATTTCTATCATAGTGAATGCATTAACTTTTTTGTTGATAACATATTGTTTTATTATTCTCCTTTTTGATACAAATTTTATTGTTATGTCTTGTTATTACGTAATAATTTAAGTGAGTAATGTCAGGTAGAGTATCAGTTCTTATAAGTTGGCTTAATAATACACTTTTAAGTTCTAAATCATTTTGTTGATCTTGTAGTGTCTTGTTAGTGAGAGTTATAAGAGGAATTAAAGTGATGCATAAGATGCTTATCATAATAAAAGAGAATAGACTATCAAGTAGAACGGAAGCATTAAATTTTTTCATATCGCATTCTTCCCTTTTCAATATGAAATATTATTTTATACATTGTATTATCCAATGTAATATAAAGTGATCCAAATTGATGGTTATGGCCATGTTTATCGAAAGCAATATATTTTAAATTTGTATATGGATGCACAATACCATTTTTTATAACTAAAGGCTGATAGTTATTTCTGTGCGAATCAATTATTTTTATAGTATTCGTATGTGGTTTAAAAATTAATATCACCGATTGTTCTTCTTTAATGGCTTTAGATTTCAAATATTGAAACTCTGAAATTAATATTTTAATTTTACTTTCAGTTGAATTAAATGATGTTGAATGAATTTTATTATTAAATTGTAAATGCAGCATCGTAGTTAGAATAATCATTACAATAATTACTTCCAAATAAGAAAATGCCGGTTTAACTAGCAACAGCCTCACCATTAGTAATAGATATTGTTTGCCCGTTTTTGCATGATTTTTGTTCATCTTTAATAAAACCTTCTGACACTAAATTATCTATATTGTCTGGTGACTGACCGAATTTCAAAGTATAAGCTTGGATTTGACTATCCACTAACTTTAATTGTGCTTTACACCCAGTTGATTGAATATGTTTAGATTGTTTTGAAATGTTTGGGATGATTAATACTAATAGTAAGCTAATAATGAGTAATACTAAAAGCATTTCAATTAAAGTAAATGCTTTTAAATGTTTAATTTTTTTCATAACGTTCCTCCTATTACTTGATAGTTTGAATTAATTCGAACATTGGAAGCATTATTACTAAATAGAGTGCTATTATTAAGAAAGCTAAAATACTAAAAGTTAAAGGCTGGATTATTTGAATTTGACGTTTCATACGTTGTTCAATTTTAGTTCTGATTATAGCGCTATAAAATTGTAATTCTAAACCTAATTTACCGCTTTGTTCTCCTTGTGTAATAAATGTAATTAGGTCTGATTGATAACAAGATAACTTTGATAATATTGTACCTAGTTTATCACCTTGTTGTGTTCCTCGAGCAATGTGTGCAGCTAGAAATTTCAAATAGCGATCATCATTTTGCATTTCATAGAGCTTAACTATATTTTGTAAAGTAACGCCATGGCGATAAAATAATGACAATTCTGAAGCAAGTCTATATGTTTTGAAGAGTCTGAAGTAATGGTTAATTATAGGTATAAATGTCATGAATTTAATTTGTTGTGGAATTGTTAATCGTTGATATATCGACCAAAAAATAATAATTAGGATAGATATGAAGGTCACACTATATAATATTATTTTAGGTAGTACTGTTATGAAGAGACTCATAAATTGTTGCAATGGTGAGAGTTTAACGTCCATTGTTTTAAAGAGCTCATTGAATTGAGGAATAATAGTATAATTCATTGTAACTAGCATGATCATAAAGATAGATATTAAAACTATTGGGTATTGTATAGTTTTAAGTAACATCCTTTTTGCATGATAATTTCTTTCTAAATATGTTTGTACATGAACTAAACAAATTGACAAATCTCCAAAAAGTTCCGCAAAGTAAATAAACATAACTACTGATTGTGGAAAACGTAATGATTTTAATATTTGATTACAATTTGCACCAGAAGATATCGTTGCTAAAATGTGTTCTTTTATAGTGTCTCTTCTGAAAGTTGTTTGCTGTATTAAAAGCTTAAATGCCTCTGATACTGTAAAACCATGAGTTAATAAATCATTTAATCTACTAATAAATTCAATTTGTTCTTGCTTAGAAATGATTTTACTTGGATATTTTTTAAATATATTTTTGGTAAGTTTCTTCACAAATTACCCCCTCTTCGGTTAGAGATTTTAATTCTTTTGGTAAGCTTTGAAAATCTTCAGGTAACTTATAATTGTGTTCAAAGAAATAATGAATATCTGCATTGGACATATTCTCAGCGATTAAAAATCTTTGATTATCATTAGATGTGACTAAACGTTGATTAGTAATATTGAGCACAGATTGAGTTAGTTCTTGTTTTGTAACATCCATTTCTAGTAAACGCAATAAGGTTCCTTTGCAATTATTAGCATGCATAGTTGTTAATACTAAATGACCACTTAAACTGGCATGTATAACTTGCTTAGCAATTAGTTCATTTCTAATTTCACCAATTAGTATTACATCAGGATCACAGCGTAAAA
The DNA here is from genome assembly GCF_015594545.1 of Staphylococcus durrellii. Lineage (NCBI taxonomy): Bacteria > Bacillati > Bacillota > Bacilli > Caryophanales > Staphylococcaceae > Staphylococcus > Staphylococcus durrellii. Next base: position 1,262,519 of record NZ_JADIIO010000001.1, on the reverse strand, counting down.
TAGCTTTAAAAGAATTGTGATAGTTTATTCCTGCTTTTTCGTTAACTGAAATTTGTGTAATCCCATTAATAATACGTTCAACTGGATCTTCAATTGTAATAACATTTAAATTCAATTGTTCTTTAGCATACATCGACATATGATACATACTCGTACTTTTGCCAGAACCTGTCGGCCCAGTGAATAATAGTAAGCCTTGCTTTTTATTCATTAAATTATATAAATAAGAGAAGTTTAAAGGTTGTTGTTGTGGATCAAAATAGTGAGGAACGATTCTAATAACACAACTTTCCAAACCAAGTGATAACGGGAGTGTAGAAATACGAAGATAATATAATTCTTTACGTTTATAAACATATCTGCCACTTTGAGCTTTGTGACTCGTTGAGACATCCAAATTGGCTTGATATTTCATAAAGGTTAATAGCTTTATATATAAATTTTTAGTTATTGCTTGTTCATGAATTAATTCGTCCTGTATGCGTAATTTAATACAAACCTTATTATCAGTAGGTATAAAATGGATATCAGAACTATTTTTATTAATAGCTTTATTAAGTATTTCATTGAACAATAATTTCAAAAAAGTCACCTCCTACTAATATATACGTAAGAGGTGACTAAATTACTTCTAGCCATGTAAAAATGGATTAAATTGTTCATCGTCAACAGTTGTATATGGCCCATGTCCTGGGAATAAAGGTAAATCGCCTTCTAAATTGAATAACTTATCTTGTATAGAGTCGACTAGCGTTTCATAATCTCCCATATATAAATCTGTACGACCGATGCCTTGATTAAATAATGTGTCTCCAACAATTGCGAATTGTTCAAAAACAAAAGTTAAACTACCAGGAGAATGACCAGGCGTGTGTAAAATTTCAAAATCAAACCCTTCGATACTAACTTTACCTTCTTCTAAAGATATTGGCTTAGCTTCACTTATTACTTCAGGTAAACCTAATTGTTTAAATTTTGCTGAGCCATTTTTTTCTGTATTTTGTAAAAAGTCAAACTCAATGTTACTCATATACACAGATACTTGATATTTATCTATAATATCATCTAATGCAGCTATATGGTCAAAATGAGCATGAGTTAATAATACCGCTTTAACTGGTTTATTTAGTTGGTTAACTTTTTTAATAATCTCGCCACTTTCACCTGCAGGATCAATTATGATTATCCCGTGATTATTCTCAATGAAATAACAATTAGTCTCTACTGGACCTAGTGTTAAGCTAGATATTTTCATTACTATCACCACTATGATTTAGATGCTTTTCGACAGAAGTAAGTTTGTCTCTCATTTTTCTAGATTTATCACGTCTATCATCTATTCTAATGTTAGTACAAACTCTATCTAGACCTTCATTAAATGGTAATTCATGAATAACTTGAACAACTTCTAATAAGTCTGCTAAATCACCTTCAATTAAAGTATTCATTGGTGTAAGTTGGTAGTCTATTTTTCCGGCTTGTTTGTATTCTTTTAATTTTGTTTGTATTTCTGCTATATATTTACTAACGCTTGGACCTTCTGTACCTACTGGGATTATTACAACGTCAACAATTGCCATTATTTAATACCTTCCTTCTCTAATACATAAGTATAGATTAAACCTGCAGCACCTGTAATTCCTGCATCATTACCTAATTCTGCTTGAACAATTTCAGTATCTTGCTGTGCAGGTGAAAATGTTAGATTATAATATTCGGTTTTAATATTTTCAATTAGTATTAAGCCAGCTGTAGACATTCCTCCGCCTAATACGATGTATTTAGGATTGCTTGTAACACTAATTATACTACATAGGTAAGCGATATAATTAGCTACTCTCTCTGTAATAAAGATACAGAATTGATCGCCAGCTTTTGCAGCATTAAACACAGCTTTAGCTGTGACATTATTTGTTTTAATTAACTCTAAAATTGATGATTTGAATGTTAGTTTAGGATAGTAAAAATTAACTAAATTAACGACTCCAGTTGCAGAAGCTACTGTTTCAACACAACCAGACTTGCCACAATTACATTTAAATCTTTGATCGTGATCTACTCTAAAATGACCAATTTCTGCTCCTGATCCATTGTGACCGTGCACTATTTCACCGTTTGAAATAATACCGCCACCAAGTCCAGTACCTAAAGTAATAGCCACTACATCATCTGAACCTTTACCGGCACCTTTATGTTTTTCGCCAAGTGCTGCAACATTTGCATCATTATCAACATAAACTGGACAAGACACAAACTGTTTGAAAATTTCTCTAACGTTTACATTGTTTTTCCAATACAAGTTAACTGCACCATTAACTATACCAGTTTTAAATTCTACTGGTCCTGGTACACCGATACCAACACCTATGACATCATTAAAAGTATAGCCAAAAGCATTAACTTTCTCTTCAAATGAATCGTAGACACCTTTAAGTAATGTATAACCAGTTGAATCTGTTGTATCAGTTTCGATTGACCATTTTTCCAATCTTTCTAAATTTTCATCGAACAAACCTAACTTACAAGTGGTTCCACCAACATCTGCAGCTAATATGATTTTCTTCATTTATCTATTCATCCTTCTCTGCTTTATAATTAATTTACATTTAATATAATCGTCTTTTGATATTAATTCATAATGGAATAATTGAGAAATTTCTTGCTCAATCATTTCATACATATCATCTTTATCTTTAAAATAAACAATAAAACCGTATTTTTTTAACAATTGTAAAACATCATAAAAGTTATTAAGATTTTGTCTCATTTAATCTTTCAACTCTTTTGTTAAATTTAAGTAATCGTGATTATGTGGATCGGCCTTAAGTGCTTTTCGTGCGTATTTTCGTGCTTTATCTTTATCATCTAAAGCGCGATTAGCGATGGCAAGTTCATAATTTAATATACCTGAGTGAGGATAATATCTCAATCCACGTTCCCAATCCGCTATACCTTCAGCTCTAGAATTAAGTGTCGCTGTTATCAAACCATTCAAATAATATGTTTCATCATCAGCATAATTTTTTTTAATTGTTTGCTTTACCATGGTTTGTGCTTCTTTGTAATTACCTTGTTTCATTTCATTAGTAATAATTGTATTGTAAATATTATCCTCTTTGATAGTAAATATGCGAATTTGTGCAGCTACGAAAAGCATTAAAACAATAACCAGCACTACCCAAAATTTATTCTTATCAAAGGTAAAATAATGACCTAACAAACAAATAAGGAAACCACCTATTAAACCACCTACATGCGCATAAACATTAATATTACTCATAAATAAAGAAAGCCCAATTAAAATAGCTAACACAATGAGTAATTGACCAATTAATTTTTTATTAAACCTTTTACTAATATACATAAATGCAAATAGTGCACCAATTAAACCAAATATGGCTCCACTTGCACCTGCAGACACAGTTGTAATATTAAAGGATAAAGAAGCAAAATTAGCAAAAATTCCTGCAAACAAATATATTACAAGCATGCGCCAGTGTCCTATAATAGATTCTACTATTTTACCAAAAATAAATAGACTCAGCATATTCATTAAAATATGTTCGAAATTATAATGTAAAAATATCGAGGTAATTAAACGATACCATTCACCATGAATAACATTGAAGTGAACTAAACCACCAGCATCTAATAAACTTAACTGAGTAAAGTGATTGAAAAACAAAATCATCGATAACCATATGATGACATTAATTATAATCAAAGTATATGTAACGGGTGCAAATCTTAACATATGCTTTTCAATCGGATTGTTGTTTAAAACACGTTTTTTGTAATAGGATAATGTATGTTTATTATTATCTTGCTTAAATAAAGTTTTGACAAATAAATTAGGTAATATACGTTCAAGTGCCTGCTCGTTTCTGATAACCTTGATGACATAATTTGTTTTACCAGTTTCATTTAATTGTTCATCGGTAAATTTATGATCCGTAATAAAATAGAAAGTAACTTTTTTAGGCTCAAAAGATAGAAGTTCAGTAACATCTTGTTTATGTTCTTTAATTTTATCTTTAGTAAACCTTATCTCTTGAGAAGACTTTATGTCATAATTAAAAATTACTAGCTCATTTTTTTTACGATGAGCTAACCATAATTCATAGTTGTCTTCATCGTTATGAACTAACTCAAAATTAAAATATTTAATCCAAAAATAACTGCATTTCCAAAAATGCTTTTCTGTAACCATTTTTGCCTCCATTATTAAGTTGTAGCGATTATTATTGCGTCTACTGGTTGATCATGGCCTTCTATCTCGAAAGCATCAATTTGAAAATCATAAATCAAGCTAATCGTATCTTGTTTATGGTTAGCTAGGTATTTATCGAAATACCCTCCACCATAACCAATTCGATATCCGTGCTGATTAAATATAATGCCAGGTACAATTAATAAATCTAAATTCTCTGTAGTTTGATTATCGGCAATCACATGATTAATACCTTTACTATCTAATTCAATAGTGGCTAAATCAGTAATTTCTTTAAATATCATAGAATGAAGTTCGTAGTTTGTTTCAGGAACAAAAACTTGTTTTTTATCTTCAAACATATGTTTAATTATTTTGTATGTATTTACTTCATGAGGCATTGATAAAACAATACCTACCTTTTGTGCTTCTTGATAAAAAGTTGTTTCATATAATTGTCTAGCTAAAGAATCATCAGCTAATTGTTTGTTAGTGCCTGAAAATGATTTCATTTTATTAAGCATCTGTTTTCTCATTTTAACTTTAGTCAAATGCTCACCCTCTTCGTTACTATACTGACAATATTATAACGTTTCTTAATTATAATGTCATTTAACTGATACTTTTTCATTGAAAATAAAAAACTAGGTTCATAAGAACCTAGTTTTTAGACGAATTATTTTGTTTCACGGTGCATTGTGTGTTTGTTATCACGAGCACAGTGTTTTTTCATTTCGATTCGTTCAGGATTAGTACGTTTATTTTTAGTTGTAATGTAGTTTCTTTCTCCACATTCTGTGCAAGCTAATGTTACGTTTACGCGCATGCTAATTCCTCCTTACCTTTTCAAAATACGACCTATTTATCATACCACTTACTTGAAAAATTGAAAAGTATTTATTTTTAAATAAATTGCTTGATATCGCTCTTCAAATAATAAATGATTAGTATTTACCGTTTCCACCATTATTTATCTTTATTTTTAAAATAGTCGTTTATTATATTTTTGCCAACATCTCCGCCGTTTAACCATGGTTCTGGCACCGGTTGATTAGTATAGACTATCGAGAACGCTAATTTTGGATTCTCAATTGGTGCATAGCCGATGTAAGTTGAATTTACTCTTGGTTTTCCATCTTGGAATACTTCGGCTGTACCAGTTTTACCTGCAGAAGGCACATCCGTATTATGGAAACTTTCATAACCAGTACCTGGTGTTTCGTTAAATACCATCTTGAAACCTTTTTGAACTTCATTCATTTGTTCATTGGTGTTATTAACTTTATTTAATACATTGCCTTTAATTTTTTGCTTAACAGGTCCTAATGTATCTTGATTTGTTGCATTTCTAATTTCTAAACCAATATGTGGTTGAATTCTATAACCGTTATTAGCAATTGTAGATACATATTGTGACAATTGCATTGGCGTATAAGTATCATATTGTCCAATCGCTAAGTCAAGGTAATTACCAGGATTGTTATTTAAAGGTTCAATCTGACCACTAGTTTCATTTGGTAAATCGATACCTGTCTTAACGCCAAGACCAACTTGATTTAACCCTTTACGCAATTTTTGACCGGCCTCAGTAATGTCTGATGGTAAGTTCATATTTGGTAAATATGGATGGCCTGCTATTTTTAATGCAGTTTTAAACATATAAACGTTTGATGAATGCATTAAAGCTTGTTTATCGTCAATCGTAACTTTACCATTTTGGTTAAAGTATGAATGTTTTTGTAATCCGCCAGCAAATTTCAATGGTTCATCGACCATTTTTTCGCCAACTTTGATAGCATTATTTTGGTAACCAGCTAATAACGTTCCACCCTTAACTGATGACCCAACAGCATATTGGGAAGTAAATGTCCCTATATCATAATCGGTCATACTACCATCTTTATGAATTTGTTTACCTACCATCGCTAAAATATCACCATTATTAGGATTTTGCACGACCATTAAGGCATTATCCATATTATTAGCGCCTTGACTACGTAATTTACTAATTTGTTCTTTAAGATATTTCTCAGTTTTACGTTGTAAATCGATATCAATACTTAATACTAAGTCATCCCCACGAGAACCAGGATTAACAACTTTAGAATTTATAATATCTCCTGACTTATCAGTAGTATATTTCATTTCCTTTTTTTTACCTTTGAGAATGTCTTCATATTGATATTCTAGATAAGATTTTCCTACACGATCATTACGAGAATAACCTTTTGATAAATATTTATCTGTTAACTCTTTTGGAATACCTTCTTTAGAAGTCGATACATCACCTAATACGCCTCTCAAAGTATCTCCATAAGGATATTTTCTATCCCAATCAGTACTAGTGTTTACGCCAGGTAATTGCTTTAACTTTTGTGACACGGCAGCATATTCTTTTTTCGTGACGTTATCATTTTTAATGATTTGTGGGTTTAATGTTGAACCAGACATCATCTCACGATATATAGCAAGGACTTGTAAATCTTTGTCTGATAAACTATTCAATTGTTTTGATGTTATTTTTTTATGTAAAGTATTGTCATATTGTTCTTGTGAAATACTGCCATCATTTAATAGACTTTGCTCATGCTTCATCATAGATTTAGATTTATTGGGGTGCTTTTGAATCCAATAATCCTGTTTATCTCTATCAGTAACTTGATCAGTATCCATGTGAATAAGTTGAGATAACTTGCGCGCAGTAGTTAAAACTTCAGCTTGTGATGTTTTTTTACCGCGTGTATATGTAATTGCCATCTTTGATGCATTATCTACAATGACTTTACCATTTCTATCAAGTATTCTACCCCTAGGCACTGACTCATTAACAGTTATATTTTCACTATTTTTAATTTGCTGTTTATAATGAGAACCTTGGGCAATTTGCAAATAACCTAATCGCAGTACAATAATAGCAAAAATAAAAACAATTAGCCCAAAAACAAAGCTAACCCTTTTATTCATAGTATTTCTTATCTTTTCATCATTTGACTTTTCTTTTAAACGTTTTAACAAATCAACCTACCTCTATTCAATAGTTCTCTCTTCAAATGATATATTAAATTACTTTATTTTTCTATAATTTTAATAAAAAAAATGACAGCCTCTATAAAGGCTGCCATAAACTAAATAAAATTATTTAGCTGCATTGTATAATTCGTCAACTTTTTCCCAGTTAACTACGTTCCAGAATGCACTAATGTAATCTGGACGTTTGTTTTGATATTTAAGGTAATATGCGTGTTCCCAAACATCTAAACCTAAGATAGGTGTTTTGCCTTCAGTTAATGGATTGTCTTGATTAGGTGTAGTGACGATTTCTAAGTTACCGTTATTAACTACTAACCATGCCCAACCTGAACCGAAACGTCCTGCAGCTTTGTCAGCAAATTCTTCTTTAAAGGCATCTAAAGAACCCCATTGTTCTTTAATCTTATCAACTACAGTACCTTTTTCTTCAGAGTTAGGAGTTAATAATTCCCAGAATAATGAGTGGTTTATATGTCCCCCACCATTATTACGAACAGCTGTTTGAATGTTTTCAGGAACGCTGTCTAAATTTGCAATAATTTCTTCGATTGACTTAGATTCTAAGTCAGTTTCTTCAATTGCTGCGTTTAATTTTGTTACATAAGTGTTATGGTGTTTATCATGGTGAATTTCCATCGTTTCTTTATCGATGTGTGGTTCTAACGCATCAAACTCATAAGGTAAATTTGGTAATTCAAAAGCCATAAATAATCATCCTCCTAATTAATGTTAAATAAAGCATAACAATTATTATATATGACAACAATTAAAATGCTTATCATTTTAATCAGACATGTAATTAATAAATTGTCATCTTTGTTACTCTTATATTATATCTCAAATTGGGGATTTTTAAACATATTAACTTTATAAAATGTATGTTTGACAGTAATTCAGACCAATGGACTATATATACAATTTTAATAAAGGGCATTTTATTACGATTAGTTAATAATTACATCCTAAAAAAAGAACTGGTCTTCTATATTTATAGAAAACCAGTTCCATATTATAGTTATAAACATTTTTCACAAATGCCATATACTTCTAATTTATGTGTGTTTATTTCTACATTAGGCAGTTTTTTTTGGATGGCATCCATAGGACAAAATTCAATTACTTTTGTATCACCACAACATTCACATATAAAATGATGATGGTGATGATCAGTACAAGCAATTCTGAATTTCATTTCACCATCTAGTTCAGTACCTTCTATAATATTTAATTCTTTGAATAAATGCAGATTCCTATAAATAGTATCAAATGAAATGCCTGGATAGTTTGTATCCATTTGATGTTGTACATGCTTTGCATTAATATATTTATCTTCTTCTACAAAAATATTCAGCATGTCACGACGTTTATCTGTATACTTATGACCATCTTGTTTAAGAATTTGAATAGCTTCTTCAGTTTTCATCTGCTTCAACTCCTTTTTTATGTCGAAGGTTTAGTTTTTGATACAGCATTGTGCAAGCTAACATCAACACTAATAAAACAACGATAACCCCACCAGGAGATATGTTAATATAAAATGCTAAAATTAACCCGATTACAACGGCTAATTCACCAATAATTATACTAAATAATATAAGTTGTTTAAAACCTTTTGTAACTCTCATAGAAATGGCTACAGGCAAAGTTATTAACGCACTAACTAAAAGTATACCAACTACGCGCATAGATGCAGATATTACCATAGCTACAATTGCTATAAATAAAAACTGTATCCATTTTGGGATGCCAATGACTTTACTATATTCTTCATCAAAAGATAAGATAAATAATTCTTTGTAAAAGGCTAAAACAAAAAGTAAGACAATAGCTACGATTGCTACAATTGTTAATAAATCACTTAGTGAAACTGCACTAATAGAACCAAATAATAATCCTACTATTTCTTGATTAAAACCATCTGCTAACGAGATAAATATAGCACTTAATGCTATACCTGCGCTCATAATAATAGGTATCGCAATTTCTTGGTAATTACTATACGATGTTCTAAGTTTTTCAATTAATAGAGCACCAATGATGGCAAATAAAATACCACACCACATAGGATTTATAAATGTTAATACTGGTAATACTGTTATTAAAAACATACCAAATGAGATGCCTCCAAGTGTCACATGGCTTAATGCATCTGCTATTAGAGATAACCTTCTAACTACTATAAAAGCACCTATAAGTGGAGCAATAAAACCAACTAATAAACCACTTAACAATGAATATCTCATAAAATCAAAATTCAATAACGCATCAATCATTTGTACAACACTCCCTATCATGTTGATGGTCTACGAATTTAATAGGGTGTCCATAGATTTTTGAAATTTGTACTTCGTCTAAGGATTTAAATTCTTCGGTAGAACCGTGGAAATGCAAGTGTTTATTTAGACATGCTACTTCAGTCGCAGTATCAGCAACTACACCAATATCATGTGTTACTAAAATGATTGTTACGCCTTCTTCTTTTAATTGGTTTAAAGTATTGTAAAAATCATTAACATGTTTTGCATCAATACCATTAGTGGGCTCATCGAGTATTAAAACTGTAGGATTACTTATTAAGGCTCTGGCAATAAGTATTCTTTGTTGTTGACCACCTGATAATTCAGCAATATTTGCACTGCTTAAATGTTCGATATTTAATCGTTTTAAAACTGTATTAACTTTTTGTTCATCATTACGATTGAACCAGCGCATTAATTTTTTGCGCTTCGTTAGACCGCTAAGGACGACCTCTTTTACACTAGCAGGAAAACCTGATTTAAATGCGAGTGCCTTTTGCGATACATAACTAATTTTTAACATTGATTGTTTCCCTTTATAATCTTTACCATCCACAAAAATTTTGCCACTTTGCAGAGGCAAAAGACCTAAAATTAATTTTAGCAATGTTGATTTCCCTGCACCATTTGGTCCAACAACAGCTAAAAACTCACCTCGACTAATTTTAATATTAATATTATCGAGGACTTTCTTATTATCGAAAGCATAATTTAAATTTTTTAATTCGAATACTGGCGTAGTCATGATTTCACCTCGACTAATACTATACAATGTGAGAACCATTATGTAAATAGTAATGTTTACGACTTAACTACAAAAGGTAACCGCACACTTAGTAATTAAACATTTATCTTATTACTAGTTAGTACGATTACCTTAATTTTATTAATATTACTGTTGTAAAATCTTTTCTTTTAAATTGGGATCAAATTGTTGATTCTTTATCATGTCAATTTCATATTTATATGGCGGTTTCTTGTTTTTTTTATCTTCGCCTACATAAGGTGTTTCTAAAATTTTAGGGATTTCTTTAAATGTTTCATGATGAATTACATAATTTAATGCGTCAAAACCAATATGACCAAAGCCGATATTTTCATGGCGGTCTTTGTGTGCACCGATTGGATTTTTACTATCATTAACATGTAAAACTTTAATTCTATCGATACCAATTATCTTATCGAATTCATTAATTACACCGTCAAAATCTTCTTTTACGTTGTAACCAGCGTCATTAGTATGACAAGTGTCAAAACAAACTGACAGGCGTTCATTATTGTGCACGCCATCGATGATTTGAGCTAATTCTTCAAAGCTACGTCCAATTTCCGAACCTTTACCCGCCATTGTTTCTAAAGCGATTCTGACATCATTATCTTGTGTTAACACTTCATTTAAACCTTCTATTATTTTTTTAATGCCAACTTCTGCACCGGCACCTACATGCGAACCAGGATGTAAGACGATGTCTTTTGCCCCAATAGCTTCAGTGCGCTCGATTTCATTTTGTAAAAATTCAACGCCTAAGTTAAAAACATGTGGTTTCTCAGTGTTAGCTATATTAATAATGTAAGGTGCATGTACAACTATATTTGATAGACCATAGTTCTCCATAGCTTCATGTCCTTTAGTAATATTCAAATCTTCTATAGGTTTTCTACGCGTATTTTGAGGGGCACCGGTATAAATCATGAAAGTTGATTCACCAAATTTATGTGCTTCTTCTGCTGAACCTTCTAACATCTTTTTACCACTCATTGAAACATGAGAGCCTAGTAACATAACAATCACCTATCCTTTTTTATTTTTACGGGCTAGTCTATTTTGACGCTTACTATATTGTTTGCGCTCTTGACGTTTTAAGTTTTCGACCTCTTGTTTAAATTTCTTTTTGTAGCCAGGTTTAACTTTATTTTTATTGTTTCGTTTAACTTTATTTTTAATTTGATTTGTTAATTGGTTATCTTGTTTCTTTCTTACTTTACGTTTATTGTGTGCCTTAATAGCTTTAAGTTCATCGTCTTTAATATCAACGTCGTTAAATGTATAACCACGTTCTTCAATTAACGCAATATTTTCTTCTTCATCTGGACTGTATAATGTAATGGCCACACCGTGATATTGACCACGCCCTGTACGACCAACACGATGTGTGAAGAAGTCAATTTCATTCGGCACATCAAAGTTAATTACATGGCTCACACCAGGTATGTCGATACCTCTTGAAGCTAAATCACTAGCGATAACATATTGAAATTCTAGATTTCTAATACGTTTCATTTGTTGCTTTCTTTCACGTGGTGTTAAGCCACCATGAATCATACCAACTTTAACGCCAGCTTCATTAATTTGTTTAGCCAAATCATTTGCGCTATCACGACTATTACAAAAAACAATACCTAAATATGGATGTATAACATTCATTAATTTTAAAGTTTTTTCAACTTTATCTTCACTTTTTGTAGGTATTAGGTAAAATTCAATGTTTTCTTTATTTTGTGATGGCTTTTCTATTTCGATAAATTCCGGTTGCTCTAAATATTTGTTTAAAAATGGATGTAAAGATTTTGGAATTGTCGCACTAAATACTGCAATTCTTGCTTCCTCATCTAAACGTGCCGCAATTAAATCTACTTCTTCAATTAAACCTAAATCAATCATTAAGTCGGCTTCATCAATAACTAAATATGATGCTAGATGAGCATGCAACTCTCCGTTTTTAGCTAAATCATTAATTCTAGTTGGCGTACCTATAACTAAATGAGGTTGCTTTTTGGCACGTTGTCGATCTTTTTCAATATCTGTACCACCAATAAATAATTTAACAGATATATTTTCTTTAAATTTAGTGAGATGGCTTGCTGCATCGAATAATTGTTGTGCTAATTCACGTGTAGGAGCTACGATAATTGCTTGAGGTTCATTAATAGAACTATCGATGCGCTGCATCAATGGTAATAAGAAAGCATGAGATTTACCCGTACCTGTTTGAGATTGTCCGATAATACTTGTTCCTTTAATAATTTTAGGAATCACTCGACTTTGGATTTCAGTCGGTTTGTTAAAGTTTAAATCTTTTATTGCTGTGATTAATTCTGTGTCTAAATTAAAATTTTCAAATGGATGGTTAGCCACGTTTTGGCCCTCCTTATAGTTCATCTTATTCATTATAAAACAACTGTCATTAAATTTGAATAAGTTTGTTAGTTGTTAACATATTATATATATTGGAAAGGATTAGTATTAATAGTTGAGGCTTTGATGTTAAAAGTTATGTCTTTGCATTTTAACCAAGCATGTAATAGATCCAACAAACCCTCTTTCATTACGTATTCACTGTAATGATTAATATCTAATATGTTTATTGCATTTGTTTTCGCATCTAAGGCGTCATGATGTTTAACGTCCCCGGTAATAAAAATATCGGCACCGCTTGCATTTGCTTTATATTCAAATCCAATTCCCGAACCACCTATTATCGCTACATGTTTAACTGTACTTTCTATGTCACCAGTAAAACGGACGCTTGGTATAGACAAACTTGTTTTAACCGATTCCGCAAAGTCTTTAGCTGTTAATGGTTTATCTAACTCACCAATCATGCCTAAACCATAATCAGCAACTTTAGTCATAGATATAAAGTCATAGACTGGCGTTTCGTATGGGTGATATTGTTCGATTAATTGTTGCGCTAATGATTTTTGATTAGCTTTAATCATAAATTCGACTTTACATTCCTTAATTGCTTCAATTTCATCCATATTGCCGATAAACGGTTTAGCACCCGTCACAGGTTTAAAGTTGCCTGTGCCTTTACTTTCGAAAAAGCAGTGTTCGTAATCTCCTTCAGTGGCTAATCCGTGTTCACTAAGTTTGCCTTTTAACAATTCTTTGTGCTCTTCAGGAACAAAGAATTGTACTTTATAATATGCGTGTGTTTCTTCGTTCAAGAAAGATAAATTTGACAATCCAATTTTATCGGCAAGCATTTTATTCACACCATATTTATAGACATCTAAATTAGTATGTAAAGCAATTAAATTAATATTGCTTTTAATTAACTTACGAATAATAGCACCATAACCATCGTTCTCGACTATATTATTCACGCCTTTGAATATCAATGGATGGTGACTAATAATTGTATTGTAGTTAAGAGCGATGGCTTCTTCTACTACGTCATTCGTACAATCTAAAGTAGTTAGTATGCCGGTAACTTCACTTTCTTTATCACCTATTAATAATCCAACATTATCCCATTCCTCTGCAGTATCTAATGGAACATGTTTATTAATAATGTTTAAAAGTGTATTAATTTTCATGTCCAAGCACCTCTTTTATTAGTATGATTTCCTGTTCGACCTCTTTTAATCTAGACTGGTGTGTAGAAGCATCAAGTTGCTGTGCAATCGTTTTTAATGCTTGCAATTCACGAGTCCATTTTTTTATAAAATATTTATTCTTATTTTGAATTAATTGCGGTCCGAATTTGCGTTCTTGTTCAGTTAGTACCATATCATAATTAAGTTTATCAGCGACAATAATTTCGTAAATATGCTTTTTTTCTTCTAATATCTCTTCGTTAGTTATCGTGTATCCAAATTGTTCTAGCCATAGCCTAATCGGATATGATTGTATATTACTTTGCAAAATCAATCTAGGATAATTTGTTAATTTGTTGCGCCCTTCTGCTAATATTTTAGCAATGAGTGGGCCACCCATACCGCAAATAGTAATAGTGTCTATGTCATTGTTCTCTGGCAAAACTGATAAACCATCTCCAAGTTTAACTGATATTACATCATTTAATTGGTGTACATTTACGTTTTGCTCAGAAGCCTCAAATGGTCCCTTTATGACTTCACCTGCTATAGCTTTACTTATAAGTTTATTTGAAACTGCATATATAGGTAGATAAGCGTGATCTGATCCAATATCAGCCATGTACTCGCCTTTAATAAATTCACTAACCTTTTGTAATCGTTTATTTATTGTGATCATTACTGTACTCCTCTAATTAATGTGAAAAAAGCTCTTTTGCACGTAGTTGTACAAAAGAGCCCAATAATTAATCCATAAAGTCTTTAAGACGTTTACTTCTACTTGGATGTCTCAATTTTCTCAATGCTTTAGCCTCGATTTGTCTTATACGTTCTCTTGTAACGCCGAAGACTTTACCTACTTCTTCAAGGGTACGCGTTCTACCATCATCAAGCCCAAACCGTAATCTCAAGACGTTTTCTTCTCGGTCAGTAAGCGTATCAAGTACGTCTTCTAATTGCTCTTTTAATAATTCATAAGCAGCGTGGTCTGAAGGACTTTGTGCTTCTTGGTCTTCAATAAAATCGCCTAAGTGACTATCGTCCTCTTCACCAATAGGCGTTTCTAATGATACTGGTTCTTGTGCTATTTTTAAGATTTCACGTACTTTTTCAGGTGGCAAATCCATTTCTTCACCAATTTCTTCTGGTGCTGGATCTCTACCTAAGTCTTGTAGTAATTGTCTTTGTACGCGTATAAGCTTATTAATAGTCTCAACCATATGAACTGGTATACGTATTGTTCTTGCTTGGTCAGCAATCGCACGAGTGATTGCTTGTCTGATCCACCATGTAGCATAAGTTGAAAATTTGAATCCTTTACTAAAGTCAAATTTTTCTACTGCTTTAATAAGACCCATGTTACCTTCTTGGATTAAGTCTAAGAATAACATGCCGCGACCTACATATCTTTTAGCAATACTAACTACAAGTCGTAAGTTTGCTTCTGCTAACCTAGATTTAGCTATTTCATCGCCTTGTTCAATTTTTTTAGCCAATTCAATTTCTTCTTGTGCACTTAATAAATTAACGCGTCCAATTTCTTTTAAATACATACGCACTGGGTCGTTAATTTTAACACCTGGAGGCGCACTTAAATCGTTTGGATTAATTTTATCATCAGTATCTGAACTATCTTTTTCATTCACTAAACTAATATCGTTATCGTTTAGTTGATCAAAAAAGTCATCCATATTGTCTGGATCCATTTCAAAATTTTGCAGTTTTTCTGCTATTTCTTCATGGCTAAGATGACCTTCTTTTTTACCTTTTTCGATCAATTGTTTTTTAACATCTTCTAAAGTTAGAGATGGGTCGATGGTTTGTTTTTTTACTTTAACTTTATTGTCAGACATGAAAAGGCCTCCCGAATATAATATCAACTAGTAGTAATAATTTCTAAGTACGCTTATTACTACTACTCATTTCCAAATAAGACATATATTAAACATTGTTAATCCCGTAATAGTCAAATATGCAATGATGTTTAACTATTAATTCATTCTATTTTTATTGAAGTTTACTATTTGTTCTAAATATTGTTTTTGTAAAGTTTGATCCCCTAATCGAGTAGCCTCTATTAATTTATTATTAAGAGATTCTAGTGTTTCAGAAGTTCTATATTTTGTTATGGTATTAATGTAGTCATCGATTTCGTTTTCATACGGTTCTTCATTTATCATAAAGTTATCTAATGATATAAATGCTTCTTTAATTTCCGAAATATCAATGTACTGTAATACATCACTAATACTAAATGAATCATTCTCTGCATAAAACTCGCGTAAAGTATTAAATATACGCTTAAAAAACTCATTTGTAAAGTCTTCTAGTTCAATTAACTTATGATAATTTAAAAATGTATCCTTATCATTCATGAAGTGTTTGAGCAAAGCGCGTTCAGCTTTTTGTTCTTTAGACAAATTAGTAAATTGAGGTACAGAAGGCGCTTGATAGGATTGAATTTGATGATATGAATGTTGACTATCTATTTCATCGTTTAGACTATCTAAATTGACTTTGAACACTTCTGAAACATCTTGAATTACTTTTTTACGCAAAATTGTAGAAGACATATATGAAATATCATTCGTAATTTCTTTGAGATATTTTTCGTATGCTAAATCGTTATTTTCAATTTCGTCCTGGTGCATATTTACTTTATATAGAATAAAAGCTTTCTTTTCATGTTCTACATAATGATTAAATGCTTGTTCCCCGTGTTTACCAATATACTCATCAGGATCCATATCTTTTGGTAATTGAACCACAAAAACATTAAATCCTTGTTTCAATAAATTATTTCCTGTTTTTAAAGTGGCTTCACTACCAGCGAAGTCGCCATCAAACATTAAAGTAATATTATTAGTTAATTTTTTTAAAAATGTAATATGGTCCTGTGACAATTGGGTACCCATGCTAGCAATAACTTGCTTAAGTCCAGCTTTGTCGGCTTTAATTACATCCATGAATCCTTCTAATAATATAGCTTCATCATTTTTTCTGATTGCTTTTCGCGCTAAATCTACATTATACAATAATCTTCTTTTTTGAAATATTGGGGTTTCTGGTGAGTTTAAATATTTCGGTTCTTGATTTGTATAAGTACGGCCAGAATATCCAACAGTCCTACCTTGTGAATTAGTTAGTGGAAACATAATTCTATCTCTGAATCGGTCGTAATAACTGAAGTTTTCTTCGTTTCTAGATAGCAAACCGGCTTCATATGCAAGTTGGGTGTCATAACCTTTTTTCTCAAGAAAGTCATGACAAAAGTGAGAGTTATTAGGAGCATATCCAATTTTACGTGCATCGATTAATTCATCGGTAAAACCTCTATCTTTTAAGTAGGATAATGCGGTTTCACCTTCGACGGATTTTTTCAGGGCATAATGATAGTATTGTTGCATTAATTCATGCATTTCTATCATTTTCAAATCACTTGACGCCATTTGATGGCTACTATTTTGATTCTGATTTTCTTGCTGCGCGTTAACGGTAATATTGACGCGAGCCCCTAATTCTTGAACAGCCTCAGTAAATGAAATGTCTTTAATTTCTTGTATAAATTGAAAAACATTACCACCCTTTTTACACCCAAAACAATGACAAATTTGTTTATCTTCAGATACAGTGAATGAAGGTGTTTTTTCATCGTGAAAAGGACACAAACCGATATAATTGCGTCCTCTTTTTTCTAATTTGACATATTCGCTAACTAAATCTAAAATGTCAGTCTTATTTTTAATATCATCAATAACAGATTGTTCGATTCGCAAAGTTTATCACCTAATTAAACATTAATTATATAATTATAAATGTTTTTAATCCTTTTTGAAATTATTTTGCTCAATGATGCTGATAATATCATTTGCAGTTTCTTCAATAGCTTTATCCGAAACGTCAATTACCGGG
Organism: Staphylococcus durrellii; assembly: GCF_015594545.1. NCBI lineage: Bacteria > Bacillati > Bacillota > Bacilli > Caryophanales > Staphylococcaceae > Staphylococcus > Staphylococcus durrellii. The sequence goes on along the minus strand of NZ_JADIIO010000001.1, from coordinate 1,244,747 downwards.
CAACCAATTTTATCAATTAAATCATGAAAGTATTCTAATTCTTCTTTGATACGTTGTTCGGTTGCATATCTAGCACTATCTCCTAACCCGAGTTGACGTAAACGTTCTTTTCGGATTCTATTCAACTTTTCTTCACTAATCTTCAATGCAATACATTTAGATGGGTCAGTTTCAAATAAATTGTCTGGCGGTGTAACTTCAGGGACAATCGGTATATTCATTACTTTATAACTTTTATGTGCTAAATATTGAGATAATGGCGTTTTAGATGTTCGCGAGATACCTAAAAGAACAATATCCGCATTAGCCAAACCTTTAGGATCTTTACCGTCATCGTATTTAACCGCAAATTCTATCGCGTCTATTTTCTTGAAGTATGCTTCGTCTAATCTATGAACTAACCCAGGTTCGAAGTACGGTTGTTCATCTATTCTGTCCAATAAAATATTCATTAGGGGCCCCATTATATCGACTGATTGAATATTTAAATCATTGACTTTAGTTTCCATATATTTTCTGATTTCAGGCTTAACAAGTGTATATATTACAATCGCTTGTGTATCTAATGCGACTTGAATTACTTCATCTACGTTTTCTAATGCTTCTATATATGGATACCGTATAATTTCGTGTTCACATTGATTGGGATTAAATTGTGAGATACACGCTCTCGCTACCAATTCGGCTGTTTCGCCTACAGAGTCAGAAGCAACTATTAAATTGATTTTTTCCATATTAATACCACCTATTCGTTAAATAATGACACAAAAATTTTAGTGATTGTTGTTTTAGAAATTCTACCTTTAACTTCAAAGTTACCATTGTCTTTTTTGCTAACAATAGGTAAGGAATCTATTTCTTTTTCTATCATTAAATTTGCTGCGTATATTACGCGTTCATTTTCTAGAATATAATTTAGATTTGGCATACGCGTCATAATAATGTTGACTGGCATTGTATGTATATCTTCACCTATCATTGATGCTCTTAATAAATCTTTTCTAGAACATACACCAATAAAATCTCCTTGTTCATTAATAACAAATAATGTACTTACATCTTCAAGGAATATTGTACAAATTGCGTCATATACAGTCATTTCACTTTTAACGACAACTGGATGTGATGAGTAATCTTTGACGACATATTTTTTTAATTGGTCAGATATTAATTTGTTTTTAGGCTTTCCGGGATAATAATAACCAACGCGAGGTCTAGCTTCTAAAATGCCTGACATCGTCAAAATAGCTAAATCAGGTCTTAGCGTCGCTCGAGTTAATTTTAAACGCTCTGCAATATGTTCGCCCGTAATCGGGCCATTATTTTTTACAATCTCAACGATTTGCTGTTGTCTTTTACTCAGTTCTATAGTGATTCACCCCTTTATTCATACAGTTTAATTATACATTGATTTAACTCATGCTACAAATACATATAATTACTTGCTTATAGATTACCTATAGATTAAAATATAGATTGTCAGCGAGTTAAGGATAGTGAGAGCTTAGCGTCTATATTTTGGCATAAATATATAAATTAATGAATCAAATTAAAAGCGAGTGACTACACTAAATTGGGTGGAACCGCGGGTTAAAATCATAATATTAAGCACATTTAATGTGATTAAAGAATAACTCGTCCCAAGATAACGATGAAGTATGTTTATTTTTCGTTGTCTTGGGACGTTTTTATGTAAAAAAGGAGTGCAATTGTAAATGACAAAAGATATGGATACTGTAGTTCAATTAGCAAAGCATAGAGGCTTTGTATTCCCTGGTAGTGAAATTTATGGGGGACTATCTAACACATGGGATTACGGTCCACTTGGTGTTGAATTAAAAAATAACGTAAAAAAAGCATGGTGGCAAAAGTTCATTACGCAATCACCTTATAATGTCGGTATCGATGCTGCAATCTTAATGAACCCTAAAACTTGGGAAGCTTCAGGACATTTAGGTAACTTTAATGACCCAATGATTGATAATAAGGATAGTAAAATTAGATATCGTGCGGATAAAATCATTGAAGATTACATGTTAAATGAAAAAGGCGATGAGAATTTTGTTGCTGATGGTTTAAGCTTTGATGAAATGAAACAAATTATTGATGAAGAAGGTATCGTATGTCCTGTAAGTGGTACTGCTAACTGGACTGATATTCGCCAATTCAACTTAATGTTTAAAACTTTCCAAGGCGTTACCGAAGATTCAACAAATGAATTATTCTTAAGACCTGAAACTGCACAAGGTATTTTCGTTAACTACAAAAATGTACAACGTACAATGCGTAAGAAGTTACCATTTGGTATCGGTCAAGTTGGTAAATCTTTCCGTAACGAAATCACGCCTGGTAACTTTATTTTCCGTACACGTGAATTTGAACAAATGGAATTAGAATTTTTCTGTAAGCCTGGTGAAGAAATTGAATGGCAAAACTATTGGAAAACTTTTGCTAGTCAATGGTTAAAAGATCTTGGTTTAAGTGAAAATAATACACGTTTAAGAGATCATGATGCCGATGAATTGTCTCACTATTCTAATGCTACAACAGACATTGAATATCGTTTCCCATTTGGTTGGGGTGAACTATGGGGTATTGCTAGTCGTACTGACTTTGATTTGAAAAAACATAGTGAACACTCAGGTGAAGACTTCACTTATCATGAACAAGAAACTAATGAAAAATATATTCCATATTGTATAGAACCATCACTAGGTGCTGACCGTGTTACTTTAGCGTTCTTATGTGATGCTTATGATGAAGAAGGCGTTGAAGGTAGTAAAGATGCTAGAACCGTATTACATTTCCATCCTGCCCTAGCACCATACAAAGCGGCAGTATTACCATTAAGTAAAAAATTATCAAGTGAAGCAATTAAGATCTTTGAACAGTTAAGTGCTAATTTCTCAATTGACTTTGATGAATCACAATCAATTGGTAAACGTTACCGTCGTCAAGACGAAATTGGTACGCCATATTGTATTACTTTCGACTTCGATTCATTAGAAGACCAAAAGGTGACTGTCAGAGATAGAGATACTATGGAACAAATTCGTATGCCAATCGATGAATTAGAATCATTCTTAGCTGAAAAAGTTAAATTTTAATAAGTACGTCTAATCAATTATGGTCAAGATGCTCATAGAAAAGAGCCAATCGCGCGTTTAATAAACGTGCTGATTGGCTCTTTTAATAGTTAATATTGTGTATTACTTGATTCCTAAGACTGCGCTTTCAACTGATTTTGTTCTATCTTCTGAAGATGCTCGTCATCAATACTTAATAAAAAGTATGTTTTTATTCACTATAACTAATGATTACTTTGGCAATAACTGTTCGCTAGCATATTTCTTTTTTTATTTTAGTAAGTAAAAGATACTAAAATTTAAAATAGTTTTCTGCTACTTATTACTGATTATCTAGTCTATGCAGTTGATTAATCAACTTTTGGCTTTTGAAAAACATACCGGCATATTCACGATATAACATGATGAGAAGTTCCGACATTTCATCGACGATTGCAGCGTTGATATTCAATGAATTCATTTTAGAAATAGGCATTTGTTGTAATAAAGTGAGTAAATATAATGTTTTGTTAGAAATCCTAACTGCATAAGGGTCTCTATTCATTACGTTAGTAGAAATAGCGCCATCAAATTTGAAACTGTAAGCAGCAAGTTGAGATTGATCTTTACTATCTGTAATTACGCATCTATCAAAAATTGCGTTAAAACCAAACTTAGTCATATTTTTTATTAAAACAATGACAGACATAAGTTGAGCCGATACACCTTCGTTTATTTTAGTTAAAACAAAATGTAATAAATCATAGTTTTCTTTCGATACATCTTCAGGTTCTATTGCACGGTCTATGACTTCTGTACACAAACTTGCAAAACTACTTTCATAAATATCTAATCTGAGATTGTAATTTTGTTCTATAACGTCTATAGAACTTATAGTGCCCATACCCTTCCATTTTGAATAAACAAACAACCCATACACAAATAGTTGTGTATGAGCTTGTAATCCACTTTTACTCTTTTTAACCCTTCGAGCCATCAATGGTACCTTAGCACCATGTTCATTTAAGATTGTAATTATTTTGTCGGATTCGCCATAATCTATAGAATTAATCACTATTCCTTTTTGTTTGATTAACAACTTAGTTCACGATCCTTTTATTAATCTTGATCTTCTACATAACCCATTTGACGTATGAAGTTGACTTTATTTCGCCAATCTTTTTGTACTTTAACCCATAATTCTAAATATACCTTAGAACCAAGTAGTCGTTCGATATCTTGACGTGCACGTTTTCCAACTTCTTTAAGTTTTTTACCGCCCTTACCAATGACAATACCTTTTTGTGAGTCACGTTCAACAAATATTGTGGCCTCAATTCTCACTTTATCTTCATCTTCTTTAACCATACGGTCTACATTTACACCTATAGCATGCGGTATTTCTTCGCTTGTTAAATGTAATATTTTCTCTCTGATTAATTCACCAACTACAAATTGTTCAGGGTGATCTGATATTTGATCATCTGGATAATATTTTGGCCCTTCAGGCAAGTATGATTTAAGTACACTTAAAAAGTGTTCTACATTATGTCCTTCTAATGCTGACATAGGTATGATTTCAGTGAAGTCCATATATGTTTGATATTCTTCAATTATTGGCATCAGCTTATCTGGATGCACTAAATCGATTTTATTTAATACTAAAAAGACTGGTGTCTTAACTGATTTTAACATTTCCATAATAAATTCATCGCCACGTCCAATACCTTCGTTTACATTTACCATAAACATAATAGCATCTATTTCTGACAATGTATTTCTAGCTACGCGCATCATATAATCACCAAGTTTGTGTTTTGGTTTATGGATACCAGGCGTGTCTAAAAAAATAATCTGTGCATCTTCTTCTGTCATAACTCCTTGAATCTTATTACGCGTTGTCTGTGCTTTGTCAGACATGATCGCAATTTTATGTCCAATAACTCTATTTACAAATGTAGATTTCCCTACATTAGGTCTACCAATAATTGATACAAATCCTGATTTATGTTCCATTAGTTATTTAAATCCTTTCCTGAAAAACCCAGTGGTAATAATTTATCTACTGTAGATTCAATCATATCACCATTATGATTCGTCATATAAACTGGCATATCATCGTCACAAAGCTCTTTTAATACTTGTCTACATGCACCACACGGTGATGATGGTTCTGAAGCATCTACAGTAATAGTAATTGATTCGAAGTCTCCTGGTTTATAACCATTTGAGATAGCGGCTACCAAACTTGAACGTTCCGCGCAAATTGCCATTGGGTATGCTGCATTTTCTACATTAGCTCCATAAAACACATTGCCATCTTTAGTTCTTAAGTAAGAACCTACTTTAAAATTACTGTATGGTACATAAGCATTCTGTTGTGCCTTTCTTACCTCATTGAAATAATCATTATTATATGTCATAAAATAGCATCCCCCTCAAAATATTGCACTACTTATTTTAAGTATAATACATATTGAGCAATTACTGTAATAAATGTATAAAGTGAGGGATAAAAATTATTAAACCTAATAACAATGCTACTACTGAAGCTATTAATACTGAAAATGCACCAATATCTTTAGCATACTTTGCATATGTAGCATAAGATTCTGTGACTAAGTCTACGATAAATTCTATAGCTGTATTTATGGCTTCACATATGAGTACTAAACCTATTGCAATTATGATAATTACCCATTCAATGGGTGTAAGTTGCAATGCTAAACCTAAAATGATGACTAAGACTGCACAAATAATATGAACAAAAAAATTATGATCCTTTTTTAACAGTGTAAACAAACCTGCAAATGCATGTTTAAATCTGCCCATACTATCACTTATCTCTTGTTAATCCATAGGTATTTAGAATTTCATCTTGTCTACTAAACATAACTTTTTCATCGTGTTGTTCAATATGATCATAACCTAATAAATGTAAAAATCCATGAAGTGCTAAAAATCCAAGCTCTCTCTCAAATGAATGTCCATATTGTTTTGCTTGTTCTTTAGCTACATCAGTACAAATAATAATATCACCAAGTACTCTTGGAATATCCGCACCTATAATTTCTGCATCTTCTTCTTCAAATGCAAAAGATATAACATCCGTTATTTTATCTTTATCACGGTACATTTTATTAATTTCTTGAATTTCATCTTTATCTACAAAAGTAATTGATAATTCTGCTTCATCAGTAATATTTTCTTGTTCTTTGGCAAAAGTTAATAAATCATCAATTTGCGTGAACCATGCATCATTAACTTCTGAAGTATGATCGCTAAAATCTATAGTGAACAATGGCTATTCATCTCCTTCATATTTATCAATAATTTTGTTAACTAATGGGTGACGTACAACATCACTCGCATCAAGTTTTAAAATACTTATGCCTTTAACATCATTTAATTTCTTCGTAGCTTCTTTCAAGCCACTTTTTGCACCAGGCGGTAAATCCACTTGGGTTGGGTCTCCAGTAACGACCATTTTAGAGCCAAAACCCAACCTAGTTAAAAACATTTTCATTTGAGCGTGTGTTGTGTTTTGTGCTTCATCTAAAATCACAAATGCGTCATCTAAAGTTCTACCACGCATATATGCTAAAGGGGCGATTTCAATAATGCCACGTTCAATAAAACGGGCCGATTGTTCTCTACCTAGCACAGTGTTCAAACCGTCGTATAATGGTCTTAAGTATGGATCTACCTTTTCTTTTAAATCACCTGGTAAGAAACCCAGTGATTCTCCAGCCTCTACTGCTGGTCTTGTTAAAACGATTCTTTTAACGTTCCCTTTACGTAATTGCTTTGCTGCATATACGACGGCTAAGAAAGTTTTACCTGTTCCCGCGGGACCAATACCAAATACTAAGTCATTTCTATTCATAGCGTTAATGTATAATCTTTGACCCATCGTTTTTGCACGAATAGATTTACCGAAGGCATCTTTAGTAATTTCATCTTCGTATAAATCTATTAATTGATTGATTGTATTGTTATGAGCCATCTTTATAGCTGACTCGACATCCTTTAAAGTAATATTAATGCCTTGTTGAATCACTTTTAATAAATTGATTAATACTGATTCAGCTTGTTCAACATGCTCCAAGACGTTTCCTTTAACAGCTATTTCTTGGCCACGAGCATGTACGACGACATCAAAACCTTCTTCTATAGCTTCTAAATGCTCATCGTTGTTACCGATAAGTGCTTGTGCTTCATTGATATCGTCAATATAAATAATTCCAGGCATATAGGCGCTCCTTTGCAAATAAATTTATCTTATTAGTAATTAGGTTCTTTAAATTTTAAAATAATAAACATAAATTGTCTATCAATAATAAGAATGGCACTACACAAGTTAGAAAATAACTGTGTTTTATGAGTATCTTCATATTATAACATGTAACTTTCATAAGTTATTTTAATGTGCATTATAAATATTATAACCAATTAACCTTAATTACTGTAACATAAATAAACACTCTATCAAGTTGATTTAACGTTGATAGAGTGTTTATTTTATATTTGTTTAGGTCTACTTAGAATCTCTGACCAAATAATACCATTAACGACTTCATCTTTGTCGAAACGCAAATTATCACTAGTATCATTTACATGCATTGAATTAGCATTGATAAGTTGTTTTAAACGAAAACGTTTAGTTCTTTCAGATAAGTATTTATCATTAATGATTGCGCGTGCACGTTTTTCCATTAATTGCAGTTGTTTCTCTTTTTCACGATCAATTTCATTACGTACATCTTCGAGATCATTAAATACACTATCTTCTAGTTCTTTTTGTAATTCTTCATCTTGCTTTCTTTCACGCACTTTTTCTTTTTGAGCAGCCCCATCTTCATCAGGAGTCATAGATTCGGTAGTAGTTTCCATTTTTTCAGCACGTGTTTCAGTAACTGGTTCAGGTTCTACATTTGTAGTATTGCGCTCTTTAGTTGTTTGACCTGGAGGTTTGTTTTCCATTTGACCTTCTAATTCATTGAATGTTTCTTCAAGTTTTTCAAGAAAACCTTTTCCTCGTGGTTGTTGCATTTCTTGTCGTTTTTTAGGTGTTTGTTGTTGTCTTTCTTTATGACTATTATCTTTTACCGCACCTATAATAGTAACTATCACAGATATTGCAAAAATAATAATACCTATACTCATTTAATCACCCCTTATTCGTCTGGTGATTCATCTTCATTGTTGTTAGTACGTTTATTAATGGCATTACGCATGCCAGTATCTGCTTCAATATTTTTTAGGTTGTAATAATCTCCTACACCTATGTTGCCTGAACGTAATGCTTCAGCCATCGCAAGAGGAACTTCAGCTTCAGCTTCTACAACTTTAGAACGCATTTCTTGTACTTTAGCTTTCATTTCTTGTTCTTGAGCTACTGCCATTGCTCTACGTTCTTCTGCTTTAGCTTGAGCTATATTCTTATCCGCAAGTGCTTGTTCAGTTTGTAAATCTGCACCAATGTTTTTACTAATATCAACATCGGCAATATCAATTGATAGTATTTCAAAAGCTGTACCTGAGTCTAAACCTTTACTTAATACAGTTTTAGATATATTATCAGGATTTTCTAATACTTGAGTATGGTGTTGACTGGAACCAATTGTCGATACGATACCTTCACCAACACGTGCGATGATTGTTTCTTCACCAGCACCACCAACTAATCTAGCGATATTGGCGCGGACCGTGATTCTGGCTTTTGCTTTTACTTCGATACCGTTCATAGCTACACCAGCTATAAATGGTGTCTCGATAACTTTTGGATTAACAGACATTTGAACGGCTTCTAGTACATCACGGCCAGCTAAGTCGATAGCAGCACCACGTTCAAATGGTAAATTAATATCAGCTCTTTGCGCAGCGATATTAGCATCTACTACTCTATCAACGTTACCACCTGCTAGGTAATGAGACTCTAATTGATTTGTAGTTAGATTTAATCCTGCTTTATGCGCTTTAATTAATGGCGCAATAACTTTTCTCGGCGATACCCTTCTTAATCTCATTCCGACTAGAGTACCGATACCTACTTTAACTCCTGCAGCTATAGCAGAAATCCATAACCCAACAGGAACAAATGAAAACAATATTAATAATGCAATAATGACAATTACTACGATAATACCTATACTAATTAGCATAATGTTTTCTCCTTTAAATATTTAAATTTCTCTTACAACAACACGAGTACCTTCAACTTCAAGAATTTTTACATTTTTATTGCGTAAAATAAATGAGCCATCTGAAACTGCGTCGATACGTTCATTATTGATCGAGATAATGCCAGCTGGTCTTAAATCAGTCATTGTTACGGCTGTGTCACCAACTAAATAAGAGCGGTCATCATGAGATGTGTAACCAGATTCAGCATTAGTAGAATCTTTTAGTACAACTTTATCTAAAAATGGTATGTTACGTTTGAAAATTTTCACTAATATCACCCACTCGACGATTGCTAAAATCAATGCTATTACTACATTACCTATCATAAAAACTAAATTATCGCCCAATGTAATAATACTAAATATTATTAACGTTAAACCGATGATGCCAATTACTGCCCCTACTATAAATAGTTCAATAATTAAGAATAAGATACCAATACTAAATAAAATTACAGTAATTAAATTGACATCACCTTTAATTAAAAAGCCTAAAAAGAAAATTAGCATTGCTAATGTTGCAATAATACCAATAATATTAATCTTTTTAGAATATAATTGATATAAAAGACCTAAAAATATAACACAAGTTAATATTAAAGCTATCACTGGACTTACGATAAAATTAGCCAAGTTGTCTAACCAACTATGACTTTGGATTGAGGTCATAGAACCCAACGTATGTATATTAGATAATAAGTTCACAATTTCACCCCGCTCTCTACTTAATTATACAATAAACAGTAAGTCATTAATACAGATAAGGGATATTCATATCTTACAATTTTAATAATTTTCAATTTTAAAAAATTACTTAATTATTTAAATGTAATAAAAAACCATAGTTGATTATATCAACTATGGTTGCTATTTATAATTAATATTGTTGAGGGAGTCAACGAAACTATTAATTATTTGAATTTACGTTTACGTGCAGCTTCTGATTTCTTTTTACGTTTAACACTTGGTTTCTCGTAAAATTCGCGTTTACGCACTTCTTGAATTGTACCGCTTTTAGAAACAGTACGCTTGAATCGACGTAACGCATCTTCAAGTGATTCGTTTTTACGGACTACTGTTTTAGACATCTGTATTTCCCTCCCTCCAAATATCAACGAAACTTTTAACTTTATTATACATAGTTTAACTATGTATAAATTAGTATAATATATCTAACTTTAACGGTCAATTAGTAAAATTTACAAATTTATATTAAAACTTTATGTTCTGACTTATTAGTTGCATGGTCAATGACACGAAGTAACTCACCTTCATTGATTGGATAATCAGCTTTAGTGATTTTTACTTTCACTAGTTGACCTATTATTGACTCATCGCCTTTAAATTGTATCTTCATGTAATTATCTGCATATCCTACTAATGAACCTTTATCAGTACCGGCTTCTTCAGGAATCACTTCTAATACATCATTCTCAAAGTTAGAAGCATATGTTTTAGCAAGTTGATCACTTAAATTAATTAGACGATGTACTCGTTCATTTTTAATATTCTCGTCAATTTGGTCGTCCATTCTTGCTGCTGGCGTACCAATTCTTGGTGAATATGGAAATACGTGTAATTCTGAGAAATGATGATCGACAATAAAGTCAAATGTTTCTTGAAATTCTTCTGCTGTTTCGCCAGGAAAACCAACGATAACATCACTAGTAACAGCTAAACCAGGTAAAGCTTCATGTAATCTTGTCAATCTCTCAGAGAAATGTGCCATAGAATATTTACGTCTCATTCTCTTTAATACTGAATCAGATCCAGATTGAAGTGGTATATGTAAGTGCCTAACCACTTTGTTTGATGATGCAATAACGTTAATCACTTCATCAGTTAATTGACTTGCTTCTATAGAAGAAATACGAATTCGCTCTAAATTATTAATTGTTTCTAAATCACGTAAAAGTTGTGCAAGATTGTAATTTTTTAAATCTTGACCATATCCACCTGTATGAATACCAGTTAATACAATTTCTTTGTATCCTGATTCAACTAATTGAGTTGCCTGTTCTACTACTTTTTCCGGGTCGCGTGAACGCATTAAACCTCTTGCCCAAGGAATAATACAGAAAGTACAAAAGTTATTACACCCTTCCTGTATTTTCAATGAAGCGCGTGTACGATCTGTAAAGTAAGGAACTTCTAACTCTTCGTAAGTACGATTTTTCATAATATTACCAACACCATTAATTGGTTGACGTTCTTGCTTATATTGTTCTATGTAACCAATCAATTTAGTACGATCTTGCGTACCGACAACTATATCGACACCAGGTATTTCCATTATTTCTGCCGGAGAAGTCTGAGCGTAACAACCAGTCACACACACGACTGCTTCTGGATTTTGTCTGATAGCTCGGCGTATAACTTGTCTACTTTTTTTATCGCCAGTGTTTGTTACTGTACATGTATTAATAACAAACACATCCGCATTTGTTTCAAAATCTACTCTATCATAATCGGCTTCTTTAAATAATTGCCAAATTGCTTCTGTCTCATAGTGATTTACTTTGCAACCTAAAGTATGAAATGCAACTGTGGACATAAATATCACCCCAATAATTCTTTTTGATAACTTATCGCACTTAACACATATAATGGTGCAGTTTCTGCCCGTAAAATTCTTGGTCCTAAACCAATTTGTTCCCCAACCTTATCTAACAGTGCAATCTCATTTTCAGAAAAACCACCCTCTGGTCCAAAAATGACAAGCACACGTGCATTAGGCTCAAAGCGCTGTAATAAAGTTTTGAAATTATTAGTTTCACCGTTTTTTGCTGCATCTTCATATGCTACAAGTACATAATCATATTGGTCTATATTATCACATAAAGTTTTTAAATTCGACACATATTCCAAGTTAGGTATTAATAATCTATAACTTTGTTCTGCTGCTTCTTTGATAATTTTTTGCCATCTATCTAGTTTCTTTTCGATCTTAGAAGCGTTAAGTTTAACGACAGAACGATCCATTGTCGTAGCAATAAATTGATGTGCACCTAGTTCTGTAGCTTTCTGTAATAACCATTCATATTTATCAGCTTTTATAAGTCCACTACAAATCGTTATAGTTTGAGGTAGTTCTGTATTAACCTCTAACTTTTGTTTTGTGTTGATTTCAATAGCATTATCATCAATAGTAATAATTTCGCATTGATAGACTATTTGATTGTTAAAAGTAACTATTATATCATCACCATTTTGATGACGCATAACTTTTGTAATATGATGTATATCATCACTCTGAGTAATAAAAAAACGCTGATTAATATCAGCGTTTTGATTTAAAAAATATCTTTGCAAAATTATTCGCTCACTTTCTGTCCCACGATACAGACCCAACTATTATCGTGGTTTACTGAAATAATTTTAAATCCTACACGCTTCATATGATCGATTATTTCTTCGTATTTCTCTTCAATTATACCAGAAGTAATGAAATAACCGTCTACATTTAAAGTATTATAAGCATCTTCAATCATTTCATCAATAATATGCGCTAAAATATTTGCGATAACGACATCAAATTTTTCTGTTTCATCAGTGAGCAAGTTACCTGGTACTGCTTCAATCGAATCTTCACAGTTATTCTTTTTAAAATTATCAATAGCTACTTTTACTGCCATCTCATCAAGGTCTAACGCTTTAATACGATTTACGCCTAGTAAATAGGCAGCTATACTTAAAATACCTGAACCAGTTCCAACATCAATCACGCTGTCGTTTGCAGTTACGTATGTTTCAATAGCCTTCAAACACATATTGGTTGTTGGATGATCACCTGTACCAAAAGCCATTCCAGGATCTAATTCAATACATAATTCATCAGAATCAATTATTTGATAATCTTCCCAACTTGGTACTATAGTAAAGCGTTTAGATGCTCTAAATGGATGAAAATAATTTTTCCATTCATTTTCCCAGTCTTGTTCTTGAATCACATTTTCTTGATAATCAAAAACTTCATTGTCTAAAGCTTCTAACGATTTTATAGTATTTATAATATTGGTTTTTAAAGTATTGTTATATTTCATTTCATTAAAGTAAGCTTTAAGTCTAACACCCGTGGATGGATAAGCTTCATCACTTAAACTATAAATTTCACCAAACTTATCTTCAAAATCATGGATTAAATCATTGGAATCTTCGATAACGACACCATTAGACCCATGATCTTCTAAAATGTTACTAACTAAAGAAGCTACGTCATGATTAACTGTTATGGAAACTTCGGTCCATTGCATAGTATTCTATTCTCCTTTAAAGAAGCGTTTAGCTTTATCTCTAAAATTTGAAGGTTGTTCAGATAATTCTTCTCCATTGATTTCGGCAAATTCTCTCAACAATTCTGTTTGACGCTCGTTGATTTTTGTAGGTGTAACCACGTTAACATTTACAAATAAATCTCCATAACCGTAACCGTGAACATTTTTAATACCTTTATCTTTTAAGCGAAACTGTTTACCTGTTTGAGTTCCTGAAGGTACTGTTAACATTACACTACTATTTAGTGTAGGTACTTTAATTTCGTCACCAAGAGCTGCTTGTGGGAACGTGATATCTAAGCTGTAATAAATGTCATCGCCCATTCTCTCGAATTTTTCTGAAGGTTTAACTCTAAATACAACATACAAGTCACCGTGAGGTCCTCCATTTTCACCAGGAGTACCTTCACCAGCTAATCTAATTTGCTGTTCATTGTCTACGCCTTCTGGTACTGTGACTGAAATTTTAACAGTTTTATTTTCTGTACCTTTACCATGGCAAGTTTCACAAGGTTCCTCAAATTCTTGGCCTGATCCTTCACAAACTGGACAAACTTTTTCAGTTCTAACTCTACCTAAAATAGTGTTTTGTTCAACTGAGACATGACCAGCACCGTTACAATAGTGACACGTTTTTTTCTTAGATCCAGGTTTTGCACCTTCTCCATCACAAGTATGACAAGTAACATCTTTTCTAATAGAAATTTCTTTTTCTGTACCAAAAACAGCTTCATCAAATGTTACGGTCATAGTATATTGTAAATCATCACCTTTTCTAGGCGCATTTGGATCTCTTTGACGGCCGCCACCGAAGAATGAACTAAAGATGTCTTCAAATCCGCCACCGCCGAAACCACTAAAGTCTTGACCACCAAATCCTTGGCCACCAAAACCACCTTGTGGTCCACTATGACCGAATTGATCATAATTAGCTCTTTTATTTTCATCACCTAACACTTCATAGGCTTCAGAAATTTCTTTGAACTTTTCGTCTGCACCTTCTTCGTTATTAATATCTGGATGATATTTTTTAGAAAGTTTGCGGTAAGCTTTTTTAATATCGTCTTTTGATGCGTCTTTGCTTACACCTAAGACCTCATAGTAATCTCGTTTGGCCACAGTTCATCTCTCCCTCTAATTATTATTTAAAAATTGTAACTAATTAAAAAGAAAAGTCAAAGCCAATGTGCAATTGACTTTGACTTATTTTGGCTAAGCAATTGGATTTCTTATTTAATTAACTACGACTTTTGTTGCATAGTATAATTATTTTTGTTGTTCGTCGTCATTGTTAACTTCTTTAAAATCAGCATCTTCTACATTATCATCTTTTGCTTGTTCTTGTTCACCTTGTTGTGCTTGCGCTTGTTCTTGTGCTTGTTGATATACTTTAGCTGATAAGTCTTGAACTACTTTTTCTAATTCTTCTTTTTTAGCTTTAATATCTTCAAGATCTGAACCTTCAAGCGCTGATTTTAATGCATCTTTTTTCTCTTCAGCATTTGTTTTATCTTCTTCAGAAACGTTTTCGCCTAAATCAGTAATTGTTTTTTCAACTTGGAATACTAAGCTATCAGCTTCATTTCTAAGGTCACTTTCTTCACGGCGTTTTTCGTCTGCTTCAGCATTTTGCTCAGCATCTTTAACCATACGATCGATTTCATCGTCTGATAAAGTATTGCTTGATTGAATAGTGATGTTTTGTTCTTTATTTGTACCTAAATCTTTTGCAGTAACATTAACAATACCGTTTTTGTCGATATCAAATGTCACTTCGATTTGAGGTACACCACGTGGAGCTGGTGGAATATCAGTTAATTGGAATCTACCCAATGTTTTGTTGTCAGATGCCATTGGACGTTCACCTTGTAATACATGGATATCTACAGCTGGTTGGTTGTCTGCTGCTGTAGAATATACTTGAGATTTTGATGTTGGGATAGTTGTATTTCTTTCGATTAATGTGTTCATACGTCCACCCATAATTTCAATACCTAATGAAAGTGGTGTTACGTCTAGTAATACTACATCCTTAACATCACCAGTGATTACGCCACCTTGGATTGCAGCACCCATAGCTACAACTTCGTCAGGGTTAACACCTTTATGTGGTTCTTTGTTAATTTCTTTTTTAACAGCTTCTTGAACTGCAGGTATTCTTGTTGAACCACCTACTAAGATAACTTCGTCAATGTCAGAACTTGATAAACCAGCGTCTTTCATTGCTTGACGAGTTGGTTCCATAGTTCTTCTAATTAAGCTATCAGCTAGCTCTTCGAATTTAGAACGAGTTAAGTTGATTTCTAAGTGTAAAGGACCACTTTCTCCAGCTGAAATGAATGGTAGAGAAATTTGTGTTTGAGATACACCTGATAAATCTTTTTTAGCTTTTTCAGCAGCATCTTTAAGACGTTGTAACGCCATTTTATCTTGACTTAAGTCTACGCCATTTTCTTTTTTGAACTCTGAAACTAGATAATCAATGATTACTTGGTCAAAGTCATCCCCGCCAAGTTTGTTGTCACCTGAAGTAGATAGTACTTCAAATACGCCGTCACCTAATTCTAGGATAGAAACGTCAAAAGTACCACCGCCAAGGTCGAATACCAATACTTTTTGGTCACTTTCAGTTTTATCTAAACCATAAGCTAATGCTGCTGCAGTAGGTTCGTTAATGATACGTTCTACTTGTAAACCAGCAATTTTACCAGCGTCTTTTGTAGCTTGTCGTTCAGCATCATTAAAATATGCTGGTACAGTTACAACTGCTTTATCTACAGTGTCACCTAAATAATCTTCTGCTGTTTTTTTAAGGTTTTGTAAAATCATAGCTGAAATTTCTTGAGGCGTATAAGATTTACCTTCTACATCAACTTTGTAGTCAGTGCCCATATGACGTTTGATTGATTGAACAGTGTTTGCGTTAGTGATTGCTTGTCTTTTTGCTACTTCACCAACTTGAGTTTCGTCATTTTTGAAAGCAACTACTGATGGTGTTGTTCTAGCACCTTCTGGATTTTGAATTACTTTAGGTTCGTCACCTTCTAATACAGCAACACATGAATTTGTTGTACCTAAGTCAATACCTATTACTTTACTCATAAAAAAATTCCTCCTGTTAGTTATATAATGTCTTTATCTTGTAATTTAATTTTATTCATTTACTTTAACCATTGAAGGTCTAAGTACACGTTCTTTTAGTTTATATCCTGTTTGTAATTCTTGAGTGATTTGACCCGATTCAAATTCTTCGTTGTTATCTTGCATTACTGCTTGGTGAAAGTTAGGATCAAATTGATGACCTTCTGATTCAATCTTTTCAAGGCCGTTATCTTGAAGTGCTTTTAAAAGGCTATCATAAACCATTTGCACACCTTTTTTAAGTGAAACAAATTGTTCATCTTCACCTTCGATTTGTAAAGCACGTTCAATGTTATCAATTGTTGGTAAAATATCATTTAGCACACTTTGTGCTTGATATTCTTTCATTGTTTGATTTTCTTTTTGAATTCTACGTTTGTAATTTTCAAATTCAGCATATAAACGCAAATATTTTTCTTCGTTTTGCTGAACTTCATTTTGAAGATTTTCAATTTCTGCGTCTTTAGGATCGACCTGTGCTTCTTCGTTATCAGATGTAACATCTGTGTCGTTATTTTGCAGGTCGTCATTCGCATTTTGTGTTTGTTCTTCAGCAACATTGTCGGCATTATCATTTTCATGATTTTGGTTTGCCTTTTGAGAAATTTGTTCTTCAGTTTCTTGGTTGTTGCTTACTGTTTCATTATTCTCAGTCATTTCCTGCCCTCCAATACAAAATTAATTACCAAATCTTATTTAGTAAATGTATTACATTTTGATAATTCATAGCGGTAGGTCCAATTACCGCAATCTTACCTTTCAATCTATCGTCAATGTGATAATCACTTGAAACGATAGAAATATCACTTAAACCTTCATCAATTTCATGTCCAATTTTCACATTAATTGATGTATTTGACATTTCATTGAGTAAGTCATTTATTTTATTCGACTCAATATATTGTAAAATTGGTTGTATTGATGAGACGTTTGTTTCATTCAACGCATCAATTAGTTTAACCTTTCCGCCCATAAAAATGCCATTACTTTGATTATCAAAATGTAATTGTAATGTCTCAAGCATATCCCTAACGAATTTCCGTTCATTTACTGATTGTGTAAATGAATTCAAATCATTTTCGAAGTGATATGTCGACAACTCGTTGTATTTAGCAGTTACAAAATTTGAAATTTTGTTTAGCTCACCATTGTCTAAACGACTTTGAGTTGCTAAATGTAAATGTTCAACATGACCTGAAGTAAACACCACAATCATTACTACTAAATAATCATTAGCACGTACTAAGTGAATATTATTTATAATATCCTGCTTATGATTTGGACTCATAACCAACGTTGTATATTGAGAAGCAATAGACAATTCATTTGCAAAAGCGTCTAATGCAGTAGAAATATTATATTGATGTGCTATTAATATTTCTTTAATACGTTGGATCTTTTTTTGATGTTGATGAGATGTTTGATTTAATAATTGATCTACATAATATCTAAACCCTAGTTCGGAAGGAGATCTTCCCGAAGACGTATGTGTCTTTTCTATTAAGTTTAGAGACTCCAATAGTTTCATCTCATTTCTAATAGTAGCAGGGCTAACATTTAAATTATGTCGCTCTATCAAAGACTTTGAACCAACTGGCTGGTCAGTATCGACATAATCTTCAACAATGGCATTTAAGATGCTCAATTGTCTATGAGTAATCATGTTTTCACCTCATTAGCACTCATTTGTTTCAAGTGCTAAGTATAATTTATCAAATTGGTCAAAGTAAGTCAATGTTAAAGCATTGAAAATTAATAAAATTTTAGACGCTCAATAAAAACGCTTCAAAAACCTCGTTACCAATGACTTTACCACGCTCTGTTAATGAATAATAATCTTCACTTTTTTTGATTAATTCCTTCTCCATTAAGTCTGAAAGTGTTTGACCAAAGACCTCATTTATAGAAATATTGAACTTTTGATAAAAACGAGAAATACTAACGCCTTCATTCATTCTTAAACCTAAAAACATTTCTTCTTCCATTTGTTCATTTTTAGTTGGTTTCGTAGAATGCAAAATTGGTCGTTCATTACTTTTGATTTTTTTAATATAATGATTCACTGGGTTTACATTTGTATAACGCTCTCCATCGACATACCCGCTAGCACCAGCACCAAATCCATAATAGCCTTCATTTTTCCAATAAACTTTATTGTGTTCTGATTCATGACCAATTTTACCAAAATTAGATAATTCGTATTGATGCATTGTGCTATTATTCATTCTTGTTATTAGGTATTGGTACATTTCCTCTCCTACATCTTCATTCGGCATTGATAACTTACCTTTTCTATACATGTTATAAAATTGAGTTTGTGGTTCTAAAATAAGTCCGTAACTAGAAATATGGTCTATATCTAATTCTAATGCCAAATTTAAGCTTTTTTGAAAGTCTTCGAATGATTGTTGAGGTAAATGATACATTAAATCTAAACTAATCGATTCAAAGCCGACAGTTCTTGCGTTTTTGACAGCGGCATATATATCTTCAGTTTTATGACTTCTACCAAGAATCTCTAATAATTTTGGATCAAACGTCTGAACACCCATAGATAATCGATTTACACCATAACGTTTTAATAATTTTAACTTTTCTATTGTTAGTTCATCAGGATTTGCCTCAAAGCTATATTCCCCAGAAATAATAAAAATCTTATTTATAGCAATCAATAATTTTTCTAACTGAGGCACGCTTAAAGCAGTAGGTGTCCCCCCACCAACAAACATCGTTTGTAATTCCCTCGTCTCACTCATAGACATTTCTTCTATTAAGCAATCTAAGTATTGATCGACAGGTTGGTTCTGTATAAAATACTTATTAAAATCACAGTAAGTACAAATTTTTACACAAAAAGGGATATGTATATAAGCACTTTTTACTTTCATTTGGACACCTCCTCTAGTTATAAATAATTTTTAACATAAATCAGGGAGTGGGTCAGCAATTATAATAATTTACTAATCCCACCCCCGCAAGGGTTATCTAAAAAACTGAACATTTTTTATTAACATATAAAATAAATATTAATTCGCTATTTATGCATCACATTTTAAAATTACTTATTATTCTTCGTCCATTTTTAGAACTGCTAAGAAAGCATCTTGTGGTATCTCTACATTCCCTACAGATTTCATTTTAGCTTTACCAGCTTTTTGTTTCTCTAATAATTTACGCTTACGACTGATGTCGCCACCATAACATTTTGATAATACATTTTTACCCATAGATTTAATGTTGGTACGGGCAACAATTTTTTGTCCTATAGCTGCTTGTACTGGTACTTCAAATTGTTGACGTGGTATTAATGTTTTTAGTTTCTCCACTAATGCCTTGCCTCGTTCATATGCGAAATCTTTATGCACAATAAAGCTTAAAGCATCTACTTTTTCGCCATTCAGTAAGATGTCCATTTTTACCAAGTCACTTTCCTGATTTTCAATGAATTCATAATCAAATGAGGCGTAACCTTTTGTGTTAGATTTTAATTGATCGAAGAAATCGAACACAACTTCTGCTAATGGTATTTCATAAACGATACTTACACGTATATCATCTAAATAATCCATATTTACGAAATTACCACGTTTACGTTGGCATAATTCCATTACTGCACCAACATAATCATTCGGGACCATCATAGTCGCTCTTACATATGGTTCGAATATTTTCTCAATACGATCACGTTCAGGCATTTGTGCAGGATTATCTACTGAAACTGTTTCACCCGTTTTTAAATCACACTGATATATAACCGAAGGAGCAGTAGCAATTAAATCAATACCGAACTCTCTTTCTATACGTTCTTGTATGATTTCCATGTGTAACATGCCTAAAAAACCAGTTCTATAACCAAATCCTAGCGCTTGTGAAGATTCAGGTTCAAACTCTAAAGAAGCGTCGTTTAATTGTAATTTTTCTAAAGCTTCTCTTAAATCATTGTAATCTTTATTATCAATTGGGAATAAACCACAAAATACCATTGGATTCATTTTTTTATAACCTTGTAATGGTTCTTCGGCTGGACGACTTTCGTGTGTGATTGTATCCCCTACACGTGAGTCATCTACATTTTTAATACTAGCAATAATGTACCCAACATCTCCGACTGTTAATTCGTCTACTGGTAATTGCTTTGGTGTATTGATACCTACTTCAGTAACTTCAAACGTTTTGCCTGTAGCCATCATTTTAATACGATCTCCGGCTTTGACGACGCCTTCTACGACTCTAATCGATGATATTACACCACGATATGGATCGTATTCAGAATCAAAAATAAGTGCTTTTAAAGGAGCTTCAGGATCACCTTCAGGTGGAGGTACTGTTTCCACAATTTGTTCTAATATTTCTTCGATACCGATATTTGATTTAGCACTAGCCAGTACAACTTCATCTTGATCGATGCCTATTACATCTTCCAATTCTTGTTTAACTCTTTCAGGTTCTGCCGCTGGTAGATCGATTTTATTAACTACAGGTAATAACTCCAAGTCATTATCAAGAGCTAAGTATACATTTGCAAGTGTTTGGGCCTCTATACCTTGCGCAGCATCTACTACGAGTATTGCACCTTCACAAGCAGCTAAAGATCTAGACACTTCGTATGTAAAATCGACGTGTCCCGGAGTGTCAATTAAATGGAAAGTATATGTTTCACCATCTTTAGCATCATATTTTAATCGTACTGCGTTTAATTTTATAGTTATACCGCGTTCTCTTTCCAAGTCCATTGAATCTAATAACTGATTTTGCATATCTCTTGTTTCTACAGATTTTGTATTTTCAAGAATTCTATCGGCTAAAGTAGACTTTCCGTGGTCGATATGTGCGATAATAGAAAAGTTTCTAATATTTTTACGTCTATTGAATCTTTCTTGTTTATCCATTTATTATCATTCTCGCTTTCATAATTCTAACCCTTATATATGTAAAACATCTTTGTCAGAATAACGTTTTTACATTATAAATGCAAACCTCATTGAAAAACTTGTATTTATAATGATAATATGTGTAACATATTCATTATAAAGATATTTGTCAGAGTTTCCAATTATTATTTTTATTTCAAAAATAAAGTTACTATCATTAAATAAATGATTGCAGAAAGGTTACTGATTTGATAAAATATTTTTTGTTGTAATCAAATAAAATTTGATAGCTAAGCTCACTTTTAGGAGGTGACACTCATGCCAAACATTAAATCTGCAGTAAAACGTGTTAAAACAACACAATCTGCTGAAACACAAAACGTTACTCAAAAATCAGAAATGCGTACAGCAGTTAAAAGAGCAAAATCAGCAATTGAAACTAACGCTGATAACAAATCTGAATTAGTAAACTTTGCAATCAAAAAAGTAGATAAAGCTGCTCAACGCAACTTAATCCACTCAAACAAAGCTGATCGTATTAAATCATCTTTAATGACAGCTGCTAAATAATTAAAAGTTCAAGCATAAGCTTGAACTTTTTTTATATCTATTTTTTATAAAGACAAAATAAATAATTCTAAAATGAGATCTTTGTCCATGTATGAAGACTTTAACTTATAGTCAGTTTCTGCACAACTATTAATAATATTCAATAAATCATCTATATGATATTGGCGAGCGTGATTAAGAGCTAATTTAACACGATATGGATGTACATTAATAGTCTTAGCAATCTGTTGACCACTGTATCCCTTTTGACTCAAAATTTTACTTTGGTAATACAATCTATAATTGCTAGTAATTAAAGCCAATAATTTAATCGGTTCTTCTTTCATAACGATTAAATCTTTAACTAATTGTACAGCTTTTTGCTTTTTATTTTTTTGAATATATTCAGTCAAAAGAAATACATTTTGTTCTAGACTTCTGTTAACGATTTGTGCAACATCTTGCCTATTTATCGTAACTCTATCACCTAAAAATAAAATGAGTTTTCCTAATTCTTGTTTAACTGCATTAAAGTTTACCCCTGTTAATTCAATAAATAAATTTAATGCGTCTTGCTTAATATCTTTATATTCTTCGTGAAGGTTTTGTTTAATCCAATTTTTAATATCCTCTTCAGACATTTGCTCTATTTTTTTGAGCTGTGTATTAGTTTTAAGTTGTTTGACTAATTTTTTTCTTTCATCAAGTTTAGGTTGATAAACTTCAAAAATAATTAAACTTTCCCCATCATACTTGCTAATAAATTCAAGTAATTGATCCATATTATGATTTATATCTTTTGGTGGTTTTTCACCAGTAAATATATATGTATTTTGTACTAACACTACCTTCTTATCAGAAAACAATGGCATTGTTAACGATTCTTCAATGATAGGAGCAATCTCAGTTTCATACAAATTAAATTTGATGAAATTGAAATCATCCTTTGGTTCATTAAGGTATTTAGCTATAATTTCGTTACTTTTTTTCTCAATAAGTTCAGGTGCTTCCCCATATATAGTAATAATATTCTCGCTCATTAAAATAGCATCCTTTCACGACTAAAAACAATATTCATTATATCATTTGTGAGTGCTTCACTCTAGAAAGTTTAATTATTTTTCGGTCGAAATAACTAATTCCTTGTCTAAATTAATAGTAACTTGCCCGTGATATGCAGTTTCATAAATAGATGATTGAATAGCTTTTAAATTATTAATCACTTTAACGTTTGGCAATCGAAATTTATTATTATGGCCATTAGAGATTAAACTAATTCTGGGATTAGTTATTTTTAGAAACGATTCGCTGCTGCTTGTTTTACTCCCATGATGTCCTATTTTTAAAATATCAATATTTGAAACGTCGTATTTTTTTAATAACACTTGCTCATTATTCAATGTGGCGTCACCCATAAGTAATAATTTATACTTCCTGTATTTTATTAAAGCAATAATGGAGTGTTCGTTTAGATCTTTAGAATTTGGGAGTGTTGCATCTAATAAATCGATATACACTTGATCTAAACTAATGTGTTTGAACGTATGAAAATCTAAAATATTAATCTTATATGTTTGAGCAATATCAAGAATATAATTTAATTGATGTGCTGAGAATGATTGCTTATTGATGATTATATTTTTAAAAGAAACAGTTTGACAAATAAACTCTAACTCGCCCATATGATCGCTATGCGGATGTGTAATAATTAAATAGTCGACCTTATTAATTCCCTTTTTTCTGAATGTAGGTAAAATATGATATTTCGATATCGAGCCATTGTAATGCATATTATTGTCTACCACTTTACCACCAGTATCTATCATAATGGTATGATTTTTTGCCGTTTTAAGTAATAATGCATCGCCATGTCCTACATCAAACATAGTAAATTGAACATTGTTATCCTTTGTTAAATAAGTGATGGTGATAGCAAATAGCAAAAAAAGTATAATTGCATGTTTGAATTTTTTTAGCACTACGTATCTTAAAATAAAAAATATCATAACAAAAAAGCATGTCATTTGAATTTCACTTAATTCTGGAATATACCAATGAAATCTATTCATCATTGAGAAGAAATATACTAATTTATCATGTACTATGTATAGTGTATCTACACAGGTAGTAATAAATTTAAAAGTTATAGGCGAATGTACGTATAATAAATAAAATATTGCTAAGGGAAAATATATAAAAGTATATAGTGGTATAAAAATGAGGTTAGAAAATAATCCAATCCATTGGATTTGATTAAAATGAAGACTATTAATCATGAAGCCACCTAAAAAAGTAACGATATTTAGGTAAATTAAAGCAACTATTTGATAATGGTGAGTTAGTATGGGCGCTGATAATAATATAAAAAGTGTAATCATAAATGAAAATTGAAAGCCAATATCATATACGAACTGAGGATTAATTAAAGATGTAATCACGAAAGTACTCCCCAAAACATCAGTAGCCCTGCATAACATACGCTGTGGCAAAATTATAACCGTTATCACTGTGATTATCGCTCGCAAAGCACTCGGTGCAAAATCTGTATAACAGCCATATATGGGTAAAATAATACAAATAAATGTCTTGATAAACGGTAAGGGTAAACCTATTCGTATACAAGAAAAGTATACCATCGCCACGATTGCGATTATATGCGAGCCACTTACTGCCATTAGATGATAAATACCTGTGTCTTTAACATTTTCAAGTAATTGTTTCGGTATTAAACTCACATCTCCAAATAATACAGCAATAACTTTATCATATTGATGAAGACCAGATTGTTGAATTTTGTAATACAAGTGTTGTTTATGATGTAAAAAAAAAGAATTTAAAGAGATTTTTTGAGGGTCACAATTGTTGATATCAATGTGTTTCAATGTCACTATCAACGGGCGGTGTACTGAAGATGAAACAGCTTTGTATGAGCCACTAACATAACAAGAATGATTATTTATACCCTTAATATTAATGGACGCATTAGTGTAATAATAAAAACGATAACTTTTATTATTTATCTTTATAAACCCGGTAACGGTATTATTGTTAATTTGGTATATTTTTTGAAAAATACCATGTTGGTTTATATTTGATTGCTGTAATAGAGCAGAGCGTTTTTGAATTGTATGTATAAGTTGTTGCTCAAAAAAAAGGAAGCTTAGTATCGGCAATATCATGACTATAATGTACATAAACCAATGACACTTTTTTCTGTAGATACTTAAAATGACAAATAAAAATAATAAAGAAGCTAAAATTTTATAGTGCAACCACAATATTCCTACTAGAAAAGCTAATGCAATATAAAACATTTATTATTTGTTCAATAAATATTGAGCCACATGTTCAGGATTAAATGGTATTTTTTTATATTCAATATTTTGTTGGTCTAATAGTTTCAATGCATAAATATGATTATGATAATCTTCTGCATAATAAATTGTTGTAATTCCTGCTTGGATAATAGATTTAGTACAGTTTAAACAAGGAAAATGTGTAACATAAATAGTAGCACCCTCTGTAGAAACACCTTGTTTGGCACATTGTAATAAAGCGTTCATTTCGGCATGAATAGTTCTAATACAGTGGCCATCTTCCACCAAGCAACCTTCATCTATACAATGTACTTCCCCGGTTACCGAACCATTGTAACCGCCTGCGATTATTCTGTTGTCTTTAACAATCGTTGCTCCTACCGATAAGCGCTCGCATGTTGAACGTAATGCTAATAATTGACTTTGCGCCATAAAATATTCATCCCATTTGATTCTATCCATTTTTGAAGCCTCCATGTAAAAATTGATAAATTTATAAACCTTATAGCAATTATCATGCTACTAAATTATGAATTCAGATTGTAATTTTTCAAAAGTTTTTTCGCCAATGCCCTTAACTTCTTTTAACTTTTCAATACTATCAAATGAACCGTGTTTTTCCCTATAATCTATAATAGCTTGTGCCTTAGATTCACCAATACCATTAATTTCTTTTAGCTCATCAATGGTAGCAGAATTGATATTTACAGGCGTTTTTGTGCCTTTATTTGTTATTTGGGGCGAAGTTGATAAATTATTATTTAATGCATTTACTTTATCATTTTTATTCGGGATTATCACTAATTTTTGATCCAATAGTTTCTCTGCTAGATTTATTGTTGATAATTCTGCTTGATCAGTAGGATGCGCCTTATCTAACAATTGCTTTATCCTGTCAGAAGATTTCATTTCATAAACATCTGGATATTTGACTGCCCCTTTAATATCTACAAATATTTTTTCAGGTTGTTTAACTTTATCTTTAAAATCCGAAGTTGTAGATGCGTTCTTGCTAAAACGATTTGTATTATGACTTATAGATGGCTTATGGTAATTTTGTAAATTAGTTTTGGTTATATTGTTTAAAAAAAATATTATCATTGCCAAAAATATTACAACAAATATGATTGAATATGGATTCTTCAATATAAATGTCTTAAGTTGTTCATACCAATTAGACATAAAAATCACTCCTTTACAGATAAACACGTGTAAAGAAGTGTATTTACTTTATTTATTCACAATAAAAAATAATCTATAACCGTTGGTATCATGATTTGTACTATCAAAATCAATAAAAGTTGTAATATTGTTAAAACCGATTTCATTTAAAAGTTGCACATAGGTTTCTTTAGGAAAAGTGCGTTGATAATGGCTTTCATCAAATCTTTCAAATAAATCATTATGTTTTTTCACGAAGAAAGACATTTCGTGCCATACACTATAAGGCTCTTCGCCTTTAATAGCATCCCAACCTAAAAACACTTCGTCAGTTTCGTCGATATAACTTTTATTATTAAATAAAGTATCAAATTTATATGTCGTGTGTACATCAAACATAAACACGCCATCATCCTCTAAGTGCTGATATACATTGTTAAAAGTTGATTTAACATCCTCTAGTTTCACTAAATAATTTAATGAGTCACAAAAGATAGATATTACATCAAATTTGGAATTTAACGTGAAGTCAGTCATATCACCTTCAACCCAATTAACGTTTTGTGATTTATTTGCCGCTAATGCTAGCATATCAATGCTTAAATCCATCCCAGTAACACTATCAAATTGAGTTATTAAAGTTGTTAAATTTCCTGTACCACATCCAATGTCTAATAATGAATGATGTTGTGGTGCATATTGTTCAACTATTTTCAACCAAGATTCATAAGGTTGGTCAAAAGTTAATTGGTCATAAAATAAACTTAAGCCTTCATATTGTGACATAATTAATAAACTGCCTGTCTATAAGTTTCGATTGGTGCGTCTTGATATAATTTTTCGATATTATAATAATCACGTTCATCTTTATGGAAAATATGGATAACAACGTCAGCTAAATCTATTAATACCCAACGCGCCTCGTTATATCCTTCCATACGTTTAACTTCAATTTCAGCTTCGTGTGCAGCATCTTTTACCGCTTTGGCTATAGCCTGAACTTGACGGTCGTTATTTCCGTGACAAACGACGAAATAATCAGTCATATCACTGATTCCTCTCATATCTATAGAAATAATATCTTCCGCTTTTTTATCTTCAGTAGCTTGGATAGCTAATTTTAATAATTGATCTGAATTCATTTAATCACCCTTTATTCTTTCATCACTGTAATTATAATAATTTAAACAAGCAATTGTAGCGTCATATACGTTAATATCTTTACTAATTAGATGTAATACAGTTCGTTTAGATATTTCATAAATTGTTTTGTCTAAGCTACCTTGATTGTATGCTAAATCTCTGATTTCTTCAACGCCCGGAGTTTTACGCCCAGGTTCAATATAATCAGCAATAAATACGAGTTTTTCAGTTTTAGTCATTTGTGCGCGGCCAGTAGTATGATTTTTAATCGCCAATAAAACTTCTTCATCGTTTACGTCATATTCTTTATTCATAATTACTGCGGCCACTGGACCATGTAATATCTCCGAATCGTAGCTCAATAGATTACTGTCCAAACCATTTTGAGTCACAATTTGATACATCGTTCCCAAATCGTCATACTTACAATAATCATGTAATACGCCAGCTAATTCAGCTTTTTGCGTATCACCATCATATATTTCGGCAAGTTTGCATGCAGTTTTAGCCACATTCATTGAGTGGATAAATCGTTTTTCTGGCAATTTTGATTTAACTAATTCTACGGCAGTATCAATTTTCATACAATCGTTCCTCTCTAATATATTGTTCAACACTTTGAGGGACAAGTATTTGAATAGATTGTTTATTTTTAACACGTTCTCTAACCATCGTTGAGCTAATATCCATACGCGGAATATTAATGGCTATCATATTATCTTCAACCTCTTGTGTTGTTTTATATCTATTCACTATTACAAACGTAATATATTGCATTAGTTCGTTGATTCTATACCATTTATCTAATTGCTCATATTGATCGGTACCAATTACAACGTAAACGGTACTGTTTGGATTGTTATTGATAATACGTATTATCGTATCATAAGTATAACTTTGACCTTCACGTTCAATTTCATCTAGATAAAGTTCTCCAAATCCAAGCTCCTCAATAGTCTTCTCGATCATAGATACTCTATAACGTGCATCAAGGTAATCTTCATGAGTCTTTAATGGAGACATATGGCTCGGCATAAAATAAAATGTATCTGGTGATAATAGATTGTACACTTCACTAGCAACTAACATATGTGCAGTGTGTATCGGGTTGAATTGTCCACCATAAATAACAATAGAATTAGTCATTAAGGTAATTCTATTGTTTTGTTTTCTTTTGATTCTTTGTATAACACAATCATTGACCCGATAACTTGTACAATTTCGCTGTTTGTTTTTTCACTTACTTGGTTTGCTAAATCATTTTTATCTTCGAAGTTATTTTGTAATACATGAATTTTAATTAATTCCCTATTCTCTAAAATATCAACGAGTTGATCGACCATATTATCATTAACACCCGCTTTACCAATTTGAAATGTGGGTTCTACATTATGTGCCTTACTTCTTAAAAATCTCTTTTGCTTGCCAGTTAACATATAATATCTCCTTTATAAGTGGTTTAAAACAGCTTTTTTCATTGTGTCATAATCAGGTGATTGATTTGTCCAAATTTTAAAACTTTCAGCACCTTGATTAACGAACATATCTAAGCCATTTTGTATAGGATTTCCTTTTTCTTCAGCAACTTTTAAAATAGGTGTTTTAAATGGTATATAAACGATATCGCTAACTAACGTATGCGGTGATAAATTATCTAAATTAATTACTAAATCATTACTATTATTCATGCCAAGAGGTGTCGTATTAATAACGATATCAAATTCAGATAATGCTTTTTGTGCATCTTTTAAGTCAATTTTGTTTATATCCATCTTCCAACTATCAAATCTGCTTTGCGTGCGATTTGCGACAGTAATTTTATTGTTAACATGTTTCATTAGTTCATTAGTAATACCTTTACTAGCACCACCAGCACCTAAAATTAAAATATAGGCAGCTGATAAATCAGGATAAACTGTTTTCAATCCTTCAACATAGCCGATGCCATCAGTATTGT
The DNA here is from genome assembly GCF_015594545.1 of Staphylococcus durrellii. Taxonomy (NCBI): domain Bacteria; kingdom Bacillati; phylum Bacillota; class Bacilli; order Caryophanales; family Staphylococcaceae; genus Staphylococcus; species Staphylococcus durrellii. The sequence continues at coordinate 1,215,084 of NZ_JADIIO010000001.1, read as the reverse complement.
AGCCAATCCACTTACCGTCTACTATTGAAACGGTATTAACTGCTCCGACTGTTTTTGATTGTTCATCTATTTCATCGAGGTAAGGTATAATGTTTTCTTTATGTGGGATTGTAACATTAAATCCTGAAAGATTTCTTTCTGTAATGATATCTTTTATCAAATGGAAGTGATTAGAATCGATATTTAACGCCTCGTAATCATGCTCTAAAGCAAGTGCTTTAAAATTAGCATTATGCATTACAGGTGATAATGAGTGATCGATAGGATTACCTATGACTGCATATTTCATATTTAACACACCTTACATTATTGAATTTCTTAACACAACATCCACATTCTTAGGTACTCTAACGATAACTTTGGCTCCTGCTTCTATTGTAATAAATCCTAAGCCAGAAATCATAACATCTTTTTTTTCTTTGCCTGTTTCTAATCTGACAGCTTTGATATTTGCTAAATCAAAATTTTGACTATCTTTAGGTGGTGATAATACTGCACCAAGTTGATTACGCCATAAGTCGTTAGCATTTTCAGTTTTTGTCCGATGAATATTTAATTCATTTGAAAAGTAACATACGAGTGGTCTTTTGCCACCACTAACGTAGTCTATACGTGCTAAGCCACCAAAGAATAATGTTTGACCTTCGTTAAGTTGATAAACACGTTGTTTTATTTCACTTTTGGGCATAATCGTTTTTAGTTCTTTATCAGAAACATAATGTGTCATTTGATGCTCTTGAATAATACCTGGTGTATCGTACATAAGTGATGTTTCATCTAAAGGAATATCAATCATATCTAAAGTAGTTCCCGGAAAACGTGATGTTGTAACGATGTCTTTCTCACCAACACTCTGTTCAATTAACTTATTAATAAGCGTTGATTTACCTACATTTGTTGTGCCAACAATATATACATCTTGTTGATTACGTTTATGTTCAATAGTAGCCATTAAGTCTTCTATGCCCCAACCTTTTTCGGCAGAAATTAATGTCACTTCATCCGCTTCAAGACCATATTTTCTAGCAGTCTTTTTCAACCATTCTTTCACTCTTCTTTTATTAATTTGCCTTGGCAATAAGTCTAGCTTATTGGCAGCAAGAATCACTTTTTTATTACCTACTATACGTTTTAATGCATTAATAAATGAACCTTCAAAGTCAAAAATATCAACGACATTCACGATAATACCTTTTTTATCAGCTAAACCATTTAATAAGTTTAAAAAGTCTTCGCTATTCATACCCACGTCTTGCACTTCATTATAATTTTTTAATCTAAAACATCTCTTACAGACGACGTCTTCCCTAAATAGATTATGTTCTGGCACATAACCTGCTGCGTTTGGATCTTCGGATTGCAATGTGGCACCGCAACCAATACATTTTAAAGCTTCAGTTTCTGACAATCAATATTCCTCCCATGTGATATAGCCTTTTTTTCTAAAATGTTGGAGTAATTTGCGTTCTATAATTCTATTGAATTTAGTAATAAATCCATCCGTTTGTTTAACTGGTACTACCATAATGGTAAATAAACCTCTTCTTTTACCACCAAATACATCAGTAAGCATTTGGTCCCCAATCACCACTATTTCTTCTGGCTTTAACTGCATATGCTTTGTTGCCTTAATAAATGCCTTGCCCATTGGTTTGCGAGCTTTGAATATGAAATCAACGTCTAAAGATTGAGAAAAGCTACCCACGCGTTGTTCATTATTATTAGAGACAATAGTAATCGTAATGCCTACGTCATTGGCTTTTTTAAACCATGCTCTAACTTCTTCAGTAGGAGCATCAACATCCCAACCTACTAAAGTATTATCTAAATCAGTAATGATACCTTTCACACCAGAAGACGCAAGTTTGTCTATATCTATTTGAAATATAGATTGCACGTATTCATTTGGCATAAAATATTTCTTGAAAATTCCCATTTTTGATAATCACCTTTTTAAATTGATTTAATTATTTTTTCTACTATCTCACTTGATGACTGGGCAGCAGTTTTTAAGAACTCATCAAAACTCATTTCTGCTTCACCATTCGCTAAATCAGAAATAGCTCTAGTCACAACAAATGGTACATTAAATTGGTAACATGTTTGTGCAATAGCTGTCGCTTCCATTTCTACAGCTAACGCGTTACTGAAATTTTGTTTGATTTGCTGACGTTGCTTATTCGAACCAATAAAGCTATCACCACTCACAATAAGACCAGTTTTAGCAGGTAAACTCGTTTCCTGTATCGCTTCAATTGCTTTTGATAACAATGTTGTATCCGCTTCAAAGACTGTAGGCATTTGTGGTATTTGTCCGTATTGATAACCAAAAGCAGTTGCATCTGCATCATGATAAGCTAGTGCTTCACTTACAACAACATCGCCTACTTTAAGCTCTTCATCTAATGCACCAGCAGATCCAGTATTAATAATTTTTGATGGTCGGAAATTTTCTATTAATAAAGTTGTAGACATTGCTACATTAACCTTACCGATACCACTTTGAGTTATAACAACAGAAGAATCATTAAGGTCGCCTTTGTAAAACTTCACATGTGCTATCGCCACTTCTTCTAAATTTGTTAATTTATTTTTTAGTATTGCAACTTCTTCTTCCATTGCTCCTATTATACCTATCATTATAGTTCACCTCGATGTAATTTCATAGCCTTTGTTATTTTATCATATTTGAGCATTAAGCTCGATTGTAGAACTAAATTATTATAAATTTATAATTCTTTAATTAACAATAATAATTATTATCGAGTTGCTTATGTTCATAACCTACATATTTATATAAATTTACTATAAATAAAAACAAGAGTAAAACCATATAATTACATGATTTCACTCCCGTATAATTCAAATTTATTAATTTCTAAAGATTAATATCCAAATAAACTGCCTAAACTTTGTAGTGAAAAAATACCAGTTACAATCGTTACAATCACGGCTAAAATTCCGAACCATAGCATCCAATTAGGGTGGTGATAATCACCGACGATTGATTTACGTTTACTTGCAATTAATATAGTTCCTAATGTAATAGGTAAAATTAATCCATTTAACGCACCTGCGATAATTAATAAAGAAACAGGTTTACCAACAAATAAGAAAATAATCGTAGATACGACTATAAATGCAATGACCATTAAGTTAGCTTTGTTAAATAATGATTTATGTAATGTTTTTAAGAATGTAGCACTCGTATAAGCCGAACCTATTACTGATGACATTGCTGCTGCGAACAGTACAACACCGAAAATATTTTTACCTATTGGCCCTAACACATGTTCAAACACCGATGCTGGAGGGTTATCTGAACTTAATGTAGCACCTGTAACCACTACACCTAAAACACCTAAAAATAATAATGTGCGTAAAATACCAGTTGTTAAAATTCCAGCAATGGCAGCTTTATTAACAAATGGTAAAAATGACTGACCTTTTATTCCTGAATCTAATATTCTATGTGCACCGGCAAAAGTTATGTAACCTCCTACTGTTCCTCCAACTAATGTAATAATTGGTAATACTAATGCGATTGGTTGTTCAGGCATTACAACATGTTTCAATGCGTCTCCATATGGAGGATGTGCTTTAAACATAACAAAAGCTACAACTACAATCATTAAAGCACCTAAGACCATGGAAACGACATCCATAATTTTTTGCCCGCTTTTACTAATAAATATAGCAATTGATAATACAGCCGTAATAGCTGCACCCCACTTGACGTCCAAACCGAATATTGCATTCAGACCTAATCCTGCCCCTGCGATATTACCAATATTGAAAGCAAGACCACCTATTGCGATTAATATCGAAATAAATGTACCTAACCCTTTAACAATATCATTTGCTACTTCTTGACCCCTTTTACCAGTAACGACTAACACACGCCAAATATTAATTTGAGCTCCGATATCAATAATTATCGATAAAAGTATTGCAAAAGCAAAACTTGCTGCAAATTGCGCTGTAAATACAGCTGTTTGTGTTAGAAATGCTGGGCCTATTGCTGAAGTAGCCATTAAAAATACTGACCCTAATAATAAGCGTTTGTGACTTTTAGTAAACTGAAAGTCACTTTTCTTTTTTTCTGCATTTTTCCCCATTTATTTATCCTCCTAAAGTCGAAATAGAAATACCTTCTTTCGATAATCTTTCTCTTATTTGTGATACAAATTCAAAAGCATGTGCCCCATCACCATGCACACAAATAGTATCAGCTTGTATTGAAACTTTCTCGCCATTTTTTGCGGTTACTTGTTGATTTTTAACCATTGAAACAACTTGATTAATAGCTTCTTCAGTATCCGTTATTAAGGCATCTGATTCTTTTCTGCTCACTAATTGACCGTTCGCTTCATAACGTCTATCAGCAAAAACTTCCGACGCAGTTTGTAATCCTAATGCTTTAGCTTTAGAAATTAATAACGTGTTTGATAAGCCAACAAATATTAAAGAAGGATCAAAATCATGGACTGCTTGCGCAATCGCATGTGCAATTTCTTCATCTCTAGCGCCCATTTGATAAAGTGCACCATGAGGTTTAACATGATTTAATTTCGCATTATGAATCGCACAAAAACCATTGATTGCACCGAGTTGATATACAACAATATCATAAATTTCTTTCGGTGATAGATCTATGTTTCTTCTACCAAATCCTTGTAAATCAGGTAACCCAGGATGCGCACCAATACCAATATTATTTTCTTGTGCTAATTTAATGGTATTATTCATAACATGAGAATCGCCGGCATGGAATCCACAAGCAATATTCGCTGAAGTTATAACGGGGATAATATTTTCGTCATTACCAATGTTATAGTTACCAAATGATTCACCTAAATCGCAATTTAAATCTACTTTCATGATTAAGCCTCCTTAATAATATTATGTCTATCTAAGAATTTAATATCCACTTCTCTTGCATCTCCATGTGCATATGGCGGGTAATTTAATACTGCAAATAAGAAATCTGCTGTAGTAGTAAAACCATCAATTACCATTTCGTCTAAAGTAACTTTAAGTTTATCTATGGCTAATTGTCTATTTGGCGCTTTAACAATAACTTTAGCTACTAAAGAATCGTAGTATGGAGAAACCATATAACCTGAATAAAGCAGTGAATCTACTCTTACATTAAAGCCATGTGGTAAATGTAATCCGTTTACTTTACCAGGTGAAGGTTGAAAGCCTTTTTCTGGATCTTCCGCATTAATACGTGCTTCGATTACATGTCCATCAAAGACTATTTCGTTCTGCGTAAAAGGCAATTGATTATGCATCATTAAATATAATTGCGCTTGTAATAAATCTCTATTTGCTCTCATTTCTGTAACAGTGTGTTCTACCTGAATTCTGGCATTCATCTCGATGAAATAGTAAGCGTCTTCGGTAACTAAAAATTCTATCGTACCAGCACTTCTATAATTAGAAGCGCGTGCTACTTTAACAGCATCGTTACATATTTGAGTTCTTTTTTCTTCTGATAGAGCAGAACATGGTGATTCTTCTATTAACTTTTGATTTTTACGTTGCACAGAACAATCTCTTTCACCCAAATGTACAAAGTTGTCCTGCCCATCACCTACAACCTGTACTTCAACATGCTTTGCTACTGGTATAAACGCTTCAACATAAACTCTATCGTCATCAAAGTATTTTGCCCCTTCACTTTTCGCTTCTTTAAATGCTTTGCTAAGCTCTTCTTTACTTTTAACGATACGGATACCTTTACCGCCTCCGCCACTAGCTGCTTTTAACACTAATGGGTAGCCAGTATCCTTTGCAATTTCCTCTACTTCATCAATAGATCCTACTGCACCTGTTGAACCAGGTATGATGGGTACGTCAGCACTATGAACAGTTTGTCTCGCTGTTATTTTATCACCCATCATTTCCATAGTGCGGTATGTAGGTCCAATAAAATAAATGTCATTTTCTTCAACTTTACGAGCGAAAGAAGCACTTTCTGATAAAAAACCATAGCCAGGATGGATAGCTGTTGCGCCAGTATTGATTGCAGCACTTATAATTCTATCTTGGTTCAAATAACTATCTAAAGCATTTGCTTCGCCGATACAAACCGCTTGATCCGCTAAACTCACGTGTAAACTTTTTTCGTCTCCTAAAGCATAGACAGCAACTGTTTCAATATTCAGTTCGCGACACGCCCTTATGATACGTATTGCAATTTCTCCTCTGTTTGCGATTAAACATCGATACATTAACTTAACCCCCTAAATTACGCTTAGTCCACTTTAATTAACGTTTGATTATATTCCACTTGCGTACCATGATCCGCAACGATTTCACTTACCGTTCCTTCAACATCACTTACGACTTCATTTAATACTTTCATTGCTTCGATATAACCAATTACATCACCTTTGTTAACAGTTGAACCAACTTCAATTATTGGATTAGTCAATTCTTTTTCATCTTGTAGGAAAAATGTACCTACCATAGACGCATTTATTGATTTAGTATTGTCTAATTCAGTACTGCCCTCGTTTTGAGCTGAGTTATTCGCGCTCTCTGACGAAGAAATATTGGCAGTATGTTGAACTGCATTAGCACCACTCTGTGGTTCAGTAAAATCAATATCAACCTCACTACTATAATCTTTATATCTAAATTTTCTAACGTCATTTTCCTTAACGAGTGTAATTAATTTTTCTATTTGCTCTAAATTCATTGTTATTCCCCTTTTAATAATTTTGCTATTTTTGATGAAGTACTTCTCATTTCACTAATTTCAAACTGTGGTGTTTCAGTAATAGCTGTTAACGTTTTTGTAAATTCTTGCTGTTGTTTGATTAATTTATCTGTAGCTTCTTCAATCGTAATCCATTTGAATTTTATTTTATTTCCAGGTTTCAATTGTGCTAAAACATTCAAATCACCATGACAAACATTTGCAATTTTTGTATAACCACCCACTGTTTGTTTATCATTTAATAAAATTATTGGATTACCATCATTAGGCACTTGAACACTTCCTAATGCAACTGGCTCTGATATTATATCTGCAGATTTTTCTGGGCTAACAGTTGGCCCTTTTAAACGATACCCCATACGATCGGAACTATCAGAAATTGTAAAAGTATTTGAAGTCAGTTCACTTTGCGTAGCTGCTGAAAAAGCGTCAATTTGTGGGCCTTCTACAATATGAATGGTTAATTCTTCATCTAAATCAAGTTGACCATTATACCTATGTCCTAATGTATTGTTAAAATACTCATTTTCAATACAATTTATGTAATCACCTGATTTTAATGTACGCCCTTTGAAACCTCCAATATGGCTACGGGTATGAGTTGAATAACTATTCGCTACTTTTGGTATATCTAACGGTTTACCAAATAGTATGTAACATCTAGCACCATCTATAACATTATTTAATTTTAAAATGTCTCCTTTATTAGCTTCCAAAACGGTCTGATGTGGCACTGATGTTTCATTAAGTTGTGCATTAAAAGGTGCTCCTGTAATAACGAATGTGTTATTATTTTTAAACTCGATAGTCGGACCCATAATAGTGCATTCTAAAGCAGGGCCTTTATTGCCAATGAGTTGTTGTCCAATTTTAAATGCATATTGATCTAATGCACCTGCAATGGAAAAGCCTAAATTTTGAAAACCAATACGCCCTTCATCTTGTACAGTAGTGAATAATCCAGGTTGTTTTATTTTAATTGCCATTTTCAATCGTCACCAACCTTTCATAATCAAATATATTATTTTGTTGTTGTACTTTAAAATCTTCAAATTCTTCAAGTGTAATACTATAAAATTTTATGTAATCACCCGGTTGATACAGACACATTGGTTCTCTGTTGATATTAAAAACATCAATCGGCGTTTGACCAATAATTTGCCAACCTCCTGGTGACTGCTTTGGATAAAGTCCAGTTTGATTGTTAGCAATCCCTACAGACCCTGCTGGTATTTTTGTTCTAGGCTCACTTCTCCTAGGTGTATGTATTTTTTTGCTTAGGCCTCCTAAAAATGGAAAACCTGGCATAAATCCAAGTAGATAAATCAAATATGAATTAGAACTATGTATATTTACTACGTCGTCTTTACTTAAATTATTATGTTGCGCAACTTCTTCTAGGTCCGGGCCATGCTCATTACCATAGAGAACTGGGATATTAATAATACGTGTTTGTTTAATTTCATTTGATATTGAATTTAAATCTAGCCCTTCAATATTCAACTGCGTGATCACATTTTTAGGTACATCTATCGTAGTGTCAATATTAATCATTACAGAACGATATGAAGGTACTACTTCTAAAATTGAAGATAACTCCTGTGCTTCGATAAACGAAACAATGTGTTGTACTTTATCAAACGTTGTTTGATAAATTTCATTCTCAAAATAATAAATGATTGTTTGTTCATTCAATATTTTGGTTTCCAAAATATTACTCCCCTTTGAATAGTTTCAATTATCAGATAATTTGTTTTTCAATTAAAAGTAAATGCGTAGTCAATCTTTCATATTTACCCTTATTAAAATAAATTTATCAAATTTTCATGAATTAGTATATCTTTTTTTTCAACCTTAAAAATTAAAACCCCGTATATCTGTTATGATATCGGGGTTTTTAGTAGTATAGCTTATTTAATATCAACGATTTTTACGTTGATTTCTCCACCATTTGGAAGAGGTACACGAACTTCATCGTTTAAACCTTTACCAATAAGGTTTTTAGCCATAGGTGATTCGTTTGAAATCTTCCCATTAAATGCGTCAGCCTCAGCTGAACCAACAATTTGATAACTTTCTTCTTCTTCTCCTGGTAATTCAACGAATGTAACAGTTTTACCAATTTGTACAACATTGTTATCGCCTGTATCTTCGATAATCAAGGCATTTCTAATCATATTTTCAATACGCTGAATATCTTGTTCGATAAAACCTTGCTCATCTTTAGCAGCATCGTACTCTGAGTTCTCAGATAAGTCACCAAATGAACGAGCAACTTTAATTTTTTCAACAACTTCTGGTCGTTTTACAGTTTTTAACTCTTCTAGTTCATGTTCTAATTTCTCATAACCTTCTTGAGTCATTGGATATTGCTTTTGATTTTCCATAATGTCATCTTCCTTTACTATAAAATTACTATTGTTTGCTTACTAATGTCTGGATTTTAGTTGTCATTATGTCGATTGCGACTTTATTACTGCCACCCTCTGGGATAATGATATCGGCATACTTCTTAGTTGGTTCAATAAATTGATTGTGCATTGGTCGCACTACATTTAGATATTGATTAACTACCGATTCCATCGTACGCCCACGTTCTTCTGTGTCACGTAGTAAACGTCGTAATATTCTTAAGTCAGCATCTGTGTCAACATATATTTTAACGTCCATTAAGTCTCTTAATGTTTTATTTTCCAGTGCAAATATACCTTCTACGATAATAACATCTTTTGGTTCAAATGCAATCGTTTCATCGCTTCTTGTATGGTTCTTATAATCATATGTAGGTACTTCGACAACTTTGTCATTTCTTAAATCATTCAAATTTGCTATTAATAAATCATTATCAAATGCAAATGGATGATCATAGTTTGTTTCTAATCGCTCTTCAAAAGATAAATGCGATTGGTCTTTATAGTAATAGTCTTGAGCTAAAAGTGCAACACTATGACCTTCTAAGTTTTTCATAATCTCATCAGTAACCGTTGTTTTCCCAGAGCCTGAGCCACCAGCAATTCCTATTATGGTCGTACTTTTCATTATCCAATTTCCTTTCTTATCATGTTGTTAGCATAAAGAGGTTTTGCGACTTTTATTTGAATAATTTGAAGTGGATGACGAGCTGCATCTAATTCATTACCTTCTTCATCATAAATATGCTCAACCACTTGTTTAAATGTACCGATTTCTGGACCGAAAAATTCAATTTCTTCTCCAGGTTTAAATTTATTACGTTGTTGAATAGTAGCAAGTTTTGTAGTTTCATCATAGTCTAATACCAATCCACAAAAATCATAAGCTGATTGATTTTTTTCACCTACTGAACCAAACATCTGTTCTTTATAACCTGGTGTTCCTTCAAAAAAGGCCGGCGCTGTTGCTCTATTTGCACATTTGTTTAATTCAATCAACCAATTTGGATTAATTGTAAAGTTATCCGGGTCGGCAGCATATGCATCGATTACTTTTCGATATACCGAAACGACTGTAGCAATGTAATGTATTGATTTCATTCTACCTTCAATTTTAAGAGAATCGATGCCAATATCCATCATATTGGGTATGGATTCTATCAATTTCAAATCTTTCGGACTCATTGCAAATGGCGTTACATCATCTTCACTATATACTAAATCTAACTCTCCATCGTCATCTACAGCTAATAAATCGTAATCCCAACGGCAACTTTGACAACAACCACCACGGTTTGAATCACGAGCCGTCATGTGATTACTTAACGTACATCTACCAGAGTATGCTATACACATTGCACCATGGATAAAAGCTTCTATCTCAATATCGACTTTTTCTTTCATTTCTTGCATTTCCATAGCGCCAGTTTCTCGAGCTAGAACTACACGATCTAAACCTTCTTCTTTCCAAAATTCAACGGCTTTATAATTTGATAGTGATTGTTGTGTTGATAAATGAATTTCTAGCGAAGGTGCCACTTTTTTACAAGTTTCTATAATTAAAGGATCTGCTACGATAATTCCTGTTACACCTGTTGCTTCAAGGTCTTGTAAATATTGGTCTAAACCTTCTATGTTTTCGTCATGAGCAATAATATTAGTTGTGATATATATTTTCGCACCGTATTTACGAGCAAAATTAACGCCCTCTTCAATTTCAGCCATAGTAAAATTACCAGCATTAGATCTCAAACCATATGCTTGTCCACCTAAAAAGACAGCATCTGCACCATAATGTACGGCTATTTTTAACTTTTCTAAATTTCCTGCCGGTGCAAGCAATTCAGGTTTTTTAATTTTAGGAGTCACTGAAGTATTTGCCTTTTCTAATATTTTCAATGATCTATGCCTCCTTTAATATACAGTTTGTTTGAATAAAAATCCTTCATCGAATGGACGATGCTCGGGTTGGATTGCTTCTATTGGATCTACGAGCATAAATTTCTCATCCTCGTAGGATTCTGGATCTTCATTAAATAAATCAATGGCTTCTCTATACTGTTCTGTACAAACATTAATATATTCTTCTGATTGTAAAATGCCGTCTATTTTAAAAGTATCTATACCTGCTTCTAATAATGCCTCTAATTCCTCTATTAAACAGATATCATTTGGCGACATAATATGGGTTCCATTGTAATCTTCAAATACTGGATATTGATTATTACGTTCTTCATCATATAGTAGCAATTGGTTAGACATAACGTTACGTTCTATTTTCATTTGACGTTGTTGGAATGTATAGTAATTACCTAACAACATACGTTTGGACTGAAACATACAAGTCATACCATGTACCTGTACTTCAAGTTCCACATTAACGGCTTGCTTAATGTTTAATATTTCATCTAAACTTAATTCTCGAGCCAACACTGCCCTTTTAGCACCTTTGTCGCCCCAGTAATTACATTGGAAATAATTAGTAACTAAAGCTTCTGCATCCCAATTTAAAGGGATAGGTTTTTTATGTTGTTTGACGTACATCACTACAGCAGGGTCACCAAAAATAATTCTATCTACTTTCAATTCATGTAAAAATGAAATATAGTCCTCAAGCGCATTTAAATGATAATTATGAAAAATACCATTAACTGCTACGTAAACTTTTTTATCATGGCTATGTATTAATTCGACTGCTTCTTTCAAAGAAGATCGATCAAATTCGCCAGCAAGTCTCAAGCCAAATTTTTGTTCACCGATGACAAAAGCGTCTGCACCTTTTTCTATTAAAGTTGCTATATGTGAGACGGACTTGGGTGTAACTAATAATTCAGTCATACTTACTCTCCTTTAATTGAAATAGCTAAGCCATCATCAATATTTAAAAAATTTGTAGTAAATGCTTCATTGTTAATTAACCATTCATTATATTTTTGTATTTTTTTAACCATTTGTCTAACGTTTCGATTTCTAACTACGTCAATATCAGCTACAAAATCATGATATAAGATATTGTCTGTAATTACGACACCATGGTTTTTTAACAATGGTGTGTATAACTCAAAAAATTTCTGAGTTTGCGCTTTAGCAGCATCGATAAAAATCATATCAAATGATTGATTTTCAACAGCTGCGAATTGCTCTAGTGCATCACCTTTAATTAAATGAATTTGCTTTTGAAAGTTATAATGTTCAAAGTTTTGGATAGCTTGTTGTTGCATGCGTTCGTTTCTTTCAATTGTGGTTACTTGAATTTGAGGATCAATAGAAGCAAATTGCATCGAACTATAACCAATAGCAGTACCTATTTCTAAGATTTTAGTAGGCTTATGTATTCTAATTATTTGTTTAATCATCTCAAGTGTCATTCGATCAACGATTGGCACACTATTTTTTTCTGCAAACGTCCTTAAATTCTCAATATTAATTGAATTATGGTTGAGCAAATTTAATAAATAAGTTTGATTTTTTTCCAAATTGTAACTTCCTTTATATTAACTTAAAACATTTGAATAACGATTTTAATATTATAACTAATTAAGATGTTAGGCATGTTTTATAGTTTTGATGAATCAGTGATAAATATAAATTAACTTTAAATATTCTATCATATTTTAATAAGAAAGATAAGATTGAATAGACTTTAATAGTATTTCTATTTTAATGTTTAAACAAAAAAATTGATAGATGCGGTTAATTATAAAAAAAGAATAAATTCTATTATGTAAAAATAGAATTTATTCTTTAAAGCGTTAATTATTCATGATCATGGTCGTGATCGTGTTCATCGTCCATTTCAGTATTAACTACTTCCTCAATCATATCCCATTCTTCATCAGTTTCAACTGGTAAGAACTTACCACCTTCACCGTTTTCGTCTGGGTCATTAATCATTGGGACTAATTCAACTAAATCATCGTCATCAGCTTCTGCACCTTCTTCGGCTAAGATGACATATTCTTTTTTAAATTCAGGATGATAGAATTCTAAAACTTTGCGATAAAGAACTTCATTTCCTTCTTCGTCATAAAGAGTTAATAACTCTTCCTCATTATTAATTTGTAACTCTGCATTGTTATGTTCTGTCATCGTAAATTTCTCCTTTTTATTGAATTGAATCCAAGTAACCTTGCAAGATGAAAACTGCGGCCATCTTGTCTATAACTTTTTTTCTTTTTTGTCTAGATACATCAGCTTCGAGTAAGGAACGTTCTGCAGCCATTGTGCTAAGACGTTCATCCCACATAATTATTTCAAGTGAAGGTAATGCTTCAAGAAGCTGTTCTTTGTATTGTAACGAAGCTTCCCCTCGAAAGCCAATAGAATTATTCATATTTTTTGGTAATCCGATTACAACTGTACCAACATTTTCTTTTTTTACTATTTGGACAAGCTTATCAATACCAAGCTCATTTTCGTTTTCATTTATTCGGAGTGTGTCTAGGCCTTGCGCAGTCCAACCCATTAAATCACTTATAGCGATACCGACAGTTTTACTTCCTACATCAAGACCTAATATTTTATTAGTTAACATATTTATTCTTTCTTACTATCATGAAGATAATTTGACACTAATTCTTCCATAATGTCATCTCTATCTATATGTCTAATTTGATTTCTTGCGTCATTATGTCTTGGTATATATGCAGGGTCACCAGATAGTAGGTAGCCTACAATTTGATTAACTGGGTTATAGCCACGTTCTTCTAAAGTATTATAAACATTCAATAATATTGTTCTAACATCTTTTTTAGGAATTTCATCGTAACTAAATTTCATCGTTTTATCTAAGTTTTCCACGTCCAACACTCCTTCAAATATAGTAAAAATTATACAACACTATTTTAACTCACTCTATCTTCCAGTTACAGTGATTTAATGTAATTTTTAATAAAACGTAATGATTCTGTGATATTCTCAGGTTGTGTGCCGCCACCTTGAGCCATATCAGGACGGCCGCCACCTTTACCACCAACTACTGGGGCCATTTCTTTAATAATATTTCCAGCTTTTACTTTATCAGTTAATGATTTTGGTACCGTAGCGATAAGTGATACTTTATCGCCCACCTTGCTCACTAAAATAATAACAGTATCTTGTAATTTTGATTTGAAATCATCCATCGTTTCGCGGATTGCATTAGCGTTATCTACTTCTACCTCAGTGGCTAATACGTTTAAACCATTAATTACTTCAACTTGATCCTTAATGTCTCCCATTTTCAATGCCGTAATTTCTTTACTACGTTGTTCTAGCTGTCTGTGTAGTGATTTCTCATCATTTTGCATTTGTACGACTTTATCTAAAACTTGATCATCATCTTTTACTTTAATTTGTTTTTTCAATTGTTTGAAATGATTTTGAATTGATTCTAAGTATAGTAATGCTGATTTACCAGTTAATGCTTCAATTCTACGTACACCAGCACCTGTACCTGATTCACTTACAATTTTAAATAATCCAATTTCTGATGTATTGTTTACGTGTATACCACCACATAATTCTATTGAGAACGGTGCCATATCAACAACTCTTACCATATCACTGTATTTTTCACCAAATAATGCCATAGCGCCCATTTTTTTAGCTTCGTCAATTGGCATTTCTTTAATAGAAACTGAAATATTGTTCCAAATTTCTTCATTTACTCGACGTTCAACAATTTCGATTTCTTCTTCAGATAGTGGACCGAAATGTGAAAAGTCAAAACGTAATCTATCTGGTTCTACTAATGAACCTGCTTGATTAACATGATCGCCTAAAATTTCTTTTAATGCTGCATGTAATAGGTGCGTTGCACTGTGATTTTTCTTAATGGATTGACGTTCGTTGTGATTTACTTCAGCAGTAACTTCAGCTCCAGTAGTCACTCTACCAAATTGTACTTTTCCTGTGTGTAAGTTTTGACCGTTTGGTGCTTTAGTTACTTCTTCTACATAAATTTCAAAACTATCATTACTTATCGTACCTTTATCGGCAACTTGTCCACCACTAACAGCATAGAAAGGTGTTTCTTTTAATATAAGACTAATTTCATCACCAGCTTCAACTGTATTAACGAGTTCGCCATTTTTAATAATGTCAGTTATTGTAGAATTAGCTGTCATTCGTTCATAGCCAACAAACGTGCTGTCAGTATTAATTTGTTTTAAAACATCACTTTGGATTTGCATAGATTGTCCACTTTGACGTGCTTGACGCGCACGATCTCTTTGTTTTTGCATTTCCACACCAAAAGTTTCCATATCTATTGACAGTCCTTCTTGTTGAGCAAATTCTTCAGTTAACTCAATTGGAAAGCCATAAGTATCGTATAGTTTGAATGCATCTTCACCATTAATCGTTTTGTCGCCATCTTTAGCTTTTTTCACAAGCGTACTTAAGATTGATAAACCTTCTTGTAAAGTTTCGTGGAATCTATCTTCTTCGGATTTAATTACACGTTGAATAAATTGCGCTTTCTCTTTTACGTTTGGATAGTACGGTTCCATAATTTCAGCAACAATATTTACTAATTTGTATAAGAAGGGCTCATTAATATCTAATGATTGACTGAAACGTACGGCTCTTCGTAGTAATCTACGTAAAACATAACCACGGCCTTCATTAGCAGGTAATGCGCCATCAGCAATAGCAAATGAAATTGTTCTAATATGATCTGATATAACTTTAAACGCGACATCGTATTCATTATTAGTTAAATATTTCTTACCAGAAATTTTTTCAACTTCTTCAATAATTGGCATAAATAAATCTGTTTCATAGTTCGTACGTACATCTTGCGCCACTGATGCCATTCTTTCAAGACCCATGCCCGTATCAATATTTTTATTAGGAAGTGGCGTATAAGTATGATCCTTATTATGGTTAAATTCACTAAATACTAAGTTCCATACTTCTAAATAACGTTCGTTTTCACCGCCAGGATACATTTCTTCTGCTGGGTCATCGTGACCATATTCATCACCACGATCATAGAATATTTCAGTATTAGGACCTGAAGGGCCTTCACCAATATCCCAAAAATTACCTTCTATACGAATAATACGACTTTCTTCGAGACCAATATCCTCATGCCATAATTTATAAGCTTCAGCATCTTCAGGGTGGATTGTGACGTATAATTTACTTGGATCCATGCCCATCCATTTATCGCTAGTTAAAAATTCCCAAGCATATTCTATTGCTTCTTTTTTAAAATAGTCACCGATTGAAAAGTTACCTAACATTTCAAAAAATGTATGATGACGAGCTGTAAAACCAACATTTTCGATATCATTTGTACGAATGGCTTTTTGTGAGTTCACAATTCTAGGTTTTTTTGGTGTTTCTCGTCCATCGAAATATTTTTTTAAAGTGGCTACACCTGAGTTAATCCATAATAATGAATCGTCATCAATAGGTACTAATGGGGCAGAAGGTTCAACCATGTGTCCCTTTTCTACAAAGAAATCAATAAACCCTTGTCTAATTTCACTCGCTTTTAATTTTTTCATAAACAATCCTCCAATTTAATACATACATTATTAAAAATTAATTTTGCGCACAAAAAAAGTTCATCCTCTATATAAGGGACGAACAATTCGCGGTACCACCCTAGTTATAAACAGTAACGTTAGCATTTAGAGCACTTAACTTGTTTATCACTCAATAAAGTCGTTATTAATAATGATTCGAAGTAGCGTTCAATAACTTGCGCTGCACTTTTCACCAACCAGTACATCTCTAATCGTCCCAAGTTATTTACTCATCTTCATTGTAAACTTTAAATTCATTGTATTTATTTTCTAGCTCTGTGTCAATCATTTACGAAATCGTATGGCGACATTTCCCCCATATTTATCATAGGATCTATTTTATAAATAGTTGATTCAGTCAATTCGATGGAAATATCCAAACTATTATCAACTTGTTCATTGTCGATATGAACATTGGTATCATCTGTATTAAAGTATGCTTTTAATAAAGTACAAAGTTGCGTCATTCTTGCTTGGCCATTCGTTTTTAATCCTAAATCAAAGGCTTGTGGATCACCTAAAAAGACTAAAGATTGTTTGGCTCTCGTTAAACCAGTATATAAGATAGGCTTCTGCAACATTCTATAATATTGTTTGACCATAGGCATTATGACAATCGGAAATTCAGAACCTTGAGATTTATGAATAGACGTGCAATATGCATGTGTAAGTTCCATTAAATCCTGTCTAGTAAAGGTAATTTCATTGCCTTCAAAATCTACAACTACGACATCTTTATCTAAAGCATTTTCTTTCGCCCAAAATATGCCAACTATAACGCCAATATCCCCATTAAAAATATTATCATTTGGACGATTGACCAGTTGTAAAACTTTATCGCCTTTACGAAACAGAACTTCTCCAAATTCGATTTCCCTTGTATCTTTATCCTTAGGATTCAAAATACCTTGCAATACTGAATTTAATTTTTTAATTCCTGCTGAGCCTTTATACATTGGTGCTAAAACTTGGATATCACTCATATCATACCCTTTTGAAACAGCACTATTAACTACTTTATCAACAACTTCTGGTATTTGGTCCGTAGAACAATTAATAAAGTTCCTATCATGAAAGCGTTGAGTAATATCGACAGCTTGATTTAATTTTATACGATGCGCTAATTCTATAATGCTAGAACCTTCTTGTTGACGATAAACTTCTGTTAAATTCACTCTCGGTATCACCTTAGAATCAATTAAATCTTTAAAAACTTGCCCGGGGCCCACAGATGGTAACTGATCCTCATCTCCAACCAAAATAACTTGAGCATCCATTGGAACAGCGCTCATAAATTGATGAAACAACCATGTATCTACCATTGACATTTCATCTATAATAATTAATTTCGCATTAATTTCATTATCTAAAATATCTTCAGGTTGCGTATCTTGATTCCATCCTATTAAGCGATGTATCGTCATCGCTTCAAGTTCTGTCGACTCAGATAACCTTTTAGAAGCTCGACCCGTTGGTGCTCCTAATACAATTGGATAATCATCTTCTTTATAATCATCATAATCTAACGATAAACCATGAATTTCAGCATATAATTCCACAATACCTTTAATAACGGTAGTTTTACCTGTACCAGGTCCTCCTGTTAATAGCATTACTTTAGAATTAATAACCGTTTGTAAAGCTTCTCTTTGTGACTCGGCATAACTGACATTGTTTTTATCTTCAATATCTCCTATTTCTAACAATAGTTCCGAAGTTTCTATATCTTTTAATTTTTTAGTATAGGTAAAATTACGATACAAATTTTGTACACTTTTTATTTCGGAATAATACAAACTTGGAATAGCAAACTGGTCTTCTTGTTGTATTAATTTAGTATCACTCACGAGTTGATCGATTTGGGCTTCGATTTGTTTTCTTTCTATCTCTTCAGCTGGTGGATTTGATAACATATCTTGAACACTATCTATTAAAAATTGACTTGGCAAATAAGTATGACCTTGTTTAATACACTCTTCTTCTAATAGATATAAAATACCTGCTTTTATACGCTCGTGATCGTTATATTGAATACCGATGTTTTTAGCTAATAGGTCAGCCTTGTTAAATCCTATACCTTTGACATCATACACGAGTTGATATGGTGTTTTTTCGACTATATTTAAAGTTTCGGCTAAATAAGTTTGATAAATATTCATGGCTAACTTAGGACCAAATCCTAAATCATGTAACCTAATGATTATTCGTTCAGTTTCTTGATTGCTCGCGATTTGTTCGGCAATCTGTTGTTGCTTTTTCTTAGGTAAACCAGGCACTTTTTCCAGTACTGTAGCATCATTTAAAATATCTGAAATCGTATTTTCACCTAAGGCGTTTACAATATTTTGAGCGGTCTTTTTACCAATTCCTTTAAATAGATCACTAGAAAGATAACTGACGATGGCCTCTTTTGTTTGTGGCAATTCTTTTTCGAATGTTTCGGCCTTTAGTTGTTTTCCATATTTAGGATGGGTAGCAACTTGTCCTTTGAAAGTATATACATCACCTTCAACCACTTCAGGGAAAAATCCTACAACTGTCGGCATACTATCAAAGGTTTCATTTGATTCAATTGTATCAACTTTTAACACGGTGTAAAAGTTATCTTTGTTTTGAAATAGTATTGCGTCAACCGTGCCTTTAACCATTGAATAGTTAAACAGTGTAGAATCGGTCATGTTGTTACTCCTCCTCTTGAATTGACTTAAATGTTGCTATTGCATGTTGACTCATATGATGTTCCGGATTAATCGATATCGCCTTATTAAAGTAATACAAAGCATCATCAACATTTTCAGTACTCATATAAGTAGCTAAACCTAAGTTATAAAGCCCATCAACGTGTTCTTTATCTAATGTGAGTAAGTAATTTAGCTGTTCAATTGCTTGCTCATACATTTCTAGATGACACAACACTAGACCATACTGAAATTGAACTTCAATATCATTACGGTCATCCGCTTCAGCTGCAGTCATAAAAAATGGCATTGCTTGTTTGAAGGATTCTAATTGATTAAATGACATACCTATCATGTAATTCGCGTCTATTTTATCTACTAAGCCATCCTTAGCATGTTGTAATGCCGTTTGGTATAACTTTATCGCTTCATTTAAACGTCCTTCATTATAATAAACGTTTGCTAAATTATAATATACGGCCCCATTTTCAGCGTCTATTGTTAAGGCCTTTTGGAAAAACGTTTCGGCGTGTTCAATTTCACCAGCTTCTGCAATTAATATACCTGCATTTATGTAATTTTCTATTTCTTGAGGGTTATTTTCAATGTTATCAAATAAAGCCTGTAACGCCTTATCATTTTGTCCTTGTTTAATATATTCATAAATTTGTTCTTGTTTCATGGTAAATACCTCATTTCTAATAGCTTAGTATAACACTTTAATGTGGTACTGATATAGTTTTTAACAAAAAAGAGAATGAAAAATAATATGTTGTTAGCCGGTTAATAAATGTATTTTTCATACATAGATTGACTAATTTTAGTGAACAATATATATAACGTTAGAATATATTTTAACGAACACTTATGGCTACCAATCATTTACTTCTCAATCTCTATATTAAAATCTTATTTATACTACATAACTTAATTGACCAGACGTTTTGTACACGTCATCAATAGTTGCACCACCTAAACAAACTTCCCCATCATAAAATACGACTGCTTGACCTGGCGTAATTGCGCGTACAGGAACATCAAAACTAACACGAATAGCATTATCTGCTTCTTTCTGTACAAATACTTTTGTATCTTTTTGACGATATCTAAATTTAGCGGTACATTCAAAACCATTTGTTAAATCTACGTCATTAACAAATGAAATATCTGAGGCAATAAGATAATCGCTATACAAGGCATCGTGGTCAAAACCTTGTTCTACGTATAGTACATTGTCGTCTAGATTTTTACCAACAACGAACCATGGATCTCCGTCTCCACCAATTCCTAAGCCGTGGCGTTGTCCAATCGTATAATACATGAGGCCACCATGTTCACCTTTAACTTCACCATTTAACGTAAGCATTTTACCAGATTGTGCTGGTAAATATTGTGATAAAAATGTTTTGAAATTTCTTTCTCCAATAAAACAAATACCGGTAGAATCTTTTTTCTTGGCAGTAGCTAAATTTTGTTCTTCTGCTATTTTTCTAACTTCTTTTTTATCTATATCTCCTATAGGGAACATCACTTTTGATAATTGCTCTTGAGATAATTGATTTAAGAAATAAGTTTGATCTTTGTTGTTATCTACGCCACGTAACATTTCTACTTGCCCATCATCGTGTCGTTTAATACGAGCGTAATGACCTGTTGCAACATAGTCAGCACCTAGCTTAAGTGCATGTTCTAAGAAAGCTTTAAATTTAATTTCTTTATTACACATTACATCTGGATTAGGTGTTCTACCTTTTTTATATTCATCGAGGAAATATGTGAATACTTTATCCCAGTATTGTTGTTCAAAATTAACTGCATAATATGGTATACCGATTTGGTTACACACAGCTATAACATCATTATAATCTTCAGTTGCAGTACATACACCATTTTCATCAGTGTCGTCCCAATTCTTCATAAATATACCTATAACATTGTAACCTTGCTCTTTTAATATGTGAGCCGTAACAGAACTATCGACGCCACCTGACATGCCAACAACTACACGTGTATTTTCGTTGCCCAACTATTATTCCTCCTTAAATTTATGATAGATTTTGTGAATTTCCATTGCTATATATTTAATTTCTGCCTCTGTATTTAACTCATTAAAACTAAACCTTACAGAATGTTTAGCTCTATCCCCGTCATCATACATAGCCGCTAACACGTGGGATGGTGTGGTTGAACCTGCAGTACATGCTGAGCCTGAAGAAACATAAATATTAGATAAATCTAATAGTGTGAGCATCGTCTCGACATCGATAAATGGGATATATATATTTACGACGTGACCTGTAGTATCTATCATTGAACCATTAACTTCAAATGGTATAGACCTCTCTTGAAGTTTCACTAAAAATAAATTTTTTAAAGACATTAAATGAATATTATTGTCGTCTAAATTCTCAGTAGCCAGTCTTAGTGCTTCCGTAAGTCCAACAATTTGAGGTATATTTTCGGTGCCAGCACGACGTTTAGTTTCCTGTTCTCCGCCAAGCTGCATATAGTTCATTAATGTGCCTTCTTTAACAAGTAGTAAGCCAACACCTTTAGGCCCACCAAATTTATGAGCTGTAATACTCATTGCATCGATACTAAATTCATTAAAATCTATGTCTAGATGTCCGATTGCTTGCACAGCGTCTACATGAAATAGCGCGTTGGATTGCTTTACTATATCATCTATATCATACATAGGTTGTACTGTTCCAACTTCATTATTAACAAACATGATTGATACTAAAATGGTCTCATCATTAATCGCATTTTTCAATTGGTCAATGTCGATAATACCTTGTTCGTCTACATCAAGGTAAGTCACTGTAAATCCTTCGTCCTCAAGTTGTTCAAAGACATGTAACACAGAATGATGTTCGATTTTGGATGTAATAAGGTGCTTACCTTTATGTTGATGTTTATAAGCAATTCCTTTTATGGCCATATTGTTAGATTCAGTTGCGCCACTTGTAAAAATCACTTCATTCGTTTTTGCACCTAACATTTGGGCGATAGCTCGACGTGATTCATCCAAATATTTACGCGCATCTCTCCCAATACTATGCATTGAAGATGGATTTCCATAATGTGAAGTATAGATTTCCATCATCTTATCAATCACTGGCTGTTTAATTGGTGTAGTTGCAGCATTATCTGCATAAACTTCCATGACTTTTCGACACTCCTCACAATTTTATCAATGGTCCAATGATAGCACCATGTTTATAATTTTTCTAGTCGTCTGTTTTATAATGTCCAAATTCATCTATATCATTGAAATCTTCTATTAAAGATAATGTGCTATCTAAATCAACATCATTATTTGGTTGTGTTGCTGTATTTATTATTTTGCAATCTTTAATATACCAATGCGTCGCATCAAACTTACTTTTTAAATATTCATCATGTGTAATCAACAGTACTTGTCCACTAAAATCTTTTAGCATTTCCATAATAAGTTCTTGCGTGTGAATATCAAAATAATTAGTCGGTTCATCTAATATGAGTAAATGTGGTTGTGCAAAAAATAATAATACAAACTGTAGTCGACTTTTTTCTCCCATTGAAAGATGGCTAACTTTATCAAATATACTTTCATGTTTAAAGTTAAATGCATTAAGTATAGTTTGGGCGTTACTGCGTGTCATGTCTTTTATCGTCATTACCATTTCCATTGGTGTAGCATCATAATTCAAATTATTATTTTGTTGATCAAAATATGCAATATATAGGGACGGTGAAATAGTAATCGTACCGCTAGTAGGTTTAATACGTCCTTTTATTAATTCGACCAACAATGATTTACCACTGCCATTGGGCCCTGTTATTAAGACATTTTCGCCTTTTTTCATAATTATATCAACCTTATCAAAAATGAGTTGGTGCTGACTTTGATAACTTACTTGATGTAATTGAAAAAGATTTCTATTACTGAAATGTTGACCATTATTAAATTTCATTTGATCTAGATGGTCATTCATAGGTTTATTTATTGTTTCGTTTTCTATTTTATGCTGAGTTTGCGTTTCTTTAATTTTAGCTCGCTTAATTAGTTTACTTAATTTTTTCTGGCCAATTGGGTCTCTAACACTTGTCTTAGCATTGGAAGCATCGTGCCATTGTTTAATCCGTTGAATATTATTTTCTAATTGTTTAATTTGTTTTTGTTGCTTTACATAAACATTGTACTGTGACTTTAGTGTTAAATCTGTAATTTCTTTATAATGATCGTAATTACCCTCATATTTAGTAGTTGTTTCACTATTAACTTCGACGATATGTGTTGCTACGTGATTAATAAAAGTACGATGGTGCGAAATAACTATAATAGTTTGTGTTGATTTATTTATAAAATGACTCAAGTCATTTGTCATTTCACTGTCTAAATGATTGGTCGGTTCATCTAATAACAACAGTGGTTGTTGTGACAATATTGCCCTGATAATTGCTATTCTCGTTTGTTCTCCACCACTTAACTGTTCAATTTGCTTATATAATGCTTCTTCAGATATTTTAAATTGTTTAGCTTGAGTCACTATTTTTTGCTCAAATTCATATCCTTCAAGTTCTATATATTTAGACACAGCCTCTAAATCATATGCCATTTGCTCCTTAACTTGATAAATTTCAGGATATAATGAAATAACATAATCCATGGCAGTATATTTTTTATAGTTAGTCAAATCTTGCTCCATATAATAAGCATCATCGCTATAAAAATCGTATATCGCTTTTAATATAGATGTTTTACCGACGCCATTGTTACCTATTAAAGCAATATGCTCTCCCTTTTCTACTCTAATGTCTACGTCATTAACTAACACTTTACCGTATGCTTCAAATGGTTTTTGGGCATAATAAAAAGACATAACGTATTCCTCACCTTCATAGTGATATGCATGTCTTTATTATCATAATTAATATAAACTAAGTGATTTTAATTAAGCTTAGACAACGGCATATCTCATTTATTATTTATCATTGCTGCTTTAGTTACGAATTGTTTATGAGATTTATCCATTGTCTTAATAAGGCCACCTAACGTTAAAATTTACTATATTATAACAGTGAGCACTTTTTTACGCAAGTTATCATAAGGCTGTTATACTTTCAATTATTAGTTATTACTAAGGAGGATAAAAAATGACAGAAATAAAGTTATCCGCGTTAAATCTTGTTCCTATTAGAGAAGAACAGACAGATAAAGATGCTATCGCCGATATGGTTAAATTGGCACAAAATCTTGAGACATTAAATTTTGAAAGATATTGGATAGCTGAACATCATAACGCACCTAATTTAGTTAGTTCTGCCACGGCGTTGTTAATTCAACATACATTAGAACACACACAATCAATAAAAGTTGGCTCAGGTGGTATTATGTTACCTAACCACGCTCCATTAATTGTCGCTGAGCAATTTGGCACAATGGCCACAGTCTTTCCAAACCGTGTCGACCTAGGTTTAGGAAGAGCACCCGGTACTGACATGATGACTGCAAGCGCGTTACGTCGTGATCAGCATAATGGTGTATATGAATTTCCTGAAGAAGTAGAACAACTTGCGACATATTTTGGCCCTGCTAACCAGCAAGGTTATGTTCGTGCTTATCCAGCTGTAGACAAAAATGTACCACTTTATATATTAGGTTCTTCAACGGATTCGGCTCATTTAGCTGCACGTAAAGGGTTACCTTATGTATTCGCCGGCCATTTTGCACCGCAGCAAATGCATGATGCTATGGAAATATATAAATCTTTATTTGAAGCTTCGGATGTATTAGAGAAACCCTATATGATTGTTTGTCTAAATGCTATCGTTGCCGAAACTGATGCACAAGCAGAATACTTAGCCTCAACTCAAGCGCAAGTTATGGTTAGTATTACTCGTGGTAGAATGCAACCCGTACAACCACCAACTGATGATTTACAAGGACTATTAACACCAAGAGAATTTGAATTAGCTAAACAACGTATGTCACAATCCCTAATTGGTTCTGAAGAAACAGTAAAACAGAAGCTAAAATCATTTATTGCTGACAATGGGGGTATAGATGAATTAATGGCTATTAGTTATATTTATGACCAAGAAGCACAATTAGATTCATATAAAAAATTACACAAGTTAGTTGGAGAAATAAATAACGAAAATTAAAAAAAGCCTACAGCAAACTAAGTGCTGTAGGCTTTTTTATTATTTTTTATCTTTTTTATCTTTATTTTCGTCTTTATGGTCACTTTCGTTCTTGTCACCAGCTCCAGTGAATTTATCAATTTGTTCACTAGCATTTTTTGCTTTTTCGTTATCAGTATCTTTTAATTTATCTGATACGTTTTTAGCAGCTTCTTTAGCTTTGTCTAAGAAATTCTCTGCCATAATATTCGGCTCCTTTATTGTTTAGTGTCAATTGATTATTTTTTAAATTTATCAATTACGTCGTTAGCTTTATCTTTTGCATTTTCTACGACTTCTTTAGCTTTGCCTGAACCTTTATCTTTCTTGCCTTCTTTTTCAAGTTTTTCATCATCAGTAACATTACCTACTGTTTCTTTAACGTTACCTTTTGCCTGTTCAAATTTATTTTCATCAGCCATTATAAAAACCTCCTTAATGAGTTCGTATTACGTAAATACCACAATGATTAATTTATAAACATATTATTTGGATTTTTTAAATATAAAACATGTATCCTTCTAAATTATCTGTTTCTTTATATTCAGCTAAATATTTTAATGTAGTATTATCAAGCACATCTCTTACCGCATCACGCATTCTAATCCATAATTGCTTTTGAGCTGGCGGTTCAGATTCAATGCTCTCTACAAATGTAATCGGACCTTCTAAAAGACGAATAATGTCGCCGGCACTAATTTCTTCGGCAGGTACTCTTAATTGGTAACCACCCTTTGCACCACGTACACTACGTATTAATCCTGCATTTCTTAAAGGACCTACAAGTTGTTCTAAATATAAATCACTTAAATTATTTTCTTCGGCTATAGACTTTAATGATACACAGCCTTGCCCTTCTTTTTTAGCTAAGGAAATCATTAAAGTTAACCCATATCTTCCTTTAGTTGAAATTTTCATTATATAACCTCACTTAATCGAATACTTATATATTCCCATAGTATCATTTTTTGCGTTAATATAGAATTAGAAAGGTGTGAAGCAACGTGACTAATGAACCGTTAGCTGCAAGAATGCGTCCAGAAAATATAAATGAAATTATCTCTCAACAACATTTAGTTGGTCCTAGAGGCATTATCAGAAGAATGGTAGACACAAAACGCTTATCATCTATGATTTTTTATGGACCTCCAGGTATCGGAAAAACAAGTATTGCCAAAGCTATCGCTGGTAGTACCCAATATAATTTTAGACAGTTAAATGCGGTTTCTAATACAAAAAAAGATATGCAACTTATAGTCGAAGAAGCAAAAATGTCTGGCCAAGTCATTTTATTATTAGATGAAATTCATAGATTAGATAAGACGAAACAAGATTTTCTATTACCTCATCTAGAAAACGGAAAAATAGTATTAATTGGTGCTACTACATCTAATCCTTATCACGCAATCAATCCAGCGATACGTTCGAGAGCTCAAATTTTCGAATTGTATCCACTTACAGATGAAGATGTAAACTTAGCGCTTAAAAGAGCTTTAGAAGATGACGAAAGAGGACTGAAAAGTTATAATGTGCGAGTCGATGATGATGCAATGGAATATTTTTCCACTCAAAGTCAAGGAGACGTAAGAAGTGCTTTAAACGCTTTAGAATTAGCAGTACTTAGCTCTGACGTTAGTGATGAAGTACGCAATATTACGTTGCAAGACGCAAAAGATTGTTTACAAAGAGGTGCATTTTTAAGTGATAAAGATGGTGATATGCATTATGACGTTATGAGTGCATTTCAAAAGTCTATTCGTGGTAGTGACGTTAACGCAGCATTACACTATCTTGCACGTCTTATAGAAGCTGGAGATTTGCCTACGATAGCACGACGTTTACTTGTTATTAGTTTTGAAGACGTCGGATTAGCTTCACCTAATGCAGGTCAACGAACATTATCCGCCATTGATGCAGCAGAGAGACTTGGTTTTCCAGAGGCACGTATTCCGCTTAGTCAAGCTGTAATTGAATTATGCCTGTCACCCAAATCTAATTCTGCTATAACATCGATCGATAATGCGTTGTCTGATATTAGAAAAGGCCATGTTGGTCAAATTCCGGATCACTTAAAAGATGGACATTATGCTGGTGCTAAAGACCTAGGTAGAGCTATTGGTTATCAATATCCACATAGTCATGAAAGTGGTTTTATAGCACAACAATATTTACCTGATAAACTAAAAAATAAAATTTATTATAAACCTAAAACGACTTCAAAGTCTGAACAACAATTTAAATCTATTTATGACAATATTATTAAAGCACAACAACAAAACTTGAAATAATAAATAAGAACCGTTACTTGACTAAAAAGCTAGTAACGGTTCTTATTTATTATAATGCTATGCTTAACCTTTATCTTTAATTCTAGTAACTGGGATATCTTTTAATATATCATTTATTACATAACTGGCACATATTAAACCTACGACGCTAGGAACAAATGCATTAGACGAAGGAGGTATTTGTCCTTTTCTTGTTGGGGCATTTGCATCACCTACTGTTTCTTTAACATCTTCTCTAATAATAATTGGACTTTCATCAGAGAAAACTACCGGTATACCTTTCTTAATGCCCTTTTTCTTTAACTTTTGTCGAATTATTCTCGCCATGCGATCAGTATGCGTTTTAGAAATGTCTTCTATAGTAAAACGTGTTGGATCAGTTTTATTAGCCGCTCCCATGCTCGAAATAACTTTAATATCTCTATTTAAACATTGTTCCATCAAGTGTACTTTATACATAATAGTATCGCTAGCATCAATAAAATAATCAATATCGTATTGCTCAAATAATGCTTCGTAAGTATCTTCTGTGTAGAACATATGTAATGATGTCACCTTACAGTCAGGATTAATTAATTTAATGCGTTCTTCCATTAATGTGACTTTGCTTTGCCCTATAGTTGAAGTCAAAGCATGTAATTGACGATTTACATTTGTAATATCAACATCATCTTTATCAATAAGTATAATATGACCTATGTTAGTACGTGATAATGCTTCAGCAGCAAAGGATCCAACGCCACCAATTCCTAGTACTACAACGGTTTGTTCTTTTAATAAATCCAAACCCTCTTGACCATAAGCCAATTCATTTCTTGAAAATTGATGCTTCATAACAATACTCCTCTTTTTTATCTATTTTTAATAATTTAGATTATACATGAAATTCCTTAAAAATTTTACTCACATTTTAAAAGTAAACAAAAAAATACGCAAGACCTAAGTCTTGCGTACCGATAGAGACCGTAAATGCCGTAGTTATAAGTAGCTTGATCATTCGGCCTGCTATATACAGGTGGGTGCCCTGTTTCTAGTTTTGCAAGTCCTCCTTAAGAGGCGTTTGCGCTACAAGAAAACCTATTGGGCTCCCTTGATCAAAGAGTGTTAGGCCCAAATTAAAAAGCAAACATACGAACATTACAGATGACTATCTTATGGATATATCATACCACATTTTTTCGTATTAGCAAGAAATTAAACTCACAGATATTAATGTCTAATACGTAGTGATAATTCTTCAAGTTGATTTTCAGATACTTCACTTGGCGCATCAGTTAATAGACAAGTTGCAGATGCCGTTTTAGGAAATGCAATCGTATCTCTAAGATTTGTTCTATTAGTTAGTAACATGACTAATCTATCTAAACCAAGAGCAATACCTCCGTGTGGTGGAGCTCCATATTTAAATGCATCTAATAAGAATCCAAATTGTTCACGTGTTTGTTCTTCTGTAAAACCAAGAGCTTCAAACATTTTAGCTTGTAAGCCACCTTCATGAATTCTTATAGAACCTCCGCCAAGTTCATAGCCATTTAACACGATGTCATAAGCTTTAGCTTGTACTTTTTCAGGTTCTGAAGATAATCTTTCGATATGCTCATCTTTTGGTGCAGTGAATGGATGATGTGCAGCAACGTAACGTTTAGCATCTTCATCATATTCTAATAATGGCCAATCAGTTACCCATAGGAAGTTCAATTTACTTTCATCAATTAAACCTAACTCTTTAGCTAATTTAACACGTAATGCCCCTAAACTTTGCGCCACTACGCTTTGTGAATCTGCTACGAATAACACTAAATCACCTGCTTCAGCACCAGTTAAGTTTTGTAATGTCGTCACATGATTATCTTCAAAGAAACGTCCGATTGGTCCGCTAACGCCATCTTCTACGACTTTGACCCATGCTAAACCTTTAGCTCCATAAATATTTACAAATTCTGTTAAACCATCAATATCTTTACGTGTATACTGATCAGCAGCGCCTTTAGCAACAATAGCTTTAACTTGACCACCACTCTCAACTGCACTATTAAACACCTTGAAATCCATAACTTTTCCAAGTTCAGAGACATCGATTAATTCCATGTCGAAACGAGTATCTGGTTTATCCGAACCGAATCTTGTCATTGCTTCATCATATGTCATACGTGGGAATTGTCCATCTAAATCTATGTCTTTAACGTCTTTTACGACATTCTTCAACATTTCTTCGCCCATTTCAATCACGTCTTCTTGATCAACAAAACTCATTTCAATATCGATTTGTGTAAATTCAGGTTGTCTATCAGCTCGTAAGTCTTCGTCTCTGAAGCATTTAACGATTTGATAATATTTATCAAAGCCACTAATCATTAATAATTGTTTAAAAATTTGAGGCGATTGTGGTAATGCATAAAATTCCCCATCATGAACACGTGAAGGTACTAAGTAGTCACGCGCGCCTTCCGGTGTTGATTTAGTTAAAACTGGTGTTTCAATATCATAAAAACCTGCGCTATCTAGGTAGTTACGTACAGATTTTGTTGTTTGATGACGCATTTTAAATGTTTGAGCTAACTCTTGTCTTCTCAAGTCTAAATATCTATATTTTAAACGTATATTTTCATCAACATTTTGATTTTCTTCGTTTAATGAAAATGGTGGCGTTTCTGCTTTATTAATCACTGTAATTTCAGAAACCTGTACTTCAACTTGTCCAGTAGCAATTTTTGGGTTTACTGTTTCTGAATCTCTTTTCTTAACAATCCCTGTAACTTCTACAACGTATTCTGAACGAACTGATTCAGCTATTTGTAACGCTTCCTTAGAGAAAGAGGGATTAAAGACAATTTGTACATAACCTTCGCGGTCTCTTAAGTCAATAAAAATTAATCCACCTAAGTCTCTACGATTATGCACCCAACCTTTTAATGTAACTTCTTGATCTAATAATGATTCTGTAACTAGTCCACAGTAAGTTGTTCGTTTACTCATTTTATATTCTCCTTATTTTTTAAAATATGCGCCGACACTATCTAATTGGATAGATTCACTTTCGCCCGTGTTCATGTCTTTAATGGCTACTTCGTTATTTTCTAATTCTTGGTCGCCTATTACGATAGTATAATCTGCGTTCAATCTATCTGCTTGTTTCATTTGGCCTTTAATTTTACGCTCCATATAATCTTTGTCAGCTTTTATACCTTGTTTACGTAAATCATTTAACATTTTCACAGCATAGTCATCGGCCTCTTTACCCATCGTAACAATAAATAAATCAAAGTCATTAGCAACGTCTAATTCGATATTTTCCTCTTCAAGAGCTAGTAATAACCTTTCAATACTTAAGGCAAATCCAATACCAGTTTGATTTGGACCATCTAACAGTTCTAATAAACCATTGTAGCGTCCACCGCCGCAAAGTGTCGTGATTGCACCATCATAGTTAGGGTTATCAATCATTAACTCGAAAGCCGTATGTGTATAATAATCTAATCCTCTAACTAAGTTCGGATCTTCTTCATAGCGTATGCCAAGACGATCAAGGTGTAGTTTTACCTCGTTAAAATATTTAATAGAGGTGTCATTTAAGTATTCAGTAATGCGTGGCGCATTTTTAACTGCTTCTTTATCTTTATCCACTTTACAATCTAGTATTCTCATTGGATTTGTGTGTAATCTAGCCTGACAGTCACTACAAAAATCACCAATAATCGGTTCAAAGTGTTTGACTAACGCCTCGTTATATTCTTGGCGTGATTCAATATCACCGACACTGTTAATAACGAGTTTTAAATGTTGTAAACCAAATGACTCATAAATGTGCACTGCCATTGCTAAAATTTCGGCATCAATGCTCGGATTTTCAGCACCAATAGCTTCAACGCCAAACTGTGTAAATTGGCGATAACGACCTTTTTGTTTACGTTCATAACGGAACATAGGTCCTAAATAATAAAGTTTAATTGGTTGGTTAGCATATCCTTGCATTTTATTTTCAATATATGATCTTACTACTGCAGCTGTACCTTCTGGGCGGAGGGTAATGCTACGATCACCTTTGTCTTTAAATGTATACATTTCTTTTTGTACAACGTCAGTAGAATCACCTACGCCTCGAGCGAATAATTCAGTACTTTCAAATATTGGTGTGCGTAGCTCTCCATAATTATATAAAGTCATTAACTCTTCTAAACGTCTTTCTATATAGCGCCATTTTATAGATTCTGTTGGTAATATATCTTGAGTTCCTCTTGGAATATTTATCATACTCATCTCTCCTTGTCTAAAATAAAAAAAAGACCCTTGCATGATGATTAATCATACAAGGGACGAATTGCCGTGTTGCCACCCTAATTGGTCAAATTGTTATCTAAAATGACCCACTTTTACACGAATAACGCTCGTAAAACGGCTCCCTTTTTGATAAGAGCACCTGTTCCTGTGTTCATTCATTTTAAACGACTAAGTATAATTTTTCAGCCTAGAATTATATCTCTTCACACGATGACGTGTTACCTTGTCCTTTAAAACAATCAAGAATCATAACGGTTAATTTATAAAATTCATTAATAATCATAACCAGTTTACAATTATTTTGCAACCTTTTTATTTTGAAAAATATGCACGTAAACCATCTATAATTGCATGTTCTACAATATGACGATGTAATTTATCGGTTAACATTACTTCATCAGTAGGATTACTAATATAACCTAATTCTAATAAAATTGCTGGTACATTTGTTTGTCTCAATACTTGATAATTTTCTTGTCTCGCACCTCTGTTAGATAATAATGCTTTCTTTTGAATGCTATTATTTATAGTTTCAGCTAAAGATTTTTGGCTATCTTTAAACCAATATACTGTGCCACCATTTGCTTTAGAAGATTTCAATGAATCATTATGTATACTAATAAAAGCATCACCTTTAATATTACGATCATCTAACGAAACATATTCATCGCTAGTTCTCGTCATTTTGACCTTAGCCCCTTCTTTTTCTAAGAGTACTTTAAGTTCTTCAGCGGTCTTTAAAGTGTATACTTTCTCTAAACTTTTTTTGTTTGTTCTACTTGAAGCTCCCTGGTCACTTCCTCCGTGACCAGGGTCAAGTACAATTGTTTTATCTTTTAGTGGCTTAGCATCAGCCGTCTTATCTGGCTTTATATTTAAATTTGTATGCCAGCCAGCGATCCAACCTTTTTCTTTACCGTTTTTAGATTCTACTTCAATCCATTTACCGGTTTTTCTAACTTTATGGAAATTTTGTCCTTTATATACAGCTTTTATTTGTGGGTAAGTAGCATTGGGTCCTGTAAGTAATTTTGCATCTTCAGTAATATATATCGTGCTACTATCTTCATCATTATGATTTAAGAAAGCAATTAAAATCACGACAAAGATAATAAAAACAACTGCGACAATAAGTGTGGGAATATTTTTTAAATGATGTTTAGTTAACCAAGTATTGAGCCTCTTCATATAACTTTGCCATCCTGACTTTCGTAAATTATCGTGACAGGTCCATCATTAGCAATATCAACCAACATATCTGTACCAAATTCACCAGTAAATACTTCTACGCCATATGAGCGTAAAGTTTCATTGAATTTGTCGAAATATTGTTCGGCTTGTTCCGGTGGCATTGACTTTGTAAAGCCCGGCCTATTACCCTTACGCACATCAGCAAATAAAGTAAATTGTGATATAGATAATATTTGACCTTTTATATCTAATAAACTTAAATTCATTTTACCGTTGTCATCTCCAAAAAGACGGGCATTGACAATTTTTTTAGCAAGCACGTCTATATCCGCTTCAGTTGAATTTTGACCTAATCCAACTAACAAACAATAACCTTGTCCAATCGAGTATTTTATCGAATCGTTGGTCACCGTTGCTTCTTTCACTCTTTGTAAAACTATTTTCATATTTACTGGCACCTCTAATTCCAAACTCTAGTTACAGTATAAACATCACCCAGTTGTTTGATCCTATCTACAACTTTATAAACTTCATTAACATTTTTTACCATAACACTAATATTAATCACAGCATTCTTATCAATGTCGGAACGCCCTGCAACTTTAACTAAATTACTACTTGTAGAATTAACGGCTTGTAATACTTCATTTAATAATCCATTTCTATCATAAGCGTTAACTTCTAAATCTACTTGATATTTTTGAGTAGCATCTTTTGATTTTACCCAATCTACATCGATGAGTCTATCAGTTTCGTTTTTAATGTTCGGGCAATCTGTTCTATGTACTTTTATACCATGACCTTTAGTAATATATCCAACAATATCATCACCAGGGATTGGATTACAACATTTTGATAACTTAATTAAAACATTTTCAATACCTTCTACATATATACCACTATCAGTGATAATATCTTCTTTTATCGGTACAGACTTAGTAATTTCTTGTGCTTGATTAAGCTCTTTTTGTTTATTTAAAATACGTTGTTTTTCCGTAAGTTTATTAACAATTTGTAGCGCAGTTATACCACCAAATCCCACAGCGGCAAACAAATCATCATCATTGGAAAAGTTGTATTTATCATTTACTACTTCTATATTTTCACTCGTAAGAACGTCATCTACTCTATATCCTTGGTCTTTGATTTCTGCTTCAATCATAAATTTACCCTTTTCAATATTAGAAGACCGATCTTGTTTTTTAAAGAAGCTTCGTATTTTACTTTTTGCACTAGATGATTTAACAATTTTCAACCAGTCTCTACTTGGACCATATGAATGTTTACTAGTACGTACTTCTACAATATCACCTGTTTGTAATACGTAATCAATTGGTTCTATCTTGCCATTAACTTTTGCACCAATCATTTTGTTACCGACTTCACTATGAATAGCGTAAGCAAAATCAATAGGATTAGCTCCATAAGGCAACTCTATAACATCACTTTCTGGTGTAAAAGCGTATACTTTATCACTTTGTAAATCAAATTTAAGAGATTCCATAAACTCTTCTGCATCGGATGTTGTGTTGTCAGTTTCAGCTAACTCTTTTAACCAATTCAGTTTATTATAATAATCATCGGTTTTATTTTTTACTTGTTTACCTTCTTTGTAAGCCCAGTGTGCAGCCACACCATGTTCTGCAATTTCATGCATTTCGTAAGTTCTAATTTGAATTTCTAAAGGATCTCCATTGGGACCTATTACGGTAGTGTGTAACGATTGATACATGTTTTGTTTAGGCATTGCGATATAGTCTTTAAATCTACCGGGCATTGGTTTCCACAATGTATGAACTAAGCCCAATACCGCATAACAATCATTAATTGAATTAACAATGACACGCACCGCAAGTAAATCAAATATTTGATCAAATTGTTTTTTTTGTTTGACCATTTTTCTATAAATACTATAAATGTGTTTAGGTCGACCGTTTATTTCACCTACGATATTCATATTTTCCATTTCAGATTGAATTTTACTAATTGCTGTATAAATATAGTCTTCTCTTTCACTACGTTTTTTCTTCATTAAATTTACAATTCTGAAATATTGAACACTATCTATATATCTAAGTGCAGTATCTTCTAATTCCCATTTAATTGTATTAATTCCCAATCTATGTGCCAATGGTGCATAGATTTCCAACGTTTCTTTAGAAGTTCTGATTTGTTTGTCTCTACGCATAGCTTTTAAAGTACGCATATTATGTAGTCTGTCCGCTAATTTAACTAAAATAACTCTTACATCTTTAGCAATAGCTATAAAAAGCTTTCTATGATTTTCAGCTTGTTGTTCTTCTTTAGAACGGTATTTTACTTTTTTAAGTTTTGTTACGCCGTCGACAATTATTGCCACTTCTTCATTGAACATGGATTTCACGTCATCAAATGTATATGGTGTATCTTCAATAACATCATGAAGAAAACCAGCAACAATAGTTGGGCCGTCTAGATGCATTTCTGTAAGTATGCCAGCCACTTGTATAGGATGCATTATATATGGCAAGCCATTTTGGCGAAATTGACCCTCATGTGCTTCATAAGCAATATGATAACTTTTTAATACATATTCATATTGATCTTTTGCTAAATATGACTTAGCTTTATATAGTACTTCGTCAGCACTGTATGGATATTCATTATTCACTCAAGACACCCCTACACTTATTATTAATTACTTTAAAAATGTTTTCGATTTTTAATATATGTATACGAATTATTAATTCAATTTACTGTATGTATAAAATTTCAAATAATAGTTATATAATACTACATGTTAACAAATAAATAAACGCGTTATAACGTACTAATGCAATCTAATTATAATAAATTTAATCTAGCATAATTGAAAAGGCGCTAAAAAACAATTATTTTGAATAGTTAGCTCTCCCATTATATTAAAAAGAAAGATAATTTTATCTGCTAAAAAAAGAAATAATAACACTACTGACATAACGTCTAGTAATATTACTATTTCCATACCAAAAAGATTATTAAACATATAAGTTATTCATCGTAAGAAATTAAGCTCATAACATCATAGTCTTTAATTTTTTCAATCCCTTTTAAATATTTTAATTCAATGATAAATGCAATACCTACTACAATACCACCAAGTTTTTCGACTAATTTGATAGCCGCCTCAATTGTGCCACCTGTCGCTAATAAATCATCTGTAATTAATACACGTTGACCTGGTAGAATAGCATCTTTGTGCATTGTTAATATATTCTTACCATATTCTAATTCATACTCATATCTAATAACTTCGCGTGGTAATTTACCTTCTTTTCGTACCGGAGCAAATCCTATACCCATAGAGTAAGCTACTGGACAACCAATAATAAATCCTCTAGCTTCAGGTCCAACAACGACATCTACATCTTTTTCTTTAGCATATTCGACGATTTGGTCAGTTGCATAGCCATATGCTTCACCATTATCCATAATTGTTGTAATATCTTTAAAGTTAACTCCTTTTTTTGGCCAATCTTGAACTTCTGATACGTATTGCTTTAAATCCATTGCTAATTCCTCCTTAACATGCCAATTCGGCTATAAGCCATTCTTTTAATTGGTTTATATCTTGGTATAATAAAATTTCTTCAACTTCTATTCTATCTAATCTCGCTCGGTATAATTTACTTGTATCAATAGCCTGTTTTTGAGATTGATTATTTACTGTAATTATACCATTATCGTCATTTATAAACTCTAAATCTAAAAATACTTTTAATATAAATTTCAACATATTAGGTTTTATATTTAAAAATTCACTTAGGTGCATACCATCTTGAGCTAGGTTTGTTTCGCCTTTTGTTGCTAAAGCTTTAAAACATTGTTTAAAGCTTTCCATTTTAGGCATTCCTTCAAAGTATATAGATTGTTGATGATTTAACATTAAATATATTTGCGAGGCTTTGACACTTTTTAAACTGTTTTTAATATCATCTATTGTTGATGGTAGATCTCTAAAGACATATTTTTCATAGTTATGTTGAATATTTTCACCGTAAAAATAGTAGTTATCTCCTAATTTGTCATTATGGTGATGTATCAGAAATGCAGTTGATGCATCATTTTCATCAATAACTGACAGTTTATTTTTACTGCGGTAATCTAGTATTTGTAACTTATTGCTCGCCAAATCTTGTATCATAAATTGCGGTGACTTATGACCATTCCATTCATTTATTTGAAGTGTACCAATGATACTTACTGGTTGTTCAGTATTCAACTGATTGCTTAAATGTCCATATTGCCAATATAATGCTTGTAAATTACTCTTACCCAGAGATAACTTCAAATGTTTATTTTCTTGTCCTATACCTTTAGAATGATGCACTGTAATGTCAGACAACTCAAAACATGGACTTTCAAAATCAGTACCAAAAGGTCTTAATTTATGAATGTCTTGAATATTACCAACGTTAATATCTGCCTCATTTACTTTTACATCAATTTTTTTAGAAGGTTCCAACGAAGTTGAAGTGGCTAGCTCTTCCATCCATAGATTTAAGCCATGAGATAAGTCTTGAATATTGTCTATGGGCATCGTCACTCCGGCCGCCATATGATGACCGCCAAATTTTGATATTAAATCGGAATGTGCAGTTAAAATTTCAAACATTGATACTTGTTCAATACTACGCGCAGAGCCTTTAGCATGATTTTGTACCTCGTCAATATTTAAAATTAGCGTCGGTAAACTATAAGTTTCGACAATTTTTGATGCAACAATGCCTAATACTCCTTCATGCCAATCTTCTTTAGCAAGGAGTAAGAATTTCGCTTGTTGCTGAACTTGCTCTTTAGCCATTGCTAATGCTTCTTCAGTAATAGAAGCTACAATATCTTTACGTTCTTGGTTAAAGAACTCAACCTGTTCCGCTAAAAATGTTGCCTCTTCCATTTCATCAGTCATAAGCAATTCGGCAGCTAAACCAGCATCTTCTAATCTACCTACCGCATTAAGTCTTGGACCAATAATAAAACCAATGGTCTCTTCGTTTATATCATCCGTGTAACTCGCTTGATTTAATATTGCTTTTATAGATACTGGACATTGGTCGTTAAGTACACTAAGACCTTGTTTTACAAGCGAACGATTTTCATCTGTTAACGATACTAAGTCTGCAATAGTTCCTATTGCAACTAAACCTAAAAATTGTCGTGGAGGTTGTGATAATAATGCTTGCGTTAATTTATATGCTACTCCTGCACCACATAGATATTGAAACGGATAATCAAATTCTGGATGCATAGGATGTACAATTGCAAAAGCATCAGGCATAGTTCTGCCTATTTCATGATGATCTGTAACAATTACATCTACGCCCAATGATTGCACACTCTCAATCTCTTTATGTCCTTGTATCCCATTATCTACTGTAATTATAAGCGATATACCTTCGTCATATGCATTTTTAAATGCCATTTCATTCGGTCCATATCCTTCAGAAAAACGATTCGGTATGTACCAACCCACATGAGCACCTAATTCTCTCAAAGTAGATACTAAAATTGTTGTCGAGGTTACACCATCAGCATCGTAATCTCCATAGACAAGAATTTTTTCGTTTTTATCGATAGCTAAATTAATACGGTCTACAGTTTTTTTCATATCACTAAGTAGCCATGGATCATGGTTTATAACGTTGTTACTAAATAGAGCTTCAATTTCATCACATTCAACTATATTTTTACTCTCTAATATTTGTTTAACAAGAGGAGTTAGTTTCAATTTCTTTACATATTCTTCCAAAATTTCATTATCAGGTGTATTATAATCCCAATTATACTTTGGTTTAATCATACGAGTCTCCCTCATTTCCACAAGCCATTATACAAAACATTCTGTAAAATAAAAAGCGGTGACCATCGATATAGACATAATATTTTATGAAACAAGTAAAAAATAAAACTGCCATTACGTTTTTTTCGCAATGGCAGTTTAAATATAATTTATACTAAGATTTTTTCATCATTGGAGCGTTTTTCTTTGTAGACTACTAATTTATGGTCATCAGATTTTTTAAGTTGTCGTTTTTTCATTATTCCCCATAACGGTACTGCAATAAATACAGAAGAGAATACACCTGTAATTAAACCAATTAATAGAGCTAATGAGAATGTGAAAATACTTGATGCACCAAAAATTAACAATGCAATAACTACAACAACAACAGTTAACACTGTATTAATTGAACGCGTCATAGTCTGTCTAATAGATCTATTAACAATATCATCAATTTGTTCTGCTTTAGTAATGACTTTCACCTTATGCAAGTTTTCACGTACTCTATCAAACGTAACAATCGTGTCATTTATAGAATAACCAATGATTGTTAATACTGCTGCAATGAATGTGATATCGACTTCTAGTCTAAATAAACTGAATACTGCTACAATCATAAAGGCATCATGCAGTAGTGCTAATACTGATGAAAGTCCCATACGCCACTCGAAACGGAATGAAGTGTAAATAATGATACCAATAGCAGCATAAATAAGTGCCATAATAGCATTTTTAGCTAATTCTTGACCTATAACGGGTGATACTGTATTAACAGTTGGATCATGTCCAAAATTGTTGTGAACAGTATCTTTAATTTTTGCTACTTGCTCTTTATTTAAGTCTTTTTTGAATTGAACACTCACATTTTTATCATTTTGACCAATCGATACTTGATCAGGTTTAAAGTTTTTATCCTCGAGTGTTTGCGTTACTTTATTTTGAGTTACTTTATTTTCTGAATCAAAATCGACTCGTGTACCACTTGTGAAATCTATGCCTAGATTTAATTTAAAGACAAATAGGATGATTGCACCAACAATAATTATCAATACGCTTAGTGATAATAATGGTTTGGCTAATTTCATGAAGTCCCATTTTTCATAAGGTGTTTTTAAATCATGGACGTCTTTTCCGTCGTTAATATCATGGATATGCTTTTTGTTTACACCGAACATACCATAAGACTTTTTGAAGAAATTTGATGAAATTAATAACGTCAACAGTAATCTAGATAGAAATACTGCAGTAACGAAAATCATTAAAATACCTAATAATAGCATAGTTGCGAAACCTTTTACCGAACTTTCACCAAAGAAGAACAGAACTGCCGCTGCAATAACAGTCGTTAAGTTGGCATCGACAATAGTTAGGAATGAACTTTTATTAGCTTTTTTATATGCTTGTTTTAAGGTTCGACCTATCTTCAACTCATCTTTTATCCGTTCGTACATTATGATGTTGGCATCAACAGCCATACCCACGCCAAGCACTAATGCTGCTAGACCAGGTAAAGTAAGTACACCTGAAATAAGGTTAAATGCAAATAGTGTTAAATAGATATATGTTGTCAAAGCAATTACCGCTACAAGACCAGGTAAGCGATAAAATCCTAACATAAACAAGTAAATAACTGCTACACCTAACATAGAAGCAAATACAGTTTTATCTAGTGCATCTTGACCAAACTGAGCTCCAACTGAATTTGAATAGATTTCTTTAAGATGAACAGGTAAAGAACCAGCGTTTAACAAGTCCGCAATTTGTTTAGCTTTTTGTACGCCTTTTTCACCATTAAAGCCACCTGAAATTTCAACGCTATCTGAATTAATTGGTTTGTCTACATTTGCCGCTGAAACATATTTAGGGTCTTTCTTTGTTTTTTCCTTGTTGTATGAATCCCCTTTTTCGTAATCTAGCCATACAACCATAACGTTGTCTTTTTTCTTAGAAATTTCTTCGGTTACTTTTTTAAACTTGTCACTATCTTTTAGTTTAAAAGTAACTGCAGGTTGGTTTGTATTTTGTTTAAATTCTTGTTTTGCCGTACCTTGTTTAAGATCTTTACCGGTTAATTTAACATTATCGTTAGCATCACGAATCGTTAAATTTGCTTGTGAAGATAACATTTTCCTTGCTTGAGATTGATTTTTAACCCCAGCAAGTTGTACACGTATGCGGTTATTGTCTTCAACTTGTATTTTAGGTTCGGAAACGCCGAGTTTGTTGACACGGTTCTCTAAAGTCTTAGAGGTAGATTTTACAGCATCCTTATCAACCTTATCGCCTTGTTGTAAAGGATTGACTTGGTAAAGTACTTCAAATCCACCTTGTAAATCCAAACCTAAGTTAACGTTTTTAACTACGTTTTTATATGTAAGTCCCATTCCCGCGAACAATAGAACCACAAGTAATATAAACGCAACTATTCTACTACTTTTTTTCACATGAACACCTCATTGTAAACTTATGATTTAAGGATACTTTAATTAATAATATTTGTGCAAGTTATTACATAATATACGATAACTTGTTTAAGCGACCTATATATCTTAACATATTACAACATATTCACAAACTAACATTTATTATGCAAACTAAATTTATCCTAATTCATTATATATAAAAAATTGGCAGGAAATTAAATCCCTACCAATTCACGTTTTATTAAGATGGATCAACCTGTTTAATTGCAGGTTTTTCGAGTGTGATTTCTGTACCATTGCCATTTAAAGTAAGTACGACAGTTGTTTCGTCAACACTTCTAACGGTACCTTTAATTCCTCCAATAGTCGTAACACGTTGACCTGAACGAATTTGTTGTACCATTTCACGATGCTCTTTAGCTTTCTTTTGTTGTGGTCTAATTAAAAAGAACCACATTAATGCTAATAATAAAATTGGTAAAATTAATGACGTTAATTGCATTTATTTATTTCTCCTTTAAAAGTTTTTAGGGTTATCTACATTAAGTCCGTATTGTTCAAAAAATTCTTCTTTAAAATCTAACAGACGGTCTTCACGAATTGCTTGTCTAATATTTTCCATTAATTTAAGCAGAAAATGCAAATTATGGTATGTAGTAAGACGTATTCCAAAAGTTTCCTCTGCCTTAATGAGATGTCTTAGGTAAGCTCTACTGTAATTTTTACATGTATAACAGTCACAATTTGGGTCTAATGGACCAAAATCATCAGCGTATTTTGCATTTTTGATAATAACGCGTCCTTCAGAAGTCATGCATGTACCATTTCTAGCTATACGAGTAGGTAATACACAATCGAACATATCCATACCGCGAATGCTACATTCTATTAAAGCATCAGGAGAGCCAACACCCATTAAGTATCTTGGTTTATCCTTTGGCATAAATTGTTCAGTATGTTTAACCATATCGTACATCACTGGTTTAGGTTCACCAACTGATAAACCACCAATAGCGTAACCTGGAAAGTCTAAAGCGACAAGTTCTTCAGCACTTTGCTGCCTTAAATCTTTATACTCTCCACCTTGTATAATGCCAAATAGCGCTTGATCTTCTTGACGATTATGCGCCTTTAAACATCTCTCAGCCCAACGTGTTGTACGTTCAATTGACTCTTTAACGTATTTATATTCGGCTGGCATTGGCGGGCATTCATCGAAAGCCATCATAATGTCAGAACCTAAATCATTTTGTATTTGCATTGCTTTTTCAGGACTTAAAAATAATTTCGAGCCATTGGTATGATGTCTAAACTCTACGCCTTTTTCTGATATATTCCTCAAATTGCTTAAACTAAATACTTGAAAGCCACCTGAGTCAGTAAGTATCGGACCATCCCAATTCATGAATTGATGTAATCCCCCACTCTTACGAATAATATCATTTCCTGGTTGTAACCACAAATGATACGTGTTTCCTAAAATGATTTTTGCTTCCATTTGATGTAGCTCTTCTGGGCTCATTGTTTTCACGGTTGCCTTAGTGCCGACTGGCATAAACATTGGTGTTTCAAATGAACCATGTGGTGTATGTACAATTCCTAAACGTGCACCGGATTGCTTACATGTTTTTATATGTTCGTATGTGACTGCAGGCATGTTCTTACTCCTCTCAATTCCCTAAATAATTAACATTGCATCTCCAAAACTGAAAAATCTATATCGTTCTAATACTGCTTGATTATATGCATTTAAAATATTATCTCTCGTGCTAAAAGCAGACACTAGCATTACTAAAGTTGATTTTGGCAAATGGAAATTTGTTATTAGACCATCGACGCCTTTAAATTTAAAACCTGGATATATAAAAATATCAGTCCAACCGCTTTCTGCTACAAACTTTGTGTTATGTTGACGAATTGTTTCCAAAGTTCTCGTTGTAGTCGTTCCTACCGAAATAATACGTCCACAGTTTGCTTTAGTAACGTTTAATAAATCAGCCGTTTCTTGTGTCATTTGATAATATTCACTATGCATTTCATGTTCATCTATATTTTCGACGCTAACGGGTCTAAATGTTCCTAAACCTACGTGCAAAGTAATAAAGGCAACATTGACACCTTTTTGTTTAATTTTAGTTAGCAATTCATCTGTAAAGTGCAAGCCGGCTGTTGGTGCAGCAGCTGAACCTATTTCATTTGCATAAACAGTTTGATACCGTTCTGGGTCATCCAACCGTTCTTTTATATATGGAGGTAGTGGCATTTCCCCTAATTCATCCAAGCGCTCTTGTAAAATACCATCAAAATGTAAGCGCATAATACGTCCACCTTGATTTAATGTTTCAACACACTCAGCGATTATTTTACCTTCTCCAAAATTTAGTTTATCTCCTAATTGTATTCTTTTAGCTGGTTTTAAGAGTACTTCCCAATCATTACCTTCTAATTGTGTAAGCATTAGCATTTCTACTTTGGCGCCTGTCTCTTCTTTAATACCGAAAAGACGTGCTGGCATAACACGAGTATCATTCAATACTAATGTATCACCTTGCTCAAAATAATCGATGACATCTTTAAAATGACGATGTTCTATATTACCATTATTTTTGCCTAGAACTAATAAACGACTTTGGTCTCGATCTTTTAAGGGCGTTTGTGCAATTAGTTCTTCTGGTAAGTAATAATCAAAATCTTCTATATCCAATGTTACTACCTCTTTCCTTTATTTCTAAAGTGTTCATGAGCATAAGGTGTAGCTTTACGCCCTCTAGGTGTACGTTCTATAAAACCTTTTTGAATAAGGAAAGGTTCGTAAACATCTTCTATCGTAATGCGCTCTTCACCTATAGAGACTGCAATAGTGTCT
Source organism: Staphylococcus durrellii (assembly GCF_015594545.1). Classification (NCBI taxonomy): domain Bacteria; kingdom Bacillati; phylum Bacillota; class Bacilli; order Caryophanales; family Staphylococcaceae; genus Staphylococcus; species Staphylococcus durrellii. The sequence continues at coordinate 1,170,731 of NZ_JADIIO010000001.1, read as the reverse complement.
AATCCCACTGGGCCACCATTGTATTGATTTAAAATACATTGCATCATTTTATGATCAATATAGTCTAAGCCTTCTTCATCTACTTGTAAAAGTTTTAATGCTTGCTTTGTAGTTTCAACATAAATATGCTCATCTTCATTTACTTGTTGAAAATCACGTACACGTTTTAGTAATCTATTTGCTACACGTGGCGTCCCGCGACTTCTTTTAGCCAATTCTACCGCGCTATCTTCATCAATAGATGTGCCTAACACTTCTGCCGTTCTAACAATAATTTCTTTCAGTTCTGAATTTTTATAGTATTCTAGTCGTAATTGAACACCGAAACGATCTCTTAAAGGTGCTGTTAAGCTTCCTGCCCTTGTGGTAGCACCTACTAATGTAAATGGTGGCAAGTCTATCCTAATACTTCTAGCTTCATCGCCTTTACCTATTACAATGTCTAAAAAGAAATCTTCCATTGCCGAATATAAAACTTCTTCTACAACACTACTTAGTCTATGAATTTCGTCTATAAATAATACATCACCCGGTTGTAACCCAGATAATATCGCTGCTAAGTCTCCCGGTCTATCTAGAGATGGACCAGAAATTGTTCTAATATTAACTTCCATTTCGTTGGCTATAATATTAGAAAGAGTTGTTTTCCCTAAACCTGGGGGTCCAAAAAGTAATACATGGTCTAAAGGTTCTTCTCTCAATTTTGCTGCTTTAATAAACACTTCTAAGTTGTTTTTAATTGAAGATTGACCGATATATTGACGTATTCTTTTAGGTCTTAACGATAATTCAAATGATGTTTCATCTTCATGTAATGATTGATCAACCATTCTGTCATCCAATATTGTTCACCCCAATTTATTAAGAAACTAACAATTGCAAACCTCTTTTAACTGCTTCATCCACCGATTCGCACGTTTCTTTGTTTAGTGTCTTTTCTACCTTACTAAGTTCTCGTTTCGAGTATCCTAACGCTTCAAGTGCTAAAATAGCTTCTTTAACTGTGTCATTAGATGTATCATTAGTCATTCCGTGATTTAATAAATTATCAGTCGTTTCTTCTGTTACTTGTACTTTACCTTTTAAATCTAACACAATTTGACGTGCAGTTTTTTTACCGATACCAGGAAATTTAGTTAAATAAGCATCGTTTTCATTTTCAATAGCTTGTATAACTTCAGAAGGTGTGCTCGTAGCTAAAATTGCGAGCGCAGATTTAGGTCCAATACCTGTTACTTTAATTAAATTAAGAAACATATCTTTTTCTTCTACATTAATAAAACCATATAACAATTGTGCATCTTCTCTCACTATAAATGAAGTGAATACTTTCACTTCATTATCTAGATATTGTTGAAAACGATAAGAATTAGGTGTTTGAATTTCATAACCAATGCCCGCTGTTTCTACAACTAAATGGGTTGGAAATAATTGAGTTAAAATACCTTTTATATATGCGTACAAATTTACACTTCCTTATATTGTCATACTTATTAATTCTACTTTAGATACATGGTCAATCGTTTGTAATGACGCAATTACATCATCAATTTCTAAATCGGTTCCTTTAGCATCTAACGAGACAGTAATAGTCGCCCTATGATCCATAGGAATACTTTGGTGGATAGTTAATACCGACAAACTTAATCTAGATAAGGTATTTAATACTTCCGCTAACATACCTACTATATCATTAACATATAAGATTAATGTAAATTCTTTCGTACTCTCCATTTTTTCATCTACTGGGAAAATAGTATCTCTATATTTATAAAATGCACTTCTTGATAAATCATACTTTTTAACTGCTTCAAATATGGATAGCTTAGGATCACTTTTTAAAGCATCTTTAATTTTAATTGTTTTCACAACAGATTCTGGCAACACATCTTCTCTAATTAAATAAAACTTTTTATAATCTTTACTATCCATGAATGAGCACCTCTATTCTATAAATTCAAATTCCCCACCAAGAATTCTAACTATATCTCCGTTTTCACAGCCTCTATCTCTCAATGCATCATCAATACCCATTGAACGCATCTGTCTAGCGAATCTACGTACTGCTGGATCACTATTAAAGTCAGTCATTTTGAACATACGTTCAATAGATTTACCACGTACCACGTAAGCACCATCATCGTCTCTAGTAATAGTGAAATTATCTTGATTAGGTGTATGTTTATAAACAACTCTATTAATACCTAAATCTTTTTCTTCTTCATTGAAGTCTACATCTTTAACTTCTTCTAATTTATTAGCTATTAAATAAAGTAATTTATCGATGTTTTCACGTGTAAATGTAGACAATGGAATAATATCAATCACTTCATCCTTTAATGCATCTTTAAATAACGCTAAATTATGTTCTGAATTAGGCATGTCCATTTTATTTGCTACAACAATTTGTGGTCTTTCTTCTAGTTTATGTTCATAGGCGCTTAATTCTTTATTGATGATTTGATAATCGTCTAATGGATCACGACCTTCAGAGCCACTCATATCTATCACATGCACAATTACTTTTGTGCGTTCGACATGTCGTAAGAATTGATGACCTAAGCCAACTCCATCGGAAGCACCTTCAATCAGTCCTGGTAAATCCGCCATCACGAAACTTCTGTTATCAGGCGTAGCTACGACGCCTAGGTTTGGTTTGATTGTAGTAAAATGATAGTCACCAATTTTAGGTTTTGCCTTTGAAACGATAGAAAGTAAAGTTGATTTACCTACACTAGGAAAACCTACTAAACCTACATCTGCCAATAATTTTAATTCTAATGTTACATCTATTTCTTCACCTGGTTCTCCGTTTTCACTAAAGTCAGGAGCAGGGTTACGTGGAGAGGCAAAGCGCGAATTACCTCTACCACCACGACCGCCTTTTGCAACAGTTGCACGTTGCCCGTGTTCAACTAAGTCTGCCAAAACTTCGCCTGTTTCGACACTTCTAACGATTGTACCTGGAGGCACTTGTAATATTAGGTTCTCTGCATTTTTCCCATGCATATTACTACTTTGGCCACCTTCACCCCTTTTAGCTTTAAAGTGGCTTTGATATCTAAAATCTAATAAAGTTCTTAATCCTTCATCCACTTCAAAAATGACTGACGCACCATCGCCACCGTCTCCGCCAGCAGGACCACCAAACGGTACATATTTTTCTCTTCTATACGCTGTAATACCATTTCCACCGTCACCAGCTTTGAGTGATATTTTCACTTGATCGACAAACATATTTTCACCTCTTTTTCTATAATTTTACAATATCTACACTATTATATCATTAAGTCCTTTTATATAAAATAAAACAAAAAATAAACACCAGAAGTTAAAACTTCTGGTGTTAGTAAAGACAAATTACTCAGCAGCTGAATATACAGATACTTGTTTTTTGTCGCGACCTTTACGTTCGAATTTAACAACGCCGTCGATTTTAGCGAATAATGTATCGTCGCCACCGCGACCTACATTTTCACCAGGATAAATTTTAGTACCACGTTGACGGAATAAAATAGAACCGCCAGTTACGTATTGACCGTCAGCACGTTTAGCACCTAAACGTTTAGATTCAGAGTCACGTCCGTTTTTTGTAGAACTTACCCCTTTTTTCGATGCGAAGAACTGTAAGTTTAATTTTAACATTGAATTGCACCTCACTTGTAATTTAATCTTATATTCTCATGATATTCCTCTTCTATCGTTTGTAACGAAACTAACATAGCTTGAAGAATTAATTGTGCTTGTTCATTATTAGTATCAACACTTCTAATATGGAAATGACCACCGTCTTCCTCATAATCAATATCAGGTTTTTCAGTCGTTAAACCCATAATAGCATTAACACTACCGAATAGCACGGCAGAAGCGCCTGCGCATACTATGTCATGACCATAGTCACCATGTTCTGCATGGCCATCCATAATTACGTCTGTTACTTGACCCTCACTATTTAAAGTCACATTAACAGTAATCATAATTATGCGTTAATTTTATCGATAGTAAGTTTTGTATAAGGCTGGCGATGTCCTTTTTTACGTTTAGAATCTTTACGACGTTTGTAAGTGAAGACAGTGATTTTTTTTCCACGGCCTTGTTTACTAACTGTAGCACTAACCGTAGCACCTTCAACTGTTGGCGCACCAACTTTAACTGAATCGCCACCTACAAATAATACTTTTTCAAATGTAAATGCATCACCTTCATTAACGTCTAATTTTTCAACGAAAATTTCTTGGCCTTCTTCTACTTTGATTTGTTTTCCACCTGTTTCAATAATAGCAAACATACTTTGCACCTCCTATAATATAAGTCACGCCAAAATCAGGTGACATTCAATGTACTTGAACCTGAATTCGAGCGGTTGTATGTAGCCTGAAACTACTCAACTACTGCATTTTAGCATTAGCGTTGTTTGGTGTCAATCTTCATTTGAGTTTTTCTGAAAAATTTAGTTATTAGTGGATATAATATTATTAGTAAAATAAAATTTAATATTATTGTAGGTATAATACGTAATAATAAAAAATCTAAAAACATAAAATGAATTAACCCTATAGCAGAATAAATTAACGCTACATAGACCTCAATAGCAATGGTACTTAAAAGTATAACTATGAACAACATAGCATCATCGCGATAAAACACTTTAAAAAAGAAGTCCATAATTACAACTAATAAAATATAACCAAATAAATATAACCCATAGAAACTACCGAAATAAAGGTCTGTAATAGCGCCTAATACTATCGCTAAGACTATTGATACTCCAAAACTTCTAAATACACAAATAGTTAACAAAAACATTAACGTCAAATGTGGAACAAAAATGATATCTTTACTACCGATATGCATAGGAATGACAAGCCCAATAACTGTATCAATATAAAATAAAATAACGCCAATTAAAAAGTAGTAAAACACTCTCATTAATTAACACCACTTTCGTTATCATGTTGCGTTTTAGCATCTCTTTTAGCTACATAAACGTGATTTATATCAGAAAGTGATGCAGCCGGTTTAACTTTCACTTCTTTTGATAAACCATATTTATCATTTTCAACTTTAGTAACTTCACCTATATATAAATTACTAGGTAACTGATCAGCTAAACCACTCGTAACAACTTTGTCACCTTTTTTAACTTTATCTTTATTATTAATATCTGAAATTACTAGTTCTGCATTTTTAGCATCATATTGATTTACTAAACCAAATACGTTATTACCATCATGTTGAATATTTACTGATAAACGGTTTGATCTTGTATTTGTAGAAACTAAGTCTACTTGTGAAGAGAATTGGTTAACTTTTGAAATTCTACCAACAAGTCCTTCTGACGTCATAACAGCCATATTGCTTTTCACGCCATTTTTTGAGCCTTTATTAATTACTAATGTATTCATCCATCGATCGGGGTTTCTAGATATAACAGTACTAGATATTGGTTCATATTTTGATATATCTTCAATATCTAATTCTTTTTTATATTTTTTATTTTCAGCTTTTAACCGTTCGTTTTCAGCTTGCAATTGTTTTTCTTTATTTGACGGTTTTTTATCTTTATTACTCATAAACAAATCATCGATATAACCCGTAACGAATTGAACAGGATAACTTACTACCCTTTGACCAAATGAAACAGAATCTCCAACATACTGTTCAGCATGCGATTGAGATTGAGACCTTAATGATATTCCAATTAAGGATATGAAAATAATTATTGCACATAAAATAACAACCAATTTGTTATTTTTAAAAAACTTCGACAAACTAAACACCTCAATTAGCACACTAAAATTTAATAATCACTTATCATTTTATATTACTCATGATACGAAATAAAGTGTTACTTTAATATTCACAAGCACTTTATTTTACATAGAAGATTTTAGTCAACAAAATGTTTACATTACCCTCACTAAATAAAAATGATTAATTTTATTATAACAATATTCCTTTGTAAAAGCGTAATTAAAGTAGCTAATGAATAATAATTTTTTTCAAAAAAAAGAACTTGGTTATCCAAGTTCTTTAAAGCATTAGCTTTCTTTTTTCTGTTCATCGCTCGTTTTATCTTCAGCTTGCGTATCTTTTTCATCTTCTTTATACAAAGTTTCTTCTTTGCGCCAACGTGCGAATAAGTTTTGTGCTTTTGCTTGTTCGTCCGCTTTTTTGTCATTAGATTGTTCACTCATATTTAGACACCAACCTTTTCTCTATTTACACTATAAAGGTAACGTATTTGATTTTTAAATTCAAACGCCTTACTCATAAGATTGTTGAGGTTTTAATTTAATGTGCTGTCCTAACTTAGCTAAATCTAGTTCCATCTCTATTTCTGTAGTATATACTCGCATAGAGTCAGAACCAAATTTATAGATGATAAATTTATCTTGTCTTTGACCGACAATATATTTATCATTATACCCCATACGTTCTAATCCAGAAACTGACATAAATTCTTTTTTATTGGCCCAATTAAAAACTTTTTTACTTTGGCTTGCCGGAACATTATTTAATAAGTCGTTACTTTCAAGTGAATATCGTTTACCATTGTTCATTTGTGGATCTGCAGGGCTATCTTTAAATGTAGGCTTATTTTCATGAAGAGGGTTCCATTCTTGTTCTTTCAAGAAAGGCGCGTATTTCAAAGCAAAAAAGACGATAGCTATAATTGCAACTACTGCTATAATATTTTTTATAACGCTGAAAATAAACCTCATTCAATAACCTCCTTTTCAAATGAATTATAATTTATTATATTTGTATTTGTAATCAGACCGTAGGCTTATTTAAATCCTAACTTAGGACCGATGTTTATGCTGTTATAAAATTGTAAAATATTATTAAAGGGAGTGAACAAGATGAGCATTTTATCGATAATACTAATAGCTTTATTAGTCATTCTATTCTTCAAAGTTGGCTTATCCATATTACGTTTCCTGATATCAGTAGGTATAATCATTTTATGTATATATTTAGGATACCAAGGAATATTATGGATTATGGACCATTTCCATCAATATTTTAATTTAATACAATTTTAGAATATTAACAACGTTTCCAAATGAAAAGAATAACCGGAAACGTTGTTATTTTGCAACTAATTTTAATTATCCTCTATTACATATCTTTATTTTTATTACCAAATGTGTCATTTAATTTTTGATAATAATAATAGCAACCACATAAAATTAAAGCCCAAATTACGCCTACAAGTAAACTAGCAATAAAGTAGTACGGTACATGTGTAGTCTTACCTGCTAAAGCCATAGTAATCGCAGAAATCAACATTCCTATTACCGCAATCACCATAGTGTATAGCACAATTTGTTTATTTATATATGTATTTGAAACGACTTTTACCATTAAGTATATTACTGGCAATAATACACCTAATAAGATGACTAGACTCATGATGTAACCTCCTATATTAATTTACTCATCATTATATAACAATTTTTATATTGGAAGAAATGATTATTAATACAATTCTTTTTATTTTTTCTATAAAAAAACCAAACGTTAATCAAAAACATTTGGTTAAAAGAAGTTTATTTAAATGTGACTACTATTGCTTTTTTCTAGTTGTTCGTACAATAAAATCTATAATAACTAAAAATAAAACGAGGAATGTAAATAATGCCACCATATAGTTATTTGCTAGGATTGAACTCACAACTGTAATAATTGCTATGATAATAAATAACGTTAAAAATACTGATTTCAATTTAAACATTTAATGTACCTCTTTATAATATTGTAATGCCATATTCTTGTTTTGCATTGATAATCTAAAATAAATTCAATTATCTAGCAATTTGGTCTACATTTTCTATACCTGTAATTTTATCATCTTTATTAGTAAATACTTTAACTGAGAAACTATTATTAGGGTTACCATCATAAACTTTACCACTTTGATTATAAGAAATAGTAGCTTGACCATGATAACTTTCAAATTTATGGATCGACATATTATGCGGTACAACAAAGATACGCTCTACCTTATCATCATTATTATAATACGTAGCGATACTTCCATATTTATGTGCTTTAACGCTGGCAATAGGTATAATATGCTTGGTATGACCTAGTTTCTTTTCGACTTCTTTTTTAGTCATCCCTTTAGAAATACCGTAATAACCATTCCGCTTGTCAATGTGCATAAAATCATTGCTAAATTCAGAGGATAACACATTAATTTTAGGGGCATTTTTAGGTTCGCTATCGCTTTGCTCTTTGTTTTTAGTAGAATGAGAATGATCAATATTAAAATTCACGTTGTTTTTTATAAAACTATAAGTTCCAAAGAATAATGTAAAAACCAATGCCAAAAACACAAGAATAATGATGATGATTACAATTATATTCCATTTGTATTTTTTAACATTATTATTTTGTTGAAAATTTACCATTTAGTTCTTGTACTCCCCTCGCATTAATAAATCATTTCACTATTAATATTAACTTATATTCGGTTTCGATGCTATTGAATATTTTATAAAGTATACCTTTTAATATATAAAATTACTGACTAGAAAATATTTTATTTATTTGTGGTTAATAACTTTTTTATACTTATATTTAAAAGTATAAGAAAAACTAAATGAGCTATTATCCAAATACAATATCCCTTAATATCATAATGAAAGAAATTGCGTTTAGATAGGGTGATGAGCAAAGGATATAATAAAATAAATGCTATCATTAATAATGTTAAATATAACAGTTTAAAGTTATTAAAATTCTTATAGACAATGGTTGTAACAATAACGATAGTTAAAGTAATAGTAAAATGAATGATTAGTTCTTCAATCACATTAATATATTGATAATTCGCTAAAAAATCTATATTTAATAGTAAAGGTGCATTGTAAAAATGACCAAATATATCAGTTACTAAAAAAAAGAAATAAAGGGTTAACGTCAATATTGCACTTACTATTAAAATTTTAAACGTTGCTATTAATTGTTTTTGCACTTATATCCTCCTTTCTCAAAAAATTATTATCTTCTTATTATAGTATTGTAAGCTGTTAACTATATATCCTATATATAAATGATAAAGTTTTTTAACACTAATAGAAATAAACGAATGCTTTAAATTTTTAAATTTAATAATGATAACATAGTAAATATCGAAGTCCACTTCGTGAATTGTTAACAATGATGACTTGTATGGCTCGTTTCGCTAGGATACAAGCCTTTGCCTTTTAGTCTTTAGCTTAACCTGTTACCTCCAAAGTACATCAAAGATTTTTGTCCTGCTCTATAGTTGTTGTTTTGTTGTAATGATACTGTGCATAATTTCAATATAAAAGCTATAGACTACTAATTTAACATAATCAAAACTTAAATAACTTGAATTTAATTTCGTTTGTTTTTTATAAATATAATACATTTGTAAAAATGAATTGATATTACTAAATTAATTAAATGTTTTTATTATAATACTAAAAAATAACAACTGCTATTTATTTTAATAACAGTTGCCATTTATTAATTAGTCTTATTTAGAACTTAGTTTCATGTTGTTACTGCTTTTATACGCTTGTTTTAACATTGCTTTGAAATATGATGAGTATATATGTATGTATTTATATATTTTTATGATTAATTTCGCTATCTTTTTTTATTTCTCTAATAACAGCCAACATACTTCCTAAAGCTATACTGACACTTAACATAGATGAGCCACCGTAACTTAATAATGGCAATGTTATGCCTGTCAAAGGTATTAAACCTGAGACGCCGCCAGTATTTATAAAAATTTGCATAAACAGGTAACTCATTACGCCAATACAAATCAGCTTATAAAAATGATTTGTTGTTTTATTAGCGTAGTAAAAGCCTTTATATATGATAATTGCATACAATAACAATACCAATATTATACCAACCAGGCCTAATTCTTCAGCAATAACTGTAAATATAAAATCTGTATGAGGTTCAGGTAAATATCCCAATTTCAAAATACCATTACCTAAACCACGTCCCGAAATACCACCATTACTTATAGATAACAGTGCATTGGTTAGTTGATAACCGTCTCCGTTTTCATATTTAAATGGGTCAAATAATACTTTTATACGTTTCATTCTGTATAAGGTATTAGCGTCAAAAACTAATGTGTAAAATATATAAATAATAGTCGGTATCGCTGTAATTGATAATATTTGAAGCTTTATTTTATTTTTTATATCTGAATAGATCAGAATAGAAGCAATAATGCCTACAGTTAATAATGTTCCGCCTAAATCACCTTGCATTAACACGCACACTAAGCCTACTCCTAACAAACCAAGTGGCGGGATCAAATTTTTCAATTTATAGTTTTTGTTAATTTTCAATAACCTATCAATGATAAAAGCGAGATAAAAAATAGCGGCCAATTTGAGGAATTCTGAGGACTGCAAATTAAATATTCCTACATTAACCCAGTTTTTTGAACCATTAACATCCTTACCAATTAATTGAGTAAGTAATAATAAAAATAATGTCCCAAAAACTATAAACTTTTGAGTATTTCGTTTTTTCAAGGCGTTAATATTAAAATAAATACTCATAAATATAATTAACAAAAAGCCAAACATAGCAAAAACAAATTGTCTTTTCATAAAGAAATTAGCTTGAATAGGTATTCCACCAGTCAAAGCACCTTTTGAGGCCGAAACCATACTTGCACTGTAAACCATTACAATGCCAATAGTACTTAAGATTAAGAAACAACAAATAATACCTAAATCTAAATATTTCAAAGATGTCTTAAATTTTCTAAATCTCTTTAACATATTTATTGCCTTTCTTAATAATTTTATTATTAAATTATTACATATTTTCTATTTTCTCACAAATATTTTTAGGTTAGGCTAAAAATATTTGTGGGAAAGAAAAATAAAACTATTCAATGTAACCACTTTCTACTAAACTTAAATAGTTATTATGACCAATAATAATATGATCTAATAATCCTATTCCCAAAATATCTCCGCATTCGACTAATCTTTGTGTAGTTTTTATGTCTTCATTAGATGGAGTAACGTCGCCTGATGGATGATTATGTGCAACTATAAGCGCGTGACTTGACCATCTAATGGCCTCACAGTATATTTCACGAGGATGAATAATAGAGGAATTTAAAGTGCCTTTAAATATTGTCTTTTGTTTAATAATGATGTTCTTAGAATTTAAAAACAGAGCTACAAAGTGTTCTTGAGATAAATGTTGCATGTACCCCATTAAATAATTAGCGACATCGACAGGTTTTTTAATTTTCACTTGAGCTTCTAAATTACCTGAATGCATTCTTATTCCAAGTTCAAATGCTGCTTTAAGTACGATGGCTTTATAGAGTCCAATGCCTTTAATCTCCTTTAAATCATAAATAGACAATTGCTTTAAATAATTTATGTTTTCTACTTTATTTAATAATTCATTAGCGATATCTATACTGGAATAACCTTTTCTCCCTGTATTTAATAAAATAGCTATAAGTTCGGCATTCGATAGATTCGCCTCCCCCTTTGCTAGTAAACGCTCCCTAGGCTTTTCAGAATTTGCTAAATTTTTAATATTCAAAAATACCACCGCCAAATTTTAAAAGTGGATAACAAAGCGCAACTGTATTAAAGGCACAAAATATAAAAGGAACTAAAGGTATTTTTAAATTAAGTGAATGTTTAACTATAATATAAGCTATTGAAAAACAACCACTAATTATAAATGTAAACCATATTACAGAGAAAAAAATGTGTAGAGGTAATAAAAAAGATAGCATCGAGAAGATTAAAATATCACCATAACCTATTTGATTTTTACAACAATAAAAAAATAAATGTAAAAATATAGTTATGCCAAATCCTTGAAGATAATAAAAAGGTCCTAAAATCATAGTAGTAATAAGTACAATAATGGGTATATGAATTGGGATTGTATATGTTTCAAGGTCGTAAAGTGCCAACACCAATAAACTAAAATAAATTAACATTATAACAGAATTTTTAAGCGGTAATTCTGTCATGCTTAATATGATTATTAAACCACATGCTAACAATTCTCCCCAAAAATAACTCTGTTTTAATTTTCGTTTACAGCACAAAGTTTTTCCTTTTAATACAATAAAATTTATTATTGGTATTAAATAAATTATAGATATAGGTTTTTGACAAAAATCACACTTAGAGCGACAAAATAAATATTTTAAAGATAGTTCTTTAATATGTGTGATTTGAAATAAAAAACTAAAAACAACAGGATATAGTATAAGCTGTGTTAACATCTATCACACTCCTCTACTTTTAATAGCTAGGTAAGTAATCATAAATAAGTTGAACTAGTTAAATTATAGCACCATACTATGTAGACAAGAAGCTAATTCTCATTATTCAAATAATCAAGTATATTTATCCAACCACAATAAAAAACCGTCTAATTAAACATTATTAATTAAACGGTTTGTATTATTAAAAATTAACTTTTGATTTTACTTCACTTATAAAATACAAACTGCCAGTTATAACTAATGCAGAGCCATTATAATTTTCAATAAAGGATGCATAGTCGTCAACAAGTTCTTTAGATTCAAAATCAATTTCGTCGCTAATCTCTTCTTTAGTCATAGCTTTGGGAAAATCAAATTCTGTAATATACAGGTTTTGAATAATTGCTGTCAATTGACCTAACATCTCGTTTATAGGTTTTCCTTTTACTGCCGAAAATAGTATATCTACTTTATCAAGATGATAATAACTTTTAATCGTGTCTATGAGTGCCTCTATACTTTCATTATTATGTGCCCCATCAATAATCATTAAAGGATCTTGTTTTATACGTTCAATACGGCCACTCCAATTTACACTTTCAATACCATCAATCATTTTGTTGAAATCTAAATCAACACTACCTTCTTCGTTTAATTCTAGTAATGCTGTAATTGCTAAAGCAGCATTTTCTTTTTGATGCTCACCTAACATATTTAAAACTAATGTTTCTAATTCATAATTCTTATAGCGATAAGTAAACTCATCACCTTCAGATACTATGATAATATCTCTATCAAGTTCAATCGCTTTAGCTTCATTTAATTTGGCATTCTGACGTATAACTTTTAATGCCTCATCATTTTTAACTGCATAAATAATTGGCGTATTAGATTTAACTATAGCACCTTTGTCTTTGGCAATATCTACATAACTCTCGCCTAAAATATCAGTATGATCTAAACCGATACTCGTTAAAATGGTTAAAATCGGGTTAAAAACATTAGTTGAGTCATTTTTAACGCCTAATCCCGCTTCAATAACTACAAAATCTACAGGATTTATTTCACCAAAATAAACAAACATCATTGTAGTGATGACTTCAAATTCAGTTGCTATACCTAAGTCAGTTTCTGATTCTAATGCTTCACTAACAGGTTTTACAATTTCTACTAAATTCACAAGCTCATCATCTGTGATTGGATGCCCATTTAAACTAATGCGTTCATTAAATGTCTCAATAAAAGGAGAAGTAAAAGTACCAACTTGATAGCCATTATTAACTAAAGCCGAACGAATATAAGCTACAGTGGAACCTTTACCATTTGTTCCACCGATATGAATACCATTAATTCTGAGTTGTGGATTATTCAATTTTGCTAACATCCATTGCATTCTTTTGACGCCTGGCTTAATTCCAAATTTATTACGCTCATGTATCCAATATAAGCTGTCTAGGTAATTCATATTAAAGGCTCCTATGCTTTCAATTGATTTATTCTTAATTTTACACCATCATACTTCTCTTGATAAGTTTGTTTTTTCTCACGTTCTTCATTTATTACCTTTTCAGGTGCTTTATTCACAAAATTCTCATTAGCTAATTTCTTGTTAACTCTATCTAATTCGCTTTGCCATTTATCTAATTCTTTTTCTAAACGTGCAATTTCTTTATCCATATCTATCAATCCTTCGAGTGGTAATACCACTTCTCCTGCAGCAGTCACAGAAGTCATTGCTTTTTCAGGAATTGTAATATCAGTATCTATAACTAATTCACTTGGATGACAGAAACGATCAATATAATTGGCATTTGTTTCTAAAGTTGATTTAATATGATCATTTTTTGCTTTGATAAAAATTGGTATAGCTTTAGATAACGGCGTATCTACTTCTAGACGTGATTGTCTTACTGATTTAATGATTTCCACTAGTTGATCCATAGTTTCTTTACTTTCACTAAATGATAATGCTTCACGTGCTGTTGGCCATGAGGCATGTACGATTGTTTCGCCAACATGTGGTAAGTTTTGCCATATTTGTTCGGTTACGAAAGGCATAAAGGGATGCAACATTCTCATCGTATTATCTAATACATAAGTTAAAACTGAACGCGTAGTTTGTTTTTGAGCTTCATCGTCACCGTTCATAGGTATTTTACTCATCTCGATATACCAATCACAGAAATCATCCCAGATAAAGTTGTAAAGTGCTCTACCTACTTCTCCAAATTCATATTTGTCACTTAAATTAGTAACCGTTTCAATTGTTTCATTTAATCTAGTTAGTATCCATTTATCTGCTAATGATAAGTTGCCAGATAAATCTACTTGATCAACAGTAAAGTCATCACCTAAATTCATAATACTAAAGCGTGCAGCATTCCAAATTTTATTAATAAAGTTCCATACTGATTCCACTTTTTCCGTACTATAACGTAAGTCGTGACCAGGTGAAGAACCCGTAGCAAGAAAGTAACGCAAACTATCTGCGCCGTATTGGTCAATAACATCCATAGGGTCTACACCATTGCCTAACGATTTACTCATTTTACGTCCATCTTCAGCACGTACTAAACCATGTAATAACACGTCATTAAATGGTCTGCGTCCAGTAAATTCAAGGCCTTGGAAAATCATACGAGCAACCCAGAAGAAAATAATATCGTAACCTGTTACAAGTGCATTTGTAGGGAAGTATCGATTAAAGTCTTCTGATTCTATATTTGGCCAACCTAAAGTTGAAAATGGCCATAATGCACTTGAGAACCATGTGTCTAATACATCTGCATCTTGCTCCCAATTCTCAATATCAGTTGGTGGTGTTTCAGATACTAATAACTCACCAGTTTCTTTATGATAATATGCAGGTATTTGATGCCCCCACCATAATTGTCTAGAAATCGTCCAATCTCTAATTTCTTCCATCCAACGATTGAATGTATTTTCAAATCTTGGAGGTACAAATTCGATACGATCATCTGTTTCTTGATTGCTTAAAGCTTGTTCAGCTAATGGTTTCATTTTAACGAACCATTGTGTTGATAAATATGGTTCAACAACTGCTCCTGAACGTTCTGAATGTCCTACTGAATGTTCATGTTCTTCGATTTTGATAACAAGGTCTTGCTCAGTTAAATCTTTCACTAATTGTTCACGACATTCAAAACGATCTAAGCCCTTATATTTACCGGCTAATTCATTCATTTTACCTTCTTCATCCATCACATTAATACGTTCTAAGTTGTGTCTGTTTCCTATTTCAAAGTCATTAGGATCATGGGCAGGTGTTACTTTCATAGCACCACTACCAAATTCCATATCCACATATTCATCTGCTAATATGGGTAAAGTTTTTCCAACTATTGGTAGCGTAACATTTTTACCAATTACATCTTTATAACGCTCGTCATTTGGATTGACAACAATAGCTGTATCACCAAGCATTGTTTCTGGACGTGTCGTAGCAATTTCGATATAGCCTTCTTGATCAGCATATGGATATTTAAAATGATAAAATTTACCCTGTATATCTTCATGTATAACTTCGATGTCAGATAATGCTGTTTTTGCAACAGGGTCCCAGTTAATAATATATTCGCCGCGATAAATTAATCCTTTGTTATACATATCAACAAATACTTTTTTAACGGCTTGATTCAAACCCTCATCTAGAGTAAAACGTTCTCTACTATAATCTAAGCCTAAGCCTAATTTAGACCACTGTTGTCTTATAAAGTTTGCATATTCCTCTTTCCAATCCCAAGCTTTTTCTAAAAATTTTTCGCGGCCTAAATTATGTCTTGTAATGCCTTGTTCGTTTAACTTTGCTTCTACTTTAGCTTGTGTAGCAATACCCGCATGATCCATGCCAGGAAGATATAAAGTGTCGTAACCTTGCATACGTTTCATACGTGTCAATATATCTTGTAACGTCGTATCCCAAGCATGACCTAAATGTAATTTTCCAGTTACATTTGGTGGTGGAATTACTATTGTATATGTTTCTTTAGTGTTATCTTCTTGTGCTTTAAAATATCCATTTTTTACCCATTCATCATAGCGACCCGCTTCAACTTCTTGCGGATTGTACTTAGGTTTCATTTCCATAAAATTACCTCCTTAAAATAAAAACACCCACCCTATAACTATAGGACGGATGTTCCGTGGTACCACCTAAATTCAAGAAATTTATCTTTTCTTGCACTTAATTTCGATTAACGCTCAAACACGCTTTAACCTAATCACGTTTAAAAGTGAGTTCAGCTAAAGTTCAAAGTGGGCTACCTTCAACACTAGAAATTATGCAATCTCACCAACCATGCACTCTCTAAAAATTTCTTTGTATTTACTCTTCCCAATAGACTAATTTGATTTACTTAATTATAGTATAATGTAAAGGACAATAAGTCAATGAAATGGAGTGAATTTATGAATCCTTGCGCGTTCGGCACAAAAGACCCTACGTATATAGATTATCATGATAATCTATGGGGACAACCACTATATGATAGTCTGCAGTTATTTAAATTAATGGCATTAGAATCTCAACATGCTGGTTTATCGTGGCTTACGATATTGAAAAAGAAAGAAGCATATGAAGAAGCTTTTTATAATTTTGACCCAGCAAAAGTTGCTAAAATGACGGAACAAGATATTGATAACTTGATGAACTTTCCTAACATCGTTCACAACAGAAAAAAATTAGAAGCGATAGTAAATCAAGCAAAGGGCTATTTTGCGATAGAAAAGGATTATGGTAGTTTTAGTGAATTTTTATGGTCATACGTCAATCATCAACCATACGATATGCAATACGAAAAGCCTAGTGAACGTATTACAGTAGATGAAACTGCAACGCAACTTTCAAAAAAACTAAAGAACTATGGTTTTAAATTCTTAGGCCCAGTCACTGTTTTCTCATTTTTAGAAGCAGCTGGTTTATATAACGCTCATTTAAAATCATGTCCTAGCAATCCGAATAATCTTAAATAATCACCACAATAAAACATAAGTAAGGTTTGTAATAGCTTACTTATGTTTTTTTGTTGCACGATAGCGTAAATAATAATTTAATAGCGGCGCAATTAAAAAGAGAATGAAGAAAATTCTGAAGATGTGATAACTTGAAATCATTGGCACATCTGCACCAGTTTCAATAGCTACTAGAACAATTTGATTCATTCCTCCTGGTGCAGCACCTAGAAATAAATCATTAATTGTATTATTAGTAAATAGTGAAATAACGTAAACCATTACTAGTGCTAACAGAATGAGCAAGACATTTTGTACAGCTATTGCGACAGCAATTCTACCTTTCATTTGATCTAATAATCTTGATATTTGACTACCGATTCTAATCATATATATTATTTGTGCACCAGCTATAATGTAATTATCTAAAGTAAATGTTAAACCAGTGATTAAATTCCATACTATTAATACAACTATTGGTGCCAACATCTGCTTCGTTGGAAAATTAATTTTACCCATAACAAAATAAACTAAAATAATTAAAATAATGAGCGTTAATATATTGGGTAACGACAATGCTTGTGTTAAATTATGATGCGCTTCTGTACTACTAGAATGACTACTACTTGGTGCTTTAAAGAAATAAGAGATAAACGGTACTAATACTACTACGAATATAATGCGTGATGTCTGAGTTAAACTCACTACCATAATATTTGCATTTTTATCTTCTTCTGCCATAACTAACATTTGGCTTAATGCCCCTGGAACGACACTTAAAATAGCTGTTTCGGTATTAACTTGTGCTATTCTTTTAAATAACAAAGCAATGATTAATGATAAGATTAATAATAATATGGTTACAAGTACTATTGAAAACCAATCGTCTTTAATATCATAAATGACATTTTTAGTAAAAGTTGACCCTATTTGCACCCCTAATAATATTAATCCTAACTCACTAAGCCAAGATGGCCATTTTATTTCTAAATGTAATACTTTAGTAGCTATAATAGTTGCTATAATTGGTCCAAACATAAAAGGTAGTAAAATATGTGCTGCCTGTAATAACAAACTAATTAAAATAGCTAAAATCAAAACAATGATATTATTACGAAAATACTTTGTCATATCTAAACTCAACTTTCATTATAATAGCTTTACTTTAGCTGAAATTCACACTATTTAAATTGATTGTATCATATTATTATTAACGTTTTATAACTCATTACAATTAATTTTTATATGATAAAAGCATCTTCTAAACGAAAACTAAAGATAAGTTTTTATTTTTTGTTTGAGATACATGTGTGTTGTTATTATTAAACATTACACTTAAATAGTTCAATTAGTCCATTTTGTGATGATGAGCCTAAACATAATTTAAACAACTCATGAGCTTCAGCCGCATCAACGGCATCTAACATAGCTAAATTCGTTCCTTATTTAATTTTATATAATGCAATTAAATATATGTTTAATTTGTATAATAAAAAAGTAGTTACATTAAGTAACTACTTTTTAAACTAACAAAATTTATTTATGATTAAACAATTCTACTTAATGCAGTATCGAATGCTTGTATTGTTTTATTAATATCTTCTTCAGTATGCGCAAGAGATAAGAATGTTCCTTCAAACTGTGAAGGCGGTAAGAATACACCTTCTTTAGCCATTTCTCTATACATTTCACCAAATAAATTTAAATCACTTGTATTAGCTTCGTCAAAATTAGTAACAGGGCCTTCATTTAGGAAGTAACCTATCATAGAACCTGCACGGTTTATTGTAATCGGAACATTGTGTTTCGCAAAGACTTCTTTAAGACCATTTTCTAATATATCACCTAGATGATTAAAATAATCATAAGATTCTGGAGTTAACTGACTAAGCGTTTCATAGCCACTTGTCATCGCTAACGGGTTACCAGATAATGTACCGGCTTGATAAATATCGCCTGCAGGAGCAATTTGATCCATAATTTCTTTTTTACCACCAAATGCTCCAACTGGTAGGCCCCCACCAATAACTTTACCTAGACACGTTAAATCAGGCGTTACATTAAAGTAGCCTTGGGCACAGTTATAACCAACTCTGAAACCAGTCATGACTTCATCAAAAATTAACAGCGAACTATATTCAGTGGTAATGTCTCTTAAACCTTGTAAAAAGCCATTTTTTGGAGGCACTACACCCATGTTACCTGCGACGGGTTCTACAATAACACCTGCAATATCATCACCAAATTGTTCGAAAGCTGTACGAATTGCATCTAAATCATTATAAGGTACAGTAATTGTATTTTTAGCGATGCCTTCTGGTACTCCTGGTGAATCTGGTAGACCTAAAGTAGCAACACCAGAACCAGCTTTTATAAGTAAGGAATCACTGTGCCCATGATAACAGCCTTCAAATTTAACTATTTTATTACGACCTGTATAGCCACGCGCTAATCTTAAAGTATCCAATGTCGCTTCAGTTCCTGAAGATACCATTCTAACTTTTTCAATAGAAGGAACTCTATCGATTACAATTTGCGCTAAATCATTTTCTTTAATCGTTGATGCACCAAAGCTCGTACCATTATCTACGGCTTCATGTAATTTTTCGATAACTTGCTTATTTTTATGACCTAAAATTAAAGGTCCCCAGCTTAATACGTAATCAATATATTCATTACCATCTATATCGTAGATTTTTGAGCCTTCACCATGGTCCATAAAGATGGCAGGTGTATCTACAGATTTAAATGCTCTAACTGGACTGTTTACTCCACCTGGCATTAAATCTTTGGCGACTTCCATCTGTTGTACTGATTTTTCGTAACGCATTAAAAATTCCTCCTTATTGTTCGTCTAAATAACGACAAATATCTTTTGCAAAATAAGTGACGATTAGGTCAGCACCAGCACGTTTCATAGAAATCATTTGTTCCATTACGACTGCTTTTTCATCAATCCAACCATTTAGAGCAGCAGCTTTTGTCATACTATACTCACCACTTACGTTGTAGGCAACAACTGGTACATTTGTAGTGTTACGTACATCACGAATAATATCTAAAAAGCTTAACGCAGGTTTCACTATCATCATGTCAGCACCTTCAGCTAGATCACTATCTAGTTCTCTTAGGGCTTCCCGTCTGTTAGCTGGGTCCATTTGATAAGTTTTACGATCACCGAATTGTGGTGTAGATTCTGCAGCATCACGGAATGGTCCGAAAAAGCTTGAAGCATATTTAATACCATAACTCATAATCGGTACATTTTCATAACCAGCATCATCAAGACCGTGTCTAATCGCAGTAACAAAACCATCCATCATATTGCTTGGTGCAATAATGTCAGCACCAGCTTCTACTTGTGAAATTGCTGTTTTGACAAGTAAAGGAAGTGATTGATCGTTATCAACATCGTGTGTATGTTCATTTATAACACCGCAATGACCGTGATCAGTATATTCACATAAACAAGTATCAGCAACAATTAATAAGTCGCTATAAAGTGCTTTAGCTTTTCTAGTAGCCTGCTGCACTATACCGTTATGGTCATATGCTCCTGTGCCTTCTGCATCTTTTTCGTCAGGGACACCGAAAAACATAATTGCTCTGACACCTAAGTCATAAGCTTCTTTAATTTCTTCATCTAAAATGTTCAAACTAAGTTGGTAAACGCCTGGCATTGATTTAATTTCTTCTTTAACGTTATCACGTTCAACGACGAATATCGGGTAAATTAAATCTTCTTTGTGTACATGTGTCTCACTAACTAAATTTCTTAATGTTTTTGATGTGCGTAATCTTCTATGTCTATCAAATTCCATTTTACTCCCTACTTTCTAATACTTTTTCTACTAATGCATCTAATGTCTGTATGTCTGCTATGGGCGCGTTGATATCAAACTGTTTAATGGTGTTAAATGTTTGTTGACCTATAACGTAACATTTAATTTGTTCTTTATTAACATTTGCTTCATTAAAAAAATACCTTATTGCAGAGGAACTCGCAAATGTTACGCCATCAATTTGGTTATCATTAACTAACTGTTGTAATTTATATATGTTTTCATTAAATGGCACTGGTTGATATAAATCAATTTTAACAACATTCGCCCCTCTATGACTTAGTTCATCTTGCAAATTAGGTCGTGCTTGGGCGCTTGAAGGTATTAAGATAGATTGGTTAGTTATATTTTGAAAATAATTTAGTAACCCTTCTTGTGAATAATCACTGGGACAATAATCTACTTTAATACCTAAGTAATTGCAATAAGCTTTTGTTTTTTCTCCAATTACTGCAATATTTTCAACATGTACATCCTTTAAATACATATAAAAATTAGCCACAGCATTTTTGGACGAAAAAATAAGCCAGTCAAAATGTGATTCAAGTAATGATTTATCAAAAGATAATGGTTCAATTTTAATCATTGGTAAATGAATAATCGTCACCTTATCATTTGTATAATTACTCGTTTGCGTCATCACAATAACTGGTTTCATTTTTTCACCTCAAACGGTTAGTTTTCTTCATTTAGTGCTTTAATAATTTCATATGCCCCTTGTTCATTAAGCACGTCACTTACTTTTTTACCTAAGGCGACAGGATCTTTACCATGCACTGTATGTTCATATCTTTCAGAGCCATCTGGACTCATGATTAACCCAGTAAATTCAATAGTGCCCTCATTATCAATAGTAGCATAACCACCGATAGGTACTTGGCAACTGCCATTCATCTCTTTTAAGAAGGTGCGTTCTGCTGCTACGCAATGAGCTACTTCTTCGTTATGAACTTGAGATAATAAATCTAGCAATTCAGTATCATCTGCACGACATTCGATACCTAAAGCGCCCTGACCAATCGCTGGAACTAAAGTATCTTTATCTAAATAAGTAGTTACAATATCGTCAGACCAACCCATACGTTTGAGCCCTGCAGCTGCCAAAATTATAGCGTCATAATCTTCATTGTATAATTTATTTAAGCGGGTATCTATGTTGCCTCTAATCCATTTTATCTCTAAATTAGGGTGTTTAGCCAAAATTTGAGCTCCACGTCTTAATGAACTCGTTCCAATAATGCTACCATCTGGCAAATCTTCTAAAGTAACATGATTTTTGGCAATATAAGCATCAAATGGAATTTCTCTATCAGGGATACAACCTAGCGTTAATCCATCTGGTATTACGCTAGGCACATCTTTTAATGAATGAATTGCCATATCTATGTCATGATTAAATAATTCTTGTTGAATCTCTTTAACAAATAATCCTTTGCCGCCAACTTTCGAAAGCTGTCTATCGACAATTTGATCGCCTTTTGTAACTATCTCTTTAATCTCAATTTCTAAGTCAGGATTTACCGATTTAAGTTTATCTATAAATTGCTGACTTTGTGTTAAAGCCAATTTACTTCTACGTGAACCGACGACTAATTTTCGCATTTTTTATTTGTTCCACCTTTTCTTTACAAACATGTAATCTTCAATGTATTTATTAGTGAAAACTTGAAATACTTGAACCGAATAATAGATTTATCATGCATAAACAGAATAAGATAATATTGAAATATATAAGTTTATGTTTTGTTTGGTATTGTTTAACTCTAAATAGTATATATACTGCATATAGTATGGCGATAATAAATGAAAAAATAACTTTTTTGTCAACTAAGGTAGTAATACCTATTGTATTCATTCCCCATTGAGCGCCTAAAATCAGACTTAAGATTAATAAAATAAAGCCTACTAAAGAACTATAAAAAACAATTTGTTCTAATGTAGCGACACTACCTAATCTAAAATATTTTTGAGTAAATCGCTTTTGTTTCAAATTATTATACTGTATTAAATATAATATACAATTCACGAAAGCTAAAGTGAAGAGCGCATAACTCATTGTTGCAAAACTAATATGAACAATCAGTAGTTCATTAATAACTGTTACCTGTTGACCTTTTTCAAAATAATTCATAGGTTGGAAAGTGTTTAATGCAATTAACACAAAGCCGACCAAATTCAACAAAAATATAGAAAAATCGATAGGTTTAATCACACTAATGACTATTGAAATCGAAATAATCAACCAAGTTATTATAAATAAGATATCAAAAATATTACTTAGCGGCACAGACCTTGTTTGATTTATAAATAAAGACAAAGAGATTGTTTGTAACACCCAAACAATCCCTAAAGAAATAAACCCTAAACGTCTTATCTTAAAATTTTTCCTGAAAAAATCATAAAAATAACAAGAAATACTAACAAAATAAATAAATAAAATAATTTCATGGAATCTTATAAATAGACCATCTTGCATAGCATCACCATTTAACGGGCTTATTCAAAACTTAAAATGCGACTTAATTTATCCTCAGTTTTAGTTTTTTTACTTTTTTCTGGATATGAATGTTCAGCCTCAATGTCAAAAATATTTTGAAATAGCTCTAATTTTTCGTTACTTCTTTTATCATTACTTAACTCTTTCGCTTGTTTAATTGGATCTTTTAACATTTGATTAATTATGCTTTTCGTATGCTTGGACACGATTTTTCGCTCATGTTCAGTTAAATTTGGTAGTTTTCTATCAATACTATCCATAGTATCTGATTGAATCGTCATTGCTTTTTCTCTTAAAGCTCTAATGACTGGTACAACTCCTAACATATTAACCCATTCATTGTGACTAGCAATTTCATTTGGAATATTTTGTGCAATTGAATCTGCAGCCATTTGTCTTTCTTTTAAGTTTGCATCTACTAAACCTTTTAAATCATCTACATCATAACTAAATACATCTGTAAAATGACCGACCTCAGGATCAATGTCTCTAGGAACTGCAATATCAATCAATACGAGTGAGTCAACCTTTCTGTGTCCAGTTATGCGAGTCATCATATCGTTAGTAATCATATACTCTTCGGAACTCGTTGAACTAATCACAATATCTGCTTGTGTTAATAATTCTGGTAATTGCTCGACCATAGCATAATTTACATCATGCTTATTTGCTAGTAATTCGGCATTTTTAGTCGTTCTATTAACAATAGTAATATCATTAACATTAGAACCTAATAAATTTAACAGTGACAGTTCGCTCATCTCTCCTGCACCTACAACAACAGCCTTTTTATTAACTAATTTACCAAATACTTTTTTAGCGAGTTCTACAGCAGCGTAAGATACACTAACTGCGTTATCTGCTATATCAGTTTCATTATGTGATTTTTTAGCAAAAGTTATTGCTTGTTTAAATAAATGATTAAATATAGTACCTGTTGTTGCTTCCTGTTGGGCAATAAAGAACGCGTTTCTAACTTGACCAAGAATTTGTGTTTCTCCTAAAACGATAGAGTCTAAACCTGAAGCCACACGCATTAAATGATTAACTGCGTCGTCCCCAATGTGTACTTCAGTCATTTCTTTGATTTCTTCGACATCAAAACCAAATGAACGCGCTAAAAATCTTTGAATATAATAGCGACCAGTGTGTATTTGATCTACAATTGCGTATACTTCTGTACGGTTACATGTGGATACTATTACATTTTCTAAAATAGACTTCGTCTCAAATAAGTCAACATTAGCTACGTGTATGGCATTGTCTTTGAAAGCAACTTTTTCTCTTAATGCTACATCTGCTGTGCGATGATTTATACTAATCGCAATAAAATGCATTTATAACGCCCTCCATACATATTACAATAATTAAATTATAACATAACTGTTTCATGAGTTAAGCAAGTTGCCCATGTAAATTAGAAGAATTATTATTAAATTCAAATATTTGTCAAAATTAAGCATTTTATTCTTATGATTTCGAATAATAATTATTAATTAATAATTATTATAGATAATTTTCTATAGTTTGCCAAATTAATTTTTGCTTATTATTTTTTACTGAAGAATAACTAATTATGTTGTCAGAAGGCTCCATTTGTAATTTTTGTTGGATATTATCAAGGTGTTTTTGAACCTTACCTTTAGCAATTTTGTCTTCTTTTGTTGCAATAACTAGTGTTGGCAATTCATAATACTTTAAAAAATCGTACATTAATATATCGTCTTCTGTGGGATTGTGTCTTAAATCTACAAGTTGTATGACGAGCTTAAGAGAAGATCTTTGCGTAATGTATTGTTCAATCATTTTGCCAAATGCTGCACGTTGTTTTTTACTCACTTTAGCATAACCATAGCCAGGTACATCAACGAACACAAGTTGATTATCAATATTATAAAAATTTAACGTTTGTGTTTTACCAGGTTGTTGAGACGTACGTGCCATATTTTTTCTACCTATCATACTGTTGATAAATGAAGATTTACCTACATTAGAACGCCCACTCAAGGCTACTTCACTTAAACCTGTTTCAGGGTATTGTGATTGGTTAACTGCACTTATTATTATTTCAATTTCATTAGGATTAATATTCATTATTGACCCACTTTCTACTTGTTTAACTCATTCATTATAGTATACAATGCTTTATTTTGCGATGCGTTTAAGTAAATTTAAATATTTATGTAAAAAAAAGCTGAGACAATATCATGTCTCAGCTTGCTAATCTATATAATTACGCAGAAGTTTGTTCATTGTTAACTAAATTGCCATCTTTATCATACAATTCAGGGTTTTTCTCTTCATTAATAGTGTCTTCAGTAATTACTACTTTGACAACACCGTCAGAAGATGGCACGTCGTACATGATATCAATTAGTGCTTCTTCAATAATTGAACGTAAACCACGTGCACCCGTTTTTCTTTCGATTGCTTTATCACTAATCGCTGCTAATGCACCTTCAGTAAACTCTAATTCGACATCGTCTAGTTCTAGCATTTTAACATATTGCTTAACCAACGCATTTTTTGGTTGTGTTAAAATATTTTTTAATGCTTCAACGTCTAATGTTTCTAAGTTAGCTACGATAGGTACACGACCAATAAATTCAGGAATTAAACCATATGATTGTAAATCTTCAGGTCTAATTTGCTCTAAAATAGCATCTTCATCATATTTAGAAGCTTCACTACTAGAGAAACCAATTACTTTTTCACCAAGTCTTCTCTTGATAACCTCATCAATACCGTCAAAGGCACCACCTAAAACGAATAAAATGTTTGAAGTATCAATTTGAATTAATTCTTGGTTCGGATGTTTACGTCCACCTTGAGGAGGTACGCTTGCAGTAGTTCCTTCTAATATTTTAAGCAATGCTTGTTGAACACCTTCACCAGAAACATCTCTAGTAATAGAAGTATTCTCTGATTTACGTGCAATCTTATCGATTTCATCGACATAAATAATACCTTTTTCAGCTTTATCTATATCGAAATCAGCTGCTTGAATTAAACGTAATAAGATGTTTTCTACATCGTCACCTACATAACCAGCTTCGGTCAAGCTAGTTGCGTCTGCAATAGCAAATGGCACATTTAATGTTTTGGCTAATGTTTGTGCTAATAATGTTTTACCACTACCGGTTGGACCGATCAGCGCTATATTACTTTTTTGTAATTCAACTTCATCTTCATTAGGTCCCAATTGTTGAATACGTTTGTAATGATTATATACAGCCACAGCTAAAGATTTTTTAGCTTTTTCTTGTCCAATAACATAATCGTTTAATTGATCCATAATTTCTCTTGGTGTAGGTAACTCTGTTAAACCTTCTGGTTCAGCCTGAGCTAATTCTTCTTCGACAATTTCTGAACATAATTCTATACACTCGTTACATATATATACGCCACTACCAGCGACTAATTTCTTTACTTGATCTTGATCTTTACCACAGAAAGAACATTTTAAATTTTCTTCATCTTCATTGAACTTGAACATTCTATTTACACCCCTATTCCATAAAGACTATACTAGATAGCATTTTAATATGCAAATAGTTCATTTTACAAAATATTTGCATAAAAATAGTGAAGCAGATACATCAATGATTAATGCATCTGCCACTCAATATTTTTATATTATACAGCTTTACATTCGAAACCAAAAACAATTTGCTCAGATATTAACCTTATGCTTCTTCGTCTTCTTTAGCAGGTTCTACTAATTTTGCTTCGTCAACAAGTAAGTCGATAACTTTTTGGATACGTACATCATTTTTAACAATGTCAGTGCTTCCTAAAGTTTGTTTAATATCTTCAACTGAGATATTAAATTGACCACTCATTTTTTCTAATTCTTTATCGATATCTTCATCAGAAACTTCAACGTTTTCTGCATCAGCGATAGCAGTTAATGTTAAATTTGTTTTAACACGTTCTTCTGCGTCGTCTTTCATTTGTTCTCTCAATTGAGATTCATCTTGACCAGAAATTTGGTAGTAAGTTTCTAAATTTAAACCTTGTTGTTGCATACGTTGACCAAATTCTTGAACCATACGGTCTAATTCAGTGTTAACCATTGCTTCTGGAATATCGATATTAGCATTGTTAGCAGCTTTGTTGATTGCTTCTTCTTTTTGAGCATTTTCTGCATCAGTTTCTTTTTGTTCAGCTAAACGTTTACGTGTATTCTCTTTAAACTCATCAACTGAGTTTGCTTCTGAATCTAATTCGTTAGCAATTTCGTCAGTTAATTCAGGTACTTCTTTAGCTTTAATTTCGTTTACTTTAGTTTTGAATGTAGCTTCTTTACCAGCTAATTCTTCTGCATGATACTCTTCTGGGAAAGTAACTGTTACGTCTTTCTCCTCCCCAGTCTTGACACCAATTAATTGTTCTTCGAATCCAGGGATAAACGTACCTGAACCAATTTCTAAGTCGTAACCATCAGCTTGGCCACCTTCGAATTGTTCTCCATCAACATAACCATCGAAGTCAATGTTTACTGAATCGCCATCTTCAACAGCACCGTCTTCTTTAACAACCATTTCAGCTAAATGACCTAATTGATGATCGATAGATTCTTGAACTTCTTCATCAGTTAATTCAGCATTTTGTTTTTCGATTTCAAGACCTTTATAGTCTCCTAATTGAACTTCAGGTTCAACTACAACTGTAGCATCAAATTTAAAATCTTTACCTTTTTCAATTTGTTGAACATCGATTTCAGGTTGATCCACTGGTTTAATACCAGTTTCATCTATAGCTTCACCATATGCCTCTGGCAATAAAATATCAGCCGCATCTTGATAAAGTGCTTCTACACCAAAACGTTGTTCGAATATTTGACGTGGTACTTTACCTTTACGGAAACCAGGCACATTAATTTGTTTTACTACTTTTTTGAATGCTTGATCTAATGCTTTGTCTAATTTTTCTGCTGGAACTGTAACGGATAATATTCCTTCGTTACCTTCCTTTTTTTCCCAAGTTGCTGTCATGTATAAAAACCTCCATGATTATCCTATTTTAATTTTTCAACTTCATTAGTATACCATACGACAAGTGGGTACACAAACCCAGATGTTTTATAGGTGAAATAAATGATTACTTATTCATACTATGTTTATTTGTATACCCACATTATAATTTAATAATTATGTTAAATTATCCATTTTTAAAATTAAGTTTTTAATTTCATTATGTTCCTGTCCTTGTGCAATCCCTAGCATCGATTTGAAATAATGTTCATAAGTCATGACCCATTCCTCAGAAGAAGCTATGTCATGAATATCGAGCGGATATAATAGTATCGCGTGATTATTCATAACATGTGCTGCTTCATTTATTAACTGTGTTGCATCTTCTTCCATTAATTGAATCACATTTGGAATAATTTGTTGTTTAAGTTGTGTATGTTCTAGACCAACTAAATTACTTGGTATCACGTTAATATCGTAACCAAATTTAGAAATTTGAATATTAGAGTCGTACTGTGCAAACCTTAAATACTCTAACATGATGCTAACAACATTCGGTTGCAAGTTTAAATTATTTATTAAATTAACGACAGATTCTTTATAATTATATTGGTTATTATCAATTAAACTTAAAATCGTATTAATTTGTTCTCTTAATGATAATTCATCAAATTGCTGTAATTTTTCGCCCGCTACTTTATTATATTGTTCTAGCTGGCTAAGTGCGTATTCTTTTATAGGATAAAGTTCCATTCTTGTTTGATGGTTTTGAACTTCATCTATAATTTGATTAATCACTTCTACAACTTCTATATATTGCTTTAAATTATTTAAGCTTTTTACATAAAACAATACTAATTCATCATAATTGTTAAAACCTTGCTTCAATAAGATGATAGTTTCTTCTCTTAATTCTAAATAATAACCTAACTCATGTAATGTCGCGCATTTCAATAATGACAAAGTTTCATCCATTTCGAATTGTTGTTCAAAAATATCGAAAAGCTCGTATACTTCATCTAAATAGTTTTTATTAAATGCAATTTTGATGTCCCTTATTAACTTGTCACGTGAACGCGGAAAAGGAATGATGTCTGACATATGGCTATTCACCTCTATTGTATAGCTTCTAAAATTAAAGAGCTCCATGTTTCAAAATCATCGTAATTATCAATACTTCCTTGTTCAATCCATTTAATTTTTAAAGTATCTGTCTCTTGTACTTCAATATCATGTGAACTTACTTTTATTTTAAATACGACACCTAAGTGAACTTCTCCAACTTCATTCGTATCATCATTAATAAAACCTATGTATTGTAAATTTTGCGATTTATCTGTGGGTAACCCGACTTCTTCTTCAAGTTCACGTTGCGCATTAGTACGTAATACTTCATTAATCGTATCAGCACCAACAACATCATTCATATGACCACCGACTCCAATTGATGATTGACCGTGCAGTCGATTTTCTCCTCCACCAGAAAGTCTCTCATAAACTAATATTTGCCCGTCTTCATTTTCTAATAAGCAATAAGAGATTAATTGCTTATAACTTGGATCTTCTTCCATATCACCTCTGCGTTTAACCTCATAGTTAGTAAGTACGTTAAAGATATCTTGTCCTTTTGTACTATCATTAGATAAAAATCCATTAAATTGATTCTGCTCTTCATCAAATAATATATTGCGAGGTACTACTATAATGCGTTCGTCGAATTTAGACATATGTATCTCCTTCATGTTTGACTTCGTAGTTATTTTATCAAATCTAGCATATAACTTAAAATAAAAAAGAGATGTAGCAATCGCCACATCTCTTTTTTATTAATTATTTTAAAGCGTCTTTAGCTTTTGTTACTAACTCACCGAATGCTTTGTCGTCTGAAATAGCAATTTCAGATAACATTTTACGGTTAATATCGATTTCAGCTTTTTTCAAGCCGTTCATCAATCTTGAATAGCTGATGTCATGTTGACGTGCAGCTGCATTGATACGTGTAATCCATAATTTACGGAAGTCACGTTTTCTTTGACGACGGTCACGGAAAGCGTATTGACCTGATTTCATAACTTGTTGTTTTGCTACTTTATATAATGTACGTTTCGCACCAAAGTAACCTTTTGCTAATTTGATCGTCTTTTTACGACGAGCTCTTGTTACTGTTCCACCTTTTACTCGTGGCATAATAAATTCCTCCTCAAAATATGTTAATGCTATATAATGTGTATGCTAACTTTATGCTAGATAATTATTTTTTGTAAGCTAATAATTGTTTTACGCGTTTTAAGTCAGATTTATGAACTAACTTAGCTTTACGTAATTGACGTTTTTGTTTAGTGTTTTTATTTGCAAATAAGTGAGATGTGAAAGCTCTTGAACGTTTTAATTGTCCTGAACCAGTTCTTTTAACACGTTTAGCTGCTCCACGGTGTGTTTTCATTTTAGGCATGATAAATTTCCTCCTGTGATTTGAATATTATTTTTCAGCTGTAGGGCTTAGCATAATGAACATTTGACGACCTTCCATTTTAGGTTTTTGTTCAACTGAAGCGATATCTTTACATTCTTCAGCGAATTTTTCTAAAACTCTTTGTCCAATTTCTTTATGTGTAATTGCTCTACCTCTAAAACGAATAGAAACTTTACATTTGTCCCCTTTTGATAAGAACTTACGACCATTTTTAAGTTTTGTTTGGAAGTCATGTTCTTCAATCGTTGGACTTAAACGTATTTCTTTTAAGCTTATAGTTTTTTGTTTCTTCTTCATTTCTTTTTCTTTTTTCTGTTGTTCGAATTTGTATTTACCGTAATCCATAATTCTACCAACAGGTGGTTTAGCGTTTGGCGCAACGACTACAACGTCCAAACCTACACGGTCGGCCATTTCTAATGCTTCACTTTTTGATTTAACACCAATTTGTTCACCATCTTGACCGATTAATCTTAATTCTTTTGCACGAATCTTATCGTTTACTTGAGTTTGATCTTTAGCTATGGTTGACACCTCCATGAAATTTACGAAATTATGCCAAGTAAAAAAAACAGAGCGCGTATAAATTATACCCGCTCTGCTCTACACATGTTATTACATGTATTATTGGACCTGCCAACTGCCTTTGCGTCGCTACAGGTGAGAAGCGGGAGCTTCTACTTGGTTCGTTTCGTATTCAACGTTATTAATCATAGCAACGATTAAGACATAAGTCAATAGCTTTTTATTTATTTATTTATGAGTTTTAATTTCTTCCATATCAACGTCTTGTCTAAGATTAACTTTTTCTAAAGGTATTATCTTAGTTTTATAACGTAATTTATGATAAATGAAAAACGCTAAAAATACTGGAATTCCCATATATGTGACAACAAATCGATTTAGATTAAAATGTCCTGTTTGAATAAAGTCTACGTCCTGCCCAATTATTACGATCACACATAAAATACCTGCAAATATTGGACCAAACGGGAATAATTTAGCTTTATATTTTAATATGGATTTATCATAATGTTGTTTATCAAAAGCTTTTCTAAAACGATAGTGACTAATTGCGATACCAACCCAAGCTATAAATCCAGTCATACCACTAGCGGCTACGATGTATTCATATGCATCTCCACTAATGTGTTGTAAGACAAATATTGCTATTACAATGACTGCAGTCACTAACAGCGAAACATAGGGCACACCACTTTTATTAGTTTTTGCAAAAACTGGAAATGCTAATTTATCTTTACTCATAGAATATAACATACGCGTAGAAGCATACATACCTGAGTTACCTGCCGATAATACAGATGTTAGTATAACTGCATTCATAAATGATGCTGCGAATGCTAAGCCAGCATTTTTAAATACTAAAGTGAATGGTGAAGTTGCAACATCGTCTCCTCCGCCCATTAATGCTGAACTATTATAAGGTATTAGCATACCAATTACGAAAATTGCTAGAATATAAAATAGTAAAATACGCCAGAAAACCTGTTTTATAGCTTTTGGCACTGCTCGTTCAGGGTTTTCAGATTCACCAGCAGTGATACCAATTAATTCTGTACCTTGGAACGAGAATCCTGCCACTAAGAACACACCTAATATAGTTAGCAAGCTGCCGCCTAAACCATTTCCTAGTATTGGCCCTTGAGCTTGGGTAAATGTTTCAAATCCAACAAATTTACCACCCATAATCCCTACTATTGTTAATAATCCAATAATGATAAAAATGATTACTGTAACCACTTTTATTAAAGCAAACCAATATTCACTTTCACCATAAACACGTACAGACAATGCATTCAAACCAAAGATAATTATTAAGAATAAACTGCTCCATCCCCATGCAGGTAGAGCATGCAATGGTGTCCAATACTCAATAACTTGCGCAGCTATTGTTACGTCAGCTGCAACAGTGATTACCCAGTTGAACCAATAATTCCAACCTAAAGCAAATCCTAAAGAAGGATCGACGAATCTTGTAGCATAAGTACTAAATGAGCCTGATACTGGAAGATATGTAGCCATTTCTCCTAGAGAAGTCATTAAGAAAAACACCATTGCTCCGATTATTGCGTAGGCAAGTAACGCTCCCAAAGCACCTGCATCATGTATCGCTCCACCAGATGTCATAAACAAGCCAGTACCGATACATCCCCCAATTGCAATCATTGAAATATGGCGATCTTTCAGTCCTCTTTTAACTCCGCCATCATGTTGATTACCATTTTTTTCCATAGTAGCTTCCTTTCTGTATTGCTTAGAGGTTTACTTTGTAACAGAAATAAATTAAAAATTTCCTAAAGTAAATGTCAACCTATGTAGTTATACTATTAAAAATAAAAAATGGTTGCATACCTTTCGATATGCAACCGTTGTGTTATCAATCAAAATAGGTAGCACATCACATATGTGACAGTCCAGCGCCTTATCGGTGACTGACCCAACACATAATAATAATGGTTATTTTGTGTTTCGGCATTTTTACCTTTTGCTGTTTCAATCTAGGCTCCATTAAGCCATTGAAAAGTTACTCATTAAAAATGCAACCTCTAACTCAAAGTATATTAAATTTTAATTTTTATTATTTCACTAATCATCAATATACATGAATAATTGATTTGTTTCAATACTATCTTTATTTTTTCAAGCGTATCTGATCTACTAAATTCCAGATAAAGTCATCTTTTTCAACAGTTTCTTGATCTTGTGAACCATATTTACGTACATTGACTTCATTGTTTTCCATTTCTTTATCACCAACTACAAGTTGATATGGAATTTTTTGCATCTGAGCTTCACGAATTTTATAACCCATTTTTTCATTACGATCATCAATTTCGACTCTTATACCTTGAGATTTTAACTCATCTTGTAAATTACGTGCATAATCATAGTGTAAATCAACGTTTACTGGAATAATTTCAACCTGCATAGGCGCTAACCATGTTGGGAAAGCACCTTTAGTTTCTTCAGTTAAGAAGGCAACAAATCTTTCCATAGTTGATACGACACCTCTATGGATCACTACTGGGCGGTGTTGTTCTCCATCGTTACCAATATAAGTTAAGTCAAATTTTTGAGGTAGTAAAAAGTCTAATTGAGTTGTACTAAGCGTTTCTTCTTTACCCATAGCAGTTTGTACTTGTACATCTAGTTTTGGACCATAGAATGCTGCTTCACCAATTGCTTCCGTATATTCTAACCCTAATTCGTCCACCGCTTCTTTTAACATGCTTTCAGCTTTTACCCACATGTCGTCATCATCATAATATTTTTCTTTATCTTCAGGATCTCTATAACTTAATCTGAAGTTATAATTTTCGAAACCGAAATCTTCATACACATCGATGATAAGATTAACAACGCGTTTAAATTCTTCTTTAATTTGATCAGGTCGAACGAAGATATGCGCATCATTTAAAGTCATTCCACGTACACGTTGCAGCCCTGAAACTGCACCGCTTGCTTCATAGCGATGCATTGTGCCTAATTCAGCAATACGAATTGGTAGTTCACGATATGAATGCGGTTTATTCGCATATATCATCATATGATGAGGGCAATTCATTGGTCGTAATACCATTTCTTCTTGTTCATCAAGTTTCATTGTAGGGAACATATCTTCATTGTAATGATCCCAGTGGCCTGATTTTTTGTATAAGTCAGTATTTGCCATTACTGGTGTGTATACGTGGTCATAACCCATACTAATCTCTTTATCTACTATATAACGTTCAATTTCACGACGAATTGTCGCGCCATTCGGCAACCATAGTGGTAAACCAGCACCGACCAGCTGATTGTTAGCAAATAATTCTAAATCTTTACCAATACGTCTATGGTCACGTTCTTTACGTTCTTCTAACATTTTTAAATGGGCTTTTAAGTCTTTTTTATCGAAGAAGGCAGTACCATAAATTCGTTGTAACATTTTATTGTTACTATCTCCTCGCCAGTATGCACCAGCAGTAGACAATAATTTGAATTCTTTAATTTTAGATGTAGTCGGCACATGTACACCGCGACATAAATCAGTGAACTCACCTTGTGAATATAATGTAACATTTTCATCAGCAGGAATTGCTTCGATTAATTCTAATTTATAAGGGTCATCACTAAAGAATGCTTTTGCTTCATCTCGGGATACCACTTTACGTACTATTTTGTGATTTTCCTCAACGATTTGTTTCATAGTTTTTTCTATTTTTTCGAAATCATCAGATGAAACGGATTCGTCCATATCAAAGTCATAATAAAATCCACCTTCAATTACAGGACCTACGCCAAATTTCACATCTCCATATAAACGTTTTAAAGCTTGAGCCATTAGATGAGCTGTAGAATGTCTTAACACTTCTAATGCTTCTTCACTACCTGGCGTTACGATTTCGATACTTCCGTCTGATTCAAGTGGTCTAGTTAAATCTACTAATTTGTCATTGAATTTTCCAGCAACTGCTTTTTTTCGTAATCCAGGACTTATAGATTGCGCTATGTCTTCTGTAGTTGTGCCTATATCGAATTCCTTTGGATTACCATCTGGAAATTGAATTTTTATTTGTTCCATAGTTAAACCCTCCTATTAAATCTTGCTCTGAATAAAACGAAATAAAAAGACCCCGTCCCCAAAAAGGGACGAGGTCTTCGTGGTACCACCCTAATAAAATATTAAACGATATATTAATCGTCTAATATAAACTCTACTTAAGATAACGGTCTTGAGCCGAGTGTTCATTACAAACACTGTACTTGAGGGAGTAATAAAGTTAGTGTGATAGTCATATTCTCATCTAGTAATGACTTTCTGGATATCAGTGAATAATTTATCGTGTCCTCAATTTATTTCGCTTTAATTTAGATTTGATTTTATTATACAATATTTATTAAATTTTTCAAACATCGCGATAATTTTTACCTTCTAAATAGTAAGGTGTCGCTAATGTTTTGATACGTTCTAAAATTCTAGCTGCTTTCGTTTTTTCTGTGCCGTCACGCGTGACGGATAAATGATGTTCGAGTTCTTTAAAACTCAAATTTGAACTAAAGAATGTCGGCAACTCTTGGACCATTCTATAATGTAATATTGGACCAATAACTTCGTCTCTAACCCATGGCGTGATTTCTTCTGCACCTATATCATCTAACATTAATATATTCGCTTCACGTACAGTAGCAAGTTTAGATTCAAAACTACCGTCCTTAAATCCACTCTTAAGTGTACGAATAAATTCTGGTAAGTAAATAATGGTAGATGCGATTTTTTTAGTTTTTAGTTGATTCGCTATAGCACCCAATATGAACGATTTACCTGTACCGAATTGTCCGTATAGGTATAGCCCCTTAACACTTGTCTTATTGTTAGCTATTTCATTACATATTTCATCAGCTTTCATCGCAGCTTCTAATCTTTTGCCATCCATATGGATATCTTTTAATTTGGCGTTTAAAGTATCGCGTTGCATATGGTGAGATGTGATTAAATGAGCATTATATTTTTCTTCATCGTGCTTAATTTTACAAGGACATTGTAAATAGCGGATTCTAATATGATTATGCTCAATATAAAGTTCTGGTACATGCCCTTTGACAAAGTTCGGACAATCCTCAAAACGATGACCATCATAATGCTTTTGTTGATCTTTATATTCTTGTAACACATTTAAATCTTCGTCTATCATGGCGTTAGTTAGTTCAGACTGATGTTCTGTCAAAAATGCTTTGACATCTTTGTCACTAACTACTTCTTGTTTGATTTTTGCTATACGTTTAGTTAAGTCATTTGACTCTCCCATAATATTTTCAAAGCTTTTCATTAGTCATCATCCCCCCATCTTTCTTTTAAATGTTCTAAAAAAGCAGCACGTTCTTTTTCATGCTCTGTATCATCTATCATCGTTTGATTATTAGATTCCTTTTGAGATTGGTTAATACTGTCGTCTCTTTCTAGTAACCATTTAGGCGTCATTTCTTTTGATACTAAATTTGCTCGTGGTTGCTTATAGGTGCGTTGAGACTTTTGTTGTTGCTCTTCTTCATTCATTTTTTTAGCGAAAGGTTCTGCTTCTTGTGCAGTCTTTAAACCTTTACGTTTCCAATGTGATGCAATTTTTAATGTGTAATTTTTCGGTAATCGCATGTCTTCTTTTAGCATCACAAATTGTAATAATATATTAATTACACCAAATGATAATTGCTCCCTTTCTACTAACTCTTCTACTAATTTCTTTTCATCTAAGCTAATATCTGAGCCTTTCCAAGAGGTTAACATTTCGATAGGACTTACGCGATTTAACTGCTCCAATCGATCTTCTTCAGCACTGTTTTTATTATTATTGTCAAATTTAGGTGCACTATGCTGTTTTAGTTGTAATGAGGGTAAGTGTTGTTCGTGTTCCATTAGGTAATAAGTTCTTGCGTATTTGCGCATATCTTCAAATGACAGTTGCTGTGCACTTGTTATTGACTTTAAGATAACGCTTTTCATCGCTTCAGGTGTTAAACCATATAAAGTAGCTAGTTGCGTAATTAAAGCCTTAGCATCTGCATTAATAATTTCAGTACTAATAAAATGTGATTGTAATAAATCATATAAAGTTTCAAAATCAAAATCTACTTTAGCCAGATTCAATCCTTCATATGCTTTCTCACGTTTAATACTAGTAACATCATCATTTAATTTTTTATTAGGTACTTTGAAAACGTCAGTGTATTTACGCGTAATTTCTTGATAGTTTTCTACATTAAAACGATTATTTTGTTCAAAATAAGCTTTCAATTGATAATAACGTTCTTTATCCACCTCACTAAATAGAAATATTGAGAGCATTGGATCACTAAAAAATTGGTATGCCGATGGTGGCTGTATGAGTTTGTATACAAAAGATGAATCGTTACTATCATGACGCACATAACTTTTAACTAAACCTATTGCCTCTAATAAATCCATTTGTTTTCTAAATTCATTTAAATTTATTTTTAATTCACTCATTATCACATAATGTGTTGTTACTATTTCAGAATCTTGTATCACAAATTGATCTAAATAGTAATAAAGCCCCATAGCATTAGGACCTATTAAAGGAGTGAAAAGTCTATTTAATATATCTAGATGTTGTTCGTTTATGGAAAAATCGCGGATAACCTTAAAGTTATCTTGAGGTCTCAATCCAAAGTCAGAAGATTGCAAACCCATTATGAATCACTCCGTTTATTTTCTGATAAAATGCCTTGCATTGATTGTAATAGTTGATCCACATCTTTAAATTCTTTATAAACTGATGCAAATCGTACGTATGATACCTGATCTACATGCATTAATAAATTCATTACATACTCGCCAATTTCTCTAGAAGAGATTTCAGCACGCCCTTCGTCTCTAAGACGCCATTCGACTTTATTAGTGATTTCTTCTAATTGTTCATATCTAACTGGTCTCTTTTCACATGAACGAACTAAACCATTTAAAATCTTCTCACTTAAAAATTGTTCACGTGTACCATCCTTTTTCACTACGATAAGTGGTCTTTTCTCTATATGTTCAAATGTTGTAAATCTAGTATTACAAACTTCACATTCTCTACGACGGCGAATCGCGTTAACTTCATCAGCGTGGCGTGAATCTACGACACGTGAATGCGTTGAATTACATTTTGGACATTTCATTGTGCTATCACCCTCTTCAGTTGATTCGTATTAATTATACTATAAATATCTAGACGACAAAAGAATGTCGATAATGGTAACTGTATATCATTATGTTTTCTTTTCGAATAAAATTAGG
Source organism: Staphylococcus durrellii (assembly GCF_015594545.1). NCBI lineage: Bacteria > Bacillati > Bacillota > Bacilli > Caryophanales > Staphylococcaceae > Staphylococcus > Staphylococcus durrellii. The sequence continues at coordinate 1,131,909 of NZ_JADIIO010000001.1, read as the reverse complement.
CATAAATATTTCTACCTTTAGGATATATTCACTTATGAATTTATATTTTTATAGTTATTGCGCTAAAGTGCCTTCCAATTTAAATTTGTATACTATCATTTAATACAACTTCAAGTTATCTACTTAAAATGTATATCATAATTTCATAAAGTAGTAATGCCAGATAGAATTAGAATAAGTATATCTACAAACTTGAGCCAAATTCTAGTCAATTTTACGCGAACAATATCATTAATTCAACATAACACATAACACGCTACTGCAATTGCAGTAGCGTGTTATGTATAATCATTATCTTTAAGTCCTTTTTATAATTAGTAATATAAGCCATATTAACTAATTAGTACATCTGCTTCAGAATTTAATAACTGTCCTATTTGGTCAGCTACTTCAACAACACGATTTGAATAACCCCATTCATTATCATACCAAGCAATTACTTTCACCTTATTATCACCCATAACCATTGTGCTTTGAGTATCTATTATTGCTGAATGTGGATTAGTATTAAAGTCTACAGAAACTAACGGTGCATCTTGAGTGGCTAAAACACCTTCTAAATCATTTTCTCTAAATGCATTATTTACCTCTTCAGCTGTTACATTTTGTTCTAAATCTACGACTAAATCTACTAGTGATACATTTTTGGTAGGTACTCTAAGTGCCATACCATGTAATTTGCCTTCTAATTCCGGCAATACTTCTTTTAATGCTTTCGCGGCACCAGTAGAAGTCGGGATAATGCTCTCGTTACATGAACGTGCACGTCTTAAATCTTTGTGTGGATTATCAATATTATTTTGATCATTTGTAATTGAATGTACAGTAGTCATTAATCCATTGACAATACCAAAGCTGTCATTTAATACTTTGGCAACTGGTCCAATACAGTTTGTAGTACAAGAAGCATTACTAAATACGTCATACTTATTAATATCTAAACTTTCATTATTAACACCTTTAACTATCATTTGGACGTCGCCACCTTTTGATGGCCCCGTTAGTAATACTTTTTTAGCACCTGAATTTATATGACCAATCGCTTTATCTCCATGGTTAAATTTACCAGTCGCTTCTATCACTATATCAATATTTAGTGATTCCCATGGTAGATTTTCAGGATTTCTATCAGATACTAATTTAATTTCATGATCTTCTACTTTAATGCCATTTTCATTATGTTCAACTTTCAAATCATATGTACCATGAGTAGTATCATATTTAATTAAATGAGCTATAGTTTCTGGTGAATAACTAGCATTAATTGCTACTACGTTTAAATTTTCATTTTTAAGTGCGATACGTAAAGCCATTCTTCCTATTCTACCCATTCCATTAATTGCTATATTAGTCGTCATCGAAAGCACCTCTCAAATTTATGTTATACTTTATAGGAAATAGTATAACATATTAAAAAGAAAATGAAAGCGTTTGCTTAAAAATTCTAAAAAATACCACTAGCGTTTATATTTCAAAACCCTAATGGCATATTTATTATAAGTGTTCAGACCCGTCGATATAGCCTTCCTCTACTAAGAAACTTTCTAAATTTTGTTTTAAGTCTAGCTTTGAATCTCTATTATCAATAACATGATCCGCCATTCTCCGTTTTTTATCGATAGAAATTTGACTCAATACACGTGCTTTTGCATCTTCCATTGATAAGTTATTACGTTCCATTAGTCTATCAATTTGTATACTTTCCGAAGTATAAACTAACCACACTTCGTCTACAGTTTCTTGTAATTCATTTTCAAATAATAACGGAATGTCCATAATAACATTATACCCTTTATTCAAATAATCATTTTTTTCTTTTTCCATGATGTCATGAACGATTGGATGAACAATTTGATTTAATTCCATACGCTTTTCTGGTTGGTTAAAAACGACATCCCCTACATATGCACGATTCATTTCTCCATTTTCATCTATAGCTTCATCTCCAAAAACAGCTTTAACTTTTGCTAAGCCTTCACTACCTTTTTCGACTGCTTTACGAGAAGCCACATCTGCATCTACAATTTTAAAGCCGTGTACAGATAAAACTTCTGATACTGTAGATTTTCCGGTAGCAATTCCACCGGTAAGACCTATTACTTTTGGCATAACTTTCACTCTTCCTTTAATTTTGACATGTAGGGCAATAATGACTATTACGCATTGCAATGACTTGCGTTTTAATCTCATCGCCACATACTTTACATGTCTTTTGTTTGTATACATTTAGATGCAGTTGCATCGATCCCGTCTTACCATCGGCATGACGATAATCAGAAACACTTGTTCCACCATATTTTATACCTTCAGATAAAACTTCTCGAACATAATAAAATAACATTTCTCTTTCTTGGTTATTCAGACTTTGTGTTGTTCGATTCGGATGAATGCCTGCCCTAAATAAAGCTTCACATGCATATATATTACCACACCCTGCAATGACTCTATGATCTAATATCATTTGTTTGATTGGCTTTTTATAATAATTTTTACGCTCAAACCATGACAAATAATGGTTTAAAGATTCATCATCAAAAGGCTCTGGTGCTATTTCTAAAAACGAAGGATAGGCTTCAAATGATGGTACGTTTCTTATTTCTCCAAATCTCCTAATATCAGAATAAACGAGTAGCATATCGTTATCTAAATTAAAAATCACATGCCAATGGTTACGATAATTTTTGACCGAGATATCGTCTAGTTCCTTAACAATAAAAAATCCACCTGCCATGCCTAAATGACTAATTAAAATACGTTCTTCATGGCCATTAGATAAGTAAAAGACGATATATTTACTACGTCTTTCTATATGTTCGATAACATAATTCTCAGTAAATGTTCTGAAAGTATCTAATGACATACCTTTTATTATAGTTTCACGCCCGTCTGTTTTACCTTCCTTCACTTTATCTGAAAAGATAACAGAGCTTATTTTTTGACCTTTGGCATATGGCTCAATGCCTCTTTTGACATGTTCAACTTCTGGTAATTCCGGCATGATAATCCAACTTTCTATTTAGCATCGTACCATGTATCGCCATAGTTACATTCAACGAGTAGCGGTACATCTAATGGTAATGCGTTATCCATTATATTTTCTATAAATTCACTAAAATCTTGAACTTCATCTTTTGGTACTTCAAATATTAATTCATCGTGAACTTGAAGTAATAATTTCACATTAAATGATTTACTTTCAACAGCCTTATCAAAATTAACCATCGCAAGTTTAATAATATCTGCAGCACTACCTTGAATTGGTGTGTTCATAGCAGTTCGTTCTGCAAAGCTACGTAAATTAAAGTTACGACTAGTAATGTCTGGAATATAGCGCCGTCTATGCATAAGCGTTTCTACAAATCCTTGTGCTTTTGCATCTTTAACAATATCAGTCATATATTGTTTTACGCCTGGGAAACTATCTAAATAATCGTCAATAAATTGTTTTGCTTGTTTACGGGTAATACCTAAATTTTGACTTAAACCATAATCACTGATTCCATAAACGATACCAAAATTTACAGCTTTTGCTTGTCTACGCATTAGACTATCAACTTCATCTGCATTAACACCAAACACTTTAACCGCTGTTGCAGTATGAATATCTTCATTGTCTTTGAACGCCTGTATCATACTCTCATCTTGTGTGATGTGCGCTAGCACTCGTAATTCGATTTGAGAATAGTCAGCTGAAAATATGACTGTATCCTTTTCAGAAGATTTAAATGCCTTTCTTATTTTACGTCCTTCTTCAAGGCGCACAGGTATATTTTGTAAATTTGGATCAATAGATGATAGTCTCCCTGTCTGAGCCAGTGTTTGATTAAACCTTGAATGAATCCTTTTATCATCACTAATTACTTTTTGAAGACCTTCAACATACGTCGATTGTAACTTGGATAGTTGACGGTATTCTAAAATATAGTCAATTATTGAATGTTCACCTTGTAGTTGCTCCAACACGTCTACTGCAGTTGAATAACCTGTCTTAGTTTTTTTAATGACTGGTAACTGTAATGTTTCAAATAGCACGACACCCAATTGTTTTGGCGAATTAATATTAAATTCTTCGCCCGCAGAATCATAAATGTTTGCTATTAGTTTGTCTAGTTTGTCTTGAATTTCGATTTCCATATCTTTCAATTCACTAGCTTCAGTATATATACCTGTTTCTTCCATTTTGCTTAAAATTTTAGCAAGTGGAAGTTCTAAGTCTTGTAATAGTTCGACTTGATTATATGCTTCTAATTGTTCTTCCATTTTAGACGATGCATTGTATATAGCATGTAAAATACTTGCAACATAATCATTTAATACATCATCTTCTGGTACTTGGCGTTTCTTTCCCTTGCCGAACACGCTAATGTTAGTCTTTACATAAGTTTGCCCATAATAACTCACAACAGAATGAACATCGTCTATCGTTCTTGATGGATCGATGATATAACTAGCTAGCATTGTATCGAAAACAATTTCATTTATATCGATATTTAATCTATGGGCGACAACGTAAGTTTTTTTAGCATCATACACGACTTTCCTAGTATTATTGCTTTCTAACCATTGAACTAAATCACTATTTTTTTCAATATCTTTTGCATCAATTACCACGTGATGTGCTCCATCGAAAAGACCAAATTTTAAAATTTGATCCTTTAAATAATTTGTATCCTCTAATTCGAAATGAATCGTTGCTTGTTGTAAATTAGCAAAATCGATATTTGTAAAATCTTGTTCCACAGTCAAATCAATTGTTTCTTCACTTTCGGTAGTACCATCTATATTCATTTGATCTAATAATTGCTTAAACTCTAGTTTCTTAAACAATTCTATTTTTTCAGTTTCATCATTTTTTAAAGGCATTTCAGTATCTTTTAATGAAACTTCTATTGGACTTTTACAATTTATAGTTGCCAGTTGTTTACTCATTAGTGCATCATTTTTACTGTTTTCTAATTTTTCTTTTAACTTTTTACCAGAAACATTGTCAATATTTTCATAAACATTTTCTACTGTTTTATATTCGTTTAATAATTTAATGGCCGTTTTTTCACCAACACCGGCTACGCCTGGGATATTATCTGAAGCATCGCCCATTAGACCTTTCATATCAACAATTTGACTAGGTGTTAAACCATTATATTTTTCCGCTATGAATTCAGGTGTATAATGATCTACATCAGTCACACCTTTTTTTGTATAATATATCGTTACATTATCGTTAGCAAGTTGGGTTAAGTCTCGGTCACCCGTAACAATTATTGTTTCAAATCCAGCTGAATGCGCTTCGTTACTAAGTGTACCGATGATATCATCAGCTTCATAATTTTCTAATTCATATCTTTTAATACCATATACATCTAATAACTGTCTTACATAAGGCAATTGTTCACTTAATTCTGGAGGCGTTTTTTGACGACCTCCTTTATATTCACTATATGTATTATGTCGGAAAGTTGTTTTACCCGCATCAAATGCTACTAAAAAGTTCGTAGGTTGTTCTTCTTTAATTATTTTTTCTAATAACATTGCAAAACCATACACTGCGTTAGTATGAATACCAGCCTTGTTTTGCAATAACGGTAAAGCATAAAATGCTCTAAAGCTTAAACTGTTACCATCTATTAAAATTAATTTATTCACTTTAATTAACCTCCAGAACTCATTTAGTTACCATTTTATCATAATCTTCTGCTGTACCGTACTTTTTACGTTGAATTTGCTTAGTGAAAAAGCTCCCACAAATTTAATAACTTGTGGGAACTGAGTTATAACGTATCATCGAAAAATATAACTTTGAATATTGAACCTTGATTGGGTTTTGATGAAACACTGATACGACCTTTATGCGCTTCTACTATATGCTTTGCTATTGATAAGCCTAAACCAGTGCCACCAGAATCTCTACTTCTAGCTTTATCAACCCTATAGAAACGTTCAAATATATGCTGTTGATCTTGTTCACTAATACCTATCCCAAAATCTTCTACAACTAATATCGATTTATGCTGTTCTTCGTACACTCTTATTATTATTTCGCTATTTTTAGGTGAATAGTTAATTGCATTAGAAACTAAATTAATTACTACCTGCGAAATTTTACCTTCATTTGCCTCAATATAAACATCAGAATCAAGATTAGCGTTTATGTTGATTGATTTCTTTTCAGCTATTGTTTGTAAACTATCAATATTACTTTGCACGATGTGAGCTAAATTTAAGCGTGTCGTTGCAATTTCACTCTGTTGTTCTACATGTGATAAATCTAATAAATCAAAAACCAATGATTCAATGCGTTCTGATTCTTTCAGAATAATATCTAAAAAGGCATTCAATGATTGCGGATCATCCTTAGCTCCATCTATTAACGTTTCCGCAAAACCTTTTATCGATGTAATGGGTGTTTTTAATTCGTGTGAAACGTTTGCTACAAACTCACGTCTAAGATTTTCCAATTTTTTAAGGTTAGTTATATCATGCAACACGATTACCATACCATATAAATGCTTTTTGGATTTAGATAAAATTGGTACACACGCCGTATCAAAGTATTTCTCATGAACTTGACTAACATTCAGTTTCACTTGATGATATAACGCTTTTTCCATTTTAAAGGCATCGGTTATTAAGTTCTGAACTTTGTCATCTAACATTTCTATATAACTGTGATGCTCAACTGATTTATCAGGTGCAAACACTTCATAATAAGTTCTATTAGCTATTACTATTTCACCGTATTTATCAATCATTAATATCGAACTAGGAATATTCTCCAAGGTAGTCTTTAATCGATTTGATTGTAATTTTTGTTGATTGTTTAACCTCTGAAGCTTTCTAGCTAATTCGTTAGTAGTGACAAACAATTCCTTCGTTTCCTTGACATTACTTTCTGGAACTCTAACATGATAATAGCCTTCCGCAAGAAGTTGTGTAGCGTAAGTCACTTCTTTAATCGGTCTAATATACGTACGATTAATCATTCTAACAACTAAAAACATCACAAGGATTACTACAATGACACTTAGTAAAAAATAGTACCATATTTTTAATTGCAAGGTATGTATATGGTTGTTTACGCCACTAATTATAACTTTATAATTATCTACAGTAGTTTCATATGTATATCTATGCTTTTTATTATATTTATCGTAATTTAATGGTGCAGTATTTGTTACATCTGAGAATTTAGTGCTAATTGGTACGCTACTAGACTCTGTGTAAATTTCTTTATTTTTTTGCTTGATTTTAACAGTTATTTGTTCATTTTTTATTTGTTTTGTTAATTCTTTCCGTTGACCATGATTTAATAAGTTAATAAAATGTGAAGCTCTATTATTAAGATTTTGCTGTTGGTTGTATGAAACAGTAGAATAAATGACATGTGTAACAATGAATCCTAACACAAGGAAACTCACAATTGTTATCGTACATAAAATGATTAATAGTTGTTGATGGAACTTTAACATTAAACTTTCGGTCTTTCTAGTTTATATCCCAATCCGCGTACCGTTTTAATTAATTTGGGTTGCTTTGGATTGTCTTCTAATTTATCCCTCAAGTGGCTAATATGTACATCAACAATTCGAGAATCTCCCGCAAATTCATAATTCCACACTGAATTTAACATGTGTTCACGTGTAATTACTCTACCCTGTCTATCTATTAAGTATAATAATAATTCAAATTCTTTCGGAGTTAATTCTAATAATTCTCCATTGCGATAAACTTCGAAAAAATCAGGTCTTATTTTTATTGAGCCGATGTGAATATCATCAGAACTGTCGGCTGTTTCACTAAGTTCTGTAATCATTGCTGACCGTCTTAATATTGCTTTGACACGGGCTACAACTTCTCTTGGTGAAAATGGTTTCGTCATATAATCATCTGCACCTAATTCCAAACCGAGCACGCGATCAAACTCATCATCTTTAGCAGTTAACATTAATATAGGTACTAAATTCTTATCTGAGCGAATTTGTTTACAAACTTCTATCCCATCTTTTTTAGGTAACATAACATCTAATAAAACTACTTCAGGCTTAAATGCATCAACTTTTTCTAATGCTTCTTCACCATCATAGGCTACTTCTGTAATGTAACCTGCTTGTTCTAAATTATATTTAAGCAACGTTACAATTGATTGTTCATCGTCAACTATAAGCACTGTTTGAGACATAGCGTACCTCCATTAATATATTTACACCGTAATTATAACCTAAATAGTTATAAAAATAACACAATTGACATTGATTTACATAAACTTAACATTACCTTAATTTGGTTAATATAAAAAATACATAATTACAATTACTAATATACTTTTTGTATTGTTAGGTGAAAACGATATAGTAGTTACATTTCTATTATGTCTGTACTGAAGTAATTATATCTAATGCCAACTATTTCATCTACACGTCTCAGTAACTTTAATTACCTTACTACATATTATTTAGCACTAAAAGGTTCAATTTTAATTGCAACAGTACAACAATAAGAACCTAAGCATAGTGTAGGGCTTATCATTCAATTAAAATAAGCACTCCCTTAATAGTAAAGGGGGTGCTTATTTAATAGTAATCGCAAATATAAACATTATCTACAAGTCTATAATTTAACTTAAACAACTATTAGCTTAAATTTTTAATTAACTCATCTGCGAATTGAGAAGTTGAAACTTCTTCAGCACCGTCCATTAAACGTGCGAAGTCGTATGTTACTACTTTAGATGCGATTGTTCTTTCAATTGAATCTGTAATTTTGTCAGCAGCTTCTTGCCATCCTAAATGTTCTAACATTAAAACAGCACTTAAAATTTCTGATGATGGATTAACTTTGTTTTGGTCAGCATACTTAGGAGCAGTACCATGTGTCGCTTCGAAAATTGCATGCCCACTTTCATAGTTAATGTTCGCTCCAGGAGCGATACCAATACCACCAACTTGCGCAGCTAACGCATCTGATACATAGTCACCATTTAAGTTCATTGTAGCAACTACGTCGTGGTCTGCTGGACGAGTAAGAATTTGTTGTAAGAAGATATCAGCAATAGAATCTTTAATAATGATTTTACCTTCTTTTTCAGCTTTATCTTGAACAGCATTAGCTTCATCTTTACCTTTTTCTTCAACTATTTGGTCATATTGTTGCCAAGTGAATACTTTATCAGCAAATTCGTTATGTGCAACGTCGTAACCCCATTGTTTGAAGGCACCTTCTGTAAATTTCATAATGTTACCTTTGTGTACTAACGTAACTGATTTACGATTGTTATCTAAAGCATATTGAATTGCTGCACGTACTAAACGTTCTGTACCTTCTTTAGATACTGGTTTAATACCGATACCTGAAGTTTCAGGGAAACGAATGTTTTTTGCACCCATTTCATTTTGTAAGAAATCAACGACTTTTTTCACTTCTGAAGATCCTTCTTTAAATTCAATACCTGCATAAATATCTTCAGTGTTTTCACGGAAAATAACCATGTCAGTTTCTTCTGGTCTTTTAACAGGAGAAGGTACACCTTTAAACCAACGAACCGGTCTTAAACAAGTAAACAAGTCTAATTCTTGACGTAAAGCTACGTTTAATGAACGAATACCGCCACCGATAGGTGTAGTTAACGGACCTTTGATTGCGATTAAGTATTCATCTATAGCTTCTAAAGTTTCTTTAGGTAACCATTCACCAGTTTCATCATATGCTTTCTGACCAGCTAATACTTCTTTCCAATCAATTTTCTTCTCGCCATTATAGGCTTTTTCTACAGCTGCATCGATAACTCTGCTTGCCGCTTTCCAAATGTCTGGTCCAATTCCATCACCAATAATATATGGAATCGTTGGTTCATTTGGTACTGATAATCCGTCGTTGTTTTTTACTATTTTGTTTACTGCCATTTCTAAAAACCTCCGCATATTTTGTCTATAATAATTATTTTTTATTATCGTTCTTCAATTGGTACATAAGTTCTATTAACTTCACCAACATAATGTGCTCTTGGACGCATAATTCTATTATCTTCATATTGTTCTAGAATATGAGCAATCCATCCTGAAGTTCTACTTACAGCAAAAATTGGAGTGAATAAATCATGTTCTATATTTAAGCTGTGATAAACTGTAGCACTATAAAAGTCTACATTCGCAATTAAACCTTTTTCTTTTTTCATTTTGTCTGCAATTTTCACAGAAATATCAAATAATTGACTTTGACCAGTTTCATTTGTAATTTTTCTGCTCATTTCTTTTAAGAACTTCGCTCTAGGGTCGCCATCTTTATATACGCGGTGTCCAAAGCCCATTATTTTTTCTTTATTTTTGATTTTTTGGTCGATATATTCATCAACTTCATCTTCTGATTTAACTTCAGCTAACATGCTCATAACACGTTCGTTTGCCCCGCCGTGTAAAGGACCTTTTAATGAACCAACCGCAGCAACGATACCTGAATACATGTCAGATAATGATGATACAGCACATCTAGCTGTAAATGTTGAAGCATTGAATTCATGGTCAGCATGCAATACTAATGCTTTGTTAAAGGCTTCTACTTCAATGTCTGTAGGTAATTCGCCTCTTAACATATACAAGAAGTTGCCTGCATAATTTAAGTCTTTGTTCGGTTTTACCGGTTCTTTATCTTCTCTTACACGAGCAAAAGCAGTTACTAATGAAGCAATTTTTGCTTGAATACGAATACCTCGCTCTAAAGTTTCTGTATCGTTCTCAGCTTCGGCATTTGGATCAAAGTGAGCAATATAAGATACTGAAGTTCTTAAAGCAGTCATAGGGTGTACATTATCTGTAGCATATTCTTTGAAGTGGCTATACACTCTAGGATTTAACTCCATATAACTTAATAGTTTTTCTTTTAAAGTTTTAAGTTCTTCAGCACTTGGTAATCTATAATGCCATAATAAAAAGATAATTTCTTCAAATTCAGCATTATTTGCTAAATCATCTATGTCATAGCCCGCATATGTTAATTGACTGTCGATGATTGAACTAACTTTAGTTTCGGCAGCTAGAACCCCTTCTAAGCCTTTTTGTACGTTTGCCATATTTAATTCCCCTTTTCTATTTCGTTATGAAATGGCTTACAAAAACTATTATATCCAATCAAAGATGATTTGTGAATATATAAAGCCATAATTCTTATTAGCCTTATAAGAAATTATTAAACTATATACTACTTTAAATAATTCACAAATAATATTGTTTGTTATATCTACATTCTAATATTTATAGAAGATTACTTCAATTTTTCTTAGAATTTAATTTTTTATCATATACGATAACTAAATATAAATTAAAACCTGTAAAATTACTTATTAAATTTTAAAAATAGTTGTAATATTTTTATTTGGATAGCATAATTGATACTAAATAAACAAAGGAGAAATGCAAATGAGCAAACAAGTATTAGAGAGAGAACTTAGTAATCGTCATGTTCAACTAATTGCTATCGGGGGAGCAATTGGTACTGGGTTATTTTTGGGAGCAGGACAAACGATTGCGTTAACAGGTCCTTCCATATTACTTACCTACATTATCATAGGTTTTATGTTATTTATGTTTATGAGGGGTTTAGGCGAGATTCTGGTTTCAAATACTGGTTTTAAATCTTTTGCCGATGTAACTAACGAATATATAGGACCATTCGCGGGATTCGTTACCGGTTGGACTTATTGGTTATGCTGGATTATTACGGGTATGGCAGAAGTTACAGCCGTGGCAAAATACATAAGTTTTTGGTTTCCACAAATACCAAACTGGATAAGTGCTTTATTTTGTGTACTGATCTTAATGTCATTTAATTTATTAAGTGCAAAGCTATTTGGGGAGTTAGAATTTTGGTTTGCAATTATTAAAATTGTTACAATTGTCGCTTTAATTATCGTTGGTGCAATTATGATAATTATGGCCTATAAAACACAATTTGGTCATGCATCACTTTCTAATTTATATAATAATGGTATCTTCCCTAAAGGCGTAAGCGGCTTTATGATGTCATTCCAAATGGCATTGTTCTCGTTCGTAGGTATCGAGTTAATTGGTGTTACTGCTGGAGAAACAAAAAATCCAAAAGTAACTATCCCAAAAGCTATTAATAGCGTCCCTATTCGTATAATTATATTCTATGTAGGTTCATTAGCAGTTATCATGTCTATTGTTCCTTGGGCACAAGTTAACCCAGATGAGAGTCCGTTCGTTAGATTGTTCGCGCTAATCGGTATACCATTTGCTGCAGGCATTATAAATTTTGTTGTATTAACTGCTGCAGCATCATCATGTAATAGTGGTATCTTTTCAAATAGTAGGATGCTTTTTGGTTTATCTAATCAAGAGCAAGCACCTCCTATTTTCAAAAGTACAAATAAAAATGGTGTACCACACATAGCTATTATTCTCTCATCCTTTTTATTGCTAATAGCAGCATTACTTAATTATATTATTCCAAATGCAACTCAAGTATTTACGTATGTTACTACGCTATCTACAGTATTATTCCTAGTTGTTTGGGCATTGATTACAGTTGCTTATATTAATTATCACAAACGTAATCCTGAGAATCACAAGCATACAAATTATAAATTATTTGGCGGTAAATATATGGCGTACATTATTTTAGTATTTTTCTTCTTAGTATTTTGTTTATTATTTGTAAATGTTGATACAAGAAGAGCTGTGTATATTACACCTATTTGGCTTGTTATTTTAGGACTTATGTATCTTAGATACAAAAATGCTATTAAAAAACCTCAAAAATAAAGTTTATTAAAGCCCATTCAATCCTTGAATGGGCTTTATACTGTTGACAATTCCTTTACCTTTGTTAGCATTTTTATACATGCTTCCGTGTGCACTGCCTTCGTCTAAGATCTTCGTCTAGTGCTTTTCCACTAGAATTCGACATAAATGACTAGCAATATTAAACTAAACTTTTTTAATATATAAACAAACCTTAGGTAAATATCACCTAAGGTTTGTTTGCTTTCTGAGAAGAGTATAAATAATTGTGCTCTTCTGATATTATACTGTATTTAAAAAATTTAAAGCACGTTAGCATAGCCTTCGAATACTTTTCCTTGATTAGCATCTACTGTTACTAAGTTATCACTTTGTAATTCAGTAGTAGCATTTTCAACACCAACTATTGTTGGAATACCTTTTTCTAAACCTACGATAGCACTTGGTGATGTGATACCATTTTCTTCTGTAATTAAGCCTAATGCTTGCTCAATATAAGGTACCAAAGTTTCATCTACTGATGAAGTAACGATAACTTTGTCAGATAGATCAACGCCTTCAAGTTCGTTAGCAGCATTAGCTACTAAAATTTTACCAACTACCGAATTACGACCTACACCTTGTCCACTGGCAATTTCATCGCCTACTAGATGTAATTTCATCATGTTAGTAGTGCCTTTTTCTCCAGTAGGTACGCCAGCAGTGATAATAATTAAATCACCATTTTGTACTCTTTCAGTTTCAACTGCAGTTGCTACAGCATTATTTAATAATGCATCTGTTGTTTTACGGCCTTGTTTAATCACTGGATAAACGCCCCATACTAATGCACATTGGCGAGCTGTTTCACCACTTGGAGTTACTGCAATAATATCTGATTTAGGTCTATATTTTGAAATCGTACGCGCCGTTGAACCACTTTCAGTAGCAGCAACAATAGCTTTAACATTTAAATTTAATGCTGTATGTGCAACAGACACACCTATAGCATTAACTAGGGAAGTTTCAACTAATTTAGTACGGTCTGATAATAATTTTTTGTAATCTTGAGCAGCTTCAGCTGAGACTGCAATATTTCTCATTGTTTTTACAGCTTCTTCTGGATAAGAACCAGCTGCAGTCTCACCAGATAACATAACAGCATCTGTGCCATCATAGATAGCGTTGGCAACGTCACTTGCTTCTGCACGTGTCGCACGAGGGTTACGTTGCATTGAATCTAACATTTGTGTTGCAGTAATAACTGGTTTACCTAATTTATTACATTTTCTAATTAAATCCTTTTGCACCATAGGTACTGATTCTGGTGGAATTTCAACACCCATATCACCACGAGCAACCATTAAGCCATCGGAAACTTCTAAAATTTCTTCAATGTTATCGATACCTTCTTGGTTTTCAATCTTAGGTATTATACTAATATTTTCGTTTTTATTTTCTTCTAATAATTTACGGATATCTAAAACATCACTTGGACGACGCACGAAACTAGCAGCGATAAAGTCTACGCCCTGTCTAATACCAAATTTAATGTCTTCAGCATCTTTGTCAGTAATACCAGGTAAGTTTACTTTTACTCCAGGTAAATTAACACCTTTTTTATTTTTAAGTTCTCCAGTATTTAAGACATCGCATAATACTTCACCTTTATCTTTATCAATTTGTTTAACTTGTAATTCAATTAAACCGTCATCTAATAAGATGTATGAGCCTTCGTCAACATCATTAATAAGATTATCATAAGTAACTGAGAATTTTTCAGGTGTGCCCTCAACTTCAGTCATGCTTACAGTAACTTCTGTACCTTTTTCTAATTCTATGACACCATCTTTCATATTATGAGTACGAATTTCTGGCCCTTTAGTATCAAGTAAAATCGCTACAGTTTTACCTAAACGTTCAGAAACTTTTCTTATAGAATCAATTCTTGCTTGGTGTTCGTCAAAGTCCCCATGTGAAAAGTTTAATCTGGCAACGTTCATACCAGCTTTTATTAGTTTTTCTAGCATCTCTTCAGATTCTGATGCTGGTCCAATCGTACATACAATTTTTGTTTTTCTCATTGTAAATGCCTCCCGAGTAATTAAATAGATAGTTCTTTAGTTAAATTGTAAATATTATGATCAAATTTATGCGATTCTGCGATAAAAATATCATCAAACGGTGTGCTAGTTAATTCGTTGTTTTTAATACCTACACCTCTTGCTGTTTCTCCATTCATCAATAATTCAACAGCAAAACCTCCTAAACGCGATGCTAATACTCTATCCGCTCCAGTTGGACTTCCACCACGCTGAATATGACCTAATACCGAAACACGTGCATCCACGTTGATGTATTGAGCTAATTGTTGTGCACATAATTCACCAGACATTACTCCTTCTGCAACCATAACGATAGAGTGTTTTTTTCCACGCCTAATTCCATGATCAATGCGCTCTGCAACTTCTTTTATTTCAGTTTTAACTTCAGGAATAATGATGGTTTCAGCACCAACAGACATACCTGCCCATAAAGCTAAATCTCCACAATCGCGACCCATAACTTCAATAATAAATGTCCTAGCATGACTTGAAGCAGTATCTCTAATTTTATCAACTGATTCGATGATTGTATTTAAAGCTGTATCGAATCCAATTGTAAAGTCTGTACCGTTTATGTCATTGTCGATTGTGCCAGGAACGCCAATAGTTTGAATTTCAGAGCATTCCTCACTTATGCGTTGTGCTCCTCTGTAACTACCATCTCCACCAATTACTACAAGGCCTTCAATGCCTCTTTTACGTAAGTTTTCTATTCCAGTTTTACGTACATCTGCTTCTTTAAATTCTGGACATCTTGCAGAATATAAAAATGTACCCCCACGTTGAATCGTGTCACCAACTGAACCTAGTTCAAGTTTCTTAATATCATCATTTAATAGTCCCTGATACCCTTGGTAAACGCCGTAAACTTCAATGTTATTATATATCGCTTTACGAACAACAGCTCTTACTGCT
This sequence comes from Staphylococcus durrellii, assembly GCF_015594545.1. Classification (NCBI taxonomy): domain Bacteria; kingdom Bacillati; phylum Bacillota; class Bacilli; order Caryophanales; family Staphylococcaceae; genus Staphylococcus; species Staphylococcus durrellii. The sequence goes on along the minus strand of NZ_JADIIO010000001.1, from coordinate 1,116,161 downwards.
GCATTCATGCCAGGTGAGTCTCCACCACTAGTTAAAACCGCAATTTTTTTCATGACGACATACCTTTCTGCCTTTGTATTTCTTACTTTAAAAATACCATAAATTCACTTATGGTGCCATAAATATAAGGTTTAATAATCCATGTAAACGTTTTAATTATAAATGAGATTATTTAATCTATTAAGAAAGCGTTTTAATTTTTAAATAATATATTCATCAATTTAAAAACTATAATCATACAGTAAACCTCAAAAAACCCCTCTATTTTTAGAGAGGTTAAATTATAAATTTATTCATGATATGACCCAATATTTCTGAATTTTTCATAACGATTTTCAATTAATTCATCGCCACTCATTTTGTTTAATTCGGTTAAATATTGTTCAAATTTCGCTTTGATGTTTTTAGCCTGTAATTCAACATCATGATGTGCGCCACCTAATGGCTCTTCAACAACATCATCAGCTACATTAAGTTCTTTCAAGTCTTTAGCAGTAATCTTCATTGTTTCTGCTGCTATTTTAGCTAAGTTACTATCTTTCCATAATAAAGCTGATGCACCTTCTGGTGAAATAACAGAATATGTACTATTTTCTAGCATTAAAATTTTATTAGTAATGCCTAGTCCAAGTGCACCGCCACTTCCACCTTCACCGATAACGATTGAAATAACCGGTACAGATAATGATGCCATTTCAACTAAATTTCTCGCAATTGATTCACTTTGACCTCGTTCTTCGGCAGCTTTACCTGGATACGCCCCTTTGGTATCAATAAAAGTGAAGATGGGTCTATTAAACTTTTCCGCCTGCTTCATTAATCGAAGCGCTTTTCTATATCCTTCAGGATGAGCCATACCAAAGTTGCGGTATATATTATCTTTTGTGTCTTTCCCTCTTTGTTGTCCTACAACAGTGACAGCCTGACCATTTAGATAACCTATGCCAGCAATCATAGCAGGATCGTCTCTAAAATTACGATCTCCATGTAATTCAATAAATGAATCAAAAATTAATGGAATGTAATCTAACGAAGTTGGTCTCTCTTGTAACCTAGCTAATTGTACACGGTCCCAAGGTTTCAAATTAGTATAAACTTTATGAGTTTCTCTATCTAATGACGCTTCCAACATGTCAATTTCTTCTTGTAAGTCAACATCATTTTTTTCTTGAGATTCTTTTAAAGATTCAATTTTGTTTTTTATTTCATAAAGCGGCTTCTCGAAATCAAGCATTATTTTTCACCTCTTGGTGCATTTTTAAGATATTAGCTAAAGTTTCTTTCATTTCTTTTCTGTGTACAACTTTGTCTAATTGACCATGCTCAAGTAAAAACTCAGCAGTTTGGAAATCATCTGGTAATTTTTCATTAATCGTTTGTTCAATAACTCTTCTACCAGCAAAACCAATCAATGCTTTAGGTTCACTAATATTAATATCACCAACTGAAGCAAAACTTGCTGATACACCACCAGTAGTAGGGTTAGTTAAATATGATATATAGAGTAATCCAGCATTAGCATGTTTTTTTAATGACACACTTGTCTTACCCATTTGCATTAATGAGATAATACCTTCTTGCATTCTTGCTCCACCACTGGCAGAAAATAGAATAAATGGTAAACGATGTTCCGTACAGTGTTCAATAATACGGCAAATTTTTTCACCGACTACTGCACCCATACTACCCATTCTAAATCTAGCGTCCATAACTGCTACGCCGAATTCAATGCCTTCTAATTTAGCGGTACCTGTAACTACTGCTTCATTAAGTTCAGTTTTTTGCTGATCTTTTTGAATTTTTTCTTCATAACTAGGAAAATCTAATGGATTTGCAGAAGTCATACCTTTGTCAAATTCTTCAAATGTATTTTCATCTGATATAGCTTCGATTCTTTTATAAGCAGTAAGTGCAATATGGTGGTCACAATTGAAACATACATTTAAATTCTCGGATAACTCTTTTGTATACATTATTTTTTTACATTTTGGGCACTTCGTCATGATACCTGCTGGTACATCACTCTGTTTCGAATCCGATACAGTTACATACTTTTTCTTTTTACTACTACGATTAAAAAAATCTTTAAACATGAGTAAACCTCCACTTAACCACCGACAATGATTATATAATCATACCTTTATAGCATATATTATTTTGAGTTTATTTCGGTTAATTTTATTGTTTTATTATAAATTTGTTCAGGGTCAACTTCAGTTCTAGCAACGCCTGATTCCATCGCAGCTTTTGCTACTTCTCTAGCTACAGATGGTGCAACTCGACTATCAAAAGGTGCCGGGATACAATAATCTGGATTTAACTCGTCTGGTTTAATTAAATCAGCTATTGCTTCAACAGCAGCTCTCTTCATTTGTTCATTTATATGCGTTGCTTCTACATCTAATGCACCTCTGAAAATGCCAGGGAAAGCTAACACATTATTAATTTGATTAGGAAAATCTGAGCGGCCCGTACCAATAACTTTTGCCCCTGCCTCTTTAGCATCATCAGGATTTATTTCTGGATTTGGATTAGCCATTGCAAAAATAATTGGGTCATCAGCCATGGATTTGACCATTTCTTTGGATAGTAAGTCAGCTACAGAAACACCGATGAACACATCTGCATCTTTAATAACATCCTCTAATGTACCATCAATTTTATCTCTATTAGTCCACTTAGCGACGTATTCTTTCGTATCATTCATACCGGCAGGACGACCTTCATAAATCGCTCCTCTAGAGTCACACATAACCATTTCATGTACGCCATATGAATAGAGTAATTTAACTATCGCTATTCCTGCTGCACCGGCACCATTTAATACAACTTTAATATCTGATAATTCTTTATCGACAATTCTAAGCGCATTGATTAACCCAGCAACTGTAACGATAGCAGTTCCGTGTTGATCATCATGGAATACAGGTATTTTAGTTTCTTTTTTTAAGCGTTCTTCTATTTCAAAACAACGTGGTGCGGAGATATCTTCTAAATTAATACCACCGTAGTTTGGTTCGATAAGTTTTACAGTTCTAATAATTTCTTCAGTATCTTTTGTATTTAATGCTATAGGGATGCCATCTATTCCTGAAAAACTTTTGAATAGTACAGCTTTACCTTCCATTACAGGAATGCTTGCTTCAGCACCAATATCGCCTAAACCTAAGACAGCAGAACCATCTGTAACTACTGCAACTGTATTACTTTTCATAGTATAATCAAATACTTTACGTTTATCTTCATGTATTTCTTTACAAGGTTCGGCTACACCTGGTGAATAAGCTAAACTTAATTCCTCTTTATTTGTAACTTTAACTTTAGCATTCACTTCAAGTTTACCTTTATTTTTTCTGTGCATTTCTAATGCTTCATCTCTTAATGTCATGCTCGCGTCGCCCCCAGACAAATATATCTTATTTATATATATTTTTATTACACCATTAACTATATAACAATTATTTAATGAGATAAATATATGTTTATAAGAAATCTCTAATTAGAATAGCTTAATAAAAATATACACTAAATTTCAAAACAAAACTGATGGTAAATTCTCATTAACCATCAGTTAACTATATCATAATTTATAATAGTGTAAAAGTTATATAATTCGAATATCCGCTGGGTCAAAATGCAAAATAAAATGCTTAATATCTTCATTATTTATATAACCAATTAAATTCATGGCATTTGAAGTTTCGTCATAAAATTCGACAGGTAAACTATCGGCGTTACTTTCTACTGATAATTGAGCTATATCATCAATATTTTTATTTTTACGAATAATTATTTGGCGCGCATTTTGAATTGCTGCGAGTTCAAAATCATCTATATTACTCATATGAGCAATAATAAGTTGTAATTTATTGTTTCTACGTTCGAATTTCCCTCTTACTGTCAACATGGTTTCCTCAAGTAATAGCTGTTCGTATTTTTTATATACATCAGGAAATACGACACCGTCCATCGTATTATTACCATCATTGATAGTGACAAACGCCATATTTTGACCATTTTTAGTTCTTATTTTTTTTATGTTATCAATTTGTATAAAGATTGGCTTGTTATTTACAGCATTACTTAACTTATAAATACCTAAATATTGTTTTTTATTAAAAGCTTTTTCTACAGGATGTGTAGAGATATAAAAACCTAAATATTCTTTTTCATAATCACTAAGCACCTTATCAGGTAATTCTTCTTTATCTTCATATGCTGTTTTCGGTGTTAATACATCGAAAATGAGATCGTCTTGCTCAATACTAGAAATATCGTCTAAAACTTGATCGATTGACTGTAATAACGTAGCACGATTTTGCCCTAATTGATCAAAAGCTCCCACTAAAATTAATGCTTCTAATAATTTGCGTGTTTTGATTCGTTTAGGTATGCGACGTGCAAAATCGAAAAAGTCTTTGAAATTCCCACCAGATTGACGAGTTTCAATAATTAATTTAACGCTTTGATAACCGACACCTTTAATTGCACCTAATGATAAATAAATACCTTTTGCCGTCGCTTTATAAAACCAATGACTGTAATTAATGTGTGGTGCTAGTATCGAAATATGTTGATGCTTTGCTTCATCAATAATAGAGGCAGTTTTTTGCTCGCTACCGATAATATTACTTAAAATATTGGCATAAAAATAGTTTGGATAGTGCACTTTTAAGTAAGTCATGATATACGCTATCTTTGAATAGCTTACCGCATGAGCTCTAGCAAAACCATAGTCAGCAAATTTTAATATCAAATCAAATATTTGTTTACTTAATTGTTCATCATAGCCATTATTGACTGAACCTTTAACAAAATGTTGACGTTCATTTTCAAGAACTGCCCTATTCTTTTTACTCATGGCACGTCTCAAAATATCCGATTCACCATAACTAAAACCAGCGAATTTACTAGCAATTTGCATAATTTGTTCTTGATAGATAATAACGCCATATGTTTTCTTCAAAATTGGTGCTAAATCAGAATGTAAGTATTCTACTTTAGAAGGTTCATGTCTACGCTTAATATATGTTGGTATTTCTTCCATAGGTCCAGGTCTATATAACGAAGTGACGGCAACGATATCTTCAAAATGTTCTGGCTGTAATTTTTTTAACACATTACGAATGCCATCACTTTCTAATTGGAATATACCAGTCGTGTCACCTGACGATAGCAAACGAAATACATCTTTATCATCAAAAGGTATTTGTTCAATATCTATTAGCGTATTTAAATCATATTTAACTTGTTTCACGATTTGATGAATAATAGATAAATTTCTAAGTCCTAAAAAGTCTATTTTTAATAAACCAATTCTTTCCGCTTCGGTCATTGTCCATTGCGTTAAAATACCATTATCGCCAAGTGTCAGTGGCGCATAATCATATATTGGTTGATCATTGATAATAATACCTGCCGCGTGTGTAGAAGTATGACGTGGGAGTCCTTCCAACTTTTTACAAATTTCAAACCATTTCTCGTTACGATGATTACGATGAACAAAATCTTTAAATGCTTCATCTTTATAAGCTTCATCAAGCGTAATCCCTAATTTATGCGGAATTAATTTTGACACTTCGTTTAAAGTAACGTCATCAAATCCAATAATGCGTCCAACGTCTCGCGCAACTGCTCTAGCAAGTAAGTGTCCGAAAGTGACAATACCTGCTACATGATTGTCACCATATTTCTCTTGAACATATTGAATAACCTTATCACGTTTAGTATCTTCAAAGTCTATATCAATATCCGGCATCGTTACACGTTCTGGATTTAAAAAACGTTCGAATAGCAAGTCATATTTAATAGGATCAATCGTAGTAATATCTAAAAGATAACTTACAAGTGATCCTGCAGATGAGCCCCTACCCGGTCCTACTAACACATCATTAGTTTTGGCATAATGAATCAAATCACTAACTATTAAAAAATAATCCTCGAAGCCCATATCAGTTATAATTTTAAATTCATAATTTAAACGTTGCCGATATTTATTATTTTGGTCCAATTGCCTTTCTTCTAACTTCTCTTTAAGTATTTGCATCAAATACGTTTTAGACGCTAAATCATTTGGTGTAGGAAATTTTGGCAATAAATTTTGATGATAATTTAATTCCGCAGTACATAGACAAGCTATTTGTTCTGTGTTTTCTAATGCTTCCTTGGATACATTAAGATCAAATAACTCGTCTTCACCCAACACGTGAGCATGGTAATCAATTGGATCATTGACTAAATCCAATTTTTTATTATCTCGGATAGCATTTAATGCAGTAATTGTATTCGCATCTTCCCTATCAAGATAGTTAGCGCTTTGCAACCATACCATAGGAGCATCAATCACAGCTTCACTTAGATGGTTAATATAAAGTCCATTATGATTTTTAAACTGATCAACTATATTTTGATGTTCTACAGTTACATTTTTAAAAATAATTATTAAATGTTCCGCATATTTTTGTAACCATTCAAAGCTCGTCTCTATCCTATCTTTCATTTTAATTGCCGATGATAATTTAATTAAATCTGTTAAGCCTTCGTTATTTTTAGCTAAAACTACAGTTTCTAACGATGTTAATCCATCAGTTAGCCATATCGTCATACCGAAGATAGGTTTAATATTGGCGCCGACACATGCATCATAAAATTGAGGATAACTATACAGTACATTTGTATCTGTTATGGCTAAAGCCGTATAGCCTTCATTAGTTGCTTTAGTAACGACATCATGGATTTTTAAACTTGAATTAAGTAAATCATATGCCGAATGAATATTTAAATGTGCAACCAATGTAATCACCTCTTATCCTTACAATTTATTATTTAGAGCTGTAGCTAATGTTTCAAATGTTTCCCAACTATCTACAGACACACCCGAAGCATTTGGATGGCCACCACCGCCAAAATCACTTGCGACGTCATTAATTACAATGCCTTTAGAACGAATGCGACATCTAATCTCATTGCCTTCATCTACTGCAAACAACCAAATTTTCAAACCTTTAATATCAGCTATCGTATTCACAAACAGAGATGCTTCATTTGCTGCGATATTAAATTGTTCTAACACATCAGTAGTTATAATAACCTTACAAAAACCTTTGTCATTTAAGTCAAAATTTTGTAATACATAACCTTGGAACGGTAGCAATTCAGGGTCTTTTTCTGCTAAATTATTAAGCTCTTCATTGTGATTAAATTCAAATGTTAATAACTGACCAGCAACTTCCATTGTGTGTGGTGTCGTATTATTGAATAAAAATCTTCCAGTGTCACCTACAATACCAATATAAAGTAATCTAGCAACTGACTCATCAATAATTGAGAAATCATTGAAATAATTGATGAAGTCACTAATTATTTCACTCGTTGAAGAAGCTTCAGTATTTACATAATTAATATCACCGTATTGGTCTACCGCTGGATGATGGTCGATTTTAATTAGCTTTTGACCTTGGCTATATCTCTCGTCGCTAATACGTGGAGAATTAGCCGTGTCACAGACTATTACAAGTGCATAATTATAAGTATCATCTTTTATATCATCAAACGTTCCAATAAAATCAAGTGATGGTTCACGTTCTCCTACCGCGTATATGTGTTTGTTTGGAAATTTAACCTTTAAATATTCTGCCAACCCCAACTGTGAACCATAGGCGTCCGGATCTGGACGCACATGTCTATGTATAATTATCGTGTCGTATTTTTCTATTTCTTCCATAATTTCATTAAATATCTCTGACATCTATCATCGTTTCCTTTCGATTTAACATTATAAGTTACAAACTATTTCTAATTCAAAATTTGGCACATTATCATAGCTTTAGCCACGTTTTGAGCCCCCGTTTTCATTGTTACTTCTAATTTTGCAAAATTTCTACCTACATTTAACATATCATAATAGACATCTATTTCTGATTCAATTTGTACGGTATTTAAATAAAAAATATTTAGGTTTTCTATCATAACTTCTATTTTCTTATATCTACGCATTTCATAACGTACTGTTTCTTCGATAATTGCAACAAAAACCGCTTTACTTAACATACCGAATTGATCAGTAAGCAATGGTGTTGTTTGTACTTGGATTATATCATTAGTAATGTGAATGTGTTTGGCTATTTGATCATTAATCGTGTCACCTACTTGAGGTTGACGCCCTATTAATTGCATTGACTTTAATACATCTTCTCTAGAAATAACTCCAATAAGTTTTTTGCTTAGATTTGTTACTGGTAATAACTCTATGCCTTCCCAAATCATAATATGAGCACAATTTGCTATCGTAGTTGAAAGTTGTACATCTATCGGTGAACGCGTCATGACTTGTGCTATCATTTCATTGTCGTGCATATTAATTATCTCTTTACTTGTTACGATACCGACTAGTTTCCAATTGTCATCAATTACTGGAAATCTTGAATGCCCAGTCGTTTTTGCCTTTTCCTTGTAATCATTAAGCTTCATGTCTTCAAAAACAACTGTTGATTCATCTATGGGTTTAACAATATCTTCGACGATTAATATCTCTTTTCTTATCATTTGATTATACATGGCCCTATTAATTATATTAGCCACTAAATACGTATCATAATTTGATGATATAATGGGCAAATCATGCTCGTCTGCATATTTAATAATTTCATCAGAAGTAGAAAAACCACCCGTTATTAAGACGGCACTCCCACGCTTTAACGCTTCTAATTGAACATCTTTTCGATTACCGACTATTAATAAAGTATGTGCACTTAAATATTTAACTAAATCATTAAGTTCCATGGCTCCAATAGCAAACTTAGTTAATGTCTTTATTAAACCATTACGCCCACCTAATACTTGGCCGTCTATGATTTTAACTATTTCATTAAATGTTAACTGTTCTATTTGTTCACGCGTCTTTTTCTCTATTCTAACTGTACCCACACGATCAATCGTCGCCACTAGCCCTATTTGTCCAGCGTCTTTGATGGCGCGGTAGGCTGTTCCTTCTGAAACTTCTAATACTTTGGCAATTTTTCTAACTGATATTTTTTGACCCACAGATAATGATTCGATATATGATAATATTTGTTCATGTTTTGTCATATAATGGACCTCGTTTAATTTGTTAGTTTCAAACATATTATAACTTTTTATAACTTAAAATGCGATGCAGCAACAAAAAAATGTGCTTTGTATCCATTATTGAATGTTATTAACATAATTATTTCAAAATATTTCAAAAAAAATAATTTATTTTATTGTACTAATTCATATATATTTATTAAAATAAAAATTAAGGAGGGATAAACTATGTATAAAAATATATTATTAGGTGTGGATACTACACTTAAAAATGAAGAAGCTTTAAAGCAAGTTGCTAATATAGCTGGTAAAGATACTGTTGTAACTATTTTCAATTCTATTAATGAACAAGATGCACAAATGTCTATCAAAGCTGGTGTTCATTTAGATAAACTAATCGAAAAACGTAGCCAAGGCTTAGAACCAACACGTCAAGCTTTAGATGAGTATGGAATCAAACACGACGAAGTTATCGTACGTGGCCGCGCAAAAATTGAACTAGTTAAATATGCTAACAATGGCGATTATGAGATTGTAGTATTAAGTAATAGAAAAGCCGACGACAAGAAGAAAATAGTTTTAGGTAGCGTAAGTCATAAAGTGGCTAAACGTGCGAAAATTCCTGTATTAATCGTTAAGTAAAACAGTTAAAAAGAGCACGCATAATCATACAAAAACGTTATCAACACTATTTGATGATAACGTTTATTTTTTATTTAAATATTAACTGATTCACCAGGTTTTAATATTTGAACTTCTCCTGTATTAACAGCTTGTTTAAATTCTTCTGGATTTTGCTTTATTAAATCAAACGTATTGTAATGGATTGGAACAGTTATTTTTGGTTTAATAAATTCATTAATTGCATAACTTGCGTCATCAATACCCATAGTAAAATTATCACCAATAGGTACGAAGCAAATATCTATTGGATGTCTATCGGCAATTAACTTCATATCACTAAACAAACCAGTATCACCAGTGTGGTAAATTGTTTTGCCTTCTAATTCTAGAACTACGCCCATTGGCATACCTAGGTAAACTGGAATACCGTTATCATCAGTTAAGCTTGAACTGTGAAACGCTTGAACAAATTTTAATGATCCAAAATCAAAGTCTACTTTACCACCAATATTCATTGGACGTACATTATCATAATCTTTATTTGTAGTTAAATAATCTCCTAGTTCAGCTGAACCAATAACAGTTGCATTATTATTCTTTGCAATTTCAATCGTGTCTCCAAAATGATCACCATGACCATGCGTTAAAATCACATAATCTACTTCTAAATTATTTGGATCTAAATCAGATAATTCATTTCCACTGATAAATGGGTCTATAATACCCTTTTTACCGTTAGCCTCAAAATAAACAGTTGATTGTCCATGAAAAGATAATTTCATTTTGTTGTTCCTCCCATTTATAGTATTTACTTTATTTGTATACCACGTATGTATAGTTTATAACAAAATATTAATACATAACTGTCGAATGCACATATATAATTTACTAGAATTATTTACTTTTTAATAGCTTATTTTTGAATTACTTCACTATCTAACATAAAATTAACAAGAAGAGCAAAAATAGGAGGAACTTACATATGAAAATAGAACAAATCAATGATGAAATCAACAAACAACAAGCGGACGCTGCATGGATTACTACTCCATTAAATATTTTTTATTTCACTGGATATTTAAGTGAACCACATGAAAGATTATTTGCTTTATTAGTTACATCCAAAGGGGAACAAGTTTTGTTTTGCCCACAACTAGAAGTTGATGAAGTTAAAGCCTCTCCTTTTAATGGTACTGTAATTGGCTATTTAGACACTGAAAACCCATTCTCAAAATATAGTTTCTCAGCACAAAAATTATTAGTCGAAGCTGAACATTTAACATTGAAACGCCAACGTGAATTAATACAAGCGTTTGGTGTAGAAACATTTGGCGACATCGATTATACAATTAAAGCGCTACGTAACGTGAAATCAAATGATGAAATTGCTAAAATTCAAGAAGCGTGTAAACTCGCTGATAAATGTATCGAAATCGGGGTAAACTTTTTAGCTGTTGGAGTCACAGAACGTGAAGTCGTTAATCACATTGAAAATGAAATTAAAAAATATGGCGTTAACGAAATGAGCTTTGACACAATGGTACTATTCGGTGATCATGCTGCTTCGCCACACGGTACTCCAGGAGACCGTAAATTACAAAATAATGAGTTTGTCTTATTTGACTTAGGTGTTATCTACGAAAGCTATTGCAGCGATATGACACGTACTGTTAAATTCGGGACACCTAGCGAGGATGCACAAGAAATTTACGACATAGTGTTGAAAGCTGAAACTGAAGCAATTGCAGCCATTAAACCTGGAGTTAAGATTAAAGAGATTGATAACATTGCTAGAGGTATTATCAATGATGCAGGTTATGGCAATTACTTCCCGCATAGACTCGGTCATGGTTTAGGACTTGAAGAACATGAATATCAAGACGTATCAAGTACCAACGACAATGTTTTTGAAGCGGGTATGGTCGTAACTGTCGAGCCAGGCATATATGTACCAGGCGTAGCTGGAGTGCGTATAGAAGATGATATTCTTGTTACTAATGAAGGTGCAACTATTTTGACAGGGTATAAAAAATGATTAAAGAAGCTGTAGTAGAAACGATTCAAGAAGTCGAATATGCAATCGATAATGGAGCTAATAGATTAGAACTTTGTGCTAATTTAACTGTTGGTGGAACAACGCCTAGCTATGGTATGACTGCAATCGTTGCTGAAATGTGTGCAGCGAACAACGTAGAACTTGCCGTAATGATTAGACCACGAGGCGGAAATTTTATCTATGAACTTTACGATTTTGAAATTATGCAAAAAGATATTCAAACTTTTAAAAGCCTTAACATAGACTATTTCGTTTTTGGATGTCTAACGACTGATAATATTTTAAATGAATGGCAAATGAAAACTTTACATCGCTTAGCTTATCCAACAAAAGTTGTTTGCCACATGGCTTTTGACCAAATACACATCCATGGCCAAATAAAAGCATTACATCAGTTAATTGATATAGGTTTCAGTCGCTTATTAACACATGGCGGGCCATCTGATACTAATATATTCGATAATTTAAATCATCTAGGTAAACTTGTAGTGAACTCCGGTGGTAAGATAGAAATTATGCCTGGGGGTGGGTTAACGAAAGATAATTTATCTGAATTACTTTCTGCATTTCCCTTCCAAGAAGTTCATGGTACAAAAATTGTCTAATTGCATACATTACAATGGTAGCTCAATGAGCTACCATTTTTAGTTGCGCTCACACTTATAATTATAAGGCTAATAATTGATAAAAATTGACGGCAAAGCCTAGGCTTTGCCGTCAATGATAAAGCAATATCACTTTATTTATTATAAATTCAGTGACCACCATTAAAATCTATCACTTAAGTGCTTCTGAAATGGCAGCTGAAGAAATATTTAATGCTTCTCCAACACTACTATTTGTTAATTGTCCATTAATTGTATTTAAACCTAGCGATAAAGGCTCATTGTCTTGTAATGCTTGTAAGTAACCTTTATTAGCCAATTGTAATGCATATGGTAATGTCGCATTGTTAAGTGCAATAGTTGAAGTTCTTGGTACAGCACCTGGCATATTTGCTACAGCATAATGTACTACACCATGTTTTTTATAAGTTGGATCATCATGAGTAGAAATTCTATCCGTAGTTTCAAAAATACCGCCTTGGTCTATTGCTATATCAACGATAACCGCACCACTTCTCATTTGCTTGACTACTTCTTCCGAAACTAAGTTTGGAGCTTTTGCACCTGGGATAAGTACGGCACCGATAACTAGATCACTTTCTTTTACGGCTGTTTCAATATTTAATGGGTTAGACATAATCGTATGAACACGACCGCCAAATAAATCGTCTAACTGTTGTAAACGACGAGGATTCACATCTAATATTGTAACGTCAGCTCCTAATCCAAGCGCGATCTTGGCTGCATTAGTCCCAGCTTGGCCTCCACCAATAATTGTAACTTGGCCTTTAGATACACCAGGTACACCACCTAGTAAAATACCCATTCCGCCTTTATATTTTTGTAAAAACTCTGCCCCAATCTGAGTAGCCATACGTCCGGCAACTTCACTCATTGGTGTTAATAATGGTAAAGAACGATCAGGTAATTGTACCGTTTCATATGCAATACTAATTACTTTCTTTTCCATTAATGCTTCAGTTAATTTACGTTCATTTGCTAAATGTAGGTAAGTAAATAAGATAAGTCCTTCATTAAAGAATTTAAATTCTTCTTCAAGTGGCTCTTTTACTTTCATTACCATGTCAACACCCCATACTTCGTCCTGTGTCATGACTATTTTAGCGCCTGCTTGCTCATAGTCTACATCTTCAAAATATGAGCCTAGTCCTGCAGAAGTCTCTACAAAAACTTCATGTCCTTGTTCTACTAAAGCATGCACACCACTTGGTGATGAACTTACTCGATTTTCGTTATTTTTTATCTCTTTTGGGATACCTATATTCAATTTGCCCACCTCCATAAATATGGTAACGTGAAAGATTTGAAAGCGCAATCATTAAATTTAAAAATTTTGTTATTTAAATTGATTTAAAATTCTGACAATGTGGTATACTATAAATAAGAAAACGAAGGAGGTAATTGCGATGCTAACATATAAAAACATTTTAATCGCAGTTGATGGATCACTTGAAGCTGAATGGGCATTCAACAAAGCCGTTGATGTGGCTAAACGTAACGAAGCCCAATTGACTGTTGTTAACGTCATTGACTCAAGAACATATTCTTCATATGAAGTCTATGATGCACAGTTTACAGAGAAATCTAAGAACTTCTCTGAAGATCTACTTAATGGTTATAAAGAAGTAGCTACTAATTCAGGCGTTTCAGATGTTGTAACACGACTTGAATTTGGTTCGCCTAAAGCTATTATCCCCAAAAAATTAGCTACTGATGTTGGAGCGGATTTAATTATGTGTGGTACTTCAGGTTTAAATGCGGTAGAACGTTTTATCGTAGGTTCTGTGTCAGAAGCTATTGTTCGCCATTCACCATGTGATGTCTTAGTTGTTCGTACAGAAGAATTACCAGAAGATTTCCAACCTCAAGTTGCTACAGATGAATTTAGATCTCAATATCAAACTCATTAATAATTTTTTAAGAGTGTTTAGGATATATTTTCAAAATTAATAGCCCTTAAAAGATTTCATATCAGAAATCTTTTAAGGGCTATTTTAGTTAGAGATTTTAAGTTCTATACTCTAATTAATCTAAATCACCAAAAATTACAACATCTCGCGCAATCATTACTTCTTCATTTGTAGGGATAACTAATACTTTTACTGGTGAATGTGGGTAGCTGATAAATCCTTCTTCACCATGTATATTTTCGTTCTTTTTAGCTTCCCAATATACGCCCATAAATTCTAAACCTTCAAGAACTTTAGCACGTACAGGGTCAGAATTTTCCCCAACACCAGCAGTAAAGACAATTACATCTACGCCGTGCATACGCGTTGCGTAAGAACCAATGTATTTGTGAATTCTAGACGCGAATACGTCTAATGCAAGCTGTGCTCTTTCTTTCCCCTCTTTACTATCTTCAATAATATCTCTTAAGTCACTTGAACTACCAGAGATACCTAATAAGCCTGATTCTTTATTTAATGTATCTAATACCTCTTCAGCTGTTTTATGCGTTTTTTCCATTAGGAACGGTATTAAAGCTGGGTCAATATTCCCTGAACGCGTTCCCATTGTTACACCTGCTAATGGTGTGAACCCCATTGATGTATCAACTGATTCACCACCGTCAATAGCTGCGATTGAAGCTCCATTACCAATATGACAAGAGATGATTCTCAACTCTTCAATTGGTTTACCTAATATTTCAGCAGCACGTTGCGATACATATTTATGACTTGTACCATGGAAGCCATATTTACGAATACCATAATCTTCATAATATTGATATGGCAAACTATATAAGAATGACTTTTCAGGCATTGTTTGATGGAATGATGTATCGAATACAGCAACATGAGGAATCTCAGGTAATAATTTACGGAAAGCGCGTATACCCATTAAGTTTGCAGGATTGTGTAAAGGTGCTAATTCACTTAAACTTTCAATTTGTTTTTCTACTTCATCAGTAACATATACTGAGCTCGGGAAGATTTCTCCCCCGTGTACTACACGGTGACCAGTACCTTCGATATCATAAATACTTTCGATAATACCGTGTTTTTTAAAACTATCCAACATTATATTAACAGCATCTTCATGATTTTTGATGTCGGTTACATTTTTTATTTTTTCATCATTTACTTCGATAGTAAATATAGAATCATTTAAACCAATTCTTTCTATTAAACCTTTTGTTACGATTTTTTCTTCGGGCATTTCAATAAGTTGAAATTTCAAAGAAGAACTACCAGCGTTTATCGCCAAAATTAACTTTGACATGAGCATAATGCCTCCATTTTCAATTAAGTTATAATATCCATATTAATTTAACCATTAATACAGTTGAAATTCAAGAGTGTTACAGTTTATTTTTCAGGATGATTTGCTTTCATCCATTCAGTTAAATCAGCTAAAAAGCCTTGGAATTGTTGTGGATTTTTAAAATCAGGAATATTGGCTAACAAGACCTCAACCGGCTTTGTAACATTAGTCTCTTTCTTTTGTAGAATTAAAATAGATTTGCGTGCATTTTCATTTTTAAACAATGTAGCTGGTAAATTTAAAAAGGCTTGCATTTCTGATTCTGTAGCAATGAAATTTTGTAACTGTTTTACATTGTCACCTTCAAAGATATTACTAGGCACTACTAAAAATGCATAACCAGAAGGCTCTAAAGCAGATATGGCTTGTTCAATAAGTAAATAATGTGAATAACTGTGTCCCTCTTTAAACCCTAATTCCATTTCATGACTACGTTCATCAGCAGGATAATAACCGATTGGTAAGTCACCAATAACTGCATTCGCATCTTCAAAAGTAAGCGGCATTATCGCATCCTGTGGATATACATCAAAAGGAATTTCTAAAAAGTTTGCTAAATGAACGCTAACTCTAGATAATACGGGATCAACTTCGACTAAGTGATGCATCAAGTTAACATCAGTCATTACTTCATGTACAGAAGCACTTAGATGACCAGCGCCACTTGCTAAGTCAGCAATATGCAATGTTTCACTATCTGACATAAATTGTTTTACTAGAAATCCTAAAATTAACCCAATTGAATCTGGCGTAATCTGGTGATTTGCTTGAATTTCTTCATTTTGTAATAAGCTTAAATACGCAAATTGAAATGCTTTTCTTCTATCTTGAAAAGTTGCTTGTTCTAATAAATCTCTTTCATTTTTATAAACATCTTCCATTGCTAAACCTAGATTTTCAATGAAACTTTGTCCATTTTCTTCATTTAAGTTTTTAGCTTTGCTATCCAACGTTTGAAATAGTCTCTCCATAATTGTTTGTTCTTCGGCCATGATATATAGTCCTTTCTAAAAAAACTGCCCATAATTTTTGTCTTAAGATACTACGTTATCTTAGATTACCAAATAATTATGGACAGTATAGTTTGTAATGTCAATAAAACTGATTAATAACTAACTTAGTTAAGAAGTATAGTTAAATATTACGATATGCTTCTAACGCACTATCGAAATCTGGGAAGTCAGTACCTTCAGAAACGATTTCAGAATAAACTACTTTATTATTTTGGTCCAATACAAATACTGAACGCGCTAATAAACGCAATTCTTCCATAATAACACCGTAATTTTTACCAAATGATAAATCTTTATGGTCACTTAATGTCAATACATTATCTAAACCGTTAGCAGCACACCATCTCTTTTGAGCAAATGGTAAATCAACAGAAATAGTTAATACTACACCGTTTTCTTGAGCAGCTTCTTCATTAAATTTACGTGTTTGTTGATCACAAACACCAGTATCAATAGATGGAACTACACTTATTAATTTCTTTTGACCTTCATAATTAGCTAACGTTACTTCGTTTAGGCCGTTATCTAATACTGAAAAGTCTGGTGCCGTTTGTCCTACTTTAACTTGTTCACCAGCTAAAGTAATTGGTTCTTGCTTAAATGTAATTTGTGTCATGTAAGGTTCCTCCTTATTATCTAGCTTACGATAAAATTATAACTGTTTATTTAAAATAAATAAACAGTTACAACTTAAGATGACATAAAAATCATTTCAAATAAAATAATTTTTCAAATTTATTTCTAATGACAACAGTTCCAGCAAAGTAATCGTGGATACCTTTATGTTTTTTAGTGAAAATAGTTACTAAATATAATAAGTTGAAGATAATACCACACACAATTCGGCCAATCCATTCTCTAAATAAAATATCTGTCCATGTGAGTTGTTTTCGGTCTTCACGTTCAACACGTATGTTACAAATCATTTTACCTAATGTTTGTTTAAAATATTTCGTTAATAAGACGAAGTATAAATAAAAGACTACTGCATCGAGCATATGACCAACACTAAAATAATCTATCCATAATTTAATATTATCAATTTTAGTCAAGTAATATATTGGCTTTAAAATAATGCTATGAATTCCAAATATAATTAATAAATCGATAATAAAACTCCAAAAGCGAATACCAAAGCCTGCATATATTGAATTTATCATTTGTTCATGTATTAATTCATTAGACACAGGTTCATTGGTGGCAGATTGCGATGCAGCTGTTTCTTGGTTGTCGTTAACATTATATTGTGTAGACAATTTACCCACCTACCCTTCATATAAATACATTGGTTTAGCTTTAGTATCATTCGTAATTACTGATTTAATATCATTGATATCATTTTTGAATTGTTTCACACTTGATTGAGCATTGAAAAATGTAGAGAAAATGCCTTCACTCTCACTATATTCAAATACTTCCGCATTGTTAGCATGTATATCTTTTTTTAGTGATTTCAACGCTTCATTTTTATAGCCTATTTTATCAATCAAGCCATTTTTCTCCGCTTGTTGTGCACTGTAAACTCGCCCGTCGGCTAATTTTCTTACTTTTTTCTCAGACATGTGACGTCCATTTTTTACAATATTAACAAAACGATCAAAGCTATCATTTAACATTGATTGAAGTATATTCTTTTCATCACTTGTCATAGGCCTTGAACTACTTAATATATCTTTATGTGCGCCTGACTTAACAACATTTTCCTTGATTCCTAGTTTCTCTTGCAAACCTGAATAATCTACATTAGACATGATTACTCCAATTGAACCCACCATAGATTGAGGGCCCGCATAAATTTTATCTGCAGGTGCTGAAATATAATAACCACCAGAAGCAGCTAAACTTTCCATATATACGTAAACTTTTTTACCCTTTTTCTTTATCTGTTTAATTTTATTATAAATTTCATCACTTGGATAGGTACCACCACCTGGTGAATTAACAGTTAGCAAGACACCTTTAACCGAATTATCTTTTTTGACATTATCCAATTGCTTCATAAAAGCTTCATGATCGTAACCACTTCCCCCAAACAAACCACCGCCAGAACCTTCAGAAATTTCACCGTTTAGCGTTAAATGTGCAATTCTTTTAGATGAACTCCCTTGTTGTTCTGTTTTTTCTGTGAATGGGTCGACGTTACTAGAACTGCTATTTGAAATAAATGAACTCACTATAGCACTAATAGAACTTACAGTAATCCCACCTAATATCACAACAACAGCTAGAATGATGGCAATCACTCTTTTTTTAGACATTACTATACACCTCTAAATTAAATTTTGTTAGCTATTTACTCACATATACTTACTATATCAGACTATAGACTAAAAAAAAGGATAAAAAAAACTTATTAAAAAACAGTTTCTTCTCATATTAATAAGTTTTTTTCGATTCGAGTTCTTGGTTACTTATTTCCTATACTAATGTATATCTATTTGCATCAAACTCTACCTTTGAATCATCAAAAATCACCTCTATTCTCTGTAAGCGCTTATTCAAACATTATCTATGAATTTTAAAATTGATAAAGCGTCAGTTTTAACAGGTAATTTAAGTTTGGGTATGCGCAAGTTATTCTTAATGCAAGAGAACCAATAAAGAATGAATTTAATAATGATGATAAGGTACAGGAACGGCTTAAGACCGCAGGCTAAAGCAGTCACACAGGAAAACAAACTATGTAAAGAAATAATAAAATAAAATAGCCCCTAAGTGATTTCAAATTGGAAACCATTTAAGGGCTATTAATTCAGTTTTTTTCTTTCAAACTTATTTCATATGTAATTAAAATGTCTGACTTATATAATCATAAGCATTTTTCAAAATTAGTATTGCCGTTACAATAACAAATAATACTTTAACATATCCAACACCTTTGTTTATTGCAAACATTGCACCAACGTATGATCCGGCTATCATACTAAGTGCCATGATAATACCTATAAAGTAGTCAACATGTCCTAAACAAATAAACAACAATAAAGCACCTAAGTTAGAACCAAAATTTAAGACCTTCGCATTTCCAGCTGCACTTAAAAAATCAAAGCCGAACATAAGTAAAATAAATAGTAAAAAGGACCCCGTACCACCACCTAAGAAACCATCATAAAATCCAATAATACTAATTAAAGAAGTAAAAAGAATTGCTTTTGCTGCTGTTAATTTATTAAATGTACGTATGCTACCCCAATCTTTACGTATCAAAGTATATATAAGTACAGCAGTAAGTATTATAATTACGATTGGTTTTAATAAATCTGCAGGTAAAAAAGTTGCGAGACTGGAGCCGATTATTGAAAAAATAAACACAAATGGCAATAACTTCCCAACTAAAGATAAATCTACTTTTCTTGACCTAATAAACCTCATTGCGCTAGTCATTGTACCAAAAACACTAGCTAGTTTGTTGGTACCTAGTGCGATTGAAGGTGGTAAGCCAATCGCTAATAAAGTTGGGATTGAAATTAATCCACCGCCACCTACGACTGCATCAATAAATGCCGCTAAAAATCCTAACGCTATTACAATTAATATAATTGATAAATCCCAATCCATAGTTGTATCCCCTTTATCTATAATCTATTTGTAATATGGTTAAAATAAATCTTCTATTATTGCGTTAGTCTCAGCTTCTTTTTCGCTTTTATAATCTTTAGTTATAATTATGGTCTCAATATTTTCTACTGCTCGGTTTATCATATCTTCAAAATCATAGACACTTTCATATTTTAAGACTTTAGCAAAATCTGGCTCTGTCACAGGATTTTTAGGTGTGAAAATAGTACAGCAATCTTCATAAGGTTGAATTGAGACATCAAACGTGCCATAAAGCTTAGCCTTTTTCACTATTTCTTCCTTATCTAATGTTAATAAAGGTCGTAATATAGGTGTTGAAGTTACATTATTTATAGCATACATACTTTTAAGTGTTTGACTTGCCACTTGACCTAAATTTTCACCATTAACAATCGCATGACCGCCAATTTTATGGACTAATTTATCAGCTACTTGCATCATCATACGACGTGTAGACGTCATAGTATAACGTTCATGAACGACTTTATTAATTTGTTTTTGCAACTCAGTAAATGGCACGATGTGTAATTTTATCGGTCCCACATGTTGAGCTAATATACGTGTTAGCTCAATTACTTTATCTTTTGCTTTTTCACTAGTAAAAGGCGGACTATGGAAATGAATTGCTTCTATAGTAACACCACGACGCATAACTTCCATACCAGCCACAGGCGAGTCAATTCCACCAGATAGCATTAATAGTGTTTTACCACTAGTACCAACAGGTAGTCCTCCAACACCTTCAATAGTTTGATCATAGATATAAATTGCATCTATTCTAACTTCAACTTTAATCTCATGATCTGGTTGCTTCACATTAACACTAATATGGTCATTCTCTTTTAACACAGCACCGCCGACTTGGCGTTGTAAATCATAAGTGTCATAAGGGAAATTTTTATCAGCGCGTTTTACATCAATTTTAAATGTGTCACCATTATTATAATTACTAGCAAACTCATTTGCTTGTTGTTCTACCGCTTCGACTGACTTTTCTACTTTCATAACCGGACTGATTGAATAAATGCCAAATATTTTTGACAAACGTTCAATGATTTCATCAATTTCAGCTTGCTCTTCTAGTTCTATATACATTCTATCTCTATTGGCTTTAATTTTTATTCCATCTAATGAACGTAACGCGTTTTGTACGTTTGTGCGCAATTGATTAACGAACATTTTACGATTACCGCCTTTAAGCGTTAACTCACCATATCTAACTAATAAATGGTCATAAGTCATTTTAACAACTCCTTAACTTCTTCATATACTTTCATAAATATTTCTTTAAATGTAGCAATATCATTGGATGTTGTATTTACACCTAATGACAGTCTTATGCTTCCTTCAATATTACTCTTAGGAATATTCATACCTAAAAGTACTTCGTTTAGTTCGGCTTTTTTCGACGCACATGCGCTTGTAGTTGATAACATGACATCAAATTTTGAAAATGCATTTACCAACACTTCACCTTTAACGCCTGAAAAAGCAATATTTAATATGTGAGGGGCAGCATCATCAGGTGAGTTGATATAAACACCTTTATATTCATCTACAAATTTTCTTAAATCACTATTAAATGAACGCAATTTCTGGTGCAATTGTGGTTGGTTTTGTACAGCATATTTAATTGCTTTCACTATACTTATATTAATAGGTAAATTAATCGTACCGCTTCTTATACCTAATTCTTGTCCCCCGCCTTGCATAATGGGCTCAATTTGATGTACGTTTTTGACTAATAACACACCTTGACCTTTCAAACCATTAAATTTGTGTCCGCTCATGCTCATACTATGAACACCTTTAAGGCATAAAGGAATCTTGCCAATAGCTTGAACAGCGTCTACATGAAAGTGCGCTTTAGGGTATTCATTAACGATACGTCCTATTTCAGCTATGGGTTGTACTTGTCCCATAATATTATTAACGTGCATACATGTCACTAGCCCTACTTTATCAGACATTAAACTTTTGAGTTGCTCTAAATCTATCCTGCCGTCTGATTGAATACCAACATACTTAATTACAAACCCTTGATTTCCTAATTCACGCACAACTTCTAAAACTGATGGATGTTCTAGCACAGAAGTAATGATTTCAGGAGCGAACATTTTTTTCTTTTTAGCAATACCTTGAAGTGCAATATTATTAGATTCAGTAGCACCACTCGTAAATACAATGTCATAATTATTATTTAACGATAACAGCGTGTTAATTTGATACTTAGCCTGTATTAAAAGTTGCTCTGCTTGTACGCCTGCTTTATGGGGACTACTAGGGTTAAAATATAATGTTTGATTCACCTTTAAAAAAGTATCCAAAACGTCTTGATTTGGTTTAGTCGTAGCAGCATTATCGAGGTAAATCATTTTGTTCACTCCCTTGAAAGTTATTATTACTTATTTATTTTAACTAATTGTTTTACATTTGTTATCACTTGCCGGGCATTCGTAAAATTAGAATTTAGCTTACCATATAAAAAGTCTACTCAAGCATTATACTATTTTTTGGAAAAATTAAAAGACACGAAATCGAAGTTTTCGATTCGTGTCTTTTATATAAAAATTTTATTTATTAAGCATTTTCTTTAGCAACCTGATCTTCAATTTGTTTAGCAATTCCAGGTTCAACATTTTCTAGCGCTTGTTCTGCAATTTCGATAGAACGTTTGTAACGATTGTTTTTAAATAAACGTTCCGCTTCATTTAAGCTTTTATCTACGCTAGCGTTATCTTTTCTATAGCGGTTACCATATTGAATCAATTTTTCAGCATGAACAGCATTCACTAGCACATCATTAGCTTCATCTTCAAATTTATTCATCTGTAATACCACTTTAGAGACTTTATCTTTTAAATGTTTCACATGAATTGGACGCACGCTGAACTTTTTATTAACTTCACGTACTTCATTGTCTATTTCGTTTTTCATTATAATAAAGCGTTCCGGTACGCTTGGTAAGTTAGAAGCTAGTAAACGTCGATAAACTTCTTCTTTTTTACCTTGTACACGTAAAATATTATCTTCTGCCTCAGCTTCGTCTTCACGCAATTGAATCAGATGATTTTGTAATTTCTCCTGCTTTTCATTAATAACATCAACGTGCTTTTCAATATATTTTAAATTATCTTCTACTTCGCTATAACGCACGGCAGATTTAGAAGTTTCACGTAAAATATCGTCATAAACCGCAATTAAATTTTGAATTTCATTTTCAAATTGTCTTACGTTTTGTACGTCTGTTTCATTAATGTAATAATTTTCTCTTACATATTCAATTTCAGTTTGTAATGTATAGTTCATATCTTTCGCTTTAAATAAATTATCGGTAATAATTTCTTTTGTTTCCTCGACGTTGTTTTTAGATTTAACTTCGTGTTCGATCAAATCATACATTTCATCTAAACGATCGTTTATATTTACTAACTTATCATTAGCTTCTTCAAGTTGCAATTTGCTAATTAGTGGTTCAACGAAACTTAGTTCTGTTTTAAGCGTTTGCAATGTGCTATCAATTTTGACATGGTCTAAATCATAACCTTCAACTTTTAAATCTCGACAACCATATTTCAAATCTTGGAATTGTCCAGGCAATTCTTTTTGCGCTTCTCTTATTAAATCAGGAATTTCGGCCATGTCCTTTTTAAGGTAATTCATATCTTCATTTAATGTTTTGATATGTTCATGAGCTTGTTTGTAATTACCTTCTTCTTTTAATGACTCATATGTTTTAATTTCAGGCTCGAAAGATTCGATTTCACTTTCTAATGGACCCGCAGCTTCACCAAATTGGTGACGATTAGCAAGTACATCTCTTTTCATTTCGCGAGAATCGTTTTTACATTCGTCATATAGTTTATGGCTATATTTATGCAATTCGACTATTTCGTCAACTTGCCCATCTGTTGTTTTGTATTGTTCCTCATACTGATCCATTAATTCATGTGATTCATCTACTTCATTTTGAGCTTGAGAAAATTTAAATTTCTCTAGCATACCTTCCGCATTATGAAGTTTTTCATCAACTGGTGCTAAATATTGTTCATGGCTGTCGTTCGCTTGTTTTTTTAGTTTATCGTATGTATCTTTTGTTTCGCCAGCGAATTTTAATTCTGTTAATTTAGACAAGCTTTCTTCATAAGGTAGCTGTTCGACCTTTAGTCTTCTTTCTTCAGCTTGTTCAACAACGCGACTCTTATTTGAGCGCATATAAAACAATATACCAACTATAATCAGTATAATGACAATAATTGCTAAAATAATATATAGTACCATATATTTTCTCCTCCTATTTTATCATTTTCAATTATAACGTAAGTTACCCATTCATTAAAATAGAAAATAGATGAAATCTACAGAATATTTTATATTTGTTACAAATGCTTCAGCTTACTTTACAATTTAAGGCTAACTTCTTGAATCATTTAACTATATACTATACCATTTGAAACGATATTCAACACTATAAGTAAAGCGAGGTCTCCTTTTATGACTGAAATAAAAACAACCAACTATAGTATGTTACACAAACAACTTAAAGCCTTAATTGAAGATGAATCAAATCTCATAGCTATATTAAGTAATACTTCAGCTTTATTAAATGATAATCTAGACCAGATTAATTGGGTAGGATTTTATTTACTTGAAAATAATGAGCTTGTTCTTGGTCCTTTTCAAGGGCATCCCGCATGCGTCCATATAGCAATAGGTAGCGGAGTTTGTGGCGCTGCAGTTGAACAAGATCAAACTCAAGTCGTTGCAGACGTAAATGCTTTTCCTGGCCATATAGCTTGTGATGCAAATAGTAAATCAGAAATTGTAATCCCTATTCATGACAATAAGAATGAAATTATTGGTGTGTTAGATATTGATGCACCGATTCAAAGTCGTTTCGATGACAATGATCAACAACAATTAGAACAAATCGTTAATATTATTGAACATCAATTAAAATAAGAAATAACTTACGAATCATTATTTTATATTGACACTTTGTGACAAACTGGTACAATATACTTTGTGTGAAATAACGAAACTAGCAGTTGTATATTATTTGGCTCTATGTTGTTCCCGATGTGGACGTATCATGTAACCATAGCTATGAGGTGAAGATACATAAAACAATATATCTAAATAAGCATGCAACACTCTTTTTTGTTCTTTCATAACTACAAAAAAGAAGGAGGAGTCTTATTATGGCTCGATTTAGAGGTTCAAATTGGAAAAAATCTCGTCGCTTAGGTATCTCTTTAAGTGGCACAGGTAAAGAATTAGAAAAACGTCCTTACGCTCCAGGACAACACGGTCCTAACCAACGTAAGAAATTATCAGAATATGGTTTACAATTACGTGAAAAACAAAAATTACGTTACTTATATGGAATTACTGAAAGACAATTCCGTAACACTTTTGATACTGCTGCAAAGCAACACGGCGTACATGGTGAAAACTTCATGCAATTACTTGCTTCTCGTTTAGATGCAGTTGTTTATTCATTAGGTTTAGCTCGTACTCGTCGTCAAGCACGTCAATTGGTTGGACATGGTCACATTGAAGTAGATGGTAAACATGTTGATATCCCATCATACACTTTAAAACCAGGTCAAACAATTACTGTCCGTGAAAAATCACAAAACTTAAACATCATTGCTGAATCAGTAGAAATCAATAACTTCGTACCAGATTACTTAGAATTTGATGCTGACAATTTACAAGGTAAATATATCCGCGTTCCTGAACGTAGTGAATTACCTGCTGAAATCAATGAACAACTTATCGTTGAGTACTACTCAAGATAATGAGTTAAACTTTAAAGCCAAGAAAATCTTAAAGAAGATTTTCTTGGCTTTTTACATATCGACATAAATTGATTATGCTAGTTATAAAGGAGTGTAATTAAATGATTATTAGAGCATTAGAAGAAACAGATTTACAATTCGTCCATCACTTAAATAATGAATACTCAATAATGTCCTATTGGTTTGAAGAACCCTATCAATCTTTAAGTGAACTACAAACATTATATAAAAAACATATTTTAGATGAATCTGAGAGACGCTTTATCATTGAAGAAAATAATATTCGTTTTGGTGTTGTTGAACTTGTAGAGATTAATTTTGTACATCGTAATTGTGAAATTCAAATTATTATTGATCCACAATATAGCGGTAAAGGCCATGCAAAAAGTGCATTTAAAATGGCTATTGATTATGCTTTCCTTGTTTTAAATTTACACAAAATTTACTTATTCGTTGATGTAAATAATAGTAAAGCAGTACATATCTATGAAAGTAATAATTTTAAAATTGAAGGCACATTAAAAGAGCACTTTTATACGAGAGGGTCTTATAGTGATTGCCATGTGATGGGTTTATTAAAAAAGAATTGGCAAGAATCGGATAATGACTTATCACATATTAAATAAACACACTTTAATATTTACTTATTTGCACCAAATACAACGCTGCCTCGTTTAAGATCAGTAAATGTATTTGGCGCATCTGTTATTAAGCCATCAATATTTGTTTCAATCAGCCTAGTATACGTAGTTAAATCATTAACAGTATAGGGCATTACTATTAAATTGTGCCGATGTGCTTTTGAAACAAATCTTGCTGATACGAGTTTATAGTTCGGATTTATAAAGTGTGCAAAAGTCGCTATTTTTTTGAAATTAGGCAAGCGATACCAATATTTTTTGGCACTTATTAGAACACCAAGTTTATAACCTAAATCAGCTTTTTTTATTTTTTTTATACTGTCCATGTTAAACGACTGTATCACGATATTTTCGGCTTCCACTTGAGACTCTGCTAATTGTTGTAATAATAATTTTTCAATTCCAGGATATTGTTCGGGCTTTTTGATTTCAATTAATAACTTTTTATTATATTTATTCACGAGCTTTAAAACTTCCCGCAGTTCCATAATATTTTGGCCTTTAAATTCCCCTCCTTTCCAACTGCCATAATCTAAATTATACAATTGTTGCAAAGTATAATTTTTCACCTTACCTACTCCATTAGATGTACGATCAACCGTTTCGTCATGTATAACTACAAGTTTATTATCTTGTGTTTTATGTATATCAGTTTCTAAAAAATCAATACTTAATGCTAAAGCAGCTTCAAAAGCAATCAACGTGTTTTCAGGAAATTCGGCTGATAATCCTCTATGTGCTACAACTTTAAAATTACCATTCGTCATTTTTTCAGGCCTCTCTTCTTTCATTCTCACAGTGTATACTCTAAAATAAGATAACATATCTTTTTAAAGAGGAGCTATTATTATGGTTAAGCATGATTTCAAAGTAACTACACAATGGCAAGGTGGGCGCGAAGCAATTGGTAACGTTAAAGGTGACGTTATAAGCGAACAAATTTCGATACCTGCTGAATTAGGCGGCAATGGTCAAGGTACAAACCCAGATGAATTGTTAGTCAGTGCTGCTTCATCTTGTTATATTATTTCTCTAGCAGCAGTATTAGAGCGCTCAGGATTTGAAAACATTAATATTACACAACAATCAATAGGAAGAGCTATTTTCGAAAACAGTAAGTTTAAAATGGAATCTATTAATCATTATCCCCAAATAAATGTTACCGATCCTGAACAATTAAAAAGTAAATTACCAAAATTATTAAAAATTGCAGATAGTAATTGCATGATTTCCAATTCTATTCGTGGCAATGTAGAAATAAATATCCAACCAACTATACTTAAAAATTAAAAATATTTTATAAATTCATTTAATTTAAAAAAGACCTATTTCATAATAATGTAAACACTTTCAAAACCGAAATTAATTACTTTATTTGCATTTAATATTCGATTTTCACTTTTATATTGTCAGAAAATTTGCTAAACTAAGAAAATCTTGAGTATCGGGGGGAAATGTAATGAAGTATTATCATCCTTTATTGTTAACACCAGGTCCAACACCTGTACCTGACGAAATTTTACATGCTACACAACAACCAATGGTTGGCCATCGTTCGAGCGATTTTGAAGATATTGCAAAAGAGGCATTTCAAGCTATTAAGCCTGTGTTTGGTACAGAAAATGAAGTCATAATTTTAACTTCTAGTGGCACAAGTGCCTTAGAAGCTAGTATGTTAAATATTGCAAACACTGACGATCACATAGTAATTATCGTTTCTGGTGCATTTGGTAATCGTTTTAAACAAATTGCAGAAACTTATTATAACAATGTACATATTTTTGAAGTTGAATGGGGTAAAGCAGTCAATGTACCAGATTTTATCGATTATTTAAAATCAATCAATGGCAACATTACAGCAGTTTACTGTCAATATTGTGAAACTTCGACTGCCGTCGTTCACCCAGTTGGCGAACTCGGTTCAGCGTTAAAACAATTTAATGACGAAATTTATTTTGTTGTTGATGGCGTAAGTTGTATTGGTGCCGTTGATGCAAATATGCAGCGAGACAAAATTGATGTCTTAATTTCTGGTAGCCAAAAAGCTATTATGTTGCCACCTGGATTAGCGTTTGTAGCATATAATCAACGCGCAAAAGAAAGATTCAGCACTGTATCTACACCTAGATTTTACTTAGATTTAAATAAATACTTGAAATCAGTTGCTGAAAATTCCACACCGTTCACACCTAATGTAGCATTGTTTAGAGGTGTAAATGCTTACGCTAAATTAGTTAATGAAGAAGGATTTGACAACGTTATTAAACGCCATTATGCGATTAGAGATGGTTTAAGAAAAGCTTTAGAAGCATTAAATTTAAACTTATTAGTTGAAGAACAATACGCTTCACCTACTGTTACAGCCTTTGTACCAAAAGACAAAGAAGAATTAGATTTTATTAAAAATCAATTAAAACAACGTTTTAGCATTACTATCGCCGGTGGTCAAGGCCATTTAAAAGGCCAAATTTTACGCATTGGACATATGGGACAAATTTCGCCATTTGATATTTTACAAGTCGTCTCAGCTTTAGAAATTATCCTGACTGAACATCGTGGTGAATCATTCGTTGGTAAAGCAATTAGTCAATATATGGAGGTAGTAAAAGCATATGTATAAAATTTTAGTTTCAGACCCAATTTCTGCAGAAGGTTTATCAAGTCTTTATGAACATTCAAACTTCGAAGTGACTAACAATACCGATTTATCAGAATCTCAATTAATAGATGAAATAGCCAACTACGAAGGTCTTATCGTACGTAGCCAAACACAAGTTACTGAAGATATCATTAAAGCTGCTACAAAATTAAAAGTAATTGCGCGTGCTGGCGTTGGCGTAGACAATATCGACGTCGATGCAGCAACTAAAAATGGTATTATCGTGATTAATGCCCCTGACGGCAATACTATTTCTGCTACGGAACATTCGATGGCAATGATTTTATCAATGGCAAGAAATATCCCTCAAGCTCACAAATCATTACAAGAAGGAAGATGGGACCGTAAAACATATAGAGGAACAGAATTATATAATAAAACGCTTGGTGTAATAGGTGCAGGCCGAATTGGTTTAGGTGTTGCCAAGAGAGCTCAAAGTTTTGGAATGAAAATTTTAGCTTTTGATCCTTATTTGTCTGAAGATAAAGCCAAAGAACTGGAAGTCACACGTGCCACTGTTGATGAAATTGCTGAACAAGCTGATTTCGTTACGGTACATACTCCACTGACACCTAAGACTAAAGGTATCGTTGGTGCTGAGTTCTTTAGCAAAGCTAAACCAAACCTACAAATCATTAATGTTGCTAGAGGTGGTATTATAGACGAAGAAGCCTTATTAGATGCTTTGAATCACGGTAAAATTCAGAGTGCGGCTATTGATGTATTTGAAACAGAACCTGCAACTGAGTCCCCTCTTGCCAATCATGAGAAAGTCATTGTGACACCTCATTTGGGTGCCTCAACAGTGGAAGCGCAAGAAAAAGTAGCGATTTCAGTATCGAATGAAATCATCGATATTTTTGAGAATGGCAATGTCTTACATGCAGTTAATGCACCTAAGATGAGTTTCGATGATGCTAACGATGAACTTAAACCTTATATTGAATTAAGTAAATTAGCAGGTGAAGTGGGTATTCAATTACTACAAAAAGCTCCACGAGAATTACACATTAAATACGAAGGTGATTTGGCAATTGACGACACTAGTTTAATCACACGTACTTTAGTCAGTGCAGTATTAAGTCAAGACTTAGCTGAGCGAGTGAATTTAATTAATGCACTCGTTTTGTTAAACGAACAAGGTGTTTCATATAATATTGAAAAAAATGCTAAGAATGGCGGTTTTAGTAATTACATCGAATTAACTTTAATCAATAAAGACACACAAATTAAAATTGGCGCCACTGTGTTAAAAGGCTATGGACCTAGAATTGTTAGAATCAATGATTACCCTGTTGATTTCAAACCTGAAAAAAATCAAATAGTTGTTAATCACACAGATAGACCTGGTATCGTTGGTAGAACTGGTCAAATTCTTGGAGAATTTAATATCAATATTGCTTCTATGCATTTAGGACGTACGAATCAAGGCGGTAATGCGTTAATGATTTTATCGGTTGATCATCCGGTAACCGAAGAAATTATAGAAGCTTTATATACCATCGATGGCTTCCATTTAATTAGAAGCGTTCAATTAGATGTACCATCTCAAAAAGAATATGCTATTTAAATTTCGAGCATACAGTATTTATTTACTGTATGCTTTTTCTTATCAAAATGATTTGTAGTTAATTTAGTTACAATATTAAAGATGAACATCACAGACTTAATGCATCTCATAGAAAGCGAGCCCTACTATAGATTAAATATAAATAGCCAGCCAACGTTTTTGAATTAGAATCACGTTGACTGGCTATTAGCTTTATTTTCCCGTAAATCGATTTATAATAATATATTTCTGATTTCACCAACATGATTGACTATATAGTCAGCATCATAAGATTCTAATTCCGCTCTAGCTTGTTGGCCTTTTAAACCAGTTAAAGGACCAATAAACGTAGCGCCAATCGTCTTTGCACTTAACAAGTCAGCTAATGAATCACCTACTACAAACACTTCATCTTTATTGACTCGATTATCTTGATTTGTTGCAAAACTTTTATAGTTTGCTTGTACATTACCATGTAAAGTAGCTAAATAACTAAATGGATTCGGTTTTCCTAAAGGTTTTAAATCTGGATATAAATCTTCAGCAATCAATACTTCACTTGCAGTAACAATATGCTCATCTTGAAATAACTCTTTAATATTAATTGTTTCGAAAGGTACGATTGTTTCCGTTCTAGGACGACCCGTAGCAATTGCAATTTGATAACCAGCATCCTTTAAATCACTTAGCAGCTGTTTTATTTCCTCTACAGGTCTTAATACTACTTCATCATAGATATAACCGTGTTTATAAGTCGCTCTATTTTCTTTTTTCTCAACCTCTTTAAATAATTTACATCCTAAATACCATTCTTGATAGACTTCCTGTGTTAAGGTCCAAAATGGACTCTTCAATGTAAACAACTCAGTATTGGAGTTATTTAATTCATTTTTAGCATAAGTAGTTAGTGCTTGATAAATATAGTCTTTACCAGATTCCATATTATCTAAAAATGTTAAAGGGGATTTAAAATCTAACTTCACGTCCGACACATTTGCGCCAATCTCTTGTAACGTTTGCTGACTAAATGTTTCCACACTTAAAACTTTATCTAATTGAGATGCTGACAACTGTTTACAAACTTCAATAAAATGTAATGCTGTAACAATAAATAACATATCCCAATTTGAATTTAATCCTAACGATTTTAATTTAACTAAAATTTTATCATGGTCAAATACGATATCTCTTATTTCTTGAATGTTGTCATCGTTTAAATTTTGAAAATCAATGGTAGTATCAAGCCCTAGATAAGACTTATCCATTAATATTTCATATGTAGTTAAAGCAGATACATCAAAGCATCTTTCCTCGCTTAAAAAGACACCATCAACATCAAACAATACCGACTTCATTTACTTCCACTCTCCTATTCAGAAAATTCTGATACTATATAATTCTACAATTTCAAGCAAAAAAGAGCAAATGAATATGGCACATTTGCTCTTTAAATAAAAGTTATTGGCTATTCATTTGATTTTCTATTTCATCAGCTACTTGTTGGACATGTGTGCCAATAATAACTTGGGTGTTATGTTTACCACTTTTCGTAACGCCAACAGCCCCAGCGGCTTTAATTTTCGCTTCATCGATAATACTATTATCATCTAATTCCATACGTAATCGAGTCGCACAGTTCGTTAGTGATGTAATATTTTCTTTACCACCTAAACCAGATAATATTTCTGAAGCGCTTTGTGAGTATTTATTACTACCTTTAGATTGATCAGCAGCGTCACCTGTAGTTGCATTTTCTGATGCAGGATCTGGTAATAAGTTATCTCCACGCCCGGGCGTATTTAATTTTAGTACTTTAATTGCTACCCTGAAGACTACATAATAAATTACAAAGAACACAACGCCTTGAACGAGTAACATCAAAGGATGATTGGCGTTTGGATTAATTAACGACAGTAAGTAGTCAATTAAACCTGCACTGAAAGTAAAACCGGCTGTCCAGTGGAATAATGCGGCAATAAATAGCGATAGTCCAGTTAAAAACGCATGAATAACAAATAATACGGGTGCTACAAACATAAATGCGAATTCGATAGGTTCTGTCACACCTACGAAAAATGCTGAAATCGCCCCTGCTAGCATTAAACCATACACACGTTTTTGTTGTTTAGATTCAGCTGTTTGATACATCGCTAACGCAGCCGCTGGTACTCCAAACATCATCACCGGGAAGAAACCAGCCATATATCTCCCTGTAACACCTTTAATTGCATCATGACCCGTTTGGAATTTTGCAATGTCATCAACACCAGCGATGTTAAACCAAAATACTGAATTTAATGCATGATGCAAACCAGTTGGAATTAATAGTCTGTTAAAGAATCCATATAAAAATGCACCAAATGGTCCAAAGTCTATAATCCATTTACCAAATGCTACAATGCCACCGTATACATAAGGCCAAATAAATAGTAACGCCACTGTTAGAAATAAACTAAAGAAAGCAGTTAATATTGGCACTAAACGTTTACCACTAAAGAATGACAGTGCCATTGGTAGTTCTGTATCACTAAACTTATTGTAAGTATAAGCAGCAATCAAACCGATAATCATACCTACAAATACATTGGCGTTATCCATATGTGTAAATGCTTCATTTACACTCGAAGATTTGATACCTAATAACGGTGCTAACTTTTCAGGACTCAGCACACTCGTAGTTAAAAAGAATCCAACTACGGCGGCTAACGCAACTGCACCATCATTCTTTTTAGCCATGCCTAATGCGACCCCAACCGCAAATAAAACGCCAAGTTGATCTAAAATACTCGTACCTGCATTCATGAAAAATGTGGCGACTACGGGCCATAATTTTAATGCATTTAATGCGTTTCCTATCCCAACAATTACTGCTGCTGCAGGAAGAACAGCAATTGGTAACATCAACGATCTCCCTAACCGTTGTAAGAAATTAAACATAAATATTCCCCCTTTTTATAATTGTTCAAAAAAACAACCACGTATACAAAATATACGTGGTTGTCGTCGTTTACAGTACGCCTTTGTACAATTACATAGTAACATAACTTTTTTAAAATTCGTATTATTATTTTAATTTATATTATTTAAAATTTTGAAAGATATTGTTATTTACTATTAACAGTTTCATTTAATTCTACTTGTAATTGTCTAGTACTATTTTCTAGTTGTTTTGTTAAATATTCTAGTCTTTCATTTCTTTTCATATTTTTTGGTAAATCTTTTGTTTCAATAGGTTCACCAAATTTAATGTGCGCATGCCCTGTAATTAGACCTAGTATATTTTTAGGTCCAACGTATGCTGCCGGTAAAATAGGCGCACCGCCCATCATAGCTATAGTTACAGCACCTCTTTTTAGGGGGGCATCTTCAGAAAGTTGTCTGCGTTGTCCTGTTGGAAAAATGCCGACAGTCTTATTTTCTTTTAATAATTTAATTGGTTTTTTTAATGTACTGGGTCCTGGATTTTCTCTATCAACAGGAAACGCATTTAATGATAGAAGAAAGTTACCAAACAGTTTGTTTTTAAATAACTCTTTTTTAGCCATGTAATGTATTTGTGTTGGAAAAATAGACATTCCTAACATAATAACTTCGTTATAACTTTCATGCGTACATGTAGCAACATATTTATTTAATTGTGGAATATTTTCTTTGCCATGTACTGTTAACGATTTACTTAATTTAACTATTATAAAATATAAAATAGAACTTATTACTTTATACATGAGTTCACCTACTTTTTAGCCTTATGTTACCTTTTAGATTTTATCATTTAGTTGGTTATCAAACAAGAAAATAAAGAAATAAGAATCAGTCTAAAGACTGACTACAAGATACTAGCAAATCAACACAAAACATATATAATAAAAGCATAGTTTATAAATTGGGAGGAAAATTATGTCAGAATTTAATAAAGATAACCAACAAACAGATTTATCAAACAACACAGAACAAAATAGTTATAGCTATGAACAACCACGACATAGATATAAACTAAAATTCCCATGGTTCAAAACAATTGTTGTGGCGTTAATAGCAGGTATTATCGGAGCTATGATTGTTCTAGGTGTCGGTAAACTATTAAATAACACCGATTCCGAACGTAGTGGATCATCCGTTCAAGAGGCAACTCACAGCAAAGGTGGTAACACATTAGATGGCAAAAATGATCAACGTACATCTGTTAATAAAATGATTAATGATGTATCACCTTCGATAGTGGGTGTAATTAATATGCAAAAAACTCAAAATTTAAATGATTTACTTGAAGGGAAATCTTCTAAGTCACAACAAGCTGGAGTCGGTTCAGGCGTTATTTATGAAAAAAATAACAATTCTGCATATATTGTTACTAATAACCATGTTATTGATGGAGCAAGTGATATAAAAGTACAGTTACATAATAATAAACAAGTTAATGCAAAGTTAGTCGGCAAAGATGCCTTAACAGATATTGCTGTTTTAAAAATTAATCATACGGAAGGCATAGAGGCTATAAAATTCGCTAATTCATCAAAAGTTAAAACAGGAGATAGTGTATTTGCAATGGGTAATCCATTAGGCTTAGAATTTGCTAATTCTGTAACCTCAGGTATTATATCAGCAAACGAGCGTACAATTGATACACAGACAGCTGCAGGTGCAAACAAAGTAAATGTACTACAAACTGATGCTGCAATTAATCCTGGTAACTCTGGTGGAGCGCTTGTAGATATTAACGGTAACCTCGTAGGTATTAATTCAATGAAAATAGCCAATGAGCAAGTTGAAGGTATTGGATTTGCAATACCAAGTAACGAAGTAAAAGTTACAATTAAATCGCTTGTCGAAAATGGTAAAATTGAACGCCCATCTATTGGCATAGGTTTACTCAATCTCAGTGAAATTCCAGATAATTATAAATCAAAATTAGATACTAATCGTAAAGACGGTGTCTACGTGGCCAAAGTTGATAGCGATAACGGTCTAAAAGAAGGCGATATTATCACGAAAATTGATAACAAAACGGTAAAAGAAGATACTGATTTAAAATCTTATCTGTATCAACATAAAAAACCTGGTGAACAAGCAAAACTAACAATTGAACGTAAAGGTGAAACGAAACAAGTTAACGTCACATTAAAAAAACTTAAAACAACATCTAAATCTACACAATCGACCGATGATGGAAATCATGAAAATTCTTTCGAGTAGATAACACCAATAAAGTAAAAGCACAACATTCATACTGTAACTCAGTTGAATGTTGTGCTTTTTTAGTGTTCCAAATATATTCACTTTTATTTAAAGTTCACCATAAAATATTTCTTTTTACCACGTCGAATAATTGCAAACGCGTTGTCAATTTTATCTTCTGTTGTTAATTCATAATTTACATCTTGTTGACGTTCGCCATTAATATAAATAGCTCCATTGGTTACATCTTCACGTGCTTGACGTTTAGAAGATGAAATACCACTTTCAACGATTGCTTCAACAATATTAGTTGTCGCATGACTAAGCTCTACTTGAGGTACATCTTTAAAGCCTTCTTTTAATTCTTGTGCTGATAAAGCTTTTAAATCACCACTAAATAACGCGATTGAAATACGTTGTGCATCTTCTAATGCAGCTTTACCATGAATAAATTCTGTTACATTTTCAGCTAATGCTTTTTGTGCTTCACGTAAGTGTGGTGCTTCTTCAAGAGATTGCTGTAACTTTTCGATTTCTTCTTTACTTAAGAAAGTGAAGTATTTTAAGAATTTAATAACATCATCGTCTTTTGTATTAATCCAAAATTGGTAAAACTCATACGGGCTAGTCTTTTCTGCATCTAACCATACAGAGCCACCTTCTGATTTACCGAACTTTTTACCGTCAGCTTTAACAACTAATGGAATTGTCAGACCATATGACTCACGATCGCCATACATACGTCGCATTAATTCTATACCACTCGTAATATTACCCCATTGGTCTGAGCCACCAATTTGTAATTTACAGTCGTACGTCTTGTTCAGATGACCGAAATCGATTGCTTGTAGAATTGTGTAAGTAAACTCAGTAAATGAAATACCATTTTCTAATCTTGATTGAATAGAATCTTTACCTAATAAGTAGTTAATACCGACATGTTTACCATAGTCTCTTAAGAAACTTATTAACGATATTTGTTCTAACCAATCTTTGTTATTTACTAGAATTGCACCTTGTTCTGTACCAAATTCAAATAATTTATGCATTTGTTTACTAATACCTTGAACATTTTTTTCTACTTGATCTTCGGTTTGTAGTACACGTTCTTCCGATTTACCTGATGGGTCCCCTACCATTCCTGTACCACCACCAATTAAAACAATAGGACGATGGCCATATTCTTGAAAACGACGTAAAGTTAACATAGGTAATAAATGACCAATGTGTAAACTATCGGCAGTTGGATCTGCGCCACAGTATAATGAAACTTGCTCTTTATTTAATAATGTTTCTAATCCTTCTTCATCTGTCTGTTGATAAATAAGTCCTCTCCATTTTAAATCTTCTAATAATGCACTTGTCATACTATCAACCTCCTATTTTCTGTAGATATTATTTTAGTATTAAATGAAAATCTGTAGATAAAAGAAAAAACGCCCTTACATTAAAATGTAAGGGCGCTCGCGCACGGTACCACCAAACTCTAAGTCTATCAACTTTATTAATGATACGTTCATTAACTTAAACGTTGGATTATGTTTAAAACATTCATAAGGTGTATTCGCTTTAATTTAATTAATAGTTCACACCAACCACTATTTCTCTGAAAATTAAAATTAAAGTTACTTGTCCTTTAACCCAAAATAATATCGAATTGAATATAATTATAATTAAAGCAATTTTAAAAGTCAATATCGAAATATGATATAATGATTTCGTTGACAGGAGGTGTAGCTAATCTTGGAAAGTAATAATAACTTAAATTCCCATAACAAAATTAATCTACTAACTAAAATGGAAAAGATATACAAAAAAATCAAATACATTTTCGTGGCGTTATTTGTTATTGTGGCATCTATATCTTCTATTGTATTGGCTGCATCCATTATTTATTTTAGCCATTTAACTAAAGATGCCGTGCATATGTCAGATAAAGAATTAAAATCTGAGTTATTGGATTTTCCTGGTAGTGACACATTAAAAAATCGGAATCACAATATACTATCATCATTTGATGAATCAAATAATACATTAATCATCGGCCCACACAATGTTAATGATACGGTCGTTAAAGCACTCACGTCATCTGAAGATAGCTTGTATTTTAAACATAATGGTATATTACCTAAAGCTTTGTTAAGAGCAGTATTTCAAGATGTATTCAATACACAAATATCATCAGGTGGAAGTACAATTACACAACAATTGGTTAAAAATCAAATCTTAACAAATAAGAAAACATATTCACGTAAAGCAAATGAATTAGTATTAGCAATGCGCACCGAAAAATTATTTAGCAAAAAAGAAATTTTATATATTTACCTTAATATCGTGCCATTTGGCAGAGATTATAACGGCGCGGACATAACCGGCATTGCTTCAGCTTCTTTTAGTTTATTTGGGAAATCACCTAATAATCTTACAGTCGCTGAGTCTGCATATATCGTAGGACTATTACAAAGCCCCTATTACTATACGCCTTATAATCGAGATGGCTCATTAAAATCGGAATCCCAGTTGACTATAGGTTTAAACCGTCAACACTATGTATTAAAGCGTATGGTCGTAGAAAACAAAATCACGCATAAGCAATTTATAACGGCCGAAAAAGAAAATATTAAAATTAAACTAAGAACTAATAATTAAAGATAAATTTACGTATTTATAACTAAAAGCACACAGTCAATTATCCATTGCGCTGTGTGCCTATTTATATATTAAATTATTTTCTTTTTAGTGGGAGACTTAGAATAAACCTTTAGCATGTCCATCATCTGTGACATCCATATTAAGTGCAGCAGGTTGTTTGGGTAATCCAGGCATAGTCATAATAGTGCCTGTAAGTGCTACTATAAAGCCTGCCCCTGTTTTGGCTTCGAGTTCACGAATTGTTATTTCAAAATCACTTGGTGCACCTAATACAGTTTGATCATCAGCAAACGAATATTGCGTTTTTGCCATACATACTGGAAATTTATCCCAACCATTCTCTTTAAATAAAGCCAATTGTTTTTTTGCTTTATTAGTAAATGTAACTCCTTTACCACCATAGATCTCTTTTACTATCGTTTCGATTTTGTCTTCAATAGATAAATCTAAATCATATAAATGTTTAAATGATTGCGGTTGTTCAATTACTTCTAATACATTTTGTGCTAACGCTTCACCACCAGCGCCACCTTTCTCCCATACTTCCGTAAGCGCAATCCTTACACCTTTTTCTTGTGCCCATTGTTGAACAAATTGTATTTCAGCTTCTGTATCATTAATAAATGCATTTAAAGCTATAACTGGTTCAACACCATATTTTTTCATATTGTCTACATGACGTTCTAAATTTACGATACCAGTTTTAAGTGCTTCAACATCTTCTTCTTTCAAACTATCTTTAGGTACACCGCCATGCATTTTTAAAGCTCTAATGGTTGCAACTACAACGACGGCAGAAGGTTTAAATCCCGCCTCTCGAGCTTTAATATTCATGAATTTTTCCGCGCCCAAATCAGAACCAAATCCTGCTTCAGTAACAACGATATCCGCTAAATCTCTTGCCGTTTCAGTTGCCAATATTGAATTACATCCATGTGCAATATTCGCAAATGGTCCACCATGTACTAAAGCTGGTGTACCCTCTATCGTTTGAACAAGATTAGGTTTGATGGCATCCTTTAAAATCATCGTTAGTGCACCTTCTACTTTTAAGTCGGTCACAGTCACTGGTTTAAGTGACTTTGTATAACCAACCGTAATTTGACTAATCTTAGTCCTTAAATCATTAATCCCTGTGGCTAAACATAAAATAGCCATTATTTCTGAAGCTACAGTAATATTAAATCCATCTTCGCGCGGAATGTCCTGCGTAGGGCCACCTAACCCTACATTAATCTGTCTAAGCGCACGGTCGTTTATATCTAGAACACGTTTCCACTCAATACGACGTTGGTCAATATCTAATTCATTACCATGATGCATATGATTATCTATAAATGCTGATAACGCATTGTTAGCTGTAGTAATTGCATGAAAATCCCCGTTAAAATGTAAATTAATATCTTCCATTGGTAAAACTTGTGCATAGCCCCCACCTGTCGCTCCACCTTTAATACCAAACGTTGGACCAAGCGCAGGTTCACGTAAAGCAACCATTACTTTTTTATTTAATTTATTTAAAGCATCGGATAACCCCACAGTTACAGTTGATTTACCTTCCCCTGCAGGCGTAGGACTCATTGCAGTGACTAATACGACTTTTCCTTTTTCTTTTTGCTTGTTGATTTTATTAATATCAATCTTGGCTTTATATCGTCCATACTGCTCAAGTGCATCTTCTGTTATAGCTACTTTTTGAGCAATTTCAGTAATTGGTGATAACTTAGCTTTATTAGCAATTTCTAAATCTGATAAATGTGTCACATTAAATCCCCCTTAGTGTATTATAGTAATTAAATATTAAAATGATTTAAGTCACTCTTTTATACTTATATTATCGAACTACCTTGACTTTGTCGACGTTTTATATAGCGCTTACATAAATATTTAGTTTTATTATATTGCATCACAGAACAAAAAGAACGTTACCTTTAAAGATAACGTTCTAGATTATAAAAGTATTTCTATATTAGTCTTCCATTGTACTTAAATCGCCTTCTGGTAAATCAAGTTCCCAAGCCTTAAGTACACGTCTCATTATTTTACCTGAACGTGTTTTTGGAAGTTTGTCTTTAAATTCAATTTCTCTAGGCGCAGCATGTGCGGCTAAGCCCTCTTTAACAAAGACACGGATTTCTTCTTTTAAGTCATCAGTAGGTTCATAACCTGGTTTCAATGCTACAAATGCTTTAATGATTTCACCACGTACTGAATCTGGTTTACCAATTACTCCTGCTTCAGCAACTGATTCGTGCTCAACTAATTTAGACTCTACTTCGAAGGGACCTACACGTTCACCAGCTGTCATGATTACATCATCTACACGACCTTGGAACCAGAAATAGCCATCTTCGTCTTTATAAGCTGAGTCACCTGAAACATACCAATCACCTATGAAGTATGAATCATATTTTTCAGGATTTTTCCAAATAGAGTGCATCATGGATGGCCAACCTTTTTTCAATGCTAAGTTTCCCATTCTATTTGGTGGTAATTCATTGCCTTGATCATCAATGATAGAAGCTTCAACCCCTGGTAATGGTTTACCCATTGATCCTAATTTAACATCCATTGATGGATAGTTAACGATCATGTGTCCACCTGTTTCAGTCATCCACCAAGTATCTAACACACGTTTGCCAAATACTTCATAAGCCCATTTAATAACTTCAGGGTTAAGAGGTTCACCTACTGATAAGATACTTTTAAGTGATGATAAATCATATTTATTTACGATATCGTCACCAGCACTCATTAACATACGTAATGCAGTTGGTGCAGTGTACCAAATAGTAACTTTAAATTCTTCTATCATTTTATACCAAGCTTCAGGGGAGAAACGTCCACCTGCGATACAGTTAGTTGCACCATTAAGCCAAGGACTAAATACGCCGTATGAAGTACCTGTTACCCAACCAGGGTCGGCTGTACACCAATAGACATCATCTTCATTTAAATCTAAAACATATTTGCCTGAAATATAATGTACTAGCATTGCTTTTTGTACATGAAGTACACCTTTAGGTTGCCCAGTAGAACCTGATGTATAATGTAAAATTAAACCATCATCTTCATTTAACCATTCAGTTTCAAAATCATTACTAGCTGATTCCATTGCTTCATTAAAATCAATATAATCACTATCTACGTTATCATCGACAACGACGATTTTCTCTAAATTAGGTAATCTATCTTGCGGAATTCTAGGTAATAAATCATTCGTAGTGATAATAACTTTAGCATCACTATTTTCTAATCTATCACCTACTGCTTTTTCCATAAATGCTTCAAATAATGGTCCTACAATTGCACCTATCTTTAATATACCTAAAAAAGCAAAGTATAATTCTGGCGTTCTAGGCATAAAAATAAACACCCTATCGCCTTTTTCTACGCTTGCCTTATCTTTAAGAACGTTAGCCGCTTTATTAGAATAGTCTTTCATATCACTGAAAGTATAACTTTCTTTGCGTTGATCATCTTTATAATATAAAGCGACTTTATTTCCTTTTCCATTTTCAACATGTCGATCAATACATTCATGCGCCATGTTCATTTTGCCTGTTTGATACCAAGAAAATGCTTTCTCTACCTCTTTCCAATCGAAGTTGTTATATACTTCTTCGTAATTTGGTAGATTGAAATTTCCTTGTTCCCCTTTATAAATGTCTACTTTCATTATGAAATCCCCCTTAAAGTGAAATCGCTTTCTTAAAATCGATTATATCTAAAATATACCCAATTTTCAAAAAAATAAAAGTGTATTTTATTGTGTTAA
The DNA here is from genome assembly GCF_015594545.1 of Staphylococcus durrellii. NCBI lineage: Bacteria > Bacillati > Bacillota > Bacilli > Caryophanales > Staphylococcaceae > Staphylococcus > Staphylococcus durrellii. The sequence goes on along the minus strand of NZ_JADIIO010000001.1, from coordinate 1,073,672 downwards.
TTTACAATTCCAACAATAACAATTATTATTAATAATAATTGTTATCATATATAAAGGTGGTGGATAGAAAAGATGGAGCACAAAAAAACATATGTTACAAAAACTTATGAGATTGATAATGCACATTATGTTATTGAAGGACCCGTTCTAGTACAAGATTTAGAACGCATGACTTTCGATGAAGGTTTGCATTCTTTCAGATATCCTAATGAACAATTTGAGGCTATTAAAGAAATTAGTCAATTACCAGAGGGTAAAATTTTCGTTTTAAAACACGCCCAACATATTATAGGATACGTTACTTATCATTATCCCGATCCGTTGGAGCGATGGTCTAGTGGCCAATTGCCTTATTTGATTGAACTTGGGGCTATCGAAATCAGCTTACCTTATCGTTATTTACATTTAGGTACCGAATTAATTAAGTTAAGTCTATCTCAAGACGAAATTGAAGATTATATTATTATAACTACCGAATATTATTGGCATTGGGACTTAAAAAATTCAGGTCTAGGTGTCTATGAATATAAAAAGCTAATGCAAAAATTAATGGGATATGGGGGTCTTGAAATTTTTGCAACTGATGATCCAGAAATTACAAGTCATCCTGCGAATTGTTTAATGGCTAGAATTGGTTCACGTATTACTATTCAGCAATTGCAAGCGTTTGATGATATTCGCTATATGAATCGCTTTTTCTTTTAAAGGGGAGAAAATTTATGAGTAACATCGAAGCAACGGGCTATGTTTATGCAAATGAATTGTTACAATATCGTTTCACAAATGAACATCCATTCAATCAAATGAGATTGAAACTAACAACTGAATTATTAAAAGAGCTTGGTTATCTTAAGTCAAATCATATAATAAAACCACGTATTGCTACTGAAGAAGAATTATTATTAATCCATTCTTATGATTATATACAAGCAATGAAACATACTTCACATGGTATTTTAAGCGATTCAGAAGCAAAAAAATATGGCATAGACGGAGAAGATACAGTACAGTTCAAACAAATGCACAAGCACAGTGCTAGAATTGTCGGTGGCGCATTAAATTTAGCGGATGCCATTATGACTAACAAAGTAGCAAATGGCTGTCACTTAGGTGGTGGTTTACATCATGCATTACCCGGTCGAGCCAATGGATTTTGTATATATAATGACGTAGCCATTACAATAGCTTATTTGATAAAAAAATATAATTGCAAAGTTTTATGTATCGATACGGATGCGCATCACGGTGATGGTACACAATGGAGCTTTTATACAAATGAAAAGGTGTTATCTTACTCTATCCATGAAACAGGTAAATTTCTATTCCCTGGCTCTGGGCATTATACGGAGCGTGGTGATGAAAAGGGTTATGGTTGTGCCGTTAATATACCTCTTGAACCTTTTACTGAGAACGAATCATACTTAGAATCTTTTAAAAGCACGATCATTCCTATTGTAGAATCATATAAACCTGATATCATCGTTAGTGTACATGGCGTGGATATTCATTATTTAGATCCTTTAACTCATATGAGCTGTACTTTAGATGCACTTTATGAAATACCTTATATCATTAAGTCTTTAGCAGATGAACATACAGATGGTAAAGTGATGATGTTTGGCGGAGGCGGTTATAATATATGGGAAGTCGTTCCTCGTGCTTGGTCACATGTATTTTTAGCACTCATAGGTGAACCAATACAACAAGGTCACTTACCACAAAAATGGTTAGCTAAATGGCAACGATATGCACCTTGCCAACTTTCGACTACTTGGAAAGATGAATTAAAAGATTATCCTTATATACCACGTACTGCAGAAATTGCAGCAAGCAATTTAAAAGTAGCTAATCTAGTCAAATCTTGGTTTTAATTTTTATTAAATATAAATACAGGTGTATAAAAGAAAATTCAAAGATAAAAAATGACAATTTCTATAAGAATATAGAGATTGCCATTTTTTGTAATGCTATTTATCTAATAGTTATTATTAATCATAAGAATTTACTCTTATTTTGTTCCTCAATTATTACAATGTGGAAATTCCATAAATACAAATAGTATTCTATTTATGCTCCCTAAGGGATATAACGATAGCTGCCCATTAAGACAACAACGCATATAAAATATCGTAATAAAAAGCCAAACAATACCATTTGATTTGCACAAGCAATAATTGCTTTTTGTTTAGTTTTATCAATTCAAATCATTATTATTACTTTATATATTACAAGCCTTTATACTACTTTGTAGTACCACGGTACTCAATTCTATGTGGTAGTATAACGTTAGGCTCTTCAATCTCTTCTTCGTTCATATATTTTGTTAATAATCTCATGCCTACAGCACCAATATCATATAACGGTTGAATCACACTAGATAATTGTGGTCTCACCATTTCTACCAATCTTGTATTATTAAAACTTACAATCTGAACATCGTTTGGAATACTAACGCCAGCATCTTGTGCGCTATGTACAAGACCTATTGCTTGTTCATCACTAATGGATAAAATTGCGTCTAAATTCGAATTGTCTAATGATTCAAACGCACGGATACCATCTTTATAAGTTTCATTACCATTAAACACCTTGCTCTCATTTAAAGATAAATTATGTTTAGATAATACAGATTTCAAGCCTATTAACACTTCATCTTGCGCTTTTTTAGAATAATTTCCACCAACAAAACCAAAATCTTTGGCACCATTTTTAATTAATTCTTCAGTTACTTCTTCAGCAGCAGATTCAAAATCAATATTTACAGAAGCAATGCCATCGTCTTTACCGTTTGTACCTGAAACAACGACGGGTACAGAAGATTTATTAATTAATTCTTTAATTTCTTCTGAAATGGTACCACCTAAAAAGATAATCCCATCAACTTGTTTACTTAATAAGTTGTTAAAAATTTCCTTTTCTTTAACAGGATCATTATCTGAATTAGAAATGATTGAATGATACTTGTACATAGTAGCAATATCTTCTAGACCTCTTGCTAGTTGTGAATAATAAACATTAGAAATATCTGGAATTATTACTCCAACTGTTGTTGTTCTTTTACTAGCTAACCCTCTTGCTACAGCATTTGGGCGATAATTTAATTTTTCAATTACTGCATTTACTTTGTCTCTTGTTTCAGGTTTAACATTCTGATTTCCATTAACTACACGAGAAACTGTCGCCATTGAAACTCTAGCTTCGCGCGCTACGTCATAAATTGTAACAGTCATAACTTCCTCCTTGTAAGCGTTTTATTTATTATTATATCCTGTTTTCATCATATTTTCAAAGTTTACCACATTTTATAAACTACGGAAATCATTTTGTTTCAATGTCACAATACTGTCATACCTATAATGACACCTTTAACCATAAAAATACCCTTATTATCATGCCAAAAATATTTGAGCAATCAATAAGGGTAAACATTGAATAATTTAATAAAAATTATTTAATGTTTTTGCTATTATACATGTCTGCTAATGGTTTCATTTCGTTATAGAAGTTATCGAATTCTTTTAAGTCCATTTGTTGACCACTGTCACTTAAAGCAACTGATGGATCTGGGTGTACTTCAGCCATAATACCATCTGCTCCTACAGCTAACCCTGCTTTTGCGGTTGGTAACATAATATCTTTACGTCCTGTACTATGTGTTACGTCAACCATTACTGGTAAGTGTGTACCTTGTTTTAAAACTGGTACAGCAGAAATATCTAATGTATTTCTAGTTGCTTTTTCGTAAGTACGAATACCACGCTCACATAAAATAATGTTGTTATTACCTTGCGCTGCAATGTACTCAGCTGCAAAGATAAATTCTTCAACTGTAGCTGACATACCACGCTTTAATAGAATAGGTTTATTTGTACGTCCTGCTTCTTTAAGTAATTCAAAGTTTTGCATGTTACGTGCACCAATTTGGAATACATCTAAATACTCATCTGCAACTTCAAAATCAGCTGGATTTACAATTTCACTAACTACATTTAAATCATATTTGTCTTTTGTATTTTTAAGAATTTTTAGTCCTTCAACACCTAAACCTTGGAAGTCGTATGGAGAAGTACGTGGTTTAAATGCACCACCTCTAATGAACTTCTCTCCTTTTGCATGTAAATCAGCTGCTACAGCATCAACTTGTTCTTGGGACTCGACTGAACATGGCCCAAATACAAAAGATTTATTACCGTCACCGATAATACCACCATTATCAAATTGAACGATAGTATCTTCAGGTTTTAATTTTCTTGATACATATAAATGCTTTTCATTCTCTGATTTTTGTAAATCAGTAGAGGCTTTAAAAATTTCTTTAAATAATTGTTTAATAACATTATCATTAAACGGTCCCTCATTATTATCTAACAACACATTTATCATTTCTTTTTCACGTTGAGGGTCATATACAAGTGTGCCTTGTTTACGTTTTTCTTCCCCAATCTTTTGAGCTATTTTCCCTCTTTTAGATAATAGTTTTAGAATTTCATCGTTGATTTCAACAATTTCATCTCTGTATTCTTTTAATTTATCTGACATTTTATTCACCTCTATGAAAATATTTAAACTGTATACATTATTCTGCTTTAAAGCAGTAAAATATATATTGGAAATTATTGTAACAATATCTTATCGGAAGTTCAAGTGTAGATTTTTATTTTTGACTTCTACAATAGAATAACTACTATGATAACTGAATTTTCAGTCATTTACTAGAGATAATAATGCAACTTATGCAACATTTTATTATTTTAATTCTTTGATCATGTTTTTAGCAAAGATAATTACCTTCTCTAACTATATAACTTACGTTCGTAATCACACTTTTAATAATAAAAAAGACAAACCCAACTTAACTTCTAGGTTAGGCTTGTCTTTAATATCACCATTTATTATACAACAAGTTTATATTAATAATATATATTTACCTTAATCATTAAATGTTTTCTTGTCTATTTTACTTGAAGCTTTTTCGCCCGCACTTCTTTGAGTTGATCTATTTTTTTTATAATTTGTTTCTTTGGAAGATTCAACGTTATTTACATTGCTCTTTAGATTATTAGATGCCTTATCATGCACAATATGTCCATTTTTGAAGACTACTGTTTCATGTGTTTGATCTACGCGTTTTTCTGCAGCATCAGACGCTGAAGTACCTGACTTATCATCATCTTTATTATCTTTGTTTGCATTGTTTGATTGTTTTTCTTTATCCGATGATACCGATGCTGCACCAACTGCGCCACCCGCTGTTGCAGTACCAGCCGCTGCAGCTGCGGCAGCTTTCGAGTCAGTTAATTTAAAGTCGTTATCATTAACATTATCGTCTTTAGTCACTAGTTGCGGTACTGCACCTTCAAATTTACTACTTGATAAAGATTGTTCAGATTGTGATAATTTTTTAGTGTTTTGTGCAACCACACTATCATTATATAAAGCTTTGTGCTTTTCTTTTGCCGCACGAGCTAATCTATCTGCACTCACTTTGTTAATATCTTCATCGCTATATGATTTAGCTGCTACTGAATCATCACCCTGTTCTGAACTATCAACAGACGTATTATCTTGATCAGCATTACTAGCTACTGCACCTGCACTTACACCAGCAGTGCCACTAGCACCAATATTGTTACTATTTGTATCCTCATTTGATACTGAAGGGTCAGATAAATCATTTTCTGCTGATTCTTTTTGTATTGCCTTTTGTTGTGCAGACAATTCTTCATTAGAAGGCGTTCCTTCATTTGTTTGCTGTTGCTCACTAGAATCTTCTTTATTTGCAGCTAATCCTGCTGTAGTACCAGCACTTGCACCAACAGCAACACCACCTACAGTAGCTGTAGTATTAGATGTTAAACCTGTAGCATCACTTTTCGTTGGATCAGACAAATTATTTTCCGAAGCTTCTTCTTGAATAGCAGCTTTTTGAGCTGTAACTTCAGAATCACTTACTGAATCTTTAATATTATCGACTTCATTTTGAGCTTGCTGACGTTGTTCTTCAGATTGTTTAATAATACTCGATCTAAATTCACTCGTGCTTTGCTCATAAGCTTTATTACGTTTTGATTTAGTTGTAACTAACCCAATCGCTGTACCAATAACCGCACCAATTACAAATCCATAGACAAAGTTGCTTCTATCTTCATTATTATACTCTTCAGGAACTTCATAACGCTCAAGATTTCTTTCATAGTTATCACGATTATAATATGTCATAATGATTTCCTCCTATAGCAAATGCACTTAAATAAAGTAACAACCTCATTTAAGTGCATTTGTTTGTGTAAGTATATAAATTATTTATTCTCTACTCGAGTAGTATAGCTATGGTTTGCATTGTTTGCATTGTTTGCATCGTTTGCTACGCTACCAGTTTTGTAGTTTGCACTTTCTCTACGATTTCTTCTATTTTGCCATTTGTCAGCAATTTCCATTGCAACGTTTGACCATTGAACAACTTGAGAAATTTTGTCTTCATTTTGAGAGATATTGTGCGTAATAGAATTAGTTACGCGGTCAACTGAACCGTTTAATGTTTGAACTGAATCACCGATACCTTTAACAGCATCAACTACTGAGTTCAATCTTTCTGATTTACCTTGAATATCTTCAGTTAAACGATTAGCTTTATGAAGTAAATCAGTTGATTCACGTGTAATACCTTGAACTTGACCTTCCACTCCGTCAAGCGTCTTAGCTACGTGATCTAAGTTTTTCTTAACTGAAATTAAAACTACGACAATTCCAATTACTAAAATTAGAAATGCTACTGCCGCGATTATTCCAGCAATGGGTAAAATCCATTCCATCAAAAACGCCTCCTAATAAACATATGTTGTTATTTTATTTTAATACCCAACTTATTTTAACATAAACATATTAAAATTCGTTAACAACATCGAGATTTTCCATATATGCACGCTGAATTTTTTGTATATCACCAGCACCCATAAATAATACCACAGCATCACTATATTGTTCTAATAAATTAACACTTTCTTCGTCGATTAATTGTGCGCCATCTATACGTTTGAGCAAATCTTGTATAGTTAAATTACCAGAATTTTCTCTGATTGAACCAAATATTTCACATAAGAAAGTTTGGTCAGCTTTACTTAAACAATCAGCAAACTCCTGTAAAAAGGCTTTGGTTCTACTGAAAGTGTGTGGTTGGAAAACTGCGATGACCTCTTTATTTGGATATTTTTTTCTTGCTGTCTCAATTGTAGCACTAATTTCTCTTGGATGATGTGCATAATCATCAACAAGTACTTGATTTACTACTTTTGTTTCATTAAATCTTCTTTTCACTCCGCCAAATGTTTCTAAAGCTTCTTTAATGTTATTTATATCAAGTTTTTCTAAATAAGCGATAGTAATAACTGACAATGCATTTAGAATATTATGATCACCGTACTGTGGCGATAAGAACGTATCAAAAAACTTGTCATTAATATATACGTCAAATTTAGTACCCTGTTCACTAATTTGAATGTTATCAGCAAATACATCATCGTTTTTAGAAAAACCATAATAATAAATAGGTACATCTGCTTTAATACCACGTAAATGTGGGTCGTCTCCCCATGCAATAATCGCTTTTTTCACATTATGGGACATCTCTTGAAACGCGCTTACAACGTCATCAATGTCCTTAAAATAATCTGGATGATCAAAATCAATATTTGTCATAATTGCATAGTCTGGGTGATAACTTAAAAAATGTCGCTTATATTCACAAGCTTCAAAAGCAAAGTATTCACTCGCAGGAATACCTAATCCTGTACCGTCACCAATCAAGAATGAAGTCTTCTTATCTCCATTCATAACATGAGATAACAAACCTGTAGTTGATGTTTTACCATGAGCACCCGTCACTGCTACTGAAGTATATTGGTCTATAACATGGCCTAAGAAATCATGGTAACGAATAACTTCTAATTTTAATTCATGTGACTTAACAATTTCTTCGTGCGTATCAGGGAATGCATTGCCTTGGACTACTACCATGTCTTCTTTAATATTGTTCGCATCAAAAGGTAAAATTGAAATACCTTTATTTTTCAGTGCTACTTCTGTAAAAACATAGCTTTCAATGTCAGAACCTTGTACTTCATTTCCAAGATCGTGCATTATTTGTGCTAGCGAACTCATCCCAGCACCTTTTATACCGACAAAATGATAATGTGTCATATAAACACTCCCTTTTTATTTATTTAATTCATTTAAATCAGTTTCGGTTAGATAAACATCTCTAGGTTTAGAACCATTAGATTCTGAAATATAACCGAGTTGTTCTAATTGATCAACGATTCTTGCTGCACGATTATACCCTATTTGGAAATGTCTTTGTATTAATGAAGTTGAAATATGACCTTCTTGGACCATAAATACACATACATCATTAAATAAATCATCTTGTGGTGCGTTTTCTGTTTTTTTAATTAATTCTTGTTCCTCAAAAAGGTATTCAGGATCTCTTTGTTGTTTAACAAAGTCAACAACGTCATCTATTTCTTCATCAGAGACAAATGTACCTTGTACTCGAATTGGTTTATTCATACCACTTCCTAAGTACAACATATCGCCATAACCTAGTAATCGTTCTGCACCACCACTATCTAAAATTGTTCTTGAATCCACGCTAGATGATACCATAAATGCGATTCTAGTTGGGATATTGGCCTTAATAAGTCCAGTAATAACATTCACCGATGGTCGTTGAGTAGCTACTAACATATGAATACCACATGCACGTGCTTTTTGCGCAATACGAGCTATAGATTGTTCGACATCTTGTGGTGCCATCATCATTAGATCAGCTAATTCATCAATAACTATAACAATTTTAGGCATTCTATCCTCATAATTTGCTTTTTTATTGAAAGCTGTAATATTACGTACATGATATTTGGCAAATAATTTATAGCGTCGTTCCATTTCATCTACTGCCCATTTTAAACTTTGCGTTGCCGCTTTAACGTCAGTAATTACTGGGGAAACTAGATGAGGTAAATCATTATATGGTGCTAATTCTACCATTTTAGGATCGATAAGTAATAATTTTAACTCTTCTGGATGATTTTTATAGATAAGAGATAATAAAATACTATTAATACAAACTGATTTACCAGAACCAGTAGCTCCAGCAATAAGTGCATGAGGGGTTTTCGCAATATCCATTAATAACGGCTTGTTATTAATTCGATACCCCATAGCAACGGTTAATTTAGATTCGGTATTTTTAAATTCTTCCGTATCAATAATTGACCTAATATTTACTTTTGTAGACGATTGGTTAGGTACTTCTATACCCACTAAACTGGTTCCAGGTATTGGTGCTTCGATACGTATATCTTTGGCTGCTAAAGCCATTTTTATATCATCTTGTAGGGCAGTAATCCTAGATACTTTGACACCTTTTTCTACTGACAACTCGAAACGTGTAACGCTTGGCCCTTCAGTAACAGATTGAACTTCTGCAGGTACATTAAAATAATAAAATGCATCATTTAATTCCTGTTTCTTTTCATCAATCCAACTATCATCAATTTCATGTTCTTCAGGTGCATCTAATAAAGAAACATCCGGTAATTTCAGACTTGGACCTCTTCGTATTGTTCTTGTTTCATTAATTTGAGACTCATTTGTACTATTAATTTCATTATTAATATGATTGTTAAACGTAGTCTCATTATGATCTGTCTGTAATTCGTTTGTCCCCTTAACAATATTGTCAGAATTTGTTTCTACATCACTATTATTTAATGAATCTAATGATTCATTAGTGTCCTCAGTCGCTGTAATATGAGTATTAATTTCGTCATTATTTGAAACATCACGGTATTCTGGCGCTTGTATATCCTTACTAGTAGTTGTATGAGCTACTTCTGGTTCTATATTAGACATGTTCATATTTTTAGACTTACGTGTATCCATCATACGTTTTTTGTCTGATGGAGTCATAACAACATTAAAAGGTTTCGCATTTTTTTTAATTGAAGGTTTATTCACTTTATTAGTAGAGTTATTATTTATTTGCGCATCACTCTGACGTTTTTCACTTTCAGTGTGCGTTTCAGACACACTCGTGTCGTTAGAATAAGTATCAGATGTCTCATTTTTACTATTATTCTCTTCAGTCACATCAGATCGAGCACCTTGTACTGTGCCATTGTCAAAATCCTGCTTATTATTGCCTTCAGATAAATCATCATCAAAAGTATTATCCTCTGCAACATTACTTAGTTCAGTTAATTCACGATATTGCGCATCGTCTATTCCCGATTCTTCTGAACTATCTATGCTATTATCAGTTTGACTCGTAGTGTCTTCATTATTTTGTTCTGTTACATCTGGCACATCAATCGTGTTAAGTGATTCAGTTTCGTCTGTACTTACTTCTACATCTTCATCTTGTACAGTATGTACATCACTAACATTATTTAAATCGACTTCTTCATATTTAAAGTGATTACTGTCTTCGTTTTTATTAAGCGATACATTTGCTTCCTCATTTTGGTTATCATGATCTTCTACTGTATCATCATTTGATGTCTGTTTATAATTATCACTCAGTGAACTATCTCCAATGTATTGTTGTGCTTGTTTAGCATACATTTCATCGATTGCCTTTTGAATATTATCTTTTTCAACGTCATCTTGATCTTTTCTTTTTTCTTGCAATGCTTTTTTAAATTGACGTTTTTTTAATACTTTACGTTCTCTTTCTCTTCTTATTTCTTCAACGATTTGAGAAGCATAAAAATTATTAATATTAATAGTATTGTCTTTTTTTGCTGCTTTTGGCATTTCATTATCTATATGAACGTCATTTTCTGTATTAGTAGCATTTATACCATCATCTTTTTTTTCTGAAGCAATATCAGTTTTAGTTTCTTCTAAGTCTGATGCGTATTTAAAATTATCAGCTGTCGCTTCTTGTTGCGTTGTATTTTGTTGATGGTCATCATCGATAGGGTCCGCTTCATCATTTGTTGGTATTACACCATTCTTTAACTGCCGTCTCTTTTTAGTACCAAATATCGCAGAAGGTATTTGTGTTGCTTTAAAATCAGAATTTTGTAGCGTATTTTCACTTTTATTAGCAGCAGATTGAGTTTTTAATACCTCAGTCTGTATTCTAACGCGTGATTTTTTAGTATGGGATGGCTCCTCATACTGTGATGAATTACTATTTTTAGTTTGATGTTGCTTACTTTGACGAACATCCTCGCGACGTCTTCTGTGACGCTTATTATCCACCTGCTTATATACTTGAGATTCATCTCTATAACCATAAGTATCATCATTTGAATGATTGTCGTTTTGATCTACATTGTTATCATGTTGTTTAGATTCTTCAATCACATGCATTGGAAATCTGAATTTACCTCTAGGGCGATCATATACATCATTATTCTGAGGAAGTAATGTGTCTTGCTCATCACTTTGGTTAGCTTTTTGACGACGTTTATTTCTGTTATTTAGATAGTCTTCATTTGAGTCTTTCTCTTCTCCAAATAATTTGTCGAACCAGCTCATATTGACATTACCTCCTAATTTTATTCAAAAAACGGTTGCCCTATTTCGTACTCATCTGACAATACCATAATACCTTTTTCTTGTGGCGCATTGGGTAAATTAAGTTCTTTCATTGAACATACCATACCACTAGATGCAACGCCTCTTAATGCTGCATCTTTAATGACCATACCACTAGGCATCACGGCACCAACTTTAGCTATAACAACTTTTTGTCCGGCTTCTACATTTGGGGCACCACAAACAATTTGTAAAGTGTCCTTACCTATATCAACAGATAATACACTTAATTTATCAGCATCGGGATGCTTATCTTTAGTCTTGACATAGCCTACGACAAATTTGGGTGATAAATCAGCATCTAATTCATGTGCAAATCCTGCTTTGTTTATCGCCTGATTGAGTTTGTTAACAACTTCATCTGTTAATTTAACGTGCCCATTGCCGTCAATATTAACAATACTAGACGCATTAAAGATGTTGTAGCCCACTACTTCATCATCAGTAGTAATTTGTACAATATCGCCTCTAATTTCATAATTGAAAGGCCCCTCTTGAGGAACAATTTGTAAAAAGGCAACGTCACCTACTTTTTCTTTATTATAAAATAGATTCATAAAATTAATTCTCCTTATTCTTTATCTTTATTTTCATATTCTTTACGTGTCGCTTCTAATCTTTGAATAACATTTGGGTCTCTTTTTTGTTTATTATTTTTACCTAATATAAATATAGGTTCTAAGTGACCACTTTCATATCCAAATGATAATGATGTTATCGGTACTAGACCTTTAGTAAAGAATTCCATTGTTAAATGTGCCATCACATCATAACCCGTTTTGTTTCTTATATCCGCAATAATTAAGACGTCTTGGTGTGGTATAGCCACTAACATTTCGCCTTCACATTGTTTTTCAAATTCATTTAAATAACTTGTATTTAATATTCTACTGGCATCATAACCATCATTTGAATTTATAAAGTAAAAGATATTACCTTTAACTTCATCAGTAGTATATGAATTCGTTAGCTTTCTAACGTTAAATAATGCCATTTCTTTCAATTGTTGTTGCGTAACATTAAGCTGTTCTAACATAGTTTCATCAATTAAGCGATACGATTTGCCTAAATCTAGCGCATAATAAATATTAGTTTCTGCAGTGTGTGGTTCAATAACAAATGGATTACCCTCTTTGTCTTCTTTGTCGAAACTAGGAGAACGTAATACGGGCATCACTTGAATATCTTCTAATTCAGATACAGAGGTATCTTTCATCTGCCCTATTGCTTCTTCTACGTAGTATACGATTTCTTCTATTATTTTATCATTTTGTTGTTTGTATTTAGCTACAATTGAATTAAGTTTAATCGTAACGCCTTTACCATTGTCTGTTCTATATATCCGTAAAGTCTCATCTTCACGATTAAAATTAAATTTAACATCTAAATGTTCTAAACGTGATTTTAACTTATCTCTCATTAGAAATACATTCATAAGTTAACACTCCTAATTTAATGCCTTCATATATTTTACAATAAATATACCCTTAGGAACAGAAAAAATATGTGTTCTAAGGGTATAGTTTTATAACTTTTATAGTCTAACATACAACTACTACATTTTATAATGAAGCTAAGAAATCATCTATTTGTTCTATTGATTTTCGTTCTTTACCTATATAGCTACCTAGTTGATCGCCATTTTTGTATACTAAGAAACTAGGAATACCCATTATTCCATGATCAATACAAATATCCAAAAACTGATCTCTATCAACAGATATAAATTGATAGTTTGCATATTTCTCTTCTAACTGTGGTAAGTCCGGTTCAATCACTTTACAGTCTGGACACCAATCCGCAGTAAATAAAAATACTGTTTGTTGTTTTTTTAAATCTTCAAATTGTTGTTCATTAGTTAATTTTTCCATTATTCCACCTCATTCATTATTGATATTGTAGTTGTTCAATTTTATGATTATTTATATTTTCGATACATTTTGATAATAATGTCCGTGCCGCTTCGTAATCTCGATAATCAAAAATAGTGTTTGTACTATGGATATATCTTGCACAAACACCTATAACGGCAGTTGGCACACCTTCGTTAGCTTTGTGGATTTCTCCCCCATCAGTGCCGCCTGGGGAGATATAGTATTGATGATTTATATCATAATTTGTAGCTATATCTAACAAGTAGTCTCTAAATGTTGGCTTTAAAATCATCGTACCGTCTTTAATTCTAATTAAAGTCCCCTGGCCTAATGCGCCAGATAATTCATTCTTACCTTTCATATCATTAGCAGGAGAACAATCCACTACGAAAGCTACATCAGGTTTAATTAATTCTGTAGCAGCTTTAGCACCTCTCAAACCAACTTCTTCTTGAACATTAGCACCAACGTATAAATCGACATCTAATTCTACATCTTTTAATAATTCTAATAATTCTATGCCAATTAAACAACCATATCGATTATCCCATGCTTTACTACCATATCTATACTCTGATAGTTGAGTAAAAGGTGTATCAGGAACGATAGAATCACCTATTTCGATATTTTTAGCTCTCACTTCTTCAGCAGATTCGCAACCGATATCTAATAGCAAATCCTCTATTTTAGGTGCACCTTCTGCACCTGTTCTAAAGTGTTTAGGGATATTCGATACTATTCCCGTAATTTCTTCACCCGATCTTGATTTAACTTTTAACCGTTGTGCTTGCCATATATCAGAAGCTACACCGCCCAAATTGGTAAACTTGAGCATGCCATTGTCGGTAATACTTGTTATCATAAAGCCAACTTCATCCATATGAGCAGCCACCATCACACGTTTACTATTACTTTTTTTAGATTTTTTCACGCCATAAATACCGCCCATACGATCAAATACAAAATCATCTACATAAGGCGTAAGTTGTTCTTTGATATAATTTTTAACATCACTTTCAAAACCTGGCGCGCCATGTAATTCAGTTAAAGTTTTCATTCGTTCTAAAGTCTTATTTTTGTCAATTTGCACTTTCATTCACTCCTTAATAGTTATTATATCATTCGCATTGTGATAAACTAATATTATGATTATTTGGGGGTATTTAAATATGATAAACAAAAAATCATGGCTTATTTTTATATCTGTTATCGCTATTTTACTTATAAGTTGTCTTTTTGTAGTCAATAAATTATTAACACAGAAATTTATTAACCCTAATAAAGTTTTGAATGAAGTTAAGACGTACTTTATGCATGTAGTCGGTTCTTATATACTAGAAGAACCAATGACTCATCAAAAAGACAATACAATTTATAATGTTTATCGTGGAGGCATCACTACTTTTAATAATGATCGTTTTACGTATTATGATTTTTACGTCGATGCCAAAACAGGTGCGGTTATAGATATCATCGAAAATGAATTTGAGGTAACGACATAGTCATTACCTCTTTTTATTTGCGTTTAATTGAGTCAACAATGCTTTGCGTATCATGTGTATCATATTTAACCGCGAAATAATTCTCGTCATGGTAGAATAAAAACCAATAACCATGATGAATAAAGTATGGCGTTAATCTTTCTTTTTCTCGAATAGATTGCATTGGATAATCATCATAAGCTGTTACCCATAATGGATTAGTATGTGCATTTGTCGGCATGATATCACCCATATGCACAGCTTTCTCATCGTCACTCTCGATCGTGACAATAGCATGCCCAAAACTATGTCCTCCGGTGTGGTAAACTTTTATTCCAGGATAGACTTCAATTTCTTTGTCAAATAAAATCAAGTTTTTTTGGAAACTACCATTGTTTTTCGCCCAATAAGTTGATTTACTTCTAATATTTGGACTTTGAAACTCATGCCATTCATCTTGCTGTATATAATGCGTAGCATTTTTAAATACGACATCACCATCTTTTGTAGTCAAACCACAAGCGTGATCAAAATGCATGTGAGTCATAACCACTGCATCAATATCATCCAATGTAAAGTTTAAATCTGCTAAATCTGAAGTGATATCACTTTCATAATCTACGCCAAAATTTCTTTTTTGTTTTTCTGTTAATTTATCTTTCCCCATACCAGTATCAATGAGAATAAGTGAATCCTTAGTTTGAATTAAAATAGGATATGTAGGTAAAGCGATTTGATTTTTATTATTCACATTGTATTTTTTGGTCCATAAAGGTTTGGGTACTACACCGAACATAGCACCACCATCTATATTGGTAATACCCCCGTTTAATTGGTGAATATTAAAATGACCTAATTTCATATTTAGCCTCCTATTATAAATTTCTATATAATTACATTATACGCATTTATATATATAATTTACATTTTTAGATATTGAAGCGTCTGAGTTGATGATTCAAATTAAAGCCATAAAATTAGTTTGAATTCTTTTAGGAACTACATTCCTAATTAACAACTAGTATGATTGATCTCATTTTCCTAAAGGAGCATATAGCTCGTTTCCCTCATAATATAACGGCTGTTTTAAATTTCACTTGAAGTCCTATTCAATGAATAAACAGAGACAAATCTAGCATTAATTTTGACTCATTGCCATTACTCATAAGAAAGTGTGTAACATAACGAGCTATACATTTCATAAAAACAAAGAAAACGTCAATTGCTAAATTATTTCATTAGCAATTGACGTTTACGGTTTAGCCAAAAATATTTATGTCTCTGACTCGTGCTTATTTATGAAATCTAGCTTCCATTCTATATATACGGGAGCCTTTATCAGAAAATTTTCTTTCATACTCAGTTTCGATATTACCTTCTTGGTCCTCTTGGTGTAAATTTAAATTAATTTTAGTGAAGTACATACCAAATTGAGACATGCTCTCTAAACTGTATGCAAACAAGCCTCTATTATCTGTTTTAAAATGGATTTCTCCATCTTCTATTAAAATTGTCTTATACAAACTTAAGAAAGTAGAATAAGTTAATCTTCTTTTTGTATGTCTTCTTTTAGGCCAAGGGTCTGAAAAGTTTAAAAAGATACGCGTTACTTCACTAGACTTAAAGAAGTCTGTTAATTCTCCTGCATCGTTACATATCAATTTTATATTTTTAAGTTCTTGCTGTAGCACTTTGTCTAAAATTTTAACCATCACATTTTTTTCTCGTTCGATTGCAACAAAATTTATGTCAGGGTTGTTTTTTGCCATAGTTGTTATAAATTGTCCCATACCTGAACCTACTTCGATGTAAATAGGTTGTTCATTATCAAACCATTGCGTAATTTTACCGTTATGACTTCCGTCTATATCAACTATATTGGGATAAGATTTCAGGTAATCTTCTGCCCAAGGCTTATATCGCATTCTCATTATTTTACTCCTTAAATAAACGCGTTGTGTTCCATTACTTCGTTTAAAAACTTAAGCCACGTATTCATATCTTTATATCTCTTTTGCTCTTCATACCATTGAATCATACCGATTGATTGGATCACGGTATACCATTTCATACGTTTCTGTAAGTTAAATGTATCTTTAACCCCATATGTTTCTAGCCATTCAGGCCATTGATTTTCAACTACGTAGTTATAGAGCAACATACCTAAATCAATCGCAGGGTCGGCAATCATTGCGCCCTCCCAGTCTACCAAATATAATTCATCATGATCTGATAGCAACCAATTATTATGGTTAACGTCACCATGTACAACAGTAAAGAAACGAGCGTCCAAATTAGGCATATGTTCTTCCAAATAGGTAAGGGCTTTTCTAATTACATGATGTGTTAATACTTCTCTAGATAAGGAAGCATTAATTTTACGAAGCATAATGTCTGGAGTAATAGGCTCCATTTCCATTCTTTTCAACATATTTAGTAAAGTCTTTGAATTATGTATTTTATTTAATAAGTGCGCAACTCTTTTTTGGTGCATCTCTTTAAAAGAAAGCTCTCTTCCATTTTTCCAATGCTGTGCAGTTACTACTTCTCCCGTTTCAATTCGTTTCGTCCATACTAATTTTGGTACGATTCCTTCGGCAGATAATGCTGCTATAAATGGGTTTGAATTACGCTTTAAAAATAACTTTTGCCCATCTTGTTCAGCCATATACGCTTCGCCAGAAGCACCGCCTGCTGAATCAAGCGTCCACCCTAATTGATAAAACTGCTCCACTACGTTCACCTCACTTTCAAAAAAAGAAAAAGGCCTCTAGAAAACCTATTTTTCAAGAGCCATATAATAAATGTGAAACAAAAATATAAGTTTAATAATTGTAATATTAAATCTAAAACTAGATTTAATTGTCCCATCACAATTTTAGTAATTTAAAACATCACAATACTAATATGCTATTAATATGGTGATGTTTTAAATCACTTCACTTAAAAAAGAACGCTACACTTAACTTAATTGGAATTTTCAGCTCATAAAAGATTTTATAATGATTACGGCTTTATTTCAACCAAAAATGATAAACAAATAGTCACATTTTACTTCTGATGTATTAATTGATTCTTAAAATATCGTCAGTTGAAATTATACCACAATTTCAACTGACATTTTATAGTTTTATCTATTTATTTCTTGTGCAATTTCTTCGTTATTTTCAATAAAATTAGTAAAACCTTCTTGTAACTTTTTAGTGATAGGTCCTACTTGGCCATTTCCAACATTTTCACCATTTAACTTTACAACTGGCATAACTTCTATTGAAGTACTAGAAACTATGACTTCATCAGCTTGTTTTAAAAAGTCGATAGTAAACTCTTCTTCTTTAAATGGAATTTGATTTACTTCTGCAATTTCTTTAATAACCTTACGTGTAATACCATTTAAAATTAAGTTATTGATTGGGTGTGTATATATAGCCCCATCCTTAATTGCATAAGCGTTACTAGAAGAGCCTTCAGTAACTATTTCCCCTCTATGTTGAATAGCTTCTTGTGCATTATATTTAGTCGCATATTCTTTAGCTAGTACATTACCTAGTAGATTTAAACTTTTAATATCACATCTCAACCAGCGAATATCTTCAGTCGTAATCGCATTTATACCTTCTTCTAAATTCTTATAGGGTCTATCATATGATTTAGTGAAGCCAGTAATCATTGCCTTTACCGATGGAGTAGGGAAAGCATGATCTCTAGGTGCAACCCCTCTTGTTACTTGGATATAAACGCCGCCAGTCACAACTTTATTTGCTGAAATTAATTCTTGCACAAGTTCTATTAGTCCATCAATAGTATAATTTAATTCTAAACCAATTTCGTTTGCACTTCTTAATAATCTTTCAAAGTGAGAACGTGCTGTGAACAATCTATTGTTGTATACACGCACGTATTCATATATACCGTCTCCAAAATTGTAGCCTCTATCGTTAAATGGTACGTTAGCTTCATTTTCTTCAACAAGTCGTTCACTAATTAATATTTTTGTCATAGTTTATCCCTCCACACATAATGTATATAAGGCTTCTAAATAGATACTAGTAGCATTTAATAATTGCTTTTTGGAAATGTATTCATTTTTCTGATGCATCAGGTCTTCTGAGTCTTCAAACATAGCGCCAAATGCTACACCTTTATCAAGATTTCGGGCATAAGTCCCGCCACCTATAGTATAAGGTTCAGTATTATCGCCCGTTTGGTTTCTATATGCTTGAACTAATTTTTGAACAAATGGGTCGTTTTTATCTACGTAATGAGGAACTTGATTTTTACCTAAATTTAATTTAAAGCCTAGTTCATTAACTTCTTCAGCAAATCTATTCATTGCTTTATCATATTCAAAACCTTCAGGATAACGTAAATTAATACCAAACTTCCCACCGTTTTGATTGTCATATTTAATGACACCCATATTTGTAGTAACGTCACCCATACTATCAGTATGGAATTTCATACCCATTTTTTCGCCAAAGTGTGAATTAAATAAATATTGTTCGCTAAACTTAACAAAATTTGCAGCCGTTTTATCCAACTTAAGTTGAAACAAGAAGTGTAATAAATAAAGGCCTGCATTGATTCCGATAGAAGGATCCATACCATGTACAGCTTTACCTTTTACTCTAAGTTCCAATATGCCACTATCAACAGTACTGCTACCTTCTAAATTGTTATCCACTAAAAATTGTTCGAAATTTTGGATAACATCAGTCATATTTTCTTTAACTAATACTTTAGCTAAAGCATCATCTGGAACCATGTTATATCGTTGGCCAGATTCAAATGAATATAACTCATAATCAGGTTCATCAATGTCCTCTGCTTTTTCTTCTTGAACTACATCAAAGACACTAATTCCTTTTTCACCATGTATTGCTGGGAACTCTGCATCAGGCGCGATACCTAGAGTAGGCATTTCTTCTGTTTTAAAATAACGCTCCGTACATAACCAATCAGATTCTTCATCTGTTCCGACAATAATATGTATTCTTCTTTTCCAATCGACGTTCATATCATTTAAAATTTTAACTGCATAATATGCTGCTATCGTGGGTCCTTTATCATCTAACGTGCCACGAGCAATAATTTTATCTGATGTAACAACTGGATCAAATGGTTTTGAGTCCCAGCCATCTCCTGCTGGTACAACATCGACGTGACATAAGATGCCGAATATTTCGTCACCTTGCCCAGCTTCAATACGTCCGGCTATGTGATCAACATCATGTGTGCTAAAACCATCTCGTTCAGCAATTTCATACATGTAATCTAAAGCTTTTCTTGGACCTGGTCCTACAGGGAAGTCTTCAGAAGCTTTTTCATCATCTCTAACGCTTTCTATTGATAATAATCCTTTCAAATCATCAATGATCTGACTTTCATACTCAAGTACTTTTTCTTTCCACATAAATGATCACTTCTTTCTTTAAAACTAATTAAACTCCATTTTACATGATGTTACCACTAAACTACAGTCAGATGACAGAATTTATCAAAAATTTATCTGTTATAGTTTTTCAAAAAACAGTTGCACAGCTATATTAGTATAAATCTGCTTTCTGTCTTAATTTTGAAATAAAATAGGCTTAATTCGATTATAATCGAATTAAGCCTATGAATAAAAAGCATTATTTATTTTTATTGTTTTTCAATTCTTCTTCAGTTACTACGCGTAAGTTATTATTTGGGTTACTTGGGCCTTCATCATCAAAACGTCCTTCTTGAATTTCTTCTGAAGTTTCACCTTTTTCACCTTTAAAGTGCGCTTTTTGTTCATTTAAAAATCCTTTTGGATCTTCTTTTACCTTATTAGCATAGCCTTTCGGATCTTCTTTCACTTCATTGAAAGTTTCACTAGCTTTACCACTTATTTGGCTAGCAAATTCTTTTGCGTTTTGCTTATATGATTCAGGATTAGACTTATATTTATTATATTCTTTTTTTAGCTTTTCTCTATTATCTTTATTAGATAATACGACAGCTGCTAAAGCTCCACCGATTCCTATAACTGCTTTAAATAATTTTGCCATATCAAATTCACACCTCTTCGTTTATTTTATACCCAATAATTTAAAGTCATTTAGGGTTAATTGACGATAATCACCTGACTCTAAATGGGCATCGAGTTCTAAGTCGCCAATTTTCACACGTTTAAGCGCCAATACTTCATTGTTTATTGCATGAAACATGCGCTTAACTTGATGATACCTTCCTTCATGAATAGTTACAAATGATTTACATTCATCATCTACAACTTCTAATAATGCAGGTTTGGTTAATCCATCATGTAATTCTATACCCTTTTTAAATGAATCTATATCATTTTTTGTAATAGAATTTTTAGAAATCACTTCATAAGTTTTAGGTACATGTTTCGATGGGTTCATTAATTGGTGATTAAAATCTCCATCATTAGTAATCAATAACAGGCCTTCTGTATCTTTGTCCAATCTGCCGACTGGAAAAATATTAATATGATTATAGTCTTTAATCAAATCAATAACTGTTGGGTGTTGGTCGTCTACTGTGGCAGATACGTAGCCTTTTGGCTTATTGAGCATTAAATATATTTTGTCGATATATTCAACCAACTCTCCTTCAAAATAAATTTTATCAATGGCTTCATTAATATCTTTTTTAGGCGACTTTTCAATTTTATCATTGACGGTCACCTTACCTTTTTTTAGGAAAGTTTTCACCTCAGTACGCGAACCAATACCCATGTTTGCTAAAAACTTATCTAATCTCATTTTATAATCCCTAACTTGCGACGAATTTTGTTCGGCAAGTCACCTAAAAATTCATCAGCTAAATGTGTTTTCATTGTAATGACACCATATACTAACATACCTACAACTACACCAATTATTACGATAATAAGTGAACCTAATTTAGATTCTGGTGAGATTACGAGTTGTATTAAATAATAAGAGATTTCAACTGCAATCATCATAATAAAGCCATATAAGAATATTTTACTAAAATGTAACCACGTTTCTGTAAAATTGAAATGTGCATATTTTTTTAAAATGATAAAGTTACAAATAATAGCAAACAATAATGCAATGGCTGTACTTAATATAGCGCCAGCCGTGTGGAATGTATAAATCAATGGCGTATTTAATATAATTTTAATTATTACTGCAATGATAATTACAAAGACAGTTAATTTTTGTTTATCAATACCTTGTAACATAGAAGCCGTTACACTTAATAATGCGATAAGAATTGCTACTGGTGCGTAATAAAACAATAACTGACCGCCATCAGTATTATAGCTATAAAACACATTATATAGAGGCAACGATAATGCCATTATACCTAAACTAGCTGGAACTGTTATAAACATCAACACGCCTAGTGAAGCACGAATTTGTCTGTGCATTTCATTTATTTGACCAGCGGCAAAAGTTTTAGTAATGAATGGAATTAAACTAACAGCAAAACCAGATGCCAATGATGTCGGTATCATAACAATTTTATTCGTTGTCATATTTAATATTGAGAAAAAGTAGTCATGCATTTTTTGCGGCACGCCAGCTATATCTAACGCATTATTGTGAGTAAACTGGTCTACCATATTAAATAATGGAAAATTCAAACTGACAATAACAAAGGGAATACTATAAGATAAAATCTCTTTATACATTTTTCGATATGGTACATCGATATTTGTAGTGTCTGAAGCCACCATTTTATCTATATTTGGTTTTCTTTTAATCCAGTAGTACCAAAGTGTTAAAATACCTACTATTGCACCAACTGCTGCAGCAAAAGTTGCTATACCATTGGCGAATAATACGGATCCATTAAAGACATTTAATACTAGGTAACTACCTACTAAGATAAAGATAACTCTCGCAACTTGTTCAGTAACCTCTGATACTGCCGTTGGTCCCATGGATTTATAACCTTGGAAAACACCTCTCCAAGTCGCTAATAATGGAATGAAAATAACCACGACACTGATAATGCGTATTATCCATGTAATATCTGCTACGGACCATCCACCTTTAACGCCATTTTCTCGTGCTAACGTTATTGATGCTATATTTGGTGCTAAAAAGTATAATATCGCAAAACCTATAACACCCATTATTGTCATAACGATAAAACTCGACTTATATAACTTCTGGCTGACCTTATAAGCACCTAATGCATTATACTTTGATACATACTTAGATGCTGCTAAAGGGACACCTGCTGTTGCTACTGCTATCGCAATATTGTATGGTTGATAAGCGTAGTTAAACGGCGCTAAATTTTCTTCTCCTCCCACAATTGCGTAGAATGGAATGATAAATAGGACACCTAACACTTTAGTAATCAAAATACTAAGAGTAATCAGGAAGGTGCCTCGAACCAATTCTTTACTTTCACTCATTTGTATCTTCCTATCTCGAATTTAATTTAATAATAGTAAACTTTATCATAACGTGCTGTATACATTTTTTCAAAACAATATTAATATAACATAGCTATAAAAATTAGTCTTATAAATATATATTACACTAGTATGCGCTTAGGCACATATTCTAGTTATGTATATTTTAAAATTTACGCGTATTTCTTTATGTACCTTAAAAATTTTAATTAAAAGTTGGCAATAAGTAAAGATATATTATAATTTATATAATGTTACTAATGTAAATTTAAGACTAGACATTAAAATATTTACACAACAAATCAATACAATTAATTTCAAATTTATATTTAAAATTGAAAAAACTAATGGAGGTATAATAATGTACCAAACTATTATTATCGGGGGCGGCCCTAGTGGTTTAATGGCAACAGTAGCAGCCAGTCATGAAAATAACAATGTATTATTAATTGAAAAGAAAAAAGGTTTAGGACGCAAACTAAAAATTTCAGGCGGTGGACGCTGCAACGTTACGAATAGGTTACCTTATGAAGAAATTATTAAAAACATTCCTGGAAATGGAAAATTTTTATATAGTCCCTTTTCAATCTTTGACAATGAGTCTATTATAAACTTCTTCGAAAGTAGAGACGTAAAATTAAAAGAAGAAGATCACGGTAGAATGTTTCCAATTTCTAATAAAGCCCAAGACGTTGTTGATGCTTTAGTAAACACTTTAAAGCAAAACGATGTTCGTGTACTAGAAGAAACAACAGTAACTGCTATAACATTAGAACAAGATAAAACATATACAGTAACTATAGATAATCAACATACATACCAAACACATTCAATCGTTATTGCAACTGGCGGTACGAGCGTGCCACAAACTGGTTCTACAGGTGATGGCTATAAATTCGCAGAAGCATTGGGTCACTCCATTACGGAACTTTTCCCTACTGAAGTACCGATTACTTCACCAGAACCTTTTATCAAGGCAAAAGAATTAAAAGGCTTAAGCCTTAAAGACGTCGCGTTAAGTGTCTTAAAAAAGAATGGCAATACACGCATTACGCATCAAATGGATATGATATTCACTCATTTTGGTGTAAGTGGCCCTGCCGCATTACGATGTAGTCAATTTGTTTATAAAGAACAAAAAAACCAAAAGAAACAAGATATTTATATGCAGTTAGATGTGTTTCCAGAATTAAATCACGATAAAGTTGAACAAAAAATTAGAGCGTTGCTTAAAGATACTCCTCATAAAGTCATTAAAAATAGTTTACATGGGTTAATCGAAGAGCGTTACTTACTATTTATATTAAAACAAGCTGAAATTGATAATGATTTAACTTCGCATCACCTTTCAAACGCTAAAATAAATGAACTAGTAAATTTATTTAAAGGTTTCAAATTTATAGTTAATGGGACTTTACCTATTGATAAAGCGTTCGTTACTGGGGGTGGCGTGTCATTAAAAGAAATACACCCTAAGTCTATGATGTCTAAAGTCAGTAATGGCCTATTTTTATGTGGAGAAGTACTTGATATTCATGGCTATACTGGAGGCTACAATATTACAAGTGCACTCGTTACAGGTCATGTTGCGGGTACATCTGCCGGACAATTTATAAAAGAAAAATCACCCCAATCATAAAACAGAGATACATGTGTCTAAGACATAAAATCTAAATTAATAGCCCTTAAATAATTGCTGATGTGCAATTATTTAAGGGCTATTGTTGTCTCGATGCTTCGTATCGCTTTACTCATTTGTGGCGCGCATGTAATTAATCTTGCTACCTAAAAAGCAAGCCATACAAAAATAAATATCAACACAACGAAACTAGAGTAAAGAAATACATATAAACATTTATGGCAAAACTCTTTAGTTACAGGAAAAGCCAAAGACTACAGGATGAGGCTATTCACTAAGAAAAGAATATTATTTACAAAAAACCGACTAACGCGTTTGATTAGCCGGTCAATGACAAAAAATTCCACTACAATTAAATGCTGTCGACCTCTAAGCCTTCATCACCCCATGCATCCATGCCACCTTCGACGTTAACTACATTGACACCATTTTCTTCTAAATAATGACCTGCTCGCTCACTTCTCATTCCAGCTTTGCATACAAGATAATAAGTTTCATTTTCGTTAAAATAACCAAGATTTGATGGGATTTCATTCATTGGTATCGTTTTAGCACCTGGAATTACTCCCATCGCCGTTTCTTCCTTAGTTCTTACATCAACAATATTAATTGGGTTAGAATCGACAATTTTTTCTTTTAATTCATCTACTGTAATAGACTCCATTAATAAAACTCCAATCTAAATTTATTTAGCTACAATGTTAACTAGTTTTTGCGGTACTGCAATAACCTTTTTAATGTCTTTACCTTCGATTTCGTTCTTAATGCTATCATTATCTAAAGCAATAGCTTCCATATCTTCCTTAGCAGTATCTTTAGGAATGTTAATTTTAGCTCTTACCTTACCATTTACTTGTACAACAATCTCAACTTCGTTATCGACAAGTAAAGTTTCATCATAAGTTGGCCACGGTTGGTAAGTAATTGTAGCTTCGTGACCCAACATACTCCATAACTCTTCACTTATATGCGGAGCTATTGGTGCAAGCATTGTAACAAAGCCTTCAATATAAGAACGGTACAATGTATCTACTTTATAACAGTCATTAATAAATACCATTAACTGACTAATTGCCGTGTTAAAGCTTAGTGTATCGAAGTCTTCTGAAACTTTTTTGACTGTTTGGTGATAAGACTTATCTAATGAACCATCATTATCTTCAACCACACGGTCTGATAAAGTGCCATCTTCATTCACCAACAATCTCCATACCCTATCTAAGAATCTACGAGAACCGTCAAGTCCGTTATCGCTCCATGCAATTGCGGCATCTAATGGCCCCATAAACATTTCGTAAAGTCTTAATGTATCTGCACCATGACTTTTAATAATATCATCAGGATTAATAACATTTCCTTTAGATTTACTCATTTTTTCATTACCTTCACCAAGAATCATGCCTTGATTGTATAATTTTTGGAATGGTTCTTTCGTAGGTACTACACCTAAATCATACAACACTTTATGCCAAAATCTTGCATACAATAAGTGTAACACTGCATGTTCTACGCCGCCAATATATAAATCAACAGGTAACCAATGTTTAAGTTTTTCTGGGTCAGCTAACATTTTATCATTGTTAGGGTCGATATATCTTAAATAATACCAACAGCTTCCTGCCCACTGTGGCATGGTATTAGTCTCACGACGCCCTTTCATGCCAGTTTCTTCATCCACTACATTAACGAACTCAGGAATATTAGCTAATGGTGATTCACCAGTACCTGATGGTTTAATTTCATTAGTCTCAGGAAGTAATACTGGAAGTTCTTCCTCTGGTACAGTTGACATAGTCCCGTCTTCCCAATGTATAACTGGGATTGGTTCGCCCCAATATCTTTGTCTGCTGAATAACCAGTCACGTAATTTATAATTCACTGTGCGTGTACCCGCATTTTTTTCTTCTAATAAATCAATGGCTTTAGTAATTGCACCCTCATTATATAAACCATTTAATTCTCCAGAATTAACATGCGGCCCATCACCTGTATATGCTTCTTTACTTAGGTCTCCACCTTCAATGACTTCTACTATCGGTAGGTCAAAAGCTTGAGCGAATTCATAGTCACGTTGATCTCCACTTGGGACAGCCATTACAGCACCAGTACCATAAGTTGATAATACATAGTCCGCAATCCAAACTGGCACTTCTTCTCCTGAAAGTGGATTTATAGCATATGCACCCGTAAATACACCTGATTTTCCTTTTGATAAACCTGTACGTTCTAAATCAGATTTCTTAGCCGCTTCAACTTGATATGCTTTAACTGCCTCTTGTTTATCTGATGATGTAATTTTATTTACTAATTCATGTTCTGGACTTAGAACTAAGAAAGTTGCACCAAAAATAGTATCTGGTCTAGTTGTATAGACTTTGATATTGTCCTGAGTACTTTCTACATTAAATGTAACGGTTGCACCTTCAGAACGTCCTATCCAGTTACGTTGCATATCTTTAATTGACTCGGGCCAATCCAAATCTTCTAAATCTTCTAATAATCGGTCAGCATAGGCAGTAATTTTAAGTACCCATTGTTTCATAGGTCTTCTGTATACCGTGTGTCCTCCACGTTCAGAAACGCCATCAATTACCTCTTCATTAGATAAAACCGTGCCCAATGCAGGACACCAATTCACAGCAACCTCATCTACATAAGCTAAACCTTTGTTATATAGCTGAATAAAAATCCATTGTGTCCATTTATAATATTCAGGATCAGTCGTATTAATTTCTCTGTCCCAATCATAACTAAAACCTAATTCTTTAATTTGTCTTTTAAATGTATTTACATTTTTTTGTGTGAATGCTCTTGGATTGTTACCAGTATCCAATGCATACTGTTCAGCTGGCAACCCAAATGCATCCCAGCCCATAGGATGTAAAACATTATACCCTTGCATTCTTTTATAACGTGATACGATGTCAGTCGCCGTATAACCTTCTGGGTGTCCTACGTGCAGACCTGCTCCAGATGGATATGGAAACATGTCTAGTGCATAAAATTTCTTTTGTCCGAAATTATCACTAGTTTTAAAAGTTTTGTTGTTCTCCCAGTATTGTTGCCATTTTCTTTCGATATCATTATGATTATAATTCACAATGTTTCCTCCTATTCAATAAAAAGAACACCCCAAACTATTTATCATATGTAAGGGACGACATCAGCCGCGGTACCACCCTCGTTCACTTTAAAAGTGCACTCACTTAATTAAATAGTTAGAGATGTTATTTAAAATCATTTTTACGATTGGTAAGTTCACCTAAAACTTAACGCTAGTTCACACCAACCTAGCTCTCTGCAGAAAAGTTTAATAAGTTACTACTCCTATACTCTATTAATAATATTGTAAAAGCCTATGATTTTCAAGTGGAAAAATTAGTATCATTAGTATTACACTCGTTAAGAGGAGCTATCCTTTTGATGGAAAGTTTTTCCAAATACATAAAGGAATACTAATGCAATAATTAATAAAGCTATCATACTAATAAACATCGCACTTATATTAAATGTATCTACAATGATACCTCCTAATAATGGCCCTAATGCCTTACCTATAGTAGAAGCAGAATTTACATAACCTTGGAACGAGCCTTCTTTACCACGCGGAGCCAACTTATTAGCAATTGTAGGTACCGCAGGCCACACAAACATCTCTCCTAAACTAAGAATTACCATGCCAATCATCATTATAGAAAATTGCTCGGCAAAACTAGTAACGAAAAAGCACAACATAAATATCACTATACCGATAAACATCTGATGTACTAAATTCCCTTTTAATAAGCGAATGATAGGCGCGATAAACGGTTGCGCAACCAGTATTAGGATTCCATTAACTGTCCATAATAAGCTATATTGTCTCATTGATATATTTAAATGCTGCGTAAATGAAGCGATTGTGCTTTCCCATTGAATATATGCAACCCAACAAATAATAAACATCGCACATAATAATACCAATGATATAAACTGAGTCCTATATTGTTTTGAAAATAATTTAAATGTTTCGTTAGATTTCACCTTAACCTCTAATTCAATATTAAAATTAAAGACAGCAACTAAAGCAAATAGTATATACATAATTAAATTTGCTATAAATATATAGTTAAAGCTTATTTCAGCAACGAAACCACCAAGTGCCGCCCCAAGCGCTACACCAATATTTTGTGCTAAATAAATAGCATTAAAGGTCTGTCTACCACCATTAGGCCAAACAGCACCAGCCATAGCGTATATAGCCGGGATGATTAAACCACCACCGAATCCTAAACACACTAACCAAACGGCATACCATGGCCAACCATGAAAGAAATTAAGCAATGTAGTACTTATCAAACAAATGACTGTCCCTGTCATAATTGTTCGATAACCTCCGTATTTATCAAAAAACGTACCACCTAATAAATTACCAATTACCATACCAAATGAATTTATAAGCAACACAAAACCAGCTACGGTTAAACTTTTATGTAATTCATGATTCATGTAAATTGTATTTAATGGCCATAGAAAGCTTGAACCAGTTATGTTTAATGCCATACCAATCACTAACCACCATACTGATTTAGGCATATTCATACCAAAAGCCCCTCTACTTATATTTTTTCTAAAACTACAGTAAACAATATAACACAAAATATGTTAAAATCTTTAACTATAATGATTTTAGAAAGGAAAATGTTAAATGGGTCATTTTTTCCCTTATGCATTCGAAGATAAAAGATATCACACATGGAATTACCACTTAAAAAATAAATTTGGCCAAAAAATATTTAAAGTCGCTATAGATGGTGGCTTTGACTGCCCAAATAGAGATGGCACTGTCGCACATGGTGGATGTACATTTTGTTCAGCCGCTGGCAGTGGTGATTTTGCTGGTAATCGCGTCGATCCAATCGAAGTGCAGTTTAAGCAAATTAAAGATAGAATGCATGAAAAATGGAGTGAAGGTCAGTACATCGCATACTTCCAAGCCTTTACAAATACGCATGCACCAGTTGATGTATTGCGTGAGAAATATGAAGCTGCTTTAAAAGAAGAAGGCGTTGTCGGTTTATCTATTGCCACTAG
The DNA here is from genome assembly GCF_015594545.1 of Staphylococcus durrellii. Taxonomy (NCBI): domain Bacteria; kingdom Bacillati; phylum Bacillota; class Bacilli; order Caryophanales; family Staphylococcaceae; genus Staphylococcus; species Staphylococcus durrellii. Next base: position 1,043,609 of record NZ_JADIIO010000001.1, on the reverse strand, counting down.
ACCTGACTGTCTACCGGACGATGTAGTAGAATATTTAGCTGAATTAAATGAACGTACTTATTTATGGGTGGAATTAGGTTTACAAACAGTACACCAGGAAACTTCAGACCTCATTAACCGCGCACACGATATGCCAACTTATTATGAAGGCATAGCTAAATTAAGAAAACATAATATTAATATATGTACTCATATTATTAATGGATTACCAGGCGAAGACTATGACATGATGATGGAAACAGCAAGAGAAGTTGCTCAAATGGACGTGCAAGGTATTAAAATTCATTTACTTCACCTATTAAAAGGCACACCTATGGTTAAACAATATGATAAAGGTATGCTTGAGTTTATGTCACAAGAAGAATATACCAATTTAGTATGTGACCAATTAGAATTAATGCCTCCCGAAATGATTGTGCATAGAATCACTGGCGATGGTCCGATAGATTTAATGGTAGGTCCAATGTGGAGCGTTAATAAATGGGAAGTATTAAACGAAATTGATAATGAACTTGCTCGTCGAAACTCTTATCAAGGAAAACACTTTGAAAGTGTACATCACGTATGAAATTAACAAGAATTTTACCTTATGCTAAAACATTACTGTCAGAGCATATAACTGAACATAGTATCGTTATCGATGCTACTTGTGGAAATGGTCATGATACTTTATTTTTAGCTCAACAAGTGACAAGCGGCGTTGTATATGCCTTTGATATACAGCGACAAGCTATAAAATCTACTGAAGACAAAGTGAAGGACTATTCAAATGTTAATCTTATTCATGATAGTCATGCCAATGTAACAAGTTATATCTCCGACTCACATAAAGGACATATAGACGCAGCTATTTTTAATTTAGGCTATCTTCCTAAAGGAGATAAGCAAATAGTGACACAACCAAAAAGTACAATATCAGCTATTGAAAGCATATTTGAGGTGCTAGCTCCAGAAGGCATTATTATTTTAGTTATATATCCTGGACATGATGAAGGGAAAGTTGAAAGTGATAAAGTAGTCAATTTTTTAACTTCAATCGATCAACAAATTGCCCACGTGCTGCAATATCAATTCATCAATCAACAAAACGATCCGCCCTTCATTTGTGCTATAGAAAAGCGTTAACATAAAATAAAAAAGATTGTCCTCACTACTACGTGAAGACAATCTTTTTTTTATGATTTTTAATCATAATTAGCAAGTTCATTAGCAAAGTGCTACAAATTTCCAAATTCCCTATAAGTTTAAGATAGTAGTTAAACTTTCTTGAAAACTTGCTTTTTTTGAATTAATTTCATCAGTAATAAAGTTTAAAAGATGTTCCCTTTCATCTTCAAATTTATCATTGAAATAGATGATTACTGTACGTTCATCATTTTGAGGTCTTTCTTTAATAATCCATTTTTTCTCGACTAAATCATTATACGTACGCGTACGTTTGTATGATTTGATGTGAACGTGTTCATCCATTTGTTTTAGTGTCATTGAGCCTTTTTTCCAAAGCGTAAGTAGAATTAAAACCTCTTCTTTAGACATTTTGTATTCTTTCCTAATGCTTTTGAAAATGTTCTCAATTTCCACTAAAATATGATTCAAATTCAAAACATTTGTAACCTTATTGTCTAACGCCTCTCCCATAATAATTCCCCCATATAAAAAATATATAGTAAAACATGTAAAATTAATTTTAAATCATTTATCATATTTTTAATAGTCGAAAACTTAACGTTTATTAAAAATTACATTTTTTATTAAAATTAATCTTATACACATTTTAAAAGTAATTTAAGGATTATGCAATAAAGTAATTTCTTAATTTTTGTTGATATTCTTTTAAAATATTTATAGAGTCTTCAAATTGTTTTTTTTCTAAACTATTTAATGCAATTTCATATATTTTAACTGCACCATTTCTGTTTAAAAGTGTTGGCACACCAGCATATACATCCTCGTAACCAAATTCATTGTCTAAATAACTAGAAACAGTTAACACAGTATCTTGATTACATAAAATCGCATTTGTAATTTCTGTAAGTGCCATTGCAATACCATAGCAAGTTGCCCCTTTTGCTCGAATAATATGATATGCAGCTTCTTTTGTATTTATAAATGCCTGCTTTAATTCATTTTCTGATAATGTATAGTTTTCTTTAAATTGATGTAGCGGCTGGCCAGCAATTTGCACATTTGACCAAACAGCTAATTCAGAATCTCCATGCTCACCGATTATTTGTGCATTAATGTTAGTTGGCGCAATACCACATAACTCCCCTAACTCATGTCTAAACCTTGCACTATCAAGTACCGTACCTGAACCTATTACTTTTTCCTTAGGGAAACCGGAAATTTTTTTAGTAACATAAGTCATAATATCTACAGGATTAGTTGCCACGACAAATATTCCTGAAAATCGATGTTCAATTACTTGAGTTATAATTGCTTTAAATATTTCTGCGTTTTTCGTTACCAAATCCAATCTTGTTTCATGTGGTTGTTGATTTGCACCAGCAGTAATAACCACTATATCTGCATTAGCACAATCTTCATAACTACCGACTTTTAAATTCGTTCTTTTAGCACTTAATGCGGAAGCATGCGCCAAATCTTTAATATCTCCTGTGACTCTTTCTTCATCAATATCAATAATTACTAGTTCATCTACTATTGCTTGAGATACTAATGCAAAAGCATAACTAGAACCAACTGCACCATCACCGATTAGAACTACTTTATTACTTTTCGTATATTTCATAAGATCACACCTAACTTTTATATTGTGATATTTTTCACAATATAAACTTATCATTTTTTCTGCTAAAATACAACAATTATTTGTGAATAAATTCACATTTACAGTTTAAAAATTGAACACTACCCTGACAGATATTCGTACTACGTCTGAGTAATGTTCAATCTAATTTATTGCTATTTATTTACGTTATTTTCATCATCTATTATAAAACCCATTGCACTAGAACTATTATTTAAAAATGATAATATATAGCGCATCACTTCGTCCCTTTCAGGTTCATTATGGACTTCGTGATATAAACCTTCCCACACTTTGAAATAAAGTTCATCAGTTTTAACTTTATCTTTGATTAAGTCCATAAGTTCAGTATCAGCTACTTTATCTTCAGTACCATACATTAATAATAATGGTATTTTATTAATATCAGTTAAATGTGTTACAGTTTCTTTCATCACTTCAACAACTTGTTTATACCAATGATAAGTAACTTTTGTTAGCATTAATTGATCATCTGATGTTTCTTCAAGCACTTCAGTATTACGAGTTAAATCACGTGCTTCAATACCTACTTTGAAACGTGCATCTTTGGCGACATTGCCTATATTCGCTATTATTTTATCTTTACGTGATTTGCCACTTTTTTTAAATTCTAATATTGGAGAAATAAGTGCTAATCCCTCGATAGGTACTTCCACGCGTTCAAGTAGATTTAACATAATTAATCCACCTAAACCGACGCCTATAACATATGTTGGAATTTTATATTCATTTGCAATTTTAATCCATTCCAATACGTTTTCATGATATACGTCAAAGTTATTTATTTGACCTTTATTAGAACGTGAAGTTTGGCCTTGTCCAGGTAAATCACCCATTATTACGTGATAACCGTTACGACGAAGCATAGTGATTAAATAAGCATATCTTCCGGTATGCTCTAACATATTATGTACAATAACTATTACACCCTTAGCTTCGTTTTCAGTTTCCCACTTCCACATATTATATACTTCTCCTTCTCGTTAAATTTCATTAACTTAATTGTATCAAATAATTAGTCTAATTTACCATTTTTTATCACAGATTAACTATAATATCTCTGTACAAAATAATTCGGCTAATATTGTGTAAAATGTAATATATATAGTATAAAAAATATTTGTGAACGTTTTCATCATAAATAAATTCATGATACACTATTATAGAATAGAGTTATTGTTAGGAGGAATGAATATGCCAATCGTGAAAGATTTCTTTATTGCTTTATCTAATAGTAAATTTTTAAACGCTACTGCGAAAAAATTAGGACCCATGTTTGGTGCAAAAAAAGTGGTAGCCGGCAACACTATTCCAATGTTATTAGAGACGATAGAACGTCTTAACGAAAAGGGAATCGTTGTTACTGTAGATAATTTAGGTGAATATGTTGTTAATGAAGGGGAAGCAATTCAAGCTAAAGATCGAATTCTAGAAGTGATGTACGCTGTTTATGACCATAATTTAGATGCGCATATGTCAATCAAAATAAGTCAATTAGGCGCGGAATTTGATTTAGATCTTGCTTATAAAAACTTGAGAGAAATTTTATTAAAAGCAAATGAATTTAATAATATGCACATTAATATAGATACCGAAAAATATGAATCACTATTTGGAGTAATACAAACTGTTGATCGCTTAAAAGGCGAATTTAAAAACGTAGGAACAGTAATCCAAGCATACCTATTTAAAGCCGAAGCATTGATTGATAAATATCCCGAATTGCGTTTACGTTTAGTTAAAGGCGCTTATAAAGAAAACGAATTTATCGCTTATCAGTCTAAAGAAGAAATAGATAAAAATTACATAGATATAATTGAAAAACGCCTTTTAAATTGTAATCATGTGACTTCGATTGCTACACATGATGACGCAATTATTAATCATGTAAAGCAATTCGCAAAAGATAATCATATCGATAAAGAGCAATATGAATTCCAAATGTTATACGGGTTTAGAACTGAACTCGCTGAAAAAATTGCTAAAGAAGGATACAACTTCTGTATTTATGTACCTTTTGGTGACGATTGGTTTAGTTATTTCATGCGTAGATTAGCAGAAAGACCTCAAAACTTAGTGTTAGCTTATAAGGAATTCACTAGCCCTCAAATGTTGAAAAAATTAGGCATTTTCTTTGGTGCTACCACTGCTTTAATTGCTGGACTTGTCGCATTATTCAAATTGAGCAAAAAATAACAAAAGCTACTTCAGTCTAGCTTGTTAACTAAATAAGAATTTGGGGTATAATTCCCAAACTCATGCCCTTAAGTCAATTCAAGCCAGAATTCATTTAGGGGTAATTTTTATTTCAATAATTCTTATTGATTAGCACTTTTTGGTGTATATGGCTTGAGCCTATCTCATCTTACATTATCTATTGAAACTACCTAAAAGCCCTTCATAATCGTGTCTCAGTTTCAAGACACATGCTATTCCTGGAGGTGTGTCACAATAATACTATAGTTACATAAAGTTGCCATAGAACTTCACTTCAAAAATAAGACACTTTCATATAATTTAATAAATACCACTAAACTAAATTAACGAACTGACTTATGCATAATAATCATGGCATAACTCAACTTACACTATTATATGAAAGTTATTTTAGGTTTTGTGCGAATATCAGTTTGTAAGAATAAATAAAATCAATCGTGAATTTGCCTCTGGTTAAATGTCATTAAACATAATAAGTAGATTAGCTCAATGAACTACCTAAAATTAAAAACGTCAATATCTATATTATTTTGATAGAAATTGACGTTTATATTTTAGTCACAGATGTTTATGTCTCAAATATTTACTTATTGATAAAGGTTTATGCATTAATTGACTTTAATAGATTAGCCATTTCAATTGCGCTAACTGCCGCTTCAGACCCTTTATTACCGGCTTTAGTTCCCGCTCTTTCTACAGCTTGTTCGATATTGTCAGTAGTTAAAATACCAAAAATAACAGGAATATCTGCTACGTCGTTCGCTTTAGAAACACCTTTTGAAACTTCATTACATACATAATCATAATGAGAAGTTGACCCTTTGATAACACAACCTAGAGTGATAACTGCATCGTATTCACCTTTTTGTGCTAACCTTTTAGCAACCAACGGAATTTCAAAAGCGCCTGGTACATATGCAACGTCAATATTGTTTTCCGGCACTTCGTGTCTAATTAACGTATCTTTCGCACCGTCTAATAATCTATTAGTGATAAAATCATTGAAACGACTGACTACAATTGCTACTTTTAAATCTGTGCCTATTAATTTACCTTCAAAATTCATACTTGCTTCCTCCTATAGTAAATGACCCATTTTAGTTTTTTTAGTTGTCATATAATTATGATTGTGTTCATTTTCAGGTACAATCAGTTCTATTCTTTTAGTGATGTTAATACCGTATTTTTCTAAACTTTTAAACTTTGTCGGATTGTTGCTCAATAGATTTACATTTTCGACGCCTAAATATTTAAGCATTGCAGCAGCGTCTTTATAATCTCGTAAATCTTCGTCAAATCCCAAAGCATTATTTGCCGTAACCGTATCATAACCTTGTTCGATTAATTCATAAGCTCTCAATTTATTAATCAAACCAATACCTCTACCCTCTTGGGGTAGATAAATTATTATGCCACCATGTTCCTCGATATATTTCATTGATTCCGCTAATTGTTCCCCACAATCACAACGTTGACTATGGAAAATATCACCTGTTAAACAAGATGAGTGGATACGTACATTTTCAGTTGTTCTTGGTTTGTCTTTAATGACTGCTACAAGTTCATCTCTTGAACTTGAAGTTGTAAAGCCAATCATTTTAAAGTCACCATATTCTGTTGGCATAGCTACTTCTGCTTTTGCCTCGATATGTGTTTCCTGAGCTTTTCTATATTCCACTAAATCATCTATAGAAATCATAACGAGACCATGTTCTTCACGGAAAGCTTGTAGTGAATCTCCTTTTGCCATAGTACCGTCATCATTCATTATTTCACAAATTAAAGCAGCAGGTTTTGCACCAGTTAGTTTAGCTAAGTCTACAGATGCTTCAGTATGACCGATTCTTTCCATTACGCCATTGTCCTTTGCAATTAATGGGAATAAATGACCAGGTCTGTTAAATGAACTCGCTTTAGCTTGTTCATCAATTAAAGCACGTGCAGTCAACATTCTTTCAGACGCACTAATACCTGTTGTTGTGTCTACATGATCGATACTAACTGTAAAATCTGTACCATACACGTCCGAATTATTTTTGACCATTGCATCCAATTCAAAATGATGCGCAATGTCATTACTAATTGGTGCACATATTAACCCTCGTGCATATTTTGCCATAAAGTTTACGGTATTATCTTGCATCCATTCTGTTACGGCAACTAAATCTCCTTCATTCTCTCTATCTTCATCATCTACAACAATAATACTTTTGCCACGTTTTAGCTCATCTAACGCTTGTTCGATATCATCTAAATGCATAAGACCCCTCCTAAAAGCCAAAAGCTTTTAATTTATCTTGTGTTAATGTGGAATTGTTGCTATTCATTATTTTATTCACATACTTAAAAAGCATATCTGTTTCTAAATGTACAGCATCTCCAACACGTTTATCATTTAAAATTGTTGATTTTCTAGTTTCTGGTATTAAATGAATATCAAAACTTTGCTCATTCAATTGGAAAATAGTTAAGCTTACTCCATCAACCGCAATTGAGCCCTGCTGTACCATTTCATTAATTGCTTGTGTCGTAGTTTTAATTGACACAATTTTTGAGTTATCAGTAGCTTTAATATTTGTAATAGTCCCTACTTCATCAACATGGCCTAATACAAAATGTCCTCCAAAACGACCGCTACCACTCATTGCACGTTCCAAATTAACTTCAGCGCCTTGATTCAACTTATTCAAGTATGTCTTATCTTCTGTGCCTTTGATTACTTGAACAGTAAAGCTAGCATTTGTAAATTCGGTAACAGTTAAGCAAGCACCATTAACGCTAATAGAATCACCAATGTGGATATCTTCTAATATTTTATGACAAGCAATCGACAGCTCAACAATTGTGCTTTTACTATTGCTTCGCTTTATCGTACCGACTTCTTCAACAATTCCAGTAAACATGTTAATTCACTTCTTTCGCAATTCTAATTTTATGTTGTCCTCAAGCATTCGAGAATTAACAATTTCAAAGTTTTGTACTTCTGATAATTCAAAAACATTGTCTGTTGAATAAAATTGATATTTACCAGAACCACCTATCACTTTCGGGGCATAGTAGATGATGAGGTTATTATATTCTTTAGCTTCTATAAACGTCGACGTGATTGTCGGGCCTGCTTCAACAAGCAATTTACCAATGCCACGACGATATAAATCTTCTAATATATATGTGATATCACAATCAGCCATGTAAACAATTATTACATTTGGCAACGTTGTTGTTAATGATTTATTTTCTGTATAAATCAATATAGGAGTTGAAACATCGTTAAATATTTGTAAATCAAAATCAATATTACCTGATTTTGATAGTATAACTTTAACAGGGTTTTTGCCATTCTCAATACGTGTTGTGTATTGTGGATTATCAGCAACTAAAGTTTCTCTGCCTGTAAGTACAGCATCATGTCTTTGTCTTAATTTAAAAACATCTTGCTTAACTAAGCTATTAGTTATCCATTGGCTTTGACCATTATCATTTGCCTGTTTACCATCAAGACTACATGAGACTTTTACTGTAATTTCAGGTTTGGCATGCTTTTTAGCTTTGAAAAAGTCATTACATAATTGTGCTGCTTCTTCATTATAACTAAATTCTACATCTATATCTGCCGCCATTAATATGTCGTCACTATCAGACATTAAAGTAGTATCTTTTACTGCATATACGACTTTTTTAATACCATATTCGATAATTTTATCGACACAAGGTGGCGTAGATCCATGGTGAGAACATGGCTCGAGTGAAACGTAAATTGTTGCTCCCTGAGCTTTGTCCTGCGCCATTTCTAATGCTTGTACTTCTGCATGTTTATCGCCATGTTTTAAGTGTGCACCTAGTCCGACGATACGACCGTCTTTAACAACTACCGCACCAACTGGCGGATTAATACCAGTTTGACCATCTACCATTTTGGCTAAGTCAACTGCATATTTTAAAAATTGACTCAAAAAATCACCTCATTAAAATAAAAACACACCTAAAAAGATAATTTTCAGGTGTGGGAATTTGTTTATAACTTTAAATAAGCATACTTATCCAATTTAAAAGTAGCTCAAAATAAACACTACGAGAGTGTTGTTATATATCATTCTTTCTCCCATCCAGACTTTAACTGTCGGCTCTAGAATCAAACTAGATCAGCCATAAATAAAAACAATATTTATGGGTCGCAGGCTTATATACTGCCGGTTAGGAATTACACCTTGCCCCGAAAGAATTTACTATGAAATTTTAATTAACGATTGAGTCATGTAACCTACATTTAAGTTACAAAATCATAATACTATATTTATTACACAAATACAATCCATATGAATTAAGTCAGGATTAAAATTTTAATTTCCTAAATTTTACGTCATACATTTCTATCAACAATTCGATGCTTATTAATGCTTAAACAACTGTTTTACTACCCCAACAGCTTGTTTAACAATCATCATAACACCATTTCTTGATTGATTAATCCCATTAGTTAGTTGCCCCAATGCATATACATCGTTTAACGTACCATATCTTGGGCTAATTACTTGATTAGTCTCGGGTATGATTTGAATACCACCTAGCGGATGCGCTTGAATTAATTGTCTGTTTTCTAAATTAATAACCAGTTGATCATCTGCATCTAAGTCTGCTAGATGTGTCTTTGAACCTGTTGCGTTAATTACAACATCATATTGTTCAAGTGTGTGCTGTGCATCATCAAATTGGAAATTAAATTTATCTTTGTCGTATGTTACATTTTTCAAATTAGGCTTAATGTTTATCAAGTTATTTTTAATTCCATGTATAATTAATTCTGCAGTTCTTGGTGGCATAGGATTTGAATTAGCTTTTAAAATACGTTGATATTTATTTAAAAATTCTATCTGATCAGCTCTAGAGAAACTATTCCAAATCCAATTCATATTTTCTTTAATGCCTTCTAATAAACTTTGAAATATACCCAATTCATCCGGATGATTTAAATCAAATTCTAATTGTTCGATGTGATTGTGTAGATTAACATCCAACATTTTTTCGACTTGAATATTATAATATTGGCACTCCAAATCAAACAGCTTCATTGCTTCTTCAAGTGGCACTGTCCCAAAATGTTGTCGTTTCAGTTCATTAAATTTATGTGGCGTCAGATATTTAAATTCAAGCTCCGGCATATTGCCTCTCACGCGTGGCAATATACCTCTTCTACTTGTAACAGTGATAGGTAAATTTGGATGATGTTCTGTCACATATCTGATTACATCTAAACTAGCTAGCCCGGTACCTATAACCGCAATACTGTCAGTGTCATCAACTTCATCTAAAGTATTATAAGTTGGATATGGAGATTGTATATATCCTTTAATCCCCTTTAGATTGTACGGGTCATGGTAAGAAAGCGTACCAATAGTCAAAAATACACAATCATATATACGACAAGAATTTATATCGTCAGAAGTGCAAATATTATATTTGAGTGCCGTTTCACCTATGTTTGATTCGATAAAAATTTCTTTAACTTCCTTTGATATTAAAGAAATATTGCTATATTCATTATGATACTTATTTAGATAGGATTTCATATAATGTCCGAATATAAAACGCGGTAAATATTCCGGATTCATATATTTAAATTCTTTTTGTTGTTCATACCATTCAAAGAATTCTTGTGGATTATCTAAATTTATAGACATTTGTCTTGCGGGTAAATTAATTAATAGTTGATCGCTATCATTTTGAAATGGTACACCTTGCCCCATATTGACAGCATTATCATATATATCAATATTTATATCTTTAAATTCTTCATATTTCACTATTTCTTTTAATAACGTTACTCCTGCTGTACCAGCACCTACTATTGCTATTCTCATTCATACACCTCATAACAATGTTAATTACTTATTTTTAAGATACTACATCTATAATATCATTTACTAACAGAATAATTTATTAAAAGTTAAAAAATTTTTTTAATGTATGATATTCTATATGAGTGATTAAATTAATAAACAGACTATTTCAACAAAATTTATTAGTTAAGAGGTTGAATTATGAAAGTTTTTAAATGTTTTACTTTGTTCCTAATATTTTGCTCAATTTTTTTAGCTGGTTGTGATTTACCCGGACTCAACGGCGGTCAATCTAAGAAAGATATAAAGATCACTGCCCTAGCAACAAGTGAGTCACAAATAATGGCTTATATGTTAAAAGATAAGATTGAACATGATTCAAATGGTAAATACACTGCCTCTATTATTAATAATTTAGGTTCTGCATCTATAGAACATAATGCTATCATTAATGGAAATGCAGAAGTATCAAGTACACGTTATACAGGTACAGACCTTATAGGTGCTCTAAATCATAAGCCGGTTCGAGATTCTAAAAGCGCAATGGATTTAACTCAAACATTGTTCAAAAAGAAGTTTAATCAAACATTCTTTAATTCTTATGGGTTTGAAAACACATTTGCTTTTATGGTAACTCAGGAAACTGCAAAAAAATATAATTTACATAAAGTTTCTGATTTAAAAAAAATTAAAGACGATGTCAAAGTTGGTACGGATACGACATGGATTAAGCGTGGCGGTGATGGTTATGGGCCATTCAAATCATATTACGGCTTTGGATTTAAACAACTAAAACCGATGCAAATTGGTCTAGTTTATGATGCATTGAAAAATAAAAAACTGGATGTCGCCTTAGGTTATACTACAGATGGTAGAATTTCTGCTTATCATTTAAAAGTGTTAAAAGATGATAGAAAATTCTTCCCACCATATGATGCTAGTCCACTAGCAACAAATAGTTTATTAAACAAACATCCAGGTGTGAAACAGTCTATCAAAGATTTAGAAAGTGAAGTTTCTACAGAAGAAATGCAAAAGTTAAACTACGAAGCCGATGGCAAAGGAACCGAACCTGCATTAGTTGCACAACAATTTTTAGAAAAACATCATTACTTTGATAAAAAATAGTACTTAAATATAAATTAAAATCATCTATAAGGGATGTGAAATAAATGAAATTTATTATTAAAGTATTCATTTCTACCTTACTACTATTTGCGTTAATTAATAATAAAAATAAAGCAAAATAATTTAAAAAGATTGTTCAAATCCAACGCATTTGAACAATCTTTTTATTGGGTAATTATAACAAAACAGAGGATAACCAAATAACGAATGGTTACCCTCAGCTATATAATATATAAATTATTATTTATCTTCGTCTTGATGCTTTTTATCATCTTTATAGACGAAATATTTATAATATTTACCTTCAGTCTTCATATTTTTATAAAAGTGTGCCATTAGGCTAGCATTGCTTTCAGCCCATTTAATGTCTGTTGCATATTGATGTTCACCTGGGTTTTGAGGATTCCATCTCATACTATACAGTGTATTTTGATCTTTCTTAGATAAGAAATGATCATGTATGAAAGCTGCGCCACCTTCAATTGCTTTTTCTGGTGAATCCCAACCGTGTTTTTTAGCATATTCCGATCCTGTTTTCACTGGTTCTTTGTCTAGTGCCCCAACACCGAAGAAGTTGTAATATTTCTTACCATCAATTTCTACACCGCTAGCTAATTCACTGTTTGCCGAACCCGTTTCTAAAATAGCGTGAGAAATTAAATATACTTCATTCACATGTTTATCTTTGGCTGCTTTAATAAAATCATTTGTGTGATTTAATAACATTGGATTATCAATCAACATGCGTTTAATTCTATTTTCATCAATACCTTGATACTTATCCAATTCTAAAAATTGATATTTTTGAGTATCACTATCAATAAATTTTTTACTGTCCATGGCACTTTTAATTTCTGTTGAAGACGCATCACGCCAAGATTTATTGTCCTTACTAGATACTTGCTGACTTGTATAATTATGTATTTGTTTTTTTGAAGCCTTTTCTAAAGTAACTTTTAAATTTTCAACTTTTTCTTGCTGTTTAACTTCTTTGAAAAATATTTGATCTGAAACCATTGAAAAGACTATACATGCAACAATACCTAAGATTATCAATAATCCAATTATTGATAATAGAGCGCCCTTTTTATGCTTTTTCATTTCTACACCTCTTAGGTTTTAATTGATTTATAGTTAATTTCTACATCTGCTAATAGAGTTTAACACTTATGATAGCAATGCACAATTTAATACAAACGTTGTTACAAATTCATAAAAAAAGTAATGAAATTTTAATTTCATTACTCTTGACTTTTATTGTAGTCCATCATTATAAAGCTTACTGCTTGCGATCTATTTTTATAATAGTAGCTGTTCAAATCGATGGAACCTTCAATTTCTCCATCTCGATAAAACATTTCGTTAGTCATGTTATTAATCATTACAAAATCTGATTTATCTTTAATAATATCTAAGTCATCGTGCCTAGAGAAAAAATGTTCTAAATTTAAATGCGCATAATCCATATTAACCCTCCTCTGTATTACAAACAAACTTTGACAAAATGATATATGTTTAAGTTAAGCAATTAATTTATGTGTATGTTGACATTATATTATATCTATTACTATTATTTAACACTTATTATGCAGATTTAGCAAATGAAAATTTCTCTTTTTTGAACTAAAATAAATATATCCGGAAATAAAAGTTGTAATTACACTAAATGAGGGTCAAAATGTTAAAAAAGGATGCACTTGCACAGCATCGGTATATTATTCATCATTTACTCCGTCGATACAACGTTACTTATGAATATGACGAATTTTTTCAATTACTGTTAATTCGTATGTGGCAACTTATCTTACAATACGATGCTTCTTTATCAACTTCTCTTCAATCATATTTATATAGCCGTCTAAGATACTATTTACTCGACTTATTTCGTATTTCCTCACGACAATTACTTACCACTGATATCACAACATGCAAAGATATACCATCAATTGATACTATCACTATGGTAGAAAATCAGTTATTGCTTAATCATTTTTTAACTACATTATCGTTAAATGAGCGTAAGTGGGTTCAACTAGCTTCTCAGGGTTATAAACAATATGAAATTGCCCAAAAAATGCACCGTTCTCTTTCTTCTATTAAATCATATAAAAAATCAACAAAAAATAAATTTTTTTCTTATTTTAATGATCGAAAGGAGTAATAAAAATGTCAGAGCATCAAGATTTATTATTTATTAAGACTAATGAAAGTAATAGTATGAGTACGCTGTGTCGTTATAAAACGCACGACTATATTTATCCTACAGTTATAAAAAATGTTTTATCTTACTATCTAGAGCTACACAATAAGTCTTTTACTACTCAAACCAAAATTGCTAAACGATTACTTAACATAAATAAATTGGTGCCTATATATATTCACAATCAACTAGTACTTTTCCCTATCAAACAAAAGCGCGCACCAATACAATATTATATTAATGCGCACTTTATCATCGGAATCAAAAGCAAACGCAATTTGCTTACGATTCAATTTGAAAACGGTCACTATTTAGTCGTCGATGAACAATTTTATACAGTTTTTAGAAAATGGCAAGAAAGTTGTACTTTAAAATCCTTACTAGCTCATAACATAGATAACTAATTATAAATTTCTGTTATGTCTATATTCTAATAATTTTTTAGTGAAATATGCCGTAACCTTGTGAAAACAATATAAACTAATAATAATTAGTAAAATAGACCCGATAAACGTTAGTATGACTATCGTTGTGGTTAATTGAACTTCTGGTTTTATAAAATATTGTACTGAAGATAAACTTGCCAAGAAGCCAAAAATAAAAACACCAATCAGCAATATATATGTGAATAATATACCTAATAGTAATGGGAGTAAATTATTAAATGACACGACCTTTTCTTTAAAAATGTATTCTTTTAAAAATTGATTTGAAAACCTTATTGGTTTGCGAGTATCAACTTGACTATCTCCGGTAGTTACCCTTTCCAGCACTTCGTTAAGTTCTTTCTTTTCTTTTTTAGTTAAAAACCACAATTGTTTTCTAACTTTCTGCTTAAAAATATTTACGCTCATTTTGTTACCTCTCTATTTAGCGAAACTTTCTCTCTTCTAAATCATATATTAAAACAATTTATGCTTCAATCTATATTTAATCAAATTTTGTGTACATTAATAATTTTTATTATTTTATAATTATAAAATCAACTTATTATTTCTTGATAATAAGCATCGATAATATCATAGATTTTGCTATCGTTGTGGTTAACTGTATATTGACGATACTTTTGGTTAACTAAAAATTCTGAAGGCGTTGTCCCCATTATGTTTTTAAAATCATTGAGAAAAGTCTTATATGAAGCATATCCATATTCACGCCATGTCGTGTCAGGAGAGCGATTTTCTAACAATTCTCTAGATACATTATAAATCTTCACTTTTTTAATGTATTTCATCAGCGTCATATTCATTTTACGCGAGAACTCACGAGATAAGTAACTTCGATTAACATAGAACAATTGAGCTAATGACGATAAACTTAATGGTCGTTTGTAATTTTCGTTAATAAATTGCACAATGTTTTTAATCAATTCACTAGATTGTGAATTGTTTTTTATTTCTTTTTGTTCAGTAGTTAATATTGACGCCGCACAGTTTATTAATTTAATCACACCAATATCACTATTAAAATAATCTTTTTCCATTACAGCTTTAAGTGTCTCAATATACGTTTTAATAACCAACGTGTCAGCATTTTCATTTTTAAATAGATTTTTACGATTAGCT
Source organism: Staphylococcus durrellii (assembly GCF_015594545.1). Taxonomy (NCBI): domain Bacteria; kingdom Bacillati; phylum Bacillota; class Bacilli; order Caryophanales; family Staphylococcaceae; genus Staphylococcus; species Staphylococcus durrellii. Next base: position 1,027,871 of record NZ_JADIIO010000001.1, on the reverse strand, counting down.
AAAGAAAATCTATTATAGCTTTGATTGTTAATAGAGATACATGCTAAGATGCCATTTCTTTTGATTATGTAGTTGTCTTCGTAATCGAAAATAACGAAAACGTCACCTTTACCATAACTATTTTCCTCATAATATTTATTTAATTGTATCTGTCCCTCTATAACTAAAAAAACATTAACGCAATGAGGCGTGTTTAAATTATCCAATTCATCCTTGTTCATGTATATTTGATATAAGTAATTCACTCTCATCCCCTCCACTAAAAGTCATTAAATAAAAAATATTTTTATTTACCATTATGTACTAATTGTTTAATCTTAACATCTATAAATAAATGCTATAATTTTTTTATGTAATAAAAAAGCGCTAACTTCTTGAAGCTAGCGCTAAGTCCTTTTTTGATAATTATCAGCAACTGATTATTACAATTTATCATCTAATCATCAAAGTTATTATTCTAATAACCCTGTTTAATTATTCAGAGAATAATTAGTTTATAAGATTGATAATCCAGAAGCTTTTATATCTTTCGCAAAACCTTCTACTGTATCAACAGAAAGTTCATTAATGTCACGACCTAAATTATTGTTCACTTTTTTAACAACGTCACCAGGGCATGTAATAATGTCAGCACCAACTTCGTCTGCTTGGATGACATTGATTACTTCTCTACAGCTAGCCCATAGTAACTTAACGCCTTTTTTACTATGTGCAATTTCAACAGCTTCTTTAACCATTGGAATTGGATCTACACCAGTATCAGCGATACGTCCAGCAAAAACTGAAATGTATGTTGGCACACCTTCAGTTAACGCTTCAGTAATTTCTTTTACTTGGTCTAAAGTATAAACGGCAGTAATATTTAAACGTACATTATCTGCTGATAATTTTTTAATTAAAGAAATAGTGGATTCACCTTTAGTGTTAACAACCGGAATCTTAACAAATACATTATCACCATATTGTTTTAAGATTTCTGCTTCTTTTTCCATAGTTTCTAAATCGTCTGCAAAAACTTCAAAAGAAATAGAAGCATCAGGAATTTCTCGTACAGCCTCTTCAGCAAAAGCTTTATAGTCTGTTACGCCAGCCTTAGCCATTAAACTTGGGTTTGTAGTAAAACCATCAACCTCTTTGTTTTTGTACGCTGCTTTCATTTGTTCGATATCTGCACCATCTGCAAATACTTCAACATTTAATTTTGCCATTACTTATTCCTCCTGACTAAAATGATAATTTGAAAACAAATTATCTATAACGGTTTACTAACCATTTAAGTTATTTATACCATTAATAAGCCTAAAATTCTAATTTTTTGCTTATCTAATATCAAAATTATATTACAAATTCTTCGTTTATTATTAAGTATATATACCTTAGATATCTTTAACAAAACTACTATCCTCTTATTTAGTATATGATAATTACTATTCAATTTTAAGCAATATGTGTTATTATTAGCTAATGATATATAGTAGGAGGTAAATATGGCACGTTCAAAACTATATTTTTATTTATCTGCTGTGTTAATTATTATTAGTTTCTATTTCAATACACGTGACCCTTTATTAGGTCATCTATTTAATTCAATGATTAAATTAATTTTTGTTTGTAGTATTATCAATGCTGTTATACTAATCATTGCAATTATTTTAGCAGATAAGGCAATCAAACATTCCAAAGAAAGAACGGATTGGGTTAAAAAGCTTAGTAAATCACTGCCTTATATTTTATTAATCGTTATAATCATACATATTATAGCTGCATTAACTACATTTGGCATTATTTTCTAGTAAACACTACAAAAGTATAAATGCTTTTGTAGTGTTTATTTTTAAATGGAGGTATTTATGAAATGCAATATGTTTATATCTTTTTCGGGGGTGCGGTAGGTGCTCTATTAAGATATTTATTATCTCTTTGCAATAATAGCACCACTACGTTACCCATTGGAACTTTTATCGCTAACCTTATTGGTGCTTTGCTAATGGGCTTTCTTGGTACTCTTGCAATGGCTTATTTCCGTAATAACCCACAATTAAAAAAAGGAATTACGACTGGGTTTGTTGGTGCGTTGACCACTTTTTCTACTTTTCAATTTGAATTAATAACAATGTACAACCATCAAGCAATCGCTTTACTATTTATATATGGCATTAGCAGTTATATTCTTGGTATTTGTTTATGTTATGTTGGTGTTAAAATTGGAGGTAAATTATAATGTTGATAACATTATTGTGTGTATGCATAGGTGGTGGTATTGGTGCTGTAATTCGTGGTGGGATAACTGAAATATGTGTCAACAAGTTTCAAGGCCCTTTTCCAATAGCGACTTTTCTTGTTAATATACTTGGCAGTTTGTTTATTGGCATTATTTTAAGTCATTCTATGTATAATGCTTGGTTCAACACTTTTTTAGTTACAGGTATTTTAGGAGGATTAACCACTTTTTCTACATTAATATCTGAGCTTGTTAAAATGATTGAATCGGAAATTAATTTACCATTATTTATTAGTTATTCAATATTACAATATGGTGGTTGTTTTATATGCTGCTTAATAGGTTACAACTTATTTTAAAAAGCTAGTAAACTAATAACGTATGATTTATACGCTATAGTTACTAGCTTTTTTATTTACAACTATTAATTTTAGTGCCCAGAAAATTCGCTAGGGTTAGGACCGATACGTTTATCTTCGTTTAATTTATTTAATTTATTAATGTGATCATCATTAAGTTGAAAATCGAATACATCTAAGTTTTCTTCTATTCTAGAAGGAGTCACTGATTTAGGAATCACGACTACATCATTTTGGACATTCCAACGAATAATAACTTGAGCTGGTGTTTTACCTACTTCTTTAGCCACTTCTTTTACCACTTCATCATCTAAAATTTGAGCATTCATTAAGGGTGACCAAGATTCTGCCACTATACCTTGAACTTCTAAATATCTACGTAACTCATCTTGAGTCAAGTATGGATGAAATTCTACCTGATTAATTACTGGTTTGATAGACACTTGTGCTAATAGTGCTTCTAAATGCTGAGATGTGAAGTTACTAACGCCAATGTTTTTCACTTTGTCCTCTTTATATAAATCTTCCATGCCTTTCCATGTATCAATCATTAAGGCTTCATCAGTTCCTGGCCAATGCATTAAATATAAATCTAAGTAATCTAATCCTAATTTTTTAAGACTCGTTTCATATGCTTCTTGAACATTGTTACGCCCATAATCGGTTAACCACAGTTTAGAAGTAATAAATAAATCACTTCTATCTAACCCCGTAGCAGCTAAACCTTCAGCAATACCTTCTCCTACTTTATCTTCATTTTCATAAATCATGGCTGTATCAATACTTTTGTAACCACTTTTGATGGCATGTTTAACAGCCTCTTTACATTCATCGCTATTTTCAACTCTAAACGTACCTAAACCAAGTACTGGCATTTCATTACCGTTATAAAATTTTGTTGTTTGCATTATAATAACTCCTTCCAAGTTAAGTTACTAATATCATAATAAATTATGCCTTAATATCATATTAAAATGCTTAAAAAATAACTGAGCGTACAAGACGCCCAGTTAAAATATTAATTAAATGATTCAATTTTATCCATAATGTTCTGTAAATCTTCCACATTATATTGAATTCTACCGTGAAACACAAATTTATTGAAGAACTCATCTAGTTGTTCTGGCCCTACTAATACTTTACTACTTGACGATTGTGCATAATTAGAAATGGTAACTGCACCTTCATTTTTTGGATTAAAGTATAAAATAGTTGTTGGTGTGTATTTCAAGTCAAGTTGTCGTTGCAAATCACCGGCTAATTTTTCAACTGCTTCTAGGTGGTTAGAATAATTTACAAATGATAATGAATTTTTATCATCATTTTGGTCTAATACTAACGTTTGCGGTTCATTTTTGTCTAAATTAAGCGTATCAAATACTTGAGACATCATTGGTTGCTCTTCAAATTGCTGACTACTTATCCCACTGAAAACATGACCTTTTAATAATTGTGAATCGATAAGGTATAGACCTGTACGAGTCAATACTAAATGACTAATACGTTGTGCATCGTTGAATTCATTTCTTGGTAAAAAGATGTTAGCCATAATATGCATATCCTCAGGGCGAATACGTTTTTCATTTACTAAGCGTTCACGAATGCCAATAAGTCTCATATCTGTGACATATTCACTGTGATTTTTAGAGAATAATTTTAATGCATCTATTTCTCTGTCTTTAGAATTAACTGTAGCCTCATATTCTTCTTGTTGTTTAGTGACAGTCTTTTTATTCTCTATTCTTTCTTTTTCTAATTCCTCTGCGTGTTCATCATTCAATTTTTGTTGTTGTGATTGGTATTGTTCTTCTATTTTTTGTTGCGCTTTTTTCTTACTTCTTAAAGCAATTAAAAACAGAATAAAACAAATAATTGCTATTACGATAGCTACAATCAAACCGATTTGAATTGGCCCAAATGAATTCATAACAATTTCGCTCCTTTATATATCATTATTCTTCATTATATTAAAAATTGTTTAATCATTCGATAAAAATACAAATAAAACTGCAATGTATTTATTATACATTGACTGCATCTTTTAAGACGTTAACTTTATCTAATTTTTCCCAGGGTAATAATACATCCGTACGTCCAAAATGTCCGTAAGCAGCAGTTTGTTTATATATCGGTTGTTTTAAGTCTAGCATTTTGATGATACCCGCTGGTCTTAAATCAAAATGCGTTCTTACTGCTTCAACTAACTCAGTCTCACTTACTTGTCCTGTGCCAAAAGTATCAATAGATATTGATACTGGCTCAGCAACACCAATGGCATAAGCTAATTGAACTTCACATTTATCCGCTAAATCAGCAGCTACGATATTTTTTGCAACATATCTTGCTGCATAGGCAGCCGATCTATCAACTTTAGTTGGATCTTTACCACTAAAGCAGCCACCACCATGACGGGCATATCCTCCATAAGTATCAACGATAATCTTTCTTCCAGTTAAACCAGCATCCCCTTGCGGTCCACCTATAACAAAGCGACCTGTTGGGTTAATGTAGAATTTCGTATTTTCATCTAGTAATGCTTTAGGAACTGTTGGATAAATAACATGTTCTTTAATATCATTTTGAATTTGTGATAATTCTATATTATCGGCATGTTGAGTTGACACTACGATTGTGTCAATACGATTAGGCTGATCGTTTTCATCATATTCAACTGTTACTTGGACTTTACCATCAGGGCGTAAATATTTAATAATACCGTCTTTACGTGCATCAGACAATCGTTTAGCTAATTGGTGAGATAAGAAAATAGGTAAAGGCATATAAGTATCTGTTTCTTTTGTTGCATAACCAAACATTAATCCTTGGTCACCAGCACCTGTAGCTTCAATTTCCTCTTCAGAAATATCATTTCTATACTCTAAAGCCGTGTCTACACCTTGTGCAATATCTGCAGATTGTTCATCAATTGCCGTTAATACTGCCATTGTTTGACTATCATAACCATATTTAGCTCGAGTATAGCCTATGTTTTTAATCGTTTCACGGACTACTTTAGGGATATCAACATAAGTTGTTGTTGAAATTTCACCTGAAATAAGTGCCATTCCTGTTGTTACCGTCGTCTCACAAGCAACTCTTGCGTTAGGATCGTCTTTTAATATTTCGTCTAAAATTGCATCAGAAACTTGGTCCGCAATTTTGTCTGGGTGTCCTTCTGTTACTGATTCTGAAGTGAATAATCTTCTATTGTAAGTCATAAATTGCTCCTTTAGTTATTAAATTACGAAAATTCTCTTTTATGTGAGCTTAATAAAAAAAGAGCCTTCATCACTACAAAAATAGAGAGAAGGCTCAATACGTCCATTCGCTCTTATCGTTCAGACGATATATGTCTGCAAACGGTTTGGCACCTTCCTTCTTTAATAAATAAAGAAGAGGTTGCTGGGCTTCATTGGGTCCATGTCCCTCCGCCTCTCAGGATAAGAGAATCCGTTAGTAACTATACTACCTAAAGTGCATAATAATGTCAATTTTACAAAAACTAATTTTTTATAATAATTTTTATGGCATAATATAATGATTATGTTATACTCATTTAATGTAAAGGCTTACATAAAAATAGCGTTGGAGGGATTAAGTATGGCGATAGATACGTATACTTACACTAGTAAACTGGAAAATATTATTAATAAAACATCTTCTTTATTTCAATTATCGACTACAGAGTTATACTACAAGATGTTGGAAAAAAATGAAGGAGAACTAACTGAACTTGGTGCTATAAATGCCAGAACTGGTAAATACACTGGACGTTCCCCTAAAGATAAGTTTATTGTAACTGAACCTTCTTATAAAGATGATATCGATTGGGGTAATATCAACCAACCTATTGATGAAACAACGTTTTTAAATCTCTATACCAAAGTTTTAGATTACCTTGACGAACGTGATGAATTGTACATTTTCAATGGTTACGCTGGTAGTGACGAAGATTCACAATTAAATCTTACAGTCATTAATGAATTATCTTGGCATAATTTATTCGCTCAAAATATGTTTATTAAACCTAGCTCTAGCGAAGAGGCTAAAGAAATCAAAGCAGACTTCACTATCGTTTCCGCTCCTAGATTTAAAGCTGATCCAGAAGTTGACGGTACGAATTCAGAAACATTTATTATTACTTCATTCAAGCACAAGGTCATACTTATCGGTGGAACTGAATATGCAGGCGAAATGAAAAAAGGTATTTTTTCAGTAATGAACTATTTATTACCTAAAGATAATATTATGAGTATGCATTGTTCAGCCAACGTGGGTGAAAAAGGCGATGTAGCATTATTCTTCGGTTTATCAGGTACTGGTAAAACAACTTTATCTGCTGATCCTACTCGTAAATTAATCGGGGATGACGAGCATGGTTGGAATGACAACGGTATCTTTAATATTGAAGGTGGCTGTTACGCTAAAGCAATTAACCTTTCTAAGAAAAATGAACCTCAAATATACGATGCAATTAGATACGGTACGATTTTGGAAAATGTTGTAGTTGACAACGATGGTGACATCGATTTCGATGATAATTACTATACTGAAAACACACGTGCTGCATATCCAATCGATCATATTGAAAATATCGTTAAACCGTCTAAAGCTGCTCATCCTAATACAATTATTTTCTTAACAGCAGATGCATTTGGTGTACTACCACCTATTTCAAAATTAAATAAAGATCAGGCTATGTACCATTTCTTAAGTGGTTTTACTGCTAAACTTGCAGGAACTGAGCGTGGCGTTACTGAACCTGAACCATCATTCTCAACTTGTTTCGGTTCACCTTTCTTACCATTAGATGCAAAAGTTTACTCTGATATTTTAGGTGAATTAATAGACAAACATGAAGTTGATGTTTACTTAGTGAACACGGGTTGGACTGGCGGTAAATATGGCATAGGTCGTCGTATCAGTTTATCTTATACTCGTCAAATGGTTAACCAAGCTATTACGGGAGAATTAACTGAAGCTGAATATACTAAAGATGAAATATTTGGCTTAAATATTCCAGTAAGTGTTGAAGGTGTCCCTCAAACACTTTTAAATCCTATGAATGCTTGGAACGATAGCGAAGCTTATAAAGAACAAGCTCAAGATTTAATTGAACGTTTCAATCAAAATTTCGAAAAATTTGGCGCAGAGACAGCTGAACTTGCCGAAAAAGGCGGCTTCAAAAAATAATACATTTATATTAAAACAAGGCTATGATTAACCTCATAGCCTTGTTTTATGTTAATAGCTTATTATTCAATACGATAATCACAATTTAATTGATTGTTTTCGATATCTATCATCCATTGTTTAATTTGTGTTAATACTTTTTTTAATGCCATAGGTCTAGGCACATGTCCCTCTTTTTGTTGATAAACGATGCGATAATCGGCGCCTATTTGTGCTAATGACTGAGCTAAATATTGAGCTTGTTGAATATGTACCTGCTTATCTTGGTAACCATGTACAATCAAAATAGGTGGCGCATTATCCGTTATATTTTTAATGGCATCTCTTTTATCATATGCGCCCTTGTCCTTTTTAGGGTGACCCACCATTCTTCTCATCATGCCTCTTAAGTCTACGCGTTCTTTATACATTAAATGTATATCAGAGACACCGCCCCAAATAATAAAGCTATTTACTGGTAAGTCTTGGAAAGTTAATAAGCCTTGTAATCCACCACGTGAAAAACCAATCATATGAACGAACGCTTTAGGATAGCTTTGATTTAATATTTTCAGTAACGCAGTTACATCATTTAAATCATCACCGTAAAAGTCGTCTTTTCCTTCACTTCCATTATTACCACGATAGTATGGTGCAATCACTAAAGTCTCTGGGTCTGCAAATTGTAGTAAACGTGCTGCTCTCACCTTGCCTACCTGTCCTTTTCCACCGCGCAAATACATGACTATTCGTTTCACTTCACTCTTAGGTGTAGCCATTAATCCTTTTACACTGAAACCATCAACGAGATAGGTAATTTCTTCAAAAACATGTGAAGTAACATCAATAGGCATACGCTTTTTAGTTATAATATCCAAGTTCAATCACCCGTTCCAGACATTTTAATATTGTTGTGTCTTTAATTAAGAAACTTTGTTGGTGTTCAGGTATATCTGTAACAGCGCGATAAAGTTTGGGACCTTTAGTTTCTAAGTAATCTTGCTTTGTTTCTATATAATCAACTTTAGCAACATATACGTCTTTATAAAAGCTCGGTAAGTCATGTCGTTGAACGTAATATTGAGCAATATAATGCAATTCTAATACTACTGCCCCTGTTTCTTCATATAACTCTCGTTGTGCAGCTGTTATTGATGTTTCATTCGGCTCAATTTTACCGCCTGGAAACTCTATACCTCGACTACCATGGTACGTAAATAATAAATTATCTTTATAAATAGGTATAATTAGCACATGCTGCCCATTCGCCTTATCTTTATCTGTAGTAAAATTGAGAAACACCTTGTTATTATCTTTATCTAAATACTTAATAGTCATCAGACACCTCAAAATATGTTAAAATATTAATGCTTAAAACTCCATTGGAGGTCACATTATGAAAAAAGTTTTACTATTTCTTATTTATATTTATCAAAAATACATTTCTCCGTTAACACCAGCGACTTGTCGCTTCTATCCTACATGTTCAGCATATACTAAGGAAGCAATCGAAGTCTATGGTCCATTTAAAGGAAGTTGGTTAGGATTTAAACGAATTCTAAAATGTCACCCTTTTCATAAAAGTGGTTTTGACCCAGTACCTTTGAAAAAGGATCATAATAAAACTAATAAATAGCTGTTAATTTTGAGGCATTAATATGTGGAGGGTGAAACAATAACCTTCCATTTTTTACTATGCCCATATTTTCTGCAAAATCATGTGCAAAATAAAAACCCTCAGGTGTGATATCACTGGTATATGTTGCATATTGTGCTAACATAGCAGTAAAATATCTACTTAATCCGTATTCATACATGCCTCCTATAACAGTCCGCACGCCTAATTGACTCAATCTATCAATAGCGTCCAATACTTTATCGATCCCGCCTAAACGAAACGGCTTTAATACGACAACCCTAATATCATATTCTTTAATGATGTCTTCAATTGTTGCCAAAGATAAAGCTTTTTCATCTAATGCAACATTTAAAATATGTGTAATTGCCGTTTTGTCTATAGTTTGCAGTGATTTAAACGGTTCTTCGATATAAATAATGTTATAAGTGGAGACTTGTTCAAGTAGAGAAATATCGTTTAATGACAAAGATTCATTAGCATCAATAGCAACATCAAATCTAAACGGTAATAACATCAAATGCTCTAAATCTTGCAAAATATTTGTGGACCATTTCACTTTAATTCTTTCAGGTCTTGTTTCGGCAAGTTGCTTATACTTGATATTATTTAAACCACTAACAGTCGCACCATAACTTACACTTAACGCTTCTAATTTATTAAACATTTGAAAACATGCCATAATTATCGTACTTCTTGTAGCTGGATACTTATCAAGTCCTTTTAAAGTTAGTTTAATATCTTCGAAGGAATTTAACGTCATATCACGTACATTTTGGAACCATTCTTTAACTTTGCCAATTGCAACTGCTATTGTTTCATCAAAATACCAGTCGGTTTCAAAGGCATTACATTCTCCATAGAATCTTTGGTTATTGTCGGTCGTCAGTTCAATGATTAAGGCCTTGCGATGTCTCAAAGTAATTTTAGGCGTTACTATAGCTTGTTTAAAGTTTTCATCATAATAATAAAGCTTTAAATTGACTAATTTCATAGTTTAGCTCCTTACTAATCAGTAATTTTGCCTCTTTGTAATTTTCCAGTAGATGTGTACGGAAGTTTATCTACACGTTCATACCCTTTTGGTACTTTGTATTTTGCGAGATTACTTGCTAGATAATTGGCAAGCAAGTTATGATCGATTTCTTCATGAGCAACATAGTATAAATATGGTACTTGCCCCCACGTATTGTCTTCAATCCCTGTGCACATTGCATCTATAATGCCATCAAAATATTTAGCTTTAGATTCAATTTCATATGGGTAAATATTTTCTCCACCACTTATTATCAAATCTTTTCTACGATCATATACCATAACGTAGCCTTGTTCATCGATTTCCGCAATATCTCCTGTATTGAAAAAACCATCTTTAAAGACACCTTGTAATTCACTTGGGTATAGATAACCCTTCATGACGTTGTCGCCTTTTATCAATAATTCACCATGTCCCTTACTATCTGCATTTTTGATAGCCACTCGAACATTATCACTTGGTTTCCCAACCGTATCATAACGTTCGGCTAACATCTTAGGTGATGCCGTTAAAAATTGTGAACATGTTTCTGTCATACCGAAAGAATTATATATTGGTAATTCACATTGTAATGATTTATCGATTAATTGACGTGATAATTTGGCACCACCTAGTAAGATTTTTTCGATACTATATGGTTGAGTTAATCCTTCATCTAGTAGCCACTGCAATGTTTGTGGCACTAAAGAAAGATGTGTAGGTCGTTCATTGCGGATTATCTCTAGCATGTGTTGAGTGTCAAATTTTTGTTCAATACGTACCGTAAACCCTTGTATTATAGCTCTTAATATCACACTTAATCCAGAAATATGATAAATAGGTAATACAGATAACCATATTGTGTCATCATCGAAACCTAAACTTTGTTTACACCCTTGCGCACTAGCTAAATGATTGCCAAAAGTTTGAGGTACCGCTTTTTGAGGTCCAGTGGTACCAGATGTAAACATGATTGAAGCAATACGATTCAACTCAAATGAAGCTACTATATTATTTTTTGAATCATTTTTATTAATGATTTCATGTCCATCTATAATCATTATGTCATCTAAATCAAGCTCTAGCGTACTAACTATGATATCTACATCAATGGAAGCCATCTGATTTAAAATTTCATGCTTTGTTAGTCTTGTATTAATCATTGCTAATTCAATACCTGCTATCCAAGCAGCATTAATAATAATGACAGATTCTATACTATTGTTTATATATAATCCGATTCTTTTATTGTTAAGTTCAGTTAAATTTTTTGCTACTTTTAAAGCTAAATCATAAAATGCTTTAAATGTTAACTGCGTGTTCCCGTCATCAATAAAAATTTTATTGCCTTTGTTCTTAGCTTGTTGCTCTAACCAGAATTCCACTTTAACATACCTCCATATCTCTTATATTATAACTGTTTTAAGTTCAACTCGCAGTGTTTAAAACTAATATGTAATTATATTTATAAATGAGTTAACGAAATTAATTTACGACATACAGAAAACACTCTAACTATTAATTTCACTTTAATAGTTAGAGTGTTTTAAATTAGGTTTATTAATAGTACAGTCGCTTATTAATAAACACTGATAATTGAGCGTGGTAGTTTGGAAGGTAAACTACCATAACATATGCTAGTTTACTACAATGCACTACAATTGTAATGAACTATAAAAATTAATAAATAGCTCAGGAGAAAGCGAATATAAGAGAGAGATAAGTACATGTATTCTTGATGGGTAAAATTCAGTTTATTACTGAAAGTAGTCATGATGTTTATGTCTTACCTCACAACAAATATATACTGTTTTTTTTATAATGTATATACTCTTGTGTCTATAAGTAAAAAAGAGAATTCATAAAGTAAAAAACAACTAATTACTCCGTTTTTAATTTAAAAAAACAGGTTTAAGAAAATGCTATAACTAAATCAAAGTCGCTATTTTGATCTAGCATAGTGCAAAATTTCCTAAACCTGTTTCATACTAGGGAATATATTTTATGAAAATATTTATGTGTTCACCACACAAAACTATTGTAGCACTTTTATCCTTGCTTTAGAGTAATATCACTGACATAGTAAAAAAGTAAGATGATAAAGTAAAAAAGAGTCTTTTTATTATTAAACAGTTAAAAAGCTTTATAAACAAAGAAATAGAACAAAAGATATCATAAGTAGCTATACGATAAACTATTGTTCTAATTTCAAAAAATTATTAGTAGAGGTAAAATGGTGCGTTAACACCATAACTATATTATACTTTTATTTTCTTAAATATGTTAATTATTCTGTAATAAGTAAAATTCACACGAGATATTGTAAAAAATAAGTATTATATTAACTAACTGACTGTGATAAATAATTATTGCTATTTATACATTTCTATACTTATATTACTGTTATTGGTTAATAAATATTTTCTTATTTTTACTTATATGTTATTTAATTTTACTATTCCCTATATTTTATATAAAACCATATTTTCATTTGCTATAATTTTAAATGTCTTCTATTTATTGTTTTAGGAAGACGGAATGGTTTTTAGTACTATGCTTTCATAATTAAAAATAAAAAATTTGAAGTTATATTGGTTTATTCATACATTCATCTCAGTTCTACCATTAGCACCAATAAACCACTCAGAATTTTATTTTTTCACTAATCATTAGATTAGTGTTTTTTTTTTAAATAAGTTGTAACTATATTTTACTCTATATTGTCAATTTTTTGCTAATTCTCCAATGGAAATAGCAAATAGTATAAGAAGTTGATATAATCCATTTAGCTACTTTAATCAAATAGACTAGTAGTCATTTACTCTATGATATCTTACAGGGATGTTTTTATTCTCTTTAAACTTTTGAATATTCACTTTACATCTCCAAGTGAGCGCTAATTTAACCAATTAGCGCTTTTTTAATAACTTTGGCCGTAAAGTTAAATATTTTATATTTACAATAGAAAAGACATCTTAAATATGCTATAAGATGCACATAGTTCATAATTCTTCTTTTACTATTTTAAGTAAATAATTTACCACTTATCGTAAATTTCATGAACAATAGACGTGCTATCCTTATAATATAAACCTATTTTAATATGAAAAGAGAGATACTATGGATTACAATTATCAAATTCACGATTCTGATATTAATATAAAAGATAGCTTCAATAATATTCACATATTTTTTGTATTGTCAGGACATGTTTCATTTTATGACAAAGCTTATCTAGGTAAATTTCAAAAGCATGAATTTTTTATAATGGAACCCTATACCTCTCCTAATCTCCTTATAAATTCTGGTAAAGTTATAGAGCTAACTATAAATAAATTAAGTTTTAATAGGTTTTCATTATTTGGTTGGGACCAATTTTACCTTGATAAATCTAAAATTGAATATTATATCAAGAAAGAATTTCTTGAAACTGTTGTAGCAATTTATGAAAATGATCAATTCAATGCCGATATATGCATTATTAAATTAATTAACTATATTCGTTTAGGTAAATATTATAAAGAAAACACTTTAGAAAATGCTAACCCACTCATTAAAAAGGTATTAGATTACGTAAATAATCATTATAAAGAAGATATATCTTTAGCAGACATAGCCGATAACTTTTACGTTAATGCAAGCTATCTATCTAGAGTATTTTCAGAATCAATGAATATCTCTCTAATAAAATATATTAGAAAAATCAAAATATATAGACTAGCTGTAGAAATGTTAACGTCCAATTACAATGAATTATGGAAAAACTACGGTTATCGGTCACAGTCAACTTTTTTAAAAAATTTCCACCGTGTTTTCAATATGTCTCCTGATGAATTTGTTAATAAATATAAAACAACACAAACACCTAAAGAGTCTTTTCCAAATGAACTATATCTTCATTTAAAAGAATTAGTCTCTCATTATTCGACAGATTAAACCAAAACTGCCATATAGTCATGTGACTATATGGCAGTTTTTAATTATGACTATTTAGTTGCTTTCATTATCTCTTGAACAATGCTTATAACTTTATCTTGTTGTTGTAACGTTAAATCAGAACTAGATGGTAAACAAACACCACGTTCAAATATTGATTGCGCATTATCATTGTCTACAGATATGTAATCATATTTATTATATAATGGTTGCATATGCATTGGTTTCCATACTCTTCTCGCTTCTATATTATTATCAGCTAATTTATTAATAATTGTTGTAGGCGTTAACGTATTACTATTATTTGATAATAAAAATGCCGTTAACCATCTATTGGATTTTGTATTGGTTATTTCAGTTTGGAATGTAAGTACTTTAGACTTTAGATTTTCTTTGTATCTGTCAAAAATCGCTCTTCTAGCTTTAATTCTATCTTCTAGTACTTCTAATTGTCCTAGTCCAATACCGGCACATATATTACTTAAACGATAATTGTATCCCAATTCACTATGCTCGTAATAAGGAGCTTCATCCCTAGCTTGAGTCGCTAAAAACAATGCATGTTCCAATGCTTTACTATTATGAGATAATAGCATGCCTCCACCGCTCGTTGTAATAATTTTATTACCATTAAATGATAGTGTGCCAAAATCACCAATTATTCCACTCATCTTATTCCCATAACTAGATCCTAATGACTCTGCAGCATCTTCTATTAAAGGCACACCATACGCCTTACAAAGTGCTACTATTTCATCATATTGAGCAGTCTGTCCATACAAATTCACTACGATTACTGCCTTAGGTTTTTGACCCATTTTACTATATTTTTGAAATGCTTTTTCTAATGCTTTTGGACACATATTCCACGTAGCTAATTCAGAATCAATAAAAACTGGTTTAGCCTGTAAATATAAAATTGGATTAGCAGATGCACAAAAAGTTAATGTCGAACAGAATACGATATCATTTTTTCTAACACCACTTTCGATTAGTGCTAAGTGAATAGCTGCAGTTCCGCTGCTCAAAGCTAATGCCGCTTTAGCTCCGGTATATTTCTGTAACATTATCTCAAACTTGTTCACATTATCACCTAGAGGTGCTATCCAATTCTTTGCAAAAGCATCATTGATATATTCTTGTTCGCGCCCCCCCATATGTGGTCGAGATAAATAAATTTTGTCGTCTTTCATGATGTCTCACCTCTTAATTTTAGCTGGTGAACCATATACAGTACAATTATCTGCTATATGGTTAATAACGGTAGATCCTGCACCTACTGTCACGTTTTGGCCTATAGTAATATTTGGAATAACTGTCACACCTGCGCCTACTAAAGTACAACTATTTACGACTACATTACCTGTTAAAGTCGCATGCGGAGCAATGTGTACATAATGCTTAATATTTATATCATGTTCGATACAACACATCGTATTGATAACACAATGCTTACCAATACAAACGTCTGCATTAATCGTAACATTGGCCATTACAACAGTACCTTCATCAATACTTACGTTGGAACCGATAATAGCTGAAGGATGAATAATTGTTGCAAATTTAATGTCTATACTATCTAGTCGTCGAACTATTTGCTGTCGTGTCTTATTGTCTCCAATTGCGATAACAAAGTAATTATCTCGATTATATTTACTAATATTTTCTATATTATCGTATACCACATTATTAATATAGCCAGGTTGTGATATTGTATCATCAAGATAACCAGTAATATGGTAGTTGGGCAATCGTAAAATAATATCCTTGATTACTTTTGCATGACCACCATTACCTATCAACATAATATTGTTCATGATTTCGTACCTTTAAATTTATACATAGTTGTATGATTATATGCATTAACGTTTTTACGTAATAATACTTTTAAAATCGTTTTTACTATTATATATAAATCTAATTTCATAGATTGATTATTTACATACCACACATCATATTCAAATTTCTTTTCCCATGACAATGCGTTACGTCCTTTTACTTGAGCCAAACCAGTAATCCCAGGCTTTACACTGTGACGCTTTCTTTGCTCAGCATTATATAATTTTAAATATTCCATTAGTAGTGGCCTAGGTCCCACAATGCTTAAGTCCCCTTTTAAAACGTTATAAAGTTGAGGAAGCTCATCAATACTTGTACTTCGAATAAAGGAACCTATCTTTGTTTTGCGTAATTCATCAGGTAAAGGTACGCCATTTAAATCTTGTTGATTTGTCATTGTTCTAAACTTAATTAACGTGAAAGGCACTTCATTTTTACCTGGGCGTACTTGTTTATAAAATATAGGTTTTCCCATGGTGATTCGAATTAAAATCGAACATATTATTAATATAGGAGCTGTTAAAGACAAACCTACAACACTAATTATAATATCTAAAGTTCTCTTCCCCATTTCAATCACTCGCCTTTTTTAATTTTTTCAAAAATTTGTAATTGTTTAAGGACAACTTGATGTTCATCATAATATTCATGTGCTAAGTCATAACTTTTGGCTTTAAATTGGGCTAACAGCTTTGAATCATCAGCTAACGCCTCAATTTTAGTAGCTATATATTGGGGGGCATTTGTTGGAACTAAATATCCATTTTCATTATCAACAACTTCTTCTCTACACCCTCTTATATCAGTAGTGATAATAGCGTTTTTCATAGCCATAGCTTCAATAATAGATCTTGGCATGCCTTCTCTATATGACGGTAAACAAAAAATATCACTTAAGTATAAATAATCACGTATATTATCTAGTGCTCCTGTAAAAATGACGTTACTTAATTTTTTATAATTTTGGATAGCTTTATATGTTGATGTATCACGCTCACTATGATGAATGTCACCAATCATAAATACTTTAAAGTTTTTAAGTTTCAGCTTGTCTATTGCTTCTAATAAATCAATGATTCCTTTTTCTTCAACTAACCTACCAATAAAAGTAATAATTAAATCATCGTTTTTAATGTCATACTTTTGTTTGATTGATTCGATATCTTTATAATCCACTTTGTCATAATTAAATTTTCCTTCTAAATCAACGCCATTACTAATCCAGCGATAGTGATATGCATTTTTAAATGATAAGAAATGATTACGTGTCGCTAATTCATAATCTTCTCTACTTTGCGTAAATAAATAATCTGTACAAAATTTAGCCAAAAGCTTTTCTATTATAAAATAGAAGTAATAATATCTCTTTTTCATACCTTCATGAAAGTAAAAACCATGTGCCGTATAGATAATCGTGGGTACCTTAGCAATTTTAGCTGCAATCCTACCTAACACTGCAGCTATTGGTGTATGTACGTGTACTATATCCGGCTTAACTTGCTTTATTAATTTTATAAGTTGAAACAACGTAGTTATATTATTTTTTAAATTAATATTCCTATCGATATTTATATTATGATAGACAAGACCGTCACGAGTGACCATATCGAAATTTTTTTCCATTTTACAAACACAATGTACCTCGAAACCATTGTTAACGCACGTTTCATTTAACGCTTTTAACAGTTTGTTTTGAGTCATTTCAATAGCAGTAACTTGCATAATTATCATTGTTACAACCTCCAAAGATATTGAGTATCTTTAACATCATTGTCATCAATTATAGCTTTAACATCGCATATAACACCCTTATCTTTTATCAGATTTAAGTAACTTTGCTTTTGTTGTAAGTATAAATCATGTGCTACTGCAAATATAGCTACATCGGCTAGTGGAAGCACTTCAAAATCTATTAACTCAATGTTATAAATTTTTGCAGCCTCTTCTTTTTCTGCAACTGGGTCATGTGTATAAATTACTAAACCATATTCTTTTAGTTCTTTAATTACTTGAAGAACTTTTGTGTTTCTTAAATCAGGACAATTCTCTTTAAAAGTAAGACCATATACATTTACCTTAGCACCCTGAATCGCTATACCTTGCTTTATAAGTGCTTTAATAATATTTAAAGCGATAAATTTTGCGATATTATCGTTAATACGTCGTCCTGATAAAATAACTTCAGGATGATAACCTAAAGATTCTGCTTTGTAGGTTAAGTAATATGGGTCTACACCTATACAGTGACCGCCAACAAGACCCGGCTTGAAATTTAAGAAATTCCATTTTGTGCCAGCTGCTTTTAATACTTCTGCAGTATCAATATCTAATTGATTAAATATAATTGCTAATTCGTTCATGAGTGCTATATTGACATCTCGCTGAGTATTTTCAATCACTTTTGCCGCTTCTGCTACTTTTATTGAAGAAGCAGCATAAACACCTGCTTCAATAACCGAACCATACACCTCAGACATTACCTTTGTCGTCTGTTCATCCTGTCCAGCAACAATCTTTTTGATAGTTGTAAATCTATGCGTTGTATCACCTGGATTAATTCTTTCAGGCGAATAACCAACAAAAAAGTCTTCTCCACACACTAAATTAGAATGTTGTTCCAATATTGGTACACAAACTTCTTCGGTTGCTCCTGGATAAACTGTTGATTCAAATACGACAATCGAATCTTTGTTCAATACGTTTCCAACCGTTTCACTCGCTTTAATTAACGGCGTTAAATCCGGTTGATTATGTTCATCTATCGGAGTAGGAACGGCTACAATTATAAAATCAGCCTCAGTTAATTCATTTGGTTGATCGGTAAATTTAATATTTGCTTCTTTTAAATCATTTGTAGTAACTTCGTTTGTACAATCAATGTAATTTGTTAATTGTTCAATACGCTGTGTATTAATATCAAAACCTATGACTTTATTTTGCTTACCAAATGCGACAGCTACTGGTAGCCCTACATACCCTAACCCTACTACTGCAATATTCTTTTTCACTAACAACATCCTCTTCTTTATTTATAGTAATTTACGTACCAATCAATAAATTGACCTACACCTTCATCTACGCTTACTTGTGGTTTAAAATCAATATCCCGATATAAGTCGTCTACATTTGCATATGTTTCTGGTACATCACCCGGTTGTAATGCCATATAATTTTTAATAGCCTGCTTACCCAACTTACGTTCGATAGCCTCGATAAATTCCATTAAATTAACTGGTTTACTGTTGCCAATATTATATATTTTATATGGTGCGAATGATGTTGCAGGATCAGGTTTAGCACCATCCCAATCCTTATTGATGCTGGCCGGTTTGTTAACAAGTTTTGAGATTGATTCAACGATATCATCTACAAAAGTAAAATCACGCATCATTTTGCCATAATTGTATACATCAATTTTTTCTTCATTAATAATTGCTTGAGTAAATTTAAACAGCGCCATATCAGGACGTCCCCATGGCCCATATACAGTGAAAAACCTTAAACCCGTTGTTGGTAATTGGTAAAGTGAACTATACGTATGTGCCATTAACTCATTAGCCTTTTTCGTAGCAGCATAAATGCTTAATGGATGATTTACGCTATCATGGACGTTAAATGGTTGCTTTGTATTTGCACCATAAACTGAACTTGACGAAGCATAGATTAAATGCTCTATTTGATTATGTCGACAACACTCTAATACATTCATGAAGCCTTTTACATTAGCATCTATATATGTATGTGGATTTGTCAGACTATATCTCACACCAGCCTGTGCAGCTAAATTGATAACAACGGTAGGTCTTTCTTGTTTAAACGTATCATGTAGTTGTTCATAATCTGCGATGTCTTGTTGATAAAATTTAAAATTTTGTGTACCAATCATTTCTAAGCGACGCTCTTTTAAACTGACATCATAATAGTCATTTAAATTATCAATACCAATGACTGTCATATTTTTTGCTATTAACTTTTTTGCTAAGTGAGAACCAATAAAGCCGGCTACACCGGTAATTAATATGTTCATGTTATGTTACCTCCAATTTCTTTTTTGTTTTCATTGGCACGCCAGCTCCCAAATGCTGTGTTTTAAGGTTTTTATTCGCGACGGTACCTGCTGCAATTATTGTTCTGTCTTCTATGGTCACATTATTTAAGATTCTTGTTCCACAACCTATCCAAACATCGTCACCGATAATTACTGGCCCCTTATTAACAGCATTGTATTTAATCGGTAATAAGCTATCTTGCCAGGTATGTGACGAACTCAATATAGAAGAAGCATGTGCAATCGATACATCATTGCCTATCGTAATGCCACCGTAGCCATCTAAGTAGCACATATCATGAATACTTACGTTATTTCCGACTTCTATATTCTCTATATTTTTTAATGAAACATGCTTGCCAATAAAGACATTGTTACCCATCTTTTTACACAAGCTTGATACGATACAGTATCTAATTGCAAGTTGTATTTTAAAGTTTGTGCCTGTATTTAATTCATAGAGCATATACCGGAAGTCGACTGGAAATAACTTTAATACTTTGCTAATGGCTTTCAGAACTTTAAATCCCAAAAGTCTTACCTCCCCTTTTTGTAAAAAATGTAGTAATTTATAAACATCGTTAGCAACATCGCTACTTTATCCCTATGTCTCAAAGCAGTGCCATAATTGTATGTGCCGATAGCAAACGTAATAAACGTGCCATAAACCGTAATTAGAACTATTAAAATAGCTTTATTTTTAGTTTTCTTATATAAAACTAGCGCTAAAAACGTAGCCAATAAAATAACCCAAATATCAAACACCCCTATTACATCTGCTAACGTCTTAACTTCCCATGGAAATGGTTTTAACAAAAAATAAGTTACTTGCTTCATTTTAGTTTGTAGCCCATTAGATTCGTTGACTGAAATATAATCTGCCCTTGAGTTCAAATCTAAAGACTTGGTATGATCATCAGTATTAATAGTGTTTTGTACCTTTGCATCGTTAGAATTGAATATTACAACAACAAAGCTAGTGATAAATAACATCGCTAAAATGACCCTAGCTGACTTATATATATTTGATATAAAGATGAAATAACATGCTAACACTAACAACAATCCTAATAATCCTATATGAAAGATAGCACCAACTAATAAGGCAATTATGCTATAGAAAAAGTATGTTACATTTTTGGTTTTATGTAACTGTAATAAAGCGTATGTGAATAGCATAATAAACATGACAATGAACATTTCTCTCAATGTTATGACAGTGGTAAAGATATAGATCGGATATAAGGTATATAACGTGGCAGTTATCATTGACACTTTAGGATTATTAAAAACATTGTTACAAATTTTATATAGTAAAATAACTGTGATTGTATGGACTGAAATATTAACTAAACCCGGTATTAAAATATGAGGTTTCCCCAAAAAATAAATCATTGCTATAAATTGGGAATATGTTCTAGAGTTTTGAAATAGATCAATATTTGTAGAAAAAAGATAATGATAATAATAATTATCAGCTAACTTTTCAAAGCGTAAATCGTCGTTTCCAGAACCTGGCAAAATGTGTACATATTGGTGAATAATTAAGAAAATTACATATAACACCCATTGCACATAAACAAGTAATATCAACTTAGTATCATATCTTTTAACCAACATATAAGATAAAATTAATAAATTGAAAAAAATCAGAATTAAAAAATTACCATAACCTTGCAATAGAAAGACCATCAATAAAGCAAGTGACACTAAAGTAATAATTATTGATTTAATCCCCATGTTTAACTCCTCTAATGATAAAAATTGATATAAGTAGCTTCAAACTAACAACGGTAATTGCAAATAGTACAAATGCTAAAGTAGCACCAAATACTGAATAAACTGGTATTAACTTGACGCTGCTAAAAAGCACTGCTAGAACACTGATAATTTGAATAACAGTATTATACGTATATTTTTGAAAAGCATTGATAAATAAATCTAACAATATACTAGTATAAACAGCAAAACTGCTAGAAATAATAATAAGAAATTCCTTTTTAAAAGTTAAAAATTGTACGTTAAATAGGAGCTTAATTAACGGCTCTATGAAAAATGATACTAAAATTATTACAACGAACATTAGTATTGCGTTACTTGTTAATATCAAAAATAATAATCGTTTCAAAAATGGTTTGTTTAGTTTTTGATCTACAATACGTGGTAATAAAAAGTTATACATCGAAAAATAGAAAACATTTCCCACTGAGTAAATAATTATTAAACTACTAAACACACCTACATCGGCTAACGATTTATAATTTTCTAAAGCATATTTAGGAATATTCGTATTTAATGACGATAAAAATAGGGCAATGGATAGCGGAATTCCAAACTTTATTAATATTAAAAGTTGTCGCCAATTAAATGCTCTAATATTAAATTGTTTTCTATTGTTATAAGTCGCAAAAATAATAACAGTAATACTATAAATTAATAGAGGGAGGAATAAATTAACGCTAATGAAATATCCAACCATTATTAAACTAAGTTGAAAACATGAAAAGATGATTTTATAAAGTCCCACTTTCCAATGTAAATTTGACTTTATATAATAGCTATAATCAATTTCCATCAAGCTATCTGCAATTTTACTTAACGCTATTACAGCCATTAATTTATATAAATCACTCGTTATATCAGAAAAAAGATAAATTAACAAACCATATAACACAAATGTGAGTAACATATCGAACCATCTTGTAATATATATCATTGCTTTTTGTATATCTGGCTTAGTGACGATTAATGTGTTATATCCAAATGACATCAACAATAATATTGGTGCAATAACTGCAATACCATATGTATATGCACCAAGTTCAAACTTAGTACCCAATTTAATAATTAAGACGATTACGAGCCATTGTGTAAATCCAAAGACCAAATTACCTGATAAGTACAATAAAAATTTTTTATTCAAGATATGTCTCACTTCTTCTAGCAAAATCGATAATATCAATGTCACCTAATCCTATACGATCAATACACTGATATAGATTATTTGATTCATAGACCTTTGATTTTCCAATGTAAATTTTCTCGAATATTTGTTTAGGATGTATTTCATCTTCATTAAGTAATTCTTCAAATAACTTTTCACCAGGTCGAATGCCAGAGTATTCTATCTTAATATCGCTACTATTTTTACCACTTAGTTTGATTAAATTTTTAGCCAAATCGGTTATTTTTACTGGTTCTCCCATATCTAGTACAAAGATTTCTCCACCTCTTGCTAAAGCACCAGCTTGAAGTACTAACCTTGCGGCTTCTGGTATAGTCATAAAATAACGAGTCATGTCAGGATGTGTTACTGTCACTGGACCACCTTGTTCAATTTGTTTCTTAAACAAAGGAATTACCGATCCCCTAGAACCGAGTACATTCCCAAACCTTACTGCTACAAATTGCGTATTTGATTCCTCGTCATTAAGACTTTGCACTATCATTTCTGCTATACGCTTACTAGCACCCATTACGTTAGATGGGTTAACTGCCTTATCAGTCGAAATCATCACAAATTTTTTAACTTTTGCTCCTTTAGCAACTTCAGCAACATTTTTTGTACCAATAACATTATTTTTAAATGCTTCTTCAGCATTCATTTCCATTAATGGTACGTGTTTATGTGCAGCTGCATGATATATGGCATAAGGTTTATATTTGTTAATAATTTCGGTTATTTTTAACTTATTCTGAATGTCAGCTATAACTGGAACAATTTCTATTGTTTGAGCATGTTTATTGAATAGCTCTTGGTTTATTAAATAAATACTATTCTCACCATGCCCTAATAAAATTACTTTTTTAGGTTTGAAGTTACAAATTTGTCTACATATTTCAGAACCAATAGAACCACCTGCACCGGTAACTAATACAGTTTGGTTGGTTATGCCTTTAGCTATTTGTGCCATATCTAATTCCACAGGTTCTCGCCCTAACAAATCTTCGACGTCAACTTTTTTGAGTTGATTAACTTCAAGGTCGCCCGACAATACATCATTAATATTAGGCATCTTAAAAAGATCTATCCCAGCTTCATTACACATATCATTAATGGTAGCTAGTTTAGATTGTTCAAGTGACGGTATGGCTACAACTAACTTTTGAATTTTGTATTTATCAACTAACTCAGGAATTTGTTCAATTGTGCCTTGGACTTTAACTCCGTCTGTTAGCAACATTTTCTGTTTATTAAGGTTGTCATCCACTGCTAATATAGGTTCCATAGCCATATTTTTCATTTGTCTTAATAATAGTGAAGCACTTTGACCAGCACCGACGATAAGTGTTGGTTTCTTTTTTAATGGTCGACCTATAACCTTTTTATTATATATTCTCCAAAACATACGTGATCCACCAATAAAAATCAGGTGCAGCATCCATGTTATAAAGTACAGTCTTAAAAATAAGTGAGTCCATGTAATCAATGATAAAACTGCCACAGTAATTAATATTGATGTTGTAATTGCCCTAACAACAATCATTAATTCATTAATACTCGCATATTCCCAAGCTCTATGATATAAGCCAAAAAAGTAAGCCGTACTAAAATGTGAAACTAGTAAAATGAAAGAGCTTATAATTAATAAATTAAATGGATAACTTTCATAAAATGGTTCTAAAATAAAATAACCCAAAAATATGGAAAGTGAAACGATGAGTGAATCTATTGCAGTAAGAATGAATAAGCGTTGTCTAGTATTGAAATGTGTCATTCTATTCACCTCTACTTTTTGTCTAAATTTATCTCTGATTGGAAAAATTAATAGGTTGCTGCTTATCTATAGTTGAATTTTCAATTATTAATTGCGAATGGTTAAACATCGCTTCAATTTTGGGTTTCACTTTTTTTAATTTTCTATATTTAAATAATTTTTTAATTGCAAATGGTCTTAAAACACTATGATGCGCGTCGGAGGCAATAAAGTGTGTTAGGTCATAATGAATCATTTTTATTGAAATTTTTTGGATATTCTTTCCTGCATTTCCAAGTAATGAACCTGCAGTTAACTGACTTAAAGCCCCCATGTTTATTAAGTCATACAGAACATTCATATTATTAGCCAATACTTTATTCCTCTCTGGATGTGCAATAATAGGTATAAATTTCATCAATTGAAGTTCGTAAAATAATTGTTTGGTATATAAAGGAACCTCATTTGATGGAAATTCAATAAGTAAGTATTTCGAATCATTCAGCCCTGATATATTACCTTTTTCTATATCACTCACAATTTGATCTGTTAATCTAATTTCTTGTCCATGATATATATTTACACCAATTTTTTGAATTACTGAAATTTGTTGTACTTCTTTAATTAATGCCTTAACATCCTTAATATTATTAGTATATTTAGGACTTAAATGGTGTGGTGTAGCGATAATGCCTGTAACACCTTGTTCCTTAGCTTGTTGTAACAGCATAATTGTTTCTGTTATGTTTTTCGGTCCGTCATCTATATCGGGCAAAATGTGATTATGTATATCAATCATTGTTCATTTTTTCCATAGTAATAGTAGTAATGTGAAGTTTTATCTAAAGAAACTTTATTGAGTATAGCGCCTATAATTTTTGCACCTGCTGCTTCTAATAAATCTTTAGCTTTTTTAACTTCATCTCTATCATTTTTTTGAACATCAATAATTAAGATGCTATTTTGAGCTACTTGTGCAAATAGTTGAGCATCAGTTACTGCATTGATGGGCGGTGAATCAATTATTATAAAATCATAAACTTTTTCAAGTGTTTTAAAGATTTCAGTAAATCTTTTTGATCCAATCAATTCAGAAGGATTGGGAGGTACTACACCAGAAGTCAAAACATGTAATTTTTCGATTTCTGTAGTTTTAATCGCTTCTTCATAAGTTGCTTTTTTAATGATTAAATTAGACAGGCCCGCAGTATTAGATAAATTAAACACATAATGTTGTGATGGTTTACGCATGTCACCATCTATAATTAACGTTTTATAACCTGCTTGTGCATATGTTATACCAATATTTGATGATATTGTCGTTTTACCTGACAATGGTTTTTCAGAGGTGATTAACACGCTCTTTGTAGCATTAGAAAACATTATATTAGATCTAATCGTTTTGAACTTTTCACTAATTACGGATTTCGGATTATGTTGTACATATAATTTTGATGTATTAGTTACTCTTTTTTTAAACATTTTTGCCCTCTTCTCAATTATATTTTTGAATCAATCCAAGCACAGGAATATCTAAGTTTTCTTTTACATCTGCTTCATTTTTTATACGTTTATCAGTTATTTGCCTAATAATTACAATAATAATGGCTAGCATTATTCCACTTGTTAAGCCAATAGTAGTATTAATCAATAATTTAGGTGATACTTGTATTGCAGTATTATTTGCATTAGATAATATAGAAACATTATTTACATCCATAATCTTAGGTATTTCTTTTTGGAAAGTTTTAGCTACATTATTAGCGATTAACTCAGCCTCTTTTGCATCCTTGCTTTGTATAGCAATATTTAGAATTTGAGTATCCGTTTGATTAGTTACGGTTAACATTTTAGCTAGAGCATCCGCTTCGTATGATACGTTACTATCTTTAGCAACTTTCTCTAAAATTCTAGGGCTTTTAACAATTTCAGAATACGTATTTACCAATTGTAAATTTGATTGGATTTCTTGTACCTTATTATTAAAATTCAAAGGCTGTGATTGTTTTTCGTAAACTAATAATTGTGTTTTCGCTACATATTTATTATCAATAAAGTAATTCGTTACAATGATACTAATGATTAAGAAAAGCAATGGTAAAGTGATTAGCAAAACGATGTTCTTTTTAACTATTTT
Source organism: Staphylococcus durrellii (assembly GCF_015594545.1). Lineage (NCBI taxonomy): Bacteria > Bacillati > Bacillota > Bacilli > Caryophanales > Staphylococcaceae > Staphylococcus > Staphylococcus durrellii. Next base: position 1,000,811 of record NZ_JADIIO010000001.1, on the reverse strand, counting down.
CCTAATTTCTAATAAATTTAAAGTACTATTCATATTGCCTCCTATAACTACAATTTAATGGTCATATTTGAGTTCTAAATTTATGTATCCAAACATGTCACACTCCTAACTTGCTTGTTGTTTCCATATATGCGAACATCGAATAAACATATTTAATTTCTAATTTAATTAATTAAAAATTAAATAGTAAATATAAACATAAAATATTTTAATGTTTATATACATTGGCATTATAGCACTATTTAAACTATGAAAATTAATTTTACAAAGCTAAGTAAAATTAGGTTATAAAAAAGTAAAAAAAAGGAAATGATTAACCGATATAGATAGTTAAAATGAGGCTTTATTTTAATAAAAGTGGCTGCAATTTTTAATTAATAGTAGGTGTAGTTTCAAACAAAAGTTAATGTTCATAATTGCTAAAAAGAGAGAAAAGATAATTACAATAATTGTATAAATTGAGTCATTGGTTAAATATTGATTAAATAAAAAAGACAATCGCAATAGCGATTGTCCCTTAACCCTATGTGTTACTAATGGAGATAAATGGTGTGTTAACACCTAAAATTATTATAACAACAATTTTTTCTTAAATGTTAAAACCTTTAATCTAAGCAAAAATTATATACATATAAGTAAAATATATACTTATGAATTGAGTATTTGTCGTTCTTCTTTTACTAATAAGCGTAAAGTTACGCACCATTATTTAATAAAGTTACTCGTTAAATAACTTATCTTGACCATTATTATTCATCAATCCCTTCAAAAATTCAACACCTACTGCGCTGATTCAGTTTGGATCTATAAATATCCCCCTCCCAAATAAATAAAAGAGCGGGAGATAAATCTACGTGATTATTTTAGATTATGCCTTCCCGCTTTATCAATGAATGTTAGATTTTTTCAAATTAGCACAAGTTCATTAGCAAATCAGTCATCCATTGCTTTGATCTTATATTTACATAAATTATTACTAAAGTCGTATACCCTTTATAACGTTACACTTCAGTTGGTTTTGTAGGTACGATAAATACACCTTGAATAATTGCGTCAGAAGAACCAGTACGGTTGTCCAATCTAAGAGCGACGTCTTTAACGTTCTCAGGTACAGTAACGTTATCTATAGAATATCTTCCTTCACTTGTTTTAGTAATTGCAGTAATCGTATTACCTAATTTATTTTTTTGGTCATGGAAGCCATATTCTAATTTGGTGTTTTCATCAACCTGACTTGTCATGACTAATATATTAAATTGTTTACCAGGTGCAAGTGCTCCTTCAGCTTTCAGGTTATAAAATAAATAACCTTTTGGTTTAAGTGTTAAAGAGCCATCTGCATTAAATGAATTAATTGGTGCTGTATTTAACGCTTGGAAATTTAAAAATTGTCCATCTTGGTTGTATTTAGCAAAATTCCCAATATGTTGAAAATTATCTGGTACAACTAACAAGTTTTCAGTTTTATTTTGAATACTATTTTCAGGTACTAACGTAAATAGTTTTACATGTGTATCAGTTGTACCTTGGCGATTATCTAAACGTAAAGCAAATTTCTTTGCACCTTGTGGAATAGTAAAGTTTTGTAATTTATATCGTCCGTCGTTTGTTTTAGGAATTTGCGTAATACCTACGATATAAGTATTATTTTCGCTCAGAACACCATATTCGAATTTAGTATTTTTGTCCACATTGTTAGCTACTAATGTTAAATTCACTCGCTTACCAGGCGCTAATTCCTTTTCAGTTTTCACATTATAGAATAAATAGCCATGTGGTTTTAATGTGACAGAACCGTCTGCATTAAGTGAATTAACAGGATCAGTATTTAATGATTGGAAACTTAAGAAATAACTATCATTCGATAATTTAGCATATTGGCTTAGATGTTCTTTATTAGATGGTACTGATAATAAACTGTTTTTTAGCGCAGATTGTGCAACTTCTTTAGTAAGATTATCTAATTGAGATTTTACCTGCTCAAATTGTTGCTCAGATAAATTATCAATGTTGACCGCTTCAAGTTTTGTTTTAAATCCTTCAGCATTTTCTTGAACAGTAGTTAATACTGGTGCTAATGTTTGAATATTATTGAGTAAATCTTGTTTTATATTAGTTACCGCTTGACTATTAAACTTACTTAATACTGAATCAAAGTTAATTTTTCCAAAACCTACATTAGCACCTGCTTTTGTTTCTAAATCTTTAGAATCACTAATGACATAACCCCATAATTTATCATTAGCTTTATCAAGAACTGCATCTTTCTTAAATGTTAATAAGAAATTCACTTCTCCACCAACTTTTGCTTTACCATCTGCAAATTTTTCATCTTCCTTGAACCAATAGAAACCTTTGCTATCTCTAACCAATACATCTTCGTATTCTTGACCATTCCAACGATATTTTGCTGTTACCTTATCTATCTTTCTATTTAGCGATTCGTTAGCTCTTAAGCCCCATTGTTCAAAGCGTTTTTGCCATTCCCACCATGCTCCATTATTATAGTCTGAAAATTGTAAAGTAGTTTTTCCTACTTGTATTTTTACAGTTTGTTGGCCGTTATTTTGTGTTACATTGTTATCTAACGTATACGTATTGTTTAAATTTTGGCTGGCTGAATCAGTTGTTAATTCTTTATATAGTTGGTCATTGTTACGACCTTCGATTAAATCATACATTGCCGTTAATAATTTGTTTAAACTATCAACATTGCTTGAACCAACCGTTCTACTATTCACATTCGCAGATATATTGTCATAATCTTTTCTATAAATATGATTCCAGTCACGTGAATGGAACCCCGAATGGCGTGTAACTTGACGTAGGAAGAATTTACGTTCTTCATCTGATAAATACTTACTGTTTTCTTCGATATATTTTAATACGTTAACATCTTTAGTATTAGCATTAACCGTTCTATGTTGAGGTGCACTCGGCCTAACTTCTTCTAAAGCGGTAGTAACACGTCGATTAATGTGTATTAATTTTGCTATTGCTTCAATGTATTGTTCTGGCGTAGTAATGCTCTCAGTCACTTGCGATAATTGACCTAAGTAATAGTCTTTACTCGTATCCTGAGCTGAGAAACCACGTATTTTATCATTAATTTTACTAGTTACATCTTGTTTTAACGTCGCTAGCGTACTAGCATTAAAATTTTGATCAAAATTTTGTTGACCTAAATTAAATTTCTTAAAAGCATAGTTGACGATTGCCATTGGGTTTTTATGTTCAGCATCGCTAAGTATGTAGCCCCAAACAGCGTCTTTACTCTTATCTAATACCGCATTCTTTTTAAGTTTAACAAGAAAATCTACTGCCCCACCTAAGTGTGCTTTAAAACCATGTTTTGCTTCTTCTTTAAACCAGTAAAAACCATCTTTATCTCTGTTGATAACTTCGTCATAAGATTTACCATTCCAACGATATTTTAATCTAACTTCTTTAATTTTATTATTCAAAGAATCATTCGTACGAATCCCCCAGTGATCAAACCTATGGTCCCATTTAAGCCACTTACCATTATGAGGATATGTTATTTGTACAATATTTTTACTTAGGCCTAGTTTAAGTGTTTGCTCCCCATCTTGTGTTTTTTCAAAATTATTATTTAACGTAAAGTGATTTAAATTTTTAGATATATTGTCATTTCTCAAATTAGTATAGTACTCATCACTATCTCTATTTGTAATTAAGCTTTGTAATGAGTCAGTTATATTTTTTATTTTTTGAACCTTTTGAGTTCCAACTTCACTTGTGTTCACATCATTAGTTACTGCAGAGTAGTTCTTGTCATAAATTTTTTGCCAATCTTTCGTCAAAATTGGCATTTCACGTGCTATTGCACGTAAATAAAATTGTCTCTCGTTTTCTGTTAAATGTTTACTATTTTGCTCTATATAATTAAATAAATCAATTTGCTTAGTTTGCGCATTGACTTGCTTTATTTCAACTTGAGTTTGTTTTAATACTGATTTAGAGGACTGTTGGCTTTGCTTTGTTACGTTCGTATTGTCTTGTACTTGATTTTTATTTTCTACAGGTGCTTGTGCAGTTTGTGGTTGATTAGCATTTGATGTCACTTGTGCACTAAGTTGCTTAACTTCACTACCTGTGTTGCTTTCTGTCAATATACTTTCAGAGCTTACTCTTTGCACATTCACAGCACTCACTGCAGAATCATTCACTTCCGACGAAGGTGTTTGTGCATCTGCGCTATTATTTTGTTGCATTGATACGTTATTTTGTTGTCCTTCTGCCGCCTGTACATTCTGTCCATAAAAAATGACACTTCCCACAACTATAGACGCAAGTCCAACACTAAATTTTCTAATTGAATATTTGTTGACCTTTCTTGATGCGTATTCTTGATTATATTCCAATTTAATCCTACTCCCTTTATTAAATTTTTGCCTAACTTAGGCAAATCAGAATTATATATACATTTAATGATTAATAAAAGATTCATTCGATGTTAAGTAAAATAATAGTGTGGAATAAGTAAAAAGAAAAAATACGTCACTATAAATATAACTAACAATTTTTATTATTTAAATTTGCTTAGGTGATTTTAAACATCAATTTCTCTTATATAAATGACGATATTAGTTATTAAATTATTTTTTGAATAAGGTATGTAAAATATTAATGTACTTTTTAGATAAATATATTAAGTTAATTTGGTAATAATTAAGCAACTGTAAATAAAAAACACCTATATTACCATAGGTGTTAATACAATTAAAATGCACTGCTAGCCAAACCTAGTGTGATAACCAATATACCAACAAACCAGTCTAATTGATTATTTTTACTTCTATAACTTTAGATAATCTTTTAATCTTATTTTTTAATTTTTAAATTTGTTATCATTTCTAATTACTTTTACATTCGTCTTCGTGCTTTCAAATAGCCCTACCGAAAATTTTGCGATCTTTTCATTAGAGAATGGTTTAACCTTGTCTAACGCTGTATCATAAAAATTTTGGTATTTTGTTGTTAGCATATTTAAGTAAATAATTAAATCAATAGCTAAGTCATCTATATTGCCATTATTCACTAAGTAACCATGATAGCCATTATCAATTAGATATGATGCTCCATTTTTAATATCATAAGCAATAACGAACGGATCATTAACAATACTTTCTTCAATTAAATTACTATTACAATCCCCTCAAATCTGGTTTTAAATGTATACTATGCGTCATAAATATTTATTCTGAACATCTAAAAGAAGTATTATTTTAAGTCAATTTAGTTGCTAAATTTGTAAAAACCAATATAATGTGGTTGATTAACATTATTTGAAATTAAATAGCATAAAATTTCTAATATTATAATTTAAATGAAGAACAATTTTTTGAATACAAAAACATAAAATCAAGGAGCTTAATCCAACATGGACTATGAAAAAGAAATTAAAAAGATGGGCTGGACAAGAAGAGAAGTAAAAAATAGAATCGCTGACATTACAGATGAAGAAATTGATGATGAAGATCTTAAACAACAAAATAAAAAAGATAATGCTCGCGAAAATGTAGCGGATGTTGTTGATTCATTTTTTAATAATGATAAAACATCTTAATTATTCTATAGATAAATCACATATGTATATATTAGTAACTGTACATAAAAACCATTGAAGTTATATTTGTAACTAATAACTACAATGGTTTTAATTTTATTTTTAAACTTATGTCTAAATGACTAATATTTTCAGTGTTAATTAATCTATTGTCTTTATAATTTGGCTTAGTATTTAAATTTGCTATAAAAATCTTTCAGTCATAATTCATATGAGTATAAATCTGACCATTGATATGTTTTAAATCTTTGTAAGTACCACTTTTATAAATTAATAATTTTCTAACTTTATTACCTTTCTCTTAAATCATAGTATGTGCTTTATTAAACTACATAATATGATTATTAACTACAGTGTAATCAGTGTCTCCAATAAATACATCCATGGGAAGATTTTATGTTGTGATGTTAAACTAATACCGCCCCTCTGTTCACCTCATATTTTACATCATCACAAATGCCATGACTTAAATCTTTAACTGCATGTACTTTTACTTTATTTCCGACATTTAACTTACTAAAATATAATGGGATCACTTATGTATGAAATTATTTTAACTTTACAACAATAATAAAAATTATATTCAAATAGATGTTTATGAAGATTAAACGTTCTTTTATTTATGCTCATTTATCCATTCATTTACTTCGGTCGTAATTGGTGCAAAATAAGTCGTAGTGCTCTGAGTATTAAATGATAAAATACCGATAAGTTCATCCGTATCTTTTAAGTATAAGCCACCTCCAGAACGACCTCCTTTAGAAGGTGATATATCAGTCCCTATTGTATCATGGTATTCGGCTACAATTTGACCGTCATATCTCACTTGATATTTTTCCCCTTTATTAAGCGGGTATCCTATTGTGTATACTTCACGACCAATATATTCCTCAATGTTGTCTATTGTTTTAATTTTAGGTGACTTGTCTTTCAAATAATAAAGCATACTTGTCGATGGCGATGTTCCTTTTACTAAGGCTAAATCCTTACCACCAGCTTTATTATTATTGTCATAATTAATACTTTCAGTAACTTCCATATAGGATAATGGATCTAAAATACCTGAATTAGCCGGGTAAACATAACCTAGAGATTCATTTTTACTTTCAAAGCCAACACAATGTCCCGCAGTTAAAAAAGTTTTCTCCGATAATGCTACAGCAGTACAATATCCATTATTTAATTGTAACTTAGACGTAAATAAATTATTTCCCTCAGTAGTATTAGTTGTTACGACACCCTGATTGTTAGCCTCAACTTTATTTCCAATAGAAAAAGTAAATGTTAATAAGATACACAAAATTATTAATTTACCTAAATTATTTATCATGATGTCACTCCTTGATGTTTTATTATATATATAATCGTTTTATATATTTTTATTTATATTTTAAAGTAAATAGTACACTTAATATATAAATACTGATAAACAAGTAAAGTATTGTCTGTCTAAAGTAAAAATAAAGCATACTTCGCATAGATTATGTCGTTCGCCTAACTATCAGATATCTTGTTATAAAGATAGATGTTGTATGTCACTAATAATAACCGAATATATTTCAAACCAAAAGATCACATGTATTTTCAAAATAAGAGGCTATATAGATATAAATTAACGACATATTAATACCAATAAATTAATAATTAGGTTTTTGTAAAGTTATTTATATATCATAGTCTCTTTGCTTTTGTGTTAATTTACAATATTTCGTTTTTTTAATATGCTAGTTGAACATCCATATGACTAATATTTTTTGCATTAATCAACTTATTATCACTATAATTAGGTTTCACTGATAAATCAGATATGAATATCTCTTCTCCATTCTTCATATGCGCATATATTTTTCCATTAGAATAATTTGAGTTTTTGTACAAATCTAATTTCTTAATTAATACTTTTCTTGTTTTATAATCAAGTTCTTGTATAGTTACATTTTCCCTATTAAATTGCATAATATTAGGTGCTGCTATCGTTTTACTTCCATCATCCTTAAACACTGTCAGTGGTATACTATAATTATCAACCATAGGTTCTTCAGAAGATATGGTCACCCCACCCTTTGTTTCATAACCTATACCTTTACATATTGGATAAGTAAACTCTTTTATAGCTTTAATATTAACTTTATCTCCAACATTTAATCTATCAAATAATTGCGAGTTATTTAAAAAAGAAGCAATCTTAACCTTTTGATTTTGATCTCCAGCTTCTATTACAATATTATCACCGTATTTTTTTATTATTGTTTGATCACTATAATCTAATAAGTCAGTGTTATAATAATTTTTTAAAACTTCTGATCTATATCTATTATTATCTTTTGCATGTAAGTCTAAATTATTAAACACAATAAATAAGCTTATTACAACAATTACAAACGAAAATTTATTTTTCATCTTCTACCTCCGATTCAACTGAGCTTTTTGAATAAATAATAAGATCTTCATAAACCTAACCATTAGTTGCAAGTATTTTATAATTATTTATTAGAATTAATCCATAAATTAACCCCAAATGTAATTGGTGCAAAACTTGTTTTTTGGCTACACTACCTGACAAGATACTTATCAATTTATCTGTTTCTATTAAATATAAACCCCTCTTTTATAATTTCATAGTTTTATTAAAAATTAAGTAAATAAAATAGAGTTTAAAGTAAAAAATAAATTATATAATATACGCCTACATATACATTGCTTTATTAGTATATGACACTAATTTAAGACAAATAATTTTTTAAAGTTTGTAATAAGTTAAAAATAATTACCCGAATATTAATACATTATTATAATAATTTTAGTTGTAATAGCAAAAAGTAAATAATCTTTTATTTACAAGTGAAAATTCTAGTAAATTAAACGTGTATAATTATTTGAGAAGATTCTTCTGTTATTCTTTTAACCTATAAATATTTAGTTTAGCTCATAAATGTGGTCAATATAAATTCAAGGGAACCTCCAGTGCCATATATTCACCTTTTTATGAGGAATACATGAATACCAATTAATAAACATGAAAATATGATTTTGTGATAAATTGAAAAAATTATAGAAAAATAGGATTCACTAAAAAAAATGATGCAATCGTAGCTAAGAATGACCTTACGAGGAAGTAAATAAAGATGTACACAAAATAACAACATGCCATAACGTGCCATTTATAAAGTGTTTTGATTCATAGATTAAGATTCACAAAGCACCTCACTTAACACTCAAAGCGTTAAAAAATTTATATGTATATGAAAAAAATAACCAATCAGTAACTAGCATGGTTAGAAAAATAGTTACTAATTGGAAAGCTTTATAAAAATCTATTTTTTAGTTCTCTTTTTTTGATAATAATTAGTTAGACTGATACCTGTAATAGCACAAGCTATCCCACTTAAAATTCTAGCAATCCAAATATTCAAAGATGTACTATCTAAAATCATTAATACAATATTACCAACAAAAACTGCAACACATATTAATAATAAAATTCTTAATGCAGACATACTAAACTCCTTCTTTTTTGAGCTACTAAACATATACAGATTACACAATTATATAACTTCAATAAAAACAAGAGTAAGCACCTTAGTGCCTACCCTTGCATTGTGTATGGCTATATTAAGAATAACAAAAGGGCAGGCATGGAACAATGCACCTACTCACTTCTTCATATGTATTTCTATATTTTGGCGAGCAATAGTAAGAATATTGTCTGCATCATTTATAACATAAAAAAATGACACCTCGTAAAGAGCTGTCTCATAATATAACATTAATTGAATCGATATTTTTCAAAATATAAGAATTATAAAATCTAATTTATGTCTAATAAGAAGCACTTGTGCAAAGCACAAGTGCTAAAGTTTTAATATAACTGAATTTTCAGTTATTTTTAAAGACTTTTAAGTATTAATTCAATAACATTTTCAATCATTTAAATCACCCCTTCGTTTAAAATAAAAAACATTATTCGATGTGATCAAAAACTAATTTCAAAATATTTTCTAATAAACCACCTAACATAATATCACCCCTTTGCATTAAATTATTTAATATGATAATATATTTAAATTAAAATTGCAAATATTTTAATTTTTAAAAAACAATTTTCTTCAAAAAAAATAATATTGTTATACAAATGAAAAAGCTTTAACAAAAAATAACATATAAATAATCTTTTCTAACTATTTACATGAACGTAGTTACAGATGGACAACATACATTTGCAAGATATCAAAACAAAATCTGTAGACCGTCCAATCATGATTCTTACAAAATAGCGGATAACTAAACGGATAAAATAAAATAAAATTAAAAGTGGTCAATTTGTCCGCTTGTTGACCAAAAAATATAGTGTTCACTTTTATTCATTTTTGACAAAATAAAAAGAACGCTGATATATCAACGTTCTTTCGATATCGAGGAGTATTCATTTTGATGTACTTTTACGACCTGGCAGAGAGTGAGAACATTTTCTTACTTTTTAACACAGTATAAAATAGTTTAACTAATTATAACTAAATTGACACGTAGAACATCCCGCCTATTAATTTAGGTGGGATTTTGACTTTCATATTTACTAAGTGCTATTATGAAAATGAATCTTTAGTTTCATTCATTTAATATACAATTTTTCAGGGAAAAAAATCATAAAAAAATAATGATAAATCTAATAATAACGGACAAAAAAATTAGCAATACCGAAACGAAAATGGATAATAGCCAGCAGATAATAAATAGTGCCGAGCATACAGGAACAAGAATTGTCCAAATTCAAAACAATGACACTAAAGTTATTGTATCTATTAACATCCAAACTTTTTACAAAAAAGACTTATCATTAGATTTGTCATCTACAAAACTAAAAAATAACCGATTCTTTTGTCGTAATCGATTTTGAAACAACTGGTTTAAATTATGATAACGATGAAATGATTCAATATGGTCTTGTAGAACTTAAATAAAGGGAAATTATTGATGAGTTTTCTGGTTATTTTAGGACAGTTATAGATAATATAGGCAAAAAATGGAGCTATTACGGAATTAAGTAATAAATATTTAAAGATAAGTCCATAATAAGTAAGAAAACTAAGGAACTTTTGAAAAACAAATAAAAAGATAAAACAATATTTAGTCATTATGGCCCTATTGATATTAAATTTTTGTTTTATAATCTATCAAATTTAGGTATTGAAAATAGTAAATTTAGAACGTTTGATACATTAAATTATGCAAGAAATTGTATGAATGAAACATCTAATCACAGATTAGAAACTTAAAAAAATAAATTCAAGTTAGACTCTGGACAACCTCATGATGCATTAAATAATGCTAGAGCTATAGGAAAACTTGCGTTATTACTACTGCTAGAGAAAATGAATAATTCTTAATGGGCATCCTATTATGTCTAATATATTTAAATTTAAGAGGTGCGATAATGATTACAATATTTTCAATACTACTCATATTAAGTTTTATATTCGCAATTTATAACATGTACAGATACTTTATGAAATCTAACGGACGTAACAAAGTTAATTTATATTGGTTAATTGGTTCATTATTATTATTGATAGTAATTGGAATTGTTACATTACAAGTAACTTAGGGCAGGCAACCCAACGGTGCCCTATATTTTTTTATCTTTATTAAGGTGAATTTGTAAAGTAGGTAATTCTATCATTTTTCACACTCATTAGTACTTTAGTAATTTTATCGTTCTCAATTCAATATGTAATCATTAATAAATCTATAACATCTTTCAATCCTTTATCTATAAGCATATCTGTAAGCCTTCTAACAACTCTTACTTTAAGTGTACATAGTAATATATTATTAATTGTTATGTTCTAATCATGATAATTATTCAAATGCTAGATGGAATAATAGGTCGATTCTATCAAAATAAATTAAAAATTTATTTCCTCATTTAGGAGGAATGACAACAAAAGCAATGCTTGGATACTAACGACACACCAAAAATACTTGCACGTTCAAAAACACAGAGCGATATATAATAAAACCCCGTCATAACAACATTTTTATAAATGTTGATTGACGAGGAATATCGAAATAGCGGAGAGTGAGGGATTTCAAAAACACTTTCACACCAATGCCTAAGGACTATTGGGGACGTTCCGAGGACGTTCAAAACAAACGCCCAAACCGGGATTATCCGTGTGAGTCCTTGGTTGGCCATCCGTATAATGAAAAGGAGTGATTAATATAACGCAACCATCGCAAGCAACCGTACAACGTATGTTTGATAATTTATGGAAGATTGGTGCGATTCAGCGAACTATAAAAAAGAAAGAGAAATTAAAATCAAAAACAAAATAACAAATAAAAATATACCCATCTATTAATTTAGGTGGTTTTTTTATTATTCGAAGTGATATTATACTATAGGTATAATTATCGAATAATATCTATAAACAATGTCTGTTATAGAAATCTGTAAATTAAATTTATATGGAGGAGTTATATGTCTCATAATTTTTTGATAGAAAATCTATATTCCTTATGGTGGATTATTTTAGCAGCAATGCTTGCGCCGATTTGTGCTCTTATAACGCGTAGATTTATACCTGATGTCATCTGGCTTTTAATATTTGGAATAATAATAGGTCCTTTTATGCTAGGATTTTCAGAATTCACAGAATCAATAGAAATAATACGTGAACTCGGTATGGGTTTTCTATTTTTACTAGCAGGTTTTGAAGTTAATACTTCTGATATGCGAAATAAGCAAGGAAAACAAGCTTTTCTTACTTGGATTATTAGTTTTTTATTTGCAATAGGTATTAGTTTTTTATTTACTAATGGTAATATTAATATTTCTATAGTTATTGCTATAGCTTGTACATCAACAGCGTTAGGTACGTTGTTACCAATTTTGAAAGACTCTAAAATAATAAATTCTAATTTAGGAAAATCTACAATAACTCACGGAGCGTATGGAGAGCTTTTACCGATTATCGCTATGTCATTATTACTTTCAGCATTTGCAACGTGGCAAGCTTCAATTATTTTAATATCATTCTCAATTATATCAATAATAGTAGTTGCATTACCTATTAGATTTATTCGTAAAACTCCTTTATTAGGAAAAGCAATTTTATCAGCATCAAATACGACTATGCAAACTACATTAAGAATGACAGTTTTTATTTTAATAACTCTAATGTTGCTTACAGCAGTTCTTAAGCTAGATATAGCCTTAGGAGCCTTTCTGGCAGGGATTTTGCTTAATGTAATTTTAAAGGCATTTTCTCCAAAGCAAGGTGAAGAAATTGCACATAAAATTGAAATAGTTGGTTTTAGTTTTTTAATCCCAGTTTTTTTCATTACTAGTGGAATGAACATTAACTTGTTAAAAGTACTTGGAAATTGGCAATTAGTTCTTATTCTATTTGCTTTCATTGCCATAACACGCGGGGCCATAGTTTATCTTAGGGAAAGATTTACAAATACGTATTCTAACCTAAATAGTAAAAAAGAACAGCTAGCTTTAAGTTTATACTCTGCTACTGGCTTGCCGATTATTGTAGCTGTAGCTGGAATAGCCGAAACTTCAAATCTAATTACCCCTGCCATATCAGGAGTAATGATTACAAGTGGTGCATTAACCGTATTAATCTTTCCACTTATAGCCAATCTTATTCTAAGACAAAAAAATTAAATTAAGTTACAGAACTAAGACTATAGTATAATAGATTTTTATAATTTATAATAATTAATATTATGGTTAAACACCCGCCTAGGATAGGCGGGTGTTTGCATATTTATATAGTGTTTTAGTAGTTTTTAATGTGAAGCCATCTATATCGTGTTTAAATTTTCTTAATAATTATAAAACATTTTACCTTATACTTATCTCTTTAATAACGAATGATATCACTTTGCATTAACTTAATAACTTAGTTACAACTTGCGCAACTTGTTTTGGAGATTGAGGGTTTTGTCCAGTAATTAGTCGGTTATCAACCTTCACATAGGGTCTAAATGGTATTTTTGATTTACTATAGCTTGCGCCGCGTTTTTTGAGTTGATCTTCTAACATAAATGGAACATTATTTTTACGATTAGCTAAAACTTCTTCTATATTTGAAAAACCAGTAAGTAATTTGTTATCTACAAAGTGACTTCCCTTATCATTTTTTACGTTTAATAAAGCAGCAATCCCATGACATACGGCAGCAACAATGCCACCGTGATTGTATACTTCATTTACGGCATTGTGTATGTGTTGGTTGTCAGGAAAATCAAACATAACACCATGCCCGCCTGTGAAATAGAGTACATCATATTCCTTAGGATTTGCGTAATCAATTGATTTGGAATTTTTTAATAAACCCATAAAGCGTTCATCTTTGTAATATTTTTTGGTCACGCGATCCAACATAAATATGTTTAGACTTACTGGGTCAATTGGTGTATTGCCACCTTTAATATTAAATAAATCCATTTGATATTCATCAGTGTTAAAGTAATCGTAAAAATGAACGAGCTCACCTAACCATAAACCAGTAGGTTTATCACTTTCTCCAAATTGTGCGCTGCTTGTATTTACTATCATTATCTTTTTCATTATTAATCCCCTCATAGTTATTTTAATAAAAGCGCCAAATGATTAAACATACTTGTAATAAGTAGAACTATTTTTTCGAGAATACTTTGTTGATACCTTCTTCAAATGTTGTGATTTCAAAATCAGGAAAACGTTCTTTAAATTTATTAGAATTAAATATATTATCATACTTGTAACGAGGCAGTAGTTCCATAAGCTCTTTAACTTGTTTATTGAATAGACTGCCTACTTTAAAAATCCACATTGGAACTACAGTATAGCTGACTTTTTTACCGGTAATCTTCTCAACTTTATTGACTAGACTTCTATAAGTAATATTAATGTCTGTAGGTAAATGCCATGTTTCTCCATATGCATCAGACGTATTTCCAAGTAATGCTAATGCACGACTAGCATCGGGTGTCCAAATAAGCGTACGTAAAACAGAATCACTTAACGGAACAATTGCTCGTTTGCCTTCTTTAACACGATTAAAGACCATAGAGTTTGTAATACTTTGTGTTAAATCTGGGCCATAAAACTCTGGTGCACGACCAATGACTGCATCTATTGATTCATCCTTCATAGCTGATAATAACATGTCAGCTATGTCTGCACGCACCTGTGATTTGCGTCCTCTTGGTATGAAAGGGCTATCTTCTACTTGAATATTATCGTTCTTTTCATACATATAAGTATTGTCAAAAAATGCTAATTTACTACTTGTTTCTTGGCAAGCTTTAATGACATTAGCCATAATCGTCGGAAATTGATTTTCCCACATTTCTGAATCGGCCGGTAAACCAACAGCAAAATAAACAATGTCACTGCCATCTACAGCTTTATAAGTATCTTCGTAGTTCATTAAATCAGCTGCTACTAATTCGTCTGATTCGTGAATCTTTTTTGGCTTTCTACCGACTAACCTAATTTCTTTAGTATAATTTTTATGAATTTCTTTTGCTATTTCTTGTCCAATTTGTCCATTACTTCCTAATACTGTTTGCATTATAAGTTCACTCCAAGTTATTAGTAATTAAATATAAAAAAAGTGAACCAACATACTTTGCTGGCTCACTTAACTACAAATTAAAGGTTATGTGTTAACCATACGTTGTAATATTAATGATTATTTTTCTTATTAATCCAAGATGTTGAAATGTCCATAGCTTCACGAGTTGCATTGGTTTGATCCAAATCATTCACCATAACAAAGTCATGAATCGCTCCTTGGAAACGTATTTGAGCTATTTCAACCCCAGCTTCTCTTAATTTATTTGCATAAGCTTCGCCTTCGTCACGTAATACGTCAGCTTCCGCATTTAAAATCATAGCAGGTGGTAATCCTTTAAGATCTTCAATAGAAGCACGTAGAGGAGATGCAGTGATTTCTGCTCTTTCTTCAGAATCCGTTGTATATTGATTCCAAAACCATTGCATACCTTCTTTAGTAAGATAGTAATTTTCAGCAAACTGGTTATATGATTCTGTATCAAATTCTGCATTTGTTACAGGGTAATATAACAGTTGTTGATTTATTGGTAACCCATCACGTTGTTTTGTCATGATAGTCATTATAGTAGCCATATTACCGCCAACTGAATCACCAGCAACTGTTAATTGGTTAACATCAAAATTTTTCTCTTCAGATACATCTATTAATTGTTGCAATACATCATAATTTTGTTCAATTGCTGTTGGATATTTAGCTTCAGGAGAGCGTGTGTATTCTGGGAATACTACTACAGAATTTGTTCTTACAGCTAATTCTCTTACTAATTTGTCATGCGTTCTTGCACTACCAAACACCCAACCAGCACCATGTATATAGTAAATTACTGGAAGTTTACCTTTCTCCCCTTCTGGACGAATAAAACGTACTGGTATGTCTCCCCATTTTTCAGTTGAAAAGGTTGTATCTTCAATATCTACATTATATTTATCAACGGGAGATGATTGTACTTCTTCTAGTAAATCTCTACCATCTTTAGGTTCTAATTCATAAATTCTTGGATGAGGTTTATTCACCTCACTAAATTCTTGTGCAGCCGACTCTAAAACTACTTTATTAGTCATAACAAATCTCCTTTACTGTTTAGATTATTATTCAATAATGGATAACACTGTTACATTATCCGTAAGTTTAAACATATAAACGTAACAATCAAAAATAAAGCTTATTTCTTACCTTTATTTCCAATATTTTTTCAAGAGAATAAGTAAGTCCTTTTAATCAATCTAAAGCACCTTCTAGTTCAGAAGCATAGTATCTCACAAGTTCTGTTTGGCTAACAGATAAAATACCTGTATCTAACATCAATCTTAAGTGATGAGAAACGGGTGGGCATGAAATCGGTAATAAATTAACCTTCATATATTGCATTTTTTACTTATTAGTTATTTCTATAAATCTCGTGATTTTAAATAGACGCTAAAACAAGTGATTACATAATATTATACTTAGCACTATACATTAATTGTTTTTTTAAACCCGTTACAATCTACGTTTATTGCAATGGAGTTTCTAAATTATTTAATTTTAATTATTTAAAGTTAATTCTTCAATAGTAGTTGGCGCGTGCGTTAATATTTCATAACCATCTTTAGTTACAAGAACAGTATCCGAATGTCTAAATCCTCCAATACCATCTAAATAAATACCTGGCTCAATCGAAATAACCATATTTTCTTGTAACACATCTTTAGACCCTTCGGCAATGAATGATCCTTCGTGATTATTAAGTCCTATACCATGGCCTGTACGATGACGTAAAGCATTTTTCAACCCATGATTATTTATCACTTCATTAGCTGCATTATCAACTTCTGCTGTTTTAACTCCAGGTTTAAGTTTTGCTAAAGCAGCTTCTCTTGCTTCCATCATGATTTGGAAAATTTCGCGTTCTTTATCACTAGGTTGTTCTACAAAAAATGTACGTTCATTCTCAGCTGCATAACCATCGACACGGAAGTAAGACATTGCAATATGAGGACCATTTTCCATTGTATCTTCTATATCTGGTACACCATGTGGCATAGCACTACCGGGAGCTGGCCATACTACTGTTAAAAGCTCACTTAAAATTGGATTGAATTTTTTCGCTTGCACCAATTCTTCTTGAATTTGGCCAGCAACTGCAAACATGCCTAAAATGTTATCCCCTTTTTTCGCTGAGTTTAACATATAAGCCATGGCGTCATCTGCAATTTTACATGTATGTCTAATTTGTTCAACTTCATACGGTGTTTTCACTTTACGCATTTCAGTAACTAAATCTAAAGAAATTAATTCGTTAGCTTCAATCTCAAAAAAGATACTTGCCTTAACGTTATTTTCAATACCTGTACGTGTGAAATCTTTGATAACTTGGTTAACATGATCAAACCAATTATCACCTTCAGGTGACGGATTATCCCAATAAGAAATTATATCAACATCGATATTACTTTCTTCGCCTAAATGTCTTTCTTCCATTTTTGGCACTACTAATTGAGGTTTACCTTCAAGTGGTACAATAATAAAGAATGGTCGCTCTTCAGGACTGTATGTGATATTGGTAAGATACCAAACGTCAAGCTCATCTGTAATAATATATGAATCTAAGTTATTTGCTTTCATTTGTTTGCGCAATTCTTGGAGTCTATTTTTCAATTCTTCTTTTACTATAATTATCACTCCTGTATATTAATTTATGATTACACATCCACATTATCGCTAATTATAATAATGAGTCAAAAATTTATATATTTATATGTAAAAAAATGACCATCCATCTGTTAATGTGAGTGGCGGAAAATTAATCGTAAAACTAATATAACTTTCTTAAATAGTAAAATAAGTAACCCTTTTTATTAACCCAAACCTTCAAAATATATAAAGCCCCCTACTAAAAGGAGGCAAATGTAATTAATAACTAAGGAGTTCGTCTAAACAGACACGTTTATTTCAACACATTTTTACGTGAAGTAAAAAAACCGCCACTTATAAAAGTAGCGTTACACACAATGCAGTTTCTAAAGTTTTACAACGTTTCTGTTTAAATAATAGGATTGGTAGTTATACATTGCACTCCATACGTCATACACACTGCTCAATGTTAATTCACGAAGGCATATCAATATATTATATTTCAAAACGCTTAGGACATGCAGATATAACTACTACCCTATCGACATATAGTCATTTATTAGAGGAAAGTCAAAAGCAAGAAGAAAGTAAAACGCTAGAAGGCTTGCGCCACATGTGATACAGAGATTTCATGTCAACAAAACCTTAATTTTGACATGGTTTTATTATTTTTTACGCCAATTTGACATGAGGATGACATTTTTTATGAAAGTCTGTATAAAGTAAAAACACCGAACCCTATTATAACAAGGTTTACGGTGTCTCAAGAAAGCTCAAAATATGTATTAGCGGAGAGTGAGGGATTCGAACCCTCGAGACGCTTGTGGCGCCTACACACTTTCCAGGCGTGCTCCTTCGGCCAACTCGGACAACTCTCCAAATATAAATATAAAAAAACAGAAGCGATTTTCACTTCTGTTTGTATGACCCCGACGGGACTCGAACCCGTGTTACCGCCGTGAAAGGGCGGTGTCTTAACCGCTTGACCACGGGGCCATGGCTCCACAGGTAGGACTCGAACCTACGACCGATCGGTTAACAGCCGATAGCTCTACCACTGAGCTACTGTGGATTAATATAAAATGGAGCGGGTGATGGGAATCGAACCCACAACATCAGCTTGGAAGGCTGAGGTTTTGCCATTAAACTACACCCGCTTTTAGCGATTATGGGCGGTTGATGGGAATCGAACCCACGAATGTCGGAACCACAATCCGATGCGTTAACCACTTCGCCACAACCGCCAAAGTTAAAAGTAATGGTTCAGGACAGAATCGAACTGCCGACACATGGAGCTTCAATCCATTGCTCTACCAACTGAGCTACTGAACCATAATGGCGGTCTCGACGGGAATCGAACCCGCGATCTCCTGCGTGACAGGCAGGCGTGTTAACCGCTACACTACGAGACCAAAATATGTAATTGCGGGAGGCGGATTTGAACCACCGACCTTCGGGTTATGAGCCCGACGAGCTACCGAACTGCTCCATCCCGCGATAATAATATTAATTTCTTGATTAATTGGCTTACCAAACTATAATACCATGTTTATCGCTATCAAGTCAATCATTATTTATTAATTATTTATAACAATAACCTGACTTGTTGGCTATAAATTTGTGCGATTTCTTAAGCCTTTTACAGTATATTAATATTCCGTCATATAGTCAATAACTTGCTTAAACTTTTTAGTGTAAAAAAGGATTATAACAATAATATTTTAATTTTAGTGGTTAATTTATGTTTTTTAAGTAAAATCGCTAGTTTTCAAAGCGTAAATCCTTAAAGTAATTACTATATTAAGTATTTCAAATGTTCTCCACTCTATTTGGACATTATTTTTTGGATGTGGTCTTGCAGTAAAATAAAAGTGGTAAATCCAGCATCAGCTATAAAGTGGCCACCATGTTGAGTTATTTTATAATTACCATTCAATGCTTTCATTAAGCGTTCGGTTTCTTTATATGAAATATATGCATCATCTTTTGCACATAATCCATAAAATTGTTTCGCTTTATTTTGAATAATGTCGTAATCAAGTCGTATATCATCAGATATTAAATTTCCACCACTATCTGACGCATCTTCTTTAAAACCTGAAATAATAAATACGCCCTCAATCTGCTCAATATCTTGTAATTCCAAATACTTTAGCGCAGCTAATGTACCATAGCCGTGCGTTACAAAATATGTGTCACCTTTATTAATATCCACTTGATCATCCATCTTATTTATCCATGATTGCAATGGATTGGAATAAGCGTCTTCCATATTAAATAATGTGACATTATATCCTTCTAATTGTAAATTATTACGTAACCATTCATACCAATGATTGGTTGCATTTCCTAGTTTTGAATGAACAATAATAATATCTGTCATGATATCCCCTTTTCAAATAAAATATGACTATTATGAATGTAAAAAAGTTGAAGTTGCCTATTATACCAAAAGTTATACGACAACCTCAACTTCGTTTTATAATTCTTCTAATATACTATTAACTGCTTCTTGTGCTTGCGCAACACAGTCTGGCAATCCTACCGCTTCAAATGGCGCTCCTGTAATGCGTAATCTTGGATATGTCGTTGCAATATGACTTTGTATCCCATTAATCTTATTAATATGACCTATATGATATTGTGGCATACTATTTGGCAATCTATTGACGATACTGAAATCAGGATCATCGTAAAATTTCATCATTTTACTTAAATCATTTCTAACGATGTCTACGATTTCTGAATCCGAATGATCTTGAACAACTGTATCTCCTGGTTTACCAATATATGCACGGATGAGCACCTTACCTTCAGGCGTAGTAAATGGCCATTTTTTACTTGTCCACGTACAAGCAGTGATACTTGTATTACTTGTTCGTGCAATTACAAATCCAGTACCTTCGTAGGTATTTTCAATATTTTGTTCATCAAATGCCATAACTACTGTAGCTACTGTAGTAGATTGCATTGTTTTAAAATAATCCAATGCCGGGTCTTCTTTAAACCAATTCATAAAGACTTCATGAGGCGTTGCAATTATTACCCCATCATAGTTTTTTTGATCATCGCCGAATACTAACTTATAATGCTGTTGTGACACAATGACATCATCTACAGGTGTTTTATATTGAATTTTAACACCCATATCCTCTACATAACTAGTTAATCCTTCAATAAAAGAGCTTAATCCATGACGAAATTGCTTAAACTGTCCTTTAGGTGAACCCGGATACAATTGACGTTGTTTAATTCGTTGTTCTTTTTCGTGTTTCATACCTTTAATTAAACTACCAAATTGTTCTTCCCGTCTTTTGAACTCGGGGAACGTGCTCATTAAACTTAAATCATCAATGTTTGTTCCATATATGCCGCCCATCAAAGGTTCAATTAAATTTTCTAATACTTCATCACCGAGTCTATCTCTAAAAAATGCACCAACTGAAATATCTTCACTCATTTTTGTTGGTTTTTTAATTAAATCTAAACTTGCTCGTATTTTCCCCTTTACCGATATTAGTTTTGTAGAGACAAAAGGTTTAATATCTGTAGGAATTCCCATAATAGAACCGCCAGGGATCGGATAAAGCTTATCTTTAGCGTAAATATATGATTGCCCTGTTTTATTAGTTATCAAGTCATCTTTTAATCCTATCTCTTCAGCTATCTCAGTCATTATTTTTTTACGACCTAAATAAGATTCTGGACCTAATTCAATTGTGTAACCATCTTTTCTATACGTTTGTATTTTACCACCTGCTCTATCAGTAGCTTCATAAATAGTTACGTCTATAGAAGGATTTTGCTTTTTAATAAAATATGCACTCGATAAGCCAGTGATACCAGCCCCAATTATCGCAACGCTTTTAACCACTAAAAATCACTCTACCTCTTAATATAAATTTTGTATTTCATCAACGATGGCACCAATAAACAATGGATTTGTGTCAGGCATTGCAGGTCGATAATAATTGGCACCTATTTCATCACATACTACTTTACATTCATAATCATTATCGAATAACACTTCTAAATGTTCACATACAAATCCTACCGGTGTATAGATGAAGTTTTTATAACCATGTTCTTTATATAAATCACGCGTTAAATCTTGAACATCTGGTCCTAACCATGGCGTACCAGTATTACCTTCTGATTGCCAACCTTCTGCAACATGTTTAATATTTGATTTTGAAGATAATAATTTTGCAGTTTCATGCAATTCATTTGGATATGGGTCATTTGATTTTTCAATCATTCCTTTAGGTAAACTATGAGCAGAAACAACTAAAACTGTTTCATCATGTTCTTCTTCAGGAATGTCATTTAATGTTTCATTAATTTTTTGAGTCCAATATTGTATGAATTTTTCTTGATGATAATAATGTTCTACATGCGTTAATTTAATACCATATTTGTCAGCTTCTTCTTTTGCTCTTTTATTATATGAGCCTACTGAAAAATTAGAGAAATGAGGTGCTAATACTACAGTGACAGCTTCATCAATGCCATCATCATGCATCTGTTTAACGCCCTCTTCAATATATGGTGTAATGTGTTTCAAACCAAGATATAATTTGAATTTCACTTCGCTATAAGTCTCATTCAATGCGTTACATAGTGCTTCTGCTTGTCTATCAGTCGTTCCAGCTAAAGGAGATAATCCCCCAATAAATTCATATCTCTCTTTTAAATCTTGTAGTTCAGCATCTGTTGGTCTCTTGCCATGTCTAATATCTGTGTAATAATCTTCAATATCACTATCTTTGTATGGAGTACCGTAAGCCATAACCAATAGTCCTACTGTTTTTACCATGCCTTATCATCCTTTGTATTAAACTTAAAAATTCATTTACCAATACTTATTTTAGATTATACCCTTTAACGGCGAGTATAATTGTGTACAAATTCCGTCACTTTTCTTAATGTTTCAGGTTTTACTTCAGGAAAAACTCCGTGACCTAAATTAAAGATGTGTTGGCCGTAATCCATTCCTTGATCTAATATATCTTTTAATCTACTTTCAATAACATCCCAGGGTGAAAGCAATAATGAAGGATCAAGATTACCTTGCAACGTTTTTGTTACATTTAAATCACTCGCTTCTTTTATTGATAATCTCCAATCTAGTCCTAAGACATCAATAGGTAAACTATTCCATTGATCTACTAGATGACTCGCACCTACGCCGAATAATATGACCGGGACATCATATTGTGACTTAATTCCTGAAATTAATTTAGTCATTGCAGGTTTTATATAGTATTCATAGTCTTGTACGTTTAATGCACCGACCCAAGAATCAAAGACTTGAATCAATTCTGCCCCCGCTTCAATTTGTGCTGATACGTATGAAATAGATACATTAACAAGATGATCCATTAAAGCGAACCATGTTTGTTCATCACTGTACATCATAGCTTTTGTGAAATTATAGTTTTTCGAAGGTCCCCCTTCAATCATATAACTCGCTAATGTAAACGGAGCACCAGTGAAACCAATTAATGGGACATTTAATTTTTCAGTCGTCAATAATTTAATTGTATCTAATACGTAAGGCACATCCCTTTTAGGATCAATGTGATTTAGCTTTTCTACGTCACTAAGTGACTTTATAGGATTATGAATCACTGGACCAATACCAGATTTAATTTCTACGTCAACACCAATGGGTTGTAGTGGTGTCATAATATCTTTATACAATACTGCGGCATCCGTATCATAATTATCTACGGGTAAATGCGTCACATAAGCACATAACTCAGGTTGATGTGTTATCTCAAATAAAGAATATTTTTCTTTTAACTTTCTATACTCAGGCTGCGACCTTCCTGCCTGACGCATAAACCATACCGGTGTGTGGTCGACTGGTTGACCCTTTATCATATTAAGTATTGTATTATTTTTATTATGCACCGTTAAATCCTCCTACATTATAATCATTCTTATTTATAATATCATATTGCGTAGCTGTCGTATTTCATTCTGCTTAAATGTCATAAAAATGCCATACTGTTCAAATTGTATAAATACAATTGCTTTGACTATTGTTTTCTTTTTTAAATCTATTATAATATTTACAAAGCATTATTTTTAAAATAATTAAATAAGTGTATTGTGTATATACCTTTTTTATTATAATCTTTAACACATGCTTATTAACTAAGGGGGATAAAAGTTATGAAAATGTATGCATCCTATGGTACTTTTGGTTATTTAAATCAAATTAGAATAAATAATCCAAACCATAATCTATTGCAATTTTCAACTTCCGATTCATCAGTAATAATTGAAGAAACTAATAATGAAACAGTGTTAAAAGAACCTATTGTTTATGATGTTATTGAATCTGAAGGTGAATTATATAAAGACGATTTTTATGCTGTTCTGTTCATTCCAACTACGGACGATCATGCATACCAATTAGAAAAAACGATTTTAGGTATATCTGCAGACTTTTCTCAGTTTGCTGGATTCAAATCTTACCGTTTCTTAAAACCAGGTGAAGGATTAACTTATAAAATATACTTTGGATTTAGTTCAAGAAGTGCTTACGAAACTTTTAAAAAGTCCACGCTATTTAATAAACACTTTGACAAAATATCATTAAGTCAATTTTTTGGTTCTAGTGGCCAATTTTCAAGTTATTTTGAACGTTTCTTATATCCTATTGATGACAATTAAAAAAGAAAATGTGGCTATTTATGATTTCGGCGTTATTCGCTTTAATCATAAATAGCCACTTTTTTAGTCTCTAAGTAACGTTTCTTGATATTTTAACTTCTTGATAACACTATTTATCGTTAACCAACCTACTATAAAAAATAGTATAGCCAAGTAAAATTGTGCAGGTTGTAAAACAATATACACAATACTATATATTATACCTACACCAATCATCAATCTGTACAGAAATTGTTCATAGCCTTTTATGACTTTACTGTCTGACACAGGCCATACTTGAGGCCATAAGCCGTAAGCTTGTTGTGTATAAAATTGTGCCATTTGTAAAATAATAATGTACATAAATAAAGCACCGATAATTGAAGTAATAAATATTTGATTTAACCAAACCATCAATACTAATGAAATAATAATTAATCTCAATATAATATTAAAGGCATCTTTTCCTCTAATAAAACTTCTATAAAATAAAAATAAATACATATGATTTTCATTAAAATATTTACTTTTCGGAATGCGTAATAATGGGTCTAAATAATTTCTTCTCACTGCAGTCTCTTTCAGCTGTTTTACATCTGTAAACATATTCACAAACTTGTAGTAATTCATACGATGTCGTGCTTCAGAATGTATCATTTTTTCCCAAGGATAAAGTTCTTTTTTATTAATATAGCGAATTATATATATCAGCGCGATTAAAATAATAATCGTCGCTATCGCTGAAAAACTTTTGATTTCTAATACTACATAATATCCAGATAGAAATATTATAAAGAGTAATAAGTGGATTGACCAACTTTCAAGTTTATATTTATACCATTGCCATTTCAAAACTAATCCAATAAAGGGATAAATTAATGCTAATAAAGCAAACATAATATAGAATATATAAGTTTGATGATTCAATACGTAAAACAATGGAAAGAACACAATAATCATTAATATTTGTAATGGTAAACGTAGAATATAACTATAAATTAAACTTTGTTGCATGTATTCAGACATATGTTTTTCAAACGGCAACAAGAACAACCTATCAGCATCTTTTAATAATGTTCTTATAGGAAATAAAGACGTAAGTGCTAATATAATCCCAACGATTAATGGAAAATTCAAATTTGAAGGAATTGACTTGAGAAACTGACCATAACCTAAAATAAATGCACCGAGTAAAATTAGTAAAAATATGCCAAAATGACCATTAAATATAAATTTATTATAATACTGTTTTTCTTTAGCAATTTCAAACTTTCTTGATTTGAAAAGCGATTGTGCTGAATAATTCATGATTGTTCCCCACCTTGAGTTACATGAATATAAATTTCATCTAAAGTTTTATCATGTAACCCAGTTTGTTGCCTCAATGATTCTAAGTCACCTATAGCTACTATTTTACCTTGATCTAATATAATAAATCTGTCGCAATATTTTTCCGCGGTAGCCAAAATATGAGTACTCATTAAAACGATTCTGTCTTCATTTTTCTTTTCAACCATCAAATCGAGCATTGATTGAATACCTAGTGGGTCTAATCCTAAAAATGGCTCATCGATAATATATAAATCCGGATCAACGATAAATGCACAAATAATCATCACTTTTTGCTTCATTCCTTTAGAAAAATGACTTGGAAAAATATTCAATTCATTTTCTAGACGAAATGTTTTTAATAGTGGTTGTGCGCGTTCCATTGCTGTTTCTTTACTTATATTATATGCCATTGCAGTCATATAAATATGCTCTTCTAATGTTAATTCTTCATATATTACAGGTGATTCAGGTATATAAGATAATTTTCTTCTATATTGTTCGACATCTTCTTTAATATTAATCTCAGAAATTGATAACTTTCCGTCCATAGGAGTTAATAAAC
This sequence comes from Staphylococcus durrellii, assembly GCF_015594545.1. Lineage (NCBI taxonomy): Bacteria > Bacillati > Bacillota > Bacilli > Caryophanales > Staphylococcaceae > Staphylococcus > Staphylococcus durrellii. The sequence continues at coordinate 974,473 of NZ_JADIIO010000001.1, read as the reverse complement.
CTAACATATGTTTAATTGTCGTACTTTTACCAGCACCGTTTAATCCTATTAAACCGACAATTTCGCCCGCTTGTAATTCAAAATTGATGTCATTAATTATTGGTTTTTTCCCGTAACCACCTGTTAAATTTTCAACTTTTACTGTCATTTGGCACCTCCATGCACTATATTGTATCAAAAATCACGTCTAAGTGATAAACATATAGATGATATATGACGTAGATTACCATAGAATGCTATAATAGTTCATAAGATTAATAAGAGGAGTGTAGATTTATGTCTGAAACAATTTTTAGCAAAATCATTACAGGAGAAATTCCAAGTTTCAAAGTATACGAAGATGACTATGTTTATGCTTTTTTAGATATTTCACAAGTGACAAAAGGTCATACTTTATTAGTGCCAAAAAAGCCTTCACCTAACATTTTCGAGACTGATTCAACAACAATGCAACACATAGGCGTAGCGTTGCCTAAAGTTGCTAACGCCATTAAAAAAGCCTTTAATCCAGACGGCTTAAATATCATTCAAAATAACGGAGAATTTGCAGATCAATCTGTATTCCATCTCCACTTCCACTTCTTGCCACGTTATGAAAATGATACTGATGGTTTTGGTTATAAATGGGAAACGCATGAAGAATCAATTAATGATGAGCAAAAAGCACAAATTGCAAAGGAAATTGCTACTCAATTTGACTAATTATGCTTAGTTCTTATAATTTAAGGGTAAGAGAAAAATATTAATAATTGAGATATAAGAAATGAGGAGAATATATATGAAAGCAACTCAAATTTTATTAGGGATTAGTGCTGGCGTTGCTACAGGTGTTGGTGTTGTACTAATGAATAGAGATAAACAAGACCACCAAAAAGGAGCTGGTATTGCTGGCCAACCTACTGGTGCAGAATCAGAACTGAATCGTGAAGTAAATACTATTAAGCAAAATGTTAATGATATCATTAACTATGTATCTCAAATTAAATCTGAAAGCACTGAATTTGGCAGCTCAATCGGAGATGAAGTTAAAGAATTAATTGGCAACTTCAAATCTGATATCAATCCAAATATCGAGCGTTTACAATCTCACATTGAAAACTTGCAAAATCGTGGCGAAGAAATTAGTCACGCATTCGACAAAGAAGATAAAGAAAACAAATAAATCACTTACTTTTAAATAGAGTTATAGACATTGTCTACTAGAGTTGTAATTGCTTTACGACCTTATCATTACGGTGTTTATAGACTCTATTTTTTGTTTTAAAATTACCTTGACGCAAGATCTAAATAGGTAGATAATACGTAAGTATAGTGAAGCAGTAAATGAATGCAAGGAGATAATGATGTATGTATTTATGTTCACGCCAAATTGATATTAACGCACGCTTTGGACTCCCAAGAATCGCATTTCTAAGCTTTGTGACCACAATAATCACATTCTTAGTAAGTTTCGAAATCATGCATTATTTTACAGATACGAGATTAACTGATAAATACTTTTTGATATTTTTAGTTATTGCGTTTATTTTATATCCAATCCATAAAGCAATACATTTAATATTCTTATTACCTTATTATAAATCTTTTAGAAAATATAAGCTTTTAAGACAAAAAAAAATTCCGTTTTATAATACTTATGTTAATACGCCTGTTAATAAATATTATTTTTGTGTCGATTTAGTAATGCCTTTTGTCGTAATTACAATTATTTGTACCTATTTGACATCTTTATTTCCACAATTTGGTCATTATCTTATGTTTATTTTGGCATTAAATATAGGTTATTCAGTAATGGATTTCTTATATTTAAAAATTATTATCTTTTCTAATGAAGGGTCATATATTGAGGAACATCAAACGGGTATTAATGTATTAAACTGGGTCGATACGAGACAAACTATGAAAGAAAGAAAATAAATCATTAAAATTAAGATGTTATGCAATTCTTCTCTCAATAAGATGCATAATATCTTTTTTATTGTCAACTTTCGTACTTTCCCCTAATACTATAGTCTTATATCTTGCCTTTATAATTGGTGATTATGCTATATTATGTTATATTTACGTTGTTATTATTACAAAAGGAGTTCCCAACTATGAAATCATTTAAAAAGATATTAATTCCTGTTGCTGCTAGTACAATCTTATTAGGTGCATGCGGTAATCATGCTACAGATTCAAAAGAAAATACACTTATTTCATCTAAAGCTGGTGACGTAAAAGTTTCAGATGTAATGAATAAATTGGGCGATGAGCAAATCGCTAACAGTTCTTTCCAAATTTTACTTAACAAATTATTAGCTGATAAATATAAAGATAAAGTAAATGCTCAAGACATTGATAAAGATATTAGCAAAGAAGAAAAACAATATGGTGGCAAAGATCAATTCGAAAGTATGCTTAAACAACAAAACATGACGTTAGACGACTACAAAGAACAGAAAAAATTGCAAGCCTATCAAAAACAATTACTTGCAGATAAAGTAAACCTTTCTGACAAAGAGATTAATGAAGATACTAAAAAGGGTTCTCATATTTTAATTAAAGTTAAAGAAAATAAAGACGACAAACAAGGTCTTTCTGATAAAGATGCGAAGAAAAAAGCAGAAGACATTCAAAAACAAGTGGAAAAAGACCCAGATAAATTTAGTGATATTGCTAAAAAAGAATCTCAAGACAAAACATCAGGTAAAAAAGGTGGTAGCTTAGGCTACGTTATTAAAGGTCAAATGGACAGCAAATTTGAAAAAGCCCTCTTTAAGCTAAAAGAAGGTCATGTTTCTAACATTGTAAAAACAGATTATGGTTATCATATTATTAAAGCAGATAAGGAATCTGACTTTAATAAAGAAAAAGGTAAACTTAAATCTAAATTAGTTCAAGAGAAAGTGCAAAAAGACCCTAAATTACTTACTGATGCATACAAGTCACTGCTTAAAGAATATAAAGTCGACTACAAAGACAGAGATATTAAAAAAGCGATTGAAGGATCAATATTAGATCCTAAAAAAATCAAACAACAACAGCAACAGCAGCAGCAACAGCAGCAACAACAATCAGCAGGTGGCGCTGCAGGTGGTACTGCAGGCGGCAACGCTACGATGTCTACAGGACAGTAAATATAGATAAATTAAATAAGACTACTTACTTCTATAATTAAGTAAGTAGTCTTATTTTTATGATAAAAAAAGAAGTGGCAGATACAATTATTATCTGCCACAATTTAATTAGTTATTAAGCTTTAGTCTAAAGATGTTGGTTTATAAAATTGACGATTTTCTAAACCAAAAATACGTTCAGTGAACTGGCCTTTGTCTGTCTTTTTATAAGCTTTTTCGAACATATTTATTTTAGCATCTATATTATCAATGAAGAATAATATTTCAGCCTCTTTTAAATGTGGTAATTTAGGCGAACCAAATTCCATTTTACCGTGGTGTGCTAAAATCATATGTCTTAATAATAATACTTCTTCGCCTTCAATCTTCAATTCTCTAGCTGCCTCAGCAACTTCCTCACTAGCAATTGATATATGCCCTAACAAATTACCTTCGACAGTATAAGTCGTTGCTACAGGGCCACTTAATTCTTTCACTTTACCTAAGTCATGTAAAATAATAGAGCTATATAATAAACTACGATTTAACAAAGGATAAATATCACAAATTGATTTCGCTACTTTTAGCATTGTTAATACATGATAACTTAAACCACTAGCAAAGTTATGATGATGTGAACTTGCCGCCGGAAATGTGAAAAATGCATCTTGATATTTACGAATTAAATGTCTTGTAATACGTTGTAAACTAGCATTTTCAATATCTAACATATAATGAGAAATTTCTTCTTGAATTTCGTCTGGTGTTAATGGCGCGCCATCAACAAAATCTTGCGTCTTAACGTTGTCTTCTTCTGTAGCTAATTTAAATTTATTGATTTTCATTTGCTTGCGACCACGATAATTAATTACATCTCCAGTTACATGTACGATTGTTTCTGGTATTAATAGTGCCATATCTTCTTTTGATACTGTCCAAAGTTTAGCTTCTATATCTCCACTTTTGTCCTGTAAATACAATGTCATGTAATCTTTACCTTGAGCTGTTACACCTTGCGTTGCTTTGTGAATTAGGAAGAAATGATCGACTGAATCTCCTGGATTTAACTTTTCTACATTTCGCATTATTTACCGCCTTCCTCTAATATTCCTCTAATTTGTTTAATGTAACGATCTGTTTAGATGATACACTTGAGTCTTTAACGCAAGTAAAGTATAAAATTTGATAACTTTGTGGTATTTTACGTAAGTAATCTATCATACGTTCTTTACGTTTTTTATCGAAATGAACAAATGCATCGTCGATAATGATTGGGAATGGATAATATGGTTTTAATGTCATTATTAAACTAAATCTTAAAGCGATATAGAGTAATTCTCTTGTAGATTGACTTAATTCAACCGGTAAATACATTTGACCATTTTGATGCTTAACCATTAAATCATCATTTGCATATGTGACTTGTACGTAACTGCCATTTGTTAAATGGTTGAAAATATTAGTTGCTTCCGTGATGACTTGAGGTAACCTTTTGTCTTTAATTTGTTGGATATGTTCGTCAACAAGTGTTTGTAAATAACTTAAACTAGCCCAGTCTTTTGCAGCATTATTTACTTTATTTTTTAAAATATGATATCTATGTCTTAAATCTGCTAACGTACTATCGGTTTCCATATGTGATATTTTCGAGTTAAGATCACTCACTTCAGCTTGCATACTTAAATATTGATCATTGTAATCGTCAACTTGTTTAGATAATACTTCGTCTTCATGTGCTAATTGTGCAGTCGTTTTCTGACTCAATTTTGAATTATCTTCGTAACTATAATTTTGGTTTTCAAGATATTTTGTGAGGTCATTAAAACGATTCAACTGTTGATGATAAATTTTATGATGTTCATGTTGTCTATAATAAGCTTCTTCGTCCGATACATTTACGAAAGCAAATAGTTCTGAAATAACGTTTTGATTTTCTTCTAAACGATGTTTTAATTGTTTGATTTCGTTGACAATTAAGTTAATTTGGTCGCTATTTCTAGTATACTTTTCAACATTAGTTCTTGCTGTATTTAACCACTGTCTGATGTCATGGAAGAAAGATAACGTATTAAACTGCGCTAGCTGATTTTTTGTAACTTCTTGGGCACGATTATAAAACGTATCTAATTCTTGTTTTAATTGTTGCTGTTGTTGTTTTAATTCTCCTACATGGTTATCAAACTCTTTTATTTTATTCATCGTATTAATACTATCTATGATTAATTCGTCCGAAATTTTATCTGATAAATATAAACTGGCTTTTACATCATTAATGTTTTGCTGAGCATTTTCAAAAGATTGTCTCGCTTGATCAATGCTATTTTTTAAGTAATATTCCTTTTTCTCAAGAGATTCTTTGTTTTTTACGGCGTTATGCCATTGATCTCTAATTCTGAACTGGTCATCTAAATCAAAGTCTAAATCATAATTATTTTCTAAATGATTGATTTGATACTCTAAATCTTTTATTTCTTTCGTAAATGTTTCACTATGATCAATCGTTCTTTGTTTAACAAAGAAAATTCCCACTATAAACACAACGGCTAATATTGCAAAAATAACACCAAATATCAGATTTGCGGAAACAAATGAAAAGATTGTCAAACCAATACTTATTAATGCTAATACGATTAAACTAATTCTCATCATGTTTTGCTTGCGTTGATTTTCTTGTTGTTCCACTTCAAAAGCATCTCTCATCTTTTGGAATAGATTATTTTTCTCTTGTAATTCAAATACTTGATGACTGTGTTGCTTTTTCTTTTCAAATGTTTCATCAGGTACGATATCAGATTCAAGTGCTGTAAGCTCAGAATTATTCGTTTCTGTATCAATTTTGTTTTCTTCTAAACTACGTTCTAATTGTTGCAAGTATGCAGATTGTTCTTGTTTTACTTTTATTTGGTCATTTACATGACTTTTCATTGCTTCGGAACTATCTACACCATGATAAACTTCTTGCCAACCTATATTAGATTTTAAGCCAATTTTTTCTCGTTCTTTGTCTTGAATATCTTTATCTATTGATTTTAAGTCCATTTCTTTTTGTTTAATTTCGTTTTCCTGTTGATACAGACTGTTAATCGCATCGATATCAGTTTGTTTTGCTACAGGAATATTATCATTCTCTTGTTCGAGTTGAGATAATTTTTCTTCTCTTAAACCGATATCTCTCTTTAAATTTTGAGTTTGAATCTTAGCAGCTTCATATCTGTCTATACCTTGTTCAGGGAACTTAATGGGTTCTATATTCAATGATGATTCTAAATATTTCCATTCTTGTGTTTGTTCATGAAGTGCTACTTCTTTTTGTTTTTCACTATGCATTTTCGATAATTGTGCTAAATTTTGCTTTAAATTATCTAAACGGCGTGAAGCTTTGTCTTTGTCATCTACATATCTTTTATATGCTGTTAATTTAGATTCTTCTTCACGAATTTGTTCTTCTAAATCACTTAATTGTTCAATTTGTTGATTTATTAAAGGATTACGTCCATTTTTTTTATAAATTTCATCTTTTTTCTGGTTTAGTGTTTCTCTCATACTCGTAAATTCTGTTGAACCTAGCGCCCCTGCCTGTAATAAATAATCTTGTAGTTGCGTTTCATTCATATTACGATGAATATCTTGTAAGCCTAAAACATTAAATGAAAATATACCTTGATATGTACGTTTAGAAATATAGTTTAATTGGTTTCTTAACCATTCTTCGTCTCTGATTGCACCATTAGGTAAATAGACTTTTACATCACCCGTAGCGCTACCTTTAATTCTTTCTACTTGTACTTCTGAGCCATCAGATTGTATTAATGTTAATTTACCACCATATTGGTTGCCTAACCTAGGCTCTAAACGTGGTTCATTTTCTTTTTTAGTAGGGAACCCAAATAATATCGAATGAATAAAAGCTTGAATCGTTGACTTTCCCGATTCATTCTCGCCGTATATTTCAGTAAAAGTATCATTAAAATCAATCTTACTCTCTATAAATTTACCGTATCCATATATTTCTAATGATTTTATTTTCAACTTATTCACCTCTCATATCGGTCTTTAATAGATTTTCGGCATGTTCAACTAGTGACCTTCTATCAAATTCATTGTAATTGTCGAGATACTTTGAAGCCTTAGGACTTAAATATAAATCTGACATTGCTTTTTCAAATACTGTATTATCTTCAATTAATTCTGTTGAAAATTCATTAACTAATGGATGCTTTTCTTCATAATTGTAATTCACTTCAAAATCTTCAATAAACACAAAATTGTGTTCGTTTTTTTCATAATCGGTAATCATTTCTTTAACTTGTACGAGATCTTGAGTAGGAACTGGCGTATCAGAGTTAATGTTAACCGTTAAACGATAGATTGACTTCCCTTGTTTTCTAACAGAGTCTTTAAAAGATTGGATAGCTTCATACAAACCTTGTTTGGATGTTTTATCAGTGTCTATTGTTGCTTCTTCAAATCTAATAAACTGTGTAGGAATAAATTTAGTCTCTAATCTAACGTTATCTCCTTCTACTAATAGAAAGCCCTTTTCTCCAAGCTCTTTAAAGTGTCTACCTTGAATGTTTCCTGGATATTGAATTTGAGGCATATCACTTAACTCTTGTCGTTCATGAATATGACCTAACGCCCAATATTGATATAACTTACTATTTAAATCTTCTAATATAAATTCAGTATAACGGTCACTCGCATTTGTTTTACTATAAGTGCCATGTAATATCCCTATATGGATACCTCTTTGACCTTGGCTAGTTGGATAAGCATCTATTTTATTTTCATAGCTCGCATCATTTTGATAACTAAATCCATGTAAAAATATTTCTTCGCCATTCTTTGTAATAGTTTGGTAAGTTTCCACATTTTCCGAAAATACAGAGACGTTTTCCGGCCATTCTGTGCCAATATTACTTGATAACGGATCATGATTACCATGGCATATGTAAACAAAAATTTGTTCTTTTTCTAACCTTTCAAATTGTTCTTTTAAAAATACTTCTGCTCTTAACGATCTATTTTCATTATCAAATAAATCCCCAGCAATAATTATAAAATCTACCGCTTCGTTTAAAGCATTATCGACTATTTTTCTAAAACTCTCATAAGCACTGTTCTGCATATCTTCAAATATTGACTGGCTTAAGTAACTTCTTGATTTAAATGGACTATCTAAATGTAAGTCAGCGCAATGAATAAATTTAACCATATAGTATAGTTCTCCTTTGTTCAAAGAGTGTATTTAAAGGTAACGTGTCAACAATGATATGTCGTTAACTTATGCTCACAGTTTGTTTTATCACGTACTTTTATCTTTATATTTTATCACACTATTTTCATATCAGTCGACACACAAAAAGCTACAATGCACAAAAGTGCATTGTAGCTTTAAATTAAATGTAATTTATCACTTAGTCAGCGTAAATTTCATCTAAAGGTTTAACGATAATTTGGTTAATTTCTTGGAAAATTTGGCTCATATTTTGTTCTGCAGCCATTAAATCAGAAATATTTGAATCATTTTCGATTTCTTGAGCTTGCTCTTGTGCTTTTTGAAGCTCTTCTTCACCGATTTCTTCACCTTGCATTTGTTTTTGTTGGAAACTTAATTGCGTTTCGCGGAATTCATCAAATAATTTTTTTGACTCTTCGTTTTCTTTAACTTTAGCATAAGCATTTTGGATTGCTTGGTATTCGTCGCTTTCTCTTAACGCTTGTTCTAATTGATTTGCATGATCGTATAAATTTACTGCCATTTATCTTCACTCCTTTTATATATATGTGTTTTAACCACATCGGTAATAACAATAACATACTTTATTAGGTTATACAAAAATAGCAATTACACCTTGTAATGCGCCGATAATACCACCTAGAATAAAGCCTAACAACATAATTAATTTTAGTTCTTTATTAGCAATGGCAATGATTAATCTCTCAATATAATCCAAATCAAAAGTATTTATTTGTTGCTCAACCATACCACTTAAATTAATTTTTTGCATGATTGGTGTAATATGACGACAAATGCTGTCTATAATACCGTTCGTTAATTTAACTGTAATATTATTTTCTAAATAGCTAATAAAGCCAGGCATCAGCTTATTTATAGGTGTATTAACTTGTTTATCAATATTGATATAATTAACAATTAGTGTTGCCATGGAGGCTTTCATACCATCAAATTTATTATCATCGAGTATTTCACTTAATTGCTGTTCTTTTAAACTTTCATATTCGTTGATTATAATTTCATACGCCATTGCTCTTGCTTTTGGATGACTTGTTAATCTAATTAATTCACTTTGGATACGTTCTGCTATACTTTCCTTCGACATAAACATTTGTAACATGCCTACAATCTTCCCTTTTTCATTAAAGAAGGTTTCTAACATAGAGGATATGTCCCGACTACCCTTTTCAGAATTCAAATAAATGTATGCACGATCAAATAACAATTCATGCAAGTTAGCGACTTTGTCATCGAGTAGCTGTTCAATTTCACTAGGAAGTAAATGAGATAGCTTTTCATTGTAGTTAGTTTGGTAATATTGCTTTAGTTTAAATGATATTAAGTCCACGGCTTTATCGTTAATAATCTGTGTATTATCTATATCTAATTTTAATAAAATATCTTGGATCGTAATATCATCACTTTTTAATTTGTATATTTGTTCTTTGATAAAATCTTCAATAGCTGTTCTTGATGATGGTGCATTTAATTTAGCATATATGACTTCTTCCGTTAATAAATGTTCTTCAATCACTTCGCCAATTTTAGACGCTATCTCTTCTCTTCTTTTAGGAATCAAACCTGGCGTAAATGGCACTCTTTTATTAAAAATATAATAAGTTTTAAACGGGTGAAATAACATTTTCACAGCAATGATATTTGTCACACCACCGATGAGTGCTCCTATGACAATCATGAATAAAATTATTAATAGTGCATGCATAAGTAATCTCCTTTTTTCTTCTCTTAAATAAGATTTGAATTAATCCTAATATTTGTACCACAATTTTAAAGAATTAAAAAACGTTACCACTTTTTAACTAGTTGTGGTAACGTCTTTTTACTAAATCATATTAAAAGTAATTTAGTCATACAATATCTACTGTGATTAAATTATTTAACATGGATTTTCGCAATATTGAATAATTCTTCTATCACAATTTTATTTTTATACGTGCATAAGTTCTTCTTTAGAAATTTTACCAAAATAAGTTTCAGCTTCTCTTAACTTAGAAGTACCAAATATAGGTTGCGTCTCTTGGTTTAATACACGATAAATATCGCTAACTTTGTTACTTTGTAAAATATAACCATTTCTACTATCTACAGTATTCCAATAAATATCACTAGTAGTAGAATGATTTGGATACGCACAATGACCTCTTGATATTGTTTGAACCATTTCTAAAGGGTCACAACCAAAAGCACTATTTAAGACGTCAGAATCTCTAAATAACGCACAAATTGATACACAAGTTGTCCAGTTTGGTAAAACACGCTCTTTTTCTATTTGAACTAATGTCTTTTTTGAAAGTCCGATTGTTTGGGCCATTGTATCTTGAGTATAACCCGCCTCAATACGTACCATTTTGAATTTTGTTTGAATCAAATCTGTAAAACTCTGTCTATCCATTTCTTTAATCTACCTTTCATAAAAGAATAATTTTATCCGGACACAAGAAATTGCAATAATACACGCTTCTTGAAACACAAATTACATCTTAATACATTATGAAACAAAATAAAAGAGTGAAATTTAATTTTCGTTATATTTTAATAATGTATGTGACATATGTGACGCTTAATCATATTGCTCTCATGCGTGAAATAATTAAAAATAACTGTGGTCCTATTTAAAATTTCATGTGATTTATTTTCTATCTCTTTACTTTTTACTCATTTTAACTAAAATAACTATCTATACATTATAGCGCATTATACAACACTTATCATTCAAAAATTTAAATTTGGCTATTTTTCATATCTGAGTGATATAATTTTACAGTTAGAATATTTTTACTTATAATTTGAATTACTTTGTAAATTAGGAGTGAAAGCAATGAATGACAAATTTATTTTATTAGCAACTTGTAAAGATAAAGTTGGTATCACTTCATTAATAGCGAACTTAATCGCTAAATATGATGCTAATATTTTACACTTAGATCATTTCACTGAATATAATAGTAACGATGATAATGAAGGTAAATTATATTTAAGATTTGAATTTAATAAGGTGCCAGAATTAAAACCAGAGTTAGAAAATGAATTGCATAAACATGGCATTGAATTTGAACTGTTTGATAGTTCAGTAAATACTAGAATTGCTCTATTCGTATCGAAAGAGGATCATGCGTTTAACGAAGTGTTATTAAGAATCGAACGCGGTGAAATACCCGCTGAAGTCGTATGCATTGTAAGTAACCATGAAAATAATCGTCGTTTTGCTGAAAATTTAAACATTCCATTTTACTATGTGCCAAACAATGATGAAAAATCAGTTGTCGAGGATAAAATATTAAAGATAGTTGCCGAGCATAATACAGATTTGATTGTATTAGCAAAGTATATGCAAATCTTAACAGACAATTTTGTTAGTCATTACAAACATAAAATAATTAACATACATCACTCATTTTTACCATCATTTATCGGTGCTAACCCATATAAACAAGCTTGGGAACGTGGCGTTAAATTTGTAGGTGCAACAAGCCACTATGTTACTTCTGACTTAGATGAAGGCCCAATTATCGAACAAGACGTTACACGAGTTAATCACCGCTACAACGTCAAAGATTTAAGAAAAATTGGCCGACATGTAGAATCAACTGTTTTAGCACAAGCTGTTGAATATCACGTACTACATAAAGTAATTGTGACAAATAATAATAAAACTGTAGTTTTCTCATAGGTAATATTATAAATAGCCTAACAGTAACATTTATCTGTTAGGCTATTTATATTTGCATAAATTATAGTTAAATCAATATATTAATTAAAGGTGTGCCGTTTGTGTTTTGCTATTTTTAATTTTCTTGTCTTCAGCTTTTGAAATGATTAATGCACATGCAGCATCTCCTGTTATATTCACGGAAGTTCTTGTCATATCAAGTAATCTATCAATCCCCAGAATAATACCAATTGCGGCAGGATTTAAATCAACAGCATTTAATACCATTGCTAACATAATTAATCCTACACCTGGTACACCCGCTGTACCAATAGAGGCTACTACTGCTATAACTACTACAGTAATTAATTGTAATACTGATAAGTGTGCACTAGAGATTTGAGCAATAAATATTGTAGCAACCCCTTGCATTATTGCAGTACCATCCATATTAATTGTGGCACCTAAAGGCTGAACAAAACTGGCTATTTCAGGTCTTACCCCCATCTTCTTCGTACAATTCATCGAAACTGGTAAAGCTGCATTTGAACTCGAAGCACTAAAGCCTAGAGTAATTGCAGGTAAAAAACCTTTAAAAAATGCCAATGGGCTATAATTACCTAAGAATTTCACAGCAGCACCATAAACTACAAAGAAATGTATTAATAATGCGGCTAAAACGATAACAAAATATAGCCCTAATTGCTTAATAGCTCCAAAGCCAGCACCTGTAAAGGCGTGAGCTACTAAACCAAATGTACCAATAGGTGCAAATAAATTCATAATCATTGTAATTATATACATTAACACCTCGTTCGATTGTTCAAAAAACCTATGAACTATCTGGGCTTTTGATCCAACCATAATAATACCTACACCAATAAAAATTGCAAAAGTGATTATTTGTAACATGTTTCCTTCAGACATAGCTTGCAGTGGATTTTTGGGAAATAAATTAATCAATGTTTGATCAAATGTTTGCTTAGCTGCAGAATCTTGACTCTCGTTTTGTTTATTTAACGTTTGCTGATATTTGGAAACATCTTTACTATTAAGTAAATCAGAATGACCATCACCAGGTTTGAAAATTAGAGCTAACGCTATACCGATACATATTGCAATAGCCGTAGTAGTTAAAAAGAATAATAGTGTCCTCACACCAATACCCCCTAGTAACTTTGGATCACCAACACCCACTACCCCTAGCACAATAGATACAAATACTACAGGCACTACTAACATAAATATTAAGTTTAAAAATATTTGTCCAACTACATTAAATACATATTTATCAATACTAGTTATAAAACTAGCTTGTGCATAAATATTACAAATAGAACCTACAGTTATACCTAAAATAAGTGCAATAACAATTTTAATACTAAGATTTTTTGTCTTCATTTCCAATCCCTCCTTGTTATTACCCCTTATTATATAGTAATTTTACATTTTTAACAGTATAAATATACGTATAACAAAAAAACCATGCATAAAAAATCAATACACGGTTGAATTATTTTATATTAACTTATTTTCCATCGCATAAATTGCTGCTTTTGTACGGTCAGTAACTTGTAATTTATTAAAAATATGACTAACATGCGTTTTAACTGTTTTTTCGGAAACGAAAAGGGTTGCCGCAATTTCTTTATTTGTCTTACCTTTGACCATCTCAGATAGCACTTCTATTTCTCTCTTAGATAATTTGTTCGTTACATGAGGTTTTTTATTCACGCTATCGATTACATTTTGCGCTTGAGGATGTATAATTTTTTCCCCTTTTAATACTTTATTAATAGAATTTATAAGTTGTTCAGGTTCTACATCCTTCAACTCATAGCCATCTGCACCTTTATTAATAGCTGATATTACATGTTCATCATCTATATAACTCGTTAACACTAATATTTTAATTTGAGGATATGTTGCTTTTAATTTTTCTGTAATTTCAATACCATTCATATTAGGCATTACTAAATCTAATAGTACAATATCAGGCAATTCATGCTCTTCTATGTAGTCTAAAAATGTTTGACCGTCTGAAAACCCCTCCATAACTTCTAATTCTTCTACTGTAGATAATAAAAATTCTAAACCCTGTCGAACGATATGATGATCATCTACTAGGATAATTCGATGCATATAAATCTTCCTTTCAGTCCACTTTAATTGGAATGATTAAATTAATTTTTGTTCCTTGCTCATAACTAGATTGAATATTAATTTTCCCATTTATCATTTTCACTCTTTGTCTCATATTATTAAGACCATGCGACACATGCTCTGTGTTGTGATTTATATTGAAACCAGACCCGTTATCTTCAAACTCTATATTTAAATAATTTTGCTGTTGTGATAGTTTTAAATATATTTCGTCAGTATGTGCATGTTTTTTAACATTATTAATTGCTTCCTGTAAAATACGATACACGTTTTCTTCAATTAAACTTGGCACGTTTATTAAACCATCAACCTGTACGTTTAAATTTAATTTCATCATTTCAGAATAGCTTGATAATGCGTTAATTAGTCCATGTTCTAACCCTATAGGTTTTAGTTGCCATATTAACGCACGCATCTCATTTACAGCTTGTTGACTAGTCGTCTCAATAGTATTAAATGCATTTTTAGACATTTCTTCTTTCGACATAGCTTTTGCTGCATGTGCGGTAAGTTTTACAGAAAATAACATCTGATTAACAGAATCGTGTAAATCACGCGCAAGTCTATTACGTTCGTTTATACGAGCCGCTTCTTTTTCCTGATCTGTTAGCCAAATGCGCTTAATTGCAGAACCGATTTGGAATGCGACAGACTCTAACAATTCTAAGTCCTCTTCACTATAGCTTTTCGTATAAGGTGTGGCAACATTTAATAAACCAAACTGCTCTCTACCAGATCTTAATGGTACTGTAGCATGATGAGTGATACCATCAGTTTCTTGATAATGTGCCTTAGTTGCCAAATTGATACGCGAGCAATTGATAATGTTAGATGCTTTAGTTAATTTTTCATTGCTGTATGCTTGTACACACCAACACGTGCCTTCTTGCATATATTGACAATTATTTTTTACTAGAGCTCCTGGCAGATTAGTATCAGAAACGAGCCCATGATTACCTTCATTATCTATGAAAAAAATCCATCCCGTAGTGAAGTCACTACCATCAATTAAAAATTTTAATGCGCCTTGCATCATATCATATGTTTCTGTTTCTTCATTTAAAAATTCGGCTATTTCCTTTAGTAACGCTAAACGCGTAGGTTTCTCCATTTTACCGCCCCAGTCATGAACACTTTTCAGTTAATTCATATTATACATTGTTAATTTTATTATTGAAAATAGTCCGTTAACTTTCTTATATATTTCCTGAAGTTAATTTTTTATACGATGTGAGTATGGTATGATAATAAAGAATATTGAGGAGGAAGTTATGAAATTTACAATCCCGCAAAGCTACAATAGCAAAACATTAAGAGAAATATTTCAAGAATTAAAATTACCAAAAAAAGACTTACATTTACTAAATATGTCAAAGAACATTACAATTAATGGTGAAGTGAGCAAGTTTACAACACATGTGTCGACTGGTGATAAAGTTGATATTCCCACGCCCGAAGAAAAAAGTAATTATCTACCAAGTTATAGATATGCTCAAATTTATTACGAAGATGATGACATCGCAGTGGTTATGAAACCAAAAGGGGTTAAAACGCATCCGAATGACTTAATGGAGAGTAATACATTAATGAACCATGTCATTTATACTATTGATAGTGATTATGTTGAGCCTATCCACCGTCTTGACCAAGAAACTGTAGGGTTACTTATCGTCGCTAAAAATCCAATAATTAAAAAAATATTAGATAAGATGCTTGAAGAAAATAAAATCGAGCGTATATACAAGGCCCACGTTCATAGTTTATTACCTATAAAAGCTCAAACTATCGATATGCCAATTGGTAAGGATAAGTTCCACCCTAACCGTAGAAGAATTTCCATTACAGGTCAACGTGCAATCACTCATATTATCGATTCAAAAATGATAGAAGAAAGTGTGTGCGAATTGGACTTAAAACTTGATACAGGACGTACGCATCAAATTCGTGTGCATTTAGCAGAAATTGGCCACCCTGTAATAGGTGATCCGCTTTATGGAAATTCGACTTTGAGACAATTGAAATTAAATAGTCATCAAATAGAATTTACACACCCGCTTACACAAGAATTTATTTCAGTCTCATTGGATGATAAATAAATTGTTCTATTAAAAACCGTTATCACATTGCTTAATGTGATAACGGTTTTACTTATCTATATAACAATTATTATTTGGGATTTACCATGTCTTCTGGTTTAATCCATTCTTCAAATTGTTCTTCAGTTACATAACCTGATTGAATTGCTGATGCTTTTAAAGTTAAACCTTCTTTATGTGCTTTTTTTGCAATTTGTGCAGCTTTTTCATAGCCAATATGTGGATTTAAAGCTGTTACTAACATTAATGATTGATTTAAGTAATTATCAATATTTTCTGAGATAGGCTCAATACCTACAGCACAATTATCATTAAACGTCTGCATTCCATCTGCTAATAAATAAATAGATTGTAATGTATTATGCATGATTACTGGTTTATAAACGTTCAACTCGAAATTACCTTGTGAACTTGCGATACCTACAGCTGCATCATTACCCATAACTTGAACGCCAACCATGGTTAACATTTCACATTGCGTTGGATTTACTTTACCAGGCATGATTGATGAACCCGGTTCATTTTCAGGAATTGAGATTTCAGCCAAACCAGCGCGAGGACCCGAAGCTAACCATCTAACATCATTTGCAATCTTAGTTAAATCAGCAGCTAAGGCTTTTAAAGTACCGTGTAATTGTACGACTTCGTCATGAGAAGTTAACGCATGGAATTTATTTTCTGATGACACGAAAGGATATCCAGTATTTTGTGAAATAAATTTTGCGACTTTATTACCAAATTCAGGATGTGCATTGATACCAGTACCAACCGCAGTTCCACCTATTGCTAAATTTAATATATGTGCTTTAGATTCATGTAATAAGGTTTCACATCTATCTAACATATATCTCCAACCACTAATTTCTTGGCCTAATCTAATAGGTGTCGCATCTTGTAAATGCGTACGCCCAATTTTAATGATTTCTTGGAATCGTTGTTCTTTATCTTTAAATGTATCTCTTAATGATTTCAAAGCTGGTTCAAGCTTCGTTTCAATTTCTGTATATAAAGCAACATGCATCGCCGTTGGAAATGTGTCGTTTGAGCTTTGTGATTTGTTTACATCATCATTAGGATGAATATCTGCTGCTTCATTTTGCTCTTCTAAGTATTGATTGGCAACATAACTTACAACTTCGTTTACGTTCATGTTACTTTGTGTACCACTTCCAGTTTGCCAAACAACTAATGGAAAATGTTCGTCTAACTCTTTATTTAAAATACGATCACAAGCATGCACAATTGCATCTTTTCTAACATCGGATAATTTACCTAATTCATGGTTAGCTAGAGCTGCACCTCTTTTTAATTGAGCGAAGCCATAAACAACTTCGATAGGCATACGTTCTTTACCGACAGGGAAATTTCTTTTACTACGCTCAGTTTGAGCTCCCCAATATTTATCGGCTGGTACTTCTATTTCTCCAAATGTATCATGTTCAATTCTTACAGACATAACGTGTCTCTCCCCCTGTGATTATCTTTATTCAGTCTTAGTATATCATTAATTAATTTAGTCGGGCAATGACATAATATAGCGTTTTCATAATACAAAGTAAATTATTTACTTTGTATAAAAAAACTAGCACAAGTTTGTGAAAAATAAATTTTCAAGTAACTGGTAACTAGTCAATTAGTTTTATTTAGTTTTTATCTGTTGCTACTGAATTAGCATAGAAATTTTTGGCTGCTTGAATAACACCAATAGCTGTTAATATTAACAGTATAGCCCCTATTATCATTGTTAAAGGACTTATTGTTATTAACACACCTAATATACCATCTAAATTGCTATAAAAGTTATTTAATGGTTTCATTAATAATACGGATATAACAATGCAACATATAACACTAATAATTACGCCTGTTTGATTTGATTTAATAAATGTTTTTGGGTTAACGTTATCTATTAGACCATTAGATAAGTTAATTTGCATTTTTATTACCTTGAATAAAATGGGTAAATATATCGCTCCAATTGCCATTGGAAAACCTTTAATTGAAATTAAATTAATAACGACAGCTGTAATCATTATGTATTTCCAATTTTTTGCTATCATTCTTATTTTCTCCTTAATCATAATAATGTTTTAATCATAACATATGCACAGCAAAATGATGACTGATTTTTACACTAAACAAAAACACTATTGATATAAGATCAATAGTGCTAAAAATTGGTTAGTCCATATCAGAACGCGTGTCTGCATCATGGGACTTATTGAGCTTGTCTTCATCATTTTCCTCAGAAATTTGTTCCATTTCTTTGCCTAATTCGACTAAATCTGAGTAATCATCAACCATTTCATTTTCGACGTTTTCATCGTCTTCATGTTGTTGATGTTTATTTTCATGAGTCATTATAATTCACCTCTCATAACTAACTCATTGTATTAAATTACGCAAATCTTGCAGTAAAATAATGACGTACGTCTTCAGGTAAACCTTCAGCAGCAGCTTCATCTAAAATAACATTAACCATTCTATGCGCTTTTAAATCTGCTGGTTCATAACTTGTTTTACCGTTTTCTTCATATAATTTATGCACCGCTTCTTTTTTATCGTTACCTGTAACAACTAAAAATACTTCACGTGCATTTAATAATCCTTGGCGAATACTCACATCTAAATTACCTGAACTATCAATTGAACCTACTTGTAAAATTAATTTACCTTTATTCTCTTTAGTTTTGATTTTATCGCCGATAAATGACTCTGTATCTTCACTAAATGAAATATTGTAAATTTGGCCTTCTGGTACGCCTAATGCATCATAATATGACTTAATGTCATCATAGTCTAAGATATTAATTTGACTAAAATCAACCGCATGTTTATCAACATTTTTCTTTAACTCGTCTAAAACAGGTGCATTATCTTTTGCAAGATGTATTCCAGCAATAGTTGTTGGATTATTATTGAATTGTTTTCTTAAAATATCTGCCACATATTCTGCTACGATATTTTCATTTTCTAAAACTTTAAAGTTCATTGCCATAGTGTTTACACTCCTTGTTATCCATTAAATATAGACGTTTACATTGCTTAACTAGTACCCTAGTTCATATTCAGATAAACGTATATTTTTTAACCGCCATTTATATCATGATTCCTTTTATCACTAAAGATAGCTTTATTATACAAGTCTTTAGTTCTCATTTCACTTATTTAGTTACAAGAATTACGTCAATTTAGGGAAATCTTGTTGTCTTAAAGCTTCATAGATTAAAATTGAGGCAGTATTAGACAAATTTAATGATCTAATATTGTCATTCATCGGCATTCTTAATGCAGTATCTTGGTATTTCTCTTTAACCCAATCAGGTAACCCAGTCGTCTCACGACCAAAGATAAAATAATGTTGTTGTTCAATATTTGAAAAATCAAAATTGGAGTACGTCTTTTCACCAAATTTTGTTAATAAATAATAATTACCTTCAGTTGCTTCGAAAAATGCTGAAATATTTTCATGATAAGTAATATTAACACTGTCCCAGTAATCAAGTCCTGCACGTTTTAACATTTTGTCATCTGTACTGAAGCCCAATGGTTTAATCAAATGTAAATGAGTATATGTTCCAGCGCATGTTCTAGCAATGCTACCCGTATTTCCGGGTATTTCAGGTTGAAATAATACGATATGGTTCGTCATATGGTTAACTCTCCTGTTCTAATCCTTTAATCATTTCTTGTTGAACTTCTTCTATTTCAGAAGCGTAATGTTCATTTATAAATTCAATCGCTTCTTCTCCTAATATTTGACCAATAGCCCAATAAGCTGTGCCTCTAATCATCGGTCTAGGATCATTAATGGCAACATCTTTTAAGTCAGGTATTGCCGTCGCTTCTTTAAAATGTGCTAATGCTAAAATCGCATTTCTTTGAATTGGCTTTTTACCCCTCCATGCACCAGCTAAATGTCCATAAGTATTTTTAAATTCTTTGTTATTCATTTTTAATAATGGTACTAATCTAGGCTTTAATATCTCGGGTTCTAAAACGATGTCGTCTTGTTGCGTATTAATGCCTTTATTTTTAGGACAAACCTGTTGGCAAGTATCGCAACCATATAATCTATTGCCAATTTTATAACGATATTCGTCTTGCATATAACCTTTGGTTTGAGTTAAGAAACTAATACATTTCTGACTATTTAGTTGCCCATCGCCAACTAATGCACCCGTAGGGCATCTATCAACACAAATAGTGCAATCACCACAACTATCTATCAAAGGATCGTCAGGTTCAAAAGGAATGCTTACTAACATCTCACCTAAATACGTCCATGTACCTAAATCAGGATTAATAACAAATCCATTACGCCCAGCAAATCCTAGTCCAGCTCTTTCGGCTACGGCGCGATCAGACAAGACACCCGTATCGACCATAGATTGAACTTCAACATCTGGCACCCTATCCTTTAAGTATTCGGCTAATTTATCTAACCTCTTTCTCATTATCGTATGATAATCTTGTCCCCATGAAGCTCTAGCAAACATGCCTCTTCTATCACCTTTTACGCTCTTAGGTGCGCCTTTTAGTTTGTTGGGGTATCCAACTGCAATGGCTATAATAGACCTAGCAGTTGGCAATGACAGTTTGGGTTCCGTACGTAAAGAAATATTTGATTCCTCAAAGCCAGAAGCATAACCTTTTTCATGATAATCTATAAGTTTTTGTTTTAATTCATCAAATGGATCTGCAGTTGTAAAACCTATACTATCTATACCTATCGAATGTGCATATGTAATGACATCTTGCTTTAATTGCTTAATATCCATTCACTCACTCCATATAAAAAACATACATATAATAGTGTAACACATCGTAAATATATATAGAATAAATGTATACATAGTTATCAGATAAAAAAGACATTAAAATCTTATGTTATATTCATAAGATATTAATGTCGTTATTAATAGCTAATTACAATACTCTCGCTAAGAAAGACTTTGTTCTTTCATGTTTTCTATTTTCAAACACTTCATTTGGTGTACCTGATTCTACTACAACACCATCTGCCATAAACACGACTTTATCACTTACGTCTTTTGCAAAGGACATCTCGTGTGTTACTACAACCATCGTCATGCCTTCCTTAGCTAAATCTTTCATTACCGCTAACACATCGCCAACTACTTCTGGGTCTAAAGCCGATGTAGGTTCATCAAATAACAATACTTTAGGGTTCATAGCCAGTGCTCTAGCTATAGCTACTCTTTGTTTCTGACCACCAGATAATTGAGCAGGATAAGCGTCTTCCTTATCTTCTAAACCTACTTTTTCTAATAATTTCAAACCTTCATTACGCAATTCATTCGTATTACCTTTTTTTAGTAATATTGGTGCTAGCAATACATTATCGATAACTTTTTTGTGTGGAAAGAGATTAAAATTTTGAAAGACCATACCCATTTTTTGACGCAATTGTTCTAATTGCGTATTTTTATCCATTAAATTATTACCTTCAAAAATTACTTCTCCACTTGTAGGCGTTTCTAATAAATTCATGCATCTCAACAAAGTACTCTTACCACTACCCGAAGGACCAATAATTGCGACTACTTCACCGCGTTCAACCGATAAATCTATACCTTTTAACACTTCATTTTGACCAAAGTTTTTCGTTAAATTTTTAATATTAATCACTAACTTTCAATCTCCCTTCAAAGAAGTACATTACACGAGACAATGTAAATGTAAGTACAAAATATAAGACCGCTGCTACTAATAATGGTGTGAATGGATCGAATGACGCACCTTGAACAACTTGGGCATTAAACATAATTTCACTTACACCAATTACTGAAATTATTGAAGATTCTTTTATAACCGTTACAAACTCATTACCTAAAGCAGGTAAAATATTTTTAATTGCCTGAGGTAAAATTACAGATTTCATAGTTTGACCGTACGATAAACCTAAACTTCTAGCCGCTTCCATTTGCCCTTTATCTACTGCATTTATACCTGCTCTAATAATCTCTGCTATGTATGCTGAACAATTAATAACGAGTGCAATCATCCCACAAATTAATGCCGATATATCAAGTCCAAGTACAGCGGTAGAACCAAAGTACACTAAAAATACTTGTACTAATAATGGTGTGCCTCTTAAAAATTCTATATATGCTGAAGCCAACCATTTTAGAGGTTTAAATTTACTCAATTTAAACAATGCAATAATCGCTCCAAATAAAGCGCCTAATACTACCCCAACTATAGATACTAAAATTGTATTACCTATACCTTTTAAGAAGAAACTACCATATTTAGTGAAGAAATTACCGTCATCTTTTTTCATAGCTTCTGCCGCTTTTTCTTTATATTCATCAATAAGATTGTTATCTTTCACCTCTTTGATCGTAGTATTTAATTGATTTTTCAAAGTTGGCGAATTTTTAGGTAATGCAATAGCAGTTTGCTTTTCTCCCTCTTTAAATTTCACACCGTTAGCAAATTTCAAATCTGGGTTTTGCTTTAAGTATGCTTCAGCAACAGGGCCTTCGATTACCATTCCGTCAATTTTACTACTTTTTAATGACATTATAACTTCCGGCACTCTTGTTAAGGATTGTACTTGTGCATTTTTGATTTCTTCATTTGCTATCGTTTCTTGTTGTGTTTGCTTTTGCGCACCAATTCTTTTATTAGTAAAGTCGTCTAAAGTTTTTAATTTATCCGCATTAGCTTCTTTAATAATCATTTTTTGTGTGACTGTCATATATGGGTTAGAAAAGTCAACTTCCTTTTCACGTTCAGGAGTCGGGGTCATGCCGGAAATAATCAAATCAATTTTCCCAGTTTTTATAGCTCCCAATAAACTATCAAATTGCATATTTACTATTTTTAACTTTAAATGATTATCTTTTGCTATTTTTTTAGCTAGTTCTATATCAATTCCTGCGTATTTAGTCTTACCATCAACATTATGTTCAAATTCATAAGGTGCATAATCTGCAGATAAACCTACTTTTAGCTCCCCTCTCTTTTTAATTTTATCCCACTGCTTATCTTCCGCAGCATGTGTTGTCGGATTAAGATAAAGATTTATGGAGCTTAATATTATTATAGTTGCCAACAAAATCTTCCCAATTACTTTCATAAGTAAAGACCCCTTTCTCAATTATTTTATTATTATACATAATAACGCAAATATATTCAATAACATTTTAAGTATCTTGTTTAACATGTCATAGGTTTTATAAAAGACTAGGCAGGTTATAGCTATAACCTGCCTAGTCTTTTATTGTTCTGGTATTTCAAATTTATACATTTCATCGCTGTATCGACTAATAAATCTTTTGCATAATTCATTGACAAAGAAACCTGCAACAAATGGAATAATGAAGTAACCAAAAACTAACAATATAATGTTCGTAGTAGCGTCTCCAGACATTCTATTGAAAGCGTTGATAGGCCCTACAAGACCAGTATAACCAAACCCGGCCGACATTGGTGTGCCTTGTATATTTATAAAATATGCAACCAAACCACATATAACACCATTTATTGTTAATGGAACGGCAATGATTAAATTTTTTAAATATACTGGAATCATCATTTTGGCAGCACCTATGATTAACACTAAATTTACACCAACAGAATTGACTCTTATTGAACCAAATAAAAAAGTGACACAAGCAGCAACGATACCCATATTCGCTGCGCCACTACCAAGACCACTCAAACCAATAGCTGTAGCAATTGCCACGAGTGAAATTGGCGTTACCATTAATAATGCATAAGTAACACAAATGAGTACCGACATTAACATTGGATTGAAGTCTGTAAAGGTATTAACAATATGACCAATCCCCTTAGTAATTTTTGACACATAAGGCAATGTATATAAACCTAAGATACCACTGACAACTGGAATTAACACTGGTAAAATGATCATTTCTAATGAACCTAATTTATTTTGCAATATTAAATATAAAAAACACGCTATAATTACCACAATAATTATATTAATAATATCTCCAATACCATTTAAAGATATGCCATCTCCTGAAAGTTTTATTGCACCACTACCAATCATGGCAGAAACACCCACTATCGTTGCACCTGCACCGCTAAATTTAAATTGATGGGCAGCTAATACACCAATAATGAATGCCATAAACGATTGTATAACTACGACAATTTCATAAGTTGTTTGTAATAGGTCGTTACCTTCTTTAAAGAACTTTAATAATTCACCTAATAAGGCGTTTGGAAGTAATGCTATAACTACACCTGCACCTACCGCATTTAAAATATTCATAAAAAATTGCTTTGGCGCAATATTTACTTTACTCATAAGTTTATCTCCTCTTTATGTAACTTAAAACTAATAATATTATATAACTTGTTAAACTACAATATTGAATTGTTTAGGTTATTAAAAGGTCTTTTGTACAAAAAAGCCCAAAGGCATCTTCAAATGCTTTGAGCTCTTTACTAAATTAAAAAGAAAGATTTGGTGGAGCTTTAGAGAAACATTTTGTGATATACAATAAATAAACAAAACCGACACAAGTCCATAATGAACCAAGAATTAACGCGTGTTTATCTAAACTAACAAATAAACTAATATCTAAAACGACACCGATGAATGGAATAATTAAATATGGTATCAATTTAACGCCGTTACGTTGTTTTAACTTTATGAAATAATGTGCGATAACTGCTAAGTTAACAAACGTAAATGAAATAAATGCACCAAAATTAATAAATGAAGTAGATGTGCTTATACTCATTAAAATACCGATAAGTCCAACTACCCCAATAAACATTAAATTAAATAATGGTGTTTGACTTCTTTTACCAACAAACCCAAAAATCTTCTTGTTTAAAACGCCATCTCTTCCCATTGCGTACAATAGTCTAGCTCCACTCGTTTGAGCAGATAGTCCAGAAGCAAATTGAGCTAAAATTAAGCCACTTAAGAATAGCGCTGATAAGAAGTTACCACCAACTATTTTCGCAATTTCAAAAGCTGCCGATTCAGTGTTTTGTATTGCATCGAAATTAGGTATCGTAATTGATAGTATATAGGCCACTACAATAAATAAAAATCCACCGATTAAAGTAATTAACATAATTGCACGTGGAATCGTTTTCTCAGGGTTTTTTGTTTCTTCAGCCAACGTCGTCACTGCGTCGAATCCTAAGAAGGAATAGCATGCGATCGAGGCGCCGGCTAAGACAGGT
This sequence comes from Staphylococcus durrellii, assembly GCF_015594545.1. Taxonomy (NCBI): domain Bacteria; kingdom Bacillati; phylum Bacillota; class Bacilli; order Caryophanales; family Staphylococcaceae; genus Staphylococcus; species Staphylococcus durrellii. Next base: position 949,006 of record NZ_JADIIO010000001.1, on the reverse strand, counting down.
GTGATATGACTTTGTGGCAAGACAAAGACATTTTTACTCACTAGATGTCCTTCACCCATACCGTGTAATACGCTATAAACACATAAGATAATAAAAATAATAATAACTAATACTTGAAACACCATAATAAGTAAGTTCATAGTAGTCGTTGTATTAATACCTATAATGTTTATTAATGTAGTCACGATAATAAATATGACAATCCAACACCAGCTAGGTACTAATGGGAATGCAGTGCTTAAATATTCGGCGCCAATTAGCCAAATAACTAAAGGTAAAAATAAATAGTCAAGCAAAATTGTCCAACCAATCATAAAACCTAACGAATGATTCATACTTTTGGAAACGAATGTATATGCGGAGCCTGCTGATGGAAATGCTTTTGCCATTTGCCCATAACTAAATGCAGTAAATAACATAGCTATAGTTGCAAAAAAATATGCATATGGTACAAAACCATTAGTTGTTTCGAATAAAGTGCCATATGTTCCAAATACAATCATTGGTGCCATATAAGCTAAACCGAACATAATAACTTGATAAAGTGATAGAGACTGTTGTAATTTACCTTGTTCCATATTACACACGCTCCTTCGCTAGAGAGAGCTGTTCAAATATATTAGTATTTAAATTATTTACGTAATTCAAATCTGCATTTCTTTCAATATTTAAATTAACATCGACATGTTGTAATTGCGTTGAACTATCAAGTTTTAATAAAAACTTACCGTTATGGTCAACGACTGCACTGTGGCCAAAGAAGTTATGTTGTTTATTAATACCTACTTGGTTAGCTATCGCTACCGGCAATTCATTTTCGAGCGCTCTACTCATTAAATAGACATCCTGATGATGTTCATATGGTTGCATATTTGCTGTACAGATTAAAATCATTTCCGCCCCTTGAAGTTTTAATAAACGTGCAACTTCTGGAAATTCTAAATCATAACAAATCATCATACCTAGATAACCGAATTGAGTATTAAAAATTGGGTACTCTTCACCTTTACTAAATAGATTTTGTTCTTCCGCAAATAAATGTGTTTTTCGATATTTTGCTAAAACTTCACCATTATGATTTATGTATAACGAACTAATATAAAATGATTGACCGTTTTTTTCAGGAAACGAGATAACGGTATCTATATTATTTTTATTACAGCTTTGCTTAATTTTTAAAATTAAATCATCATCAACTGTAATTGCAGTATTTTCTAATGTTTGTTGATCAGTGACATATCCTGATAATGATAATTCTGGGAATAGTATAATCTTACTATCATTATTACTCGCATCTGTTAATAATTTACAAATATTCTTAACATTTGTAGTTAAATCCCCAACGTCAGGCTGTGTTTGTGCTAACGTTATTTTCATGATATTTCTCCCCTTTGTGTAAAAATAAAACTACCAATAATTAGTACAATCATCTACTTACAATTAATTTAGTGATTAATGAAATGCTTTAATTACTAAATTTTTAATTGTCTGAATTTTACTATAATTATTGGTAGTATAAAAAGAACCAGTTTCCCAAAAATTAAGGCACCAGTCCTAAGTATTATTTTTTTACACAACTTATTACTGTGCTTTCAAACCTAACTTTTCACGTAAAGTTCCTGTATGATATGACTTTTGAACTAGACCCCTTTCTTGTAAAATGGGTACTACTTTTTCAACAAATAAATTAAATTGAGTTGGTATTAATGGTGGCATAACATTAAACCCATCCGCTGCCCCTCTAGCAAACCATTCTTCCATATTATCTGCAATTTTCTCTGGCGTACCAACGATAATGTGGTGACCTCTAGCACCAGCCACCGATTTCATAACATCATCTAGTGTTAAGCTATGTTTTTTAGCATGCTCTTGTATAATTTCAATACGACTTTGGATACCATTTCCAGAGTCTAGATTAATTTGTTCAAATGGTATATTTAAATCATATCCACTAAGATCAATATCTCCTAAATAAGAAGATAATAATTTCAAACCAACTTCTGGTAATATTAAATTCTGCAACGATTCATAATTTGCTAAAGCCTCAGCTTCAGTATTACCAATTACTGGAAAAATACCAGGCATAATAACTACCTCTTGATCATTACCTCTCTCATGATGTACTTTTTCTCTAACATCATCGGCATATTTCACTGCCGCCTCTAAATCAGTTTGCGCTGTAAAAATAACTTCAGCTATTTTTGACGCAAATTCTATTCCTTTTTTAGAAGATCCAGCTTGAATCATTAATGGATGACCTTGAGGAGAACGTTCTATGTTTAATGGTCCTTTGACTTGGAAAAAATGACCATTATGATTTATTGCCTCTGGTTCTTCATCACTAATAAACTGTCCATTACTTTGATTTCTAGTAAATGTTACATTATCCCACGAATGCCATAATTTATGAGTTACATTAACAAATTCGGCAGCTTGATCATAACGTAAATCATGCTCCATATTTTGGGTGCCATTAAAGTTTTGAGCAGTATCATTTACCCCAGATGTTACTATATTCCATCCAGCTCTCCCATTACTAATATGATCTAAAGTTGAAAAATCACGAGCCAATGTAAATGGTTGAGAGAAAGTCGTAGAAGCAGTAACAATAAGACCAATATCTTTTGTTTCTCTTGAAATTACCGACATTAAATTAATAGGTTCATATCGGGTCATTAAATCCGGATGCGTTTTTTTATCAACGAATAACGCGTCAGAAATAAAAACAAAGTCAAAATTTGCGCGTTCTGCTGTCTTAACATTTTCGATAATATTTTCTAAGTCCATTGTGCCTTTTTTAGCTACATCTGGATGTCTCCAACTTGCCACGTGATGACCATAACCAGCCATGAAAAATCCTAACTTCATTCTTTTCAACTTTATTCCCCCTAAATCCTTACTATTCCGAGTTATTTAATAAAGTTTAAGGTACCATTTTCTAACCTATCAGTCAATATATTAATCAATGAGGAGTGAAAATTATAGAAAAATAACCTTTGACTGTATCGTGAGCAAGGTATCTGGTTTCAGAGAATTTAGAAGCTGCAATCTTTATTATTGGAAGCTTAAATAATATTTATCCTAACTTTCTTTTGCAAGTTTATCTAAATGCTGTTGTGAAGTAGGCGTCACTACTAAAATTTTTACGATAACTAGTTGATATTGTCATGGTTCACTAGCATCCAACTAAATAATTTAATGTGAGCTTTGCTTATTATTGTTCAATTTTCTAAATGTAGTGATAACGTCTCAGCCAATCTTTGAGAGTAAAGGCATTCAATGCATTTACACCTTCACTTGTTTTACTATACTGTTACTATTACTGAATTTAGCTTTCCTTTATACGCTTGTATTCAAATTTAGTGCTATCGCCAACATTGTCTGCAATGACTTTACTATTTATTTGCTTTTTAAATAGTAATTTTTCTATCGTTTTAAATTAAACAAAACACTTGGAAAAATAGTAACGTCTTTATACTAGTAAAAAACTTTATTTTTGAACTAATTTGAGTATTATATCATCTAATAACATAATAAATTAAACGTATCTTAATACTATTATTCAAATTAGCTGAAAATAAAATCTTAAACGTCCTGTTGACATTAAATAATATTAACTGTAATATAATTGAATATAAATTTAGAAAATTCAAAAACTTTAATCATTATAAGAACTCACCTATCATTACAAGTTATGAGTTCAATTTTTTTAAAATAAATCCTTAGTATTCTGATAGGGATATTAATACGTGTTATTTATTTTACTCAAAAGGAGTGTTTTTATGCAAAAAATTATTATATTTGCCCTAGCCGGTTTTCTAGCTGAATTGGTTGATGGTTCATTAGGTATGGGGTATGGTGCTTCAGCCTCATCCATACTACTAACATTTGGAATTACTCCAGCAATTGCATCTGCTACTGTTCATTTTTCAGAAATACTAACAACAGCTGCTGCGGGTACATCCCATTTGAAATTTAAAAATGTGCACAAGCCTTCTATTATAAAATTAGCAATACCAGGATCTATAACAGCCTTTATAGGTTCAATGTTTTTAAGTAATGTTAATAGTGATTTCATTAAACCAATAATCTCTACATTCTTATTATTACTTGGTGTCTACATAATTTATCAATTTTTATTTAAAAGTACTAAAAAACAAGGAAATGACTCAGGATTTAAGAAAATATCTAATTTTGTGCTATTACCACAAGCCGCAGTAGCAGGGTTTCTTGATTCCATCGGCGGTGGAGGCTGGGGACCTGTTAATACCCCGCTACTTCTTTCAAGTAAAAAAATTGAACCGCGCTATGTAATAGGTACAGTTTCGGCAAGTGAATTTTTTGTTACTCTATCATCATCACTTGGTTTTTTAATATTTCTAAATTGGGCTTCAATAAATTGGCTTTTAGTAATTGTATTAGCAATTGGTGGCGTTATAGCAGCACCAATATCTGCTTGGTTAGTTAAATTATTACCTATAAACATTCTTGCAATAGGTGTCGGCGGGCTAATAATTTATACAAATATTAGTTCTTTAACATCTATTTTTACAAATAATGCGAGTGCAATAATTACTGTCAAAATTATCGTCGTTATTACTTGGATATCATTAGTCTTAACTACAGCTTTAAGAAATAGAACTAAAGTTTCTACTACAAATTAACTAGTTATAAAATAACTTCAAATACAAAAAAGCCTCTTATATAGAGGCTTTTTGTATTTAAATATTAAAACCTCATATAAAAGAGGTTTTAAAGTAACAGTTTAATACCGATTTTCCAAATATATAATTGATGTAGATTTTATGCATACAAGGTTTCAAATTATGATTCTCAACTTAATAATTTTATATATCATTTTTAAAGTCACATTTTATAATACACTCGGTTACTTTGCACAGATAGCCTTATTTAAATAAGTCGTAAAATTCGTTAATAGCTTGTTTGTTATATTCTTTTGCTTCAAATGTCTCATAATCAGGGATTTCATTCTTAATAAATCTTAAAATGCTCTCCCCGATATTTTCAGGAGTATTTTCTGCTAACATACCGTAATCACCATATTTAAGTACAAACCTATTTGCAGGTATATCAGAAGCTAATACATTTACGTTTAAAGTCAATGCCTCTAATAAAACCATAGATTGCCCTTCATAGTGAGAAGTTAATACAAACAAATCACATCTTTTCATGATATTGAATGGATTAGATTTTTGACCGACTAAATAAACACTATCATCAAGATTCAGTTTATTTATTAAGTTATTAAGCAGCGCTTTTAAAGGCCCATCACCTAATATATATAGTTTAGCATTGGGATATTCTTTTACTACATCAGCAAAAGCTTTAATTAAAATATCAAAACCTTTTTCAGGTGATAATCTACCCATAGCCATGATGTTATAATTATCATCATTGAACTCGGCTGTTTTTATTGTATTATTTTGAATGAAACCTAGAACCTCTTTTCCATTTTGTTGGAAATAATCACTATTATCATTTACTAGATTACTAATTTTATCAAAATTTATTAAATTCATTGCTGAAGTAAATTTGTTTTTATCAGCAGCGAAACCAATATTTTTAATATTTATATCTTTAGTAACTTCCGAAACACTTACTAATTTATCGAACCTATGATACAGAGAAACAGCACCCTTTAAATTTGTATAGTGAGGTCTTCTACCACTTACAGTGCGTTGCATATCACTTTTTATATCACTGTGTAAGTAAATGATTTTTCTTTTTGCTTCAGTACCTAATAAAATTTTTGGCCAGAACATAGAATATCCACTATAATCAATAACGTAATCAAATTGCGAATTTCCAAATATTTTTCTTGATTCCCTTTTGTAGGAACTATCTGTATATAACAATTTTTCAATGAAACTGTTAAGTCCTCTGTTTTTTACAAATGTATCCCTATACTTTTCTGATAATGTAGCCAATAAAGGACCTTTACGAAGAAGAATTCTTACATTGTCATTTACTTCTTTTAAGTTAGTTAATATTTCTCTATCATTTGTATTGTTTAAAAAAATTGTAACATCGTATTTATCATAATCAATATTTTGTAATAAATTTATAGCAGCAGTAGTAATACCATTATTTTTCATACCACCAGGAAACATCAGTATATTTTCTTTATTTTTTAGAGTTTGATATTTTTTATCACTAAATATTTTATCTACTAAAACTTTAGTGACATTCCCATTTTCGTATGGTGTGTACGTAGATTTAAATAGTTCGTACTGCTTTTTATATTTATCTACTTCTTGGTCAATATTATTAATAGTTGTTATTAAATCATCTTCATTAGAAATCGAGGGACCTGGTAATTGATTTGGTTCTATATAAAATCCTCTATCATCTTCATATGTTTCATAATCAGGCACATAGAATACTATTGGTTTATTTGTGACTAAAAAGTCGAAGAAAATACTAGAATAGTCTGTTATTAACAAATCAACTATACTCAATAACTCATTTGTGTCAAATGTATCTGGTATCAAATAAGGTCTTAACTCATTATGTTTTATTGCATTATTATAAGTAAATGGATGTACTTTAATTAATATTTGATAACTTGTTGAATTTTGCATTTTTTGTAATAATTGGTAGATTTCTTCAATATCATCTTCTGCATTATGAACATCATTACCTCTCCACGTTGGTGCAAATAGTGCAACTTTCTCATTCTCAAGATACACATCATTATCTTTTAATTTTGCTATTATTTGCGCTTTATTAGAATTAATAGTTAAATCGATTCTAGGATATCCTATCTCAAATAATTCCCCATTAAGTAATCCATCTAATTTAAATGCCCTTTTAAAAATTTCCGTAGTATGTTTATTGGGACTTATTAATAAGTCTGAGCTCAAAAAATTTTTAATAATATTTTGACTTCCCAATAAATTATCCTCTACATCTAAGCCCATTAATTTTAAAGGAGTCCCATGCCATGTGTTTATGTATATTTGATCAGCTTTTTTTGTGAAGTAAGCAGGAAAAGTTGAGTTATTTAAAATGTATTTACTTTCTGTTAAATAATTTAAATATTCATCACTTTCCTTCACAATAAATTTTACATTTGAATAATTTCTAAATTCATTTCCAAACTTCATCTTTTTATCTTCCGTATCCACAACCCAAATGTGGTACAAATTTTTATAGGTAGCATTTTCTAATAAATGTAAAAAGACAGCATAAGGACTATCTGTCATACTCTGTCCGTCCCGGGATTGATATAAAACGTAATTACTATTTACTTTATTTGTCTTATAATATTTTGCATATTTTGTTATTTTCTTAACGTATGCACTTTTTTTAAGTGAGCCCAATGGTTCTTTGACAAATTTATATTTTCTCTTTATTTGATTTATTACTTTATTATTTTTAAAATTCAAAATATTACCTCACTTTCAGACAGAATAATTACCTAAAAACATTAAAAATACAATAATTTTTAGATAAATAACGATATCTATATATTAGCCTTATATTATTATAAAGTAAACAATATTTAAAATATTCGATATATTTAATTATGTCTACATATTAATTACTTTCATTTTTTACAATATATTAATATCAAAACAGTTCATTTTTAACCATGTTCCATTAGTGTTTCTTTGACCACAAAAAGAACAAAATATTTAAATTTAATGTTTTTATGAGGATAAAAAAAAGAAACCCTGTAATTACAGGGTTTCTAGAATATACTGATGTCTATAACACCAAAAGATACCGGTGGTCGGGTTTGAACCGACACTCCAATGAAGGAACGGGATTTTGAGTCCCGCGCGTCTGCCAATTCCGCCACACCGGCCCAATAAATAAAAAACTCCCAAATGGAAGCAATTATGGAGCGGAAGATAGGACTTACACCTATACCTTGTTCCGGGAAGGAACCTGTTCTAAGAGTTAAACTACTCCCGCATAAATTATAAAATTAAATGGAGCGGAAGATAGGACTTACACCTATACCTTGTTCCGGGAAGGAACCTGTTCTAAGAGTTAAACTACTCCCGCATAAATTATAAAAATTAAATGGAGCGGAAGATAGGACTTACACCTACACCTTGTTCCGGGAAGGAACCTGTTCTAAGAGTTAAACTACTCCCGCATAAATTATAAAAAATAAATGGAGCGGAAGATAGGACTTACACCTATACCTTGTTCCGGGAAGGAACCTGTTCTAAGAGTTAAACTACTCCCGCAAATCACATAGAGGCGGCAACCGGATTTGAACCGGTGATAAAGGTTTTGCAGACCTCTGCCTTACCACTTGGCTATGCCGCCAAATACTGGGCTAGCTGGATTCGAACCAGCGCGTGACGGAGTCAAAGTCCGTTGCCTTACCGCTTGGCTATAGCCCATTAATACTTAAGGGCGGCTGATGGGAATCGAACCCACGAATGTCGGAACCACAATCCGATGCGTTAACCACTTCGCCACAACCGCCATGGCAGGGGCAGTAGGAATCGAACCCACATCAAAGGTTTTGGAGACCTCTATTCTACCGTTGAAATATGCCCCTATTAAATTATAAATGGTGGAGGGGGGCAGATTCGAACTGCCGAACCCGAAGGAGCGGATTTACAGTCCGCCGCGTTTAGCCACTTCGCTACCCCTCCATATGATGCCGGCCAGAGGACTTGAACCCCCAACCTACTGATTACAAGTCAGTTGCTCTACCAGTTGAGCTAGGCCGGCTTGTTTGAATGGTTCAGGACAGAATCGAACTGCCGACACATGGAGCTTCAATCCATTGCTCTACCAACTGAGCTACTGAACCATAATGGCGGTCTCGACGGGAATCGAACCCGCGATCTCCTGCGTGACAGGCAGGCGTGTTAACCGCTACACTACGAGACCAAAATATGTAATTGCGGGAGGCGGATTTGAACCACCGACCTTCGGGTTATGAGCCCGACGAGCTACCGAACTGCTCCATCCCGCGATAATAATAAATAATTAATGGCGGAGGAAGAGGGATTCGAACCCCCGCGGGCCGTTAAGCCCCTGTCGGTTTTCAAGACCGATCCCTTCAGCCGGACTTGGGTATTCCTCCGTATTAATAAATAATTTTATTGAATTATAATGCTGAAAAAATAAATGGCGGAGGAAGAGGGATTCGAACCCCCGCGGGCCGTTAAGCCCCTGTCGGTTTTCAAGACCGATCCCTTCAGCCGGACTTGGGTATTCCTCCACAATTTAATGGACCTTGCAGGATTCGAACCTGCGACCGAACGGTTATGAGCCGTTAGCTCTGACCAACTGAGCTAAAGGTCCTAAATATAATTCATAATAAAATTTAGTGGCGGTGGAGGGGATCGAACCCCCGACCTCACGGGTATGAACCGTACGCTCTAGCCAGCTGAGCTACACCGCCGTTAAATATTTTCTTATATGGTGGAGACTAGCGGGATCGAACCGCTGACCTCCTGCGTGCAAAGCAGGCGCTCTCCCATCTGAGCTAAGCCCCCATATAGGTATTTTAATCGGGAAGACAGGATTCGAACCTACGACCCCTTGGTCCCAAACCAAGTGCTCTACCAAGCTGAGCTACTTCCCGTAAAATATATGAACGCGCCCGATAGGAGTCGAACCCATAACCTCTTGATCCGTAGTCAAACGCTCTATCCAGTTGAGCTACGGGCGCATATTTCACAAATGATGGTGCCGAGGACCGGAATCGAACCGGTACGGTAATTACTTACCGCAGGATTTTAAGTCCTGTGCGTCTGCCAGTTCCGCCACCCCGGCACAAAAGAAAAAATGGAGCAGAAGACGGGATTCGAACCCGCGACCCCGACCTTGGCAAGGTCGTATTCTACCGCTGAACTACTTCTGCATATGCGGGTGAAGGGAGTCGAACCCCCACGCCGTAAGGCGCTAGATCCTAAGTCTAGTGCGTCTGCCAATTCCGCCACACCCGCATGTAATGGTGAGCCATAGAGGATTCGAACCTCTGACCCTCTGATTAAAAGTCAGATGCTCTACCAACTGAGCTAATGGCTCATACATGGTGCCGGCCAGAGGACTTGAACCCCCAACCTACTGATTACAAGTCAGTTGCTCTACCAGTTGAGCTAGGCCGGCTAATATGTATAAAAGTAATATGGTGGAGAATGACGGGTTCGAACCGCCGACCCTCTGCTTGTAAGGCAGATGCTCTCCCAGCTGAGCTAATTCTCCGTTATATATTGCCTGGCAACGTCCTACTCTAGCGGGATGTAAATCCGACTACCATCGGCGCTAAGGAGCTTAACTTCTGTGTTCGGCATGGGAACAGGTGTGACCTCCTTGCCATTGTCACCAGACAATGATGTATAACATTTATACATTCAAAACTAGATAGTAAGTAAATATAAATCAACCAATCAAAACATTTAAAAATTGATTAAGTCTTCGATCGATTAGTATTCGTCAGCTCCACATGTCGCCATGCTTCCACCTCGAACCTATTAACCTCATCATCTTTGAGGGATCTTATAACCGAAGTTGGGAAATCTCATCTTGAGGGGGGCTTCATGCTTAGATGCTTTCAGCACTTATCCCGTCCATACATAGCTACCCAGCGATGCCGTTGGCACGACAACTGGTACACCAGAGGTATGTCCATCCCGGTCCTCTCGTACTAAGGACAGCTCCTCTCAAATTTCCTACGCCCACGACGGATAGGGACCGAACTGTCTCACGACGTTCTGAACCCAGCTCGCGTACCGCTTTAATGGGCGAACAGCCCAACCCTTGGGACCGACTACAGCCCCAGGATGCGATGAGCCGACATCGAGGTGCCAAACCTCCCCGTCGATGTGAACTCTTGGGGGAGATAAGCCTGTTATCCCCGGGGTAGCTTTTATCCGTTGAGCGATGGCCCTTCCATGCGGAACCACCGGATCACTAAGTCCGTCTTTCGACCCTGCTCGACTTGTAAGTCTCGCAGTCAAGCTCCCTTATGCCTTTACACTCTGTGAATGATTTCCAACCATTCTGAGGGAACCTTTGAGCGCCTCCGTTACTCTTTAGGAGGCGACCGCCCCAGTCAAACTGCCCATCTGACACTGTCTCCCACCATGCTAAATGGTGCGGGTTAGAAATCCAACACAGCGAGGGTAGTATCCCACCAACGCCTCCACGTAAACTAGCGTTCACGTTTCTAAGGCTCCTACCTATCCTGTACAAACTGTGCCGAATTTCAATATCAGACTGCAGTAAAGCTCCACGGGGTCTTTCCGTCCTGTCGCGGGTAACCTGCATCTTCACAGGTACTATGATTTCACCGAGTCTCTCGTTGAGACAGTGCCCAAATCGTTACGCCTTTCGTGCGGGTCGGAACTTACCCGACAAGGAATTTCGCTACCTTAGGACCGTTATAGTTACGGCCGCCGTTTACTGGGGCTTCGATTCGTAGCTTCGCAGAAGCTAACCACTCCTCTTAACCTTCCAGCACCGGGCAGGCGTCAGCCCCTATACATCACCTTACGGTTTAGCAGAGACCTGTGTTTTTGATAAACAGTCGCTTGGGCCTATTCACTGCGGCTCTCCCGGGCGTTAACCCTAGAGAGCACCCCTTCTCCCGAAGTTACGGGGTCATTTTGCCGAGTTCCTTAACGAGAGTTCGCTCGCTCACCTTAGAATTCTCATCTTGACTACCTGTGTCGGTTTGCGGTACGGGCACCTAATATTCTAGCTAGAGGCTTTTCTTGGCAGTGTGAAATCAACGACTCGAGGAAACAATTTCCTCTCCCCATCACAGCTTGACCTTATGAGTGCCGGATTTGCCTAACACTCAGTCTTACTGCTTGGACGTGCACTCCAACAGCACGCTTCGCCTATCCTACTGCGTCCCCCCATCGCTTAAAACGAATTTAGGTGGTACAGGAATATCAACCTGTTATCCATCGCCTACGCCTATCGGCCTCAGCTTAGGTCCCGACTAACCCAGAGCGGACGAGCCTTCCTCTGGAAACCTTAGTCAATCGGTGGACGGGATTCTCACCCGTCTTTCGCTACTCACACCGGCATTCTCACTTCTAAGCGCTCCACATGTCCTTGCGATCATGCTTCAACGCCCTTAGAACGCTCTCCTACCATTGTCCTACGGACAATCCACAGCTTCGGTAATATGTTTAGCCCCGGTACATTTTCGGCGCAGTGTCACTCGACTAGTGAGCTATTACGCACTCTTTAAATGATGGCTGCTTCTAAGCCAACATCCTAGTTGTCTGGGCAACGCCACATCCTTTTCCACTTAACATATATTTTGGGACCTTAGCTGGTGGTCTGGGCTGTTTCCCTTTCGAACACGGACCTTATCACCCATGTTCTGACTCCCAAGTTAAATTGATTGGCATTCGGAGTTTGTCTGAATTCGGTAACCCGATAAGGGCCCCTCGTCCAAACAGTGCTCTACCTCCAATAATCATCACTTGAGGCTAGCCCTAAAGCTATTTCGGAGAGAACCAGCTATCTCCAGGTTCGATTGGAATTTCTCCGCTACCCACAACTCATCCGCTCACTTTTCAACGTAAGTCGGTTCGGTCCTCCATTCAGTGTTACCTGAACTTCAACCTGGTCATGGGTAGATCACCTGGTTTCGGGTCTACGACCAAATACTCAACGCCCTATTCAGACTCGCTTTCGCTACGGCTCCACATTTCCTGCTTAACCTTGCATCAAATCGTAACTCGCCGGTTCATTCTACAAAAGGCACGCCATCACCCATTAACGGGCTCTGACTACTTGTAAGCACACGGTTTCAAGTTCTCTTTCACTCCCCTTCCGGGGTACTTTTCACCTTTCCCTCACGGTACTGGTTCACTATCGGTCACTAGAGAGTATTTAGCCTTGGGAGATGGTCCTCCCAGATTCCGACGGAATTTCACGTGCTCCGTCGTACTCAGGATCCACTCAAGAGTGTTATCGTTTTCGACTACAGGATTATTACCTTCTTTGATGCATCTTTCCAGATGCTTCGTCTAACAATAACTTTTGTAACTCCGTATAGAGTGTCCTACAACCCCAACAAGCAAGCTTGTTGGTTTGGGCTGTTCCCGTTTCGCTCGCCGCTACTCAGGGAATCGATTTTTCTTTCTCTTCCTCCGGGTACTAAGATGTTTCAGTTCTCCGGGTATGCCTTCAAACATGCTATGTATTCACATGTTGATTACACGACATGACTCGTGTAGGGTTTCCCCATTCGGAAATCTCTGGATCAACGCTTACTTACAGCTCCCCAAAGCATATCGTCGTTAGTAACGTCCTTCTTCGGCTTCTAGTGCCAAGGCATCCACCGTGCGCCCTTAATAACTTAATCTTTTTGGTTTTAAGTCAAACGCAACGTTTAACTCAAAACCCAAAATGTTATTAATCTGTGAGTGTTCTTTCGAACACTAGCGATTATTTTAGTTTGAATTCAAGCTTTTAAAAACTCTAATTCACTCGGTTTTGCTTGGTAAAATCTATTTTTACTTACTTATCTAGTTTTCAATGTACAATTTAATAAATGGTGGAGACTAGCGGGATCGAACCGCTGACCTCCTGCGTGCAAAGCAGGCGCTCTCCCATCTGAGCTAAGCCCCCAAATATTATGTGTTATTACTATAATGGTGGGCCTAAGTGGACTCGAACCACCGACCTCACGCTTATCAGGCGTGCGCTCTAACCAGCTGAGCTATAGGCCCATTTTCGTGTTGAAAACTCTATGAGCATTCAAAACTGAATACAATATGTCTACGTCATCCCTCTCATCTTCGTAGAAGATGTTCCGAATATATCCTTAGAAAGGAGGTGATCCAGCCGCACCTTCCGATACGGCTACCTTGTTACGACTTCACCCCAATCATTTGTCCCACCTTCGACGGCTAGCTCCATAATGGTTACTCCACCGGCTTCGGGTGTTACAAACTCTCGTGGTGTGACGGGCGGTGTGTACAAGACCCGGGAACGTATTCACCGTAGCATGCTGATCTACGATTACTAGCGATTCCAGCTTCATGTAGTCGAGTTGCAGACTACAATCCGAACTGAGAACAACTTTATGGGATTTGCATGACCTCGCGGTTTAGCTGCCCTTTGTATTGTCCATTGTAGCACGTGTGTAGCCCAAATCATAAGGGGCATGATGATTTGACGTCATCCCCACCTTCCTCCGGTTTGTCACCGGCAGTCAACTTAGAGTGCCCAACTTAATGATGGCAACTAAGCTTAAGGGTTGCGCTCGTTGCGGGACTTAACCCAACATCTCACGACACGAGCTGACGACAACCATGCACCACCTGTCACTTTGTCCCCCGAAGGGGAAAACTCTGTCTCCAGAGTGGTCAAAGGATGTCAAGATTTGGTAAGGTTCTTCGCGTTGCTTCGAATTAAACCACATGCTCCACCGCTTGTGCGGGTCCCCGTCAATTCCTTTGAGTTTCAACCTTGCGGTCGTACTCCCCAGGCGGAGTGCTTAATGCGTTAGCTGCAGCACTAAGGGGCGGAAACCCCCTAACACTTAGCACTCATCGTTTACGGCGTGGACTACCAGGGTATCTAATCCTGTTTGATCCCCACGCTTTCGCACATCAGCGTCAGTTACAGACCAGAAAGTCGCCTTCGCCACTGGTGTTCCTCCATATCTCTGCGCATTTCACCGCTACACATGGAATTCCACTTTCCTCTTCTGCACTCAAGTCTCCCAGTTTCCAATGACCCTCCACGGTTGAGCCGTGGGCTTTCACATCAGACTTAAGAAACCGCCTACGCGCGCTTTACGCCCAATAATTCCGGATAACGCTTGCCACCTACGTATTACCGCGGCTGCTGGCACGTAGTTAGCCGTGGCTTTCTGATTAGGTACCGTCAAGATGCGCACAGTTACTTACGCACATGTTCTTCCCTAATAACAGAGCTTTACGATCCGAAGACCTTCATCACTCACGCGGCGTTGCTCCGTCAGGCTTTCGCCCATTGCGGAAGATTCCCTACTGCTGCCTCCCGTAGGAGTCTGGACCGTGTCTCAGTTCCAGTGTGGCCGATCACCCTCTCAGGTCGGCTACGTATCGTTGCCTTGGTAAGCCGTTACCTTACCAACTAGCTAATACGGCGCGGGTCCATCTATAAGTGATAGCAAAACCATCTTTCACTGTAGAACCATGCGGTTCTACATGTTATCCGGCATTAGCTTCGGTTTCCCGAAGTTATTCCAGTCTTATAGGTAGGTTACCCACGTGTTACTCACCCGTCCGCCGCTAACGTCAAAGGAGCAAGCTCCTTATCTGTTCGCTCGACTTGCATGTATTAGGCACGCCGCCAGCGTTCATCCTGAGCCAGGATCAAACTCTCCATAAAAAATTATGATGTTTGATTAGCTCATAAAATACTAATTTGTGTGTTATCTCTAACACGTTTAAACCAACGATTATATCGTTGCGTTTGGAATTAACGTTGACATATTGCAATTCAGTTTTCAATGTTCATTTGTTGTGTTACAAGAAACGATTGTAACACTATTTTTTTATTGAGTCAATAATAAAATTATAAAATAATTTAAGTAATTTTATTCTGTCGTTAACTCAACATTTACAATTCTATATTGAATTCGTCTGTTACACAAGTACCAAATTTACACTAACAATCATTTTCTTTTTTTAAAATTCAAATCATTAAGCTGTACTTGTTTCGACGACTTTTATATAGTACCAATTTTACAAATCCTCGTCAATAAAAATGAAGAATAAATTTAGTTTATATTTACTTAATCAATAACCTATTGTAGTTAAAATGTAGTATCATATATTTTTGTGTAATAATATTATCTGTTTTCGGGGCTATATTGACTTATATCAAAAAAAAGAGAGGAATACATCCTCCCTCTCAAACTTATTATTAATAACCTTTATCTTGGCAATCTTTACAAACACCATAAATTTCCATGCGGTGATGTGATACATTAAATTCAGTTACGTGTTGAGCAAGTTGTTCAACTTCATCCAATTGAGGATAATGAAAATCGACAATTTTTCCGCAGTTTTCACAAATCACATGATAATGATTGTGTGTATTAAAATCGAATCTACTTGATGAATCCCCATAAGTTAATTCTTTTACAATACCTTTATCTTTAAAAACACGTAAATTATTATAAATTGTAGCAACACTTATATTAGGAAAATCTGGTGACAGTGCTTGATATATTTCATCAGCCGTTGGATGTGACTCTGCTGCAATCAAGAATTTTAAAATTGCTTGTCGTTGTGGTGTTATTCTTATGCCAGCTGTTCTTAATGAAGCAATTGAATCTTCTAATTGATGTTCAATGCTTTCCATTTCTGCACTCATTTTCCTCACCATCTTTCTATATAATAATTATTATTACTTAATACTAATATAACTGTTATAAGAGTAAAATGTCAATATTATTAGACTAATAAAGGTTAATATCCTTTGCTGATGTCTACTTCATTCTCAATTGTACCATCTTTATTGAGAAAAGATTTTAAATTATCTATAAATATATCTGTCACTTCATCACTATATTCAGTATTATTACCAGATATATGAGCCGTGATAGAAATGTTATCTATATCATAGAACTTACTATCTTGAGATAATGGTTCATTTTCAAAAACATCTAAATAAGCGTGTCTGATTATTTTATTCTGTAAGACTTCTATTATTACTTCATTTTTCACTACTGATCCACGTCCAACATTTATAAATAATGCCGTATCTTTCATCAATTCAAAATGTCTTTTTGACAATAGATGTGTCGTTTTTGTTGTTTGTGGCAAAGTATTAATAACTATATCCGCGTACCCAATCACTTGTTCAACTTCTTCCATATTATAAGTCTCATCGAAGTTATCGACTTGCTTGCCAGTTGTATTAACACCTATTATTCTTACGCCAAATGCTTTTGCTAACTGGGCAGTTCGCTGTGCAATGCTACCTGTTCCTAGGAACATAATACTTTGTCCTTTTAAGTTCTTGCCAGTAAGTCTACTATTATAATGTCTATTGATTTGGTTTTTAAATGAAGTACGCATGTTTTTATAATCTGCTAAAATATATCCAATGATAAACTCTGACATTTGTACTTCATGAGCACCTTTATTATTAGTTAAAATAATATTTCTACGTTGCAAATAATCCAATGGTAATTTTTCTACACCCGTGGCATACCAAGCTATCCATTTTAAATTAGGACATTCTTCTAAAAAGTCTTCTGTCAATTTACCTACTCCAAATAATATGTCTAAGTCTTTTTTATCTTGGTCAGCTATCTCATCTACCCCACTTGTAAAAACAAATTCAATATTAGGTAATCTTTCTTTTAATTTTTCTTCTTTTTCACCTAACCTTATTAAGCTTACTGCTTTCACTTATCTCACCCCAGTATGCTTTTTAATTCTTCCATTTGAGTTTTAACTTTAACCTTTCTGATGACATCTATAATTTCCCCATTTTCATCTATGATAAATGTTGTTCTGACTATCCCCATAGATTCTTTGCCAAACGATTTTTTTAACTGATATACACCGGTTGCTTTTGATAGCTTATATGCTTCATCTACTAATAAGTCAAAATTCAAATTATGTTTCGACTTAAAATTTAAGTGTTTCTTTTTAGAATCTCCACTTATACCATACACCTGTACATCTATATTATTAAATTCTTCTATATTATCTCTAAAGTCACAGGCTTCTGTCGTACAAGTTGGCGTATTATCACGCGGGTAAAAATATAAAATTGCCTTTTTACCAGCTAAATCCTTCTTTGAAATTGTAGTTCCATCTTGGTTTTCTAATTCAAATTCTGGAAATTGTTGTCCTTTTTGTAACATCTTCTCACCTATTTCTTTTAATAGTTAATTTTATGATACGATAATAGTTGAAAATATTAAATTAAAAGAGGTTGATATACATGAAATTCACAGAAAGCGAAAGACTTCAAAAATTCTCTGATGAATATATCTTAGGTGGTGTAAATTCACCTTCGCGTTCTTATAAAGCAGTCGGTGGTGGTGCACCCGTTATGATGAAGGAAGGTAAAGGTGCTTATCTTTTTGATGAGGATGGCAATAAATATATAGATTACCTTCAGGCTTATGGTCCAATAATTACTGGCCAAGCGCATCCACACATAACTAAAGCAATTCAAGAACAAGCAGCTAAAGGTGTACTGTATGGCACGCCTACACGTTTAGAAATTGACTTCGCTAAAAAATTGAGAGATGCTATTCCTTCATTAGAAAAAATTAGATTTGTAAACTCTGGTACGGAAGCTGTAATGACGACGATTCGTGTTGCACGTGCCTACACTAATAGAAATAAAATCATTAAATTTTCTGGTCAATATCATGGCCACTCTGATTTAGTACTTGTTGCAGCAGGAAGTGGCCCTTCTCAATTAGGCTCCCCCGATTCAGCAGGAGTACCAGAAAGTGTCGCTCGTGAAGTTATTACAGTACCTTATAATGACTTAGCTGCATATAAAGAAGCAATTGATTATTGGGGAGACGAAATAGCATGTGTATTAGTCGAGCCAATCGTCGGTAACTTTGGCATGGTAGAACCTCAGCCAGGTTTTTTAGAAGGCGTAAATAAAGTTTCTCATGATAATGGTACATTAGTAATATATGACGAGGTAATCACAGCCTTTCGTTTCCATTATGGCGCCGCGCAAGATTTATATAAAGTTTATCCAGACCTTACAGCATTTGGAAAAATTGTAGGTGGTGGCTTACCTATTGGTGGTTATGGCGGCAGACAAGATATTATGGAACATGTTGCACCTTTAGGTCCAGCATACCAAGCAGGTACAATGGCAGGTAATCCACTCTCAATGAAAGCCGGTATAGCATTATTAGAAGTTTTAGAACAGGATGGCGTTTACGAGCGTTTAGATAATTTAGGTAAACGATTAGAAGAAGGGTTATTAGCTCTAATCGAAAAGCATAAGATAAAAGCTACAATTAATAGAGTATACGGGTCACTTACTTTGTATTTCACTGATGAAAAAGTTACGCATTATGATCAAGCTGAAAATTCAGACGGAGACGCTTTCGCTAAGTTCTTTAAACTTATGTTACATCAAGGCATTAACTTAGCCCCTTCTAAGTATGAAGCATGGTTCTTAACAACAGAACATACAGAAAAAGATATTGACGCAACTTTACAGGCTGCCGATTATGCATTTAGTCAAATGAAATAAACTTGAATTTTATCGCTAATCATTGTATAACAAATATAATACATTAATTAAATATAATCCCGAAGGAGCGGTATTTTTGAAGTTAGGAGCTCGCGTTATAAAAACAGGTATAGCAGTTATACTTGCTTTGGCCATCGCTTCTTTTTTACCTAAAGAAGCAGGATTAAAATCCATTGCCGCTGTTAGTGCTGTTGTTGCCATGCAACCCAGTGTATACAGATCTATAAAGACAATTGCTGACCGAGCTAATGGGAATATAATCGGTGCTGTTTTGGCAGTACTGATGGTTACTGCTTTTGGTGACCATTTTGTCATTATGGGTGTTACTGTTGTACTATTAATTGCTATATTGTTCAGATTCAATCTAGCCCATGTTGCCACTTTAGCTAGTGTGACTGCACTAATAATTATGGGACAGCATACTGGTAACTTTTACGTATCTGCACTCTTTAGATTTATACTAGTTATGATTGGGGTACTTAGTTCCTCAATTGTAAACTTAATATTTCTGCCGCCAAAATTCGAGTCAAAGTTATATTACAACGCGTTAAACATTTCGACCGATATTTTTGTTTGGTTTAAATTAGTATTAAATGACACTTCAGAATATCACCAAATAAAAGAAGATAGAGGCTTAATAAGCAAACGTGTATTAAAACTCGAACAGATTTTTGAGTATTATGAAGAGGAACGGCCTTTCACAAAAAAACAACTTTATGCTCAAAATCGTAAAAAGATTCTTTTCAGAGAGATCGTACTCGTAACTCGTCAAGCATATTCAGTTTTAAAACGGATGAATCGTTATCAACATGACTTACACAGTTTAAATAATGAATTACTATTACAAATTAAATTAGATATTGATTCATTAACGGCATTTCACGAACAAATATTTGTTAGTTTATCTAAAAAAGCAAAATATGATGTAGATTTTGAAGATACTTCAGTAGAAAATCCTCAAAAGAAAGATTTAATGGATGCCTTTCAAAAACAATTAATTCAAAATCCTTATCAAACAGAATATTCGTACTCAAACATCATGCAAATAATCTCAGCCATAGAAGAATACCGTTACACACTAAGACATTTAGATAGATTGCGTATTAGTTTTTTCTCTTATCATCAAGACGACAATAAAATTGAATTATTGGAAGAAGATTTTGACTTATAAAAAAAGACTTCGATTTATTTCAAATCGAAGTCTTTTTTCTATAAATCTTGAATTTTATAAAGATGTTCATATGCGCCACGTTTGGCGATTAATTCTTTATGCGTTCCAGTCTCTACAATTTCTCCATTTTGCATTACAACAATTTTGTCGGCATGTGTAATAGTAGAAAGTCTATGTGCAACAATTAATGTTGTTCTATTTTCACTCAATACATTTAATGCATCTTGAATAATTGATTCACTTTCTAAATCGAGTGCACTAGTTGCCTCATCTAAGATAATAATAGGCGGATTGTTGAGGAATATACGAGCGATTGACACACGTTGTTTTTGTCCACCTGAAAGTTTAACCCCTCGCTCTCCAACTTCGGTATCGTACCCTTCAGATAAATTCATAATAAAGTCGTGTGCATTAGCCATTTTAGCCGCTTCAATCACTTCATCATCCGTTGCATTAGGTCTACCTAGTAATATATTTTCTTTAATAGTATCTGAGAATAATATATTATCTTGTTGAACCAGCCCTATTTGATTTCTTAGGCTTCCAGTAAGGTGATATTTTATATTAGTTCCATCAATCTCGATTGAACCTTCAGTTGCATCATAAAAACGTGGTATCAAGTTAATAAGTGTGGATTTACCTCCCCCACTCATTCCTACAAAGGCAACAGTTTGCCCTTTGTGAATATCTAAATTTATATCCTTCAATACTTTTTCTTCATCAGAGTTATACTTAAAACTCACTTGATTTAAACTAATATTACCTTGTTTAATTTCAATAGGCTGCGCACCTTTTTTATTTTTAATATCATAGTCTTCATCCATTAATTGGAACACACGGTCCATCGATGCAAAACTTTGAGTTAAAGTTGTGAATGAAGAAACTAATCTTCTTAATGGACCGAATAATTGTTCTAAATATCCCACAAACGCCGCAAGCGTACCAACAGTTATAGAACCAGTAATTGCTAAATAAGCACCTACACCTATAACTATAAGAGGTCCAATATCAGTCACAGTGTTAATTGCTGCAAATGAATTAGCATTCCATCTAGTATGTTTAAACGCTCTATTTAAAAAGTGTTTATTTCGTTGATCAAAATTTTTCGCTTCATTGTCTTCAATAGCGAAACTTTTAATAACAGACATTCCTTGAACACGTTCATGTAAAAACCCTTGTACTTCTGCTAATGCTTGAGATCTTTTACGCGTTAACTTTCTCAAACGACCAAAGAAGAAATATACTGTTAATATATAGAAAGGAAATATAACTACTGCAGCTAGTGTCAATTTAAAGTCTAATACGAACATAATTGATAAAGCGATAATGATTGTTACACAATCCAACCAAATGTTCATTAAACCGGTTAAAATAAAATCTTTAGTTTGTTCGACATCATTAATAACCCTCGAAATAACTTGCCCTACTTGATTATTCGCATAAAAACGCGCACTTAAAGCCTGTAAGTGATTGTATAGTTGCCTTCTAATATCATATAATATTTTGTTACTCGTCCATTGCGCTAAATACTGTCTTAAATATTCGATTGGTGGTCTAACAACAACAAATATAAATATCGCTATACCCATTGCGACGCCTAACCGCATAAACTTCTCATCATTCGTGATTGCTGAGTTATTAATAACATAGTCAATCACATATTTAATAAGTAACGGTATCAACATTGGTATACCGAATTTAAGAATACCTATTAATATAGTAGCAATGATTCGCCATTTATATGGTTTCACAAATGTCAAGTATCTGCGAATCATATAACATTCTCCCCCTTTATAATTACATAACAAATGAAAAAGCCTGAGTTGAAAACTCAACTAGGCTGATTCTAAATTTATAGAGCTATAAGTTTAGCTAGTGTAAATTTTAAATAACAAAAAGATTATATCAAACTTTGTTTTGTAAAATTTATAAACCCATAACACACTATAAAGGATATTAAGAATTTAAACATTAATTATGCTTAATAATTTCTAACTTTCTTATATCGTTCACGCCAAACTTTTATAAAATCAGGAGCAAACGGTCCTTTCTTTTGCTCAATCCACTGTTGCAAGATATCAACATTGCGACGCAAAATTTTATCAATATCTGACGAGTAGTTCATTTGATTCATATGTTGCTCATATTCATCTTCATCTAACAAATGATATTTGCCGTTAGGATAAACTTTTATATCCAAGTCATAATCGATATACTTTAACGCCTCTTCGTCGCATACAAAAGGTGAAGATAGATTACAATAATAATAAACGCCATCTTCTCTAAACATACAAATTACGTTAAACCAAAATTCTGAATGAAAATAGACAATTGCTGGTTCACGAGTAATCCAAGTACGACCATCACTTTCTGTTACTAAAGTATGGTCATTGCCACCAATTATCACATGATCCGTACCTTTTAATATAGTAGTTTCAGACCAAACACGATGTATATTACCGTCATGTTTATAACTTTGAATTTTTATTGTCTGACCTTCTTTAGGTATGGACTCTTTAACCATGCTCCACACCACCTTATCTTAATTTCACATTTTTGATTATAACATAACTGCTCACGGAACTCCGAATTTATCAATGTCCTTTTAAAAATTTATAAATCTTACTCATACTCACAGGAAAATTATATTGTTCTTTATCTTCAAATTTCATCCAATGCATACGTTCAGGCAAATTGACTTGTTGTTTATCAACTGTTGCTTCAGCCATAAATACTTCAATATCCCATTGTAAATGCGTAAACTGATGCTTTAATTTATAACTAGGTTTTGTTAAAAATGGAATATTCATACCCAATTCACTATTAACGTTAAATTGACTTGTAGCTTCATACATAGGAAATTCCCACATATTGTTCAATAGCTTTGCAGTACGTTGTTCTATAAGGTATTCACCTTGTTTATTTTTAACGATATAGACATGCTGTTTCACTGTTTTCTTTGAAACTTTAGTAGTTTTTACAGGTAACTCACTAACTGTACCTTTTTCAAATGCTTCACAATTATCCTGTACTGGGCAAAATAAGCATAGAGGAGATTTAGGCGTGCATACCATAGCTCCAAGTTCCATCATAGCCTGATTAAAGTCACCAGATCGTGCTTCAACATATGGTTGCAACTCTTGTTCAAATGCTTTCCGGGTTGACTGTAATTTAGTGTCTCTATCATCATTGTTCAATCTAGACCATACTCTAAAGACGTTCCCATCAACAGTTGCCAAAGGTTTATTAAATGCAATACTCATAACCGCGGCTTGCGTGTATGGACCAACACCTTTTAGTTTTCCGAACTGATCAGGATCATTAGGTACTTTACTATTATGATTTTGATAAACATCTTTTATAGCAGTATGGAAATTACGCGCCCTACTATAATATCCAAGCCCTTCCCATAGTTTGAGCACTTCATCTTCTTTCGCATCATTCAATGATTCAATCGTTGGAAAACGTTTAATAAATCTTAAATAGTAATCTATTACTGTTGCCACTTGTGTTTGTTGCAACATAATTTCACTAAGCCATATATAATATGGATTTTTAGTTTCCCTCCAAGGCATTTCACGTTGTTCAGCATCAAACCAACGTAATAAGTTATCTTTAAAAATTTTTTTATTGTACATTCATACACAACGCTTTCTATATTCTAATCGTTAGATTTTGGATTAATTTAAAAATCTGTTATTTTTAATAGTGGTAAACATTAATAATAGTATATAATAAAAATAAATAAGACACGAAATGAGTGACTTTTATGGATACAGGAACACATATCGTTATGGGGATTGGTTTAACTGCTCTTGCAACTCAAGATCCCGCAATGTCAGTATCTTTTGTTGCTACTGCTTCTACATTAATTGTAGGTTCATTAATACCAGATAGTGATACTGTTTTTAAATTAAAAGATAATGCCACTTATATATCAAATCATAGAGGTATAACTCATTCAATACCTTTTACAATATTGTGGCCATTATTAATAACATTAATAGTATTTACTTTCTTCAAACATCTAGATGCAACACATATTTGGATGTGGGCACAACTAGCCGTATTTTTACATGTCTTCGTTGATATTTTTAATTCTTATGGTACACAGGCTTTACGTCCTATTACAAATAAGTGGATACAACTCAGTGTTATAAACACCTTTGACCCAATCATATTTGTTCTATGGTGTATAGGTATCGCTTTATGGATTTTTGGTCTACACCCTTATATAGCTTTCTTTCCAATCTTCGTTATATTATTTATTTATTATATCGTAAGATTTCAAATGCAAAAAATCATCAAAGAAACAGCATTAAGACAAATTAAACAATCTCATAAGCCAGTAAAAATTTTCGTAGCGCCTACTATTAAATTTATGGAGTGGCGTGTTGCGATACAAACTGAAAACCATGACTACGTAGGTAGAAGTTATGGCAGAAACGTTGTGTTTAGTGATAAATCCGAGCATCATTCATTACCTAGCGATGAATTAATGCATTATGTTAAAAATGATAAAAACATCAAAACATTTTTAAACTTCTCTTCAATTTATCGATGGACTGCACAAAAACTAGACGATGGTTCAACGGAAATCAGATTAATTGATCTTCGTTATTTAAAAAATGGTCATTATTCATTTGTAGCTATTGTACATTTAAACAGAGACATGATTATTGATCATTCTTATATCGGTTGGGTATTCAGTGAAGAAAAATTACAGAAAAAATTATTTGCGAAATAAGTACATCATTAAAAACCACTTTTGTCATGTGTAGACAAAAGTGGTTTTTAATGATTATTTCTGAATTATCTCTTTTTCATTTTTCTTCGTAACATCAATGTTTTTATCTGGTTGGTTAGTTACATTATATTTCGCATATATAATCTTCCTTTTAAAAGCAAAAATGATAACACCTATAATACCTAGTGTGCAGTAGAAATATAGATGATAAGGAATATTATTCAAGCTTAAGGCACCAAAAACTACTGATTGCGATGAACCTTGAACTACATAAAAGACCGGATTTAACATTAATATATTCGTGAAAACAGATGTTTCTGATGACGGTATATATATAATTGGTAATAATAAGAACATGACAATAGCTAACACTATGAAAACATTTATAATTTTCCAGTTTAATAGCGTCATAAGACCTAACAATTTGCCAATTAAAACCATTAATATACCTAACATAATTACATAATAGAGCACCGCAAAAATAGAACTTTCGATATTTACTGGTGTACTAAAAATATAAATAATTAATATAATAAACAAAGAAGCAGTATAACTTAAGGCAATGCAAACTGTATCTATTAACGCAGGTGTATTAAACATTTTGCCAGTATAGTAACTTACGCCGTAACGTTGATATATTACATATACGCCTGTAAATAAAAATCCATACGTAATTAATGATACAAGCCTGTAGTACCAACGTGCTTGAACTAAATCAGGCGTTTTATTTAAATGAAACATCAAAATCATAATAGCTAGCAAAATTAAACTGGTAATGATTGGAATAACTAACCATTTCCACAGCAATTTCAATTGTGCAAATGAATGTTGAAGTAATTTCGGAAAATTTTTAAACAAGTAAATTAAATTATCTATCATTCTTTACACCTACAATTCTAAATATATCCATTTATTATTTTTAAAATCACCCATATAGTAGCCATTTCCTGATTTAGCTATCCAAAAATTACCTTGTATATCAAATTCTTTTTTTAATTTCTCTTGATTTTTCATCGGATAAACAAAACCTGTTAATTTATTACTATCGTCAAAAATCATTGAAATGGGCTGAGATGTAATGGGTACCACGAATCGATTATCTTTTCCTGTTTCAGGTACTAATTGCTCTGTTACTTTATTATGATTTTTGTGCAAATTACTATTGAAGAATTCATAATAATTTATGTAATTATTCTGCATATATGGCGCTAATTTTTTACCACTGTGCTTTTCGAAAAGACCAGCAGAATCAAAATATCGCAAATTATTTTTAGCAGTTTTATAATCTTTACCATCTACCACAATGCGATAATTATTATTATTTTCTCCTGTAATCGTTACAAAGGAATATTGTTTTAAATTTACCGTTCCTTTATGGTGCAAGCCTTGTAATTGAATTTTATTACTTAGAGCAATACCATAAGCTAATTTATC
The DNA here is from genome assembly GCF_015594545.1 of Staphylococcus durrellii. NCBI lineage: Bacteria > Bacillati > Bacillota > Bacilli > Caryophanales > Staphylococcaceae > Staphylococcus > Staphylococcus durrellii. Next base: position 922,445 of record NZ_JADIIO010000001.1, on the reverse strand, counting down.
TTCATAAGGTTTTTTTTGCTCATTTTGAATATTGGCTTGGTCGACATTTTGAGCAAACTGTAATTTACCTAAATCATTAAACATCAACAAGGCCATAATAATGGCGCCGAATATTAAAGTAATGAAAATTACCCAGAATCGCCCTATTATTGCTGGCGCTTTGGCATGATTATATCTTTCAATTCGCTTAAAATTATAAGTTAGCTCAGGTATTTTGGACCTGCTTTTTTTCCAATCAACATCAAAACTTTCTTGTTGTTGCTTTGTTTCAAGTGAATTTCTATCTTTCTCATGCTCTTTAAATAACGGTACAACTTGATTGATGGATCCTTCTTTTCTTAATTGCCCATGAGATATCCAAGCAATATAGTTACTTGCTTGTTCAATTTTACTAATATCATCATCTATCATTACAATAGTTTGGTTATTATTTATGTATTCATCTGCTAAATCTAACGCCTTAATAAAGAATTCTTCGTTCAAATACTGCAATATTTGATTATAAATTAAAATATTCTTTTTAGAGAATTGGGATAAAGTAAATAATAACTGTGCATATTCGGCATCCGATAAGTCCAAAATTTTTGTTTGTTCTTTTTCTTGTAATTGTGCCTGTTCGATAATTTTTGCAGTGGTTTTATCTGTAACTTTATGTTGAAATAGCGTAATACGATGTTTAACAAACTCACTAACAAGAAATTGTTGTAATGGCTTATCAGCAATATCTGCAAAAAATATGTCAGTTTTACTTGCACGTTTGCCTTTATCAGGTTTTACCTCGCCACTAAGTATCCTCCCCACTAGACCTTTGGATGAATTTGGCTCACCAATAATTCCTAATGCTTCACCTTGATAGATGTGAAGACTAATATTGTTCAGCTCTATATCATCTGCGCCATAATTATAGGGCAAATACCATTTTTTATTCTTTTTATTTCTATAGTAATGTGTTACGTTAAGTAACTTTAAAATAATTGTACTGCCCATACTATCTTCTTCCTTCTACAATTTTAATAATGCAACTGGCAAACCTTCTTCTGGTTGCGTACTATTCAAACGGAACCCCCAAGCAAAGATTCCTTTTAATCTTTCTACTTTAAAATAATCGTCTGTGCCATCAACGAGTTTATAAATTTTACCCATTTCAATCTTTGAGCGATCAATAATATAACTCTCAGCGACAATTACTTTACTTTGATACACATCATATTCATTTAAAATACCATTCATTTCAGCTTTTCTCATTTTCTCTTTATAAATTTGAATTTCATGACGTAATTCTTGTTCACTCATTTCACTCAATTTCTTCTGTTCCATCTGAAATTCCACTCTCTTCTAATTTGTTTTTAATTTTATCATAGTTATAGCCTTTTCTCATAAGTGCTTCGACGGTTTTCATAACCACAGTACGACCATCGTATTTACGTCGATTTTTATTATAAACTTTTTCTAAATCCGCTTGCAATAATTGATCTATTTCATCATCTGATTGTGAAAAGTCTAGCTGTTTCATTACTTCATTAATTGTGTCGAAAGTATATCCTTTTTGCAATAAAGACTGCTTTAATTTATCTTTTTGTTTAATAATCGGCCCTTTTTTCTGTCGTAATATTTTCTCTGCTGTTTTTATAATTTGCTCAATAGATTGCTGTTCCTCAAATTTTTGCGTAAACTTTTCAACAATATCTTGCTCAATACCAAGTTGAGATAATTTTTGTTTATAGACCTCAGGACCTTTATCTGTAGTTTGTAACAGCGTATTTTTTAAACTTTCCGCATAATCCTCATGATTAATAAGTTTTTCTTTATAACAGTAATCAATGACATCTGCAATAACTGCTTCTGTAAATTCATTATCTTGCAAATACTTTACGATTTCTTGTTTTGTTCTCTTACGATATGAAATATATTGAATAGTTTTATTTAACGCTTGTCTATACTGCTCATACTTTTGAATTTGTTCCATATCAGACGGTTCTACTATTTGATCTTTTTTCAAATTAAAATGGACAAAAGTATCAATGTCGATACCCATTTCAAATTGTTCATCTAAATATAAATTAAACCGCTCTTTATTTTTCTTTTGAACTTCTATCCTAGTAATCTTTGGCATTGATTTTCACTCCACTATATTAGCATACCTTAAATTGTAGTGATTTAGAATAATTGTACTATAAAAGGTTTATTAACATAAGTACTTTGCTAACCATAAACATTAAAAATAAAAATTTTATTTTAGAATAAAAAGTGTCACTAAGAAAGATTAAAAAGCTTTCTTAGTGACACTTACTATTGTTGTATAATTTGATATATTTTATTAGACGCCAAGTTGTTGAATTGCTTCTTGATATTGATTGTTTGAAATGTAATCTTGCTGTTTCATTTTTTCCAGAGTGACCTTGACTCTATTTTTAAAATTATCCGACATATCATTAATATCATAAACGCTTGGAGCATTAATTTTGCTTGCTAACATCGCGCTTTGTAGCACTGTTATTCTAGGCAAGTTTTGGTTATTTACATTTGTAGTTGTACCGAAATAGTGATTAGCAGCACTTTCTACTGTGTACTCATTGTTGCCATAAAAAATATTGTTAACGTAAAAACTTAAAATTTGGTCTTTATCATATGTTTGTTCAACGCGATGTGCGATAAATAATTCTTTAAATTTTCTAGTAATACTTCTCTCATTATCAAAATAATGATTTTTAACTACTTGTTGTGTTATCGTACTTCCACCCTGAATACTCCTATCACTTAAGGTAGAAAATAAGGCTCTTGATGTGCCTTTAAAATCAAAACCTTTATGCTTATAAAATCTTTCGTCTTCTAATGCTATAAAAGCACCTTTAGTATAATTAGGCATGTCAGTGACTGATACGTAACTATCTTTATCTTTAATGGATTTTAAATCGTCTACATTAGAATTTAATGATAAAACATACATAACACCAATAAATATTCCAACAATAACAATTATCGTGGATGCTAATGTAAAAAATAAACTATTGCTCTTTTTTTTCTTTTTCTTTTTACTCACTGGTTCATAATAAGTGTTATGGTATGGCGTATTAGAAACTGGTCTTCTTGATCGCTTCATACTATTTTTATTCCGTTCGCTTCTTTTCATGCGCGGTCTCCTTTATTCATCTCACTCTATTATAAGTGAGTTTACCAATACTTTACATCTTTAGCTATACAAATCTTTAAAAATCAGTCCAAGGGTGTATTCGTATACCTGACTTCAATTGTAGTTATGTTTGTATAGGTAAAGGAACCTTAATATATATAAAATTCAATATGTTTTCACATCACTTATTTGTTTAACACTAAAAATTTTGAACTAATGATGTCACCTATTATCTTTAAGCAAAAATTATTATACACTAACTTTTTAGCATAAAAAAACAACCGAAATTAAATCATTTCGGTTGCTTTTCTTTAAGGTATTCAATTAAATATTTTTAGGTGGCTTATTTAAGTTGGTCTACAATAGCTTTATTAAAGTCATCTAAATCATCAGGCGTACGGCTAGTTACGATGTTTTTATCGACAACCACTGATTCATCTACAACTTGAGCACCTGCATTAGATAAATCTTTTCGCACATTTAATACTGCAGTTAACGTACGACCATTTAAATCATCTGTATCGATTAAAATTTGAGGTCCATGACAAATTGCAAATGTAGGTACATCATTTTTAGTAAAGTATTTAGCGAATGTACCATATCTTCCTTCTTCGTCACCTCTTAGGTGGTCAGGTGAAAATCCACCAGGAAGTAATAATCCATCATAATCTTCAGGTTTTGCATCTGCAATGCTTACGTCAACAGTAACTTTTTCACCGTGTTTACCAACAATTTCGCTATTTGCAGTGTCGCCAATAACTACTACCTCGTTACCTGATTCTTCAATTGCCTCTTTAGGGCTTGTATATTCTATATCTTCAAATTCATCTGTTAAAAGAACAGCTATTTTTTTTGCCATTAATAATCACCTTTCTCCTTCGTATGATATTTATATTATTACCAAGTAGAAAGAGTTTTAAACGTAATATTGTTGTTTATTTAAATTATTAATTTGATACTGATTTTACTTTCTCTTCAAGTTGGTCTAATAAACCAATCCATTCATCAATATCTTCAACCTTAACTTCATTAGGATTAACGTGGTCGATATCTTCCATAAATTTTTCAAGTCTTGCCTTAATTTGATCAATTGTTTGATTTTCATCCATGTTTAATTACTCCTTTATAACTAATAAATATATATTAACATGTGTTTGACAAATAAAGATATACTCTTAATAATATTAAGAGTATATCTTAGAGTTAAATAAGATTAAATATTATAATTTAACGTATTTTTATATGTATATTTATTTTATGCACCTTAAAATATAAATAAACCGTCGAAGGACTCTTTTAATTTAATGAATTATAATTCATTAAAATCTCAATCCATGCATCTACAAGATATAAAGAAAGAAGGATTTAAATGTCTACTTATTCAATTAATAAGAAACTTCCTATTGGTATAAATAACGACCCGTGGGAGCCTTATAATGATATAAATACGCACAATCAATTAACATTAAGTAATATTGAATTTACCACTACAAATTTATGTAATATGCGATGTAGCCACTGTGCAGTAGGATATACGTTGCAAACTAAAGATCCAGAACCTTTACCAATGGACCTAATTTATCGTAGATTAGATGAAATACCTAACTTGAAAACACTCTCTATAACTGGTGGGGAACCTATGTTTTCTAAAAAATCCATCAAAAATATAGTAAAACCTTTGTTAAAATATGCGCATAACCGCGGAATATACGTTCAGATGAATTCTAATTTGACGCTTCCCCAAGACCGTTATTTAGATATAGCAGCATATATTGATGTTATGCATATATCTCATAACTGGGGCACAATCGAAGAGTTTACAGACGTTGGCTTCGGTGCTATGACAAAACAACCGCCTTTAAAGTCAAAATTAAAATTGTATGATCAAATGCTAGATAATGCTTCTACTTTGTCGAAACAAGGTATGTTTGTTTCTGCCGAGACTATGCTAAACCAAAGTACGCTCCCCCATTTAGATAAAATACATAACGAAGTAGTAAAGGATATGAATTGTAGTCGACATGAAATTCACCCGATGTATCCGGCAGATTTTGCGAGTCAACTTAACGTATTATCATTACCAGAAATGAAGCGCGCCATCAATCATTTACTCGATATTCGTCACGAAGATGTATGGATGTTATTTGGTACTTTACCGATTTATCCATGTTTAAATGATGAAGATGATAAAATTTTACTTCAACGTTTAAGAAACGCTAATAATGTCACGACTAGAAACGATCCTGATGGCAGAAATAGACTCAATGTTAACGTTTTTACGGGCAATGTCATCGTCACTGATTTTGGAGATGAAAATGGTTCGATTTCAAACATTAAGAATGATAAATTGCCCGATGTTTTTGATCAATGGATTAATTCTTCATTAGCACAATCACTAAATTGTCATTGTTCTGAGTTTAGCTGTCTAGGACCAAATGTTTTAGTTAAAAATATGTACTATCCTACTACTGATTTCAAAGAAAAAGAAAAAGAGATGCACCAACTCTATCAAATGAAATAAACATCTTGAAAACAAATACAAAATAAATAGCCAATCTATGTTACTTTATCGTAAAAACATAGATTGGCTTGTTTATTTAATATAGAAATTGCTCTAATAGAATCAAAAGAAACATTTATGTATCTGTCCTCTTCTTGTTGGTCTTTCACATTCCAATAATATTATATTACCACACAATTATATCATTGAAATTTATTCATTATTTCTAGCTCCAGCTAAAAATTCAATTGATTGTTTGCTCTCTACACGTCTTTCTTTGCGTCTATTAACCCTAGCTGGCGCAGTTTCGTGGAACCAAACTTCTGTAGGCGTTTCAGGATAAACACTCGGAATGGTCGTTGGTTTCCCATCGTCATCTAGTGCAACGAAAGTTAAAAAACTTAATGCAGCTAATTGTTTTTCTTCTTTTATTACATCTTCGATAATAATTTGTACACATATCTCCATTGATGTACTGCCAGCATGAGACACCATTGCTTCGTATGAAAGTATGTCTCCTGATTTAATTGGTTGTAAAAAATCAACCGAATCAGTAGATGCAGTAACCACAGTAGTATTTGAATGTTTCATTGCACAAATAGCAGCAATTTCATCTACATTGGCCATTAATGTACCACCAAACATTGTATTTAAATGATTGGTATCTTGTGGAAATACTTGTCTCGCTTTGATACTTTTTGCTTCTGACATTGCCTTACTTTTTCTAGGTTCCATAAATATTCCCCTCATATTAACTATTTATTGTTATTCGGCCCAATTACCATTTTCAAAAACGAGTTCCTCGTCCCCATTTTGTTTAACACCATAAATCGTTAAATCACTACTACCTATCATGAAATCAACATGGACTAAAGAATCATTTAAGCCACTTGCTAGTTTTTCTTCAGTAGTCATTTCTGTACCATTTTCTATATTAAAACCATAAGCTGAACCTAGTGCAATGTGACAAGATGCATTTTCATCAAACAATGTATTATAGAAAATTGTATTTCTATTTGATATTGGAGAATCATCTGGTACTAATGCTACCTCTCCTAATCTTTTAGCACCTTCATCCGTATTTAATAAATTACGCAAAGCATCTTCTCCTTGCTCCGCTTTGTAATCAACAACAGCTCCATCTTTAAAAGTTAAAGTAAAACCATCAATGATATTACCATTATGACTAAGTGGTAATTTATTAGTTACATAACCTTCTACGCGATTACGATCTGGTGCGGTAAATACTTCTTCAGTTGGAATGTTAGCAACAAATGCTTGTCCTTTACCCGTATAACTAGTAGCATCGACCCACAAATGGCCTTTAGGTAACCCTATAGTTAAATCAGTACCTTCAGATTTGTAGCGAAGCGCACTATATTCTTTTTGTTGTAAACGTTGAGCATGTTTACTTAATTCTGCAACGTGTTGTTTCCAATTTTCAACTGGATTATTACCATCTACCCTAACAATATTTAATACTTCTTCAATTAATTTTTCATATGCTTCATCTTCGCTTAAATCTGGATAAACTTTTTGAGCCCAAGCTCTAGATGGATAAGCCGCAACAACCCATGGGTATTCATTTTTTTGTGTCGCTTCCATAACACCTTTTAATGCTTGTGAACTTTTTAATTGGAAAGTAGATATTTTTTTCTCATCAATGCCATTTAGTAGCTCTGGATCTTGTGTTATAAGTGCTAGATTAGCAGCATTTCTTCTAACATAATCCTTTCTACCTTCCACTTCATAAGATTTAACTTCATTATTCTCAAAATGTGTTATAGGTTCGTATTCAAATTTTAAACGTGTTAGCTTATCATCGCTATATATTACTTTAACGTCTGAAGCACCTCGTTGGTATGCCGCTTCAACTATGTATCGTGTTAATTCAACTGCATCGACGCTTGAGCGAATATAAACTGGTTGTCCTTCTTGCACATTCATACCAACCTCAACGAGTAATTGAGCATATTGTTGTAACTTATTTTGTAAATCAGACATTTAATCTACTCCTTATTTTCTAATTTGACCTAGTGCATCCGCGATAGCTGTTGCTTCACTTGGTGTGAATGATGACTTTGAAGTAACATATGCATGAATCTCTTTTACTTCATTCTCGTCAGCATCTTTAAATTGGGATGGGTCGATCACACTTTGGTTTACTAAATTTAATCTTTCCCTTATTTCTGTTATCATTTGTTCGTTATTTGATGCCATTAATTTCACCTCTTTATCAATTTATTTTATCAAAATATGGCACCTTGTAAAATTATTGGTCTATTAGTACTTTAGAAATACTAAAAAAACAGCTAAAATGGTAGAGTGAAGTAATTCTATGGAGGGAAATATATGGTTACAGTTGCATTTGTCTGTTTAGGCAATATATGTCGCTCACCTATGGCAGAAGCCATTATGAGGCAACGATTAAAGGACAGAAAAATCGAAGGCGTACGAGTAAAATCCCGTGGAACGGGTAAATGGAATCTAGGCGAGTCACCTCACGAAGGTACTCAACAAATTCTAGCAAGCCAAAATATTTCAGTTGATGGAATGATAAGTGAATTATTTACACATAATGACGACTTTGACTACATTATCGCTATGGATCAAAATAATGTAACAGACATCAAAAGAATTAACCCTAATATTCAAGGACAGTTGTTCAAATTACTAGAATTTAGTAATATGGAAGAGACGGATGTACCAGATCCATACTACACGAATAATTTTGAAGGTGTATTTGAAATGGTACAATCTGCTTGTGATAATTTAATTGATTATATCGTTAAAGATGCTAACTTAAGAGAGGGGTAACTCATAATGAACAATAAATTAATACCAGGAATTTTAATAGGTGCGTTTATCGGCGGAGCTGCTACACTAGCTGATAAATCAACGCGTCAATCTTTGAAACAATCTATCCAAGACGCTAAAGAAGGTAAACGTTCAAACGAACCTTCAGCAATTAGCAAAGTAAAAGACGAAGTACTATATTGGAAAGACGCTATTGAGGAAATCAGACGTAACAATCCTGAATTAGAACGTTCTCTAAAAGATGCAAAAGATACTTTTGTAGAGCGTAAAAATAAACGCTTAAACTAAGCAATGCATATATTATTAATATATGCCTAATTGATAATTAGACATATTAGACATAATAGTAACTAACGTTATCACATAAATGATTAATTTAAGTGGTAGCGTTTTGTTTTATAATTTACGGGATAATTAATGTGACTTTAAACTATTAACTTAGTTTTTCTATTCATTACATAACAGTCAGGGAATAGTTTTTTATTTTCAATGCTATTCAAATATGATTTTTACATATTTACCTCATTTTATTTTTAAAGTATATTATTAATTACAATGCAATATTAAAGGAGATTAGATATGTCAAAGAAAAAAGAAACCACTTCTAACTTTCTTAACTCTGTTAAAGAACAAGAGGACAAGAAACACCCAAAAGACAAGACAGAAAGTGGAAAATTAGAACAAGATCGTACATATATAGCACCTACAGAATTCCAATCGAAAGATACAAAAAAAGATAATCAAACCTTCTTTGTGTCACGTATAAACAAACCGGCGAAATATACTAAAAACCCAAACTTTTTTTCTTATTTGATTTATCGTATTGGTAAAGATGATGCGTCAGGATTATCTGCACAATTATCTTATTATTTCATGTTGTCACTTTTTCCAATGCTTATCTTCTTATTATCAATTGTACCTGTTGTAGGTGTTAAGCAGACAACAATACAAAAAATAATAAGCGAACACGTGCCATCTGATTATGCGAGTCAAGTATCATCTTTAATTGATGATATCATGGGCAATGCCAGTGGTGGTTTACTATCTATCGGTTTGATTTTAGCGCTTTGGTCTGCTTCAAATGGCATGACAGCGTTAATGAATTCATTTAATGTTGCATATGACATTGAAGATAGCCGTAATTTTATTGTCTCTAAATTACTTAGTGTTTTATTCACTTTAGCATTAGCAATTGTATTACCATTATCAATGGTATTGCCAGCATTTGGCGAACAGATAGGTTCTTTATTATTTGGGCCACTAGGCTTAGGTGGCGAAGTAAAATGGCTATTTGATTTATTACGTGTTATTTTACCATTAATCATTGTCTTCATTGCATTTATGTTGTTATATATGCTTGCACCAAATGTGAAAATTAAATTGTTATCTGTTATTCCAGGTTCAATTTTTGCTACCGTTGTGTTCCTAATCGGTTCTTATTTATTTGGTATTTATGTTTCTAATTTTAGCAATTACTCTAAAACTTATGGTAGTATCGCTGGTATCATTATTTTAATGTTTTGGTTATACATCACAGGATTTATTATTATTATTGGTGCTGAAATTAATGCTATTATTCATCAACGTAAAGTAATTCGAGGCATGACACCTGAAGAACGCTCTATGAAAGAAATTGAAGAAAATAAGAACAAAGAAGCTACTGAAAATTAATATCTTTCTAAATCAAAACACCCCAAACGACCATTGAAGTTGTTTGAGGTGTTTTGATATTTTATTGAATTAAATTATGTTGGAATGCGTAAATAACAGCTTGAGTTCTATCTTGTACTTCCAATTTGCTTAAAATATTACTTACGTGAGTTTTTACGGTCTTAATTGTAATGTGAGATGCACTCGCGATTTCTTGATTTGAATAACCTTTGGCGATGAGTAATAAAATCTCCATCTCTCTTTCAGTCAACATTTCATATAATTCTGCACGCTGTTTCATTCTATTACGCATTTTCACTAATACTTCTGCTTCAAAAACAGATTCATTATTTTGGGTCTTGCGAATGGCTTCGGCAATATCTTTAGCGCTCGTCGTTTTTAATATATAACTATCTACACCTGAATCTAAAGCACGATACACTTCATTATCCTCAATATAACTGGTTAACATCACAACTTTAATATAAGGTAAATCCTTTTTTACTTGAGCAGTAGCATCCACCCCATCCATATCATCCATTAATAAATCCATTAATATTAAATCGGGCTTTAGTTCATGCGCTAGTTGAATCGCTTCTTTACCTGATTTCCCTTCTCCTACTACTTCTATATCTGATTGTGTTGATAAATAACTTGATATCCCAATACGTACCATTTCATGATCATCAACAAACAACACTTTAATTGGCATCCAATTCCTCCTTGTCTAACGGTGCTTTTACTTCTATTCTTGTCCCTGAATCTGGTAGAGAAACAATATGGAATGTTGCACCTATCTCTAATGCACGTTCACGCATATTTTTTAATCCATAACTTTGTTCAGTATTTTCATCTACATTAAAACCTATTCCATTATCCTGAACACGTAATAATAGATAATCTGCTTGGTTAAATAACTCTATCGTAACTTTAGTTCCTTTTGAATGACGTAACGTATTAGAAATTGCTTCTTGCGTAATTCTGAATAAATGATCTTCGATTCCTTTAGGTACTGTAAAATCTTCGATATCATGTACGACCTTCATAGGAACTTTTTTTTGTAAATCGGTTACTAAATCTTTTATTCCCTCACCTAGAGATTTATCTTTTAAGCCTATAGGTCTTAAATGTAAGAGTAAAGCTCTCATTTCTAATTGAGAGTCTTGCACCATTTTTTCTAGAGTTGGAATTTGTTGATCTAACGGCGATGAGAGTTTAGTTTCTTTAATCGCAGATAACATCATACTAGCAGCAAATAGTTGTTGGCTCACAGAGTCATGTAATTCTCTAGCTAGTCGTTGACGTTCATCTTCAATGATTTTCTTAACTTTAACGTCATTCATATTATAAGATTCATTAGTTAAATTTTGTGTTTTCATTCTTAGTTTATGCACCTCTTGATTTAAAGGTACAAGTGTATGATATAACTCAATGGTTTCATTGTACAGTTCAATGTCTTGGTCGTTAATGCCGACAGTCTGACCCTCTATTGATCTTTCAATTTGTCGTTGTAACCAATGATTTTGTTGATTAATTTTATATGCTAAGACCGAACCGACGATAATACACAAAAATATAATAAGTAAGTTTAAAAATAAAAATACTGGTATCCCAAATATTTGTGTATAAAACATACCTTGAAAATACATAATATTAACAAAAACTTTGTCTATAAAAAAAAATGCAATTAGCGTACTATATACTAAGATCAACATCGAACCTATTGCTCTTATGTAGTGATTCATTTATAAATCACCTCTACATCACCAATAAATGTTGACAGATAAATGTTCACAGTATAGTTCTCTTCTTTAGTTTTTTCGACGATTTTGATGTTTTTATTTTCAACTTTATAAGATTGTTCATTTATAAAAGCATTACCATACAATGCAGTAAAGTGAAAATTAATATTATAATTTAAAGGCACAACTATTTGCGTACGACCTATAAGGTGTCTCACAACAATTGTATTATCTTCTTTAATGTTAGCGGCTTTAGTCATGTCAATATGGACATCACCTATACCATGTTGAATTTGTAAATCTTCCCATTTATAAACATATACCGGGGTATGTTGCTCTCCAAACCATTTTTGTTTAATAAAATCAGGAGAATCAACTTCCTCTTCTGCTGCAATAATCTTGAATGGTTTAAATTTATAGATTAAATATCTGATAATCAAAACAATTAAAAAGATAAATAAAATGATAATAGTATATTTATTGGATAATAAGGTAAAGGCTATTAACAAAGCCCCTATCCAAAAAGATAATAACCCTCTCACTTTGTGGAAATATACGTATCCTATATAAACTAAAATACACCCAAGTAAAAGCACAAGTAGAAAGCCAATTTTTTCAAAAAATATGTAGTAAAAATTGGCTATAATCATTAATGCTGTAAAAATTATTAACATTTCCGTCGATATATATTTGTGTGTCATGGTTCGCCACCCTTCTTTAAGCGACTAAACTTATGCGTTCTATAAAATCACATTCAGTTTCTGTATTGATTTTTTCTTCGGTTTGTTGTGATAAATTTGCTTCAATACGTGCATAGTCTGCTTCCATTTTATTAAGCATTACTTTTATTGAATCAATTTCATTATTTGCAATTTCTTGAGCACAATTAATATGCGTATAATCGATCATATCTATATACTTATTCTCTAGCTTTAGTGTCAAGCTGTCAATCATGTTACGTATACGTTCTTTTTTCTCAATTAAGTAAGCAATATAACTTTCTATACTTTCTAATTTTAAATCTAATCTTTCTTTGTAGGATTTTATCCCTACTTCATAAGTATTTTTACATATGTCATTTAAATAAGTCGTAATATAATTCATGAAACCACCTCATCATTGATTAGATTTCATTATAAAAAATTCCCGGAACCATTTTAATAGGCTCCGGAACCATCTTACATTAGGACTTTAGGCCTAAAATAGAAACTTAATCAATTTTGGTAGTTAGTAATGGGCCATCTTTTGTCACGATAACTGTGTGTTCAATTTGTGCTACAAAACTTTTATCTTTTGTTTCAAATGCCCACTCGTTTTTACCTTCAGATACATATGTAGCGTTTGAAGATATAAATGGTTCAACAGCTAATACTGTACCTTCTTTAAGTAATGTCTTATCTTTTGGATCAAAGTAATTCATCACATGGCTAGGTGCCTCGTGTAATGATTTACCAACACCATGACCAGTTAAATTTTTAATAACAGTAACACCATTTTTACGCGCAGTTGCATGTACTGCCCTTCCGATTTGGCTTAATTTTGTACCTGGTTTAACTTTTGTCATTGCTGCTTCAAATGCTTCTAGTGCTACATCGCACACTTTTTGTTTTAATGGATTATCTGCTTCTCCAACAACAAATGAAATACCAGTATCAGCATAATAGCCATTTTTAAGTGCAGATACATCAATATTGACTAGATCTCCTTCTCTTATCACTCTTTTACCTGGAATACCATGAGCCACTTCTTCATTGACACTAATACATGTTTGTCCTGGAAAGTTCTCGTCGTGTATTGGCGCAGATATCGCACCATGTTGTTCAAATAAATTTTTAGCAATATCATCAAGCTCTTTAGTTGTGATACCTACTACAGTTGCTTCTTGCATTTTATCTCTAACAAGCGCACATATGTAGCCAATATCTTTCAAAGCTGCTAATTCTTCTTCTGTTTTAACAATCATTTTATCCCGTTCCTTTTTTAAATAATTTATATTACTTATTATTATAGCAGAATTTTTTTGATATAATAATATACAGTATTTAAGCATATTTAGTTTAACATTAACGCATTTTAATTTACATACTTTGATAACAACTTAACTACATAATGGAGATTTTATTATGAATGATAAATGGTACAAAAGATTGGTTGGCGCAAGAACAATTAAAACAGGTTTGGCTACTTTTTTAACGGCATTATTTTGTATGCTCTTAAACTTAACGCCTATTTTCGCTATATTGACTGCTGTAGTCACAATCGAACCCACCGCAAAAGCTTCTTTAAAAAAGGGCTATAAACGTTTGCCTGCAACAGTTATTGGTGCATTATTTGCGGTAATTTTCACTTATGTTTTTGGAGATCAATCTCCTCTTTCTTACGCTTTTGCAGCAACACTTACTATATTGGTTTGTACTAAATTAAATTTACATGCTGGCACAACCGTAGCAACTTTAACTGCAGTTGCAATGATTCCTGGTATACATGAAGCTTATATTTTTAACTTTTTCTCAAGGCTCTTAACTGCTGTGATTGGATTAGGTACTGCTGCACTCGTTAATTTTATTATTTTACCACCAAAATACTATGATCAACTAGAAAAGCTACTACATGATACTGAAGAAAAAATGTATTCTTTATATAGTCAACGAATGCAAGAATTGCTATTAAGTCAATTTAAATCAGATACTTCAATTAAAAAATATAATAAACTAATAGAATCAACTCAAAAAATAGAATCTCTATTATCATTCCAATCCGATGAATTATCTTATCATAGATATGGTGAGGAAGAATGGATGAAGTTCAGAAAATTTCAAACATTAGCATCGACAGACAGATTATTTATTTCTCATTTATCTAATATTATCTACCTACCTAAAAAGCCAGTCATACATTTTGATAAAGATGAAAAGTTAGCAATGCTTAAAATTGCTAATAACATTAATCAAATTATTGCCACTGGTCATTTCGAAAGAGAAAAACAAAGTGCTTCTTTATTAAAAAATTCAGTTAAAAATTTAGATGAATTTGACGCCCTTCAACTTAAAAGTCATATAATATATGAGATATTGTTAATTTATCGTATTCTAGATGACAGGTACGCTTAACAACTATATTAATCAACTAAAAAGCCAAACAACGTTATTTAATACGTTGTTTGGCTTTTTTATATTTATTTATTTTTTTACTCGATCTACTATAACTTGTTTAGCCGCTTCTTCGATGTCATTATCGACTTCTACAGGTTCAAAGGGAATACTTTTACGTTCACAAGCCCTAGTTAATAAATAATCAGTTATTTCATGGTTTTTAGGTAAAATTGGTCCATGTAAATAAGTTCCTAATAAATTTTTATAATGAATACCTTCTTTACCATCATTATCGTTATTGCCAAAACCGTGCGTAACTTTGCCTAATGTACCAAAATCATGATAAGTTCTACCACCATGATTTTCAAATCCAACTATTGTACCGAACGTCTCGCTTTCAATAACGATATCGCCAGTCAATCTATCTTTTTGTGACTTAGTATAAAAGTCTAGAATGTTCAGGCCTTCTAATTCTGTACCATCTGGCGTAATATATTTACTACCTAAAAATTGATACCCACCACAAATAGTTAAACCAGGCATACCATCTTCAATAGCATCTTTAAGTATAGTTTTAATTTTACTTAATTCTTTTGTTGCAAGTGATTGCTCTCTATCACTCCCACCGCCGATAAAGAAAATATCACAATCATCTAGTGTTATTCCTTCAGTTTCGTTAATATCAATAACATTAACTTTTATATTTCTAAGTTTAGCTCTTTGACGAAGGGCAATGATATTGCCTATATCACTATATAAGTTTAATTTATCTGGCATAAAATGATATATGTTTAATTCATTCATACTATTTGTCCTCCTTAAATGAGCGGTTTAGTTGATCTAACATTGGTGATAAAGAGGTGTAGTTCGGTATGGCCACTGTGAAACTATTATAGTCCATAGACAGTGCAGTAGCCTTATAAATATCTTTTTCGACAATAATTGGCACTTCTACTGCAGCTAATTTCAATCGTAAATGTAGTTCTTCAGCTCTTGTACCTGTGACAATAATTACTTCGATAGATTGTCTAGAAAGCTTTTCAAAATCGGCGTCATAAATCCAAGAAGTGTCACGTCCATCAGCAGCATTATCATTTAAGCTTAAGACATAGACCTTATTGCCTTCAATTTGTTCACCAACTGATAAACTTGAATTCATACCAGCAGGGTTTTTAGCAAGATTTATCATCGCTTCTTTTTGTCTATTTTTAAAATACTGCATTCTACCATTATGTGACGTATAAGATTCAAAACCTTTACGAATTGATTCATCATTTAATCCTAATTCTTTTAACACAGAATATGCAGCTAATGCATTATAAGCATTGAAATCGCCAGCTATTTTCATGTCGAATTTAGCACTATTGACTTCCATATCAATGAACGGTGATAAATTAAAATTTGTAACTTCATACTTAGGTTGTTCACGCTTAAAGCCACATTCACAATGATAATGTCCTATTTGATTATAGTGTATATAATCATAGTGCAATAATCGTCCGCAATTAGGGCAATATTTACTTTCATTCATCGTACTTTGTTCAAACTCGTGCACATGCTTTTGCATACCGTAATATAATACGTTATCACTGGCTATTTTTAATCTACTTACAAATGGATCATCAGCATTTAACAATAATTTAATCCCCTTATTGCTTATCGCTTGAGCAATATTATTAACCATAATATCTATTTCACCAAAACGATCCATCTGGTCTCTGAAAAAGTTTGTCACTACCATCATTGTAGGGGTTACTTCACTTAAAACTTTTGGAATACTACCTTCATCTATTTCAATAATTGCTATTTTTGTATTTTTATTATTTTGTAAAATAAACGCCGAGGTAATACCAGCAGCCATATTGGCCCCTTCATTATTATGTATAATTTCGATATTATTTTCTCTTAACGTATAGCCTATCAAATTTGAAGTCGTTGTCTTTCCGTTGGTACCACTTATAAATACTATTTCATCTACTTTAGTAGCTAAAGTTCTTAATATGTTTTTATCTAATTTTCTCGCAACTTGTCCAGGTAAATCTGTGCCTTTTTTACCGGCAGCTCTACTAGCTTTACGTGCTAGTTTAGCTAAAGTTGTAGCTGTCCAATGTCTCATAAATAGCCTCCTTTTACTGCTCGCAAAAATATTATAACACGACTTTTTTTCTTTCTATACCATTCTCAATTAAAAAAATTTACCACAGACTAGATTATAATAATTATTATTTACTAATGAGAATAGATTTGCTATACTTAAAACAATTAAGTATAGGAGGCCTGTTACTTATGTTAAATAAAAAATTATTAGATGCATTAAATGAACAAATGAATCACGAATACTATGCAGCACATGCTTACATGGCTATGGCAGCTTATTGTGATAATAAATCTTACGAAGGTTTTGCTAATTTCTATATTCAGCAAGCTAAAGAAGAACGTTTTCACGGTAAAAAAATCTATGACTATATAAATGACCGTGGTGAACAAGCTGAGTTTTCAGCAATTTCTGCACCAAAATCGGAATTTAATAGTATTTTAGAAACGTTTGAAGATGGTTTAGCTCAAGAACAAGATGTTACTCGCAGATTTTATAACTTATCGGATATCGCAAATAAAGATAAAGATTATGCAACAATTTCTTTCTTAAATTGGTTCTTGGATGAACAAGTAGAAGAAGAATCTATGTTTGAAACACACATCGACTATTTGAAACGCATTGGCGATGACCATAACACTTTATATTTATACGAAAAAGAACTTGCCGCTCGCTCATTTGATGAAGAATAAAATTAATACATGTTCTAGTTGATAATTTTAATTAAGGCTGAACTTAGGTTATAGACTAAACTTATATGAAAATATAAGTAATTTACCTTGCCTATGTTCATCCTTATTTTTTATTATATAATAAATAACATGTTTTGCACTTGAAAATATAGTAAATCAATAAATGTTTTATTATATATTTACGAAAGGAAGTATTGTGATGATTGACAATGCATTTGTGGCTTTGGATTTTGAAACCGCTAATGGTAAAAGAACAAGTATCTGTTCAGTAGGCATGGTAAAAGTAGTTAATCACGAAATTGTAGAAACTTTTTATACTTTAGTTAATCCTAATGATTATTTTTCACAACAAAATATCGCTGTTCATGGTATTAAACCACAAGATGTCGAAGGTTCACCTTCTTTTACAGAAGTATATCCATATATGTTACATTTCATTGATAATTTACCTGTAGTCGCACATAACGCCGCATTTGATATGAATGTACTTCATGAAAGCCTAAAATCATGTGGCCAACAAACGCCTAATATGACTTATTTTTGTTCGTTACAATTAGCACGCCGAACGATAAATAATCATCGCTATGGCTTAAACCATATGATGCAGTTTTATAATTTAGACTTTCAAGGCCATCACGATGCATTAAATGATGCAAAGGCCTGTGCAATGATAACGTTTCGTTTGTTAAAACATTACGATGATTTAGCAACAATGCTTAACGTATACGGCAAACAACTTAAAGATAAAGATTAACTCTTATAGATAATCATATATTGTCATATTTTCATAAGTAGTTTTCT
Source organism: Staphylococcus durrellii (assembly GCF_015594545.1). Taxonomy (NCBI): domain Bacteria; kingdom Bacillati; phylum Bacillota; class Bacilli; order Caryophanales; family Staphylococcaceae; genus Staphylococcus; species Staphylococcus durrellii. The sequence continues at coordinate 903,926 of NZ_JADIIO010000001.1, read as the reverse complement.
CTAAGTTTCCAACTGTGACCCCTACTAAACGAATAGGCACTTCTGGTTCTTTGAGATCTGTATATAAGGCGTAAGCAATATTATAAATATCTGTTTCTGAACGTACAGTTTCTCTTAAACTTTTTTGCTTCGAAAAAGTTTCAAACTTATACGTTTTAATTTTTACGGTGACAGTTTTTCCAGATTTGTGCAAATTAGCTAATCTGTTTGCCGTTTTCTCGCTTAATTCCCAGATTTTTTGTAAAATCTGTTCGTCGTCATTAACATCAGTAGCGAAAGTTCGCTCAGTACCTACAGATTTACGCACTCGAGTCTGTTTAACGGAATTATAATCTATGCCACGCGCTTTATTATATAAGCCATGACCTCTTTTACCAAATAATCTTATCAATTCACGCTCACTTTGATTATATAGATCTTGCCCCTTATAGATGTTATTTTCATGCATTTTTAGTTTTGAGGCCTTTCCCACCCCTGGAAAATCACCAATATCTAAATTCATTAGTATTTCATGTACATTATTGTAATCAATGACGGTTAAGGCATTTGGTTTATTCATGCCACTTGCTAATTTAGCCAAAAACTTATTATAAGATACGCCAGCTGAGGCAGTTAATCCCGTTTGTTCAGTTATATCGCGCCTTATATATTGCGCTATATGCGAAGCTGGCAAATCTTGTCGGACGAGATGTGTTATATCTAAATAAGCTTCATCTAATGATAATGGTTCAACTATTTCAGTATAACTTTTAAAAATTTCCATAATAATATTTGAGGCTTCCTTATATGCTTCAAATCTAGGTGTCACATAATAACCGTCGGGACATAATTTATGCGCTTGGGCCATTGGCATAGCTGAATGGACTCCGTATTTTCTCGCTTCATATGATGCAGTCGAGACGACACCACGACCACTTGCTTTGCCCCCTACAATTACTGGTTTTCCTTGAAGTTTTGGATTATCTCTCATTTCCACTTGAGCAAAAAAATAATCCATATCGATATGAATGATTCTTCGTTCATTCATTTGATTTCACCTCCCACATTTTTAAAATTTGCTTAATATTAGTATACTACTGCCTATTACAGTTCTAAACAAAAAAACTCCGCAAACGTCGTTATGACATTTTGGAGTTTCGATTTATATTTAACCTTAAATTTTATTTAATTTCTGCATTCACTTTAACTGGTGATTGAGTGTAATAATATATACCTTGCTCAGTATTTTCTACAAATTTAACGCTGCTATTTAATAGTCCAATTGTAAAGTATAAATCAAACATACAATATCCAATATGGAAACTACTGATAAAAATGATTGACGAATATGAGAAGAACATAAACGTAACTGTTAAAAGTAGAGTCAGTACAATTAATGGTGCTAACATAATAAGAATATATTGCCATTTTTTATAATATGTCTCGGGCATATGAGTTGAAATTAATCCATAATGATAATGGTAAGAAGGTTTTATCGCATTTTTTGCAAAAGTACGGAACAATATATTATGTATTAATTCATGGATGATAACGACACCGACTAAACCTAATATGCCGTAAATGATATTAAATAAAATATTTTGTTCAATGATGTGCGTATAGTAATATGCAATTTTATACGAGATTAAAATAGTCATCATAATTACAGCTACTTGCAAAATAACAAAACGTTCCATCATTTTTTTATTATCAAACAAACTAATTTTAAACACAATATATCCCTCCTAACATATTTATCAAATGTTTATACCTTGATTATAGATAGTGAATAAATAAAATTCAATCGAATATATTGCCTGTAATTCAATTTTAATAAACCCAGTTAATTTGCAACATTATACATATTTTGAAATATTTCATTATTTCAATTCAAATAAGGCAATCGTTTCTACGTGAGTCGTTTGTGGAAACATGTCTACAGGTGTAATTTCAATTAAATCATACTTTTCTTGTAACATTGTAGCATCACGTTGTTGAGTTGCTGGATTACACGAAATGTACACTATCCTTTGTGGCTTTAAAGTAAGTACTGTTTGAATAAAGGATTCATCGCACCCTTTTCTTGGTGGATCTACCATTACAACGTCTGGTTGAATTCCTTCTTGTTGCCATTTTAATATAGTATCCTCAGCCTTACCACAGACAAAAGTAGTATTTTCTAACTGGTTTAAAGTCGCATTTTGCTGTGCATCTGCAATTGCTTCGGGAACAACTTCGACACCATATACATGTTTAACTTGTGAAGCCATTGATAAACTAATAGTCCCAATACCACAGTATGTATCTAATACGATTTCGTTTCCAGATAGTTGTGCGTATTCAATTGCAAGTTGATACAATTTTTCAGTTTGGGCAGAGTTTATTTGATAAAATGAACGATCACTAATTTTAAATGTTACTTCAGATAAGCTATCTTCTATCTTATCTTTACCATATAACGTTATTGATTCATCCCCCATAATTACATTTGAATGCGTTTTATTTATGTTCTGTTTTATACTTGTCACATTAGGAAAAGCTTTTAGCAATTTTTCAATTATTGTTGGAGCTTGTTTAAACTTTTTACCATTAGTAACAAAAATAATCATTAAATCATCGCTATGATAGCCTGTACGAATAACTACATGTCGCATAAGCCCCTGTTTTTTATGCTCGCTATATATACTGACGTTTAAATCATTAAATAATTGCTTAACAACGTTCATCACTTGTTGATGTTGATTATCTTGAATCAAACATTCATCCATATCGATTATATCGTGACTACGTTGGCGGTAAAAACCCATTTTTACATTTTTGTCTTGAGTTAAACCAACTGGAATTTGAGATTTATTTCTATAACGCCAAGGGTTATCCATACCTACCGTATCGTGAATCGTTGTTTCTTTAAAATTACCTTTACGATGAAACAAATTAACAACTTGTTCTTTCTTCATTGCTAATTGCGCACTATAGCTCATATGTTGTAACTGGCACCCCCCACACTTAGTGTAATAAACACAAGGTGGCTCAATTCGCTCCTTACTTTCTTGTTTTACATTCATTAATTTACCAATAGCAAAATTCTTTTTAACTTTGATAATTTTATATTCAATTTCTTCGTCTATTAATGTATTAGGTACAAAAATGGGATAGTTATCAATTTTAACGACGCCGTGACCCTCATGTGTTAAATCAATAACTTTACCGTCTTTCACTTCATTTTTTTGAATAGTATTCAACTCATTCACTCCAAATTAAAAGAGGTTAGGCTGCAATGTGTTGTGACCTAACCTCAAATGATGATAATTTTTGCTTATTGCTCTGTTAATTCTTCATTTTTAACATCTTTCGGTGTAAATACTTCTATATGTTGTTTCAAATTTAAGAAATTACCTGGTAGCTTACCGCCATATTCTCCATCTACGTTCAATTGCATATCTGTAAAAGAAGAAATATTGATTGAGCTTGCCTTTTCATAATGTACTTTTGGGTGTTTTGTATGTTCTCCACGAGATGCCAATGTCATTATATGACCTAATTCTGCTAAATTTGCTTTTTCAACAATGATTAAAGTGAATTTACCGTCATCTAATTTAGCATCAGGGACTAGTTTTTCAAATCCAGCCATAGAATTTGTTAATCCTAATAAAAACAACATTGCTTCCCCTTGAAAGACTTCACCATCATATTCAATTCTAATATCTACGGCCTTCATTTGTGGCAACATCTCAAACCCTTTAATGTAGTATGCAAAAGGTCCTACAATTGATTTTAATTTACTAGGCGTTTCATAAGATACTTGTGTTAATTGACCACCAGCAGCCAAATTAATAAAATAACGACTGTTCATTTTACCTATATCTACCTTCGTAGAGTGTTGGTCAATAATTACATCTATAGCACTCATAATATCGCTAGGTAAGTGTAAGGCACGACCAAAATCATTAACTGTCCCCATCGGTATAATACCTAATTTAGGTCTGTTAGGTTGTTCTGCAATACCATTAACGACTTCATTTAATGTCCCATCGCCACCTGCAGCAATTAACACATCATATTGGCCTTCAAGTGAACGTTGCGCCTCAATTGTTGCGTCACCTATTTTTTCTGTTGCATATGCACTTGTTTCAAATCCTGCTTTTTCTAACTTTATTAGTACATCTGGTAACGTACGTTTAAATAGCTCTTTACCAGAAGTTGGATTATAAATTATTCTAGCTCTTTTTCTCATAGTTTATCCCTCAACTTAGTATACTCATCATCTATATTAAAGTATTTATAGTTCAGTTGAAAGCATTTAAATTATTCAATTTAATAATGCGTTGACTTTTTAATAAAATAAGTAACCTGCAAGCAATTTAAATTGCTTGCAGGCCCTAAATCTATCATTTAGTAACATTAAACAACTAACTAATATATTAGCGTTTATCTAGCTCTTGTTTTAATAGTTGATTGACTAGCTGTGGATTGGCTTGGCCTTTTGAGGCTTTCATAATTTGACCAACTAAGAAGCCCATAGCTTTGCCTTTGCCGTTTTTATAATCTTCTACTGATTGAGGATTATTATCTAAAGCTTCATTTACAAATTTAAGTAAAGTAGCTTCATCTGAAATTTGTACCAAACCTTTATCTTCCATAATTTGCTTAGCATCTCCACCATTTTCAGCCAGTTCAGGGAATACTTTTTTCGCAATTTTACTACTCATCGTACCGTCTTCAATTAACTTAATCATACCTGCTAAGTTTTCAGGTGTTAATTTAGTATCTTGTAGATCGATTTGATTTTTATTTAAATATTCGTTCACGCCACCCATTAACCAGTTTGAAGTTAATTTAATATCAGCGCCTTCTTTAACTGCACCTTCGAAGAAATCTGACATTTCTTTAGTCAATGTTAATACATGTGCATCATATGCAGGTAAACCATATTGAGACACGTATTTTTCTTTTCTTTCGTCTGGTAATTCAGGAATTGTCTGACGTACACGTTCTTTCCATTCTTCATCAACATAAAGTGGAACGATATCTGGTTCTGGGAAGTAACGATAATCATCTGAACCTTCCTTAACACGCATTAAAATTGTTTTACCGTTGGATTCATCAAAACGGCGTGTTTCTTGTAGGATTTCTCCGCCATTCAATAATTCTTCTTCTTGTCGTTTTTCTTCATATTCTAATCCTTTACGTACATAAGTAAATGAGTTCAAGTTTTTCAATTCAGCTTTTGTACCAAATTCTTTCTGTCCATACGGACGCAATGAAATATTCGCATCACAACGTAATGAACCCTCTTCCATTTTACAATCAGAAACACCAGTATATTGAATGATTGAACGCAATTTTTCAAGGTAAGCATATGCTTCTTGTGGTGAGCGAATGTCTGGCTCAGAAACAATCTCAATTAATGGCGTACCTTGTCTATTTAAGTCAACAAGTGAATAACCATCTTTGTGAGTTGATTTACCAGCATCTTCTTCCATATGCAAGCGTGTAATACCGATACGCTTCGTTTCACCATCAACTTCTATATCTATATATCCATTTTCACCTATTGGCTGATCAAATTGTGAGATTTGATATGCTTTTGGATTATCTGGATAGAAATAGTTTTTACGGTCAAACTTAGATTCAGTTGCGATATCCATATTTAAAGCCATAGATGCTCTCATAGCCCAATCAACAGCTCGTCTATTTACGACAGGTAAAACACCTGGGTAACCAAGGTCTATAACATTAGTGTTTGAGTTTGGTTTTGCACCAAAATGTGCTGGTGACGGAGAAAACATTTTTGAGTCTGTTTTTAATTCGACGTGGACTTCAAGTCCGATAACTGTTTCAAAATGCATTATTTCCACTCCTTATAATTTTTCGTATTTATCATGAAAGTTAAATTGTGTTTCATATTGATAAGCGACACGATATAACGTTTTCTCATCGAACGGTTTACCAATGATTTGTAAGCCAATAGGACGATTATTTGAAAGTCCACATGGTACTGAAATACCTGGTAAACCAGCTAGATTTACTGGAGTAGTTAATAAATCATTCGCATACATTGTTAATGGATCGTCAATTTCCTCACCAATATTAAATGCTGTAGTTGGTGTAGTTGGGCCAACAACAACATCATAATTTTCAAAGATACTATCAAAATCATTTTTAATTAAAGTTCTAACTTTTTGAGACTTTTTGTAAAAAGCATCATAATAACCAGAACTTAATGCAAATGTACCTAACAAGATACGACGTTTAACTTCTTCGCCAAATCCTTCACTTCTTGACATTTTATATAGTTCTTCTAAAGATTTTGCTTCAGTTGAATGGTAACCATATCTAATACCATCAAAACGAGATAAGTTTGATGATGCTTCAGATGATGCAATAACATAATATGATGGAATACCATATTTAGTATTAGGTAATGAAACTTCATCCACTGTAGCACCAAGTGATTTTAGCGTTTCAACTGCTTCTTTAACTGCAGATTTAACGTCCTCAGATACACCTTCGCCTAAATATTCTTTTGGCAACGCTACTTTTAAACCTTCAATATCTTTACCTATATCAACTGTATAGTCAGCTTCGCTTACAGGCGCACTTGTAGAATCATTTTCATCTACACCAGTGATGGCTTCTAATACTAAAGCATTATCCTTAACATTACGTGTTAACGGACCAATTTGGTCTAAAGAAGATGCGAACGCAACTAAACCAAAACGTGACACGCGACCATAAGTAGGTTTCATACCAACGATTCCGCAGTAAGCAGCTGGTTGTCGAATTGAACCACCAGTATCTGAACCTAAACTGAATGGTACTAAGCCTGCCGCAACTGCTGCAGCAGAACCACCTGAAGAACCGCCAGGCACTGCAGTGTGATCAAATGGGTTAACAGTTTTTTTATAATAAGATGTCTCTGTAGACCCACCCATCGCAAATTCATCCATGTTTAACTTTCCGATTAACACTGCATTTTCATTTTTTAATTTATTCATTACAGTTGATTCATAAATCGGTACAAAGCCTTCTAACATTTTACTTGCACATGTAGTTACTACACCTTCAGTAATGATATTGTCTTTGATACCCATAGGGATACCAAATAATTTACCTTCTATTTGACCTTTAGCTTGTAAGTCATCAAGTTCTTGTGCTTTAGCTAATGCATTTTCTTTATCAAGAGCAAGAAAAGATTTAACTGTTGGGTCTGTTTCTTCAATTGCGTTATAAATATCATTAACAATTTGTGATGGTGTTATTTCTTTACTTTCAATTAATTTAATTAGGTTTTCCACAGATTCGTAACGGATGGTCATTTTAAGCGTCCTCCTCATTCATGATAGATGGTACTTTAAACTGCCCATCTTCCGTTTCTTTCGCATTTTTTAATGCAAGCTCTTGAGGAATACCCTCTTGTGCTTTATCTTCACGTAAAACATTTTGTAAATCAAGTACATGATTTGTGGGTTCGATATCACTTGTGTTCGCTGAATCGATTTGATTTGCAAAGTTTAAAATTGTTTCTAGCGTTTCTTGCATTTCAGTTGTTTCATCTTCAGAAATTTGAAGTCTAGCTAAATTAGCTATATGTTTAACTTCTTCACGTGTAACTTTAGCCATTATATTAAAAAGCCTCCTTTTACTCATTCACTACAAAATTGTATCAAAATTTCACCTAAAAATCTAAATTTTTCGTTAAAAAGCGACGGATTATTAAAAGCTCAAAAACTTTATACAATTATATAGAAAAATATTAAACATAATTTTGTATATTACATTGAATATCTTAATATTTTAATATTAAAAACACGTCGCCACAAACTTTATGTGACAACGTGCCTATTCAGAAACTCTAATGCTTAATTACTATTTGTATAAATGTGAACTTTTGGCTTATCTTCGTCTTTAGATTTACTTATTAAAGCTTTCGGATTATTTCCATCTTTAATATGAATTTCGTATTCGTCAATATCATCAAAGTATTTATCCGCTTGTTGCGTAACATATTGTGTAATACCAATTGTTTCTGCTTTACTATAATAATCGATAGGTAAATCTACAGATAATGATTTTGCTTTTTTATTTTCAAATTTCACAGTTCCTACTGCTTGAGTGAAGTTATTAAAATAAGATTGTAAATTATCATTAAATTGTTTAAAGTTAGAATTTAAATTTTCATCAATATTACCAGCCTCATCTGATGGTAGTAATACAGATTTCTGACTAATATTTTTCCATTCATTAATACGCGTTTTACCTTTATCTGCAGTAGTCCCGGCAACAAATTCGCCAGGTATAATCGCATTCTCTCCAGATTGTTTATAAATTGCAAAGTGAATAGGAATGTTTTTCAAGTTTTTGTTTTCTCTTAATCTTGATAAAATCTCGCTAGCCATTTGTTTGCCTTGTTTTTTAATTTCATTATCGTCTAATTTCTTACTAAATGTATCCCCATCTTTTTCTTTTTGATAATAGTATGTACCATTCATCGCTAAACCAATTGTCATACCTTTTATTTTCTTACCTTTAGTATCGCCATCATCATAGAAGTCTTGCTCTAATATATTAGATAAATAAGCTGGAGAATTATTAGCAATTTTTTCAGGATTTGTTTCTCCATTATGAGATGGATTCAAACCTAAATTTTCACTTGCTTTTTTCTCTTTACGTTCAGAGCTGCTCATTTTATCAATTTCAGACTTAGTATACTTAGGTTTTAAATAAGCGTTTGTAGTGTCTTTATCTAAATATTGACCATCTTGATATAAATAATCTTTAGTTGGAAAGACTTGTTTACTCAAATCTAGCAAACCAGCTTCAAAATCCTCACCATTATAACTATTTGCCATATTATCTTGTAACAATCCACGGCTTTGGCTTTCTTTAAATGGCAATATTGTTCTGTAGTTATCGCCTTGAACATTTTTGTCTGTAGCTATCTTTTTAACTGAACCAGAATCATTTTTTGTAGCTTGTTTATTGTTTGTTGCATCTTTTTTCTCATTGTCATTAGTACCACATGCCGATAATAAAATTATTGCGGATAAAAATAATGTTAACGTCCGTTTCATGCAAGATCCCCTCTAATTAGAAATTTCATTTTGTTTATTTATAAAATCTTCTTCAGACCATACTGGAGTACGAAATTTTTCTGCTTTAGCTAATTTAGAACCAGCATCCGCACCTGCGATGACTAAATCGGTACGTTTAGTCACACTATTAGTCACTTTAGCACCTTGCAATTCTAACCACTCAGCCGCTTCGCTTCTTGTCATTTGTTGTAATTTACCTGTAAGTACAATCGTCTTATCTTTAAATTCTGGGTGCCCTTCTATTTCAGAAGTTCTTACTCCTTTGTATTCCATATTAACATGCTTTTGTTGTAATTTATCAATCAGTAAGCGAATATCATCATTTTCTAAATAAGTAACGATAGATTGAGCTAATTTATGACCAAAATCATGAATACCTACGAATTCTTCCTCGGTCACTTCAAAGAGACGTTCTATAGAACCATATTTTTCTGCTATGACTTGACTCGCTTTAACACCCAAATGACGGATGCCTAATCCAAACAACAAATGTTCCAAAGAATTATCTTTAGATTGTTCGATAGCTGAAAGTAAATTATCTACTTTTTTCTCACCCATACGTTCTAAAGGAAGTAAGTCTTCTTTAGTTAAATAATAAATATCTGCAACGTCCTTTATCTTATTATTTTCATAAAGTTGTTGAATAATCTTAGTACCTAAACCATCGATATTCATCGCTTGTCTAGAAACAAAATGAATTAATCCCTCAATCAATTGGGCCTGACATTTAGGATTGATACATCTTAAAGCTACTTCACCTTCAATTCTAACTAACTCATGGCCACAGCTAGGGCAATGCGTTGGCATATGGTAAGTTACTGCATCGTCTGGTCTTCTATCAATGATGCTGTGAATAACTTCAGGTATGATATCCCCCGCTTTTTTAATGACGACACTATCTCCGATTCGAATATCTTTCTCGTGTATTAAATCTTCGTTATGTAATGAAGCTCTAGAGACTGTTGTTCCTGCCACTCTAATAGGTTCTAAAATTGCGGTAGGCGTCACGACACCAGTACGACCAATGCTTAATTCTATATCTAACAGCTGTGTAACAACTTCCTCTGCTGGAAACTTGTAAGCAACAGCCCATCTTGGAGATTTTTGTGTATAACCCATCTCTTCTTGTTGCGATAAGTCATCAACCTTTATAACGATACCATCAATATCATAAGGCAATGATTCACGTTGCGTTGTCCAATATTCAATATAGTGTAATACTTCATCTATATTATTTAATTTTCTACGCTCTTGATTTGTTTTAAAACCTAAATCATCCAACTCTTTTAAAGCATCGTTTTGACTAACTGCAGCAAAATCAGTAAAATCATTAACGCTATATAAGAATACACTTAATTTACGTTTCGCAGCTAATCTAGCATCTAATTGTCTTAATGATCCTGCTGCGGCATTTCGAGGATTAGCAAATGGTTGCTCTTCATTTTTCTCTTTTTCTTCATTTAATTTAAAGAATGAAGAGCGTGGCATATAGGCTTCGCCACGTACTTCAAATGTTAATGGCTTATTAATTTTCAGTGGGATAGCATGAATCGTTTTTAAGTTCTCCGTGATATCTTCACCTGTAGTACCATCACCACGTGTTAATCCTTTGACAAATCTGCCATTCTCGTACTTTAGAGACACGGCTAGGCCATCAATTTTCAATTCACACATATAACTTACTTCGCCAATTTGTTCACGTATCCGTTGGTCAAACTTTCGTACATCTTCTTCGTTAAAAGCATTGCCCAAGCTTAACATCGGTGTATCGTGATTTACTTTTTCGAATGTAGATTGCGCTTTTCCACCAACACGTACAGTTGGGGAATCGTCAGTCTTATATTCTGGATGTTGTGCTTCAATATCAATTAATTCATGCAATAATTTGTCATACTCGCTGTCAGGTACGGTTGGATTATCTTTAACATAATACTCATAACTATATTGATTTAATAGTTTATGCAATTCATCCACACGCGCTTGAATATTTTCACCCATGCATTATTCCCCCTTTTTTTCGATTGGTGCAAATTGAGCTAATAAACGCTTAGGGCCTTCAGATTTGAAAATAATATCAAGCTCCACTGATCCATTTTTTTCTGAAACGTTACTCACCATGCCCTCGCCCCATGATTTATGGATCACTTTGTCTCCTACATTCCAACTAGTGTTACTTTGTTGTTTATTTGAGCGAACTTGTTTACTAAATCCTCTTTTTTCTGGCGTTTTAGTAGCGTTACTGAATTTACTAGATGCTTTACTCATACCTTTAACATCTTCTAATAGATTTTCAGGGATTTCTTTAAGGAAACGAGATGGTAAATTAGATTGAGAACGTCCAAATAACATTCTAGAAGTAGCATGTGTAATGTATAATTCTTCCTCTGCTCTTGTAATTGCTACATAGCAAATTCTACGCTCTTCTTCCATTTCATGATCATCGTCACTTTTTATAGCTCTAATATGAGGGAATAATGATTCTTCCATCCCCATTATAAAGACAACTGGAAACTCAAGACCTTTAGCCGAGTGCATTGTCATTAATGTCACACCATTTTCAATTTGTGTTTCATCAATATCAGCCACTAATGAGAGGTCAGTTAAGAAATTAATAAGGGATTGTTCTTCTAATGGTGTATTTTTTTCGTAATCTTTAGGTACAGACATAAACTCATCGATATTTTCAAGTCTACTACGAGATTCCAATGTTTGTTCTTTTTCTAACATTTCTCTATAGCCTGATTTTTGCATTATCTCTTCGACAATTTCACTTATTTCTAAAAATTCTTGTTCTTTAATTAAGTTTTGCATTAACTCATAAAAATTAATACATTCTTGCGTAACTTTTTTAGATAATCCAATGAAATCTACTTCGCCTAAAGCATCAAACATACTAATATCACTATCTACAGCATATTTCTGTATTTTTTCGACAGATGATGGACCTATACCTCTTTTTGGAACATTTATTATACGTTGTAAACTAATGTCATCGTTGCTATTAGCCACAATACGTAAATAACTTAAAATATCTTTAATCTCTTTTCTGTCATAGAACTTCTGTCCACCGACCATTGTGTATGGGATATTAGATTTCATAAATGTTTCTTCAAGTACACGAGATTGTGCATTTGTACGGTAAAGAATAGCCATATCTTTAAACTTTTTATTATTTTTTTGTTGTTTAATTATTTCTTTCACTACGTACTCGGCTTCATCACGTTCAGTCATCGCTTCATAGTAATGAATTTTTTCACCTTGTGTATTTCCTGTCCACAATCCTTTAGGCTTTCGTTCAGAATTGTTTTTAATCACTTCATTAGCAGCAGTTAGAATGGTTTTTGTAGAACGATAATTTTGTTCTAAAAAGATTGTTTTGGCTTCAGGATAATCTTCTTCGAACGATAAAATATTTTGAATATCAGCGCCACGCCATCCATAAATTGATTGATCTGAATCTCCTACTACACAAAGATTTTTAAATTTTCTTGCCAATAATTTTACTAATGTGTATTGTGCCTTGTTTGTATCTTGATATTCATCGACGTGTATATATTGAAATTTATTTTGATAATACTCCAACACCTCAGGTACACGTTCAAATAAATTAATTGTTGTCATAATTAAATCATCAAAGTCCAGTGCTTCATTACGTGATAATTGACGTTGATAACCTTTATAAACTGTGGCAACCATTTGAGAGTGATAATCGTTAGCTTCTTTTTGGGCATCCTCAGGTGTTTTTAATTCGTTTTTCAAGTTACTAATAGCGCCGATAAACATTCTTGGTTCAAAACGTTTACTATCGATATTTTCTGTTTTAAGTACGTCTTTAATTACTGATTTTTGATCTGTTGGGTCGATAATAGTGAAGTTACGTTCAATACCTATTCTATCTACATCCCTACGTAATATTCTCACACACATAGAGTGGAAAGTAGACATCCAAATAACTTGTGCTTCTTCGCCTACTAAGGTTTCGACTCTCTCTTTCATCTCACGTGCTGCTTTATTCGTAAAAGTGATCGCTAAAATATTATAGGGGGACACACTTTTTTCGTCTAATAAATAAGCAATGCGGTGTGTTAACACACGCGTCTTTCCAGATCCAGCACCGGCCATAATTAATAAGGGCCCTTCTGTAGCTCGAACTGCTTGGCTTTGTTCATCATTCATTTTATTTACTAACGCATTCATTTAGGTAACTCCTTTATTTTCACTGTTTTTAAAGCCTTTTTAATATCTTGATATATAATATCACCCACTATTATCGTATCGGCAATCTCCGCCATAGTGCGCGCTGAACTATAGTCCTCTATGCCACCACCATAAAATAACTGCGTTTCTGTCAGCATGTTTGCAGCAGCCTTTACCATATCTACATCACCCTGTTGACCACTGTACTCCAAATACATAACGGGTAATTTATACATTTCATTAACCATTTGTGCATAGGCTTCAATATCATCTGCTGTTAATGCAGTATTAGCTTGCGTTTTCTGTGCAACTTTACTGTCTTGATTTAATACGACATAGCCTTCAAACACAACTTCATCAAAGTCTATGACATGACCAAATTGTTTCAAAGCATTTAATAGTATGCCGTTATGATATGTAACATCTTGACTGTTCAAAACAGTCGGTACAAAATAAAAATCAAAGCCAGGCATGACACTTTCAATGTTTGAAATTTCTAATGCCAATGGCAAAGGGTATCTTCTAACTCGACTCATCAATTGAATGACGTTATCTTCAGTCACATTATCCGTACCACCTATCACTATGGCATCGGTATTTGACATACACAATTGTTCTAAATCCTCATCACTAATAGCTTTTGCAGGATCTAATTTAAATATATGTTTCCACTCTTTAATGTTATACATTATTTGTTACTCCTTCATATCGCATACATATAATTATATCATTTTTATTATTTGAGTTCTAAAATTGCTACAAAAAATCACCTTAATATTTAAGGTGATTTTCCACTTTTGATAATTATTTAATTCGTACGTTAATTAGGTATATTGTAATACGCTTCTATATTGGTATTCTCTTTTTTAAGAATTTTTGCTAACTCTGGTCCAACGTACCTAATATGCCATGCTTCATACGAGTATCCCGTTTCTTTTTCTTGACCTTTAGGATAACGAATAATAAAACCATATTCTGGAGCATGTTGTGCTAGCCATTTTCCTTCCTTAGACACGCCAAAATCTTTTTTAAAGTCTTTTATAGGCGCGTCAGTACCAACATCAAATGCTAATCCAGTTTGATGCTCGGAATGTCCTGGAATAGCTGTGTAATGTTTAGCTTGTTTCTCCCCTTCTTCTTTAACAAACTTTTTCATAATCTCTTGTTGTTCTTCATAACTCCTATATCCGCTCCGGAATTTTAAATCAATGTTCTCCTTTGTTGCAGCCGCTAACAATTTATTTAATTGCTTCTTAGCATGCTTATCTTCCCCCGGCTTATAGGAAGGAGGTAAAGCATAGTGTTTATTTACTATCACATGTCCATTAACCTTAGTAACACCGTGCACTTCTGTAATTATTGGCAAAACATTTTTAGATTTAACTATTTTATAATTTAAATTATTATCATCTACGTCTTGGCGAGTAAAGAAAAAGAAACAAACAAAAACAATAAAACTAATTATAAAAACGAGAGTCACGCCTCCAAAAAATTTCTTCACTACTGGAAACTTCCTTTCATAAATCGTACGTTATTTATCAAGCTAAATTATTTAAATTTAATATTTATAAAAATTGCTTACAATTATTATACGAAAAATACCATATTAAACAAGGGAAAAATAAATTTTTGTAAAATAAAAAACTGAGAGAGAAACTATGATTGTCCTCCCCCAGCTTTATAACGGTTTTGTTTAATTATATACAACCAACATCATTAGTAAGTTTTTATTTTACATTTAATATTGATTAATTAGTAGTTTCAATATTCATACGCTCTAATATCATCGTATATGCGTCATTACCCCATTGAAGTGATCTCTTCACACGTGAGATAGTTGCAGTAGACGCACCAGATTCTTGTTCTATTGTTGCGTAAGTATAGCCTTGCTTAATCATTTTAGCAACTTGTAATCTTTGAGATAAAGATTGTAGTTCATTGACAGTGCATAAATCATCAAAAAATTGATAACATTCTTCACGTGTCTCAAGAGTCAATATCGCATCAAATAACTCATCTAACGCTTGTCCTCTTAATTTTTCAATTTGCATAAAAACAACCCCTGTATATTTCAATTTAATCCAAGTTTAACGTACTAACGCATTAAAGTGTAGTAATTTCCCTTAAAAAATTAAAATAATCTCAAAAGCTTACTAAAATTACTGATATTAAGCTAATCCCGCTCTTTCGAAAATAGTATCTACTTGATTCAAATGATGTTTAGGATCGAAACAATCATCTAATTCTTCAGTAGTTAATAATTCAGTAATATCACTATCTTGTTCTACTAATTCTCTAAATGGTGTTTTAGTTTCCCAAGATTCCATCGCTTTAGGTTGAACCTTATCGTATGCTTCTTCACGAACCATACCTTTATTAATTAAAGCTAATAATACACGCTGAGAGAATATTAAACCGTAAGTTTCGTCTATATTCGCCGACATATTTTCCTCATAAACTGTTAATCTATCAACTATATTAGTAAAACGATTTAGACCATAGTCTAAGGCGATTGTTACATCGGGTAACATGATTCGTTCAGCGGATGAATGAGAAATATCTCTTTCATGCCAAAGTGGCACATTTTCGTATGCTGTAGTAATATAACCTCGAATAATACGTGATAAACCTGTGATGTTTTCTGATCCAATAGGATTACGTTTATGTGGCATTGCAGATGAACCTTTTTGTCCTTTAGCAAATGCTTCTTCTACCTCACGTGTTTCAGTTTTTTGTAAATTACGAATTTCTACAGCAAATTTTTCCATAGAGGTAGCAATTAATGCAAGTGTTGCGATGTAATATGCATGTCTGTCACGCTGTAAAGTTTGTGTAGAAACCGGCGCCGCTCCTATACCTAAACGTTCACATACATGCTCTTCAATTTCTGGAGGTATGTTGGCGAATGTGCCGACTGCCCCACTCATTTTACCTACTTCTATTTCTTCTCTAACACGCTTGAAGCGTTCTAAATTACGTTTCATTTCAGTGTACCAAAGTGCCATTTTAACACCAAACGTTGTAGGTTCGGCATGCACACCATGTGTACGCCCCATCATTAGAGTATATTTGTAATTTTGAGCTTTTTTAGCTAAAACATCGATAAAACGTTCTAAATCACTTTCTATAATTTCGTTGGCTTGCTTAATTACATAACTTAAAGCTGTATCAACCACATCTGTTGAAGTAAGTCCATAATGTACCCATTTACGTTCTTCTCCTAATGTTTCTGATACTTGTCGTGTAAAGGCCACAACATCGTGTCTTGTTTCTTGTTCTATTTCTTGTGCTCTAGCTACATCAACTTTCGCATTATCACGTATTTTTTGTACATCTTCTTGTGGTATGTATCCTAATTTGCTCCATGCTTCACAAGCCAAAATTTCTACTTCTAACCAAGCTTTATAACGGTTTTGATCAGTCCAAATATTAGACATTTCTTCTCTAGAATAACGTTCAATCATATTATTAAGCTCCAATCATTTATTATTTTTTAGTTACAAACAAGAAAACATGTACATTATAGAAAACTTTGCCTATAAAGTTCGTGTTTGTAAGTTCAATTTTAGTTTAACAGAATTAGTGACAAAAGTATAAAACTTTTAAGTTAACATTTCATAACAGCAAAAATGGCTGAGACACAAGAAATACGTTATCTCAACCATTAGCTGATTTAATTATTCTATTAGTTTACCGACAAATTCTATGTCTTGCCTTAAAACTTCAATATCTCCATTACTATTTTCTTTATAAACAGGTTTTTCAAACCGTTTAATAGGCATATATCCTAGTTCTTTCATACGCTGTAAGCAATCTTGAATTGTTTCATTATCTGCGACTTGAAATTTTTGTTGTTTTTTCATATAGATTCAACTTCATCCGTATCGTATTGTTTAAGTTTTTTAGTTTTTAAACCTTTAGCCCAGAAACCACCATGAATTGTACGTGGTTCATATGCAATAACGAAAGCTTTGGCGTCAATTTGCTTTATTGTTTCGATTAATTTAAATTCAAATTTTCTAGGCGTTAAAATTTGAACTACTAATCGATAACCATCTCTGCCATGTGCAGTGTAGTGTGTGACTCCATAGCCTAAATCTCTTAATTGTGTTGCTAAATCTAACTCATATTCAGAAGATGTTACATTGACGACTGTATAGCCAAGCGCCAATTTCTCTTCGATTTTCATTCCTACTATTATACCAATTGAGAAACCAAAAGCGTAAGCAACAATGTTTTGAATTTGATCTAAACTCGACATTACTAATCCTAACCCAACTACATAAACAAGTACTTCTACAAAACTCACGACCGCGGCAACGTAGCGATATCCTTTTAACGTTAAAATAGTACGCATAGTTAAACAAGTTACGTATGCAACATTTATTACAAATATTGCCAAAACCATTAACCATGGGTTTGATGCTATAACAGACATTAATCTTTCCTTCCTTCATCACATTAAAATCTAGATTATTTTATCAGCGTAATAATCATTTGTCACTATAAATTAATTTTTAGGCCAACTAAAACGCGTATATGCTAATTCTCTTTTATGTGCGTTTCTTACATAATGTTGCTCTATTATTTCTTTAGCATCACTAGACACTGTTCTATTTTCAAGGTAATCATCAATCTGTTCGTATGTTACACCTAGCGCTTCTTCATCTGGTAACTGTGGCTTGTCGTCCTCAAGATCAGCGGTTGGTGTTTTGTTATAAAGTTGCTTTGGTGCGTTTAAGTATTTTAATAATTGGCGGCCTTGTCGTTTATCCAGACCAAATAGTGGCGCAATATCAGCAGCTCCATCGCCATATTTAGTATAAAAACCAGTCACATTTTCAGCTGAATGGTCTGTACCAACTACAATACCTGATTGGTTTGCTGCAATTGCAAATTGAACCTTCATACGTTCTCTAGCCTTTTCATTTCCTTTTTGGAAATCTGTAAGAGTATAACCTGCATCTTTTAAAGAATTAATACCCTGGTCTACAGCCGGTTTAATGTTGACTGTAACAATTTCATCCGGTTCTATAAAATTAAGCGCTTCTTCCACTTCATCTGCATCTTTTTGTTGTCCATAAGGTAATTTCACAGCGATAAATTTACATTGTCTATGTTCATTTCTCAATTCAGTCACAGCTATTTGCAATAATTTCCCCATCAAAGTAGAATCTTGTCCTCCAGAAATACCTAATACGAGTGACTTTATAAATGAATGTGACTGCACATAATTTTTTATAAATTGTAAAATACTTCTCATTTCTACTTCATTATCAATTTCTGGCTTCACTTGCATTTCTCTAACAATAATGTCTTGTAAATTACTCATGTTCTTCCTCCATTTTTTTAACATGCTCTGCTACTTCAAAAATACGCTTATGTTTATTTTCCCAGCAAAGTGTACTTAAATCTACCGGATACTCTTGTGGATTTAGATAACGTTTATTTTCTTCCCAAAAATGAGACAAGCTATCTTGTAAATACGCTTGAGCCGTTTGTTCATCTGGTAAATTATATACTAATTCGCCATTTTTAAAAATATCATGATGTAAATCTTTAGCGATAAAAGACTTAATAAACTTCATTTTGTACGTATGTACTGGATGGAATAATTTCAATGGCGTTTCTTCATTAGGCTCTTCATTTTGTAATGTAATGTAGTCACCTTCAGCTTTTTGCGTTTTTTTATTTATAATTCGATAAACGTTTTTCTTGCCTGGTGTCGTTACTTTTTCAGCATTATTAGATAATTTAATTCTGTCTGAATAATTACCTTCTTCATCTTCAATAGCAACAAGCTTGTAAACGGCGCCTAATGCAGGTTGATCGTAGCCAGTAATTAATTTAGTACCTACACCCCAAGAATCTACTTTCGCACCCTGCGTTTTTAAACTAGAAATCGTTTCTTCGTCTAAATCATTTGAAACGATAATTTTAGCATTAGTAAAACCAGCTTCATCTAGCATGTTACGTGCTTCTTTTGATAAATAAGCAATATCCCCAGAGTCTAAGCGAATTCCTATAAAGTTAATTTTATCACCTAATTCTTTGGCTACTCTTATAGCATTGGGTACCCCAGACTTTAGGGTATGGAAAGTGTCCACTAAAAAGACACAATCTTTATGACGTTCGGCGTATTTTTTAAAAGCTACATATTCATCACCATATGCCTGTACCATAGCGTGTGCGTGTGTCCCAGACACTGGTATATTGAATAATTTACCTGCGCGAACATTGCTTGTAGAGTTAAATCCTCCTATATAAGCTGCTCTTGCTCCCCATAATGCCGCATCCGCTTCTTGGGCCCTACGTGTACCAAATTCCATCAAAATATCATTATTAGCAACATGTCTAATACGGCTAGCTTTGGTAGAAATTAATGTATGAAAGTTAACAATATTTAATAACATCGTTTCAATTAATTGTGCTTGAATTAATGGGGCTTCTACTCTAATTAATGGCTCGTTACCAAAACATAGTTCACCTTCTTGCATTGATCGTATGTTGCCGGTAAATTTTAAAGTTGCCAAATAATTTAAAAAATCCTCTTTATAACCGATTGATTTTAAATAATCTATATCAGTTTGTGAGAATTGAAAAGAATTAATATACTCAATTACACGCTTCAATCCATTAAATACTGCATATCCACTATTAAATGGCATATTTCTAAAATATAAATCAAAGACAGCGAGTCTTTCATGTATCCCATCATTCCAGTAAGTTTCTGCCATATTTATTTGATACAAATCATTGTGTAGTGTAAACGTGTCATCTTTATATTGGTACACGGGTAACCTCTCCAATCGACCTTTTTTCCCATTTTATCACAAACCAGGCCTTTAAAGCACCTTAATTAGTATAGATAAATGTAGCCGTTACCGTCACATATTTCCGACAAAATAATGACATTTTCTTTTATTATTATTTATCTTTTCTTACATGAATTATAATATGCTTGAGGTGTGAATATGTTAAACGAAGCAAAAAATTTTATTAAAACAATGTACACTGAATTAAATTTTAAACCTGATGATATTACACAAAGACTAATAGAAGTTGAAAACGAAATTAACAAAACTGGAACTTATCGTCATACAACACAAGAGCTTGAATACGGTGCAAAAATGGCGTGGCGTAATTCCAATCGCTGTATTGGTAGATTTTACTGGCAGTCGTTAACAGTAGAAGATGCTCGTCATATAGAAGAGGAAGATGATTTTATCGACAAAATAGAAAATCATATCATACAAGCTACAAATAACGGCAAAATTAAACCGTACATTACTATATTTCATCCAGAGCATCCACCAAAAATTTATAATAACCAATTAATACGTTATGCAGGTTATAATGATTGTGGTGATCCTGCAGAAAAAGAAGTCACTCGTTTAGCAGAACATTTAGGATGGACTAGTCAACATACACAATTCGATGTGTTGCCATTAATTTATAAATTACCAAACGGTGTCATGAACTATCACGACTATCCAAAAGAAATAATAAAAGAAATAAATATTGAACATGAACAATTCCCCAAATTAAAACAACTGGGTTTAAAATGGTATGCGGTACCAATAATTTCAAATATGGATTTAAAGATTGGTGGTATTACTTATCCCGCTGCACCATTTAACGGTTGGTACATGGTCAATGAAATAGCCGTTCGAAATTTCACCGACGTTTATCGCTATAATTTATTGGAAACTGTTGCACAAGCTTTTGAATTTGATACACTTAAAAATAATTCGTTCAATAAGGATCGTGCTTTAGTCGAATTAAATTACGCAGTGTACTATTCATTTAAACAGGCAGGCGTTTCTATTGTTGATCATTTAACTGCTTCAAGACAATTTGAAGTTTTTGAAAAAAACGAAGCAAAACAGCACAGAGAAGTGACAGGTAAATGGTCATGGCTAGTACCTTCGTTATCTCCAACGCTTGTTTCTAATTATCACCATGGTTATGCAAATGTTATGAAAGATCCAAATTTCCATTATAAAAAAGCACAATCATCCGGTTGTCCTTTTCATTAACACTATTTCATTGAACTTGAGGAGTAACAAATATGAATTTATATTATTTAGGGCCTAAAGGAACTTTTTCTTATTTAGCGGCTCAACAATATCAAACTGAAGAAGAAGCGACATATATTCCAAAATCTAATTTATACGAAGTTGTTAGTGCAGTATCAAAAGATAATAATGCCATTGCAGTCGTTCCAATAGAAAATTCAATTGAAGGTACGATTAACATAGTGGCTGATGGTTTAACTCATGAAAATATTTACGCTAAAGGCGAAATACATTTAGATATACAATTTGCACTTTATGGTAATGACCATGAAGATGCATCAAGCATTGAAAAAGTATATTCTATCGCCCCTGCAATAAGTCAAACAAGTAATTATATTCAACGTCATAACTTCGATTATAATTATGTGGATAGTACAATTAAAAGTTTGGAATATATCGCACCAGGTATTGGCGCAATCGCACCACTTGGAAGTGGTGAAGCTTATGGCTACTATCCTATCGAAAAAAACATTCAAGATTATCCACATAACGTTACACGCTTTTTAGTCGTAAGTAACGAGCCCCAACATATAGAAGATGCATCGGATACTATGTTACTTATCACGCCTGAATACGATAAGCCAGGTTTGTTAGCCAATATATTAAATACGTTTGCTTTATTTAATATCAACCTATCATGGATTGAATCTCGACCACTTAAAACACAATTAGGTATGTATCACTTTTTTGTTCAAGCCGACGTACCGATAGGGGCTAACTTGGATAAAGTTGTAACCATATTAACTACATTAGATTTCCAAGTAAAAATTATTGGTTCTTTCAACAAAATAAATTAAACTTAACCACAAAAAGCATGAGTAATTAAATTGAAATGAGAGTAATATAATAATACTTTAGTTGAATTCACAATATAGAGTTAAGACATTAAACATATGAATATAATGAATTATTGATTCTATTAATGAAATATACAAATCGGCTGAAGAGAAATTACAAAGGGATTTTTTAGCAACTTTGCATTCCTCCCCACTACGGTGTTATAATGTGATTAACAAGGAATCCAATATGGATACACCAATCCCCTCACTACCGCAAATAGTGAGGGGATTTTTTGGTGTGGCTATCTGTCGCCTATTTGTCTTTGCGATTACGCAGCCAATGCGTAAATAACGCAATAATACAACCGTTGATGACTGTGGTCATATTGTGAACAAGGATTTCCAACATGAATAACACCTCCTCCCACGTCAATTTGACGCCTGAGAGATAGGCGACTTCATTATTATATCATCTGTAATTACCCAGGTATATTTCATTGAGCGTGTACAAGAAATGATTATTTTATGCACACTCTTTTTTTATTAGAATTCAAAAAATAGACTACTTATCTCTTATTGAATTTAGGAAATGAGTAGCCTAGAAAATAGTGTTTTTATTAAATTACCTTTTTATAGAATCAGTGCCTAATCTAGCTTGCCTTTATTTTTGAAACCTAACTAATATTAATTCTCTTTATCGCCCGTTCATCTATATCTTGCATGATAAGTCGCTCAATATCTTCTGCATGAATTGTTTGCGATACTTCCGCAAAGTTATTTTGTACTATCGTCACATGCTTATGCTTCACATCATTATAATTTCTTACATGTACTGCGTCATATTTCATTTTGCCCTTAAATTCATTTTTATAAATATTTAAATTTTCCCCTGCTTGAGAAGGCTGCACTATTCCATCAAGATCTTTAGCGTTTTTACCGTCTTTAATACCTAAGTAACGTATGCCACCTTGGCAATTATCAAACAAGTTATGGTGAATATAAGTATCTTTGCATTTCAAAGGCGTTAATGCATAATGTTTTAAACCTTCAAAAACATTATACCGTATATGTACATTTTCATAATATTGATTATAACGACTTGCATGTGAGCCGATCGCACGATTCCATGGCTGCATATCATCAGTAGCTGAATTACCAAAATAACACTGTTCAATAATAACATTTTTGGTTATAGTTCCATCAGTGGCACCAAATTTGGGAAAAGCACCCTTAACTTGTATATCTAATTGGACCGCTTCAGAAAAGCTCCTATCTCCTTTTAAGTCGTTGAATCCGACAAAACGACAATCACTTATATGTAAACCATTAACACCACAGGCGTCTAAAGCATGTCCACCAACAACATCTTTAACTGTTACGCCATTAATTGTTATTTCTTGTGCATGACCAATACACATTGCCGTATTATTAAATGGACATGCTTTTCCATTCATATCTAAAATGCCTCCCTTTATCGTTATATAACTATTGCCATTATATCCATAATAACGATGAGGTCTTTTTCCGTTTTTTAATATCGCATCTTTACCTTGACGCTTTAAAACCGTATCTTTTTGCAGTTGTAAAGTAGTTCCCGCATAAATAACTAAAGCTTTCTTAATATAATATTCACCTTCAGGTACTGTAATTGTTGTACCGAAACGCTTTTTTGCAAAATTAAGTGCTTTTTGTAAAGCAGCTGTGTCTTTTTTAGCATTACACCCTTGTAAGCCAAATTCACGCGCGTCAATTTCCAAACCTAGCACCTCCCTATTTTATCTACCCAATTAACATTTCCTATTTTAACCGAAATAAACTCGATTATTATTACTATATGGGTTATGCTACTAACTATATTATTGTAAAACAATTTTAAATAATGAGGTGTAAATATTATCATGGCAAACAAGGCATTAATAGTAGTAGATTATTCAAACGATTTTGTAGCTGACAATGGTAATTTAACTTGCGGTCAACCAGCACAAAGATTAGAACCTTATATAGTTTCAAGAATTGATAATTATAATAATCAACAACAACCTATTTTCTTTATGATGGATTTACATTTTGAGGATAATCATCTGCATCCTGAAAGCAAACTATTTCCCCCACACAATATTATTGATACGCCTGGTCGTGAACTTTACGGCAAAGTAAATGACATCTATCAAAAGATTCAATTTAATGATTATGTACACTTTCTAGATAAGACACGCTATGATTCTTTTTGTGGCACACCATTAGATATAATGTTGCGTGAGCGTAATATTGACAGTATTGAAATAGTAGGTGTTTGCACCGATATATGTGTATTACATACTGCTATAACTGCCTATAATTTAGGCTATCATTTATTTATTTCATCACAAGGTGTCGCATCCTTTAATCAAACTGGTCACACTTGGGCATTAGAACATTTTAAAAATTCATTAGGTGCTCATGTAGAATATCAGTCTTAAATCATGCTAAAATGATAGAAACTAATTTTTTTAAGGAGAATTGATTTATGGCTAAAACTTATATTTTCGGACACAAAAGTCCAGATACTGATGCAATTTCATCAGCTATCATTATGTCAGATTTTGAAGCTCAAACTGGTAACAATGAAGCACAAGCTTTTCGTTTAGGCGAAGTTGGACCAGAAACACAATACGCTTTAGATTATTTTAAAGTTGAAACACCTGAACTACTTAATGATGATTTAGCAGATCAAAATGTTATTCTTGTTGACCATAATGAGTTCCAGCAAAGTGCTGACACTATTGCAAATGCTACAATTCAGCACGTGATTGATCACCATAGAATATCTAACTTTGAAACCGCTGCTCCTTTGTATTACCGTGCAGAACCAGTGGGTTGTACTGCAACAATCTTATACAAAATGTATCAAGAACGTGGCTTTGATATTAAACCTGAAATTGCTGGATTAATGATTTCTGCAATTATTTCTGATAGTTTATTATTTAAATCTCCAACATGTACTGAAGAAGACAAAGCTGCTGCCGAAGCATTAAAATCTATTGCTAATATCGATTTAGAATCATATGGCTTAGAAATGTTAAAAGCAGGAGCTTCTACGGTAGATAAAAGTGCCGAAGAATTATTATCGTTAGATGCCAAATCATTTAATATGGGCAATCATGTTGCACGTATTGGTCAAGTTAACACTGTTGATATCGACGAAGTATTCGACAGACATGAGGAACTTGAGAAAGCTATGTTAGCTGCAAATAATGAAGAAAACTATGACTTATTTGTACTTTTAGTTACAGACATTATTAATAGTAACTCTAAAATTTTAGTTATCGGTGATGATAAAGATAAAGTTGGCGAAGCATTTAATGTTACACTTGAAAATGGTACTGCCTTTTTACCTGGTGTAGTTTCAAGAAAGAAACAAGTTGTACCACAAATTACAGACGTATTGAGTTAATCATATTTATATTGTTTATAAATTCTGAATATGACTGGGGCATAGATATGTCCCAGTTTTTATAAATTTATACGTGTTATCTTATTTTCATACAGGAGGAATAATTTTGAACTCGGTCGAACAAACTTTTGAGCAAAGTAAGCAATATTTTAAAACGCATGCGACTAAAGATATTAAGTTTCGCAAAAAGCAATTAAAACTATTAAGCAAAAGTATTAAATATTTCGAAGCAGAGTTACTAGAAGCTTTTAATACTGATTTAGGTAAAAATAAAGTTGAAGCATACGCTACTGAAATTGGTTTCGTTTTAAAAAATATTAAGTTAGCACGCAAGGAGCTTAAAAATTGGACTAAGCGCAAGCAAGTAAATACTCCACTATTTATGTTTCCGGCAAAAAGTTACATTATGAATGAACCTTATGGTACCGTATTAATTATCGGACCTTTCAATTATCCTCTACAACTCGTAATAGAACCACTTATTGGTGCAATTGCTGCTGGTAATACTGCTATTATCAAACCGTCTGAATTTACGCCAAACATTACTAATGTCATTCGTAAAATAATTGAAGCAGTTTTTGATCCTGAGTATGTAGCTGTAATTGAAGGAGAAGCAGAAACGACAAAATTACTTACTACCTTACCTTTTGATTACATTTTCTTTACTGGAAGTGAGGAAGTTGGTCGTTCAGTATATCAAGCTGCTAGCCTAAATTTAACCCCTGTAACACTAGAACTAGGAGGCAAATCTCCTGTTATTATAGATGAATCTGCAAATATTAAAGTTGCAAGTGAGCGCATATGTTTTGGCAAATTCACTAATGCTGGTCAAACATGTATTGCACCTGACTATCTATTAGTCAAAAGGTCGATTAAGGAAGACTTAATAAATGCACTTAAAACGACTATCACTGAATTTTATGGCAAAGAAATACAACAGTCTAAAGACTTTGGTCGCATAGTTAATGAACGTCATTTTACAAGACTTACTACATTATTAAATGAGCAACAACATAATATTGTTTTCGGTGGTGATACCAATAAAGATAACCGCTATATTGCTCCAACAATTATAGATAATGTTGCTATTGACTCTAAAATTATGCAAGAAGAAATTTTCGGACCATTATTACCGATAATTACTTATGATGATTTTGACGCGGCATTGGAACTCATTCAATCTAAACCAAAACCTCTGAGCTTATATTTATTTAGCGAAGATGAAAATTCAACTGAACGCGTATTAAATGAATTATCATTTGGTGGCGGTGCAATAAATGACACATTAATGCACATTGCAAATCCCAACTTACCGTTTGGAGGCGTGGGAAACTCAGGTATCGGCCATTATCATGGTAAATATAGTTTTGATACTTTTAGTCATGCAAAATCTTATATTTTCAAAACAACGCGTTTAGAATCTAGCATTATCTTCCCACCTTACAAAGGTAAATTTAAATATATTAAAACATTCTTTAATAAATAACATTGAAACAAAACATAAAAATAGCAGCTCATGTAGAGCTGCTATTTTTATGTTTCAAGGATGACCTATTTCCTTCTTGAAATTATTCATTTTACTAACTTTATTGTAAAAATTTAACACATACCCCTTCTGCTGCTTCTGCATGATTATCAATTTGAGTTAATTCGCCTGTATTTTTATCTCTAGTGAATAATGTTAATGCATAGTCACCTTCTTGATGTGCACAAACTAAATAATCATCTGAGTTAGATATATTAAAGTCACGTGGGAATTCCCCACCACTATGCGTAATGTTAATTAATTCTAGAGACGAACCATCATTAGCTACTTTAAAAATTGCTATACTGTCGTGACCCCTATTACTTATATATAAAAACTGTTGATCTTGAGAAAGTCTAACTCCAGCTAATTTAGTATCTCCTGTAAAGTCGTCTGGTATAGTGCTGTGTCTTTCTACTTCTTTAAATTTTCCATCATGATAACTTACGACACTTACGATATTGGATAATTCATGAACGATATAAGCGTATTTATTATTACCATTAAATGTAATATGACGCGGTCCGTCACCAGGTTCAAACTGAGTCACTGCATATTCAGTTAATCCTTGTTGTCCATATTGATAAGTAACTACTCTATCAGATCCTAAGTCCATAGCAACTACATAATTATCAGGTGTTGTGTCTAATAAGTGTATATGAGGATGCTCTTGTCTTTCATTAGGACCTACAGGATAAGTATGCTGTAATTCTTGAATCAATTTGACTACTTTTCCTGAAGTTGTATCTAATTCATATATTCGAGCTAATCCTGCACCGTAAACAGATTCAAATAAAAATTGCCCATCTGGAGAAACTGACACATAACAGCCTGTACCAGCAGTAGATTCAAGACATTTATTAATCAAAGTTAATTTACCTTTATCGCCTATTTCAAAGCTTGCTACACCACAATCGTCTCCTTCACGTGTAATGGCATATAAATATGAGTTATATTGTACTAAGTATGTAGATGCTTCAATTTCATAGCCAGTTTCTGCTGTGGTAATTTGACCTTTTGCTTCATCTAGCTCAAAACGATAAATGCCTTTCCCTTCTTTTTTAGTATATGAACCAATATAACCTATTGTTGTCATGAAAACCCCTCCAATATTGATATAACTTCATTTTATTAAAGTTAGCTGAGAATAACAATTAATTAAATTTTATGTTTATCGTCTATCATTTATGATGCAACACTATGTTTTATCTGTTTATAGTAAATATCCGATGTTAAGCTGTGTAAGTTCAATTTTGTTAATGCTGATGATGCACTTATTTTGACGCCAATTGTTTTAGCTATCGCACATACTTTGGACTTAAATAAAAAAGTAATATTACCTATTTATCATTGCTAGTGACTTTATTGCAATATTTATAGCAATTGTATTCGTATTGTTAGCGCGCTAAACACCGCCTAGTACATACTAAAAAGTACTAAAAGAAGTACCGTATTTTTTTCCATTGAAGTATGCCTTTTCTTCTTTAATTTAGAAATTTTAGGTATTAATCACCTACTGGGTAATATACTTACATTTGCTGCTAGCCATAATTTACTTGTACACGTTATCGGTACTAGTTTCATGTCTAGCGTTTTTATCATCAGTGATAAATAACTTACACACTGTATTAATCGATTCGCTAACAATTAATCAAACCGACGTTTCTGAAAATACTCAAATAAGGCATGATTTATAATAGTGTAATTGGTTCATATTTAAGTCCTAAAATAACACCTATCGGCTCATTAGCTATTTACTGTGGTTGACATGTACTAACTAAAAATTCATTAAAATATCACAGTTGTCTTACTTTAAAACAGTTATTGTAATTACGCTACTAATATTATTTATCACTTTATTAAGCCGATACTTTACATTCATGCTTTTCGAACAGACTACACACAGACCAAGACATATCAAGATGTTTTGGTCTGTTTTTGGCAATGACTGATTATATAGAAATATGTATTTCTTTTTTATATTCATGTAAAAAATCACTTGCATTTAACAGAACATATGTTCTATTATTGTGTTGAGGTGATTTCGATGATTCCAGATCAATATAAACTAGAAAGCGATTATAGAAAAATCCCAAGAGAATATCTGTCTAAAGATATCCCTATGGGCAGAGGAATGGTTAAATGGGCACCCTTTGCCACATTGCCAGAACAATTTGAAACGATTCAAAACTATATAATTGATCAAAATAAAATAGACCGTCCCATTCTATCGGACGATCAATTAAATGAGTTAAATATACATTTGAATCAGTCTTTGCATAACGATCGACCTGTTCAGCTTGAATATTATCAAGAAGGATGGCTTAAATCATTATCGTTAACGGTGAATCATATCGATATGATAAATATGTATCTTACTGGGATAAAACATGATGACGGTGAAAACATTAAAATTTCTTTATTAGACATTACAAAAATTCAACAATTATAAATATTAATCAATATTAAACTTAATCAAACTCATATGATTTTAAATAGCCATGTAGGAGGAATAGAGTAGAGAATTGGCTTAGTGTATACGCAATTGCCTTAATGATTATAATGATAGACATTAAGATTATCGAAGACTTATACAAAAAAATAGAACACGTAACGTGTTCTATTTTTATAATTAATTATTAGCTTCAATATCTGATACGATTTCTTTTGTTTTGCTTTCGATGTCTTCAAAGTCTTTTTTGAAAATATAAGCAAATACCACTGCACCAACACCAGCTAAAAGTGATACAGTTAAGATTGTACCAAGTACAAATTTAATTAAACCTTTAATAAAATTCAACATTCTGATTCACCTCAATAATTTATTAACATCACTATCTTTAATGATAGCATACTTAAAAGCATCAATAAAAGTATACCTATTATTGGGAAATATATTCTAATAAAAAACATAATATTATATGATATGCTTACACTATTAATAATATACTTCTGTTAAAGATATAAGATTGAATACTTTATTTAACATTTATATAATATCATAATTTAAATGTGAGTGATATTATTAAAGATTTGAAGAACAATAAAAACGACTACTATACTAGTAGCCGTTTAATATTAGTAAGTTTTAGTTGTTCCACCATGCTGCGACTGCTGATTTAAATTGTTCATAATAATTACTCATAATATCACCTCATAGAGTTAATAATTAATTTATCATCGATGTTATAATCATCATATACACAACTATTAATAATAGCAATTAATATAAAATTACATTAAAGTTACAATATTGTTATATAAAGTGACATTAGGAGCGTTATCAATTATGCAAAATGTAAAATCAGATATAATGACCCACAGGGGTTCTCATTTTGACTTAGGCGTCAAAACTGCACAATGGATGCAACAAACCCCTCTTTTGAAGAACAGAGAAAAGGAATGGCGTAAACGTATGCCTCGGTTTGATATCCATATAAAAGAAACATACGAGATTTTTCAACATTATGCCCCTCATATTTGGGAAGAAATTATTGGAATGCAAGAAGTATTAAATTTGCCAACGAACCAAATGATATTAAACTTTGCACATTACCGTTTTACGCCATTAAAAAACAGTGGCTGTACCGTCTTTTTAGGTAATGATTACATGGTTCGCAATTACGATTACCATCCAGCAACGTATGATGCGCGCTATCTATTATTTAAACCGAATGATGGAGGGCTAGCACAATTAGGGCCTACTTCACGCGTAACCGGTCGCATGGATGGCATGAACGAGTCAGGATTAGTTATGGCATATAATTTTATGCATCGTAAACACCCTGGTGATGGTTTCGTATGCTATATGATAGGACGCTTAGTATTAGAATATTGCAAGGATGTTCCAGAAGCAATTCAATTATTAAAGTCATTACCACATAGAAGTTCTTTTAGCTATATTGTAATGGATAAAAATTTAAATCACGCTATTATTGAAGTAACACCAAGAACTATCGATGTGAGATATGATAAGACTTGCACTAATCATTTTAAGCTATTGACACATGAAAATAGAAATTATACGAAAGAATCAATTGAGCGTTTAGACAGATTAATTGCACAAGCTCCAGAACAAATTTCTAAGCACGAAGCCTTTAAACTTTTTAATAATCCTTCAAATGAAATATACAGTAAACTATTTAATAGCTGGTCTGGAACAATTCATACGAGTATGTATGAGCCACAATCCCTGTCAGCTTGGATTACATTAGGTGAAAATAAAGCGCCCACACAATTTAATTTTCAACAATGGCTAGAAGGACAGCCACTAGATCAGCATAGCTTTGAAGGCCAAATAGATACTAATCTAACTTTTGCAACATATTAATTAAAACATTATATTTAATCTACTATTCACTTTTCAATAAAACTGCTCTTTTCAAATTACACTTAGTCGTGTTTCCTTAGAAAAGAGCAGTTTTATATTTCATTTATTTAATAAAGATATTGCCATAGTCTGTATAAAATTCTAGAACATTATGGCTATTACCTACCTTACTATTTTTAAAGTATTTATTATCAACATGTGCTTTACCATTGTCAGGATTCAATTTCAGCAATGTGTCTTTAGGTTTCGTAGCATATGACATATGAATATTCCCTTTAGTCGTCGATGCTTTGATGTCAGATGTACTTTTCATTTCTTTTAAGTTAATACTCTTGTTTCGAGATAGTAGCACAGAATTTTTCATCAATGAGTTATTTACATCAATTTCTCTAGTTGTTTTAATATCACCATTTTTAATAATAGTGTTCCGCAAATACACTGGCGCAGATTTAGAACGATATTTTAAATTTTCAAACTGCGTATTTTTTATGTTCAAACCATCGCCACCATTGTAAGTAGTTTTGATGTTAACTTTACCTAATTTCAAGCCATTCATGTTGATCGTTTCAGAATTTAAATACATATTTAAGCGATTCTCCTGATTTTTAGGTACTGTAATAGTTAATTCACTTTCCATGCTTTTGAACGGGTTAAAGTTTAGACCATAATGATCTTCGTTGTTATTTTTTTCTTTAACAAATAATTTACCATCATGCTTATCAATTTCAACATCTTTTGTTCCTTTATAATTAATAGCCAATTTTTTACCGTGTATTACATTTACTTTAGCCAATTTTGTATTTACGTTTAAATTATTAATATCATTACCGTCAAGATTCTTATGTGCTTTATTGGTTTTATTATCTTGTTGTTCAAATGTAAACCATGAAATACAGGCAAATGAAAAACAGATGACAAATAAAACTAGTCCACTAATGAATAACTTCCTCATTTAGCCGCACTTCCCTTAATATTTTTTATATTCCAACGTAAATAACTCAAAATGATACGGTAAACTAATTCAGCTAGTTTTAAAATTAACACAAATAAGACGATGCCTAACCCTGTATACGAAAAAGCAAATAAATAATTACTTAAAGCCAAACTCACATTTCCATTTATCAAACCATGCACGATGAGTAAAATTGGTGAAATAAAGAATAACAGTGCAATTAATAATAATATAAACATAAAAAAAGCTACAAAAATCATTGGTATTAAAATAATGAGTAGCGATACAATACCCATACCTAATGATGCCATAATCGCTTTGAAAATCGTCTGAGCATTTGTTCTATATTCGGCATAACTAATAGCGTTTTGCGCCATTATTTCTTTCCCTAATGTTCTAGGAGATTCTAGTTCACCCACAATTTGGTACTCATTTTTCCCCCTTTGTTCCTCCTCAAAAAAGTATTCTTCATACTCATACATTTTATTGTCTCTAGCTTTTCTCGGTAAATGATTGAGTTCTTGTTCAAGTTCATTCAAAAAGGTAATTTTATCCACAATACCAACCGCCATTTAAATTTAGATTATATTTATATAGTTATATCTGATTAAGAATAAAAGTTAACTTCAAAGTTACTATGTAAATTACTTATTGTTTGTAAAACTCAAACTTTTTAATTTCCTCATGCTTAATAACCGCAGATAACTTAATACGATGCATTTTATCTATATATTGGATAAGTTTGTACCCTTTACCCAATTTACGTTCTGTATAATTACAGCCTAATTTACGCTTTAAATCCTCAAAAGAATCATTAATATGTACATTATCAATTGTTTTGATATCTTTATCTCCTGTGAGCGTAATACCCATAACAATCTTAGATTTCTTAGCGACTTTAATCACTAAATTAGGATGATTTATTTTATTATAAAAAGAATATCTATCAAGTTTTATTTTATTATTTTTCTCATATCCTAAGTGTTTAAATTTGTCTCCGACTGCAATATCATCTATTGTAAACGAAGATAAATCGGTCGATTTTTCATTTTTTATATGTACCCCAATCACTAATCCTACAATACTTAAAATAAGAAAAATTAAAGATATCGTTATTTTCATGTACAAATTCTTATTCATCAATATTTCACACTCCGACCTTATGTTTCAAATATAGCATAGCCCTTTTATTGTTGCATCCCTTAGCTCAACAAGTTAGTTTAAATCATTAATTTTTTAGGTAAAATAATTTCCCATAATATATTAATTTGCTATAATAACATCAATATCTAAAGGGGGTTACATAATGACAAGCTTAAAGACTTATTTTAATGATAGTCAGCCACTCAATGAGTATATTGAGCAAATGAGTGAAAATAAAGAAGATTTAATTACAATCTATAACTCTTTTTCACTTCCACAAGAAGATGATAGGCTGACAAAAATTAAGTCATTAAATTATAGTAAAGTGTTAGTTATAACGGAGGATTGGTGCGGAGATGCCATGATGAACCTTCCCATATTAAAAAGTATTACTGAACAATTAAATCTAGAAGTACGCGTGTTCCATCGCGATGATGATACTAATTTAATTGATCAATACTTAACTAATGGGACTGCGCGAAGTATTCCAATCTTTGTTTTTTTAAACGATGAGTACCAACAAGAAACGGTATGGGGGCCACGTGCTAGACAAGCACAAAAATTCGTTGAAGAAAGCCGCGCTAATTTGCCAAATAAAGATGATGCTTCCTATGAAGAGAAGTCGAATGAAGTTCATGCTATTATTACTAATCGTTATAAAACGGACTCACAGTTATGGAAAGCAGTTTATGATTCGATTGTAGAACAGTTACTCCATAAGTAACTTTCATAGCAATGCATCAAATAAGTATTATCATTTTCAAAATATAATAACAATAAAAAGACCCGTTAGAATATATAATCTAACGGGCCTCTTTATATTTAAATCTAAAATTTTTATATATCTTTTTTAGCCACATAAAATAAATTAATTACAAAAAGTATAATAATTGATGCACTAGAAATAAACCATTGCCAATGACTGAAAGTATAATCTCCAGACGTTGTTTTATCAGTTAAATAACTAAAAGGTATATATTTAAGTGAATCCTGAATATTATCCCCTATTTTAGGAATCATAGGTAAAAAAGGTTCAGCAAAAGGAACGATAAATACTAAAAAGATACCTAAAGTAAAGATTAATGCTGTTTTTGGCACAATTAATGAGAATAAGTATAACAATAATCCATAAAATAACTGGAAAATAATGTAGAAGACTAATAACTCAAAAAGCTTGTCAGTTTTTACATTTTTACCGTCACAAATATTTTGAATTACTAATACAAAAACAGTTAACAATGCCGTCATAATTATAGCAATTAAAATTATAGAAATAACTTTTGCTATTAAATAACTAATACGACTACTTTTCTTATTAAAATATAATTGAATTGTTCCTTGTGAAATATCACGTGTAATCGTTTTTATTACAAATAGTAAACCTACGATTGAGAAAAACCAACTTCCAATAGCTAAAATAGTATTCCCATTAACTTGATCTTGTTGTTGCATAAATAACGCTGTCATACCACCTAATGCAAGATAAGTTAATACAATAGCTAGATAAGTAAGTGGACTTCTCAAAATACTATAGATGTCATATTTTACCAATTGAATACTGTTCATTATTGGCCACCTTTCTGGTTAATATTAAAGTAAGTATCGCGTAACGAACTTTTACGTGTTTCAATATACGTTGGATACACTTCAATGCTCGCCAAACCTTTTAGTAATGATTGATAATTATTTTGTACTTTCAATATTATTTCACCTGTAGCTTGATCAGATTGAACGAAATCACTATGTTCACTAATATAAGATAAAGTGGTTTCAAAGTCAGAAGCATCTACTTTTACTACAGTTGAATCAGATGTTGTGCCCTGTTTCATGTTAACATCTTGAACAAATTGACCGTCTCTTAAAAATATAGCTCTATCACAAATCAACTCGATATCCTCTAATTTATGACTAGAGATGAGAATTTTCATATCTAAATCATTTACTAAAGATTGAATCGTGGTCAAAACATCAATTGAGCCATCTGGATCCATACCATTCGTAGGTTCATCTAAAATTAAATATTTAGGCTTGTTCATTAAAGAAACGGCGATTGCCAGTTTCTGTTTCATACCCATAGAATATTTTTTAACTTTTTTCTTAATATATTCGCGCATGCCAAAAGCATCTATAATATAATTGGCATACTGCTTATCAAATCCTTTACCTAGAACCTGAGCAAATAATTTCAAGTTATAGAGACCTGATTTATTATTGTATAATTTGGGATGTTCAATTAAATAACCTATATTTTCATCTCTAGCAGTATCAACTTGGCCTTTATAGTTAATAATATTGCCGTTCATAACTTTCATTAAAGTTGTTTTTCCGACACCATTTTTTCCTATTAAACCAACAATTTTACTCTCACCAAAATCAAATTCAATATGATCTAAGACATTGTTACTACCATAGGTTTTAGTTATATCTTGTAACTTCATAAGTTCCTCCTCGATGCATTGATTTGCTATTCAACACAGTTCACTATTATAAATTAAATCTCATTAATTTCAAATATACAATTAAAATTTATTAAAAAATTAATTGACTGTCTTACTTTCTGGCAATAATTTTTATCTGAATATACATACTATCATAAAAATAGTGCTAGCAATATAGAACCACTATCTTCTATATTATTAGCACCAGTTTTATTTTTTATTACGTTTTTTGAGTCGATCATTTCTTCTATTGATAAAAGCACAAATCATAAATAAAATTGCTGCAATAAGTAATTTTATACCTGAAGATTCATGTCCTGTAGATTGTAAATAATAACCTACTATAAAAACCACAATAGCGATGATGACAAATATTTTGGTTAAATGCTTCATTTTATTCACCTCAATCAACTTTATCTTATCAAATGCATTGATATTTTTAAAATGCAACAGCCAAAAAAAGATATGAGTTTAAAACGCTATTTAAATAAGTGAATTTCACCTAATGTCATATTTTATTATTTAGACCCATTCTTCTCAATATTGCCAAACTTCCAAATTAATGTGGAAATTAACCATGCAATGATAAATAATATGACTAATATATAGCCTAAATAGTCTAATTTGATTCCTTGTACATTAGACCAAAACGAATTATGTAAATGCAACTTATCAGCAATAATTTGCAATAATTCGATTAAACCAATGATTAATGCAGCAATTACTGAGATAGCGGTAATCGTAATATTATAGTAGATTTTGCGAATTGGATTATAAAAAGCCCAATTATAGGCAGACTTCATCAATATGCCATCTAATGTATCCAATAAACTCATGCCAGCCGCAAACAGAATAGGTAAAGCTAATATGCCCGCTAACGGTATGGCTTGTTGTGATGCGCCAGATGATAAAGCAAGCAATGCAATTTCACTTGCGGTATCAAAACCAAGACCAAATAAAAAGCCTAGCGGTAAAACATGCCAACTCTTACTTATAATTTTGAAATAAGATCCTACAAATCTCGTTATAAAACCTCTTGAAGCTAATAAGTCATCTATTTCATCATGTTTAATGCGCTGATATTGCATTTTCAAAAACAATTTAACTAATGAAATTAGGATGACTAAATTCAATATTCCTATTAGTAATAAAAAGAAACTTGATACTAGCGTACCAACCGTGCCTCCGATATCTTGAAAATGTGGCAATTCTTCTTTTGCCCATTTAACTGAAACACCTAATAGCACTGTCATTAAGAACACAACTGAAGAATGTCCAATAGAAAAATAAAATCCTACTCCAGCCGGATCTTTCTTTTGTTGTATTAATTTACGAACAGTATTGTCAATCGCTGCAATATGGTCGGCATCAAACGCATGTCTCAAACCTAAAGTATAGGCTAAAACGCCCATACCTATAAAAATTGGATATGCACTGCCGACACGCCATAAAATTCCAAAACCAATAATATGTAGTATTATGACTATTAATATATAAGGCAACCCGCTTAGATGATGATTTCTAAAACACTTCAAAAACGTTACCTTCTTTCTTATATTTATGTATTAAATGTCGCTAATATTATATATAAAAATTAAGCATAGCATTATTGTAATACGCCAATTACTTGTTCAACAAGTATTATTTTTAATTGTAAAATATTAATATAAAAGCCCTATTAAGACTAAGTTTAAATTAATTGTTTGCACTAGAATAAAAGTAATGCTACACTACAGTTGTATCCACAGATTATACTACACAAACCCCAAGTCTGATTGCGCCAGACTTGGGGTTTTTTGTGCAAGGCCACTACTTATCTTTCCATTTGTTTTCTAACCAAATTCGAAAAACAACTAGCACACTCCCTGATAATAAAGTTGCCATTGCATCTTGCCACCACGTCATATACTACACCTCCTACAAAATTTGACATGCAGGATTTCGATGGCCTATCCATATTCTAACACAAAAATAGAACATATGTTCGTATTTAAGGTGAGAAATTCTAAATTTTTAATTTAAATAGTGTGGACACTTTAACTTTAACTCATTTCAAGATAATATAAGTATTAAGAATGAAATAGTAAAAGAGAGGTTGAGTCCAACATGAATCCTTTAGCCTTAGACTTAAATGAACAATTATCTAATGCGAAACCGGAAATTGCAGATATGTTATCTGATCTTGGTAAGTTAATGTATTATCCAAAGGGTATTCTGTCGCAGTCCGCAGAAGCTAAATCAACACAATATAACGCTACAATAGGTATGGCTACATATAAAGACAGTAAAATGTATGCAGATACTTTAAATGATGTTTTTAACCATTTAGAGCCAGACGATATATTCCCTTATGCTCCACCTCAAGGTATAGAACCTTTACGTGATTTGTGGCAACAAAAAATGTTAAACGAAAATCCAGATTTGTCTCACACTTCAATGAGTCGTCCAATATTAACAAATGCTTTAACGCACGGTTTATCACTTATTGGTGATTTATTTGTAAATAGTCAAGATACAATTCTTTTACCAGAACATAACTGGGGCAATTATAAATTAGTTTATTCGACTAGACACGCTGCAGAAATCCAAACTTATTCTATCTTTGATGACGAAGGTCATTATTCAACAGAAGCTCTAGTTGAAACATTAGAAAACTATGACAAAGAAAAAGTTATCTTAATACTTAACTATCCAAATAATCCTACTGGTTATACGCCTACGAAAGATGAAGCTAATATAATAGTACAAGCTATTAAAAATTTGGCCGAGAGAGGCACTAATGTTATAGCTGTTGTCGATGATGCATATTATGGTCTATTCTATGAAGACGTATTTACACAATCTTTATTTACACCATTAACTAATTTACAATTAGATAATTTATTGCCAATTCGTTTAGACGGTGCGACTAAAGAATTTTTCGCCTGGGGACTACGCGTTGGTTTCTTAACTTTTGGCTTGCAAGACGAAAGAGCAAAATCTGTACTTGAAGCAAAAGTAAAAGGACTTGTCAGAAGTAATATATCAAGTGGTCCAATGCCATCTCAAAGTGCAATCAAATACGTTTTAGAAAATAACGAAAAATTTGATCAAGAAATTCAACACAATATAGATGTATTAGAGGAACGTTATAAAGTGACTAAAGAAGTTGTCTATGATGATAAGTATGCGACATCTTGGCAAGTTTACGACTTTAACTCTGGTTATTTTATGGCCCTAAAAGTACATGGCGTTGATCCAGAAGAATTACGCTTACGGCTTATCGAGCAATATTCTATTGGGATTATTGCGCTAAATAACACCGACATTCGTATCGCATTTAGTTGCGTAGAAAAAGACGATATTCCACACGTCTTTGATAGTATTGATAAAGCAATTAAAGATTTACAAAATGCTTAAATAATAAAAATACTGCGCTCAATGGTTATATAACCATTGAGCGCAGTATTTTTTATCTTTCTGATTTTAAAACTCTTGTCATTTCTTCAATTTTGCCCGCATGCAATGGTATATGAATTGCATTTAAAGTTAATAACTCATCTAAGCTATTACATCCAGCAATTGTTTCAGTTAACTTTTGTTCAAGTTGAACATCAGTTAAATTTTTAGCACGTTCAGGTAAATTTTTTATATTTTTAATAATTTCATCGATTGACGGAACATTCGAATTATCCCAATCTGCAGGACTAGTACCATAGCCAAATAGACTTGAATATAAAGCAACATCTACTTGGTTTTGTTCACTTAGTGATAAGGCCGATTCAAAAATAGTTAATACATGACCATATTGCCAGTGTAAAGTATTTGGAAATACGTCACTCTTATTATCAAGTACCTCTTCTACTCCCCACTTATCATATACAGATACTAAATAATTAACACCCATGTCGATTACATCATAAACTGTTTTATTTGTCATAATCTTGTCATCGTCCTTTCTGTAATTAGTAATTTTTAATAACACTAATTCTTATATTTCTTACAAACTTAATTCTACATCATATTAGTTTATTTTACCTTTTATAAAGTTTATAGCTTTATATATATTGTTAATTCCAAAGTTAAAATATATATTTGTGTAATATGTTTTGAATTATTATTAAAAAGATTATTACTTAACAATTAAGAAAATTGGATTTCCAAAAATTATTATGATTAGTAAGATATCATGAGCAATCATGTTCCAATTATTATCAAGATTATTGTTAAACCCTAAACCGTGCCTTATTTTATAAAATAGGCTTCTTTTTCACTTTTATTCTCCATAACATTTAACTCAATTACAGTGAATTCTATCATATAGATAATTATGAATCACATCTATACTTTAAGATGAACTTTACATATAATAGTTTGGATGGCAGTCGTCACAATTTATGACTTCAAAACAATGTTTTGCTCTACAAATACACGGATTTATATTTTACGACGCCGCTAAATTGGCATCAATAAAAAATTTGCTATCATAAACAAGTCTATAAATATTGCAGAAGTATTTTAACTTTTCTTTTGTAATCTACAATCAATCCCACAGTTCCATATCTATGGAGTGAAAATTAAATAAGCAAAGTACAATTCTGACTTATGACATTTCTTCTATTTTCTTTAGAAAAACAATATACATAAAGTTTCGTTTAATGTTCATTACTTAATAAAAAGCACTTTGAAAATAAAATCATTTCTAATTTCGGACATCAATGAATCGTGAATATGCTTCTTTTCATCACTATACCTTTATTTTATTCTTTTAATTTCTCCTTAGCTTTTTTAGGTATTTTAGATAAATGGACTTCTTTGTAATTTTTGACTTCTCCAACTTTATAATCTAATTCTAAGTAATGATTTCTTTTCAATTTTTTTGTAGCCATATATTTTAATTTCTTTTCTTTTCCATCCTTTTTGAATGCCTTACTTTTATATTTATATTCTTCAATTCCTTTACCCACGTTTTTTGTGCTTTCAGGGTAA
The DNA here is from genome assembly GCF_015594545.1 of Staphylococcus durrellii. Lineage (NCBI taxonomy): Bacteria > Bacillati > Bacillota > Bacilli > Caryophanales > Staphylococcaceae > Staphylococcus > Staphylococcus durrellii. The sequence continues at coordinate 863,009 of NZ_JADIIO010000001.1, read as the reverse complement.
TCAATTTGAACATAATATTTCTCGTTTTTTATTAAAGGGTTAAAATTTGCAAGATTTCTCACGGTTTGATTATTTGTATGTGATTCAGCGTAATATTTCCACCCGTATAAAGCTAATAATATAATAATTATAATTGTTAAAATACTATAAAGTATTTTCATTGTTTAAACCTCCTAATGTTTTTCATAGTATCAAAATTAAAAAACTGTTTCCTTTGATTCATCTAACAAAATGGACAATAAATATGACATAATTGTCATGTTTTAAATACCAATTTAAAAAGCCCTCCACATTGGAGAGCTCACATAAAAATTAAAAATTATATTATTTTTTTGTAACTACATTATTATATTCTACTTTTCTAAAAATCCATCTTTATTCAAAAACGTGTTTTGAAAAGCAATAAGACTTTCTTTTACAAAATTACAATCTTTATCTTTGAAAAAAATTGCAGCTTCATGTTTTAACGGCAATCTATTTTTCAAAATTCCAATTCTATCTTTGAATAATTCTTCTACATTACCAAAAGTGATTATATCTTCATTTAAACAATCTGGTATTGTAAGAAGATCACTACCTATAAAGTAAGCAGCAAATAATTGATAAAAATCAATTTCATCAATTGAATCTAAGTATAGTAATTCTTTTCTTTTATCTCTTGGATTTTTAAATAAATTATAAAAGAACTTAGAAATGATATTTTTACGGTGATAAAATTTTAGTTCTGCTGACCTTTCATATGACAATAGTTTTAAATAACTATTTATATTTTTATTCAAATTCAAAAGTAACACCTCATTGATACACTTTACTTTTACCTACCCTTCTTTACCTTTGTTATAACTTATATGTTAGATTAACATGATTTTTTTATATTATTTAAATATGTAAAGCATGAATATCAATGGGAAAACTCCTATATTTTCAGTATTCTTCTATACATTGCATCGTTTTGTACCAAAACCCTATCCTCTATATGTATCTTTAATTTTAATATCATAAATAAAACGTTTTTTCTTACTTAACATCAAATATATGTAACCATAGGTCTCCTATATCCACATTATTATTAATCATAGATAGTAAATATTGATTACTTGTATCTAACACCTCTGGTAGTAAACTTTCAGATTCTGTACGAGCTCTTTCAATTGATTCCTCTTCCTCCAAATCACCACTTTTAACATGTTCTGCTGCATATTCAATCACACTTTATTCATAAAACATCTTTAAAGTTTGCTCTTTCATATTTTCTAAATAAGCACTCATAATTCATTTCCCTCTTATCTCAAAAATTCTTATTTTATGATATCATTATTTTTATTGATTGAATATTCAAATAATTATTATTAAGGAGTTTCAGACTATGATAAGAGCAATTTTATTTGATTTAGATGGAACAATTTTAGACAGACAATCTTCGCTAATAAAGTTTATTGATTATCAATATGACAAATTCATTGATCACTTAAATCATATTGATAAAAATGCTTTTAAAAGTAAATTTATTGAATTAGATCAAAATGGTTATGTTTGGAAAGATAAAGTTTACGCACAATTAATCGATATCTTTAATATTACTGGTTTAAGCGTTGATGATTTACTAGATAACTATATTAATAATTTTTGCAATCAGTGTTTACCATATCCTAACTTAAAAGAAACTTTAGATATATTTGCATCAAATGGTTACAAATTAGGCATTATCACAAATGGTAAATACCCCTTCCAATACAATAATATTAAATCGCTACAAATCGAACAATACCTGGATGTAGTTTTAGTTTCTGAAAAAGAAAGCATCAAAAAACCTGACCCTCTTATTTTTCAAAGAGCTGCTAAAAACTTAGATGTAGATTTATATGAGTGTCTGTTTGTTGGAGATAGTTTTAAAAACGATTATGAGGCATCTAGTTCAGCTGGAATGCATAGTATATATAGGTTAAACAATGAAAATGAAGTGCATAATGCGACTAATCACATTAAAAATTTGTATGAACTAACTGATATTGTAAAAAAGGCTAACGATCTTTTATAATATTCTCACCTTATAATATATTTCTACATAAAAATAACCACCTCAACGAGTAGCTGTGAAAAGTATGTTTTTATTAGATCGTAAATAAACATCTATTTGTCTATTTTAATATCCCAATTGTTTTTTAACGAACAAACAAATACGGTTAAGAATAAAAAAGCTACAATTAGGAATTATAATATTTTATTTATTGACGGTTATCTTAGTGGAGCATTAAGTATTTTAGGTCTTATTTTTATTACTTTAGTGTTACTATGCGCCACTATTTTATTCTCATATTTGATATTGAAGGGTGATTTCTCGCTTAAGGCTATTTTTTAAATATTAATTTCTATTGGTTTTATCATTGCAACATTATCTTTAAGCTCTGTTCCATTTATTGGCACTTTGATTGTCTTAGTAATAATTATTGTATTTATATCTTTCATTCTTAATTAAAGATAGTAACTTAAAAAGGACTGACAATCAGTTCTTTTTATTTACTTTAATATATTCAACAACTTATTAAACATCTCTCGAGTTATTTGTCTTAAACGCCAAATATACGTCCAACTTCTTTATAAGCCTTACCTTCTGCTAAAATCCAGAATATACAAAACTCTTTATCTGTAGCTACTTGTTCAACTATTGTTTCTAATTCATTTAAAAATATCGCAGCAACAACATTCATTTGCTCTATAGGCTTACTATCAACTTTGATATTCATATAAAAGAGATACAAGAAAAGTTACGCCATAAGGATATACAAACAACAATGAACATCTACAAAATCATATAAAAAAGACGCTTCCCAAAGGTTTAGTAACCTCATAGAAAACGTCTCAAAAGAATTGTTTTGAAATTGTTAGGTCATTCGAAAATGGTAAAAACTGTTAAATCAAAGTTTGACAGATATTTTACATCATACCTGGCATGCCGCCCATGCCTTGTTGTGGTTGTTCACTGTCACTTTTATCAGGAATGTTTGCTACAACTGCTTCAGTTGTTAAGAACATGGCAGCAACACTAGCAGCGTGTTGTAATGATGAACGTGATACTTTTGTTGGGTCAACAATACCTGCCTCAAGCATGTTTACCCATTCATTCGTAGCCGCATTAAATCCAACACCGACTTCTGCATTTTTAAGTCTTTCAACAATTATTGAACCTTCTAATCCAGCATTTTCTGCAATTTGTCTTACTGGCGATTCTAATGCTTTTAAGACGATATTGATACCAGTAGCAACATCACCTTCTGCCTCAATGTCATTTACTTTATCGTAAATATTCATAAATGCTGTTCCACCACCAGCTACAATACCTTCTTCTACTGCTGCTCTTGTAGAGTTTAATGCATCTTCAATACGTAATTTACGCTCTTTAAGTTCAGTTTCACTTGCTGCACCTACACGAATAACTGCAACACCGCCAGCTAATTTAGCTAAACGTTCTTGTAATTTTTCTTTATCAAATTCTGAATCAGTTTCTTCAATTTGTGATTTGATTTGGCTAACACGCGCATCAATGCTATTTTGATCTCCATCACCATTAACTACAGTTGTGTTGTCTTTAGTTACTTCTGCTTTGGTAGCAGTACCTAACATGTCTAATGAAGCTTCTTTAAGTTCTAAACCTAGATCATCAGTTATGACTTGCGCACCTGTTAAAATTGCTAAGTCTTCTAACATAGCTTTACGACGATCACCAAAACCTGGAGCTTTAACAGCAACAGCCGTAAATGTACCTCTCATACGGTTAAGTACGATGTTAGTTAAAGCGTCGCCTTCAACTTCATCTGCAATAATTAAAATTGGTCGATTTGATTGTACGACTTGTTCTAATAAAGGTAAAACGTCTTGGAATGAAGAAATCTTTTTGTCTGTAATTAATATATATGGATTATCTAATTCTGCAACCATTTTATCTGAATCTGTAACCATATATGGAGATTGGTAACCTCTATCAAATTGCATACCTTCAACGACTTCTAATTCTGTATTAAAACCATTTGACTCTTCAATCGTAATAACACCGTCGTTACCAACTTTTTCCATTGCTTCAGAAATGTATTTACCAATTTCTTCATCAGCTGCAGAAATTGATCCAACTTGTGCAATTTCGTTTTTATTTTCAACTTTTTGAGAGATATCGTGTAGTGCTTTGATTGCAACCTCAACTGCTTTATCGATACCTTGTCTAATACCTACTGGGTTTGCACCACTTGTAACGTTTTTTAAGCCTTCTTGAATCATTGCTTGGGCTAAAACTGTTGCAGTAGTAGTACCATCACCAGCTATTTCATTTGTTTTATTTGCTACTTCTTGAACTAATTTTGCCCCCATGTTCTCATATGGATCTTCTAATTCAATCTCTTTAGCAATTGTCACACCATCATTAGTGATTAATGGTGAAGTGTATTCTTTATCAAGTACCACGTTACGACCTTTTGGTCCAATTGTTACCTTTACTGCATTTGCTAATTTATCAACACCACGTAACATTGATTGACGTGCGTCTTCTGAAAATTTCAAATCTTTTGCCATAGTTTATTAAACCTCCGTCTTGTAAATAATTTATTTTGTAGTTACGCTTTATTTTTCAATAACAGCTAAGATGTCATCTTCATTTAAAATTAAATAAGTATCGTCGCCTCGTTTAACTTCCGTTCCAGCATATTGTTGGAATACGACGTTATCGCCTTCTTTTATTTCAGGAGCAACTCGAGTACCATTATCTAGTAATCGGCCTGCACCAACTGCAATTATTTTTCCTTCATTTGATTTTTCTTTAGCGCTATCTGTTAAGACAATACCACTTTTTGTTGTTTGTTCTTGTTCTACTTTTTCAATAATTACTCGGTTACCTAATGGTTTTAACATTATTTGTTCCTCCTTGTGTTTCATAACATTTAGCACTTATCTATATAGAGTGCTAATACAATTTTTATAATAATCAAATTTGGTCAATAATTCAAGTAAAAACTATTTCTTTATGCTTTATTTTGTGTAGCTCAATAATTTAAGCTAAAATAGTACATATTATTATTTTTGGAGGTTCACTATGTCTCGTTTATGGGTATCCATATTTACCTTAGTTATTTATGGACTTGCGCAAGTTGGTCCACTTATTTTAAAGGCTACAGGTGTTTTTGATAGTTTTAGTAACAAATCTCAAACTTACACTGTAATATTCAGCCAAGTTATTCTATTTATTATAGCTGCGATTATCATTACATTTTTACATAATAAAATTGCTAATCCAACTAAATTGGAATTACAAACTAAAGAACGTAAAAGATATATAGTCTTATGGGCAGTGGCTGGCTTTTTTATAGTCATGGTATATCAAATAGTTGCAGGTATGATTAATATTTATGTCTTAGGCGCACCACAGCAAAGCCCAAATACCGAAAGAATTATGGCTATTGCTAAAAAAGTACCATTATTTATCATATTAATTTCCGTCGTAGGCCCCATACTAGAAGAATATGTCTTCCGTAAAGTTATCTTTGGTGAATTATATAATCTCATTAAAGGAAATAAGGTAATTAAATTTATAATAGCCGGCGTTGTAAGTGCTACATTGTTTGCTTTTGCTCATAGCGATCCTTCATTCTTTATTATTTACTTTGGTATGGGATTAATCTTTGCAGGATTTTACGTCTATACAAAACGAATTTGGGTTCCTATTTTAATTCATGTATTTCAAAATGGTCTAGTAGTTATAATTCAAGTATTGATTGGCCCAGATAAAATTAAGGAAATGCAAAATGCAGCTTCATTTATCGTTCAATTCATTAATTAAAAAACATCTTAATTAATCCTTAATCGGATTAATTAAGATGTTTTTATTTTTTTAAATATTTATCTTTAGTTAATTTAACAATATAAGCAATGACGACACCAATAAAAATTATAGATATGGTTGCTACTAAAGCAAATAAAGCACGCTCAAACTTTAAATTATTTTTTCGGGCTTCACTTTCTTTTTTAGTTGTAGTCATTTCGTTGTCATCACTTTTTTGGTATTCATATGAACCCTGTGAGCGATTTTCTTTAGGTGATTTTAAATCTGGCATTGATCCAATTTCCCCTGTAATAAGTGCTAGTACTTGTTTATCTAAATTCTTATAATATGCATCAAATTTAATTGGATTAAAATATTGGAATTTAAAATAGTTTGTTCCTTTTTGTAATGAATTCAAGTATGAATTGTCCGAAAAAGTGTTTTTAGATACTACTTGATTAATTTGATTTTCTGAAACTGATTGTTTGTCTCTATCTAAACTTTTAACTTGCTTTACTACATATGGATTGTACTTAAATGATCCTGGAGCTTCTTTTTGAAGTTTATTCATGACGTTCTCATCATCTCTTTGATTATCGTATTGCTGGTTATTACTGTTCGGATTTGTATTGTTGTTTTTTTCATTATCATTATAATTTGAAGCACTATTATTGTTATACCAATAATAGCGTTGATTTTGGTTTTTATCTCTTTGTTGATTGTTATTATGCCAATGATAAGTTGTGTTGCCACCATTATTATAGTTATATGATGTATTATTGCCTGAACCATTATTTTTATTTTGGTTATTAGCTTTAGTATAATTTGAGCTATATCCTGATTGTCTATTATTATAATAGTTTTGTTCACTATTAGTGTTACGCCCATTTACATTATTATTGTAATTTGACTCTCCCTGGTAACTATTCCAGCTTGATTTACTTCCATAATTGTTTGAAGTCGCATTATTTGAATTGTTAGCTGGTGTATAATCAGAGCCATCACTAGTATTGGGATAACGATTTCCATTATTATTTTCAGGTGAACCTCCACCTGCTCCGCCACCGTTAGTCGGATTACTTCCTGTTGAATTATTACCTTGGTTGCCTCCTGATGAAGTATTGGAGGAACCTCCTTCACCAGATGCACCGTCGTCTACTCCACCACCTGCGTTATTATTACCAGTTGGATTGTTACCTTGATTGTCTCCCGCTGTATTATCTCCTGCTGAACCATTGGAGGCATCCTCTTCACCTGTACCTCCTCCTGCTCCGCCACCGTTAGTCGGATTATTACCTTGATTGTCTCCCGCTGTATTATCTCCTGCTGAACCATTGGAGGCATCCTCTTCACCTGTACCTCCTCCTGCTCCGCCACCGTTAGTTGGATTATTACCTTGATTGTCTCCTGCTGTATTATCTCCTGCTGAACCATTGGAGGCATCCTCTTCACCAGAACCTCCTCCTGCTCCGCCACTGTTAGTCGGATTATTACCTTGATTGTCTCCCGCTGTATTATCTCCCGCTGAAGCATTAGAGGCATCCTCTTCACCTGTACCTCCACCTGTACCAGCGTCATTTGCAGTATCACTATTCTCAGTAGCATCTTCGCTTTTGGCAAGATAATCAATATTATTTCGAGAATCTTCGTTGCTATCTTCTGCTACGTCGCTGTGATTGCTAGTATCACTATCATTATTACTCTTATTAGTACTTTTATCTGAATTGTTGTTATCTTGATTTTTGGGAGCAGTAGCATTTGAGGCATTACTGCTTGTATTCTCTACATTAGTGCCATCTGCTTGTTGGGTTTGGTTATTTGTGTTGGGATCTACTGAATTAACATCTGACAAGTTACTTTTAGTAGTGTTTTTACTATTATTTTCATCATTGGATAATGCCTTATTAGCACCATATATAGGCGAAGTGAACATTGATACACTTAAGCATAAAGCTACACTAGAAGTCATTAATTTTTTACGCTTATTATATTTCAACTCAATCACCTACCTATCTTTACAAGTTATTTAATACCAGTATATTAGAAATGCAGTTTATTTTCATCTTTAATTCGTAATTTGCAAAATAATATTAATATAAATGAAAATTAATGTAAAACATTATTTACTTTTATCAGTATATTTATTATACTAGGTATATATTATAAATAAAAATTAAGGAGCAATGAAACAATGGGAATTTTAAAAAACAATAAAAGTAACTTAACTTCATTTCAAAATGCAATAGAAAATAGACGTACTATTTACAATTTAGAACAAGAAATCTCAATATCAGATAAGCAATTAGAGGAAATTATTGCTCATGAAATTAATCATGTCCCTTCTTCTTTTAATTCTCAATCTACTCGAATCGTATTATTATTAAACGACAATAATGATAAGTTTTGGGAAATTGCAAAAGAAACACTTAAAAACAAAATGGGCTCTGACAGAGATTTCCAACCAACTGCGGACAAAATTGATAATTTTAAACATTCTTACGGTACGATTTTATTCTATGAAGATGAAGAAGTTATTGAAGGATTACAAAATCAAATGCCAAATTATGCAGAAAACTTTTCTGTGTGGTCTACACAAACAAATGCTATGCACCAATTTGCTATTTGGACAGCATTAAGTACAGAAGGTATCGGTGCTTCATTACAGCACTATAATCCTTTAGTTGATACTGCTGTAGCAAAAGCATTTGATATACCAAAAACTTGGAATTTAATGGCACAAATGCCATTTGGTAATATTAGACAAGAAGCAGGCGAAAAGTCATTTACTGATGTTGATGCACGTTTCTTAGTACGCAAATAATTATATATAGAGTACGAAGCCAAAACTCTTATTTAAGAGTTTTGGCTTTTTTGTTTATTATTTAAACACACAAGGTTGTCTTTTTGCATAAAGGGTAATTAAATAAGTATATTAATATACAATATAGCAAAGGGTGTAAATGATGAACATTAAAGTATTTCAACTTAAAATAGAACCAGCTGATGTAACTTATAATGAACAAAATATTAAATCATGGTTTAATAAACATATGCAACAAAATACAGATGTAGTCGTGTTACCAGAAATGTGGAATAATGGTTATGCATTATCACAACTTGATATTTTAGCTGATACTAATTTAAACCGTAGCTATGAATTTATTAAAAAATTAGCATTACAATATAATGTCGATATAGTAGCTGGATCTGTTTCTAACAAAAGAAATGGTCAAGTTTATAATACAGCATTTACCGTCCTCAAAGATGGTACTTTAGTAAATGTATATGACAAAGTACACCTTGTGCCGATGTTAAATGAGCCAGCATATTTAGCTCCTGGTGAAGCGGTACCAGAACCATACAAATTAAGTAATGGCGTGCAAAGTACACAAATCATTTGTTATGATTTAAGATTCCCTGAACTATTACGTTATCCTGCTGCTGAAGGTTGCGAAATTGCCTTTTATGTAGCTCAGTGGCCACAAGCAAGATTAAAACATTGGCAATCATTAATACAAGCACGTGCGATAGAAAATGATATGTATGTCGTAGGTTGTAATGCATGTGGTGACGATGGTAATACTCAATATGCGGGACATTCCATGGTTGTAAATCCAAATGGTGAAATTTTAGAAGAAGTTAGCGGAACTGAAAAATGTATTACTTTATCTTTAGATTTAGATAAAGTGAGACAACAGCGTAGTGCGATTCCAGTTTTTGAAAACAGACGAAAAGCTTTATATAAATAATAATAAAAAACCGTGAGCTTGGGAGGGACTCACGGTTTTTTTAACTTATTATTAAGGGAATGTTTTACAGTTATTTCTCTATCTATTTTTGGGGATGTTATTAATTATGAAAAAAATTTAGTGAATCTACCGTCAGTTAGAACGGCTTATTAAATGATGTTTACGATAGCTTACATGTTACTACTAAAATCGCCTCTGTTATAGGCAATTTAATAAATGACACTAGAATAAATTGTTTAATCAAAATAATAATGAATACAGTTCTTATAGGGAAAGCTTATTTTTAAGCGAAAATCAAACTGAGTCCAAAATTAATCCACTAAACCACCAATCGAGTCTATGATGTTTTTTGTCACAACAACAACTCCTTTAAACATATTACAAAGAATTAAAAATACTATCTAATCCATTGATAAATCTAATACTATATGAAGTATAATGATTATCAAGAATAGATTATTTACAAAACTTCTGCTCAAAAGCCTTGTAAATTCGAATAAATCACTAGTAAATATTATTCAAGTATTTAATATCTCTTTGTGATACAAGTACATTAAAACACGCTAGTACACTTTTGAGTTCAAAAATGCCCAACTCGTTATTTTTTATTCTTATCTGTTCATCATATGAATTTACATTAGTGCAAAATTTTTATGCTTACAGTTAGGCATATTTCTTAAACAGATAGGCATTATATCGCATAACACCTTTCTATGGAGTTATAATCAAATTAAGGAGAGAAGCCAAATGCTAAAGTCGATAGAAACCCGAATAGACACCTTTGCTAAGTACTTGCAAGAACGAAATAACTTAGATCACATCGCTTATTTAAAAATTCGCTTAGGCATGCAAGTCTTTGTCAGCAACATATTTAAAACGATTGTAGCATATGGTGTTTCAATCCTGTTTAATTTATTTTTATACACACTCACTGTTCATATAACTTATGCATTAATTAGATTTTTTGCGCACGGAGCTCATGCGAAATCTTCGTTATTATGTCACGTGCAAAATTTATTGTTATTTGTTTTTTTACCTTGGTTTGTAGTGTATACTCAAATAAGTGTTGAAATTATGTATTGTCTAGCAATAATTGGGCTCATTATCTTATGTATATATGCCCCTGCTGCAACTAAAAAGCAACCTATTCCAACTAAATTAAAAGGTAAGAAAAAAAGAAATACAGTAATACTTTCAGTAATTATTTTATTATTATCACTAGTTTTTATCGACCCTTATCAACAGCTAATATTATTAGGCATCATAATTATAGCTGTAGTACAACTACCAATATTTTTCCCTAAGGAGGAAGTTTAATTATGGATATTTTAAATAGCATCTTTTCATTTTTCGCGAAGTTTTTTGAAGTTTTAGGAGCTGTTTCAGGAGTTAACCCATGTAGTGGTTGGTTCGACGAACCTGAAGTACCAGAAGAACTTACAAAATTATACGAATAATTAACTGATTAGAGAGTGTGTATAAATATGACGTTTTTAAATTCGATTTATATCTCTATTTATCAACTTATAGTGTTATTTGGAGTTATTAAAATTATCGGTAATGTGACTTATAAAACAAGGGATTATATTTCTATTTTAGGAATTGTAATCCCTTCTACTTTATTATACTTTATTTTCAGTACACGAATTATACTTATACTTATAGTTTTCACCCTTATTTTTATGTACATAAGAAATAAATTTTTAGGTTTAATATTCGTTGTACTAACGTTTTTATTACTTTATATATCTAATTTTTTCTCTGTTTGGACGATGGCTTTATTAAAAAAATATAATTTATCAAGCTATCTTATGATAACTATTTACATAGTTGTCTTTACAATTATTGCTTTATTTTTAGCTATTATTACACGATATTTCATAAAAAAGTTGTCGCACTCGATATTATCTTTAAATAAGGTGTATTTGACTTTAATAGGAATAATTTTATTGGCTACTTTTTTAATCTTATATTTATATATGCCAAAAGAAGTTATTTCATATGGTGATTTTAAATACCTATCTGTTATTTATGTCATTTTAATAATTATTATTGCGATTCTTATTATTACAGTGTCATTCAGTATTGTGCGTGAAATTCAGTATAAAAGAAATATGAAAGAAATCGAAAATTATTATAAATATACGTTACAAATAGAGCAAATCAATAATGAAATGCGTAAGTTTAGACATGATTACGTTAATATTTTATCCACAATGTCAGATTACATTCGCGAGAATGATATAGACGGTTTGCGTAATTATTTCACTGCTGAAATATTACCTATGCAAGACAGTATGCAGATGAATGCCGTTAAGATTAATGGGATTGAAAATTTAAAAATCCGAGAAATTAAAGGCTTAGTAACAACAAAAATATTACAAGCGCAAGAAATGAACATTAGTATTAGCATTGAAGTAAACGAGCAAATAACCAAAATTGACATGCCTACTATCGACTTAAGTCGTATTATTGGTATTATAATCGATAATGCCATAGAAGCGTCAGAAAATATTGAAGAAGATCCGTTAATTCGTATTGCATTTTTAAAAAATAGCGACATTTCTGTTACCTTTATAGTAATGAATAAATGTGAAGATGATATACCTCGTGTCCACACCCTATTCCAAGAAAACTTCACTACTAAAAAAGGTAATAGTGGATTGGGATTATCGACTTTAAAAGAAATAACTGAATCTAAATCCAATGTATTATTAGATACGACTATTGAAAATAACTACTTTGTCCAAAAGGTTGAAATATTAAATACTTAATCATAAGGATGTGTAATAATGAAAATTTTCATATGTGAAGATGACACAAAACAACGTGAAAATATGACTTCAGTCATAAATAATTATATTATGATTGAAGAAAAACCTATGGAAATTGTTAAAGCAACAGGAGATCCTTATGAAATATTAGAAGAAGCGCGAAAGTTAGATGATATTGGATGTTACTTTTTAGATATTCAACTTGAAGCAGATATAAATGGAATTAAATTAGCAAGTGAAATACGTAAACACGATCCTGTGGGCAACATAATCTTTGTCACAAGTCATAGTGAATTAACTTATTTAACTTTTGTTTATAAAATTGCTGCTATGGATTTTATCTTCAAAGACGATCCAGACGAGTTAAGGACGCGTATTATAGATTGTATAGAAACAGCAGAAACGCGATTAAAACTATTATCAAAAGATAGCAATGTTGATACTATTGAACTCAAACAAGGTAGTAATTCTGTATATGTGCGTTATGATGAGGTGATGTTCTTTGAATCATCTTCTAAATCTCACAGACTGATCGCTCATTTAGATAATAGACAAATTGAATTTTATGGTAACTTAAAAGAACTTAGTCAACTAGATGACCGCTTCTTTAGATGTCATAATAGTTATGTTATCAATAAAAATAATGTCTCCGCAGTTAACACTAAAGACCGTATTATTTATTTTAATAATCAAGAGTTTTGTTTTGCTTCAGTACGAAACATTAAAAAGATTAAAAACACTTGAATTTACATAAAAAATCTTGTTTTCATCTGTTGAAAACAAGATTTTTTATTTACTATAACGCTTCACTATTATTAATTTCCGCTAAGGTTGGAATACTACCGATAGCACCATAATTTGTCGTTACTTTTGCTGCAACAAAATTACTAAATGCTAATATATCTTCACCTTGATGTTTCAATTCCTGAGTTAAATTTAAAGTCTCAAAGTTCAATATTTTGCTTAACATTGCACCTATAAATGCATCTCCTGCGCCTGTAGTATCAACTGCTTGTACTTTAAATCCTTCATGACTAATTTTAGTGCCATCCTTAAAGTATATTTCCGAACCGGCGGAACCTTTAGTATAAATTACAACTTCTACATCGTTTTGAAATAAACACGCTATCGCTTCTTCATCATTATTAATATCAGTAATGAAAGATAACTCCTCATCAGAAATTTTAATAATATTAGCATGTGGAATAAACTCTCTTATCGCAGCCTTGCATGCCTCTTCACTTTCCCATAAAGGTAATCTTACATTTGGATCAAAACAAATTATCCCTTTTTGTTGCTTAAATTTATCAATAATTGCTTTATGCGCTTCTTTCATTTCACTATCAACTAAATCTACTGAACAAAAATGTAAAATATCATTTTCATTTATCGGTAAATCTTTAATATTGTCACGATCATATAACATATCGGCAGAGGGTTTACGATAAAATGAAAAATCTCTTTCTCCTGACTTTGTTAGACTGACAAAAGCTAATGCAGTATTTGCTACATTTGTGCGTTTAATATAAGAAGTACCAACACCTAAATTATCCAGTGTTTCGACTATGATATCTCCGAAAGCATCTTCTCCTAATTGAGTTATCATTTCTGCTTGGCCACCTAATTTTTGAACCGTACTAGCCACGTTACATGGTGCCCCACCAACTTGTCTAGAAAATGTCTCTACATCTTTTAATTTAGAATCTGTAGTGTTAGGAATAAAATCGATTAAAGCTTCACCAATGGCATATAATTTACGCATAATTAACCCTCTTTCAATTCGTATTTAGTAAATTTCAAGTAAGCTTGACCTGACTCAGTAGAAGTCTTTATACCTGTTGCTTCATTATCCGGGAAAATTCTTGCAGTTAATACACGTTCGCCATTGTTACAAAAAATTTCTATACTAGAAGTATCAATAAAAATTTGTAATTGAGAAAGTTGTGTATCTAATATAGTACTTCTAGAAGTCCCCTCTACGGGAGAAGGTAATGGACCACTTTCACTTCTATCAAGTGTTATCATCTGTTCTCTTGTATTATATTTTATTAACGTAGATTGTTGACGTGAACTACGCAATTCAAAATATATTTCTGTCGCTTCATTTTCTAACACATCAATAATAAGTTCATATTGTCTTCCTTCATAAGGATGAAGCTGTCGCGTATATTTATTAGCGTAGCCTAATGCTGTTTCTTCATTAGAGCGTAATTGCTTTAATGTTTTAATAGGTCGTTGTTTTAATTTACCGTTTTCTATTGATAGTATTCTTGGAATTGTTAGACAATGTGCCCACTCTTCAATATCTGTAGGATAATTAATATCCGGCAAGCCCATCCAGCCTATTAAGATGCGTTGGCCATTTTCGTCGATAAAACTTTGTGGCGCATAAAAATCAAAACCATTATCTAATTCATTGAAATCAGCATGGTTCATAGTTAAATTTTCAACATCTAACTGACCAATTATGTATCCCGCTTGATAAATATTGTTGAATTTATGTCCGTCTGGCTCAATACCTTGAGGACAAAACATCAGTATGTCAAAACCATCTAAATTAAAATAATCTGGGCACTCCCACATATAACCAAATTCAGTCAATTTCGTTTCTAATTCACCCATAAACTGCCAGTGCACGATATCAGTTGAACGATAGAGTACGACCCTACCACTTTGCTGGATATTTTGGGCACCTATGATGGCGTAATAATCTTCTCCTCTTTTAAAGACTTTTGGGTCTCTAAAATGCTGCGTATAACCTTCAGGAGGTTGAGCAATTACAGGTTTGGGAAACTTGCTTAATGAGTTATCTTGATTAACTTTAGCAATCAATTGGCTAGCATGTCTTTGCCACGCTTCATCACGAGCATTACCTGTATACATATAGTATAAGTGATTATCATATTCAAAAGCACTTCCACTATATACACCGTGGCTGTCATTTTTAGTGTCAGGTTTTAATATTGGTCCATGTGGTTCAAAATGAACTAAATCTTTGCTTGTATAATTGTACCAATATTTCAAACCATGAACGGCCCCTAAAGGAAACCATTGATGTGAGATATGATATTCTCCATTAAAATAAATCAAACCATTAGGATCATTAAGCAATCCAGATTCTGGTTGGATATGAAAAGTTTGTCTATAGCTAGATTGTTTTACTTGAGCTTTTAATGCTTCTAACTTATCTTGAGGGACTTCCTCAAAATGTTGATAGCGCTCGTCTCTTGTCCACTCACGCATGGTAAGTTTGCCTCCTCAAAACAGAATTATCTTTATTTTATCATTCAAACGAAAATCGTCCCATACTAAAATCATTTATTATTTCATTAAAGCCATTTGTTATTTAAAGATAAAATAATTACTTCATATAAATTTATAAGTTAAATAGTACTTTTATTAGACTTGTTTATATTTATTAGACATATAGATACCGTAAAGTTATATAATATCATTCAATCAGACAATGGTGTTGTCTAAAAACCATTTGTTCATAATAATTAACTGATTAGAATACTATTTATACAAAATTTTACATTTACATTAGTGACAATTATGTACACTTTTAATTTATAGTGTACCATCATGGTTACACTTATAACACATGAATATAAAGAAAACCTGGTTATAAAAAATAACCAGGTCAATTGCTTATGCTTTTTGAATAGTGATTGTCCAAGAAGCATCATCTAATTGTTCATAGTTTGTTACTGGATAACCTTGTTCAGCAGCCCAATTTGGTATTGCTTCAGTTGCTTGAGTACAATCGAAATCAATTTTTAGTTCGTCTCCGTTATCCAAGGTTACCATTTTCTTTTGAGCTTCTATTAATGGGAACGGACAAACCATTCCTACTGTGCCTAATTCATGTACCATAATTTAATTTCCTCCTTATTATGTTGTTTGCGTTTGTCCACTTATATTGGCACTTTTTGCTGAGGTCGCTTGTGCCTTTTGAGCTTTTTTCATAGGCCTAATAAAGATAAAATAACTCATAAACCATGCACCTAGAATCATTGAAGCTAGAGCTATCCATCCTTGCCAAGACATTGTCGCAGTTGATACTAAACCATTACCAATTGAACAACCTCCTGCTACAGATGCACCAAATCCCATGAACGTACCTCCAAATACACTATTTCTAATTGTCTTTTTGTCCGGTAATCTCCATTTAAATTCTCTTGCACCTTTTGCTGCTATATATGAACCAAGGAATATACCTAAAACTAAAAATACGCCCCAGTCTAATAATTTAACATCTCCACTGACTAAAAATTGTACTAAATTAGCTGAAGGAGTCGTAATACCAAGTCCATCCATTCTACCTGTAGTTTCACTTACTGGCCAAGCCAACAACGCAATAATACCTACTAAAATGGCTGCTACGAAAGGATGATATTTCTTCTCAAATAAATAATAGCGTACACCTGTAAATTTACGTTTTAATGTTGGCACAGCAACTTTTGGCTTACGTAAAGTTTTCACTACGAAAAACAGTGTAATAATAACTAATAATAAAACCCAAACCCACATTGGAATACCGGTTGTTTGTGACATGCTAGCATTAACATTTGTTGGTTTGTTAATTTTATTCAATATAGGTAGTAATAAACCAAATTTAGTAACTGCTGAAGTGAACGCATATAAAGCTAAAGCTATCCAACTACCTATTAAACCTTCTCCGGCACGATACCATGTACCAGTAGCACATCCACCAGATAAAATCATTCCAACTCCAAAAATAAATGATCCAATAACCGTCCCTATTATAGGGTATGATTCTGTTGGTACTTTAACGATGCCTGTAGAAGTCAAAATAAGTAGTCCAATACTTTGTATGGATATGGCTATTAATAAGGCATAAAACATTTTATTACTCTTTTGAATATACATATCTCGGAAACCACCTGCTAAACAAAACCGTGTGCGTTGCATAACGAAGCCTAATAAAGCCCCTACGATGAGACCACTAAATACTAACCACACCAAATAAATCCCTCTTTTCCGATTAAATTAATAAGAATAATAATATTAGATTTGATCGTACTTTTCAAGACTATTTGTTTAATTGTAATAGTATTGTAATCAATTTTTTAGAATGGGTAAATTAGGTTGAAAAAATTATTGATAAATCATTACCAAATAAAAAAGCTACCTTTTTTAATGTCTAAAAGACAAAATCTCATAAGATAGCTTCAATATATTTAATTTATTTATCTCCATAATTACGCATAAAAAATAGTAATGATTGTAATTCAATACCTAAGTCTATATGATGTATTTGAACATCTGAAGGGGTATTAACTCTAGTTGGTGTAAAATTCAAAATACCTTTTACGCCAGATTGCACGAGTTGATCTGTTACTTGTTGCGCCGCATTTTCAGTAGTTGTAAGAATAACGACATCGATTTCTTCTTTTTTTAAAATGTTTTCTATATCGTTATAATGTTTTACCGTAACATTTCCAACTTTAGCACCTATAATATCCTCTCGAATATCAAAAGCCTCAGTAATTGTCATTTCATCGTGAATAGAAAAATTAAAATTCAACAATGCCTTACCTAAATTACCAACGCCCACAATGGCAATCTTAATTTCATTATTTTCATTTATTTCGTGTTTAAAAAAGTTCAACAGACTTTCTATATTATATCCGTATCCTTTTTTACCTAGTTCTCCAAAATATGAAAAATCTCGACGAATAGTTGCAGAATCTATATTTAGTCCTTCGCTAATCGTTTTAGAATTCACTCTGTCTATGCCTTTTGATTTTAAAGTATTCACAAATCTATAATATAAAGGTAAACGCTTTAATGTAGCACGAGGAATTTTATCACTTTGATGCGCCAAAATTAAGTCCCCCTATTATTACGAAAATATACAAAGCTATGAATGGAAGCAATTACTATAATATTATACATTAATAAAATATAAAAATAAACAATCGTAGTTTTATCTAACACTTATATAAGGTAAAATAGACATATTAGTGAGGTGCACAAAACATGATATTATTACAACTAAACGATATATCGAAATCTTTCGATGGTGAAGATATTTTTAATGATGTTAATGTAGAAATTAAGACTGGCGAGCGAATCGGTATTGTAGGTAGAAATGGCGCCGGAAAATCTACATTAATGAAAATCATTGCAGGTGTAGAGGGGTATGACGGCGGGCATATCTCAAAAATTAAAAATTTAAAGTTAGGTTACTTAACACAGCAAATGACCTTGAATACAACTTCTACTGTAATTCAAGAAATGTCCAAACCTTTTGAGCATATTAAAAAATTAGGCCAACAAATGAACCAAGAAACTGATTGGTTAGCGCAACATGCAGATGACTTTGATAGTGACAAATATAAAGTGCATCTTGAAAAATACGAAAGCCTATCAAATCAATTTGAACAATTAGAGGGCTATCAATACGAAAGTAAAATTAAAACTGTATTACATGGCTTGAACTTTGATGAAGCAGATTTTGACCGTCCAATAAATGATTTTAGTGGTGGCCAAAAGACGCGTTTATCATTAGCTCAAATGTTATTAAGTGAACCTGATTTACTGCTATTAGATGAGCCTACTAACCATCTCGATATGGAAACAACAGAATGGTTAGAGGGTTATTTAAACTACTTTAAAGGTGCTATTGTTATTATCAGTCACGACAGATACTTTCTAGATAAAATTGTTAATCAAATTTATGATGTGGCTTTAGGTGATGTCCAACATTACCAAGGAAACTATGCACAATTTATCGAACAACGTGACAAATATTATGCAAAACGAATGCAAGAATACGAAAAACAAAAAGCAGAGATTAAAAAACTTGAAACATTTGTCGATAAAAATATTGCTAGAGCCTCTACTTCGGGTATGGCCAAAAGTAGACGAAAGACTTTAGAAAAGATGCAAACTATAGATAAACCACTAATTGATGCTCGAAGCGCGAATATCACTTTTGACTTTGAGCGTAATACTGGTAATGATGTTTTTCATATTAAACAATTGGAAATTGGTTATGAAGAACCTATTACTGAACCTATTTCATTAGAAGTAACTAAGGGAGATCATATCGCAATTATTGGTCCAAATGGTATAGGTAAATCAACTCTTATTAAAACAATCGCCGAAAAGCAACACGCATTAGCCGGAGAAATAACAACTGGGGCCAATTTGAAGATTGGTTACTATGATCAAAAGCAAGCCGAATTTAAATCTACTAAAATGATTCTCGATTATGTATGGGATCAATATCCTACTATGAACGAGAAAGACATTAGGGCCGTTCTGGGCCGCTTCTTATTTGTACAAGAAGACGTTAAGAAAATGATTAACGATTTATCAGGTGGCGAAAAAGCAAGGCTTCAACTTGCGTTATTAATGTTAGAGCGCAATAACGTTTTAATCCTAGATGAACCTACTAACCACCTAGATATTGATTCGAAAGAAATGTTAGAACAAGCCTTACAAGATTTTGATGGTACAATTATTTTCGTCTCACATGATCGTTACTTTATTACTCAATTAGCTAATAAAATATTTGATCTAGATAGTGCAGGTGGCACTTTATATATCGGAGACTATCAGTATTACTTAGATAAAATCGCTGAAAAACATGCACTAGCTGCCCAACAAACAAACCTTGAACATACAAGTAACCAAGCGTTTGAAGCAAACAGTAATACTAATTCTTACCTCTCCCAAAAAGAACAGAAAAAAGAACAACGACAACGAGAGCGTAAAATAGCACAATATGAGAGCGATATTGAAACTTACGAAAATAAAATCGCTGAAATTGAGGAACAGTTACTAACACCAGAAATATACAACAACCCATCAAAATCAAATGAACTTGCGCTCGAAAAAGAAGAGACCGAACACAAATTAGAACATGCTATGAATAAATGGGAAAATTTACAGGAATCTTAACATATAAGTCACTTTATAAAAAATAGAGAAAATGAGTCACCTCATTTTCTCTATTTTTTTATCAACTTTTTTATTCACATCTTAACTACGTTAATAAAGGCTATCCACAAAGTTATCCTAGTTATCCACAATTAATATGTCACTATATATTTGCTACATTTTTCATTATTCCCCCTAATCCACAGCTTTTCCCATCACTTATCCACAGTTTATGCACTAATTGTTAATAAGTACGCACGTTCCCTATTGACATTCATATTATTATAAATTTCCTATAACCTTGCGTCAAAATATAATCAATGACACAATTAACCTATAGACTAGACATAAAAAAGGAGCAGTTACACCATGCCAACTATTCTTTGGCTTATACTCGCGTTAATAGTAGCTAGTATTTTATTAGTTATAATTACTGAAATTGTTAATAGCATTAAACTTAAAAATGAATTACCCACATTATGGGACAACATCAAACCGTTAGAAAAGTTTATCAGACCCAATAGCCGACATGATTATCAATATGAACTTTACAAAGACAATTATGATACAAACTTATTGATTGATGATAAAACTTGGAACGATTTAGATATGCCACAATTGTTTAGTATTATGAATTTTAACTTTACAGCAATTGGTGAAATGCGATTAGTATCTGCACTAAGACACATGAAAAAAATTAATAACGAAAAATTATTTCAAGTGTTTAATGAAAATGATGGTGTACGAAATTTTGTTGCTTATCATTTAGCTAAAATTGGTAAAACAATTTATCCAATTTTTCCAGATCAGCTTCAGCCAATAAAACGTAACTATTTTTACATGTTTTCTACATACTTGCCTTTAATAGCTATAATTATTACTTTATTAAATACTGGTTTAGGTATTATGTTACTAATATTAGTTTGTATATATAATATGGCCTTGAGTGGCATGTTAAAAAGAACTTATATAGAAGATTTAAATTCAATGTTTTATAATTCTTCCGTGGTCAATAAAGCTTATAAATTAAGTAAATCCGACGATTTACCAGACATCTCTGTAGATTTTAAACATTTTATTGTAGCGCGTCGTTTTAGTTGGCTACTGGGCAAGGCTTCTACTGACAATGACGCCTTTACGGTTATAGCATTTATTAAAATGCTTTTAATGCTCGATTATTTTCTGTTCCATTTAATTCAAGCGAGCTTTAAACGTTATGAAGACGAAGTACTAGCCTGTTATGACTATATTGCTATGTTAGATAATCATTATTCTGTTGCTTTATGGCGTAAGAGCTTAGACTCTTATTCAGTACCAAAAACAACTGAGGATAAGGTCGAATTTGACGATCTTGTTCATCCTCTTCTAAACAAAGCAGTACCAAATAGTTTAACTTTAGACTTTAATATGTTGCTTACAGGTTCTAATGCTTCCGGTAAATCAACATTTATGAAAGCTTTAGCCGTGAATTTATTATTAGCTCAAAGTGTTAATACTACTACGGCGAAGAAATTTGTCTATAAACCCGGTTTAATTTATACAGCAATGGTTAATCAAGATAGTATCACTTCTGGCGATAGCTATTTTATGAGTGAATTAAAATCAATTAATCGTCTCTTTAAAATTCCACAAAATCAAAATGTATATTGCTTTATAGATGAAATATTTAAAGGCACTAACACGACAGAACGAATCGCTGCCTCTGAATCAGTATTATCTCACCTCAATGACTCAGAGCAATTTACAATCATTGCAGCTACACATGATATAGAATTAGCAGATTTATTACAGCACAAATATCACAACTATCACTTTAATGAATCTATAAGGAATAATGAAATCCATTTTGACTTTACCATCAAGACCGGAAAAGCTGATACACGTAATGCGATAGAATTATTACGTATCACTGATTTCCCAGACTTTATTTACGAACGTGCAAAGCATAATGTTGGCAAAATATAAAATGAGTCCGTAACAAAAATATCATCGCCTGATAAATAAACGTCAATCGCTAATGAAATCATTTAGCAATTGACGTTTTTGTTGTTTTTATGAAATTTATAGCTCGTTACGGTACGCATTAGTTACCATTTTAAGGACTTATTTAGTATGAGAATTACGTTACGAAGTCTTTTACTTTACTTCTATTTTACCTATTCTGCGCTAATCATCCAAGTAACACCAAAAGGATCATTAAACAATCCGTATAAAGGGGACCATTCTGTTTCGCCTAATGGTATCGTTGCTACACAACCACCCTCAACTGCTTTATTGAAAAAAGCGATAGCTTTTTCTCTTTCTTCTATATTATTATAATCAAAATTAAATGCTACGATTGCACCACTGTTATTAATTTTCTTATTTTTCAACGTATCACTACAATAGAATGTTTCACCTAAAATCTCAAATGCAGCGTTCATAGTAAAATCGGCATAGACTTGATATTCCTCTGGTAAATCCCTAAACATTTCATGATCTCCACCAACGCGATTAATGTTTGTCGCACCTAAATGTTGTTCATAAAAATTTAAAGCAGCTAAGCTATTTTGAAAGTTAAAATATTGGATTGCTTTCATTGAATTTCGTCTCCTTCCAATAATAAATTAAATTTAATAATCACTAGTTATATAAATACCCATTTTAAAAAAATTTTACTTATAACTATGATTCTTTATTTAAATACTTATTAGACTTCGTCGACAAAATGTTCTAAGTCCAACCCACTATTACCATTTAATGTCATGTCTGCTCTAACGTTATTTAGATATAAATAATGCGCCGCCGCCCCTATCATCGCACCATTATCTGTGCATAATTTTGCTGATGGAATAGCTAAATGAATATTATGTGACCTACAAACTTTACTCAATTCTTTACGTAAACCGCTATTGCTAGCTACGCCTCCAGCTACGATTAACTCATTAACATTATATGTTTCACATGCTTGTACCGCTTTACCTACTAATACTTCCACTACACTATTTTGGAAACTGGTCGCCACATCTGCATCTATAATCGTTTCATTTTTTTGTCGTTGATTATGCAATGCATTGATGACTGCGCTTTTCAATCCACTAAAACTAAAATCGAAACTATCTTTTTCTAACCATACTCTTGGAAAATCATACGTATCGTTACCTGTATTGGCTAAGCGATCGATATGTGGCCCACCTGGATAATTCAAACCTAATGTACGAGCGACTTTATCATATGCTTCACCCACAGCGTCATCTCTCGTTTCGCCTATGATTTCGAAGCTTAAATGATCTTTCATATAAATAAGCTCGGTGTGTCCTCCTGAAACGATAAGTGCGATTAACGGAAAACTCATACCTTGTTCTAAATTATTAGCATAAATATGACCTGCGATATGATGTACTGGAATCAATGGTTTATTATAAGCATATGCCAAAGCTTTAGCAGCATTAATACCGACCAATAATGCTCCTATTAAACCTGGTCCTTGAGTTACTGCGATTGCATCAATATCATCCATTGTTACATGTGCTTCTTGTAAAGCGTTATCGATAGTAGTGGTAATCCCTTCGACGTGATGTCTACTTGCTACTTCAGGCACGACGCCTCCAAATCTCTTATGGCTCTCTATTTGGCTTAAAACTATATTACTTCTAATTTGATTGCCATTTTCTATGACACTAACGCTTGTTTCGTCACAGCTAGATTCAACAGCTAAAATTAATGTCTCGTTAGTCATTTAAATTCACCCACATCACTAATGCATCCTCGCCTTCTCCATAATAATTTTTACGCTTTCCACCATATTGGAAGCCTAAGTTTTCATATACATGTTGAGCTACATAGTTATCTACTCTTACTTCTAAACTTAAAGCTTCACATTTTTCTTCAACATAATCTATGACATATTTCAATAGCAATTGTCCTAAACCATATCCTCTATACTGTTCATCTATTGCAATTGTGGTGATTTGCGCATTATCTAAAACAACCCACAACCCTACATATCCTACTATACGTTCATCATATTCCATAACAAAATAAAATGCGAAATCATTTTTTTCTACTTCATAATAGAAAGTGTCTATTGTCCATGAACTACCATTAAAACTCTTACGCTCTATATCAAACACTTGTGGTACATCCGTCTTATCCATTAATCTAATATTTAACTTTTGTTCTGTTTCTCTAACCAATTACGTTCAGCCTCTGAAATTTTTAAATAATTTGGAACAAACTCATGAATATTAACGGGTGTTGAAATTAAAGATTTCATTACGTGTGCTTGAGGTAGGTTTGGGATAAAGTCACTGTCTATTAAATGCGCTAGTTTAGAAGTATCATTTCCAACAAAAACGTAAGGTCTTCCATATGAATGTAAGCAAGCTAGTAAATCCTCAATAGTTATATATTGGTCTTCCATAACAATGTTAAATTTATCATTATCATTACTATATACGCCTGCATATACCGCTTCTCGGCGAGCATCAAAGATGGGTACAATTAACTTATCTTGTTGTGTGACCGTTGCAGCTAATGCCGCTAGCGACGAAACACTATATAATGAAGCATTTAAAGCATAAGCAAGTGTTTTTGCCACAGTAACACCAATTCTTAGACCTGTATAAGAGCCTGGGCCATCTGCAACAACTATTGACTCAATATCATTTTTAGTCATGTTAGCCTCTTCTATAGCAGAAATGATTGCGGGCATTAATTGTACGGAATGATTAACTTTTTCATTATTATTAATTTCTGATAATATTTTATCATTATCCATAATTGCTACGGAAAGTGGTTGGTTAGATGTATCAATTAGAAGATAAATCACGTTCTACTGCCTCCTTAATTCGAGCATAATGAGTGCCACTTGCTTCAATAGTAATAGTTCGATCATCATTATTTGTAGTTTGAATATTAACGGTTAAATTATTAGATGGTAAATATGATGATATAAATTGACTCCATTCAATCACGGTAACGGCGTTATCTTCAAAATATTCGTCAAAACCTAAGTCTTCTTCAGATTCTTCTAGTCTATAACAATCCATATGATGAAACTTTAAATTCTTACCATTATAAGATTTAATAATGTTAAAAGTTGGAGAATTAATATTTCTTTTAACGCCTAACGCTTTTCCAATAAATTGACTTAATGTCGTCTTACCTGCACCTAAATCACCGTTTAGCAATATTATGTCGCCCGCGCTCAAATATCTAGTTAAACAATGGCCAAATGTTTCCATATCTTGTAAGTTATTAATACTTATCATGTCTCTACTCCTATTATTATTGTTACACTTGATTTATTAATATTTAATCTTCCTTTATGACAATATTTAGTTCAAATATTAGTACTTTTTATATTTAACTTCTACATTTTAACAAACTTTTCTTGATAATACTTTATTACTGACCAAGTTCTTTTTCATAAAAAATTGTGAGAATTGAAAGAAAATTGGCAACAATCATTGACACGACGTCTAACATGTAGTAAATTAAGTTTATCAAATTTTTAGATAATTCAAACAAATGATATAAAAACCATTCTTGAGGAAAGGAGCATAATAAAATGACTTATAATACAACAGTAAATCAACCAACAACAACAAATATTTTAGTCATTTTATTATGCTTATAGGACTGGAACTTTAGTATAGAAACTACTAAAAGTTTAAGTCCTATTTCTAGTTGAATGGGACTGGTAAGACGTCCCAATAATAATTGGGACGTCTTTTTATTTTCATTTTTTATGGGGGAATTCACATGAGAAGCGACATGATAAAAAAAGGAGATCAACAGGCACCAGCCCGAAGTCTTTTACATGCCACTGGGGCATTAGAAAAACCAACAGATATGAACAAACCTTTTGTAGCTATTTGTAACTCATATATAGACATTGTTCCAGGACATGTCCATTTAAGAGAGCTTGCTGATATCGCAAAGGAGGCAATAAGAGAAGCCGGTGCGATACCATTTGAATTCAATACCATTGGTGTTGACGACGGTATTGCAATGGGTCATATAGGAATGAGATATTCATTACCTTCAAGAGAAATAATTGCAGACGCTGCAGAAACAGTAATCAATGCACATTGGTTCGACGGTGTATTTTACATTCCAAACTGCGATAAAATCACACCAGGTATGTTGTTAGCATCAGTTAGAACAAACGTCCCTGCTGTCTTTTGTTCAGGTGGACCGATGAAAGCAGGATTATCTACAGAAGGTAAAGCTCTTACCCTATCGTCAATGTTCGAAGCTGTTGGAGCCTTTAAAGATGGATCAATTTCGAAAGAAGAATTTTTAGACATGGAACAAAATGCATGTCCCACATGTGGATCATGTTCTGGAATGTTTACAGCTAATTCCATGAACTGTTTGATGGAAGTATTAGGATTAGCTCTCCCATATAATGGCACTGCCTTAGCAGTCAGTGATCAACGTAGAGAGATGATTAGAGAAGCTGCATTTAGATTAGTCGATAATATTAAAAATGATATTAAACCTAAAGATATCGTCACTAAAGAAGCTATCGACGACGCATTCGCTTTAGATATGGCGATGGGTGGTTCTACAAATACTGTATTACACACATTAGCAATTGCTAACGAAGCAGGTATTGATTACGATTTAACACGTATTAATGAAATAGCTAAAAAAACACCTTACCTATCAAAAATTGCACCAAGCTCTTCATATTCAATGCATGATGTTCATGAAGCAGGCGGTGTTCCAGCAATAATTAATGAGCTCTTCAAAAAAGAAGGCACGTTACACCCTGATCGCATTACCGTAACTGGTAAAACATTGAGAGAAAACAACGAAGGGAAAGCAATATCTAATGCAGATGTAATCAGACATTTAGATAACCCTTATGATAAAGAAGGTGGCCTTTCTATCTTATACGGCAACCTAGCTCCAAAAGGTGCAGTTATTAAAGTCGGTGGTGTTGACCCTTCAATTAAAGTATTTAAAGGGAAAGCAATTTGCTTTAATTCACATGATGAAGCGGTTGAAGCAATAGATAATCACACTGTTCGTGAAGGTCATGTCGTCGTTATAAGATATGAAGGTCCTAAGGGCGGACCAGGCATGCCGGAAATGTTAGCCCCTACTTCTTCCATAGTAGGTAGAGGATTAGGCAAAGATGTTGCACTTATTACAGATGGTCGCTTTTCTGGCGCAACTAGAGGTATTGCGGTCGGACACATATCTCCTGAAGCAGCATCTGGTGGTCCAATTGGTTTAATAAGAGATGGAGATGACATCACAATAAACTTAATAGACCGAACATTAGAAGCTGAAGTGCCAACTGAAACTTTAGAAGCTAGAAAACAAGAATTAAACCCATTTAAAGCAAAAGTAAAAACTGGTTATCTTGCAAGATATACAGCATTAGTTACAAGTGCTAATACGGGTGGCATCATGCAAGTGCCTGAAAATCTCATTTAAGGAGTGAAGTAAAATGGCTAAACAAGCAGAAACGATTTACCAAGAGCAACCTGAAACTTTGGAACAAATCGAACCTAAAGAAGCTTATGAACAAACTGAGCTAGAAAACGAAACGATTACAGAAATGAAAACCGGTTCTGAATTGCTAGTTGACTCACTTGCCAACGAAGATGTAGATTTTATATTTGGTTATCCTGGTGGTGCGGTTTTGCCCCTATATGACACGTTTTATGATGCTAAAATTAAACACATTTTAGCAAGACATGAACAAGGTGCTACGCACGCAGCTGAAGGATATGCTCGTGTTTCTGGTAAACCAGGCGTTGTCGTTGTAACAAGTGGTCCAGGAGCTACCAATGCTATTACTGGAATTGCCGATGCTTATAGTGATTCCCTACCACTAGTAGTAATTACTGGTCAAGTTGCAACACCAGGGATTGGTAAAGATGCTTTCCAAGAAGCTGATTTATTATCGATGACTACACCCATTACAAAGCATAATTACCAAGTTAAAAATGTAAGCGACATTCCAAAGATCATTCACGAAGCATTCCATATTGCAAATACTGGTAGAAAAGGACCTGTAGTTATCGATTTTCCTAAGGATATGGGTATTTTATCTACAAATGCTGAACTATCTGAGGAACTTGATTTACCAGGTTATTCAATCCCTAATGAACCTAAATTTGATGAAATTCAAAAATTGCGTGACTATTTAAAAACAGCACATAAACCAGTTGTTTTGGCTGGTGCAGGTATTAACCACGCGAAAGCTAATGAGACACTTACAACATTTGTAAATCGTCATCAACTACCTGTTGTTTCAACTTTGTTAGGTCTCGGTTCTATACCATATGAACATCCCCTATTTTTAGGTATGGGTGGTATGCATGGTTCTTATGCAAGCAACATGGCGCTAACTGAATGTGATTTACTCATCAACTTCGGTAGTAGATTTGATGATAGGTTGGCAAGTAATCCTGATGAATTCGCACCTAATGCTAAAATTGTACATGTAGACATTGATCCTTCAGAAATCAATAAAATAATTGATACTGATCTCGGTATTGTTGCAGATTGTAAAGCAGTATTAGAAGCGTTATTGGCATTTGATAGTTATTCCATCAGACATGATGATTGGTTAAATACTTGTAATAGTAATAAAGCAACTCACCCATTCAAATATGGAGAAGAAGAAGATAACTTCTCTAAACCACAACGTACGATTGAGCACGTTGGCAAAATAACTGAAGGCGATGCAATTGTGACTACTGACGTTGGACAACATCAAATGTGGGTAGCTCAATATTATCCTTTTAAAACGCACGGTCAGTTAGTTACCAGTGGTGGCTTAGGAACAATGGGATTCGGTATTCCATCAGCAATCGGTGCTAAGTTAGCTCGTCCTGACAAAACAGTAGTTGCTTTTGTTGGAGACGGTGGCTTTCAAATGACTAACCAAGAACTTGCTATCTTGGGCGAATATAATTTAGATATTAAAGTTATAATAGTAAATAACGGTACTTTAGGTATGGTAAAACAATGGCAAGATAAATTCTTTAACCAAAGATTTTCTCATTCAGTATTTAATGATCAACCAGACTTTATTAAATTAGGCGAAGCTTATGGTGTTAAAGGTTATATGATAGATAACCCAAATAAATTAGAACAACAACTAGAAGAAGCCTTCTCACATGATGGTCCAGCTTTAATTGAAGTTAGAATCTCACCTGTTGAAGCTGTTACACCTATGGTCCCTTCTGGTAAACCTAATCATGAAATGGAGGGTTTATAATGAGAAGAACGTTTCGCACAAAAGTAAGAGATAAAGCTGGTACTTTGAATCGCTTAACAAGTATCTTTGTCAGGAGACAATTTAACATTGTCACATTGTCTGCCACACCAACAGTTGAAGAAGGCATCTCTGATATTACTTTCGTGGCAGAAGTGCCTGACAGTGACGTATTAAGAAATTTAATTACGCAGCTTGAAAAGCAAATTAATATTATAAGTGTTGAAGATATAACAGATACAAATACTTATAATAGAGAATTAGTACTCGTAAAATTACGCACACCTGATAACAATGAACAATTACAAAAGCTAATCCAACCGTATGATGCGCTAGTATCTATTCTGAAGGATGAAGAGCAATTTACTTATCTTCAAGCTTCAGGTCCACAATACACGATGGACAATTTAATAGATGACCTATCATCATACAACATAGAACAGATAGCAAGAACAGGTTCAGCAGGCATTATTTAATTTGTCTGAATATTGAGAAATTAATTTAACAAAACATGGAGGATTTTATTATGACAACAGTTTATTATGATCAATCAGTAACGAAAGATGTATTACAAGGAAAGAAAATTGCAGTTATCGGTTATGGTTCTCAAGGCCATGCTCATGCTCAAAACTTAAAAGATAATGGTTACGATGTAATCATCGGTATCCGCCCAGGTAACTCTTTCAATAAAGCAAAAGATGATGGCTTTGAAGTATATCCAGTGGACGAAGCAGCAAAACAAGCTGATGTAATCATGATTCTATTGCCTGATGAAATTCAAGGTAGAGTTTATGAAGAAGAAATCGAGCCTAACTTAGAAGAAAATAACGCGTTAGTATTTGCGCATGGATTTAATATTCATTTTAACGTAATCCAGCCGCCTTCAACAGTAGATGTATTTCTAATTGCGCCTAAAGGTCCAGGACATTTAGTACGTCGTACATTCACTGAAGGTAGCGCAGTGCCTGCCCTATTTGCTGTTGAACAAGATGCAAGCGGTGAAGCAAGAGACTTAGCATTAAGTTACGCAAAAGGTATCGGCGCAACACGTGCTGGTGTTATTGAAACTTCATTCGCTGAGGAAACTGAAACTGACCTATTCGGTGAACAAACAGTACTATGTGGTGGCGTAACAAAATTAATCCAATCCGGTTTCGAAACATTAGTAGAAGCAGGCTATCAGCCTGAAATTGCTTACTTCGAAGTATTACACGAAATGAAATTAATTGTAGACCTTATGTATGAAGGCGGTATGGAAAATATGCGTTATTCAATTTCAAATACAGCCGAATTTGGTGATTATGTATCAGGTCCACGCGTAATTACTCCTGACGTTAAAAATAACATGAAAGCTGTATTAAAAGATATTCAAGAAGGTAACTTTAGTGATCGATTCATTAAAGATAGCGAAAATAATTTTGAAGAATTCCATAAATTACGTGAAGAACAACATGGACATCAAATCGAGGCAGTTGGTCGTGATCTAAGAGAAATGATGCCATTTATTAAATCAAAAAGTATTCAAAAATAAGCAAGTATTACTTTAGTTAATTCGTAACTTCATCGTGACTATCACTTACTCACTAGAGTGTCAGTGATTAGTCATAGGTTATGAATTAAATATACTAAAAAGATCTTTTCGGGATAATAATATAGTTAGGAGATGTTTAAAATGAGTAGCCATATTCAAATTTTTGATACTACACTTAGAGATGGGGAACAAACACCAGGAGTCAACTTTTCTTTCGAAGAAAGGCTAAAGATAGCACAACAACTAGAAAAATGGGGCGTAGATATAATAGAAGCAGGCTTTCCCGCTTCCAGCACAGGAAGTTTTAAATCAGTTGAAGCCATTTCGAAAACATTAACAACTACAGCGGTTTGTGGTTTAGCACGTTGTGTCAAATCAGATGTTGATGCAGTTTATGAAGCAACTAAAGAAGCTGCAATTCCTAGAATTCACGTCTTCGTAGCAACTAGTCCAATACACCGTGATTCTAAATTAAAAATGACTCAAGATGAAGTGCTTGACTCTATTAAAGAGCATGTATCATATGCGAAGCAATATTTTGAAGTAGTACAATTTTCACCTGAAGACGCAACGCGTACGGAACCTGATTTCTTACTTAAAGCTGTCCAAACGGCTGTAGATGCTGGCGCAAGTGTTATCAATATACCAGATACTGTAGGATTCAGTTATCCAACTGAATATGGCAAAATTTTTAAAACATTATTAGAAACTATACAAAGTGATCATGAAGTCATTTACAGTGCACATTGCCATGACGACTTAGGATTAGCAGTTGCTAATAGTATGGCAGCCATTGAAAATGGTGCTAAACGTATTGAGGGTACTTTAAATGGTATTGGAGAACGTGCAGGTAATACGGCACTTGAAGAAGTTGCACTTGGCCTTTACGTTCGCCAAGATCATTATCAAAATCAATCAAAAATAAATTTAGCAGAAACGAAACAAACTTCTGATCTAATTGCACGATACGCTGGTATTCGAGTCCCTAAAAACAAAGCTATTGTCGGACAAAATGCATTTAGTCACGAATCTGGCATTCACCAAGATGGCGTTCTTAAAAACCCAGAAACTTATGAAATTATGACGCCTCAATTAGTAGGTGTTAAAACTACAGAACTCCCTTTAGGAAAACTATCCGGTAAACATGCATTTGCAGAAAAGCTTGATGTTTTAGGCTATGATGTTGAACCAGAAGAACAAAAAGTTTTATTCAAACAATTCAAAGAAATTGCAGATAAGAAAAAAGCTGTTACAGACAGAGATATTCACGCACTTATTCAAGGCACATCTCATGAGCAAAGTGCAAGTTATCAAGTGGAGACATTACAACTACAATTTGTCTCTAACGGGTTACAAAGTGCAGTAGTAGTTATTAAAGATAAAGATGGTAATACTTATCAAGATTCAAGTATTGGAACAGGCTCAATCGTCGCTGTGTATAACGCAGTAGACCGTATTTTCGATAGAGAAACTGAACTATTAGATTATACAATTGATTCGGTAACGGAAGGTTCCGATGCTCAAGCCGAAGTCCATGTTCAACTTAAAATTGGTGATCAAATTGTAACTGGCGTTGGTATTGATCATGACATCTTACTGGCTTCTTGTAAATCATATGTAGAAGCGCAAGCCAAATATGTAAATGAATCATCTAAGAAAGAAGGCATAAAGTCATGAGTTATAACATAGTTTCATTACCCGGAGATGGTATTGGACCTGAAATTATGAGTGGTTCGCTTGAAGTATTACAACTACTGAGCAAAAAATTTAATTTTGAATACACTATAGAGGAGCATGATTTTGGTGGCGTAGCCATTGATCATCATGGCTCACCTTTACCAGAAGACACATTAACAGCGTGTAAAAATGCCGATGCTATACTTTTAGGTTCTGTAGGTGGTCCTAAATGGACTGATCCTAATAATAGGCCCGAACAAGGTCTTTTAGGTATTAGAAAGACATTAGGTCTTTTTGCCAATATACGACCTACTACAGTAACTGATGGTACGAGTCATTTGTCCCCTATTAAAGAAGCAAAAGTAGCTGGAACAGATTTTGTTATAGTTCGTGAGTTAACCGGCGGTATTTATTTCGGTGAACCGAAACATTGGAATCAAGACCAAGCACTTGATTCATTAACATATACTAAACCTGAAATTGAACGTATCGCACATGTTGCATTTAAATTAGCTCAAAAGCGTAATAAAAAACTTACTTCAGTTGATAAGGAAAATGTTTTAGCATCAAGTAAATTATGGCGCCAAGTTATTAATAATGTTGCGCAAGATTATCCTGATGTGGAAGTAAATCATCTGCTTGTTGATGCTTGCGCAATGCATTTAATTACTAATCCTACTCAATTTGATGTTATTGTAACTGAAAATTTATTTGGAGATATATTGAGTGATGAAGCTTCAGTTATACCTGGTTCTCTAGGTTTATCACCTTCTGCTAGTTTTAGCGAACAAGGCACTAGACTTTATGAACCGATTCACGGTTCAGCGCCTGATATAGCAAACCAAAACAAAGCAAATCCTTTTGGTATGTTATTATCAGTGGCGATGTGTTTAAGAGAAAGTTTCGATGAAGAACAAGCTGCATCACACTTAGAGCGCGTAGTTTATCAACTTATAAAAGATAGCAAAACGACGAGTGATCTTGGAGGTCATTGTACTACTACAGAAGTCTTTCAATCTGTGAAAGCAAATATATAAAGGAGGAGATGTCATATGGGTAAAACACTATTCGATAAAGTTTGGAACAAACACGTTTTGACTGGGAAAGAAGGTTCCCCACAGTTATTATACATTGATTTACATTTAATTCATGAAGTTACATCTCCTCAAGCATTTGAAGGACTGAGACTTCAAAATAGAAAACTTAGAAGACCTGATTTAACTTATGCTACTTTGGATCATAACGTACCTACCGTTGATATTTTTAATATTAAGGATGAAATAGCAAATAAACAAATCACAACTTTGCAAGAAAATGCTAAAGCATTTGGCGTTCATATTTTTGATATGGGTTCTGATGAACAAGGTATCGTTCACATGGTTGGACCTGAAACTGGATTAACACAACCTGGTAAAACTATCGTTTGTGGCGATTCACATACTGCTACCCACGGTGCTTTCGGTGCCATAGCTTTTGGCATTGGTACAAGTGAGGTAGAACATGTTTTTGCAACTCAAACATTGTGGCAAACTAAACCTAAAAATCTTAAAATTGACGTTAATGGTAAACTTCCAACAGGTGTTTATGCAAAAGATATAATTCTATATCTAATTAATCAATATGGTGTAGATTTTGGTACAGGTTATGCTTTAGAATTTTCTGGAGAAACGATCCGTAACCTTTCTATGGAGGCACGTATGACAATTTGTAATATGGCTATAGAGGCAGGTGCAAAATATGGCATGATGCAACCTGATGATACTACTTTTGAATATGTAAAAGGTCGTCCATATGCTACAAATTATGAATATGATGTCGATGAATGGCGTGAGCTATATACTGATGACGACGCTCAATTTGATAAGGTTATTGAAATGGATGTTTCAGGATTAGAACCTCAAGTCACTTGGGGCACTAATCCAGAAATGGGTGTTAGTTTTAATACACCTTTCCCTGAGATTAAAAATGTTAATGATGAACGTGCTTATGACTATATGGGATTAAAACCAGGTCAAAAAGCCGAGGACATCGATTTAGGTTATGTATTTTTAGGCTCATGTACAAATGCTAGACTTTCTGATTTAGTTGAAGCAAGTCACATCGTGAAGGGAAATAAAGTTCATCCAAATATTACTGCTATTGTCGTTCCAGGTTCAAGAACTGTTAAGATTGAAGCAGAGAAATTAGGCATTGATAAGATATTTAAAGATGCAGGATTTGATTGGAGAGAACCAGGTTGTTCAATGTGTTTAGGTATGAACCCTGACCAAGTGCCAAATGGTGTGCATTGTGCCTCAACTAGTAATAGAAACTTTGAAGGTCGCCAAGGTAAAGGTGCCCGTACCCACCTAGTTTCCCCTGCTATGGCAGCAGCGGCAGCTATTAATGGTAAATTCGTAGATGTTAGAAAGGTGGTCGTTTAAGATGGATGTAAAACCGATAACAACTTATACTGGAAAAATTGTACCACTTTTCCATGACAATATTGACACTGACCAAATTATACCTAAAGTACATTTAAAAAGAATTTCTAAAACTGGCTTTGGCCCTTTCGCATTCGACGAATGGCGTTATTTAGATGATGGATCTGATAATCCAGATTTCAACCCTAATAAGCCTGAATATGAAAATGCCTCGATTCTTATAACTGGTGATAATTTCGGATGTGGTTCTAGTAGAGAGCATGCTGCTTGGGCAATCAAAGACTATGGTTTTGATATTATAATAGCTGGTAGTTATAGTGATATTTTCTATATGAATTGTACAAAAAACGGCATGCTACCTATAAGTTTAGATGAAGATGCTAGAAAACATTTAGCAACTTTCTCAGAAATCACCATAGATTTACCCAACCAAACCGTATCAACCCCTGAAAAATCTTACCATTTTGATATTGATGCTACTTGGAAAAACAAACTAGTCAATGGTTTAGATGACATAGCAGTTACACTGCAATATGAGGATGAAATTGCTGCTTATGAAAATGCAAAGACATTTCAATAAAGAAATTCAAAAGTAAAGGTGTGAAATTTATGACAGTTAAAACTACAGTGTCATCCAAAGATATTGATGAGGCTTTCTTAAATTTAAAAGATGTTGCAAAAGAAACCCCCTTACAAAAAGATCATTATCTTTCTCATAAATATGAATGTAACGTTTATTTAAAACGGGAAGATCTTCAATGGGTACGTTCATTTAAACTAAGAGGCGCTTATAATGCAATTATTGCTTTAAATGAGAAAGACCGACAAAATGGTATAACTTGCGCGAGTGCAGGTAATCACGCGCAAGGTGTAGCATACACAGCGAGTAAATTAAATTTAACTGCTGTAATCTTTATGCCTGTTACAACACCACTACAAAAAATAAATCAAGTAAAATTCTTTGGTGGATCTAATGTAGATATCGTTTTAACAGGTGATACTTTCGATGAATGTTTAAAAGAAGCACTCATATATACACAAGATTACGCAATGAATTTCATTGATCCTTTCAATAATATTTATACAATTGCAGGTCAAGGTACGATAGCTAAAGAGATTATTGAACAGTCTAAAAAAGATGACATAAACTTTGATTATTTATTTGCTGCTATTGGTGGCGGAGGCCTCATTTCAGGCGTTGGTACTTATTTTAAAGATCATTCTAAAGAAACATCGATTGTTGGTGTTGAACCAGCTGGCGCCAGTAGTATGTATGAATCAGTTGTCGTCAAAAACGAAATCGTCACATTACAAAATATTGAAAAATTTGTAGATGGTGCTTCTGTCGCACGTGTTGGAGAAATCACTTATGACATTTCACAAAAAGTTGTTGATGATTACGTGCAAGTGGATGAAGGTGCAGTTTGTTCTACAATTTTGGACATGTATTCTAAGCAAGCTATAATTGCAGAACCCGCTGGTGCATTAAGTGTATCTGCTTTAGAAAAATACAAATCTAAAATTAAAGGTAAGAATGTCGTCTGCATCGTAAGCGGTGGAAACAATGATATTAATAGAATGAAAGAGATTGAAGAGCGCTCATTACTCTTTGAGGAAATGAAACATTACTTCATTTTAAATTTCCCACAAAGACCTGGTGCTTTAAGAGAATTTGTAAATGATGTGCTTGGACCAAAAGATGATATTACTAAGTTTGAATACCTCAAAAAATCATCCCAAAACACTGGTACAGTTATTATCGGAATCCAACTATATAACCATAGTGACTTGGATAATTTAAAAACTAATGTTTCTGAATTTGATCCATCCAATATTTACATCAATGAAAATAAAATGCTTTATTCGTTATTAATTTAATTGAAAGGTTCTATATACGAAAGTGTATAGAACCTTTTTATATAGCGAAAGAATATATAATATAAGAAGATGCCATGAGACGCCATGAATATTAATTTTGTTTTATTCATAATACTTGCACATTCAATCAATTTTTCTGAGCCAAATACTTTTAATATTCTATTTACATTTTATATAAATAGACCTGTGGTCTTATAGTGTTTTAAATATTGTTATATGAGCTAAGCTTTTTAGATTGCTGAGTAACGTCTAAAGTTCCCCTCTTTAAGTTTAGTGGGACTTATACAGGTGTTATTCACCTGTGTTCCTTTATTAGCGGGATGTAAATCTGCTACCATCGACGCTAAGGCGCTTTTTGGGCTTGAGGCAAGCGGCTCGCATCTTTCCTCACTTGCATGCGTCGCTGACTTGCTTACCTCCTCGTAAGCGCGTGACGCGACGCCTTGAGTTCGTCAGCTTCAAACGCTTTCTCTACGCCAAAGTTTTAATATTCTATTTACATTTATATAAACAGACCTGCGGTCTTATAGTGTTTCAAAGATTATTTTGAGAAGTTAAGCTCCTTATTGGGCATAAAAAAAAAGAGACCTTTAGGTCTCTTGATTGCCTGGCAACGTCTAAAGTCCCACTCTTTAAGTTTAGTGGGACTTACACAGGTGTTATTCACCTGTGTTCCTTTATTAGCGGGATGTAAATCTGCTACCATCGACGCTAAGGCGCTTTTTGGGCTTGAGGCAAGCGGCTCGCATCTTTCCTCACTTGCATGCGTCACTGACTTGCTTACCTCCTCGTAAGCGCGTGACGCGACGCCTTGAGTTCGTCAGCTTCAAACGCTTTCTCTACGCCAAAGTTTTTAATATTTTATTTACATTTTGTATAAACAGACCTGCGGTCTTATAGTGTTTCAAAGATTATTTTGAGAAGTTAAGCTCCTTATTGGGCATAAAAAAAGAGACCTTTAGGTCTCTTGATTGCCTGGCAACGTCCTACTCTAGCGGGATGTAAATCCGACTACCATCGGCGCTAAGGAGCTTAACTTCTGTGTTCGGCATGGGAACAGGTGTGACCTCCTTGCCATTGTCACCAGACAATGATGTATAACATTTATACATTCAAAACTAGATAGTAAGTAAATATAAATTAACCAATCAAAACATTTAAAAATTGATTAAGTCTTCGATCGATTAGTATTCGTCAGCTCCACATGTCGCCATGCTTCCACCTCGAACCTATTAACCTCATCATCTTTGAGGGATCTTATAACCGAAGTTGGGAAATCTCATCTTGAGGGGGGCTTCATGCTTAGATGCTTTCAGCACTTATCCCGTCCATACATAGCTACCCAGCGATGCCGTTGGCACGACAACTGGTACACCAGAGGTATGTCCATCCCGGTCCTCTCGTACTAAGGACAGCTCCTCTCAAATTTCCTACGCCCACGACGGATAGGGACCGAACTGTCTCACGACGTTCTGAACCCAGCTCGCGTACCGCTTTAATGGGCGAACAGCCCAACCCTTGGGACCGACTACAGCCCCAGGATGCGATGAGCCGACATCGAGGTGCCAAACCTCCCCGTCGATGTGAACTCTTGGGGGAGATAAGCCTGTTATCCCCGGGGTAGCTTTTATCCGTTGAGCGATGGCCCTTCCATGCGGAACCACCGGATCACTAAGTCCGTCTTTCGACCCTGCTCGACTTGTAAGTCTCGCAGTCAAGCTCCCTTATGCCTTTACACTCTGTGAATGATTTCCAACCATTCTGAGGGAACCTTTGAGCGCCTCCGTTACTCTTTAGGAGGCGACCGCCCCAGTCAAACTGCCCATCTGACACTGTCTCCCACCATGCTAAATGGTGCGGGTTAGAAATCCAACACAGCGAGGGTAGTATCCCACCAACGCCTCCACGTAAACTAGCGTTCACGTTTCTAAGGCTCCTACCTATCCTGTACAAACTGTGCCGAATTTCAATATCAGACTGCAGTAAAGCTCCACGGGGTCTTTCCGTCCTGTCGCGGGTAACCTGCATCTTCACAGGTACTATGATTTCACCGAGTCTCTCGTTGAGACAGTGCCCAAATCGTTACGCCTTTCGTGCGGGTCGGAACTTACCCGACAAGGAATTTCGCTACCTTAGGACCGTTATAGTTACGGCCGCCGTTTACTGGGGCTTCGATTCGTAGCTTCGCAGAAGCTAACCACTCCTCTTAACCTTCCAGCACCGGGCAGGCGTCAGCCCCTATACATCACCTTACGGTTTAGCAGAGACCTGTGTTTTTGATAAACAGTCGCTTGGGCCTATTCACTGCGGCTCTCCCGGGCGTTAACCCTAGAGAGCACCCCTTCTCCCGAAGTTACGGGGTCATTTTGCCGAGTTCCTTAACGAGAGTTCGCTCGCTCACCTTAGAATTCTCATCTTGACTACCTGTGTCGGTTTGCGGTACGGGCACCTAATATTCTAGCTAGAGGCTTTTCTTGGCAGTGTGAAATCAACGACTCGAGGAAACAATTTCCTCTCCCCATCACAGCTTGACCTTATGAGTGCCGGATTTGCCTAACACTCAGTCTTACTGCTTGGACGTGCACTCCAACAGCACGCTTCGCCTATCCTACTGCGTCCCCCCATCGCTTAAAACGAATTTAGGTGGTACAGGAATATCAACCTGTTATCCATCGCCTACGCCTATCGGCCTCAGCTTAGGTCCCGACTAACCCAGAGCGGACGAGCCTTCCTCTGGAAACCTTAGTCAATCGGTGGACGGGATTCTCACCCGTCTTTCGCTACTCACACCGGCATTCTCACTTCTAAGCGCTCCACATGTCCTTGCGATCATGCTTCAACGCCCTTAGAACGCTCTCCTACCATTGTCCTACGGACAATCCACAGCTTCGGTAATATGTTTAGCCCCGGTACATTTTCGGCGCAGTGTCACTCGACTAGTGAGCTATTACGCACTCTTTAAATGATGGCTGCTTCTAAGCCAACATCCTAGTTGTCTGGGCAACGCCACATCCTTTTCCACTTAACATATATTTTGGGACCTTAGCTGGTGGTCTGGGCTGTTTCCCTTTCGAACACGGACCTTATCACCCATGTTCTGACTCCCAAGTTAAATTGATTGGCATTCGGAGTTTGTCTGAATTCGGTAACCCGATAAGGGCCCCTCGTCCAAACAGTGCTCTACCTCCAATAATCATCACTTGAGGCTAGCCCTAAAGCTATTTCGGAGAGAACCAGCTATCTCCAGGTTCGATTGGAATTTCTCCGCTACCCACAACTCATCCGCTCACTTTTCAACGTAAGTCGGTTCGGTCCTCCATTCAGTGTTACCTGAACTTCAACCTGGTCATGGGTAGATCACCTGGTTTCGGGTCTACGACCAAATACTCAACGCCCTATTCAGACTCGCTTTCGCTACGGCTCCACATTTCCTGCTTAACCTTGCATCAAATCGTAACTCGCCGGTTCATTCTACAAAAGGCACGCCATCACCCATTAACGGGCTCTGACTACTTGTAAGCACACGGTTTCAAGTTCTCTTTCACTCCCCTTCCGGGGTACTTTTCACCTTTCCCTCACGGTACTGGTTCACTATCGGTCACTAGAGAGTATTTAGCCTTGGGAGATGGTCCTCCCAGATTCCGACGGAATTTCACGTGCTCCGTCGTACTCAGGATCCACTCAAGAGTGCTATCGTTTTCGACTACAGGATTATTACCTTCTTTGATGCATCTTTCCAGATGCTTCGTCTAACAATAACTTTTGTAACTCCGTATAGAGTGTCCTACAACCCCAACAAGCAAGCTTGTTGGTTTGGGCTGTTCCCGTTTCGCTCGCCGCTACTCAGGGAATCGATTTTTCTTTCTCTTCCTCCGGGTACTAAGATGTTTCAGTTCTCCGGGTATGCCTTCAAACATGCTATGTATTCACATGTTGATTACACGACATGACTCGTGTAGGGTTTCCCCATTCGGAAATCTCTGGATCAACGCTTACTTACAGCTCCCCAAAGCATATCGTCGTTAGTAACGTCCTTCTTCGGCTTCTAGTGCCAAGGCATCCACCGTGCGCCCTTAATAACTTAATCTTTTTGTTTTTAAGTCAAACGCAATGTTTAACTCAAAACCCAAAATGTTATTAATCTGTGAGTGTTCTTTCGAACACTAGCGATTATTTTAGTTTGAATTCAAGCTTTTAAAAACTCTAATTCACTCGGTTTTGCTTGGTAAAATCTATTTTTACTTACTTATCTAGTTTTCAATGTACAATTAGAAGATGTTCCGAATATATCCTTAGAAAGGAGGTGATCCAGCCGCACCTTCCGATACGGCTACCTTGTTACGACTTCACCCCAATCATTTGTCCCACCTTCGACGGCTAGCTCCATAATGGTTACTCCACCGGCTTCGGGTGTTACAAACTCTCGTGGTGTGACGGGCGGTGTGTACAAGACCCGGGAACGTATTCACCGTAGCATGCTGATCTACGATTACTAGCGATTCCAGCTTCATGTAGTCGAGTTGCAGACTACAATCCGAACTGAGAACAACTTTATGGGATTTGCATGACCTCGCGGTTTAGCTGCCCTTTGTATTGTCCATTGTAGCACGTGTGTAGCCCAAATCATAAGGGGCATGATGATTTGACGTCATCCCCACCTTCCTCCGGTTTGTCACCGGCAGTCAACTTAGAGTGCCCAACTTAATGATGGCAACTAAGCTTAAGGGTTGCGCTCGTTGCGGGACTTAACCCAACATCTCACGACACGAGCTGACGACAACCATGCACCACCTGTCACTTTGTCCCCCGAAGGGGAAAACTCTGTCTCCAGAGTGGTCAAAGGATGTCAAGATTTGGTAAGGTTCTTCGCGTTGCTTCGAATTAAACCACATGCTCCACCGCTTGTGCGGGTCCCCGTCAATTCCTTTGAGTTTCAACCTTGCGGTCGTACTCCCCAGGCGGAGTGCTTAATGCGTTAGCTGCAGCACTAAGGGGCGGAAACCCCCTAACACTTAGCACTCATCGTTTACGGCGTGGACTACCAGGGTATCTAATCCTGTTTGATCCCCACGCTTTCGCACATCAGCGTCAGTTACAGACCAGAAAGTCGCCTTCGCCACTGGTGTTCCTCCATATCTCTGCGCATTTCACCGCTACACATGGAATTCCACTTTCCTCTTCTGCACTCAAGTCTCCCAGTTTCCAATGACCCTCCACGGTTGAGCCGTGGGCTTTCACATCAGACTTAAGAAACCGCCTACGCGCGCTTTACGCCCAATAATTCCGGATAACGCTTGCCACCTACGTATTACCGCGGCTGCTGGCACGTAGTTAGCCGTGGCTTTCTGATTAGGTACCGTCAAGATGCGCACAGTTACTTACGCACATGTTCTTCCCTAATAACAGAGCTTTACGATCCGAAGACCTTCATCACTCACGCGGCGTTGCTCCGTCAGGCTTTCGCCCATTGCGGAAGATTCCCTACTGCTGCCTCCCGTAGGAGTCTGGACCGTGTCTCAGTTCCAGTGTGGCCGATCACCCTCTCAGGTCGGCTA
Organism: Staphylococcus durrellii; assembly: GCF_015594545.1. Classification (NCBI taxonomy): domain Bacteria; kingdom Bacillati; phylum Bacillota; class Bacilli; order Caryophanales; family Staphylococcaceae; genus Staphylococcus; species Staphylococcus durrellii. The sequence continues at coordinate 820,479 of NZ_JADIIO010000001.1, read as the reverse complement.
CGTATCGTTGCCTTGGTAAGCCGTTACCTTACCAACTAGCTAATACGGCGCGGGTCCATCTATAAGTGATAGCAAAACCATCTTTCACTGTAGAACCATGCGGTTCTACATGTTATCCGGCATTAGCTTCGGTTTCCCGAAGTTATTCCAGTCTTATAGGTAGGTTACCCACGTGTTACTCACCCGTCCGCCGCTAACGTCAAAGGAGCAAGCTCCTTATCTGTTCGCTCGACTTGCATGTATTAGGCACGCCGCCAGCGTTCATCCTGAGCCAGGATCAAACTCTCCATAAAAAATTATGATGTTTGATTAGCTCATAAAATACTAATTTGTGTGTTATCTCTAACACGTTTAAACCAACGATTATATCGTTGCGTTTGGAATTAACGTTGACATATTGCAATTCAGTTTTCAATGTTCATAAAAATTATGATGTTTGATTAGCTCATAAAATACTAATTTGTGTGTTATCTCTAACACGTTTAAACCAACGATTATATCGTTGCGTTTGGAATTAACGTTGACATATTGCAATTCAGTTTTCAATGTTCATAAAATTTCTAAATGGAGCGGGTGATGGGAATCGAACCCACAACATCAGCTTGGAAGGCTGAGGTTTTGCCATTAAACTACACCCGCAAATATATAATTAATGTTTTTGATGCGGTCGAGAGGACTTGAACCTCCACGGGATTTCTCCCACTAGGCCCTCAACCTAGCGCGTCTGCCATTCCGCCACGACCGCTTGGCAAAACGGAAGTTATCAATTTAGAACATTATTAATTATACTGTAATTAAATGTTTATGTCAATAACTTTGTTGATTAAATTTTTGTAATAAGCAATTCTACTTTTTCGTAAATCGCTCTGTTTTTTCGACATTTATTATCATACGATATGACTCCCTTAAACGTCAATGTTTTTAAAATGATTTATTAATAATATTTTTCTTTAAAATTACTATATTACACATTGAGTGGTAAATTTATATATAATATAAAAAGATCCTCCGTAAAACAGGAAGATCTTTTGTATTTATTTCAATTTTTTTATTAACTCTAACTTACCTTTACACATACCGCATGCCATTTTTTTGTATTCACTTTTTTTATCCTCATAAATTGCTTACCACAATTCGTACATTGATATAAGTAATTTGCCCGTTCTTCATAATTTTTAGTTGGCGTACAATAACGCGGGGCCTTTACAGCAGAACTCAATATCTTAAAGTCTCTATCTATATGTTTGTATCCTTTGCCTTGTAAATGTAAATGATAGTGACATAGTTCATGTTTAATAATATCTTTAATAGCATCTATACCAAATTTCTCGTATTGTTTGAAATTTATTTCTATATTATGAGTGTCTAATAAATATCTTCCACCAGTAGTTCTAAGTCTCAAATTAAAATAGGCTTCATGATTGAACGTTTTATTAAAGTGAGTTAATGATAACTCTTCTACTAATGATTGTAATTCATCATTGTTCATTCGGATCAACCATTGATAATGATACTTTCCCTTTGTTTTCATCAATACCAATTATCCAAACGTCTACTATATCTCCTACACTTACAATTTCCATTGGATTTTTAACGAAGCGTTTTGATAATTTAGACACATGCACTAAACCATCTTGTTTTACTCCAATATCAACGAATGCTCCAAAATCGACTACATTTCTAACGGTGCCACTTAATTTCATTCCTTGATTTAAATCGTCTATTGAAAGAACATCAGATTTAAGAATTGGTGTATCAAAGTTATCTCTTGGGTCACGATTAGGTGCTATCAATGATTTCACTATATCTTCTAATGTAGGTAACCCAACATTAAGTCTAGATGCAACGTCTTGCTGGTCTATTTCATTTAATCTTGCTTTCAATTCTTGAGTACCTAGCTGGGATACATCAAAGCCAATTTCTTCTAATAGTTTATAAGTTACTCCATAACTTTCAGGATGGATTGAAGTATTATCCAATGGTTCTTCACCATTGGTAATACGTAGAAAACCAATACTTTGTTCAAAAGTCTTAGCCCCTAATCGTTTAACACTCGCTATTTCTTTATTATGTTTTATCAAACCATGCTCTTCTCGATATTTAATAATATTATCTGCAATGGTGCCTGATAAGCCTGAAACGTATTGTAATAAAGATTTCGATGCTGTATTAACATCAACTCCTACTTGGTTAACTGCTTTTTCAACAACGAAAGTAAGGGCACCTTCTAAAAACTTTTGATTTACATCATGTTGGTATTGGCCTACTCCAATCGATTTAGGGTCAATCTTCACTAATTCACTTAGAGGGTCTTGTACTCTACGCCCAATAGATACCGCGCTTCTTTCCTCAACTTGAAAATCTGGAAACTCTGCGCGTGCCACTTCTGAAGCAGAATAAACCGAAGCCCCTGCTTCATTTACAATGATAAATTGAACATTTAATTTATGTTGTTGAATTAAATTAGCAGTAAACTGTTCAGTTTCTCTGCTTGCCGTACCATTACCAATAGCAATTAATTCAATATCGTAATCATTGATAAACTGTAACATCGTAGTTTCTGCTTGTTGTTTTTTATTAACTGGTGGATGTGGGTATATGACACCTTTAGCTATAAATGTACCAAATGGATTAATAACTGCTAATTTACAACCTGTTCTGAAAGCTGGGTCCACACCTAAAATTTGTTTGCCTTTTAATGGTGGTTGTAATAATAAGTTGTTTAAATTTTCACTGAAAACATCAATCGCATGATTTTCAGCTCTTTCTGTTAAATCACCTCTAATCTCACGTTCAATAGATGGCATGATTAATCTTTTCAAACTATCTTGAATAGCTTCGTCTATAAGATAATCTACTTTATTACTTTTTTTCACTTCTTGTTGATAGATGAATTTATGTAAGTTTGCATGCTCCATATCTAGTTTAATGCTGACTATTTTTTCTTTCTCACCACGATTCATTGCTAAGACTCTATGATTTGCGATGCGTTTAATTGGTTCACTAAAGTCATAGTACATTTCAAATATTGCTTTTTCATCTTCGGCATTTTTTCTTTTTCGTGAAGTAATATTACCATTATGATATGTATCTTTTAGTATTTTACTACGATATTTGGGATTGTCAGATATTTGTTCTGCAATTATATCTTGTGCTCCTTTAATAGCGTCTTCAACAGAAGGAACCTCTTCGGAAATATATTGCTTTGCGGTAATTTCCAAGTCTTCTTGCGTAGGATTTTGTATCCAATGGGCTAATGGTTCTAGACCTTTACGCTTTGCCTCAGTTGCTCGTGTCTTTTTCTTTTGTTTAAATGGCCTATATAAATCTTCGACTCTTTGTAATTTAGTTTGATTTAAAATCTCTTGCTTTAATTCATCTGTCAATAAACCTTGTTCTTCAATATTATTAATGACTTCTTCTTTTCTTTTTAACAAATTGACCTTATATTGATACTCATCATTAATTTGTTTAATCTGAACTTCGTCTAGACCACCAGTTTGTTCTTTTCTATATCTTGCTATAAAAGGAACCGTATTTTTATCTTCTAACAATTGCAACACTGATGTTATTTGTTTTGTAGTGAAATTAAATTTTTGATGAATCGATTGAATTAAATTATTATCCATACTGTCCTCCACCTTATGTCTATATCTTAATTATATATTTTAACATATCATATAAATCTATAATATGTACGTTCCACATCGTCATAGAAAAACCCCTTTCACTAATCTACATTGTAAATTAAGAAAGGAGTTTTCATTATTTCTTTGCTGCATCTTGTAATTTTTTTATTGCTGTTCTTTGGAGGCGAGAAACATGCATTTGACTTAATCCAATGCGTTCCCCTGTTTCTTTTTGACTTAATCCTTCAATAAATGTACATTGAATGATCTCTCGTTCTCTTTCAGATAAAATGGGTAATATTTTTTCTAATATCATACGCTTTTCCGTTAAATCATAATTAGAATCTTGTTTGCCCATGATGTCTAATAAAGTAACCGTTGATCCATCTTTATCTGCTTCAATTGAATGATCTACACTAAGTGCATTATAACTTTGGCTCATTTCCATTGCTTCGAGCACTTCTTCATCACTTACTTCTAATCTTTGAGCTATTTCATCAATAGAAGGTGAGCGTTCTAATTCATTGGTTAATTCGTCACTGACCTTTTTTATGCGTGGCCCTATTTCTTTAATTCTTCTAGGAACATGAACGCTCCAAGTTTTATCACGGAGATAACGTTTTATTTCTCCAATTACTGTAGGCACTAAAAAAGCTTCGAATTTTCTATCAAAGGATAAATCAAAACGGTTTATTGCTCCAATTAAACCAACCATACCCACCTGAACTAAATCTTCGTGATGAGACTGACCTTTGGAATATTTGTAAGCTAATGATTCTATGAGTTTACGATAATGTTTAACTAACCTATCTTGAGCATCAGTATTTTCGTTGTTTTGATGCTCTTGTATCCATTTGTTGATCTGTTCAGGTGATACGTCATTAACCGATTTCGACTCTTTCGTCATCATTTCGCACCTGCTCTTTTTTTATATACTTTGTCATACTAATAGTTACCCCTGGATTTTTATCGACGGTAACTTCGTCCATTAATGATTCAATTAAGAATAAGCCTAAACCACCTTCTCTAAGAAAGTCAATATTTTCATTTTCTTGATATGGTCCAAGTTGTTCTTTTGTTTTTTCGTAATCAAAGCTTTCGCCTTGGTCTGAAATTACAATTCTAATTTTGTCATCAAAAATTTCAAAACAAAGATTAATCATACCTGTTTCAGCACCATCTTTATATGCATGTTTAACAGCATTAGTAACTGCTTCACTGACAGCTATCTTAGAATCTTCTATATCATCATAAGATGCACCCGCTCTAGAAAACACACCAGATAAAGTTAATCTTATTAAACTCACGTATTCTGCAGAAGCTGGTAGACGCATTTCAATATAGTCTTGTTTACTTTGCATGTTATTCAACCTCCGTTCCTTCATTAACATGCATTAAATCTTTTAACCCTGTTATATCAAACAAACGGCTAATACGATCAGAAGCACCGAATATATATAGTTCTTTATCATTTTGATTTAAGGCTTTTAACGTACCTACGAATAAACCCAAACCAGTGGAATCCATATAACTCACATTCTCTAAATTAACATGTATATCATGAGTGCCTTCTTGTCTTAGCGGCACTAAAACCTCTTCTAGTTCAGGTACTGTATATACATCTAATTCTCCGCCAACTTTAATCTCATAATGTTGTTCATGAGTTACTTTTTCAATATTAAGATTCATTATGCTACACTCCTAAAAATGTCTTATTTTGTTCTCTGTATACCCTTAGTTTACATTCACTAACCCAAAGTTATTCACTATTAATTGACTCGTTTAATAATTAAAATTGTTAAATCGTCGCGTTTCTTGGGATTTTGTATTTTTAAAATAGCTTCGTACAATAATTGCACAATATCTTGGGGATGCATATGTTTATATTTGTGAATCATATTTAATAAGTAACTTTTATCTAAAAATGTTCCTTCTTGGTCGCGAACTTCAGTAACGCCATCGGTAAATATTATTACTAAGTCATCTAAATAAACCGGTATCTCTTGTTGCTTATATCTTGTAAGTTGGCTAACGCCTAACACACGTCCTCGCACATCTATTTCTTCAAATTCTTGTGACTCTGCTCTATAGATATATCCAGGCTCATGTCCAGCCGAGCTACAATATAATAAATGATTCATCTCTTCATATAACCCATAAAACATAGTTACAAACATATTTTGATTAACATTTTTTTCGACAACTCGATTTAATCTTTTTAAACCATCACTCGGAAGTTGTGAATGACCATATGAGTCCATTCCGAACTTAATCATACTCATTGCTAGCGCAGCAGGTATTCCTTTACCTATCACATCAGCTACAGCAAAACTCATCGTACCATCTTTATGATCGATTAAATTGAAGTAATCTCCACTTACTTTTTGTGCAGCAACAGAAATAACACCTATTTGAATACTATCAAATTGAGGAATATCGGTTTTCAACATTGTTTGTTGTAACCTAGAGGCTAAATCTATTTCTTTGTCATGATATTGCATACGGTCAACGAGACGTTGATAATCTCTATAATTATAACCAAAACCTTTAACAATTTCTTCTAAAACTTCTAAAGAACCCAAAATTTCTGTTTGGTTTAAATCTAGCATGGTAATATATTCTTTGTGAATTTCAACGATTTCTTCTGGTAAAATATCTTTATTTACAACTTCATCAATATAAGAACTACATTCCTCAGCTAGTTCCTGTCTACCAGATGTTGTTAGACTTAAATCTATAAGATGTCTATACATTTTTTTAAATTCTTCCATGCTATTAAACCTCCTCTTAAACTTAATTTATTATGATGATAAATTCAGGTAATAAGCATATAGTTAATTAATTAAAAATAAATAGTGAACAAGAGACTCTTAAATATTAAAAAAGCTTTAGGATTTCCTAAAGCCTCATTACATAGACCCTTTTTAAGTGAAATTAACAGAACAATAATGGCTACTCATAAAATCGGTTTGATTTATACCATTTAACTTTATAAAAGGGATTTATTTGTGATTTCTAACATTATGTAATCCTAAACTAATATCAAGCGCATTATTGACTTCTTTCATTTTGTCTTCTGATAAATACGTTAATTTTTCTTTTAGTCTCTTTTTATCTAATGTTCTAATTTGTTCAAGAAGTATAACCGAATCCTTATCAAGTTTATACTTTTTCTTTTCTATTTCTACATGAGTCGGAATTTTAGCTTTATTAATCCTACCAGTAATCGCCGCGACAATTACGGTAGGACTATATTTATTACCAGTATCATTTTGTATAATGACAACGGGCCTTACTCCCCCTTGTTCAGACCCTTGAACTGGCGATAAATCAGCTAGATATACATCTCCTCTTCGCATCAATCACTAGTATTGTTCGAACTAAGAAAAGTTTCATTGCAATCACAAGCTTCACATTCAAAGGGAAAAGCTTCTGCTGCAAGGGAGAGATTCAAATCAGCCATTTGAGAATAGCCTTCTTTTAAAGATTGTTCTATATTATGGTTTCTACTTTGGTTAAAACTGGACATGAATAAAACCTCCGTATGACTTAAAAAATAGTTTAATTTGATTTGTGATTACATTAATAATAACAAATTTTAAAAACAGTGACTATACTATTTCAATAATTCATTGTGTATTTCTACACTACCGGAATCGTAATACACACGTGGCAACCTTCTACTTAAGTTACAAAGCACTTCATAATTAATCGTTTGTTGTTGTATAGCCAACATTTCAGCTGCTTGTGGAGAATCTGAGTGATGGTCCATCAAAATGACTTTGTCATTAACTTCTATATGATCAGGAATTTTAATTATTACTTGGTCCATGCATACTTTTCCGATGATACGACATTGTGTACCGTTAACATTTACATAAGCACCGGTCATTAAGCGTGCAAAACCATCTGCATAGCCTACAGGTAAAATACCTATTCTTGTATGTTCTGTTGCAGTATAAATGCTTCCATAACTAACTGAATCTCCAGGCTGTAAAGTTTTAGTTTGAACGATTTCAGTTACCCATTGTGCGCTAGGCTTAAGATGAACTTTAACATTTTCTTTAACATACGATGATGGATAATATCCATACAATGAAATACCAACACGGACAGCATTACAAAATTGTGTATCTTTCATTAATGCTCCAGCTGAATTTTGAGAATGAATATATTGTGGTTTATCCGCAGACTCTACCAGTTCTTCAAATTGTTGTTGTTGTTGATTCATTGAGTCTCCTGGTTCATCAGCACATGCAAAGTGAGTGAAAACGCCTTCGAATACTAAATTCGGTTCCTCGTTGATAGTTTCAATTGCATTGTTATATTCTTCTTTATCCTTTATACCTAATCTACCCATGCCAGTATCTAATTTGATATGCAACCATAATTCCTTTTTATTTTCATTTGAAATATGAGTAATAGCAGTTTTTAACCAACTTAGTGAAGGTACTGTTAAAGCTACACGATGCTGAATCGCTTTATTTATTTGTTCAACAGAAATCACACCTAAAACTAATATTTTGGCATTGACACCATGCATTCTTAATTCAATCGCTTCGTCCAATGTTGCAACGGCAAAAAATTCCACACCAATGTTCATTAGTTTTTTCGCAATTGGTATGCTCCCTAACCCATAGCCATTTGCTTTAACTACAGGCATGACTGTTTTTTTAGGATGTAATTTTTGAAAAATTTGATAGTTTGACGCAATTTCATTTAGGTTTACGTTCACATATGTAGATCGATAATATTTGTCCGCCATACATTATCTCCAACCTTCCCTAAGTTGATTTTTATACACTTATTAATTTAAGTTTATTAAAAATATAAATTTTTAGCCAAAGAACTGACTTTTAAATTTATATTTTATTTATATTCTAATATTACTTCACTCATTGCATAGGTCTCAGTATGTGTAATACTCACATGAACAACATAGTCTTTATGCTCAATACAAGGTTTACCTAAATCGTCATTAAAACAATCAATATCATGAAATGCTACCGTCTTTCCGAGTCCTGTACCTAGCGCTTTACTATATGCTTCTTTGCAAGCAAATCTACCTGCTAAAAACTCAATTTTACGTTTAGTATTAATAAACGTATTAAATTTTTCTATTTCTTGCTCTGACAAAATTCTATTAACAAACTTTTGTTGTCTTTTATACAAACTTTCAATACGTTGAATTTCTATTAAATCAATACCTATGCCATATATCATATAATAACGACCTACAATCTTTTCAATTTTATAAGTATTCTCGTGTAACGACTCTTATATGTTGCTTTATTATGTCTGCTTCTTGTTTCGTAACAAAATTTATTTCAGCGTTGCCAGCTGCAGTTGATAAGTTCACATTAGCTAAATTATACTTTCTCATAATGATGCCTTCATGGATATCAACATTTTGTATTCTAAATAAGGGTATATTTTTTGTAGTAATAAACCACAACCCTGTATGAACAACGATTTTATCATTATCTAATTTATATTTGAATATTAAAAATCGATAACGTGGTATTACTAAAGTACCAATGAGTATATTGAGTAGTAATACTATTATCCCAATGATACCAACCCACATAATCGTCTTCTTACTTAACCAATCTAACCACATTGTATCTACAATAAGTATTATTACTATTATTGCCAAAATAATAAAAGTTAGAATAGTTGATCGTAGCGCCATGACTCTTTTACCATTTAAATCCATCTGCTTAAAATCATTCATGCCACACACCTCTTAAATACCATTTTTTCAAACTTTGAACTGTGCTTGAATCTTCATATTTTAAACCAATCTTTTGCATTCCTGACGCCTTTGCAATAATGTATCTAAAAGTTGTCAGGTTGCTTCTTTTAAGGAAGGGTGTTTGAGTATTTTCCATACCTAAGATTTTGTCTCGTTTAAAATAGTTATTTTTAACACCTATTATCGAAACATTATGCACTACTATTTCTTCATTGTTTACTTTATATCCAGCATATTTCACATTTAATATTGCATTACTTATAAAGAACAATAACACAACACTCACAATAACAACTGACCAAGCAGACCAAAAATAAGTTCCAACAATCCCAATAATTAGTAATACGAAAAACTCTTTTATAAAGTAACGGTGCAAGCTTCTCAAAGGCATACCTTTTTCGGATTCATTAAACTCAAAATAAGGAACTAATCCTTTAATAATATTAAAAGCGTCTCTACGTTTAATAAATGGTAAAACCATTACTTTGCCATCGATAGTTTCATCGTCCAAATTTCTATCCATATCACTTGTAATTACAAAATGAATTGCAGTATAACCAAAAATTTTACGTAAAAAAGATTGATTTTCTATAACTGCTTGTACCCTATCTGTAGGAACAGTGATATTTTGAATTTTAAATAATCCATACGAAATATTAAGTTGGTTGTTCTCTTGAGTTAGCGTGTAATTAAAATAACGTACTATGGTAATGATTGTTCCAATAATATAACTTAATATAAGTATAGTAAAAACAATAATTATCACTATAATAGAAACCGCTTGTGCAATATGTTCTACCTTATTTGTAATAGCATTCCATGGGATAATATCTGAAAAACCACCTAAAATAGGCATTATAGCAGCAAAAGCTATACCGATTGCACCACTTGTCATCGCCATTAATAGTAAATTTTTAAAGCTTAATTTATAAAGTTGATCCGTTGAATTACTCGTAGTTTCAACATTATTGTCATTATCGCTCTGAAGTACTTCATCATTTACTACATTATCTTGTAGGCTCAACTGTTGCTGTTTAATGGCTTGTTGTATAAGTTGACTTTGTTTTTTAGAGACTGTATCTAATTCTATACCATCACTCGGTGTTTTTATTTGCAAGACAACTCCGCCAACGAGTTGATTGACTAATCCTTGAGTAGTGTCGACAGATTGAATACGTCGGATATTTAATTCTTTACGTTGTTTGGTAAAAACACCTGACGTTAATATAAAGTGATCTTTTTCAATCCAATATCTTGTCTTATAAACTTTTAATGAATGTATAATAAATGAAACTATAAAGATAATAGCTACTATGCCTGGATAAATATATGAAGTATAATTTTTAAAATCAAAGTCTTTTAAATTAAATACTAAGAAAATGATAACAAGGACAAAGTTTTGCTTTATCGCTTCTATAATACCTGAAATATAAGAAATTGGATGTAACTTTTGAGGTTTATACATCAAAATCTGCTCCTCTCAAATATGATAATATCGAAGTTTCAACTGTTTCAGCGTCCTTGTTTTGAATCAATGGTAAGTTAACAACATGACCTGCAGTGTGTATCGATGTTTTACTTAAACCTAATATATCTAGTACAGGATTACTTTTTCTATTAACTATTTGAGTTCTTTCAAATTTTACCAATTCAGTTTTCTTAAAGAAAAATTGCTTTGAAATTGCTACATAATCTGTCTCAATTTTATAAAAAGTGAATTTATATTTAATTACTGGTGTCACTACAAAATAAAAAACATCAACAACCATACCTACTATAACTATATAATGAATTGCATTCCACCAATTGTAATAATGCGTTAGTAAAATTAGGGCTATTCCTATAATGATACCAACTAATAGTAATAATCCTTCTGTTAAATAATAATATTTCAATACTTTTTTAGGGCTGCGATAATATATGTTATCACGTATCATTTTCTCAACTCTTTCAGCATGAATTTTGATTTTTATTATAACATAGTCATTAGACACCACTCACTACTCCTAAAAATTAATAACAAAACTATTTAATAAAAAAATCACCTCACATAAGTGAGATGATTAAACTTAAATTGCTATATATGATAAGTTAGACCTTATTTTTGGTGTTCGGCGAAAGTACGACCTTTCATCGGCTTTTTGTTGTCTTTTCTATCTGAAGTTCTATCTTTTTTACCTTTTTTATTAAACGCCGGTTTGCCACGACGACCTTTGTTGTCGAATTTGTTTCCACGTTTATTATTGTTGTTGTTGTTATTGCGACGTGGACCTTTAGCAGGGCGTCCTTTTCTTGCTAGTGGTTTTTCGAATGTAAGTTGCACTTCAACTTCATCGTTTGCTTCGACTAATTCTTGTAGTAATGAAGCAATTAATTCTACATCATTGTATTCTTCTAAAAGTTGACCAGCGATGCGTTGTAATCGAGGTTCATTGTCTTTAGACATCCAATTTTGTACTTTTTCTTTAATATCATTTTCACGCGCTTTTAATACTTCTTTACGATGTGGTGGACGTAAAGCATTCATTTGACGATCATTGGCTTGCTCAATCTGGCGGATATAATCCATTTCAATTGGGTTAACAAAAGTAACCGCAATACCTTCTTTACCGGCACGACCAGTACGACCTATTCTATGAGTATAACTTTCTGTATCTTGTGGAATATCAAAGTTATAAACATGACTTACGCCAGAAATATCTAATCCACGTGCAGCAACGTCTGTAGCTACTAAAATATCAATTTGGTCGTTTTTGAATTTTTTTAAGACTTCTAATCTTTTAGCTTGAGTAAAAATATCAATTTGGTCGTTTTTGAATTTTTTTAAGACTTCTAATCTTTTAGCTTGAGTAATATCACCATGTAAGCCTTCAGCTTTGTAGCCTTTAGATAACAATGCACTTGTTAATTCATCAACACGACGTTTAGTTCTACCGAAGACAATCGCTAACTCTGGTTGATGTACATCTAAGAAGTTAGTGAAAGTATCAAATTTCTCTAATTCTTTAACAATCGTATAATATTCATCAATTTGTGGATTTGACATTTTGTTGTCCATCGTTTTAACAATTTCAGGTGAATTCATAAATTGTTGTACTAAATTTTGGATGGCTTTAGGCATTGTAGCTGAAAACAACATAGTTTGACGTTGTTCAGCCGGTATTTTATCCATAATAAATCTCATATCATCAATAAAGCCCATGTTCATCATTTCATCTGCTTCATCCAATATTAATGTGTGGATACCAGTAGTTTTTAAAGTACGACGGTTTAAGTGGTCGATCACACGCCCTGGTGTACCTACTACGATTTGTGGCCCTTTTTTCAGAGCTTTAATTTGACGATCGATTGGCATTCCACCAAATACAGTAACTACTTGTACTTTTTGATCTTTACTAAACTCTTTTAATTGTTCAGCGACTTGCATAGCTAATTCTCTTGTAGGAGCTAAAATTAACGATTGAACGCCTTCTTTACCTACTACTTTTTCTATTAAAGGAATGCCAAAAGCTCCTGTTTTACCAGTACCTGTTTGAGCTTGTCCTAATACGTCTCTACCTGCTAAAGCAAGTGGAATACTATCTTTTTGAATTGGTGTGGCTTCTGTAAACCCCATTGATTCTAGGGTTTCTACTGTTTTAGCCGATATCCCTAATTCTTTAAAATTTTGCAATATAATTCTCCTTTATACTTCTATATTTCTCTTCATATATGTTCATTTAAGTTTCTTCAACTTCTTAATAGTACCACCTCAACAATATAATCGCAATAAAGCAAAATTACATAACTTTAATTAATTCATTATAGTGCTTCTTTCATTTTTTAAATTAATATTGCAGTTGTTGGGTTGTAAGCGGTTAATTATCTTTCTTATTTTCCTATCTAATTTCTTAAATATTTTTTTGAGGTTACTATTTATAATATTCATGAATAAATAAAAAATCACAACAGAATGATATTTCTGTTGTGATAAATATTATATTAAGGCTTCTACGACTTCTTCTAGCTTCATACCTCTAGAACCTTTAATTAAAATTTTGTCCTCGACTTGCACTATACCATTTAAATATTTAATTAATTGCACTTTGTCATCGAAATGTTTCGCCTGTTCTACTTTATTTTGGCCTTTATCATAAATATAAGCAGCTTCACTACCATAAGTAAATAAGAAACTAATACCTTTATTAGATAAATAACTGCCGACTTCTTCATGCATTAACTTACTGTCTTGCCCTAATTCTAATACATCGCCTAATACTAAAATCTTGCGTCCCGACATATTAGATAAAGTATCAATTGCCGCTTTCATACTTGTAGGACTTGCATTATAAGCATCGTTTATAACAACTAAGCCTTCGTCACTAATATGTTGTTCCATACGCATACCAGTGAGTTTTACTTGTTTTAAGTTATTATATATCGTTTCATAATCTAAATTTAATCTTTTTCCTACTGCTATAGCGATTGCTGCATTTTTCATATTATGTGTTCCTAGTATAGGCAAAGCATATTGTTCCGTGTCATTTATAGAAAAAGCAATACCTTCTGTAGCAAAGTCATCTATTTTACAAACATACGTATTGTTATTATCTAAACCTACGCTCGTCAATTTTACATCTTTCAATTTATCTACATGTGATTTTAATAATGGTTCATCACCATCATAAATAAACAAACCACCTTGCTTTAGTCCTAAAGTAATTTCAAACTTAGCTTGCGCGATACCTTCTCGTGAGCCTAAATCTTGCATATGTGATTCGCCAATATTTGTAATTATGGCAATATCGGGTTCTGCAATTTTAGATAATAGTTCAATTTCATGATATCCAGACATTCCCATTTCAAGAATGGAAATTTCAGTATCTTGGTCTAATTGCAAAATTGTAAGAGGCATGCCAATTTCATTATTATAATTACCGCGCGTTTTTTTAACTTTGAATTGAGGCTTTAACACACTTTCAATCATATCTTTAGTAGTGGTTTTGCCATTAGATCCTGTAACTGCAATTACTTGTGGGTTTACGTAACGTAAATAAGCTTGTGCTAGTTGTTGTAGAGCACTTAAAATATCATCTACCCAAATAATTGGACCGTTAATAGATTCATCAATAGCTTCACCTTTTTGATAAAAGCTTGCGCCTGCACCATCATTTAAAGCTTGTTTCACAAACTTATGACCATCAACGTTTTCTCCTTTAAAAGGAATGAATAACATTTTGCGCTCTATATGTCGTGAGTCTATCGTCACGCCAGTAATAGACTGATTTAAGAATTGCTTATCAATGTCACAATCAATCCATGCTTGTATTTGTTTTAATGTTACTTCGATCATAAATTATTCGCCTCAATTAATACTGTATTTATTTTTCTTCTTATCTTCATGTTTCTCTTTAGCTAACTCTATTAATTTTTTAATTAGGTCACCATATGGTACCCCCATGTTTTCCCATAGACTAGGGTACATACTAAATTCAGTGAAACCTGGCATTGCATTTGTTTCGTTGATGAAGACTTGATTATCTTCAGTAACGAAGAAGTCTGCACGTAATAAACCTGAACAATCAGTTGCTTTAAAAGCTTCTACCGCCATATTTCTTAATGTTAATTGTACTTCTTTATCCAAATCAGCAGGTATATCCAATCGAATCTTACCATCTTTATATTTAGACTTGTAATCATAAAATGCTACATCTTTTATAACTTCTCCAGGCCAAGTAGTTTCAGGGTAGTCATTTCCCAACACGGCAACTTCTATTTCACGTGCATCGATTCCTTGTTCGATAACAAGTTTGCGGTCAAATTGGAACGCTTCTTCGATACCTGTTTTTAATTCCTCTTCATTATTACATTTGCTTATACCTACACTAGAACCTAAGTTAGCAGGTTTAACAAACACGGGATATTCAAGTTTATCATGTACTAATTTTAAGATATTACCTTGGTACTTTTGGTATTCACTTCTTAAGAAGCTAACATATGGTAATTGAGGCAAACCTCTATGCGCAAATAATTGCTTCATCACTAATTTATCCATTGTACTTGATGCGGCTAATACACCATTACCAACGTATGGTAAATCTAATACTTCGAATAAGCCTTGCATAGTGCCGTCTTCACCATTGGGACCATGCAATAAAGGAAAGACTCCACTATATGGGCGTTGATTTTTTTCTGTGGATAGTAATCGAGATATATCTCCCGCTTCAGTGTCACTTAATCTTAAGTAATCTATGTCCGAAATTTCGTTAACGATATCTGTTTTCTTTTTCCATTGTCCATCGTTTGTAATATAAATGATATCTACGCGATAAACCTCTTTATCAATCGCATTCAGGACATTTTGAGCTGTTAAAATCGACACATCGTGTTCGGCACTTTTACCTCCATACAAGATACAAATATTTTCTTTAGCCATCTCTTTTGCCTCCAAATATTATTATTAAACTACATCATATCACGATTTAATATATCTTTGCATCGATTAAGTGAATAGTCATTTTTAAATTTAAATAATTAAATAATATGTAATTTACAAAGCTATACACGTTAAGATATATATAAATATAGTACAATAAATTTATTTAAACTTAACTACTGTTGTCCTAGCAATATAATAGAAAGTTAGGTAAAATCTAACTATATTACATAATTTAGAAATTATTTTAAGGAGTATGCAATGAGTAATTCACGTCGTTCAAAAGAACACAGTTGGTTGCGACGCGTCGATTGGATTTTAGTGGGCGTTATCGTGATATTAGCTATTATTAGTGTGAGTTTAATACATTCTGCTATGGGCGGAGGTCAATACAGCGCTAACTTTAGTGTGAGACAAATATTATATTATATATTAGGAGCTATTATTGCTGGCTTAATTATGATCGTCTCTCCTAAAAAGTTAATAAAGTACAGTTATTTATTGTATTTTATTTTATGTTTTGGATTGTTTGTATTGATTATCATTCCAGAAACACCTTTTACTCCTATAATCAATGGTGCCAAAAGTTGGTACAAGCTAGGTCCAATTAGTGTCCAACCTTCTGAATTTATGAAAATAGTATTGATATTAGCATTAGCCAAATTAGTAATGCAACATAATAAGTTTACTTTTAACAAATCGCTCGAAACAGATTTTAAATTATTACTTAAAATTATCGGTATATCATTATTACCAATGGCACTTATTTTATTACAGAATGACTTAGGTACTACACTAGTGCTTTGCGCTATCATAGTAGGTGTCATTATAGCTAGTGGCATTACGTGGAAATTATTAGCACCTGTCTTTTTAATAGTCATTACATTTGCGTCGAGTATCTTGCTAGCAATGATTTATAGACCTTCATTAATTGAAAGTTTATTAGGTGTTAAAACATATCAGTTAGGAAGAATAAGTTCTTGGTTAGATCCATATACTTATAGTAGCGGGGATGGTTATCATTTAACAGAATCTCTTAAAGCTATTGGCTCTGGTCAATTGTTAGGTAAAGGGTTTAATCATGGTGAAGTCTACATTCCAGAAAATCACACTGACTTTATCTTTTCAGTTGTAGGCGAAGAATTTGGTTTTATTGGTTCTGTCATTCTACTGCTTATTTTCTTAGGTTTAATCTTTCACCTAATACGATTAGCAACAAATGATGAAAATCCGTTTAATAAGCTATTCTTAATTGGTTTTGTCTCATTATTACTATTCCATATATTACAAAATATTGGTATGACAATTCAGTTACTACCTATTACTGGTATACCATTACCATTTATAAGTTATGGTGGTAGCTCATTATGGAGCCTGATGTGTGGGGTTGGTGTAGCACTCTCTATATATTACCATCAACCGAAACGATTTAATGAAGATACGACCAAGACGCCATTACGACAAAAAACTTCATAGGCAATAAAAAAAGGACTTAGCACTTCGCTAGGTCCTTTTTGACTATTTCAGTTCGTTAGTGGTCTTCACAGTAGTTGGTAAAGTATGCATAACTTCAAATCTTGATTTAGTTTTCTTTATGTTTACCCCTAATGATGATAATAGCTTAACTACGTTTTGTAATTTGTCGTTGTTCTTATTCATATCATCACTCCTGACTGTATGGCTTCTACTTCATCATACCCTATTTTATTATATGTTACTACACAAAATTGCAATTTTTTCCATTTTTTTGAATATTTTTTACAATGTAGTTCAATTTTTGTAAATTCTACAACATTTTAAAAGTTTATTGTATAACCCTTATCATATATTTCTTTTTCTATATTATTTAAATTAGCGGGCGTTTCAAAAGTAACTTGAACAGAACTATTTTGAACATCTACGTTAGTATGATAAACACCGATAATATTTAACAAATCTTTTTTTAATGCTGCTGCTTGTTCTAAAGTTTTTAAACCTGTAATAAAGATTACTTTTGTTTCCATCTTAATGCCTCTTTAGTCTTTCATTAATTTTTGAAAAGTAACTAGCAGTTCTTCCATAGCTGCTTCATTCTCACCATTTTCAATTTTTTCCATAATACAACTCTTCATATGATGATCCAATAATTTAGTTGCCACACTATTCAAAGCCGAACGCGTTGCTCTAATTTGGGTTAACACATCATCACAATAGACATCTTCATCTATCATACGATTAATTGCTTTTACCTGTCCTTCGATACGGTTTAAACGAGATTTTAAATTATTTTTAGTTTGTGTAGAGTGATGGGCTTGAGATACTCCAGTCATATTTACCCTCTCCTATTATATATTTAAGATTATCGTATACCCATAATGGGTATGAGTCAAATGATAAAAATTTCAACTCATGTTACAATGGCAAAGACTTTGTACGAATTAAATGTAATGTTACTTTGGGGGAATATATATGATGGAAACAACGTGGTCTATTGCACTTCATCATTCTAATGTCGTTTTAAACATTATATTTATAAGTGCATTTGCTTTAAATTTATTATTTGCTTTTACGATTATCTTTTTAGAGAGACGAACAGCGGGGTCCATTTGGGCTTGGCTGCTAGTACTTGTCTTAATACCTATTTTAGGTTTCGTCTTGTATTTATTATTTGGACGTCAAATACAGCGCAACCATATCTTTAAAATTGAAGAAAAAGATAAAATCGGTATCCAAATGATTGTTAATGAACAACTCGAAGCACTTAAAAATGATAATTTTTCAAAAGGTAATCATCAAATTGTTAAATTTAAAGACATGGTACAAATGCTACTTTATAATAACGCAGCCTTTTTAACGACAGATAATGATGTGACGATTTACACAGACGGCAGAAAAAAATTTGACGCACTACTTGAAGATATTCATAACGCTAAAGATTATATTCATATT
The DNA here is from genome assembly GCF_015594545.1 of Staphylococcus durrellii. NCBI lineage: Bacteria > Bacillati > Bacillota > Bacilli > Caryophanales > Staphylococcaceae > Staphylococcus > Staphylococcus durrellii. The sequence continues at coordinate 801,752 of NZ_JADIIO010000001.1, read as the reverse complement.
CAATATTATATTTTCCGTCATGATAATTTAGGTAAAAGTGTTTTATCTGCATTAGAACAAAAACTAGATGAAGGTTTAGAAGTTAAAATGCTTTATGACGATATGGGATCAAGATCATTGTCAGTTAAAGATTTTAAAGCTTTTCGTAATAAAGGTGGACAAGTTGAGGCTTTTTTCCCATCTAAATTACCTTTAATTAATTTAAGAATGAATAATCGTAATCATAGAAAAATTGTCGTTATCGATGGCAAAATTGGTTATGTTGGTGGATTCAATGTAGGCGATGAATACTTAGGACTTAAAAAGAAATTTGGTTACTGGAGAGATACACATTTGCGTATTGTAGGTGATGCTGTCAACGCATTACAATTACGCTTTATGTTGGATTGGAACGCTCAGTCTACACGTTCTAATCTAAGCTACCAAGATCGTTATTTCCCTGATGTGAATTATGAAGGTAATATAGGTATTCAAATTGCATCAAGTGGCCCAGATGAAGAGTGGGAACAAATTAAATATGGTTATTTAAAAATGATTGCATCTGCCAAAAAAAGTATCTTCATACAAACACCTTATTTTATTCCTGACCAAGCATTTTTAGATGCAGTTAAAATAGCTGCGTTAGGTGGAGTTAATGTCAATGTAATGATTCCAGATAAACCGGACCATCCTTTTGTCTATTGGGCAACTTATAATAATGTTGCGAGTTTATTAGATGCTGGCGTCAATATATTTCATTATAGAGATGGATTTTTACATTCTAAGTGTGTCGTTATCGATGACGAAGTTGCCAGTGTCGGGACAACGAATATGGACCATAGAAGTTTTGCATTAAATTTTGAAATTAATGCATTTATGTATGATACATCACTCGCTAAACAATTACGCCATGCATTTGAAAAAGACTTATTAGTATCTTATAGACTAACGAAAGAAATATACGCGCAACGTAGCTTATGGATTAAGTTTAAAGAGGGCATCTCCCGATTACTGTCTCCTATTTTATAAATTAATGAGGTGAAGTATGTATGAAGCAAAAAGAAAAACTAAAAAGAGCACGCACGTTTATGACCAAATTTCATAGAAATGATTATTCTGGTCATGATATTGCACATATTCACAGAGTCGAACGGTTAGCACTATATATTGCAGACCGAGAACAACCTGTTAATACTTTTATAATAAACATGGCTTGCCTTCTACATGATACGGTTGATTCTAAGTTAACAAACATTGATGAAGCAGCTAAAAATCTTCGCACATTTTTAGCTTCGCTAGAAATTGAAAAAAATGAATGTGAAGCAATTTTACATATTATAAACAATATAAGCTATAACCATGCTCAAACTCATACTACGATGCTAACAAAAGAAGGCCAAATAGTTCGTGATGCTGATAGATTAGACGCTTTAGGCGCTATTGGAATTGCTAGAACTTTTCAGTTTGCTGGTGCGTTTAATGAGCCTATGTGGAGTAATGAAGTTGACTTCCCGTCCTTAATAAATGGTACGGTAAATTTAAATGATTTATCACCTTCTGCGATCAAGCATTTTTATGAAAAATTATTTAACTTAAAAGATTTAATGCATACTAAAACTGCAATGACACTAGCTAAAGAAAGACATAATTTTATGCAACAATTTGTACAACAATTTTTTTATGAATGGGAGTCATCAATTTAATATAAAAAACGTCTTTCAATTATTTGAAAGACGTTTTTTATAACGAAAGTATTATTTTTTCTTACCTTTTTTAGATACAACTTGTGTATTTTTAGCTTTATTGCCATCGCTACTGTTGTCATTTTTCATAGATTCTAACATTGGAGCTACTTCTCTTTTAGCAACTCTTGAATAATACATGTTTGCTAAATGTGTTTGGACAATTAAGAACGCGGCACTGACTGACCAGTATAGACCCAGAGCTGAAGCTGAACTTAATGAAATCCACACAATCATGATTGGAGAAATAACCATCATCATGTAACCCATTTGACGCTGTTCATTCGGCATGCTTAAACTTGATACATATGCTTGTAAGAAGTATAAAATACCAGCGATAACTGTTATCCAAATGTCTGGTTTTGATAAATCAAACCATAAGAAATTAGGATGATCAGTAAATCCGCCACCTGATGGGAACTTCAAGACAAAATATAATCCCATAATTACTGGCATTTGGATTAGAACTGGTAAACAACCCAACATACTTTTCATTGGATTCATATCATACTTTTTATAAACTTCCATCATTTCTTGGTTGGCAGCCATTTTCTCTTCTTGAGTACGAGAACGTTTAACCTTTTCTTGAACTGCATCGATATCAGGCTTAGCCACCTTCATTTTCTCACGCATCATATGACTATTTCTATAATTTGATAACATGAATGGTAATAAAACTAAACGAATAGCTACAACAATTACAATAATTGCTAAACCATAATCATTATTAAAATTCGTCCCTAACCAATGTATCAATTTATCCATCGGTTCAACAAATGTATTAAAGAAGAAACCATTTCTGTTGCTCGGTTTAGAGTAGTCACATCCTGCTAGAAAGACCATTACTCCCAAAAGTAAAGGTAATAGCGCTTTTTTCTTCATTTTTCCACCTCTAATGATATATTCACACAAAAATCATTTTATCATATTAGAGTATAAGTGAAAATCAAAAACATAATATTTTCACTATTAATCAATATATTGTAAAAATTGTCGAACTGTACTTTTTATATTGTTGCTTTTAGCTATAGCTGAAATCACTGAAACCCCGTTCGCTTTAGCTTTCATTACTTCTTTATAATTTTGTAATGAAATGCCACCAATACCAACCATTGGAAAATCTTTTAATTTTTCTTTTTCTCTGAGTTGAATAATCATTTCAGGTCCTACAGGTTCATTAGCATCCTCTTTGGAAAATGTTGGGAACATCGGGCCCACGCCTATATAATCAACATGTGATAAATCCGAATTATGATATTCATCTAAATTGCCAACACTTAATCCTATGATTTTATGTTTAAATTGATGAATAAATTTATCTATATTTTCATCGTCTTGTCCAACATGAATTCCATCTGCATCTATTGCCAACGCCAATGAAACGTCATCATTTACTATAAATGGTACATCATAAGAACGACATAAATTTTGTAACTTTACAGCGAGTTGCTCTTTGTCAGAACCAATTAATGCACCTTCACCTTTTTCTCTGAATTGAAACATTGTAATACCTGCATCTAGTGCTTCTTGTACAACATCCAAGATATTACGATTATCGCTTAAATCTTGTGTTCCACAAATAAAATATAGTCTTAAATCGCCTGGCTGAAACATTGTTTACACCTCTTCAATTTGACTTAGCTTTATATAGTCTGAATGATCAATACTGTATAATTTATCAATAAAGCGCGTTAAAAATGTTCCTGGCCCCTGTGCTATTACTTCATCTTCTGCTTGTTCAGCTGCAATGTTGTAAATTGATACTGCTTCTATCACATTATAGATATCTGGTGATAAACGTTTATTTAAAAAACTAGCGATAACGCCACCTAACAAACAACCAGCACCAGTAATCTTAGCTAAAAATGATGAGCCGTTGGATAACTTCACTATTTTATTTTCTTGGGCAATAATATCTTCTTTGCCTGTAATGACTATGGTCGTATTATATTTTTTTTGTGCACGTTGCGCAATATCTAACACATGTAAATCATCGTCACTATCTGTGCCTTTCATAGTAGCTCCTTCATCTATTAATGCTAATATTTCTGATGCATTACCTTTGATGACGGCTACATCAATTTTTGACAAAAACTGTTGACAAAATGACTTTCTAAAATTAGAAGCGCCTACTGCAACCGGGTCAAAGACTAGGGGTACCTCTGACTTATTAGCGATATGCGCTATTTTCAACATATCTTGACTTTGTGCCTTGTTAAGTGTACCTATATTAATTAACAATGCCGATGCAACTTTAAAGAAATCTTCGGCTTCTTCTGGTGCTTCGCTCATCGCCGGACTAGCTCCTAAGCTTAACAGCCCATTCGCAGTAAAGTTTTTCACAACATCGTTCGTATAACATACGACTAAAGGATTTTGTTGACGAATAGTATCCAAGTTATTCATCATCTAAGCCCTCCTTTTTCATATAAGCAAAGTGATTCACTGGACCCCGTCCTTCACCAATTTCAGGTGTATATTGTATGCTCATAGAAATAAATTTCTTCGCTTTTTGTACTGCATCATATATTGTTTTCCCTTTTGCTAATTCAGCAGTAATAACAGCTGAAAATGTGCAACCTGTCCCATGTGTATGAGGCGTATCAAAACGTGGTTCTGTAAATTTGTAAACTTCATCTTTTATAAATAAATAATCTGTAGAATTTTGTTCATCATCATTAGCATGACCACCTTTAATAACAACGCCTTTACTACCTATTTCATTTATAAAAATATGTCCAGCTTTGTATACATCAGTTTCATTTTTAATTGTTAATCCTGTAATTTCTTCTGCCTCAGGAATATTAGGCGTAGCTACAGTAGCAAGTGGTAATAAAATAGATTTCAAATTGTTTTTACCTTCGTCATCCATTAGTGAATCACCACTTTTAGCAAGCATTACTGGGTCAATTACATATGGAATTTCTGGGTGTTTGGATATATATGATTGTATTAATTCCATCATCGCTTTAGACGCAATCATACCTGTTTTTAAAGCTTGAGGTAATTCGTCATCATATACACTATCTAACTGTTCTTCCAACCATTGTGGAGTCAAATTGTGAATATGTTGAACGCCTTTTGTATTTTGCGCCACGATACTCGTTATAGCTGCCATGCCATATACACCACAGGCATGAAATGATTTTAAGTCTGCCATAACACCAGCGCCTCCCGTTGGGTCGGTTCCTGCAATCGTTAACGCTATCTTAGGTTTTTTCATATTTATTTACCTCCAAAATCCCATGATTCTTGAATATATGCCATATTAAAAAAGTTTTGTTCATGAACAGTACTTTGTAAATAACTTTCTTTAATACTATCTCGTTCTTGTTGTGATACATTTTCTGTTAATTTATCTAATAATTTATCAAAAACATTTACGAGTTCTTCCATTTCTGTACTATAAAATTCAAACCATTTTGCTAATATGCAATTTTTGTTTAAACTTTCATCTTTTAAAGCTTGGCGTGCGATATACTGATATACATAAGGGCAAGGTGCCATTGCTGCTATTGTGTGTGCAGCATTTTCTTTAACAAATGCATTATAATACATATGTTTAATGTAATGATCACCACTTGGTGGCCATACTTTCTCTTGCACTATTTCTTCATAATCTTCTCCAATATAATTAGCTATTATCTCGTGGGCTTCAACTTCACCATCTACAATAAATTGTATTTGTTCTACTAAAAATTTTACATCTTCCATAGTATTTACTTTAGGTATAAGTAATGCATAGATGTTTGCAAATTCTTTAAGATACGATGCGTCAGCTCTTAAGTAAAATCTTGCTGCTTCGGCTGATAAATCTCCAGCTAGCATGTGTTGAATGAAATTATCATTATATATATTTGCTAAAATGGGTTTAGCTGCTGTTCTTAACTCTTGTGAAAATGTCATTGCTAAAGTTCCTCCTAATAAAAAAAACTACATTCCTCGTAAGAATGTAGTCCTAACTAGGCGAAATTAAAAATTAAGCACATGTAGACTACTTTCCTACGTTGGTATTAACCAAATCAGGTCCTAAGGGTCTGATTTACATCATCTCAGCCAATGGCTCCCCTAGTAGTTTTATTATAATGTTTTCTTACTAAAGATAACAAATAGCCTTGAAATTTGCAAAAAATCAAGAAAAAAGCGCTACCTTTAATTAGGCAACGCTTAATATTATTAAATCATATTTTTTAATTTATAGGTAAATTATGCAGTTACCCATTGTGAAGCACCTTCAGTATTGTATAATTTCATTGCAGCTTTATCTTGTACTGATTCAGGTGCAGATGAAGCTGGTTGACCTTGATATTGAGAAGGTGCTACTGAGTCCCATGTAGTTTGTAAGAATTGATATTTACCTGATGCACCAGTTGATGCATTTGTTGCATGAATGTCGCCACCAGATTCACGTTGAGCGATTTGTTTTAAGTGACTGTTAACATTTACTGAAGAACCGCTGTCATCACTTGAACTTGAATCGTTTGAGCTTGAAGTAGATTCTTGTTGTGGCTGTTGAGTTTGCTCATTTTGAGGTGCTTGTTGTTGTTTAGGTTGTTCTTGTTGTTGAGTTTGAGCGCTTTGTTGTGATTGTTCTTGTTGTTGAGCTTGTCCACTTTGTTGTGGTTGCTCTTGTTGTTGAGCTTCTCCACCTTGTTGTGGTTGCTCTTGTTGTTGAGCTTCTCCACTTTGTTGTGGTTGAGCTTGTTGAGCATTACCAGCATCTTTATTATAACTCCAAGACCAGTTTTGACCATTTGAAGAAAATTGATAATTAGTATTATTTTGGTCAAAGTTTATATTATAAGAACCTTCTTGAACAGGTTTTGCATTTAATTCAGATGGATTATTTTGTGCTAAATGTGCTAAATGAGCATGGTTTGCTCCTGTTGTTTCAGCTGCATTTGCATGATGTCCTGTTGCTAAGCCTGTTACGCCTAATCCTAATGCTATAGTTGAAGTAAGTAATGTTTTTTTCATAATTAAAAAATCCTCCTAATAAGATAATTAGTTTTATCATCATTTCGCAAATACTACTCTAACATTCATAAAAATACTGTAGGTTACAGTGAAATAAAAAAAAAGGAGCATTTTTTACAACGCTATTACAACAATTTAGGAGAAATCAAAAACTTTAAAAGTTCAAATTTTCGCTCATGACAGTTTTGAAAATATACAGTACTTTATTTTAGTTGTAATTTTGACGTAATAAATCTGATTTTTCTGTATATAGTTTAGCCTCAGTTCCAACTTAAACAACGATAATTAAAGCTATTGCTATATTTAATTTTAAATAAGCAATAGCCTTTGCCAAGTATAATTAATAATAGGATTTGATGAGTTTAATATGATGGTTAATAAAATGATGGTTAGTTTAACAATGTGTTTGAAATTGAGGATAAATCATTTAAATTAAATAGATTAATTCAAGGAGAATATTAAATCAGCAGTTTCTTTATCATATAGTTCTACGTTTTGATTTTGATGATGCTTTTCTTTAGGAGACATAAATTTAATTGTTTCGATAATGATTTCTGTTCCATAATGCATTTGGCCGTCTTTTTCATATTTAGAAGATCGCATATGTCCAGTAATGCCTACGAGTGCTCCTTTTAATAAATATTGGTGGATATTTTTAGCATGATTACCAAAAGCCTTACAATATAAAAAATCACAATTTTGCTGTTCAGGCTTACGTTTATATGGCCTATCTACCGCGAGACAAAGTGTTGCATAATCTATTGTTTCTTTACTATAAAATTGTGGATCTTGTGTTAGTCGTCCTACGACAACTATATTATTTATCATGTTTCACCTCCTTGTAGTTATATCTTAGTTACATTAACGCTCAACGTCAAAATGCCGTTTTTTGTAAACGAAAGAAAAATAGACTACTATATTTTATAAAAATTGGCTTATCAAATTGAATTTACGTTATAATAACTACATAATCTTATTTATTGTAAAAGTTAAATTTGTTTAATGGATGTGAGGCAATGAAAACATTTAAAGCTGTCAGATTCCAAATTGTTTCAGAAAACGGTGGCGTAACTGAATACGAATTGGAAGATGGCGTAATTATTAATAAAGAAAATAGCGGTACTGGATGGTTATTAGAGCTTGTCATTCCAGATTATCACTACGACACAATGAAATCTTATATGGATAATGAAACTTTGTTAGATATTCGCGTAGTCATTACACGCCCATCAAATGATCCAGCTTTATTTGATGCGACTATTAAACATATCACGAAATTAAATGGGTCAATTTCAGTAGTTTTAGAATGTCATATTTATACTTTGAGACAAGTGTATGCTGAAAGTTTATTAGAACAATTAGTTGATGAAGGCCTAACTGGCGACGAACTTAAAACTTCATTTAATCGATTAATGCAATCTAAACCTCGTCTGAAAGACGAAAAATCAGATAAGCATTAATTAAAAATTAAATATAATTTATTATTATTCTCAAACAAAAAGAGCTTAACTTATAAAAAGTTAAGCTCTTTTTGTTATTTTGCGTCTTGCAATGCAAATGTTAATTCACAACTACATGCTACTTGTCCATCTACGGTTGCTTTAGCATTACCTTTACCGATAGGGCCTTTAATTTTAGTAATCTCTACTTCTAAAGTTAAAGTATCTCCAGGTACAACTTGGTGCTTAAAACGACATTTATCAATCCCTGCAAATAAAGCAAGTTTACCTTTATTATCTTCGTTATTTAACATCGCTACAGCTCCTGTTTGTGCTAAAGCTTCAGTAATAAGTACGCCAGGCATTACAGCATATTCTGGAAAATGCCCATTGAAAAATGGTTCGTTTCCGGATACTTGTTTAATACCAACACAACGTTTACCTTCTTCATATTCCACTACTTTATCAATTAATAAAAATGGTTGTCTATGTGGGATGATTTGTTTGATTTGATTATAATCGAAAATAGTTTCCATTTTATTAAATCCTCCAATAATCTATGTTTAGTTTAGTCGTTGACTCTTTCAATATTAGCGCCTAGCGAATTTAATTTACCATGTAAATTCACATAACCACGATCTAAATGTTTTAACTCAGTAACATGCGTAGTTCCTTCAGCAACTAATCCAGCTAAAATTAAGGCTGCCGCTGCACGTAAATCCGTAGCTTTCACTTGAGCGCCTTGAAGTTGGCTCTTACCTTGAATTTTTGCACTTCTACCTTCTACAGTAATGTTAGCGTTCATACGTTGGAATTCACCTACATGCATAAATCTATTTTCAAATACTGTTTCAGTCACAACTTTATTACCTTCTACCGTTAACAACAATGCCATCATTTGCGATTGCATATCCGTAGGGAATCCGGGATGTGGTAATGTTTTAACGTCTACAGGTTTTAAGTCACCTTCTGCGCTAACACGAATAGCATCATCAAAATACTCAAGGTTTACTCCCATTTCTTCTAATTTATATACTAAACTTGTCATATGTTCTTTAATAGCACCTTTAACCAATACATCTCCACGTGTGATTGCACCAGCTATTAATAAAGTGCCAGCTTCTATACGGTCAGGTATTATAGAATGTGTCACTCCATGAAGTTTATCTACGCCATTAATTGTGATTGTATCTGTACCTGCGCCTAAGACATTTCCACCCATTTCGTTAATGTAGTTTGCTAAATCAACAATCTCTGGTTCGCGTGCTACATTTTCTAAAACAGTTTTGCCTTTGGCTAATGAAGCAGCCATAATAATATTTTGGGTTGCGCCTACACTTGGAAAATCTAAATGTATTGTCGCACCTCTTAATCCGTTTTTAGCGTTAGCATAAATAAAGCCGCCATCCATATGGATATCAGCACCTAATTCTTCAAAGCCTTTGATATGTTGTTCTATAGGTCTAGATCCTATCGCACAACCTCCTGGTAAAGCAACTTTTGCATGACCTAAACGTGCTAATAAAGGTCCCATAACTAGAATGCTTGCTCTCATTTTACTCACATATTCATAAGGTGCTTCTTCAAATAAATCTTTAGTCGCATCAACAGTTACGGCTTCTCCATCTTTCTCATAAGTTACATCTGCGTTTAAAGTAGAAATTACATTATTAATCGTTTCTACGTCACTAAGTGCAGGGACATTATGTAATTGACTTATACCTTCCGATGCAAGTAAAGACGCAGTTAATACCGGTAATACTGCATTTTTAGCTCCTGACGCCTTTACTTCTCCTGTTAATCTATTGCTACTTTTTATAACTATCTTGTCCATCATTTATCCTCCACTTAAATTACAATTTCATCTCGTTTAATTTATGAATATTTTCTTTCATATAATTATATCTATATTCAAATTTAAATAACAACTATTTGGATTATTGCAACAAATATTTTACCTGTGTTGAAAATTGTAATAAATCTACAATAAAATTACTCACGGCTGTACCTAATAATATCGCTAAAAATATCATACATACTTGTACCTTTAAAGGTGCACCCTTTTTAAAAAATTGGTCCAATCTGAGTACATTTAGTGCCCAATAACTTAAACAAATACATACGACATGCAATATCAAATGTATAATTGCAAACTGACCTAAATACTCCATGTTAAATTCTCCTCATTCATCTCTATTAAAGTATTCTACACGAAAAATCCCCCAAAAGATACTTTTCATTTAAATAATATAGTGATTATTTTAAATATAACTTTAACCAATGATTTTATGCAAAGTCCACAATTTTTATCAATTTAATCTTTATAAATTTTAATGACAAAAAAAGAGAAGTTCCTGATTGGAACTTCTCTTGAATGAAATTATTTTAAGCTAGATACATAAAGTCTGTTATTTGCACGTTCTAGCGCACGTTCAGCTCTATGAACATCACCGCGATCTTGTTCACTATTTATATGCTCTTCGGCTTTTGTTTTAGCTGATTGAGCTCTTTCAACATCAATGTCTTTAGCAGCTTCAGCAGTTTGAACAATAATCGATAATTTATGTTGTCTTATTTCAACAAAACCTTCACTCACTGCGATAAATTCTGAACCATTATCAAAGTTAATTTTGACATATCCAGTTTTTAGCGCTGCTACGGTAGGAATATGGCCATACATGACACCAATCTCGCCAGCAGTAGTTTGTAATACAACTAACTCGACATCTTCCCTATCGTAAACTGAGCCATTAGGAGTGACAATATTTAGGCTTAATGTACTCATTATCCATACCTCCTAATTTTTTAAACTTCAACGCCCATATCTTTAGCTTTTTCTATTACATCATCCATACTTCCAACAAGTCTGAATGCATCTTCTGGAATATGGTCATATTTACCTTCAAGAATATCTTTGAAGTCCGCAACGGTACGTTTAACTGGAACATAAGAACCTTTTTGGCCAGTAAATTGTTCAGCAACGTGGAAGTTTTGAGATAAGAAGAATTGAATGCGACGTGCGCGTTCAACTGTTTGTTTATCTTCTTCAGATAATTCGTCCATACCTAAGATAGCAATAATATCTTGTAACTCACGATACTTTTGTAACGTTGATTGTACTTCACGTGCAACATCGTAATGCTCTTGTCCTACGATATTTGGTTCCAATGCCCTAGAAGTAGAAGCTAATGGATCAACTGCTGGATAAATACCCATTTCAGTTAATTTACGTTCTAAATTAGTAGTAGAATCCAAGTGAGCAAAAACGTTAGCTGGTGCTGGGTCAGTATAGTCGTCGGCAGGTACGAACACCGCTTGAATAGACGTTACAGATCCTTTATTCGTTGAAGTAATTCTTTCTTGTAATTGTCCCATTTCTGTACTTAAAGTTGGTTGGTAACCAACAGCTGAAGGCAATCTACCTAATAATGCTGATACTTCAGAACCGGCTTGTGTAAATCTGAAAATGTTGTCGATAAATAATAATACATCTTTACCTTCTTCATCACGGAAATACTCAGCCATAGTTAGTCCTGATAATGCAACACGCATACGTGCACCAGGTGGTTCGTTCATTTGTCCGAAAACCATAGCAGTCTTTTTAATAACTCCACTGTCGCTCATTTCAAAGTAAAGGTCGTTACCTTCACGTGTACGCTCTCCTACACCAGCAAAAACAGAAATACCACCATGTTCTTGTGCAATATTATTAATGAGTTCTTGAATTAAAACTGTTTTACCTACACCTGCACCACCGAAAAGTCCTATTTTACCGCCTTTAAGGTATGGTGCTAATAAATCTACTACTTTAATACCAGTTTCTAAAATTTCTACGTTTGTAGATAATTCATCAAAAGCTGGGGATTGTCTATGAATTGGGTCGCGACGAACTGAAGAATCAATCTCTTCATCCAAATCAATTACGTCGCCTAGTACGTTAAATACTCTACCTAATGTGGCGTCTCCAACTGGTACACTAATACTTCTACCAGTATCTTTAACTTCAGTACCACGTTTTACGCCTTCTGTTCCATCCATTGCAATAGTTCGAACTACGTCGTCGCCTAATTGAATAGCGACTTCTAATGTTAAAGATGTCGTTTCTTCGCCATTTTCAACATCTAAAACTAAAGCATTGTTAATTTCAGGCACTTCGTTATGTTCAAAACGAACGTCTACGACTGGCCCCATAATTTGGGTCACACGGCCTACTCCCATTTTTGTATCCTCCTTTAATTCTATTCAAGTGCAGCTGAACCACCGACAATTTCAGTAATTTGTTGGGTGATTTCTGCTTGTCTCGCTCTATTGTATTCTAATGATAAATCATCAATAAGATCTGATGCATTATCTGACGCATTTTTCATTGCAGTCATACGTGCTGCATGTTCACTTGCTTTTGCATCTAAGATTGTTCCGTATATTAAGCTTTCCACGTATTGAGGTAAAATTACGCTCAATATTGATTCTTTGTCAGGTTCAAATTCATAAGAAGACATTTGACCATGTCCAAGACTTGAATCTTCTGGAGATAATGGAAGTACCGTTTTCTTCGAAGGTTTATTTTCTAAAACATTGACAAAATGGCTGAAATAAATCGTTAATTCATCGATATCCTCATCACTATATAAATCAATCGCCTTTTCAGCAATGGCTTGAACGCTTTTGAAAGAAGGTTGATCTGGCACTTCCGTTAAAGAGTCATCAATGCGATATCCTTTATTAGTTAAAAAATCTACGCCAGTTTGACCTAATACCATTAATGAATAATCATCATTATCTTTATGATGTGAATCCATATCTTTAATTAGACTTTTCAATACATTGGCATTGTATGCCCCTGCTAAACCTTTGTCACTGGTAATGACTAAGTAACCACGTCTTTTAATTTCACGTTGTTGTAGCATTGGATGGTTTGAATGTTGATTTGCACCTGCTACTGCAGTAATTGCATCTTGCATTTTATCCATGTATGGTCTAAATAATTTTGTATTATCTTCCGCACGACGTAACTTAGAACTTGATACCATGTTCATCGCTTTGGTAATTTGTTTCATCTTTTTCGTGGATTTTATACGTGTATCAATTTCTTTAAGAGATCCCATTATCTCACCACCTTTTCATAACTCTTACTACTTATTCTGATTTACTAAAGCTTCTTTTGAATTCATTAATTGTTGTTTCAAATTTATCTGAATCAGGTAATCCACCAGTTGTTCTAATTTCTTCAAGTAATTCTGTTGCATTTGATTTTGCCCAAATGTTTAATTCACTTTCGAAACGTGTAATATCTTCAACTGGAATATCATCTAAGTGACCTTTAGTTAAAGCAAAAATAATTAATACTTGATTTTCTACAGGTAGTGGTTTGTTTTTGTCTTGTTTTAACACTTCTACAGTACGTTTACCACGTTCAAGCTTTTGTGCAGTATATTCGTCTAAATCTGAACCAAATTGTGCGAATGATTCTAACTCACGGAAAGATGCTAAATCTAAACGTAAAGTACCTGCTACTTTTTTCATAGCTTTAATTTGCGCCGAACCACCTACACGTGATACTGATTGTCCCGCGTTAATAGCAGGTCTTACACCAGAGAAGAATAAATCTGATTGTAAGAAGATTTGTCCATCAGTAATAGAAATAACGTTAGTAGGTACGTACGCAGAAATATCTCCTGCTTGAGTTTCAATAATTGGTAGCGCCGTAATTGAACCACCACCTAATTCGTCATTTAATTTGGCTGCTCTTTCTAACAATCTACTATGTAAGTAGAACACGTCACCTGGGTATGCTTCACGACCTGGTGGTCTACGTAATAATAGTGATAATTCTCGGTAAGCAGATGCTTGTTTAGTTAAGTCATCATAAACAATTAATACATCTTTTCCATCAAACATAAACTCTTCGCCAATCGTTACACCAGCATATGGAGCAATGTATAGTAATGGAGCCGGATCTGCAGCAGACGCAGATACAACGATTGTATAATCTAGAGCACCTTCTTGACGCAGTTTTTCAACATTAGCACGAACAGTTGAATCTTTTTGTCCAATAGCTACATAAATACAAATAGTGTCTTGGTCATGTTGATTTAAAATCGTATCTAATGCCACTGTCGTTTTACCAGTTTGACGGTCACCAATAATTAACTCACGTTGCCCTTTACCGATTGGTACTAATGCATCAATAGCTTTTATACCTGTTTGTAACGGTTGGTCTACTGATTTACGATCCATTACACCAGTAGCTTTTTTCTCTACGGGTCTTGTTTTAGTAGTATGGATTGGACCTTGTCCATCGATAGGTTGTCCTAATGGGTTAACTACTCTACCTATTAATTCGTCACCCACTGGGACTTCCATAATACGACCGGTGCGTTTTACTTCGTCGCCTTCTTTAATATCGTCATATGGTCCTAAAATAACAACACCAACGTTTGATTCTTCTAAGTTTTGAGCTAAGCCCAATACGCCGGTATTAAATTCTATGAGCTCTCCAGCCATTACATCGTTTAAACCATGAATTAAAGCAATGCCGTCACCAATTTGTAAGACTGTACCAACATCAGTTACAGACATTTCCGACTCATAATTTTCAATTTGTGAGCGTAGTAATGCACTGATCTCTTCAGCTTTAATGGCCATCTATGTCACTCCTTTGTTATTAATTAATGCACTTTTTTAAAATTTTTCTCTAATTGAGCTAAATCGTTCTGAATACTCGCATCCATTACCTTAGTCCCTACTTTCACACGTATACCACCGATTAATTGCTCGTTGATTTCGTTTTTAAGCAATACTTTAGATAATTTTGTTTGCTGTATTATTTTCTTTCCGATTTCATCTAATTCTTCATTTGATAAAGCATATACTGATTCTATAACTGCGTAATCTCGGTTATTGTGTTTATTATATAGATGGTTAAATGAACTATATACTTCACTAACCATTCCAAGATGTCTATTAGAAGCAAGTACTTTTAACATATTCAATAAGTAGTCATTTGCACTCGCAAATACCTTTTCAGCAAAATGAACGCGTTGTTCTTTATTTTTCTTAGGGTCAAGATCTAACTCTTTTAAAACTTGGATTTCAGATGAAACCGCATTTTCAACCTCAGAAAACTGTTCATAAACCACATCCAAATTATTAGCATCAAGAGAGGTGCCAAATAAAGCTTCAGCATATTTCATTGCTACTTTCGCCATTATTTATCCCCTGCCTCTTTAATGTACTTTTCAACCAATGATTTTTGGTCTTGTTCGCTGATTTCTTTTTGTAATACTTTAGAAGCAATAAGAACAGATAAATCCGACACTTGATTATTAATATCCGCAATAGCGCGTTCTTTTTCACTATTAATTTCATTTTGCGCCGTTTCGATCATACCATTAGCACGTACGTTAGCTTCATGAATAATTTCTTCATGTTGTTGACGTGCTTGAACTTTTGCTTCTTCTATCATTCTTTGAACCTCTTCTTGAGTTTCTTTTAACGTTTGTTTATTTTGTTCTTCTAACTTTTGTGCATTTAACTTAGCTTGTTCAGCGTCATCAATGTCTTTATTAATGTCACGTTCACGTTTGTCCATAACTTCTTTTAATGGGCCCCATGCGTATTTCTTTAATAATGCTAATAAAACAAGAAATGTTAATATAGTAACAAAAATAGTTCCCCATTGAACGCCATGTGCTTCAGCTGCACCAAGTACGAACGTATTTGTCGTAGCAGTCACTTAGCCTTACACTCCTTTCATGCATAATAACCATTTGCTTAATAGTAAAACGAAGGGCAAAGTCGTAACGACTTCGCCTATTTAAGTGTAATTACATGAACATTACAATGAATGAAATTACAAGACCAAGGATAGGTAACGCTTCAACTAAGCCGATACCGATAAACATAATTGACATTAATTGTCCACGAGCTTCTGGTTGACGTGCTACACCTTCTACTGTTCTTGAAACGATAAGACCATTACCGATACCTGCGCCTAATGCTGATAAACCAATTGCGATTGCTGCTGCGATTAAATTCATTTATAAATCCTCCTAAATTTTGTTTAAATTGTCTGTTAAATCAATTAATGGTCACTTTGTACTTTATGTGACATATAAACCATTGATAGCATAATAAAGATATATGCTTGGATAGAACCAATAAAGATTGAGAATGCTTGCCAAACAACTAATCCTGGTAAGCCAATAATCCAACCCCATGCCAAATGGTTTATTACTAACCCTGAAAGTAAAGTAAGTAATAACTCACCTGCATAAATATTACCGTACAAACGTAGACCTAACGTTAACGTTGAAGTAAACTCTTCGAACACGTTAATCGGTAATAAGAATATTGGCTTTGTATAATTGCCGAAATAGCTCTTGGTGCCTCTCATTTTAATGCCATAATAATGCGTCAACAATATTATGAGTGTCGAAAGTGTTAGAGTAACTGTTGCATCTGCAGTAGGTGATTTCCACCACAACGTATGTCCAGATACAACGGAAAATGGGAGTCCGAGCATGTTACTGACAAAAATAAATAATATCAATGTAACCGCTAGGAAGTGGAATTGCCCACCTTTCGACCAAGACATATTGCTCGATATAATACCTCTAACAAAGTCAAAAACCCACTCTATGAAGTTTTGCTTGCCTGTTGGTCGTTTTTGAAGATTACGCGTACAAATAATAGCTACTACAAATACAATAACCGCTGTAATAATCAACATCATTATGGATGATAAATTAAACACGATGTCTAAACCAAACACTTTCCAACTGACAAGAGGTTGCTTGTGTTGCATGCTTTTTTCACCTCTCTTAATCTTAAACTTTCTTCTTATGAATTAACGGTTTGAAAATAACTAAAACATAAGAAACTAACAAACCAACAATCACACCAAAAATATTAATATTATCTTTATAACAAGCCCATAATACACATGCTAAAATCGCCGTTAAATATCTCCAAATATTGCCCGTAGATATATGTATAGTTTCACTCTTTTTAGCCTTTGACAAATAATATTCGAAAGAAAAAGTATTTATTAGCGATCCTGCTGTCCCTATTATAAGTCCTAATATAAATGGTGAATTTGTGAAAAAAAACACAATAACCAATACAATAAGTGCATATATATAATATTTAATGTATTGATTGAAGATGATGTGAAAACGTTTCAATTTTGTGCCTCATTTCATTAATTCCTAATTTATGAAAACCGTTCCACTCATATAAATTTAATAATAATATAGCGCGTATAGCCTGTCAATTCTATTCAAATTGTTATTAAAAAATCTTAATTTATGTCATTGAATTGTCACAAATAAAGTTAAATATTAATATTTATATAAATGGTTCAGGCTTCTTATTTGTTAAACCAAAATAATATTTTATATTGTCACATATTCTTTTTGAAGCTTGACCGTCACCATACGGATTACGGGCATGACTCATTTGCTTATAATAACTCTCATCATCTAGCAACTGTACAGTAGCATTAAAAATGTGTTCTTCCTGAGTACCCACGATTTTTAAAGTACCAGCTTCAACGCCTTCAGGTCTTTCGGTTGTATCACGTAACACTAACACTGGTTTACCTAATGAGGGCGCTTCTTCTTGAACACCACCTGAATCTGTTAAAATTAAATACGCGTTATTAGCAAAATTATGAAAATCTATGACACCAAGTGGTTCGATTAATTCAATACGTTCATGATTACCTAAATACTGTTGTGCAATTGATCGCACCTTAGGATTTTTATGCATTGGATAAACAACAACAACGTCTTCGTATTGATCTACGACATTTTTGACCGCTTTAAAGATATGCTCCATAGGTTCGCCTATGTTTTCTCTTCTATGTGCAGTTAATAAAATGACACGCTTGTCTTTATGTTTTTGGATAATTTCCGAGTCGTAATCAACTTCAATCGTCGTATCCATTGCATCAATCGCAGTGTTACCAGTAACGACTATTGATGATTCATCTTTGTTTTCATTAATTAAATTACGGGCAGCATTATTGGTAGGAGCAAAGTTCAAGTCTGCCATTACTCCTACCATTTGCCTATTCATCTCTTCAGGGAAAGGTGCATATTTATTCCACGTTCTTAGTCCTGCTTCTACATGACCGATTGGAATTTGATTATACAATGCAGCTAAACTCCCCGCAAAAGTAGTCATAGTGTCACCGTGAACAAGAATCATATCTGGTTGTACTTTTTTAATGACACTTTCTAATTTCATTAACACCCTTGATGTGATTTCCGACAAAGTTTGTCCTTGCTGCATAATATCTAAGTCATAATCAGGTTTTATATGAAAAGTTTCAAGCACTCCATCTAACATTTCACGATGTTGTGCGGAAACTACAACTACGGGTTGTAACTGCTCAGTTTCTTTTAAAGTCTGTACTAGTGGTGCCATTTTTACTGCTTCTGGCCTAGTACCAAAAACAGTCATGATTTTTTTCATACCAATACACTCCCGGAGTTCTATTTTGTGCCAAATAAACGGTCACCAGCGTCGCCTAGACCTGGGATGATATATGCATGGTCATCTAATTTTTCATCTAATGCTGCGATATAAATATCAACGTCTTCATGAGCCGCTTTCATTTTTTCTACACCTTCTGGCGCTGCGATTAAGCACATAAAACGGATGTGTTTTGCTCCTCTTTTCTTAAGAGAATTAATTGCTTCAATTGCTGAAGAACCAGTAGCTAACATTGGGTCAACTACAACGATTTCTCTTTCTTCAATATCTTGAGGTAATTTAGCAAAGTATTCCACAGCTTCTAGTGTTTTAGGATCTCTATACAAGCCGATATGACCAATTCTGGCAGCTGGTACAAGGTTTAAAATACCTTGTGTCATTCCTAAACCTGCTCTTAAAATCGGTATGAATGCTAATTTTTTACCTGTTAAACGTTTCGCAATCATTTCAGTAACAGGTGTTTCTATTTTAACATCTTGTAATTCTAAATCTCTTGTAACTTCATATGCCATTAACATACCTACTTCGTCTACAAGTTCTCTGAATTCTTTCGTACCAGTGTGTACATCTCTAATGTAACTTAATTTGTGTTGGATTAATGGATGGTCAAAAACATGTACCTTGCCCATATTACATTTCCCTCCTATTTATTAATTATATAAAGGATATTTTGCTGTCAATTGTTTTACTCGATTTTTACCTTCTGATAATGCTTTTTCGTCTTCAGTATTATTAAGCACTAAGCTCATAATTTGAGCTACTTCTTTAAATGCTTGTTCATCAAAGCCACGAGTAGTCGCAGCAGGTGTGCCTAGTCTAATGCCACTTGTAACAAATGGTTTTTCTTGATCAAATGGAATTGTGTTTTTATTACATGTAATACCGATAGCATCAAGTGTTTCTTCAGCAACTTTACCTGTGATACCAATAGAAGATTTTACATCTACTGCTACTAAGTGATTGTCAGTACCTCCAGAAACTACACGGAAACCTTCTTTAGTAAGTGTATCTGCAAGTGTTTGTGCATTTTTAATAACTTGTTGCTGATACGCTTTAAAATCATCTTGTAACGCTTCTCCAAAAGCGATTGCCTTAGCTGCTACAACGTGTTCTAAAGGTCCACCTTGAATACCTGGGAAGATTTTTTTATCAATGTCTTTTTTATATTCTTCTTTACATAAAATCATACCGCCACGAGGGCCACGTAAAGTTTTATGTGTCGTTGTCGTAACGAAATCTGCATATTCAACTGGATTTTGATGTAATCCAACCGCTACTAAGCCTGCGATATGAGCCATATCTACCATTAACTTAGCCCCTACTTCGTCAGCGATTTCTTTAAAGCGTTTAAAATCAATTTCTCGCGAATATGCTGATGCACCCGCAACAATTAATTTTGGCTGATGCTTTTTAGCGATATTTAAAACTTCGTCATAATCAATTTGTTCAGTGTCTTTATCGACACCGTAATCAACGAAATTATAAAATTGTCCACTAAAGTTTACAGGAGCTCCGTGAGTTAAATGTCCGCCATGGCTTAAATTCATACCAAGTACTGTATCACCATATTCTAAAGCAACTAAATAAACAGCCATATTTGCTTGTGAACCAGAGTGTGGTTGAACATTAACATGTTCAGCACCAAATAGCTTTTTCGCACGATCGATTGCAATACTTTCAGAAACATCTACAAACTCACAACCACCATAATATCTTCTATTAGGATAACCTTCAGCATATTTATTAGTTAACACTGAACCTTGCGCTTCCATAACAGCTTCAGAGACAAAGTTTTCTGATGCAATAAGTTCGATATTGTTGTTTTGACGATTAAATTCGTTTTGGATTACTTCATAGATTTCTTGATCTTGCTTTTGGATAAATGACATTGGTATAGTTCCCTCACTTTTTAATTAATTGTATTTCGCTCGTTCGCCACCAATTTTTTTAGGTCTGGAAGATGCCACAGTCACAAAAGCCTCACCGACTTTTTTTGTATCAGTTCGCTCTGGTATAGCGACATGGTTAATATGCATGCCAATAAGTGTTTGGCCAATGTCAATACCTTTAGGTACAGAAATATATTCTACTACCATTGGATCATCTAATTGTTGATAAGCATATGTAGCCATACTGCCACCAGCATGAACATCTGGAACGACTGTAACTTCTTCCATCGTTAATGGGGTAAAATTAGACCGATCTATCGTTACAGCTCTATTAATATGTTCACATCCCTGATATACAAACGACACACCTATTTCTTGCTCAATTGACTTGAGTTGCGTGTATATCTTTTCAGCAACATCCATAGAACCTACAGAACCTATTTTTTCACCAATAATTTCAGAAGTTGAACAGCCTATGATACATAGTTCATTCGGTCTGAAAAAATTGCGATTTTTCAATTCTTCAAGTAACAATGCTAAATCCTGTTCCATTTTTACCCACCTCCTATAAAAGTAATATATATTTTCCCAAATCATACAACTTCAGAAAAAAAATATATAGCAAACTCGCTACACGTTAATATTATAACTTATTTTTCAGATAACTTATAGCAATTATACAAATTTATGCTTTCATTAATTTTTGTTTCAACTTCACTATTAATGCCGATAATTCATCAAAAATTGCTTCATAATCGTTTTTATTCCCACCAAAAGGGTCAGAAATATCGCCTTTTTCTCCCACAAATTCTTTTAAAGTATAAATATTTTTCTGCTCCCCATATTGATTAAATAATGAATTTTTATGCGTTTGCGACATTGTAAAAATATAGTCAGCCGCTAAATCATCACTTGTAAAAGATTGGGAGACACTACTTTCTGGCAAATGTTTTGCTGACAAAATCTCTTGGCTATTTTTAGAAATCGGATAACCATCTATAGCAAAAATACCTCTAGATTCAATGACACATCCTTCTATTTCTTGTTTAGCTATACTTTCTGCCAGTGGACTCCTACACGTATTGCCTGTACAAACAAAAATGATTCTCATAACTCATCTCCTTCTTTCTCTTGTTGGTTAGCTGCTTTCATTAACCTATTCATATAAGCATGGGATGCTTCTGTGTCGTCGAAACCATATATATAAGCTTGGCTGATGTTCGCATCATTATCAAGTCGATGTAAAATACTATATAAATTGTGATTAGCTTCTTTTAAATCTTCGCTATCAGCACAAAGTGAAATAAATGTTGCCGCTTTAGGTACTAAATCTTTCTTGTTTTCAGGCACTATAAAAGCCGTATGATTCCAATCGTTCAATTTTGTTGGCACTTTATTAAAATTCCGAATGATTGTAAGTGGTGTGTCTGGAGCATAGTGCTTATATTTCATCCCTGGCGCTATCGGTTTGTCACTATCGAAGTCGGCATACGCTTCTACGCTATTAGGGATTATTGTTTCAATCATTTGTTTAGTTACTGACCCCGGTCTAGCAATTTTAAAAGGGAACACGGTACAGTCTAAAACAGTGCTTTCTAGTCCTTCCTCACTTTGATCACCATTTATAATGCCGTCAACACGTCCATTTAAATCTTGATAAACATGTTCAAACAATGTTGGAGATGGCCTACCGCTTAAATTGGCACTTGGTGCTGCAATAGGTAAATCCACTTGCTGTAAGATATAACGCCCTACTGAATGACTGGGCATTCTTACTGCAATAGAAGCCAATCCACCGGATACGTGTTCACATAAATAGCCAGCCTTCAGAGGTACAATAAAAGAAATTGGCCCCGGCCAAAAATAACGCATTAACGTTAAAGTAGCTGCTGAAATATTTTCGGTAAAATTATCTAACTGTTTCATACTATGAATATGTACGATTAAAGGATTATCTGATGGTCTTCCTTTGGCTTCATAGATAGCTTTAACTGCTTTGTCATCTTTAGCATTGCCACCTAAGCCATAGACAGTTTCTGTTGGCAGGGCTATTAATCCACCCTCTTCATATATTGTCTTTATTTCTTGCATTTCTTCATTATTAGGTAAATGTGCATCAATATTTCTAAAATCCCATATTTTTGTATCCAACATTGTCACAACCTTTCAGGTTTATTTTAAAATAAAATAAAAAGTTATGCACCTACGTATGATACGCAGACACATAACTCTTACCAATTAAATGAAATGATCCTATCATTATTATTTATATCTTTAAAAACTTTAACGTCTATATTTGAATACATTGCTTTAATCATACTTTTTAGTGTTTCTCCTTGATCAAAACCTATTTCAAATACTACTTTAGCATTCTTATTTAATACTAAAGGTAAATCTTCTAAAATCGATTTGTATATTGCTAAGCCATTATCTTCAGCAAACAACGCACTATCCGGCTCGTATCTAACTACGGATGAAGTCATGATATTAACATCTTTTCTATCAATGTAAGGTGGATTAGAAATTAATCCATTTACGGTAATTTGTCGTTCAATTAATGGGGCTAAAGCATCCCCATGTAAAAATTTAACATCGGCGCGATGTTTATGCGCATTACTTTTAGCTACTTTTAAAGCTTCATAACTAATATCGGTAGCATAAACATCTAACGATTTATTTAACTTTTTCAGCATAACTGGAATATTGCCACTACCTGTGCCAATATCAACGATTTTGTCATTGTCATTTAATTCGTTTAAAAAATGCAACATGACTTCTTCAGTTTCAGGTCTGGGTATTAGACAATGTTTATTCACTCTAAATGTTTCACCATAAAAGCTTTGAAAGCCAACAATATACTGTATTGGTTCACCCTTATATAAGCGGTTAAAGGCATCTTTCATTATACTTCGTTGCGCAATCGTAGGCTCTTCATTATATTTCATAATCATTTCAGTACGATTCCAACCGAATAAATCCATTATTAACCAATCTACGCTTGAAACATCTAAATGCTTAGACTCACATTTCGCTTTAGCATCAGCTATAAACTCATTAAATTTCACCATTATTAAGTTCTTTCAATTTTTCGGTTTGCTCTGACATAGTTAGCGCGTCAATAATTTCATCTAACTTACCTTCCATAACTTGGTCTAATTTCTGTATTGTTAAACCAATGCGGTGATCAGTGACTCTGTTTTGAGGATAGTTATATGTTCTTATTCTTTCTGAACGATCTCCTGTACCAACTGCAGACTTACGTTCTGAAGCATATTTTGCTTCTTCTTCTTGTACTTTCATATCGTAAACACGCGCTTTTAATACTTTCATCGCTTTCTCTCGGTTTTTAATTTGAGATTTTTCATCTTGTGATGTCACTACTGTGCCTGTAGGCAAGTGTGTTATTCGTACCGCAGAGTCAGTAGTATTGACGTGCTGGCCACCTGCGCCACTTGAACGATAAGTATCAATTTTAATATCTTCATTACGTATTTCTATTTCTACATCTTCTGCTTCTGGTAGTACGGCAACAGTTGCAGTAGATGTGTGAATACGTCCACCTGATTCAGTTTCAGGTACTCGTTGAACTCGGTGTGCACCATTTTCATATTTTAATTTTGAATATGCACCCTGCCCTTGGATCATAACACTTATTTCTTTATAACCACCGTGGTCGCTATCATTCATTTCTACAACGTCCGTTTTGTATCCCAATGTTTCACTGTATCTAGAATACATTCTAAATAAATCACCAGCGAAAATAGCAGCTTCATCCCCACCTGCAGCAGCTCTGATTTCTAATATAACGTTTTTATCATCATTAGGGTCTTTAGGTATAAGTAAAAATTTCAATTCTTCTTCTAATTGAGGAATTCTTTCTTTCGAACTTTGTAATTCTTCTTTTAACATTTCAATCTCATCTTTATCTTTTGTATCATTTAACATTGTTTCAATTTCACCAATGTCTTCATTTACTTGTTTATAATCACGATAAACTTCTACAGTTTTTTGTAATTCCGCTTGCTCTTTGGAATAAGCTCTTAATTTTGATGAATCATTTACAACATCTGGGTCACTTAACAATTCATTAAGTTGTTCGTATCGTTCTTCTACTATATCTAATTGATCAAACACTATAGTTCCTCCTTATCATTATTGCTTGGGGCCACCACATGGTGAGCTCTACATCTAGGCTCATAACTTTCATTTGCACCTACTAATATTATTGGATCATCTATTTTAGCAGGGTTACCATCAATAAGTCTTTGCGTACGACTAGAAGAAGCACCACAAACAGCACATACAGCTTGTAATTTAGTAACAATTTCACTAACAGACAATAATTCTGGAATAGGCTTAAATGGTTTTCCTCTAAAATCCATGTCTAGGCCAGCAGTTATAACTCTATGCCCTTGAGACGCAAGTTGTTCCGCAATTTTCACTACTTCATCTTCAAAAAATTGCACTTCGTCAATGCCTATGATGCCTACGTCTGTCAAATCATGTCTTAATATTTCGGAAGCTGTCGAAATATTAAATGCCTCTATTGCATTCCCATTATGAGAGACTATTTTATCTTTATGATATCGATCGTCTATAGCAGGTTTAAAAACTACAACCTTTTGTTTAGCATATAAACCTCTACGTAAACGTCGTATTAATTCCTCTGATTTACCACTAAACATACTTCCAGTGATACATTCTATCCAACCAGAATGATAAGTTTCATACATAATGAGTCCATCCTTTTCAAAACATAATCGATTTATTATAGCATATTTTCACCACAGAAATCTGTACTTTAACAGTTGTTTTTTATTTATTGTTGAAAACTATGTTTAATTATTTAGTTATGTAAAATAGTAGAACCTTTCGATGACAAGGCTAACAAAAAAAGCACTCTCATATAGATATGAGAATGCTCTATGCCAACAATTATTCGTTGCTTGATTTGTAACCGAATTTCTTGTTGAAACGTTCCACACGTCCATCCGCAGCAGCGAATTTTTGACGTCCTGTGTAGAATGGATGTGAATCAGAAGATACGTCTAAACGAATAACTGGGTATTCATTTCCATCTTCCCACTCCATAGTTTCTGATGATGATTTTGTAGAACCACTTAAGAATTTAAAGTCTGTTGTAGTATCTAAAAAGATAACTTTGTGGTACTCAGGATGAGTATTTTGTTTCATAGTTTTCAGCTCCTTTGCCCTGAACCATCTGGCACAGAGTTGTTTGTGAGTTTTTTACCCAATACTAAATCATTATAATTGTTATACATGTAAAACGCAACCCTCTTTACAAAGTTTCATTTCATATGAGGACATAACAGCAATTAAATGATTTAAATAATAGGTTTCCCCGTCTTGGTACTTTCTTTTGCAGATTGCTGTAATTGTACAAAGAATTCATGATTATTATCAGTACGTTTCAATTTACGTATAAATCTTTCAGTAAAGTCTAATGAATCACTAAACATATTACGTAATTGCCATAACGATTCTAATTCTTTTGGCGAAATTAATAATTCCTCTTTTCTTGTAGAGCTTCGAGCTATATCTATCGCAGGAAAAATACGACGTTCAGCTAATTTGCGATCTAAGTGAAGCTCCATATTACCTGTACCTTTAAATTCTTCATATATCATATCATCCATACGAGAACCTGTATCAACAAGGGTAGTAGCTAAAATTGTTAAACTTCCGCCTGCTTCAATATTTCGCGCTGCACCAAAAAATGCTTTGGGCTTGTGTAATGAAGCCGGATCTAAACCACCAGATAAAGTTCGTCCACTTGGTGGTATGACTAAGTTGTATGCACGCGCTAATCTGGTAATGGAATCCATCAAAATAATGACATCTTTCCCAATTTCAACTAGTCTCTTAGCACGTTCTAACAATAATTCCGCAACTTTCACATGGTGTTGTGGTGGCTCATCGAATGTAGAATGGACAACTTCAGCAGATTCAACGGAACGTTCGATATCTGTAACCTCTTCAGGTCTCTCGCCGACAAGTAGTATGAACAATTCTGCATCTGGCTTATTAACTGCTATAGCATTTGCAATTTCTTTAAGTAATGAAGTTTTACCAGCCTTTGGTGGTGCAACAATTAACCCACGTTGGCCTAAACCAATAGGTGTAATTAAATCCATTATTCTCGTAGAATATTTAGTTTTTTCAGTTTCTAAAACTACACGTTCTTCAGGATATAAAGGGGTTAATGCCTGGAAGTGAGGTCTTTTTTTTACTTCTTCCGCATTTTCATCATTTACAAAGTCAACTTGTAGTAAACCATAATACTTTTCATTGTCTTTTGGTTTTCTAACCTTACCTGTAACTTTATCTCCGCGTTTTATTTCAAATCGTCGTATTTGACTCGCAGATATATAAATATCTTTTTCACCTTTTGAGTAATTAACAGTTCTTAGGAAACCATAACCATCCTGTTGGATGTCATCTAGTACTCCTTCCATATAGTAATTACCGTCTTTTTCCATTTGTGCTTCCATAATCGCTAACACAAGTTCTTTTTTATTTAATTTACTATAGTTTGTTAATTTTAAGGATTTTGCTTTTTGAGTGAGCTCTTTGGTAGTGTAATTTTTATATAATTCGTGGAATGACTCGTACTGAGGTGATGTACGTACTTTGTCAGGCATTATCTTGCACCCATTTCGTAAAAAAATTTATTTAAATAGCCTATTAGTTCACTATTCATCTAATCACTATAGCAAATTTTCTATTTAAATACAAAATGATTTTCAGTTATTGAAAAAATAAAAAGATATTGGGTCGAATAACAACCCAATATCTTTATTTACTATTTAGTTATAAAAACCTGCAATAGATTTAACTTCTAAGAATTCTTCAATACCATAGTCGCCCCATTCACGACCAATACCTGATTGTTTGTAGCCACCAAATGGTAGGTCCGGTTTACGGCCTGCTTCGTTAATTTCAACTGTTCCAGCTTCGAGAGAACGTGCAACTTTTTCTAATTGCTCTTTATCTTTACCAAAGATATAGCTTGCAAGACCATATTTAGTATCGTTAGCAATTTTAATTGCTTCATCTAAATTATTGTAACTAATAATTGACATTACTGGGCCAAAAATTTCTTCTTGGGCGATTGTCATTTTGTTATCAACATTGTTAAATACAGTTGGTCTAGCAAAATACCCTTTTTCTAAGCCTTCTGGTTTACCAGGGCCACCGAAGAATAATTCAGCACCTTCTTCAATACCTTTATCTATATATGATTGAACTTGGTCGAATTGTTTTTTACTAATAATTGGACCCATTTCAGTTTCAGCAGCGGTTGGATCCCCAACTTTAATTTGGCTCATTTTATCTTTAACAGCCGTTAAGAAGTCTGCTTTAATACTTTCCGGAACCAATGTTCTTGTACCAGCTGTACAAACTTGCCCTGTGTTACCGATAACTTTCTTAACAGCTGCGTCTGCAGCTTCATCGATATCAGCATCTTCTAAAATAATATATGGTGACTTACCACCTAATTCAAGTGATACTTTTTTGAAATCTTGCGCCGCTTTTTCCATAATTTTAGAACCAGTTCCGCCCGAACCAGTAAATGATACGATTCTAATACTTGGATGTTCACTAATTGGATTACCCACACCTTCACCATCACCATTTACAAGGTTGAATACACCTTTAGGTACGCCTACTTTATCAAATATTTCAGCTAAAATAATAGCAGCAAATGGAGTTTCTTCAGATGGTTTTAATACTACTGGGCTACCTGCAGCAAATGCAGCAGCTAATTTTAATGATGTTTGGTTAGTTGGAAAGTTCCATGGTGTAATTAAACCTGCAACACCAATCGCTTCTTTAACTACTAAATCATCGCCACGTCTTTCTTCGAATTCAAAATTATCAAGCGCATCACGCGCAGCTTCAAAATGATCTAAGCCCATTTGATAGTGTACTTTTTCAGCATTTGTTACTGGAGAACCTAATTCGTCTCTAATTGCAGCAACAATATCATCTTTTCTATTTTTATATTCTTGTACGATTTTATCTAAAAGATCGCGTCTTTCTTTTACTGGACTGTGTCTGAAGTCAATATATACATTTTCAGCAGCTTCTACTGCTTTGTCAACGTCTTCTTTATTACCTTTTGCAATTGAACCGATAACTTCTTCAGTTGCAGGGTTAACAACTTCAATTGTTTCACCGCTCGCGCTGTCTACCCATTCACCATTTATATATTGCTTAGTGAAGTTTCTCATTATATATTCACTCCTTAAATTTTTACTGTAGTTACATTTTAACAACATTATTTGATTATTAAACCAAAATGCTCATAATATAATGCTAAATCAATAAACGTTAAAATTAGATACAAAAATGTCACGAAAAACTCAATGATTTTCGTGACATACTCCCAAATTATAGTTTATATACAACATAAACGTTATTGCATTTTTTCTAGTTCGATATAATCCTGTGCCCACTTTTCCATAGGTACTAATGCTTGAGCAAGTGCATAACCTTTATCCGTTAACTCATATACGATATTTACCGGGCTAGTTGATACTATTTTCTTTTCGACGAGCCCCCAATCACTTAAATCAGTTAACTTTATACTTAATGCTCGAGGCGTTATAGTCTTCAAATCTCTTTTCATATCGGAAAAGTGTGCTGATTGGTTTGAACATCTAGATAAATAATTAATGATTAGTCCATTCCAACTTCTACCGACAATTTTAAAAGTTTCTTCAAGATAAGGACAAATCTCCATCATATTCACCTCTAATCAACTTCACTAAATTATACAGTCATAAGTTCCTCGTTCTTGATATAATTATTATACCACATTTTTTAAATTTCTTCAGTCCAAATATCTGCGCCCAATGTTGATAATGTCTTAACGATATTTGTGTAACCTCTATAAATATGTTTTACATTATAAATCGTTGTTATTCCTTCTGCTAAAAGCCCTGCAACAATTAAACATGCACCGGCTCTTAAATCACTTGCGTAAACTTCTGCACCTTTTAATCTTGATGGCTTAATCGTTGCCGTACCATTATCAACATATATATCTGCATCCATTTTTTGTAATTCTTCAACGTGTTTAAAGCGAGCTGGATAAATTGTTTCCGTTAAAAAAGAAACACCTTCAGTTAAAAATAATAGCGGTGTTATTGGTTGCTGTAAGTCTGTTGCAAAACCTGGATAAACAAGCGTTTTGATATCCACACTTTTATATGTAGGTTTACGTTTAATAAGTACGCTATCGTCTTCCATCGTTATATCAACACCTAGTTCTTTCATTTTTACTGCTAGAGGTTCTAAATGCGTTGGAATTATATTATTAATTTTCACTTCCTCGCCACAAGCAGCAGCAATACACATATATGTTCCCGCTTCAATTCTATCTGGTATTACTTGATGATTTGAACCTTGTAAATGAGGTACTCCCATTATTTTAATCGTGCTCGTACCAGCACCTTTTATATTAGCACCTAGTGATGATAAGAATGAAGATACATCCACTACTTCAGGTTCTTTAGCTGCATTTTCGATTATCGTTTGCCCTTCAGCACGTACTGCCGCTAACATAATATTAATTGTGGCACCAACACTTACTACGTCTAAGAAAATATTTGCACCGACTAATTTGTCTGCTACTAATTGCATCGAAGTTTCGCTAGATTCATCTATTTCTGCCCCTAATGCTTTAAAACCTTTAATATGTTGGTCAATAGGTCTAGGTCCTAATGGGCAACCTCCCGGCAAACCAATAACACATTTTTTAAATCTTCCTAACATTGCTCCCATCATATAATAAGAAGCTCTCAAAGATTCAACTTTATTATTAGGTAAAGGTGTATTTTTAATCTCAGTAGGATCAACTTTAAGCGTTGAACCTTCAAGCTCAGTATTAATATTTAAATCGCCTAATAAACTTACTAGTGTTTCTACATCAGATATTTCCGGTAAACCATTTATCGTCACTTTATCTTCGGCTAAAATTGCGGCGGGAATAATAGCAACCGCACTATTTTTGGCGCCATGATTGTTCACTGTACCTTTAAGTGTTTGTCCACCTCTAATTTTAATTACTTCTTGAGCCATACGCATGTTCTCCTTTTTTTCAATCACTCGAAATCAAATTTTACACAACACATGAATTATAAAATAAATCGATAATCAATGCAAAAACATATTCCCAAAAGTAAGTAAATTTAAATTATCTCTCTATTAATTTCACTTAGTATTACAATTCCCATTGGAAAGCAATTTAAATCATAATATTATAATATTTTCAAAAAGATTTATTTTGCCGAAATTATAAACGCATATTTTGATAATTAATGCGTTTATTATAACATAAAAAAAGCTATTATATTTTAATATAATAGCTTTTACTGTCTTAATTATTTAGCTTGGTTTGAAGTTCCAAACTCTCTAATCTTACCTTTAACTGTTTCTTTAATCGCTTCACGAGCAGGTCCTAAATATTTACGTGGATCATAAACGTCTTGGTCTGCATTTAATACATCACGAACAGCTTGTGCAGAAGCAATTTGGTTTTCAGTATTTACATTGATCTTAGCAGTACCATAAGGAATTGCTTTTTGAATGTCTTTTGTTGGTATACCTGTACCACCATGTAATACCAATGGTAATCCAGTAGAAGCACCAATTTCTTCCATTTCTTTGAAACCTAGTTTTGGTTCACCTTTGTATGGTCCATGTACTGAACCAAGAGCAGGAGCTAATGTATCAATTCCAGTTCTTTCTACTAATTCTTGACATTCTTTAGGGTCTGCATAAATAACGCCTTCAGCTACAACGTCATCTTCTTGTCCGCCAACAGTACCTAATTCAGCTTCAACTGAAACACCATTCTCGTGAGCGTATTCAACTACTTTTGAAGTAATTTCAATATTTTCTTCGAATGGAGAATGAGAAGCGTCAATCATTACTGAAGTAAATCCAGCATCAATTGCTTCTTTACATTTTTCAAAGCTTGAACCGTGGTCTAAGTGGATAGCTACAGGAATTGTAATATTAAAATCATTCAATAGTCCCTCTACCATTTTCACTACTGTGTAAAATCCACCCATGTAACGAGCAGCACCTTCAGATACACCTAAAATTACTGGTGCGTTCTCTTCTTGAGAAGCTTGTAGTATAGCTTGAGTAAATTCTAAGTTATTTAAGTTGTATTGACCAACTGCATAACCATTTTCTTTTGCATCGATTAACATTTCTTTCATTGAAACTAAAGGCATTAAAGTTCCTCCTTGGGTGCAATGTGCACATATTTTACTATTGTATTATATCAAAATTCACTAATGAATGCATGTAAATTCAATAATTTTAAACAAATTTCATTTACTTATTACATTTAAATATTACCACAAACAAAAGTATATGGATAATTGCATTATATAAGAGGTTTTTATACAATGAATTGATGTAAAAAGAACGGAGGATTACCATGTCTAAAATATTAAACACACAATTAAACGGTATTTTTAATAGATTAGAAGACCAATCTTTAGATATACAAATGGCTGCTCAATGCATCATCCAAGCTATCGGTGGCGAAGGTACTGTATATATAAAAGGGTACGACGATTTAAAGTTTTTCGAATCATTTATCGTCAATAGTTCTGAAAAATTGGAATCAAGTACTATTATGACTCAATCAATTTCTGAAACTTCAATAGATACAACTGATAGAGTACTTTTATTTGCACCCTTCTATAATAAGGACGTTAAAAGCGATGTTGAAGCTTTAATTGAATTAGATGCAGATTTTGTTCTAATTACCAACAAACCGAAAGAAACACATTTTCCAGATCACCTATTCCATTTTATTAACTTAAATACATCTAGACCTATTGTTTATACAGAAGATTACGATAAAATCATTGCACCTCATAGCATGTCATTTAATTATATTTATTATGAAATTTACACTCAGATGATTGAAATGTCGCGAGACTTAGAACTATAAGCTTAAAAAGCTCTAGAAGTATACCTCCTAGAGCTTTTTGCTATTTGCAATTGTTATTTTTGACTTTGTTTTAGTGCTGCCTCTATAAACGCTTTGAATATAGGTTGAGGACGGTTGGGTCTTGATAAAAATTCTGGGTGGAATTGACAAGCAACAAAGAAATCATTAGATGGTATTTCCACCATCTCAATTAATCTACCATCTGGACTAGTTCCAGAAAATACCATGCCATTATCTTCAAGTTGCTGACGATAATCGTTGTTAAATTCATAACGATGACGATGTCTTTCTTCTATATCAGTTGAATTATAAATTCTTTGTGCTAACGTATTTGGTTGAATTCGACATGGATATAAACCTAAACGTAACGTCCCACCTAAATCTTCGATATCTTTTTGTTCAGGTAACAAGTCGATAATTGGGTATGGCGTGTTAGGATCTAATTCTGCTGAGTGAGCACCGTCCAAACCGATAACATGACGAGCAAATTCGACTGTTGCTAACTGCATGCCCAAACAAATACCAAAGTATGGCACATTATTTTCTCTAGCGTATTTGATTGCAGAGATTTTACCTTCACTAGCACGGAAACCAAATCCGCCTGGAACTAAGATGCCATCTACATCTGCTAAATATTCACTTACATTTTCATCAGTAACCTCACTTGAATCAATCCATTTCACAACTACGTCCTTTTTAAATGGATAACCAGCATGTTTCAATGATTCAACTACTGATAAATAAGCGTCTTGTAAGCTCACATATTTCCCAACTAGACCTATAGTAATATTGCCATCTAGACTATTAACCGTATCAAGCAAATATTGCCACTCATCTAATTGAGTTTCATATTTAGGATTTAATTGTAAACGTTCAATAACAATATCATCCATATCTTGTTTACTTAATTGTAATGGAATTTCATATAATGAATCTGCATCACGACATTCAATCACATTGGCTTTATCAATATCACAGAACAGTGCTACTTTATCTTTTAAATCTTGAGTCATTTCATATTCACTTCTTACAACAATTAGATCTGGTTGAATACCTAAACCACGTAATTCTTTCACACTATGTTGTGTGGGTTTAGTTTTCATTTCACCAGCCGCTTTAATATAAGGTAATAATGTGCAGTGTACATACATCACATTTTCTCTACCTAAATCACTTCTAATTTGTCTAATTGCTTCAATAAATGGTAAAGATTCAATATCACCAGTCGTACCGCCTATTTCAGTAATGACTACGTCGGCATTGGTACTTTCACCGGCTAATAATAAACGTTCTTTAATTTCATTTGTTATATGAGGTATAACTTGTACCGTACCACCTAAATAATCTCCACGTCGCTCTTTCTTAAGAACGTGTGAATATACTTTACCAGCCGTAACATTTGAATATTTATTCAAATTAATATCAATAAATCTTTCATAGTGACCTAAATCAAGATCCGTTTCTGCACCATCATCAGTAACAAATACTTCCCCATGTTGATATGGACTCATTGTACCTGGATCTACGTTTAAATATGGATCAAATTTTTGAATTGTTACTTTCAATCCACGATCCTTTAATAATCTACCTAAAGAAGCTGCCGTAATACCTTTACCAAGTGAGGAAACTACACCACCGGTTACAAAAATAAATTTTGTCATTTCTAATCCTCCTGTTAATCAAACAACCTTTTAATATTGTATTTTACTTAGGGTCTAATTCCTTTCTGATAGGGGTGATACACTTTAATATTAATTCTCTAAAAAGGTGCACCAGTGCTTGCTCACTTTATATAATATGTATAAAAATATAGTGCAAACACTAACCTTTTTGCTTAAACCTAACTTTTAAAAGTTCATTTGAAAAATAAAAAAACGCTCCCTCTCACAAATTTGTAAGGGGGAGCGTATATAATTTATACACGTCGTCCTAATTAAAGGAGCCCGAATAAAATTTTATCACGTTCACAGAAAAAGTCAATTGAATATCAAGAATTACTCTTAAGATTCTTCTTCTACTTCTTCGTCTTCTGATTCGTCTTCTGATTCGTCTTCTGATTCTTCGTCTTCTAGTTCTTCATCATCATCCTCGATGACTATTTCAGATTCATTAATTTCTTCTTCTACTTCTTCGTCTTCTGGATCATTTAAACCTTCTTGATCATCAGTGGCGTTCGGGATGTTATCATCGTCATCTCTTTCGTCTTCACCTAATAATTTAAGGTTTTTATCTTCTTCATCATCTTTGTCTAAAATGTCGAATTTTTGAATAGTTGGTGCAATTTTTTCTTCAATGTCATCTACAGAATACCAATCACGTAATCCCCATACATTTTCACCTACATTTAAAAAACGACCATCAGTGTTTAAATCAGTATAGAATTGTACAATTCTGTTTTCAATTTCATTATTCTCATAATGACCAATTGCTTTAAATTCATCAATAATATCATATAAATTCATTGTATCTGCTTTTTCGTTTAGTAGACTATATGCCATATCGATAAATGATTTTTCGTCAACCATCTCTTTAGTATAATCTTGAATTTTCATAGCTCATTAACTTCCTTTCGCACGCTTTTCTCACATTTATAAACACATTTCACTTAATTAATAGTAACAAATCTAAATTATAAAGGACAAACAATGATTACGCAATCAGTATTAATAATTTATATACTTTTCGAATATAACAAAATCTTCCCCTTCTTCGAAAGCTACAAAATTACTATTTAAACATAGGGATTTCAATTCATTTCGCTCGCCATATAAAGTTATCGTAATTACATTTACACCGTCAAAACTTTTTCTAACAAATGTAGGTAATTGTCTTAAAGCGCTTTGTGCAATACCGCTCAAACGTTCAGAAGCATCTACTTCAATGGATGTAATATTTATTCTCTTGTTATGTTGTTCAACAGCAATAAATCCCACTTTTGAATCATCTTTAATTAAATCTATAATATTAATGCCATATCTATAGTCTCCTTCATTCATAACCAGCGACAGTGATGAAACATATTTAGCATCTAAATCTAAATAATATAATCTTTCTTTGCCAATTGGACCTTCTTCTTTAGTTGCGGTATGCATAAATCCAGCTCTTTCATATAAATTCCATGCTCCTTTATTTTCTGCATCTACAACTAAATACAAATGATTGAAATCTGGATATACCGTTTGCACATATTGAGGAATATACATCATTATCTGAGTACCATAGCCGCTACCTTGAAAGGCCTCATTAATAGATAGAGATCTTATATAAACGACTTGTTTAGGTGTGTCATAACCTTCATGTTGATAATATTGATGCAACACAAAAAATCCTATAACTTGATTGTCTTGATTTAACACGATATTTGCAATTCTATCATCATCGCTAATTGCTTCATCTAGCACATCCTTAGGCAAAGACGAATATATTTGTTGCCGTTCACTTAATTTAAAATCATATAGCGCTTGGCGATATTGTTCTTCAAATTCTTGAACTTTTATGCTTTTAAATTGTTTCCTAATAACCATAATTAAACCCCTATGCGTTTTATTTATTGCTTATTTATTACCACTAAAAGAATAAAATTAATCTTTTTAAAATAACTTAAGCTTTATTTTAAAAAGCAGTTCATTAACCAATTAATACCATATTTATCTATTACTTGCCCATGCATTGCATTAAAGAATGTTTTTTCTAAAGGCATATGAGGATTTCCACCTTCACTTAATGATTTATAAACATTTTCTTGTTCAGTTAAACTATCAAAAGTTAAAATCAAAGCCGTGTTTTCATTACTAAAAGCCTTACCATAATTATTTGATAAATGTAGTACAATCATATCAGATATATGCAATTCAGCATGTAATATACGATTTTTATTTTGGTTTAATATTTTTACTTTTCCATCAAATACTTGTTGGTAAAATGCTATAGCTTCATCAACATTCTCAACAGTAATATAAGGACTTAATTGAATCATTTAAACTTCCCCTTTAAGTTATATGTTATTTTTCATTATTTTATTATATTATTAGTTATAATGTAAATTTTTTAAGGGGGGGCACTGTAATGAAAATTGGTATTGATGCTGGGGGTACACTTATTAAAATAGTAAGACAATATGATAATTACAGAGAATACGAAACTGTACCTACTACAGAAATTGATAAAGTAATACGGTGGTTAAATAATCATAGTTGTGATGATATAAGTTTAACTGGTGGCCACGCTGCAACTATAAACCAACAGTTAAATTGCTCTGCTCATATATTTGTAGAGTTTGACGCAGCTGCAAAAGGGCTAAATATTTTGCTAAATGAACAAGGGCATGATTTAGATAATTATATCTTTACTAATGTAGGTACCGGTACTTCTTTGCATTTTTCAGATGGAAATACTCAATCTCGTGTAGGTGGAATTGGTGCCGGTGGTGGTATGATTCAAGGTCTTGGTTATTTATTAAGTGGCATTAAAGATTATGAAGAGTTAACCGATATAGCACAAAGTGGAAATAGAGAACTCATTGATTTAAAAGTAAAGCATATTTACAAAAATACCGAGCCTCCTATACCTGGCGACTTAACTGCTGCAAACTTTGGTAATGTATTACACAATATTGATGTAGCATTTACTGCTTCTGATAAATTAGCATGTGTTATTGGTCTCGTTGGCGAAGTGATTACAACTATGTCTATCACGGTAGCAAGAGAACATAATACTGAACATGTTGCATATATTGGTTCATCATTCCACAACAATTTTTTGTTAAGAAAAGTAGTTGAAGATTATACAATATTAAGAGGGTTCAAACCTTATTATGTTGAGCATGGCGCATTTTCAGGCGCGTTGGGTAGTATAATCTTACAATAATAAAGTTAATACTGACGTTAAAAATCCAAAAAAGTGGCAATCACATATTAAAAATAGTGTGAGCGCCACTTTTCATGTAAAAAAATAAATAAGACAGCTTAAATAGTAAGTTTATCAGATAATACTTGCGCAGATACCACTGTACCTATAACGCCAGGTTTTAAGTCAAGGGCAACTGCCTTATCATCGTCTCTTAAAATATCAAGCCAGTCTTCAAATACTTGGCCTTCAACTTCGATGATTCCACACTCTTCAAAGTCTTCATCTCTCACTTTTTCAGCTTGACTTTTCACACTCCATACTGGCATGATATTAGGTCTTTCATGTTCATCATCACTTATTAATATAAACTGTTTTTGTTGTTGCGAAGATAATCCATACACTGAATCTGTTTTCACAATTGTGTTATTAAATTCTTTAATACGAATGTTATCTAAATCAGTCATTAATTCGTCTGTACAAGTTGCGATTTCGACTAAGTCACCATCGTTATTAGATGTTGGATTTATAAGTACCTCTTCATGTTCATCAAAAATTTCATCCATTTCGTAAGTAACAAACTTATCAATATCTAACGTTTTTATTTCATCATATTCAGCGTTAGCCT
Organism: Staphylococcus durrellii; assembly: GCF_015594545.1. NCBI lineage: Bacteria > Bacillati > Bacillota > Bacilli > Caryophanales > Staphylococcaceae > Staphylococcus > Staphylococcus durrellii. The sequence continues at coordinate 763,752 of NZ_JADIIO010000001.1, read as the reverse complement.
TAGACAAATAATGCTCAGCTGTATCTTTACGAGTCCAGATTGCAATTACATTTTTACCTAAAATATCTTGTTTCACTATTTTATTTTTATTGATAGCTAAGTAAATTTTTTCTGTCACAAGTATATCTTGGTAAAAAGTATATGATTTGTAAGACATTTTTGCACCCCAATTCTTAATTAAGTTACATATAAAATATATCTTACCTGAGCCTCACTCGTCAATGACAGCGCCATTCATAACCTACTAAAGATTTTTAAGTTACTCAATTTCATTTAAAAATGCTTGCTCATATGCTTTTACCTGCTGTTTTGATTTTGCATGCCAAATACAGCCAAAACGAGATGACACGTTTCTATCTTTGTACCAATCCCCATCATAATAAGACAAAGGAAATAATACGCCCTTTTGTATATATTTGCAGATTGTTTGAAAAAATTGCTCATTATTATTAGGTGCAATATAACTATAAAATTTATGATACCCATCCGTTAGTGTAGGTTCTAAAAGTAACATGCTCGTCGAGCCGTTTTGTCTAAAATTTAAATCTATAGCGTAAACTTCACCTATATTATCTATTAATAAATCAAAGCCTGCAATGCCAATAAACCCTTCTTTAATACCATTACGCATTATTTCTTTTCCCGCTTCTATAACTACCTCAGGCACATGTTGCGCGTTTTGATTACCATTATAAAACCCATACTTATTAGTAAGTTGTTCTGCTGAACCGATATATTGTAATCCATTTTTTTTAGAATAAGCGAATTGTACACAATAGTTGGCTACCGCTTCAATTTTTTGTTCAATAATTAAACTATTAGTATCATCTTTTGCTTGTGCAACTCGCTTTTTAGCTTGTGCTAAATCTTCATTATTATAGCAAATCATAACGCCATAACCACCAGCAGTCGGTAATTCATCTCCTGGTTTAATAACAAACGGAAAATGCCATTGATTGACTGCATCTTCAAAATCTTGTATATCGACAACTTGCCTTTGTGGTAAAAAACGGCCATTAGTCCATTGTGGTATTTTAGCTTTGTTATTTAATGCCACAAAAACATCCTTATCAAGTGCATAATATGCTTTAGCAAGTATTTGTTCATCATGGATATATTGAAAAAATATCCTTTTGTCTTCTTCATGCGCTAGCTTTTGTAATAATAATTCATAAGAAGATTTGTCATTAAATTTATAAATATTATTAGGAATTTTAGTTCCTATCATTTCAAACAATTGAGCTAATTTGTCAGTAACACATGCTTCATGAACTATCACTGACATTTCATTAGCGATAAGTAATTCCCTGCCAGTCAAAAAATTAGATTGATGTTCTTCCGGTGCCAACCATGGATTAGAAACATATGAAGGTCTAGAAGTGTAAATTGTGTCATCATTGTAAAGATCGCTAAGTGTTAATTTAGTGCTAAGCGAACTTTTTTTCATCATAATCAGTGCCCCTTTGCATGTTGATGCTCTTCAACAATCTCTTTAAACAATTTATTATTTTCAATTAATTCTAAACCCATTAAGGCTAGTATTTTTCCGCCACGAATAAGTGCTTGATCACCATGTGAACTTGCCGCTGCTTCTCTAAAACGATGTGTATGCCCTACTAAGTTTTTAGACCCAATTTTAATATGAGGATGAATAGTTGGCACAACATGACTAACATTACCAGTATCTGTTGAGCCATAGCCAAAATCATCATCGCTTACATCTTCATCCATCTCAGTCGCATATTTAGCAAATAAATCATCTAACTTAGAAGTTCTAATAAATTCATTCACACCGTTTTGAATTGGTCCAAATTCATAATCACAGCCTGTTTGTATAGCTGCACCTTTCGCAATTTGACCTACTCTTTCAGTTAAGATATCTAATTCTTTACGTGTTGTTGAGCGTGTATAAAATCTAGCATGAGTATAGTCAGGAATAATATTTGCCGCTTTACCTCCATCTAAAATCACACCATGTACACGTTGACTCTTCGTAATATGTTGTCGCAATTGCGCTACACCATTAAAATAAGAAATCATTGCATCTAGCGCATTCAAAGCTTCATGAGCATTTTCTGAAGCGTGAGTACTTTTACCATAAAATTTAATATCTAAAACATCTACCGCTAACGTATTTATTGTTTTATAGGTCTCGTTACCTGGGTGTACCATTAAAGCAACGTCTATTTCATCAATGACGCCTTCATTCACGTACGAGGCTTTAGCACTGCCATTAACACCGCCTTCTTCAGCAGGACAACCTAACACGACTACTTTTCCACCAATATCATCTACTGTCTTGGTTAAAGCAGTACCCGCCAAAACACTCGCTGTACCTATAATGTTATGTCCACACGCGTGTCCTAATCCTGGTAACGCATCGTACTCAGCTAAAAATCCAATAGTTGGACCTATTTTCCCGCTATCATATCTAGCAATAAATCCAGTTGCATGACCTGCGATATCAGTTTCTATCTCAAAGCCTTGTGATTTTAAATGTTCAATTAAAGTTCTAGATGCGAATATTTCTTCGTTCCCAAGTTCTGGGCGTTGATGTATTTGATGACTCATTTCAATATAATTTAATTTTTCATTTTCTATATAATCTAATATAACTTGTTTATTTTCCATACTATCTCCACCCTTCTTTCACTGATTGTTAACATTATTTTGTCATTCTAATACTTTACAATTTGTGGTAAATTGAGTAATTAAATTGTACAAAATGATAACGAATTATTACTTATTCTATCGGTTTTATATATTTTTGTCATTATTTTTTCTTACTATTCAAAAAATAACTTCAGAGAATTATGTTTTCGAAAAAAGGACTCAATTGTAAAAGTATATTGCTCTTGTTACAATTATATTATTGACTCAATAGGAGGGATTAGCATGCCAAAAATGAATGTTGAAAGCTTTAATTTAGATCATACTAAAGTAGTGGCACCATTTATTCGCTTAGCCGGCACTATGGAAGGACTTAATGGTGACGTTATTCACAAATATGATATTCGATTTAAACAACCTAACAAGGAACACATGGATATGCCAGGATTACACTCATTAGAACATTTAATGGCTGAAAATATCAGAAATCATTCTGATAAAGTTGTAGATGTGAGCCCAATGGGATGTCAAACTGGTTTCTATGCTTCCTTTATAAATCATGACGATTATGATGACGTACTTAATATTGTAGAACAAACATTAAAAGACGTCTTACAAGCCACTGAAGTACCTGCATGTAATGAAGTACAATGTGGATGGGCAGCTAGTCATTCATTAGATGGTGCGAAAAAAATCGCACAAGCATTTTTAGATGAACGTCAACAATGGAATGAAGTCTTTAGTGACGCTAAATAAAATAGATTTTCAGATAGTAATAAAATAACCTGATGGATAGTAATTATATCCACCAGGTTATTTTTTATTTAGAAAAATCATTTAAAGTTTAGATATTGTTCTTATTAATACAAATTGTAAAGGTATACGTGCATATAATATCCATTGCGGCAATTGTTTGTTGCCTAATGGTAATGATTTACGCGCCATATAAATATTAGCAGGCATAACTGAAATTAAAAATAGATTTATTAATTTTTTCATTGTGTTAGTAGGTCTTTTAATAATTAAATAAATGCCGGTAATCATCTCGACGATACCTGTTAATAACACAGCTGTTTTTCTTAATGGCAAGTATTCAGGAACAATCTTTCTGAATGATTGTTCATCTTTAAAATGTAAAAATCCAGCGATTGAAAATATTGTCCCTAAAATTATTCTTAGTATTTTCATTATTTTTCCACCCCTAGTTCTGTTAAATAACTTCTACCATATTTAGGTAATGAAACATCAAAATTGTCTGCAATCGTAGCTCCTATCGAGCTAAATGTATCATCTTGTGCTAATTCATGATATTCAGTAATTTTCGGACTAAACATTAGTACTGGGATATATTCTCGCGTATGATCCGTGCCTTCTGCGGTTGGATCATTGCCATGATCTGCAGTTATAATAACTAAATCATCTTCTTTTAGCTTACTAATAAGTTCTGGCAAACGATTATCAAAATCTTTAATAGCTTGTGCGTATCCAGGTTTATCTCTACGATGCCCAAATTGCGCATCAAAATCAACTAAATTTAAAAAGCTTAAACCGTTAAAGTCTTGTTGCACAGTTTCAATGAGTTTATCCATACCATCCATATTGTTTTTAGTACGTATAGCTTGTGTTACACCTTCACCATCATAAATATCGTTTATTTTACCTAAAGCAATGACGTCATAACTTGCTTCTTTCAGTTCATTCATCACCGTCTTGCCAAAAGGTTTTAAAGCATAGTCATGACGATTAGAAGTACGAGTGAAGTTGCCTGGTTCACCTACATAAGGTCTTGCTATAATACGACCAATTAAATATTTAGGGTCTTTTGTAATTTCACGAACTTTTTCACAAATATCATATAACTCATCTAACGGTATAATGTCTTCGTGAGCTGCAATTTGTAACACAGGATCTGCAGAAGTATAAACGATTAGATCGCCTGTCTTCATTTGGTGTTCGCCCCATTCATCGATAATTGCTGTACCTGATGCAGGAATGTTTGCAACCACTTTACGTCCTGTCATTGATTCGATTTCATCTATTAATGCTTTGGGAAATCCATCTGGGTAAACTTTAAATGGTTGCATAATATTTAAGCCCATGATTTCCCAATGACCAGTCATTGTATCTTTTCCTACAGATGCTTCACTCATTTTAGTATAAAAACTTTCCGGGTTGCTTACTTTTTTAACTACAGGTAGCTTTTCAATGTTACCTAAACCTAATTTTTCTAAGTTTGGTAAATCTTGATCGAAGCCTTCTAACGTGTGTCTTAAAGTATGACTGCCTTCGTCATTAAATGCTGCCGCGTCTGGTCCTTCTCCAATGCCTACGGAATCCATAACAATTAGATGGATTCTTTTAAAAGGTGTAGTCATAGTTCCACTCCCTATTCAGTAATAATTTTATGAATCAACGTCGGATTATTGCCTTTTTCACTGATAGTGATACTATTGTTTAATTTTTCTTTAACATTATCAATATTTTCACTATTAGAATGAATCGTTAGTAAAGAGTCACCTTTCTTAACTTGGTCTCCGACTTTTTTGTTTAATACAATACCAACACTAAGATCGATATCGTCTTCTTTTGTCTGTCTCCCTGCACCTAACATCATAGATACCACACCAATTTCATTGGCAATAATTTCAGTCACTACTCCACTTTCTTGCGCAGGTAATGCTATTTGATATTTCGCTTGTGGTAATTTGGTTACGTCATCAACAACTGATGCATCACCATCTTGATTAGCTAAAAATGTTTTAAAACAAGCTAATGCCGTGCCATTATTTATCGCTTCTTTTAACATCATTTCCGCCTCATGCAAGTCTTTAGCTTTATTACTAAGTACGACCATCTGTGAGCCCAGTGTTAGCACTAGTTCGGTTAAATCTTTCGGACCTTTACCTTGTAATGTTTCAATTGCTTCTTTGACTTCAAGTGCGTTACCTACAGCATTTCCAAGTGGTTGGCTCATATCAGATATAATTGCCATTGTTTTACGTCCTACGTTATTTCCGATACTTACCATCGCATGAGCTAAAGCTTCAGCTTCTTCTATTGTTTTCATAAAAGCACCATTACCTGTTTTAACGTCTAACACAATTGCGTCAGCGCCTGCTGCTATCTTTTTACTCATAATCGATGATGCTATTAACGGAATAGAATTAACTGTACCGGTAACATCGCGTAAACCATATAATTTTTTATCAGCTGGCGTTAAATTACCAGACTGACCAATAACAGCAACTTTGGCTTCATTTACAAGTTGCGTAAATTTATCTTCTGTTATTTCGACATGAAAACCTTTAATTGATTCTAATTTATCAATTGTTCCTCCTGTATGTCCTAACCCACGACCGCTCATTTTAGCAACAGGTACACCGACAGAAGCAACTAATGGAGCTAACACTAATGTAGTTGTATCTCCAACTCCTCCTGTTGAATGTTTATCTACTTTAATACCTTCAATATTGGATAAATCAATGACATCACCTGAATTAACTATAGCCATCGTTAACGCTGCTCTTTCTTCTTCATTCATATCTTGAAAAAATATAGCCATCGCTAAACTTGAGGCTTGGTAATCAGGTATGTCTCCTTTTGTGTACCCGTCAATAAAAAATTCAATTTCATCTTTAGTTAAAGCATTACCGTCTCTTTTCTTTTCAATAATATCAACCATTCTCATATAAAAAGCCTCCCCTTCATGTTGTTTAACATTCCCCGAAAACAAGTTCTCAGTTAATTATTTCCCTTAATTAATAGTCTGAATCACTTTGCAATCCTTGAATAATTTGTACACCGGCGCTTGCACCAATACGTGTAGCACCTGCTTCTATCATTGCATTAAAGTCTTCTAAGTTTCGTACGCCACCTGATGCTTTTACTTCAAGGTCGTCACCAACTGTTTGTTTCATTAACTTAACATCTTCAGGCGTAGCGCCTCCTCCTGCAAAACCAGTAGAAGTTTTAACAAAATCTGCACCTGCAGCTTTACTTAATTCGCAAGCTCTAACCTTTTCTTCATCTGTTAATAAACAAGTTTCGATGATGACTTTAACTGTTTTGCCATTTGCAGCACCGATAACGCCTTCAATATCTTTTTGAACTGCTTCAAAACTCCCATCTTTTAGTGCTCCGATATTAATTACCATATCTATTTCGTCCGCGCCATTTTTAATAGCATCTTCAGTTTCATAGATTTTTGTAGCTGTAGTTGAAGCCCCTAAAGGGAAACCAATGACTGTACATACCATTACTTTAGTGTTTACAAGTTGTTGTGCAGCATAGTTTACATGCGTAGGATTGATACATACTGATTTAAATTCATAATCCCGCGCCTCGCTAATAATTTTATCAATTTGTTCTTTCGTAGATTCTGGTTTTAATAAAGTATGGTCAATATATTTTGCGTAATTCATAAAATCCTCCTAGTGTTTATAAAATGTAGCCCTAACAAAATCAAAACTATTATTTGTATATTAATGTCAGTTCATATTAATTTTATAATTTTACGACCTTAATAGCTACTAATTTTCCTTTTGGGCAAACAATTTATAAATGTTTATTCATATAATATTTTACAAAAAATAGCAAAAAATATAAACAAATGTTATCTTTATTTTAAAGAATGATATTAAAGGAGAAGATTAACTATGACTCAAGGGACACCACACATTCAACCTAATGGAAAAAAAATTGCCAAAACTGTTTTAATGCCTGGCGATCCACTTCGCGCTAAATATATTGCCGAAAACTTTTTAACAAATGTAGAACAATTTAATGAAGTACGCAATATGTTTGGCTACACTGGAACCTATAAAGGGAAGGAAGTATCTGTAATGGGTTCTGGTATGGGAATTCCAAGCATTGGCATTTATTCATATGAACTTTATAACTTTTTCAACGTTGACACTATTATTCGTATTGGTTCTTGTGGTGCTTTACAAAATAATGTAAATCTTTATGACATTATTATCGCTCAAGGTGCATCCACAAATTCAAGCTATATAGATCAATATAATATTCCTGGTCACTATGCACCATTGGCTGATTTCGACTTACTTTTAAAAGCAAAACAACAAGCCGATGCGTTAGGTGCAACAAGTCATGTCGGTAATATATTATCTTCTGACACCTTTTATAATGCAGACAGTACTTTCAATGATCAATGGCAACGTATGGGTATCTTAGGTATTGAAATGGAATCCGCAGCATTATATTTAAATGCTACTTACGCTAATAAAAAAGCATTAGGTATTTTTACAGTAAGTGATCATATATTAAAAGATGAAGCAACTACGGCAGAGGAAAGACAAAATTCTTTCACACAAATGATGGAAATCGCCTTAGAAATCGCTGAATAAGCGTTCTATGTGAGACTGGGACATATATCCCAAACAAGTAGCCCTTAAATTATTTCTGAGTTGAAATGATTTAAAGGCTACTTTTAATTTTATATAACTCGCTTTCTAGCAGAGGACCTTAGACTGTAATCTTCAGTTCTTCCTCTTCACTTGGTAATATCGTCAATAATGTTAAACTAATGTAATTAGTTCCCCTAGCCAAATATTGCTGGAACGACCCTAATTTCACTTTATCTATTCAAGTCAAATCACAAAATTACATAAAAGCAAAAAAAACGTCAATTACTATGTTTTTCCAACAGTAATTGACGTTTTTTATAATCAAAGTTATTTGTGTCTCGGACGCTTATTATATTTAATGAATTTAATTATTCGCCTAAATAAGATTTTAACATCCAGTTATGTTTTTCAATATTTGTTTGCATACCAATAAACATATCTTCAGTTACATCATCATCAGCATTTGAAGCAACTGCAATAGCTTCATCTAATTGTTTTGCAACGTTAGTAAAATCTTTTGATAATTCTTCAACCATTTCTTCAGCTTTATAACCTTTACCAGCTTCTTCAATAATTGATATTTCTAAACTTTCTTTTAACGTTGCAACCGGATTACCACCCACAGCTAAAATACGTTCAGCTAAATCATCAATATATTGGCTTGCTTCATCGTATAATTCTTCAAATTTAGTGTGTAGCGAGAAGAAATTAGGCCCTTTAACATACCAATGAAAATTGTGTAATTTAGTAAACGCTACCGTCCAGTTTGCTACTTGTTTATTTAATACTTCTACTACTTGTGTATTATTAGTCATTTATAATTGCTCCTTTGTTTGTATATTTATTTAACCACTTCATTACAATTACTATTATATTATAATTATTATAATCTGTAAAGATAATTCGTCTTTTAAATTATAATAATTACAATCTAAAGGGTTTCGATTACAAATATCCAACTATTTACTTTTCATTTCTTTACGATAAGGCATAGCACCTTGTGCACCGAGTCGAGTTACTGATAGACTACCTGCCTTATTGGCAAAGTCAATTGCTTCAGCTAAATTTTTATTCTCAATTAGAGCCACTGCTAATGCACCATTAAATGTATCACCCGCACCAGTAGTATCGACTACTTTTTGTTGATGACCAGCAATGTTACGAACAGCTGTGTCAAAATAAACTGCTCCTTGATCGCCTCTAGTCACAATTAACTTTTTCCGGTAATGTTCTAACATCTTTTCTAAATCTTTACCAAAAAGTAATTCATTCTCACTTTCATTTGGCGTTAAATAAGTGACTTTATCAATAGTTTGCTGAGCAATCGTTCTATATGGTGCTGGATTTAAAATAACTTTTAAATTGTTAGTAAAGGCATAATTAACCACCGCATCAACCGTTTCGGCAGGGATTTCTTGTTGTAGTAAAATAATATCGTCCTCATTAAAAAAATCTAATTTGGGTAGTACTTTTTGAGGAGTAATATAATTGTTCGCCCCTGGAATAACTATAATTCTATTATCATTATCAAATAACGTTATATGGGCAGTACCAGTTTCCACATCTTCTATGACATCCATAAAATCTGTATTAACATTATTTTCTTTTAAATTATTAATAACTCGAGTGCCATAAGCGTCATTTCCTACTGCACCTATCATATATACTTGGGAAGACAACCTCGCTGCTGAAACTGCTTGATTAGCTCCTTTTCCTCCTGGACTGGTAAAGAAGGACTCTCCCAATACTGTTTCTCCCGCGTCTGGAATTTTGTGCGTATTAACTATTAAATCTATTGATGAACTACCAACCACGATGATTTTATTCATAGTTTGCCTCCACTTAAAATTAATCTATAAAGAAAGATTGTTCATATTCATTAGGTTTATGCCAATGTGTTTTCCACATACTATTTCTGTTATTAGCAAATAGGTTGTAGCCAAAATCACGAATAAACCTAGGCGTTATTCTTATAAATAAACCTAACCATTTAAAAGTAGTTAGGGATGTAATTAATGTTGCGATAGCGTCTGATTTAAATTGTAAATTATCGCCCTCTTGTAATATCACACTGTCAAAACGTCTTGCCTCAGGATATTCTTGTTGTAAATGTTGACCTGCTGAACCTTTTAAAGTAGCAAATTGATAGCGCGTAGACAGTCCATTTTGTATTAACCAAATAGCAAAATTATAACAATACACACAACCACCGTCATAATAAATAATTGGCATGTTAAGCACCTCACTTTTTAATTACTTAATTATACTATATCCATAAGTATCGAATTTAAATCATTTTATCTATTATTTAATTTTCAGAAAACCGCTTAATTGAAATGATGTATTGATAAATCGATTTTATCAATACGCTTTTATATGGTTATCTCTATACTAAAATAGTAAAGCTAAACGCTATTACAACTACAAAAAGAGAGGCTGAAGCACCATGTTCTGCCTCAGTCTCTCATAATTTAGTTTATTAATCCTGGTTTACTTTAACGATACGAGTATACTTTAAAAATTGTTCAGAATAATGATTCTTTATCTCATTTAAACTCTCACAAGTGATACCAACAATGTGCCAATTAGGGTTAAAGTGATAGAATGAATCTTTTTTCCGAGACCATTTTATCATATTACCCTTCTTGTTATATCTAGGCATTGTTACCTCATAACCTTCTAAAACATTAATAAAGGCTTGGAAAATGTCCGGATCTATACGGTGAAAATTATCGATAACAAGGTAGCTTTTATCTTTTCTAGGCATTAATTCTGTAATAAAACCTTCTCTAAAATAGAGTGCGCCCGATTCATTAGGCAAATACTTTCCATAAAGCATGTCTTCTGTGAAATCAGGATGGCCCGTTGTAATTACAGGATGTGCATTAGTTTTTTGTAATAAGTCTTCGGCAGCTTTCAAACCGGGATCCCCTGGTTCAACTACTAACAAGATAAATGGTTTAAGTTCTTCATTTTGTTCTTCAATCAGTTGTTCATTACCAACGGCTTCAAACTGTGGTTTTAAACCATTATTTTCACTCATATCAACAATAGATTCAAATTGAGTTTCAGATAAACTAGCGATTGCTTGTTTTGTATTTTCTTGTAGAAAATATAAATTTTTTAATTTAGGATGCTTATTTAAAGTTGATAATGATACTGGTGAAATCTCTTTTTCATAGTACACTTCTATTGCTGTACTGTTTGTTCGTCCAGGGATAGGTGATTTTTCATGAATATGACGCGTTATTTCTCCTAATCCAATTACAGATTGATCTTGATTTTTATCATAGAATACAACTCTATCGCCTTGTTCAAGTTGTGTATAAAAATGATAGCCATTTCTTTTAATGCCATTATACGTATGGGTAAACAGGGTATATGTCTCGCCTGCTGTAAAGTCTTCTGATTCGGATAAAAAGAAATATCTTGGTACTTTTATTTCACCTTTACCTAAACTGACTATTAAATCAAACTCTTCCTTAGTAATTTGATTAAACAGAGTTTCTTTCATATTGCTCATTCTAAATTCTAAGCGTTCGCTTCTTTTCAGGTAGTCAGCGGTTAGTGGTTTTAATTGAGCTTTAAGTTCAAAATGTACACGAGTTTTATTTTGTGCACCAGTTTGCACGCTAGTTATTTCACCGTAACCTAATAATCCAGTGTCCATTTGTACTTGATAGAAGATGACTTGATCTCCGACTTTAGCTTGCTTAAATGCACGAAAGCCTTGTGATGGATTAAATTGAGCACCTGCCTCGAATAATGTAGTTTGACCTACGAGTGGTTCATTGTGATTCCAACGATTATAGCCACAATTTAACCAAAAATAGCTTGTTTCCTCTGACATTTATGATACTCCTAACACTGTAAAATTTTTATCTTTCCTATTATATTCGTATTGCATTGTTCAAACAACCATAAACTTAAATCATGTAACCCCTATAATAAATAAGGTCTTTCTTTATTATGTATTAAGCTTACGGTTAGCTATTTATCATTGTAAATGAACCCAGTAACGGCATAATATTGATTAATATCCCGCCTAACTTTAACATGCCACTTATCTCTTTATTAGGAATAGTAATTAATGTACTAATAATTCCTAATAAAGCAACTAACATTGGAAACATTAACGACGGGTATTTAGGTATATGCAAAAATACTCCAGCACCTGAAATAAGACCACATGCTAACGCTACATATAAAAATTTATACATTACAGCCACCTCTTAAATTTATATCTATAAGTAACTAATAATAATTTCAAACTCTCCTTCAAACACTGTATCTAAATCATCAGAAGTGAGTATAAAATTATTGCCCCCCTTAATATCATACATATAGCCATCGATAATTACTTGACCTTCACCTTTTAAAATTGATACGAGCACAAATTCTCTAGGTTTCATATAGTTTAAAGTGCCTGATACTACCCATTTAACGATAGTAAAAAAATCATTAGAGACAAGTTTAATTAATTTATGATTTTCTACCATCTCAGTATCTGGCGTTATATTGATATGCTCATTAAAAACTTCAATAACGTCTGTAGCTTTGTCTACTTGTAGTTGTCGATCTTCTCCATCAAGTGGCTTACGGCCATAATCATACAATCTATACGATACATTTGAAGCTTGCATCGTTTCATATGCAATAATCCCTTCCCCGATTGAATGAACTGTTCCTGCAGGAATGAAGTAAAACTCTCCAGGTTGCACTTTGATTTTATTAAATAAATTGCTAAAATCTTGCTCTGCTATTTTACTTTTAGCATCTTTTAGAGAATTAACGTTAAGACCATAAATTATCTCTGCATTTTCTTCTGCATCTATAATGTACCAACACTCTGACTTACCATACTGCCCATTTTCATTTTCATAAGCATAGGCATTGTCTGGGTGGACATGTATAGATAAAGGTTTGTTAGCATCCACAATTTTAGTCATCAGTGGAAAGTCCTTACTCGGAAAATCGCCAAACAATTCTCTATGATTTGTCCAAACATCATTTAAAGTTTCGCCCTTATATGGCCCGTTAATAATCTCACAATTACCATTTGGATGTGCAGAAATCCCCCACGCTTCTCCAATGTTGTGATTAGGTAATTTATAGCCTAATTGTTCTAAGTTGCTACCTCCCCATACTTTCGTATGAAAAACAGGTTGTAAAAATAACGGCATTGCTACACCTCCGAGAGTCATTCATTTTAATACATGTCGTAAATATATGGCTTAAATTGTATGTCACACGTTTCAAGCCTTATTTAACGATTTAAAAATGACATCTAAATTAATTCATTTAGTATTATATCAATAGTCGGTACACTTTAGTAGTATAATCTTAATATTCTCATCATTGACAAAGCGCTATACAACAAGTTTAGGTGTAATTTTAAACTATTATTTGGTTGAAAATATATTGTAAATACTATTATAATAAAACTATAGTTTAAAGCATTAAACTATGTGAGTCTTACGTATAAGGTAATTCATGATTAATAATTTGCTATTGGGAAGTGTGATGGCTTTCCAAAACTATAGAATTTGCTAGCCCAAACTTTTAAAGTTTGGGCTTTTTTATGTAATCACATCTAAATTATATAAACACTAAAGGTCGTTAGTTTTTTCATTAAAATTTGCTAAAGTCGTGCTTATTACCGTATTTAAGTGTGTATTCATGCATTCTGTTGCCTGTTCCTCATCTTGCTGTTCAATAGCATTATAAATTTTTTCGTGTTCATCTTGTAACTTTTCCATTGTTTTTTGTCTGCTATAAAGAAAGATTTTTCGTGTTTCTTTCATAGAATCTTTCATTAAATCTGAAATATTATTCATTAAGTCTACAAGTAACGAATTATTTGCAGCTTTAGCTATAGTTAAATGAAATTCTAAATCTGCTTCCTCACCTGAGGAACCATCAGACACTGCTCTTCCCATTTCATTTAAATATTGACGCATTACAGTTAAATCTTCGTTAGTACGTATTTCAGCAGCCTTCGCAGCTGTAGCGCTCTCGATTATTTGTCGTAATTCCAGCAGTTCTTTAATTTGGTCTAAAGAATTAAATTTATCACCTATCTCAAAGAAAGTGGGCTCTTTTTGTTTCACTACTGTACCATAACCTTGTTTTATTTCTATAACACCTATTGTTCTTAAAGCGTTAAGTGCTTCCCTAATAGATGCTACACTTACACCATAAGTAGATGCCAGTTTTTGAATTGATGGTAGCTTATCTCCAATCTCAAATGCATCTGATTTAATTTGTTCTAATAATAAATCAGCCACTTGTTCATAAATTTTTGAGTTTGAAATCTTCATAAAATACCTCCGCACGTTACATTCATCTTAATAAATAATTAAGCATTATTAATTGTTAACTCTATTTCTTTTATTTTACAAAAAAAAGCGAGTTAATTCATCTAATAAAAGAATTAACTCGCTAAAATCTCAATTTTTTAGATTATTTTTATTTATAATTTTTTAATGCATCAGAAATTGATGCTTTACCACTAATAATTTGGAACTCTGCATTATTATATCCATCATTCGTTACAATATCTTTTAATACTGATGCAACATCTTCACGTGGAATTGAGCCTCTTCCTTCAAAGAAAGAAGCCGCTTCTATTTTACTAGTTCCAGCATCATCTAACAATCCACCTGGATGTACGATAGTGTAATTCACACCTGAATTTTTAAGATATTCATCAGCATAGTGTTTAGCGATTGTATATGGTTTAAGATCACCACTAGGATCAAACGCTTCTCTGCGTGAATCATATGTTGAAACCATTACATATTTCTGTACATTACTTGCTTTACTTGCTTCTATTGTTTTAACAGCACCATCTAAGTCTACAATAATTGTCTTATCAGGGCCAGTACTGCCTCCAGAACCGACAGAAAATACCACATTGTCAAAACCTTTAAATTTATCAGTTAATGATTCTATACTGTCATTTTCAACATCTACTAAAATTGCATCAACATCTGCATTTTTTAATTCATCAACTTGCTCCTGTTTTCTTACACCAGCAGCGAATGATTCATTTGCATCTTTAAGTTGTTGCACTAAAATTCTACCAATACCACCATTTGCTCCAATAACTAGAGTACTCATATATACATCCTCCTTATCAAATACTTATATACAGAATATACCCTATGCTTCGTTATCAAAACGCATCGACACAACATTGACAATTATAGTTAAAAATATTAATATATGAATAAATGTTCATATATTAATATGAAAGGATACATAATTATGACCAATCAATTTCAAGATCTACAAACTGAAACAGTCGATGCTGTAACAACATTCTTCAAAGCTTTAAGTGATAGTAATAGATTACGTATCGTAAATTTACTTGCACAGGGTGATTGTAGTGTAGGACATATTGCTCATGTGTTAAATATTAGCCAATCCAACGTGTCACATCAGTTACGTATTTTGAAATCAGCTAACTTAGTAAAAGCTCATCGCAATGGACAGTCGATAATATATTCAATTGATGACACTCATGTATCTTCAATACTTAATCAATCTATAAACCACGCTGCACACTAACATTTAAAAGAGGTGTTTGAAATGTCACATAACCACGATCATAGCCACAGCCATAGTCATGGTCATGTTCATACTAATAATAAAAAAATATTACTATTTTCATTTATTATAATAACTGCTTTTATGATAGTAGAAATCATTGGCGGTTTCGTAGCTAATAGTTTAGCCCTACTTTCAGATGGGTTACACATGTTTAGTGATGCTGTTTCATTAGGGGTAGCGTTAGTAGCATTCATCTATGCTGAAAAACATGCTACTTTAAGCAAGACATTTGGCTATAAGCGTTTTGAAATATTAGCAGCATTATTTAACGGTGTTACACTATTTATTATAGGCATAATTATTATCATTGAAGCGGTACAACGCTTTTTCAAACCAATTGAAGTTCAATCCACAGAAATGTTTATCATAAGTGTCATTGGATTAATCATCAATATTATAGTGGCCATGTTAATGTTTAGTAGTGGTGATACAAAAGATAATATTAATATGCGTGGTGCATTTATTCACGTACTCGGTGATTTACTTGGATCATTAGGTGCAATTATTGCCGCTATTTTAATATGGGCATTCGGCTGGACTATTGCAGATCCTATAGCAAGTATCATCGTTTCTATATTAATTATAAAAAGTAGCTGGGGAATTACTAAATCTTCGTTAAATATATTAATGGAAGGTGCCCCATCAAACATAAATATCAATACAATAATAGGAACCATATTAGAAGAGCATGCCGTTTCTGCAGTGCATGATTGTCATCTTTGGACTATTTCTAATGATTTAAATGCTTTAAGTTGTCATGCCGTCGTGTCATCCGATATGACAGTTGAAGAGTGCGAACTACTTCTCGAACGAATAGAAGATAAATTATATCATTTAAACGTTAATCATATGACTATTCAGTTAGAGACAGATAAACATAAACACGAAGAACATACTCTATGTTCCTCAGTACAGCACACTCATTAAGCATAAATAGATGACTAGAATTGAAGCAAATGATTTGTGTACATGTATTTATTCAGTCAGACACTGCATTCATCTTATATGAATCTATTAACATCATAGCCTTATTTCAAATCATTACTAATAGTAAAGAGCCAGTAAACTAATATTGAATTAGTTTACTGGCTCTTTTTATTACTTATATAAATTTATCGAAGATTAGTTGTTTTCCTGGTACTTGTTTTTCGTCAAAACCTTTTAAGAATTCTTCATTATCATAAGCTACCTTTACCCGCTCAATATCAATGCCTCTTTCATCAATTGTTACTATACCGTATACAGCATTAGGGCCATTGTTTAAACCTACAGACCCAGGGTTAAAGTATATTTTATTTTTATCATCAAATAAATGTACTGTATGATTATGGCCAAATAAAATTAAATCAACATCTTTGTCTTTGAACAAAGATTGCATATTTGCTTCAGTTGGTGTTTCTATTGGGCTGAACGGCTGCAAATCGATAGTATCTTGTAGTTTATCATTAGCAATTTCATAATGGATACATAATACTTTTTTACCACATACTGTTCGCTCAATTACACGAGGTAATGCGTTTAATTTGTCGTAATAATCTTCATCTAAATGTTGTTGAATCCACAGATGATGTTCATAAAATTTATCTTTTAAGTCTTCTGGGTACGGCGTGCCATTAACCAGTGACATAATCGCTTCATCATGATTACCTGAAATAATTTCCATATCGTCACGCTCAAAAATATCATCCAATACTTTATTTGTTTCATGACCGACACCAATGTTGTCACCTAAATTATAAATTTTGTCGATATCACCTCTACGATCAATATCGTCTAATACTGTATCGAGAGCATCGTAGTTACCATGCACATCAGTAATAACTGCAAATTTCATGATGATATCTCCTTTCAATGAAATGTTATTAGCATATTCTAACATTTTATAGCCTTTTTGTTACCTATTAATTTTAAAATTATAATTTTTTTGATATTGTATTAATATCATCAAAAAGGAGTGCTTAAAATTTGTTTAAATATCATAAACTAGCAATACAAAACTTAAAGCCACAAAATGCGAAGACATTATTGTTTACAATTGTTGGTTTCATTATTGTAATGGCATTGGCTTACGCTGCCATTTTACCAGTACAACCTGCATTGTATAAATTTGCAATGGCTCAAGCTATACAACAACCTATTGGCTCGGCTATATTCATGCTTATATTGGCTATATTAGTTCCAATAGTAGTATATTTATTTGTCGTCTACCCAATAGCATCAGGCGTAATCTACACAATAGACAAAGCATTATCAGAAGATAAAATTAAATTTAGTAATATATTTTCAACATTTGCTAAAGGAAAATACTTAAAATCAATAGTTATGGCATTAATTACTTTAGTATTTTTCATTGTATTAATGGCTATTAATTTATTATTAGGTAAATTATTAAACTTCATAATTATGAAAGGTTTTGGTGCAGTTCAAGGAGCTATTAGTAGCTCATCACATGCATTAGGTATTTCATTAACGATTCAAATTATTGCAGCAACTTTGCTTGTATTTATTTTATCGTTCATCTATTGGTTATTCGTAATCATTATTGTTAATTATACATTGTCATTTACCAAAGACCCTAAGGCAGGCGTATGGCAAACTGTAAAACAAGGATTTAGTAAAATTAAAAATGGCCGTAAAACTTGGTCTAAACTTTATTTTGGTATATTACTTTTAAACTTAATCGTTATCGTATTAGCAAATCCTGTAAGTCAGCTTGCTAATATCTTTACAGGTAGTATTTCTCAAACTGTAGCCACTATAATCGTTTACGCGCTTTCAATTATTGTAGTAATTATTAGACTAGTTGTTTATTACATTAACTTATTGGCAATTATTCAATATCACCATGTAGATGGTGAACCTATTGATTCAGCTAAGCAAAGTAAAGTTAAAGATAAAAAATCTAGCGCGATTTCTTCTACGACAGACAATGTAAAGCATAAAGCAAACGATGCTAAATCAACAGCTCAAGAACAAACTAATAAGGCTCAATCAAACGTTTCTGATAAGGCTAAAGATAAATTTAACGACAGTTCTGAAACAGCTTCCGATAAAGCTTCGGACTTAAAAGATAACTTTAATAAAAAAGATTAATCGTAATAAGTTTAGAAATTCAACACGAAATTAATAGCCCTTAAATGATTTCAATGCAGAAATCATTTAAGGGCTTCTTTTATTTTAATACCGCGTATTATATGGATTGCTTTCTTACGTTACATCTATAGCCTTTAGCTTTGAGCTTCCCTACTAATATTAAACTAATTTGATTAGCCCTTTAGCACGTGCATTGTATGAGCCTCCTCCGCCTTACGTTATTTGTTAAAATTTACTGATGCAATTGTTATGTTGATAGTGCACCTGCTTGAAGACACATGATACTCCTGTGGACGTGTCACACAGTATACAACACTTACCTATACTTATTATAAATTATTCACTACAAAATTAAGGCACTTCTCATATTTTAATAACAACAAAGAAAACGTCAATCACTATAGTATTTTGATAGCAATTGACATTCACTTATAAGTCAGTGACAATGGTGATCGGACTCATATTTATATGCTTTATTAAGTTTTCATCATGAGCATTATAATATGATAATTTAACCTCATTATAAAAGTTTATCTTTCAAATATAATGCTGCCCCATCTTCTTCGTTTGTTAGTGCCGTAACATTCTGAGCAAGTGCTTGAATTTCAGGACGTGCATTTTTCATTGCAACTGTATAATGTCCAAATCCAAACATAGTTCTATCGTTGTCACTATCACCAATAACTAATGTTTCGTTTTGATTTATACCAAAATATTCTATCATTTCTTTTATACCAGTACCCTTATCAACATTATAAGCCATTGTCTCTGCATTATAACGTGATGAATTGGACACGGTTATATTTAATTCATCTTGATCTTCTAGTAATTGAGCTCTAAATTGTGTTATTACATCATAATCTGTAGTAAATAAGTATATTTTCGCAAAGCTTGCAAAATTAATATCGTTAACCCAATTTACTTTATGTTCTAATGCATCTTTTCTAGACGTCCATTCACTCTCTCCAACGTTTCCAGGTGGCGTATCTCCTTGAAGCAAGGCAGTAACCCATTTATAATCTTCTTTTAAAATTACACGTTGATCACCAAATGGAAAAACTTCATAATATATATGTTGTTGTTGCGCGCGTCTTACAATTTCTTTGACACTTTCCAACGATAAACTATGTTGGAAAATAATCTCATTGTGGACTATCCCTAATGTACCATTAGAGCTAATGATACCGTCTACTTCAAAATTACTTGGCACTAGATATTTTATTTCGTCATGCGATCTTCCTGTAGCTAAAAACACTTTATAACCTGCTACTCTTAAGTCACTAATGATTGATGCGCTTTGTTCACTCACTTGATTATTTTTATGTAATATCGTACCATCCATATCTAAAAAAATTGCTTTAACATCATTCATATTATGTTTTCCTCCAACTGTTTAGTTACTAATAATTATTTCAAAACTTTATTCATTCATAAATAAGGCATATCTATTATTTTGATAGGCAACTTGTACTTGTTTATTAAAGAAATCTGACAACGTCTCACTCGATAATATTGTATGTATTGGTCCACTTTTGTAACATTGTCCATCTCTTAATAAAAATCCATAATCAATATGTTGCGTTATTTCTTCTACAAAATGTGTCACATATATAACAGCTAGCTTAGGATTATCGATGTACATCTGTTCTAAAGACTGCAATACTTCTTCTCTAGCAATAAAATCTAAACCAGAAGCAGGTTCGTCTAGAATAAGTAACTGCGGCTTATCCATTAGAGCTCTAGCAATAAGTACACGCTGTCTTTCCCCAGTAGATAAATAACCATAGTACTGGTTTTCAAACTGGCTCATATTGAGTTGTTTCAATAATTTTTGGGCGGTTTTTACTTGATTATCTGTCACCTTTTGAAATATACCTATAGATTTAAAAGCTCCACTAATAACAACATCCAACACAACTTCACCGTCTTGAAATCTATCCATTAAACTATTGGATACAAAACCAATCTGATGCCTCACGTTATCTGCCGAGTACCCCTTTTTGCCTGGTTGCATACCAAATAATGTAAGTTGTCCAGAAGTATTTGGTTCATAAGCATTTAAGATATTCAATAACGTTGTCTTTCCAGCGCCATTAAGGCCATAAAGCATCCAGCGTTCACCTTCATGAATTTGCCAATCGATATCTTTCAAAATCGTTTTGCCTTGCTTTTTACGCGCTACATGACTTAATTCTATTAGCACCCTAATTCCACCTTTATCTCTATTCTTTAACACAAGTTTAAATTTAGTATCAGTTACCATAATAGTTAAAGTTTAACCTTAGCTTACATTACTTTCTCTAAAATTTAAAAGTTTATGCTTTTTAAAATTGTCACCATTTATGAGCTACTTATAATAATTTTTCCAAGTTAAACTTTCTGAAACTTAATATTTAGTTAAATTTTTAAGTGAGTTAACAAGCAATTGAAGGTTTGAAATATTATAATGAGTTCGTGTTTTTAGAGCCACCCATATGACTTACAATATTAAAAATTTTAATGCAATTGTAATTGAACACTTCTCATTAAAATAGTTAGGTTTATCCTTTATGCCTAACTAAAATCTATCCTTTATAAAAGAAATAGTATTAGACTTATATTAAGCTAGCGTATCAAATTGTCCTTTTATATTTATTCATAATATTTTAATTTTAGCATTAATTTAAGCTGAAAAAATAAGCAAAGCAAAGATTCATTTTCTTAAAGGATATATTGTTCGATAGTACGTAAAATTAGTTATTTAAACTATTATTGCAGCAAATAATCATAAAAGCTGAGACATATAATTATGCCTCAGCTTTTATCATATATATTTTATTATTCAACAGTTACTGATTTAGCTAAGTTACGTGGTTTATCAACGTCTAAATCTCTGTGCAATGCAGCATAATAAGAGATAAGTTGTAAAGCAACCACAGAAACTAATGGTGTTAATAATTCATGAACTGGTGGAATTACGTAAGTATCACCATCTTTATTTAAACCATCCATAGAGATGATACATGGATTTGCTCCACGTGCAACAACTTCTTTAACGTTACCACGGATAGATAAATTAACACTTTCCTGAGTTGCTAATGCTACTACAGGTGTACCATCTTCAATAAGCGCAATTGTACCGTGTTTTAATTCGCCACCAGCAAATCCTTCTGCTTGGATATATGAAATTTCTTTAAGTTTTAATGCACCTTCTAAACTTACATTATAGTCGATTGTACGACCAATAAAGAATGCATTTGGAGTTGTTCTTAGGAAATCAGTAGCTATTTGCTCCATAATATCAGCATCATCAACAACCGCTTCAATTGCAGTTGTTACTTTAGCTAATTCACGTAACAAATCAACATTAGTAGTAATACCATGTTCTTTAGCTACGATTTGTGACAGAATTGATAATACTGCAATTTGCGCAGTGTATGCCTTAGTAGAAGCAACTGCAATCTCTGGACCTGCATGAAGCAACAATGTATGGTTTGCTTCACGAGATAATGTAGAACCAGGTACGTTTGTAATTGTTAATGATTTATGACCTAATTTATTCGTTTCTACTAATACGGCACGACTGTCAGCTGTTTCACCTGATTGTGAAATATAAATAAATAATGGTTTCTTAGATAGTAAAGGCATATTGTAAACAAACTCTGAAGCTACATGTACTTCTGTTGGCACACCGGCCCATTTTTCAATAAATTCTTTACCTACTAAACCTGCATGGTAACTTGTTCCAGCAGCTATAACATAGATACGATCCGCCTCAGAAACATCTTTAACGATTTCCTTATCGACTTTTAATTCACCATTATCGTCTTGATATTCTTGAATGATACGTCGCATTACTGCTGGTTGTTCATGAATTTCTTTTAACATGTAATGGTCATAAACACCTTTTTCAGCATCAGCTGCATCGATTTGAGCAGTGTAAGCATCTCTATCTTGAACATTACCTTCAGTATCTTTAATTGTTACACTTTCGCGTTTCACGATAACAATTTCATGGTCGTGAATTTCTTTATATTTATTAGTAACTGAAATCATTGCTAATGCATCAGAAGCAATAACGTTAAAGTTATCACCTGCACCTATTAATAATGGTGATTTATTTTTAGCAACGTATATAGTTTCTCTATCTTGGCTATCAATTAAACCAAGCGCATAAGAACCTTCTAATAAAGAAACAACTTTGCTGAATGCTTCTTCAGTTCCTAAACCTTCATTAGAGAAATGCTCTACTAATTGCACGATAATTTCAGTGTCTGTGTCTGATAAAAATGCCACATCTGATAAGTATTCATTACGCAATTCTTCATAATTTTCAATTACACCGTTATGCACTAAAGTATAACGGTTAGTGCTAGATTGATGAGGATGTGAATTTTCATGGTTTGGTACACCATGAGTCGCCCAACGTGTATGACCAATACCCACGTTGCCATCAGTATCATCATTGTCAGCAACTTTTCTAAGTTCAGCAATACGACCTTTTTCTTTAAAAACAGTCGTACCTTGCTCGTTAACTACTGCAATACCTGCAGAGTCATAACCACGGTATTCTAATTTTTCTAAACCTTCTAATAATAATTCTTTCGCGTTATCATAACCAATATATCCTACTATTCCGCACATTTTATAAATTCCTCCAATGGTGTTTGTGTCAGATATATTCTGTTTTATTAAAGAGAAATTGCATACATAAATAAAGCTTGTTTGACGAATTAATCGTTAAAAAGCACAGAAATATCCCTCTACACATTATAATTATTAAATAAATATCGATGGCTAGCTTATTAACTTTGTGCACTAGGTTACCCTAATGTTTTACTTAATAAGATATCGGATAAGCCTCATCCGGGATAGCATCCGCCGAAAAATCGATAACTATCCTCCTCGTCTACAAATTTCTAATCATTGTCTATTAAAATTTCTGATTAAATTTCAAATGGTCAACAACTCATTTCATCACTTGTACAGGCGCTTTTATGAACTTTACTTATTAACTATCCTCCTTTCGTCATTAATAATAATTGTACAACTTTTTTATTACTCATTGCAAATTATTTATGAATAACATAACAACTTATTTTTTTCTTTTAATTATTCACATATTACAAACACTACGGACATATCTCTTTCATCATTGTCACTAAGTTTGTGACAAATTTACTTTTAGTAAATATTGGATATATAATTGAAAACACTTACAATAAAGGTAACAAATATATTTATAAAGAGGTGCAATTTATGTCACAATCTCAGGCTGAAGAGAAAAAAGGTATTGGTCGTAAAGTTCAAGCATTTGGTTCTTTTCTAAGTAGTATGATTATGCCAAACATTGGTGCTTTTATCGCTTGGGGGTTTATCGCCGCAATCTTTATCGATAATGGTTGGTTTCCAAATAAAGATTTATCACAATTAGCTACTCCGATGATTTCGTATTTAATCCCATTACTAATTGCTTATAGTGGTGGGCGTCTAATCCATGAAATGCGCGGAGGTATTATAGCTGCGGTTGCAACTATGGGTGTCATCGTAGCACTACCAGATACTCCAATGTTACTAGGCGCTATGATTATGGGTCCCCTAGTTGGTTGGTTAATGAAAAAAACTGATGAATTTATTCAACCTAGAACACCTCAAGGTTTCGAAATGTTATTCAATAACTTCTCTGCTGGTATTTTAGGTTTTATTATGACCATTTTAGGTTTCGAATTATTAGCTCCAATCATGAAATTTATTATGCACATTTTATCAGTAGCAGTAGAATTTTTAGTTCACGCTCACTTGCTGCCAATTGTAAGTATTATTGTTGAACCTGCTAAAATCGTATTCTTAAATAATGCGATCAATCATGGTGTATTTACACCACTTGGTGCAGAACAATCTGCTCATGCCGGCCAATCTATCTTATATACAATAGAATCAAATCCTGGCCCAGGTCTTGGTGTCTTAGTTGCTTATATGATATTTGGTAAAGGCACTGCAAAAGCAACATCATATGGTGCTGGTATCATTCACTTCCTTGGTGGTATCCATGAGATATACTTCCCTTACGTATTAATGCGTCCTTTATTGTTCATCGCAGTAATTTTAGGTGGTATGACAGGTGTAGCAACATTCTCAATGTTTGACTTTGGATTCAAGAGCCCAGCATCACCAGGATCATTTATAGTCTATATATTAAACGCTCCTAAGGGCGAATTATTATACATGTTACTAGGCGTATGCTTAGCAGCATTAGTATCATTTATAGTATCATCATTAATATTAAGATTTACGAAAGAACCAAAACAAGATTTAGAAAGTGCTACAGCACAAATGGAACAAACAAAAGGTAAAAAATCTAACGTTTCTTCTAAATTATCCCAAAGTGAAAGTGATAGTACAGCAACAGGTACTGCAACTCAAACTGAAGATAATAACGAAACTGAATCTGAAGAAGATTTATTAGATAATTATGATACTGAAAATGTTGACGCCCATGACTACTCTAAAGTTAACCACGTTATCTTCGCATGTGATGCAGGCATGGGTTCAAGTGCAATGGGTGCTAGTATGTTACGTAACAAGTTTAAAAAAGCAGGTATTCAAGACGTTGATGTTACAAACACCGCTATAAACCAATTATCTAAAGATGCTCAACTTGTAATCACACAGAAAAAACTTACAGATAGAGCAATCAAACAAGTGCCAAATGCTATTCATATTTCAGTGGATAACTTCTTAAATTCACCTAGATATGACGAATTATTAGAAAATCTTAAAAACGAACAAAATTAATTAATACATGTAAGCCTACTGGAGGATACGACTATGTTATTGAGTACACGTGAAAAAGATATTATTGACATGCTAATTAAATATTACGGTCAATTTGTCACTATTTATGATATTGCTCAGAACTTAGCTGTATCCTCTCGTACTATTCATAGGGAATTAAAATCAGTAGAAACCTCACTACAACAATTCGGTTTAACTCTAAGTCGAGTATCTAAAAAAGGGATTCAATTAGAAGGAAATAAACAGCAAATTAATAATTTAAGACAATATTTGTACCAACAATCCACTGTAGACTTATCTCAAGAAGAACAAAAAGTTATTATTTTATATGCGTTAATTCAAAGCGATGAATCAATTAAACAATATAGTCTAGCACAAGAAATCGGTGTTTCGATTCAAACATTAACAAAACTATTAGAAGAATTATCTCAAGAACTTGAAAAATACCAGTTAACGTTACTCAAAAAACGTGGTGAAGGTATTCACTTAAAAGGTGCCGAATCTAAAAAACGTGAATTATTAAGCCAACTTATGGTTAACAATCTCAATAGTACAAGTGTTTATTCTGTAATCGAAAATCATTTTGTGTATCAATCTATTAATCAAAACCAACTTTCAATGGTGGATATGGATAAAATATTCCAAGTTGAACGTATTTTAATGGACCATTTAGATCGCCTACCATACTCTTTGACAGAATCAAGTTACTTAACATTAACAGTTCATATCGTATTAAGTATTGAACGTATGCTAAAGGGCGAATATGTAACATTAAATAATGATATATATGATGATGTTAAAAGTACTTATGAACATGATATAGCTACTGCGTTAAGTCATCATTTAGAACATATTTATGGGGTAGCATTTAACCAAGCAGAAATTGCTTTTATATCGATTCATTTACGAGGAGCCAAACGTAAAGACTCGGAAGACATATTTAAGGATGATAAAGAAGAACTAGAGAAAATTGATTACTTTATAAATCTTGTGAGTCAGTCGACAAACTTTTCATTTAACAACAGAGAAACATTAAGTGAAGGATTAAAACTTCACATTGTACCAGCAATTAATAGGCTAAATTCAAATATTGAAACTTACAACCCGTTAACTGAAATGATTAAACAAGATTATCCAATACTTTTCGGAACGGTAAAGAATAGTTTACGCCAAGTTTGGCCAAACTTCGAATTTCCAGACAGTGAAATAGGTTTTATTGTATTACATTTTGGCGGCGCTATACAAAGACATAATGATGCTCCCTTTCATGCATTAGTCGTGTGTAGCAGTGGTATCGGCACCAGTCAAATACTTGCCACAAGGTTACAACAAACCTTTACTAAAATTACCGATACGACTCAAGCTTCGGTTGGGGATTTAACAAATATTACTTTAAATCATTATGATGCTATTATTTCAACAGTTGATTTGGATATAACTGAACCATACCTTACAGTTAATCCCCTGTTACCTGAAGCTGATATCAATCATGTCTCAGCCTTTATA
Organism: Staphylococcus durrellii; assembly: GCF_015594545.1. Taxonomy (NCBI): domain Bacteria; kingdom Bacillati; phylum Bacillota; class Bacilli; order Caryophanales; family Staphylococcaceae; genus Staphylococcus; species Staphylococcus durrellii. The sequence goes on along the minus strand of NZ_JADIIO010000001.1, from coordinate 736,789 downwards.
AATGTTTCGAGACCTCAAAATACAACTAAAGAGAATACTCAAAATGATTTAACTATTAATACTATTAATCAAGAAAGTATTTTAAATTACATGCGTAAAGGTTTAGAGCTCATTGATTCGGTTTATATTGATTATACAGATACTAAAAACTGGACGAAATATTTAACTAAGTATTTGTATGATCACAAAGTAATAACCAATAAAAAGTCATTCGCTGATTTAATTCATCGCCGTGCATTGGAACAAAACTTTGTATTAGAGCCCTATCCTCTAGCAATACCTCATTTAAAAAATGATATGATATTAAAACCATTTATACTTGTATCTATTTTAAATGACCCAATCAGCTTTATGAATAATCAAAATGACTCACATGCAATTCAATATTTATTAAGTATATTTGTTCCTGAAGATGAAATTTCTGCTCGCATCGTCAGTAATTTCTCAAGCGAGTTAGTGAATCACCTTGATAATTTAACTGACTTAATGTCACATCCAGAACAGCTTACAAATATTTTGAAGCATAGTTATCTTCAACAATTACAAACTAAATTACAAAATGGAGTGAATACTAATGACTGAATTATTTAGTAATGAGAACATATTTATTAATGCATCTGTTAAGACTAGAGACGAAGCAATTGAAAAAGCAGGACATACCCTTGTATCTGCAGGTGCAGTAACTGAAGATTATATTCAAGCAATGAAAGACCGTGAAGAAGTAGTATCTACATTTATGGGTAACGGCTTAGCTATACCACATGGTACAGATGAAGCTAAAACGAGTGTTTTACAGTCTGGATTAACATTATTACAAATTCCAGAAGGTATCGATTGGGATGGAGAAGAAGTTAATGTAGTTGTAGGTATTGCAGGTAAAGATGGCGAACATCTAGACTTATTATCTCAAATCGCGATTACATTTAGTGAAGAAGAAAACGTTGAACGTATTATTAACGCTAAATCTGCTGAAGAAATCAAGCAAGTCTTCGAGGAGGCTGAAGCATAATGAAAGCTCTTCATTTCGGTGCTGGTAACATTGGTAGAGGATTTATTGGTTATATTTTAGCTGATAATGATGTTAAAGTAACTTTTGCAGACGTAAATAACGAAATAATCAATGCATTAGATCAAGAACATAAATATGATGTAATTCTAGCTGATCAAGACCGCACAACTACAAGAGTTCATAATGTTGACGCTATATTTTCTGGTGAACCTTCTGAAGCTTTGAAACAAGCAGTTTTAGAAGCTGATTTAATTACTACTGCTGTTGGCGTTAATATTTTACCTATCATCGCTAAATCTTTTGCGCCTTATTTAAAAGAAAAAGAGACGCCAGTTAATATCGTTGCATGTGAAAATGCAATTATGGCGACAAATACGCTAAAAAAAGCTATTTTAGATATTACAGGGCCTTTAGGGGAACATATTCATTTTGCTAATTCAGCAGTCGATCGTATTGTACCAATGCAATCAAATGATAATATTTTAGACGTTATCGTAGAACCTTTCTTTGAATGGGTAATTGAAAAAGATGCTTGGTACGGTCCTGAACTAGACCATATTAAATATGTAGATGATTTAACGCCATATATTGAAAGAAAGTTATTGACTGTTAATACAGGACACGCATTCCTTGCATATGCAGGTAGATACCATCAATTACCTACTATTTTAGATGCCGTTAAAGATACTAACGTTAAAGAAGGATTACGTTCAGTATTAGCTGAAACAAGTGCTTATATTACTAAAGAATTTAATTTTACAGAACAGCAACAAACACAATACGTCGATAAAATAATAGTTCGTTTTGAAAACCCTAATTTATCAGATGCAGTCACTCGTGTTGGTCGTGGTACTGTGCGCAAAATTGGTCCTCAAGATCGAATAATGAAGCCATTAAACTATTTATATCAACATAATTTAAAACATGACGCTTTAGTTAAATTAGCAGCATTATTATTAAAATATGATGATAATAATGACCAAGAAACGGTGGAGAAAAATGAATACATCGCACAAAAAGGTATTGCTTCATTTTTACAAGATTATGCTAATACAGATCAACAACTGACTTCTGAAATTGTTGATGCATATAAAGTGTTATAACATAAAAAAGAACGACGATAAATATCGTCGTTCTTTTTTATGTTTTATTTATCTAAGCCCATCTTATCTTGAACAACATCAGCGATAGTTTGAGCATAACGTTGCGCATCTTCGTCTGTTACCGCTTCAACCATTACACGAACAAGTGGCTCTGTCCCAGAAGGTCTAACTAAAATACGACCTTCACCATTCATTTCAACTTCCACTTTTGTCATAACTTCTTGTACATCGATATTTTCTTCTACTCTATATTTGTCAGTTACACGAACATTGACCAATGATTGAGGGTATTTTTTCATTTGAGATGCTAATTGACTTAGTTTTTTACCAGTCATTTTTATTATGGAAGCCAACTGTACCCCTGTTAATAAACCGTCACCAGTAGTGTTATAGTCCATAAGTACAATATGGCCAGATTGTTCTCCGCCAAGATTGTAATTTCCTCTTCTCATTTCTTCCACTACGTAGCGATCGCCTACTTTAGTCTTATTAGATTGAATTCCTTCATTTTCTAATGCTTTATAGAAACCTAAGTTACTCATCACAGTAGATACAATCATATTATTATTCAATTCTTGATTTTTAGCCATGGCTTGACCAATAATAAACATAATTTGGTCACCATCAACGATATTCCCTTCTTCATCAACTGCGATAAGACGGTCACCATCTCCATCGAATGCTAAACCAAAGTCAGCTTCAGATTCGACAACTGTTTTACTTAAAGTTTCTGGATGCGTAGAACCTACACCTTCATTAATATTATAACCATCAGGGTTACAACCTACCGTTACTGTGTTAGCTTCTAGGTCCCCAAATAAGAAAGGTGCTAGTGATGACGTAGATCCGTTTGCACCATCTAAAGCTATTTTCATACCATCTAAATCAACGTCTACAGTTGATTTCAAGTAACTTATATATTTTTGAGAACCTTCAAAGTAGTCAGAACAATGAACAATATCTTCACCTACTGGTCTAGGTAAATTAGGGTTCCCTTGATCTAACAATTCTTCAATTTCATTTTCTTGATCATCAGATAATTTAAAACCATCTGACCCAAAGAATTTTATACCATTATCGGCTACAGGATTATGTGATGCTGATATCATAACACCTAAGCTTGCTTCCATTTCACGTGTTAAGTATGCTACACCTGGTGTTGATATTACACCTAATCGCATAACTTCTGCACCAATTGATGTAAGACCTGCGATTAAAGCTGATTCTAACATTTCTCCTGAAACTCTTGTATCTCTACCTACTAAAACTTTAGGGTGTTTTTGCCCTTTATTGTGTGCTAAAACATAGCCACCATAGCGCCCTAGTTTGAATGCGAGTTCGGGAGTCAACTCTTTATTAGCTACACCTCTAACTCCGTCTGTACCAAAATATTTTGCCATTATAATATCTCCTTTTGCTCTATATTCCTATTATTTAACTGTAACTTTCGCAGTTGTATTATCGGGTTGGACTTTGGATATTTTTTTAGGTGGTTTAAAATATACATCTCTGTCAGTAGTATCGGAAATATCATCTAGATTAACCTCACCAGTGATAGAGTCAATATTTTGTAAATCTTCTCTATTACCAAAAATTTCTACTTCATCTTTATCCAATTTAATAGTGTCTAAATCTTTACCATTAGCTAAAGAGCCTGTGGTTTTCGTTTTTATTTTAACCTTTTTACTATAAGGTTTAACCTTAGTCGTTAAATTGACTTCATCAGGTCGAATTGAAACGTTTAATTTATTTAGGTTTCTATCAAATGCTGTAATGTTAGCTAAATCTGTCGTATTTTTAGCAATTTTGCTCTTATTTTTGTAATGCGCTTTTAAATAAGCAATTTTATCGATTTGAGTTTGTCCACCAGTCACTTTTACTTTTTCAGGTGATACACTTTGACTGGCTATCATATAGTCTGAATCGATATTATCTATACTTACGTCTGGATCAACTTTAATCTCTTTTGTAACTTTTTCCTCAAGATTGATAGTTGCTTCTTTTGGTTTAACTTTGTAATCAATATCTTTACTTAAACCACTCACTTTATATTGAGCTGTATGTTTGCCAGCTTTAGCACCAGATAAATCCAGTGATACTTTTATATTTTGACCATTTTCTGCCTTTAAAACTTGCGATTGTGGGCCAGATATATCTACATCTACTTTGCCAGGTACATTATTCGCGTACAATTTATCATTATCATATTTGGTTTCAACTGGCACGCTTTCAATAGTCTCTGTACTCTTTTGACTGAATTTATCCGCATTAAACATATTTCCAAAAACATTATTTGCCGATAAAAAGAAAAATACAGCCAAAGCTAAAGCTATAAGACGTAGCCCCCATTTACTTTCTAACATATTAATTCACACCCTTCTCTTGCAAGCGTGAGCCGAACCAATGTTCAGCAAGAAGTTCTTCAAATGCTTCAGTTGAAATATCTTTTCTTAATTTACCATCAAATGTGACAGATATTGAACCAGTTTCTTCAGAAACAACAACTGTAAAAGCGTCTGACACTTCAGAAATACCTACAGCTGCTCTATGTCTAGTACCTAAACTTTTTGCTATTTTCGCACTATCGGAAAGAGGTAAATAGCAGGCAGCGCTCGCAATCTTATTATCATGAATAATCATTGCACCATCATGCAATGGTGTATTAGGTATAAAGACGTTAGTTAATAATTCTTGTGAAATATTAGAGTTCATAGGTATACCAGTTTCTATGTAGTCTTGTAATCCAGTATCTTTTTCAAATACAATTAATGCGCCAATACGTCTTTTCGCCATATATTGTACAGCTTTCGACACAGCAGAAATTAATTTATTTTCATCACTATTAACGTTACTAGCATAACGTTTAAATAAACTTCCTCGTCCTAGTTGTTCTAAAGCTCTTCGTATTTCTGGTTGGAAAATAACAATGAGTGCTAATACACCCCATTGAATTACTAAATCAAACAAACGTGAAGTTGCTGTTAAACTTAGCATTTTACTAATCTGTTGTCCTACGACAATTACGAGTATTCCTTTTAACAATTGAATGGCTTTTGTACCTTTAAACACAGTTATGAGAAGATACAGTACATACCATACAATTAATAAGTCAAGCACGCTCGTTATAATTTTAACGGTGCTCCAATGTTCAAATAAATTGGATAAATCCATGACATCTCCTCCGGTATTCTAATCCCACTGTAAACATTATACCAATCTTCTATTATACTGTCATATTATGACTCAATAAATCTAAAAAATAAAAGATATTGAATTGTATATAAATATAAATTTCAAGAAAACTGTTAGATCCTTCACTTACACTGAGTAAAAAAATCTATGCCCAAATATATCAATTTGGGCATAGTTAAATTTTATATTATTCATTATAGTGTTATGTCTTTAAGTAGTAATTCATAAAACATACTATAGCAAAGTTTCACCAAAGAAACTTCCTACAAGTCCAACTGCCTGTTCTGCAGTATGATTATTTTTATCGATTAATGGATTAACTTCAACTAAATCCATTGAAGTGATAAGTTGAGTATTATGTAGAAGTTCTAATGCAAAATGGCTTTCTCTATAATTCAAACCACCTAAAACTCTAGTTCCAGTACCAGGTGTTTCGACTGGATCTAATGCGTCCACATCTAATGATAAATGAATGCCATCTGTTTTATCTTTAAGATGATCAATCGATTCATTAATAACCTGTTGAATACCTAATCTATCAATATCAGCCATTGTATATGTATTAATATTATTATTTTTAATATATTCTCGCTCACCAGTGTCCAAGTCTCGCATACCTATTAAAACAATATTTTCAGGTTTAACTTTAGGTGCATAATTAGAAATATTTACTAATCTATCATCGCCATCACCTGCTAAAATTCTTAAAGGCATGCCATGGATATTACCTGATGGTGATTCTTCAGGAACATTTAAATCTCCATGGGCATCATACCAAATGACACCTAAATTATCATAATGTTTACTTATACCAGAAATAGAACCAATAGCTATCGAATGATCGCCACCTAATATTAATGGAAAGGCACCGTCTTGTATACTGTCAGACACTGCATTACTCAAGTTTTCAGACACTTGTAAGATTTCGTCAATATTTCTTAATCCTTCTTGTTCTGAATTAAACTTGTCCAAATTGATTTCAGGAACTTTTACATTACCTTTATCTACGACTGTATAACCAATACGTCTAATACGATCAACTATACCTGCGTATCTTATTGCATCCGGTCCAAAGTTTACCCCTAATTTCCTTTGCCCAAATGTCGATGGTGCCCCAATAATATTAATGTTTTTCATAGATTTAAAACCCCTTTGCATTCATTTTAATCCTAGAATACGTTATTCAGATTAAACTTTCAAGCTAATCAAAGCCTTGTATTACAACGCATCAAGAAGATTTTACATATAAAAACATTAAAACGTTTGAACATTCATTATAGTCCTAGTTCTTGCATAAATCTCGTTTAAATTTGTATAAAGAAATTCATAAAAAAAAACACTTCCTAAGAAGTGTTTTACAAGTGAGCCATAGAGGATTCGAACCTCTGACCCTCTGATTAAAAGTCAGATGCTCTACCAACTGAGCTAATGGCTCAAAAATGGCTGGGCTAGCTGGATTCGAACCAGCGCGTGACGGAGTCAAAGTCCGTTGCCTTACCGCTTGGCTATAGCCCAATAATGGTGGAGGGGGGCAGATTCGAACTGCCGAACCCGAAGGAGCGGATTTACAGTCCGCCGCGTTTAGCCACTTCGCTACCCCTCCGTGCTTATTAAACTTAAATGGTGGAGAATGACGGGTTCGAACCGCCGACCCCCTGCTTGTAAGGCAGATGCTCTCCCAGCTGAGCTAATTCTCCAATATGTAATGACCCCGACGGGACTCGAACCCGTGTTACCGCCGTGAAAGGGCGGTGTCTTAACCGCTTGACCACGGGGCCATATGGCTCCACAGGTAGGACTCGAACCTACGACCGATCGGTTAACAGCCGATAGCTCTACCACTGAGCTACTGTGGAATAATAATATTGCCTGGCAACGTCCTACTCTAGCGGGATGTAAATCCGACTACCATCGGCGCTAAGGAGCTTAACTTCTGTGTTCGGCATGGGAACAGGTGTGACCTCCTTGCCATTGTCACCAGACAATGATGTATAACATTTATACATTCAAAACTAGATAGTAAGTAAATATAAATCAACCAATCAAAACATTTAAAAATTGATTAAGTCTTCGATCGATTAGTATTCGTCAGCTCCACATGTCGCCATGCTTCCACCTCGAACCTATTAACCTCATCATCTTTGAGGGATCTTATAACCGAAGTTGGGAAATCTCATCTTGAGGGGGGCTTCATGCTTAGATGCTTTCAGCACTTATCCCGTCCATACATAGCTACCCAGCGATGCCGTTGGCACGACAACTGGTACACCAGAGGTATGTCCATCCCGGTCCTCTCGTACTAAGGACAGCTCCTCTCAAATTTCCTACGCCCACGACGGATAGGGACCGAACTGTCTCACGACGTTCTGAACCCAGCTCGCGTACCGCTTTAATGGGCGAACAGCCCAACCCTTGGGACCGACTACAGCCCCAGGATGCGATGAGCCGACATCGAGGTGCCAAACCTCCCCGTCGATGTGAACTCTTGGGGGAGATAAGCCTGTTATCCCCGGGGTAGCTTTTATCCGTTGAGCGATGGCCCTTCCATGCGGAACCACCGGATCACTAAGTCCGTCTTTCGACCCTGCTCGACTTGTAAGTCTCGCAGTCAAGCTCCCTTATGCCTTTACACTCTGTGAATGATTTCCAACCATTCTGAGGGAACCTTTGAGCGCCTCCGTTACTCTTTAGGAGGCGACCGCCCCAGTCAAACTGCCCATCTGACACTGTCTCCCACCATGCTAAATGGTGCGGGTTAGAAATCCAACACAGCGAGGGTAGTATCCCACCAACGCCTCCACGTAAACTAGCGTTCACGTTTCTAAGGCTCCTACCTATCCTGTACAAACTGTGCCGAATTTCAATATCAGACTGCAGTAAAGCTCCACGGGGTCTTTCCGTCCTGTCGCGGGTAACCTGCATCTTCACAGGTACTATGATTTCACCGAGTCTCTCGTTGAGACAGTGCCCAAATCGTTACGCCTTTCGTGCGGGTCGGAACTTACCCGACAAGGAATTTCGCTACCTTAGGACCGTTATAGTTACGGCCGCCGTTTACTGGGGCTTCGATTCGTAGCTTCGCAGAAGCTAACCACTCCTCTTAACCTTCCAGCACCGGGCAGGCGTCAGCCCCTATACATCACCTTACGGTTTAGCAGAGACCTGTGTTTTTGATAAACAGTCGCTTGGGCCTATTCACTGCGGCTCTCCCGGGCGTTAACCCTAGAGAGCACCCCTTCTCCCGAAGTTACGGGGTCATTTTGCCGAGTTCCTTAACGAGAGTTCGCTCGCTCACCTTAGAATTCTCATCTTGACTACCTGTGTCGGTTTGCGGTACGGGCACCTAATATTCTAGCTAGAGGCTTTTCTTGGCAGTGTGAAATCAACGACTCGAGGAAACAATTTCCTCTCCCCATCACAGCTTGACCTTATGAGTGCCGGATTTGCCTAACACTCAGTCTTACTGCTTGGACGTGCACTCCAACAGCACGCTTCGCCTATCCTACTGCGTCCCCCCATCGCTTAAAACGAATTTAGGTGGTACAGGAATATCAACCTGTTATCCATCGCCTACGCCTATCGGCCTCAGCTTAGGTCCCGACTAACCCAGAGCGGACGAGCCTTCCTCTGGAAACCTTAGTCAATCGGTGGACGGGATTCTCACCCGTCTTTCGCTACTCACACCGGCATTCTCACTTCTAAGCGCTCCACATGTCCTTGCGATCATGCTTCAACGCCCTTAGAACGCTCTCCTACCATTGTCCTACGGACAATCCACAGCTTCGGTAATATGTTTAGCCCCGGTACATTTTCGGCGCAGTGTCACTCGACTAGTGAGCTATTACGCACTCTTTAAATGATGGCTGCTTCTAAGCCAACATCCTAGTTGTCTGGGCAACGCCACATCCTTTTCCACTTAACATATATTTTGGGACCTTAGCTGGTGGTCTGGGCTGTTTCCCTTTCGAACACGGACCTTATCACCCATGTTCTGACTCCCAAGTTAAATTGATTGGCATTCGGAGTTTGTCTGAATTCGGTAACCCGATAAGGGCCCCTCGTCCAAACAGTGCTCTACCTCCAATAATCATCACTTGAGGCTAGCCCTAAAGCTATTTCGGAGAGAACCAGCTATCTCCAGGTTCGATTGGAATTTCTCCGCTACCCACAACTCATCCGCTCACTTTTCAACGTAAGTCGGTTCGGTCCTCCATTCAGTGTTACCTGAACTTCAACCTGGTCATGGGTAGATCACCTGGTTTCGGGTCTACGACCAAATACTCAACGCCCTATTCAGACTCGCTTTCGCTACGGCTCCACATTTCCTGCTTAACCTTGCATCAAATCGTAACTCGCCGGTTCATTCTACAAAAGGCACGCCATCACCCATTAACGGGCTCTGACTACTTGTAAGCACACGGTTTCAAGTTCTCTTTCACTCCCCTTCCGGGGTACTTTTCACCTTTCCCTCACGGTACTGGTTCACTATCGGTCACTAGAGAGTATTTAGCCTTGGGAGATGGTCCTCCCAGATTCCGACGGAATTTCACGTGCTCCGTCGTACTCAGGATCCACTCAAGAGTGCTATCGTTTTCGACTACAGGATTATTACCTTCTTTGATGCATCTTTCCAGATGCTTCGTCTAACAATAACTTTTGTAACTCCGTATAGAGTGTCCTACAACCCCAACAAGCAAGCTTGTTGGTTTGGGCTGTTCCCGTTTCGCTCGCCGCTACTCAGGGAATCGATTTTTCTTTCTCTTCCTCCGGGTACTAAGATGTTTCAGTTCTCCGGGTATGCCTTCAAACATGCTATGTATTCACATGTTGATTACACGACATGACTCGTGTAGGGTTTCCCCATTCGGAAATCTCTGGATCAACGCTTACTTACAGCTCCCCAAAGCATATCGTCGTTAGTAACGTCCTTCTTCGGCTTCTAGTGCCAAGGCATCCACCGTGCGCCCTTAATAACTTAATCTTTTTGTTTTTAAGTCAAACGCAATGTTTAACTCAAAACCCAAAATGTTATTAATCTGTGAGTGTTCTTTCGAACACTAGCGATTATTTTAGTTTGAATTCAAGCTTTTAAAAACTCTAATTCACTCGGTTTTGCTTGGTAAAATCTATTTTTACTTACTTATCTAGTTTTCAATGTACAATCTTTGAATACTCTATGAGCATTCAAAACTGAATACAATATGTCTACGTTATCCCTCTCATCTTCGTAGAAGATGTTCCGAATATATCCTTAGAAAGGAGGTGATCCAGCCGCACCTTCCGATACGGCTACCTTGTTACGACTTCACCCCAATCATTTGTCCCACCTTCGACGGCTAGCTCCATAATGGTTACTCCACCGGCTTCGGGTGTTACAAACTCTCGTGGTGTGACGGGCGGTGTGTACAAGACCCGGGAACGTATTCACCGTAGCATGCTGATCTACGATTACTAGCGATTCCAGCTTCATGTAGTCGAGTTGCAGACTACAATCCGAACTGAGAACAACTTTATGGGATTTGCATGACCTCGCGGTTTAGCTGCCCTTTGTATTGTCCATTGTAGCACGTGTGTAGCCCAAATCATAAGGGGCATGATGATTTGACGTCATCCCCACCTTCCTCCGGTTTGTCACCGGCAGTCAACTTAGAGTGCCCAACTTAATGATGGCAACTAAGCTTAAGGGTTGCGCTCGTTGCGGGACTTAACCCAACATCTCACGACACGAGCTGACGACAACCATGCACCACCTGTCACTTTGTCCCCCGAAGGGGAAAACTCTGTCTCCAGAGTGGTCAAAGGATGTCAAGATTTGGTAAGGTTCTTCGCGTTGCTTCGAATTAAACCACATGCTCCACCGCTTGTGCGGGTCCCCGTCAATTCCTTTGAGTTTCAACCTTGCGGTCGTACTCCCCAGGCGGAGTGCTTAATGCGTTAGCTGCAGCACTAAGGGGCGGAAACCCCCTAACACTTAGCACTCATCGTTTACGGCGTGGACTACCAGGGTATCTAATCCTGTTTGATCCCCACGCTTTCGCACATCAGCGTCAGTTACAGACCAGAAAGTCGCCTTCGCCACTGGTGTTCCTCCATATCTCTGCGCATTTCACCGCTACACATGGAATTCCACTTTCCTCTTCTGCACTCAAGTCTCCCAGTTTCCAATGACCCTCCACGGTTGAGCCGTGGGCTTTCACATCAGACTTAAGAAACCGCCTACGCGCGCTTTACGCCCAATAATTCCGGATAACGCTTGCCACCTACGTATTACCGCGGCTGCTGGCACGTAGTTAGCCGTGGCTTTCTGATTAGGTACCGTCAAGATGCGCACAGTTACTTACGCACATGTTCTTCCCTAATAACAGAGCTTTACGATCCGAAGACCTTCATCACTCACGCGGCGTTGCTCCGTCAGGCTTTCGCCCATTGCGGAAGATTCCCTACTGCTGCCTCCCGTAGGAGTCTGGACCGTGTCTCAGTTCCAGTGTGGCCGATCACCCTCTCAGGTCGGCTACGTATCGTTGCCTTGGTAAGCCGTTACCTTACCAACTAGCTAATACGGCGCGGGTCCATCTATAAGTGATAGCAAAACCATCTTTCACTGTAGAACCATGCGGTTCTACATGTTATCCGGCATTAGCTTCGGTTTCCCGAAGTTATTCCAGTCTTATAGGTAGGTTACCCACGTGTTACTCACCCGTCCGCCGCTAACGTCAAAGGAGCAAGCTCCTTATCCGTTCGCTCGACTTGCATGTATTAGGCACGCCGCCAGCGTTCATCCTGAGCCAGGATCAAACTCTCCATAGTAAATATTCGCCTTACAAATTTATCATACAAACCAATGTTTTGTCAATCAAAATTAATTTGTTTCTTCACTTGTAAATTAAGAATACTTTATTTATTTTAAAATCTTATTTAAATTTTATCAAGAATAAATTTTACACTTTCAAGAAAAAAATTAATAAAATTTTTGTCGTTTTTGGCGACTTTTTTATATTATCAAATAGCGCTATCCAAGTCAACTACTTTTTAATATTTTTTATTGAGCAATAATACTTAAATTATTAATTAACTACTATTGGCTCACAAAGAATTATTGTACCACCATATCAAAAAATTGCAATAGAAAAGCACACAATAAATTGTGTACTTTTCTACTGTGTTATTGAGTTTTTTCAATGATCTGTTGCGCCATAGATTGATATATTTTACCTATGGCATCTTCTTCTTGATATATAGAAGGTGCAAAGTCTTGTGGATCCCAAGAAGGCTGTGCTAGTGGTAACTTACCTAAAAGGTCAGTTCTAAGTTCTTCAACTAACTTCTCACCACCACCTGTGCCAAATACATATTCTTTATTTCCAGTTTCTTTACTTTCAAAATAAGACATATTTTCTATAACACCAAGGATAGAATGCTCAGTGTGTTTAGCCATCGCACCCGCTCTCGCTGCAACAAATGCTGCTGTAGGATGTGGCGTAGTTACAATAATCTCTTTACTAGATGGCAACATTGTATGAACGTCTAATGCAACGTCTCCCGTACCTGGAGGTAAATCTAAAATTAAATAATCTAAATCTCCCCATCTTACTTCAGTAAAGAAATTGTTTAACATCTTGCCTAACATAGGACCTCTCCATATAACAGGAGCATTTTCTTCAACAAAAAATGCCATTGATATAACTTTAACCCCGTAACGTTCTACTGGTATAATTTCTTTACCGTCTACGCCTGGTCTTTCATTAATGCCCATCATATCTGGAATACTAAAACCATAAATATCAGCATCAACTAATCCTACTCTTTTACCTTCTCTAGCTAAAGATACTGCTAAGTTGGCCGCTACGGTAGATTTACCAACGCCACCTTTACCAGATGCTATAGCAATAAACTCAACCGGATTATCTTTAGATAATAAACCTTCTATTGTTTGTGGTTGATCACTAGATGAACCTTTATATTTATCTACAGTATCAGCAGGAAGTTCCTCAAATCTAATTCCTACAGTATTTGCCCCATTCTCTTTTAATGCTTCAACAATTTTCATTTGAAGGTCTAATTGAGGTTGCCCCCCTAATTGTGCAATTGCTACTTTAACACTTACATGCTCGATTTCTTCTTTTATAGAGACTTCTATAACACCATCATTTTCAGATAAAGGTACGTTTATTATTGGATCATTAATTTTTCCAACAAGCTCTTTAACTTGTTCAACTGTTAACACAGTAAATCCCCCTCAAATTGTTATTATTAATTTTATTCTAACAAAAAAACGCTACTATTAGCTATGTATAGTAATAATTAATTTAATGTAAGTATAAGTTTAAAGTGAAAATGAAAAAAGAAGTTAGCTCAAAATAAAAAATTTAAGAGCTAACTTCTTTTACAAATATACTAAATTTCTCTTGTATTCACATTCGTTCTGTCTTCTCTAACAAACCAAGCCATGATTAAACCTATAACTACTAATACAGACACAATTGCAAAAGCAAAATCTACTCCGCCTGCTATAGCTTGTCGTTGTAACAATGCTTTACTTTCATGTGCCGTCGGTTCTGGTGCAAATATTTTTGCGCCAACTGTCATAAACGTTACCATAAGCGCAGTGCCTAAAGAACCGGCCGTTACTCGTCCAAAGTTACTGATGGCTGTACCGTGAGAAATATCTTTATTTTTTAAAGAATTAATACCAGCTGTATTTAAAGGCATCATTAATAATGATACAGAAAACATTCTTAGTGCATATACAATAATTAAATAAGTATAAGATGTTTCAACAGTGAGGAAACATAATAAAATAGTGAAAATTAAAAACAGTGTAAACCCTGTTAAAATCAATGGTCGCGCGCCATATTTATCATAAAATTTACCAGTATATATGGACATAATTCCATTAATTATAGCAACAGGCATAATAACTAAACCCGATAAAAATGCTGAAAGGCCTAATGCATTTTTACATAAAGTGGTATTAATAATGCTGGTCCTACCATACCCATCATAACGATCATTGATGATGCAGTCGTTAAAGTAAACACTTTATTTTTAAATACGACTAAATTTAATAACGGATTATAAATATTTAATTGACGTCTAATAAATGCAGTAATAATAATAACACTGACAATAAGTGCAATTATGACAATAGGACTAGAAAATCCTAAATTACCCGCACTACTAAATGCATATAATAAAATACCAAAGCCTAAAGTTGAATAAACAACTGATCTCTTATCGAGTACTGTATCTTTCGTTTCGTTATAACTTCTAATGAATATTGCACCGAAAATAAAACCTAACAGCGCAACACCTACTACTATTATAAATGGCATTCTCCAACTAGTAGCATCGATAACTAGTCCTGATAAAGTCGGGCCGATTGCAGGTGCAAATTGAATAACCAATCCTGCTAAGCCCATGGCAAAACCTCGTTTACTCTTAGGGAATAGCATAAACAATGTAAATTGCATTAAAGGCATAATAATACCTGCACCCATTGCTTGAATTACACGCGCTAGCATTAAAATACCAAAATTAGGTGCTAGTGCAGCAACTACAGAACCAATTAAAAATATTCCCATAGCGATTAAATAAAGTGGGCGTGTCTTGATTTTATCCATTAAGAAGGCTGTTAAAGGTATCATAACGCCATTAACTAGCATAAAACCGGTAACTAACCATTGTGATGTGTTCTCAGAAATATTTAAACCTTCCATTATTTGAGGTAAGGCTGTATTCAATAACGTTTGGTTTAAGATTGCTACAAACGCACTTACAATCATTACCGCAACGATCATATTTCTTTGTGAATTTGATATAGACTGCGAGGGCATCCAGTCACTCCTTTCAGTAATATATCTAATATTACTGTTATTTTTTTTGATTTAAATCTTTACTATCTGGATAAAACACTTCTTTACAAATAAACAATAATCCCATAATGACTAAGATTACCCAGAATTCTATGTTGATATAGGCGTAGTGAATGTGGACGACGAAGTAAAAAAGTAAAGTCGTTACGATAAAAGTGATTAAATGGTATGTTAAACCTTGAAAATAAGGATTATTATTCAATTTCTTTCTAAAATAATCCATTAAATTTTCAATGGCAAATAAAGTAAAGTAACCAAAAACAATATAACTACCATAATATAATAAATTGTCGTAAAATCCTCTGTTGTATCCAAAATAGGCTAAATGAAAGTAAATAAGTATACGACTTAGTCCAAAAAGACCAAACCCTAAAAAAGTCAGGAAAATTGCACCTGATAATACAAAAATAGTGAGAACAATTAGCGTTGTAAAAAAGTATTTGACAAACTTCATAGCATCTTTGCCCTCCTAATTAAGCGCTACAATAAAAAACATTCAGGTACATTTCCTTGAAAAATTAGTACGGATATCATTTTATCCAATAAAAAGTAACTACTAATGATAACAATTATAATACTAACTAAGAAAACACTTCAATTCAATTGCAATATCATTGTCTATTATACGCGTTCTTTTCGTTGCGTAACTAACCATAGAATGACTAACACAATTAAGAAGATAAAGGTTAACATAATAACATTATAAATATTGAACTTAACAAATGGTAATGAGAAATAGTATACGTAACCCATTATTGTCGAACCAATAGAACTTCCTAAACTTTTAGTTAACGTATATAGCGACATCATTCGTTTCATGTGATGAGGACTAGTTTCTTCTTGAATAATAACACTGTCTTTCGTATATACTGTACCGAAACTAATTCCTGCTAATAATAAACTAAAAGCAATAAATACAGGTGCTTGTTTTACTATTAGTATTAATAACCCACAAATAATTAACAAGGTAAAGGCACATAAATAAAGTCCCTTTCTCGAAAATTGAAGCTCTAATTTACCTAATGAAAAGTTCAAAACTAACCATGCTATTGATATAGGAAATACAACAAAACCACTTTGCAACGGGGTTAAGTTTAATTGTTCTTGTAAGTACACAGGCATATAAATGTTATAACCCATCAATATCATTGCATAGATAAAATCAGTTATAAAAATAACTATTATAGTTTTATTAAATTCAGTAACTGGTATAAATGGTGAATTCTTTCCTTTTTCATAGCGATAAAGTGTATAACCAACCAATATAGTAATTATGATCGAGCTTATGTTTAACAACAAGTGTTCTTTATTCATAATCGTAAAAATAAAAGCAAATATCATTATGTAAAATAAAGTCATACCTTTGATATCCAATTTTCTATTAGTCTTCGTTTCACTTGTTTCATTTTTAAAATGGAAAGTAATTAACACAAGCACTATTGCAATTGCTGCAATAGGTAAATTAATAAAGAATAACCAATGCCATGATAAAAATTGCAAAATGGCACCACCTAATAATGGTCCCACAATACTTGATATCCCCCACACACTACCTACAGTTCCCATTACTTTATATCTAAGTGGAATGGAGAAAGCTAGTTTTGGAACAATTTGGCTTAACGCCATCATTACACCCGCGCCTAACCCCTGTACAAAACGAGAAATAATAAGCATTGTAAACGATTCGCTCAAACCAGAAAATAAACTACCGATTGAAAATAAAATCAAACCTACTATCGTTATATAGCTAATTTTTAATCGATCTAGCGCTTCTCCTACTATTGGATTAGCAATAACAATCGCTATAAAATAAACTGCAAATACTAAAGATGCTAACCCACCAGCATTGAAATTTTGTTTAATAGTTGGTAATGCTAAAGAAATAATGGATGTCTCAATCGCTGCCATAAACATTATTAAAATCAATGCGACAACAATTCCGATAGATTTTAATTTCATAATTTCACCGCTTCTTCCTAAAATTTATCACACACTACTTAACCATTTTTACTTACAACTGACAATAGTTAAATTCAAAATTACTACTGATGACCTATACAAAACATTAAAGCAGCACCCTAACTTTAAATTAAAGGATGCTGCATAGTTTATAATTAAATTTGTCATTGTATTTTTGCTCTTACATAAAAAATACAATACCTATAAAGTGAAACGCAGAAGCTAATACAATAAATAGGTGCCATATCATATGAAAATAAGATTTGTTTTTTTGTGCATAAAACCAAGCACCTACCGTATAAGCAATACCACCAAATAATATAAAAAGCATAAACGTTATGGAGGTATGCGCGATAATAGCTGGAACAAATATAATTCCAACCCACCCCATAACTAAGTACATAATCAAACTTAATTTATGGTTAACTTGTTTCGCTAATGATTTGTATAATATACCCCAAATCGTAATACCCCATAAGATAATCATGGCAGTCCAACCAATCCAACCACCAATAAGCGATAAACAAATAGGAGTATAAGTACCAGTAATAGCTACATATATCATACTATGGTCAATAATTCTCATAATATATTTATGAGCAGAATTATTAGCCATAGCGTGATACACTGTCGATGAAATGAACATTAAAAAAATGCTGATTACAAAAACTGAAACACTAAATGCAAGGAGTTCATCTCCATGTATATAACTGCGTACTGCTGCATAAGGCAACACGCATAATGTTATAAAGGCAGCGAAACCATGAGATGCCGCATTCCCTACCTCCTCACCAAACGATAAAGGGATAATATCTTTAAAAGTTTCCATAAATTTATGTTCATGTTTATCATTTGAAAATTCGTTCATTCAATCAATCACCCTTATTTTAAGATGTTCATACGTTTTAAATCTTGAGTTGCGGTTTCTACACTGTCTTTACCTTCTTTATTTTTAAGTGGTGAGAACTCTTCATTTCTATCAACTTGCACTGTAATAAAACTATTAGCATATTGGAAAATATCAAAATAGAACAATTCAAATTTAAGCGTTGGTTGTTCTATGACGCCAAAATCTTCATCTAATTGTTTTAAGTTTTTAATAGCAAGATGATATGGCAAGTCACGATCGACTACATTTTGTATGAATGAAAGCTTAAAGGCATGGATACCAATGTTCGCATTATTTAACTCATTGGCAGTTTCTTCTGTTAGTTCAGAATACTCATAGATTGTGTCTTTATGATCTACATTTACTAAACGGCCTACACTTTCACCTGATTTAGGTTGTATTGATTTAGTTGATACATCTTTGCCATGAGCATCTACATAACCTGCAAATGCAAAGTCTAATACTTTAACTAATACATTATCGATATTATTCATAAAGATATATTCTACTCCAGCTTCGTTCATATCATTTAAATATCCTGCTTTATCAAGTGATTTAAATACACCGCCATTGCCGTTTGGTGTTTCTAAAACTTTGCCGTTAACATCTAATACTAATTTGCCTTCTTCAGAAAGTGCCACTACATTGTCTTGAATAAAGAAATGAACATGTTCATTGTCATAGCCGAAATAATTTTTATCTTCAAAAAATAACCTTGTTTCTCTATCATTCATATAACTAGTCATAATGTACCATTCAACAGTAGTACCTGTTTTAGCTTGTAGCTCTAATAATTGTCGAGCCTGTAGTTCAAATAGACTTACACCTTCAATTTCAAAAGAACCTTTCGGACCTTTATAACCTAATCGCGTTCCTTGACCACCAGCCATAAGCACAACTGCGAATTTGCCATTTTTGATAGCTTGAATTCCTTGTTGCTCATAATTTTCCAACATTTGTTGAGTGAAGTCTGTTTTTTTTTCGTATTTTACTTCTTGAACTGAAGAAACATCTTCAATCACTTTTTTATTTAAATATAAAGATTGGTATAAATTTTGAATTTGTTCTAAATCAAGAGATTTAACCTTATCATTTAATTGGGACTTTTCATTTGAACTCATTAACTTTTCGAATTCTATCAAATGACCCTGATTAAATTTCTCTAGTTCTTTTTTATCCAACATCTATTCTCTCCTAACATTTCTAATCTAATAGAAATAACTTAACTGACTTGTATCCATTACAATAAAAAACACTGTTTGTACAATAAAGCATATCGATTCATATAACAACTAATAACTTATAAAATATTTAATTAAATCATCTACATTAGCTTTAAACAAAGTGTAAACACTTCCTATAATAAGTGCAGAAGCCAATGATAAATCCACTAAACCACCTGTTTTAAAAGTTATTGGCAATTTTACAGTTAGAGGTACAGGATATAATAACTTCACACCTTTTGGCGTTAACATATCTAGTATAACATGCGAAATCAATCCAGTAATTATTGTAATAAAATAATATTGTGGTGTTTGAATTAGATATAGACCTAAACCTATTATTGCTATAAATAAAATTGAATGTGTAAAGGTTCGATGTCCGAAAAGCAATCTAATAAAGAAGCTTAACACTTTAATTTTACGTCCAATTTTACTTTGCGTATGACAGATATCTGGTAATAAACTAGCAATGACTGCTAATACCACTATCGTTACTGAGGTAAATAAATCTGTCTTATAATATGTGATAGCTAACGCCCCTACTAAAATCCCACACGATGCATGCGTTTTCCCTGTCATTATCACTTCTCCTTAATGTAAATTATTTTATCATATACATTATTATTAAGCGAACATACTTTCGTAAATCCGTTTAAAGTATGACACATTTTAAAAAAGTATCACATAATTCCTTGAAAACGATTCCATTTTATTATATGATATAATCATAAATTATTTAAAGGATGTGTTCTAGATATGGCAATGACAGTAAAAAAAGATAATAATGAAGTTAGAATTCAATGGAGAGTTGCAGATATCAAAATTCCTAATAGTGAAATCAAAAACATTTCTCAGGATCAAAACATACATGCTGTTCCTAAATTAGACCGAGAAAAAGTTTATAGAATTGGTTCAACTTTCGGTAAAACAAACAGAGTTATTATCGATACAGCAGATTATGAATACATTATTTATACTCAAAATGATCAAAAGGTTTATGATGAATTAACTAAATAATATATAATAAGGGACGAAAGCTCACTCATAGCGATCGTCTCTTTTTATATGTCTTTTATATTGACTCTAAACATTGAACTTCTTATTATGAACTTATAGTTATATATTAAATCAATCATGGTGGTGGCTAATATGTATGTAGTAACAAATCGTATTGACGTAAAAAAAGGATTTGCAGCAAAAATGGCTAACAAATTTACTTCAGGGGGAAAAATACAAGAATTACCCGGCTTTAATCGCATTGAAGTATGGCAAATCGCTGATTCAGAAGATTTTGACCAAATGTATGTCAATACATGGTGGGAAAGTGAAGAAGATTTTAAAGGTTGGTTAAATAGTGATGCTTTCAAAGAAGCACATAGTAAAAAAGACGATTCAAATAAAGAAGAGTCACCCGTCTTAAGAAATAAAATAGTAAAAGCCAACGTGCTATCTACACTAGACAATAATTAATACAATTATATAAATATAAAAAAGTACGCGTCCATTCAAGGAGGCGTACTTTTATTTTGCGTAATTGTTTAATTGAAGTATAAATGAGCCATTAGCGCTATTATAGGTAAGGCAATAATGGTACGTATAAGGAATATAACAAATAACTTAAATATACTCACCGGTATTTTTGAACCTAATATTACGCCACCAACTTCTGACAGATAAATAAGCTGTGTAATACTAAGCGCGCCAACGACAAATAGTGTAATGTTACTATTTGCACCTTCAATTAATATTGAAGGTAAGAACATATCGGCGAATCCAATAATTATGGTCTCAGAAGCATGTGATGCCTCAGGAATTTGCAATAATTCTAAATATGGCACAAATGGTTTGCCTATTATCGCAAATAAGGGTGTGTAGTTAGCAATAATTGTTGCTAACGTACCTATACTCATAACAACAGGTAAAATTACAAACCACATATCTATAACCGTTTTAAAACCAGACTTAAAGAATGCTATAAATCCTGGTGCCTTAATACCAGTTTCTGTAGCCATATCAAAACCATGACCTAGTGCAGTTTTACCTTCTGGTAATTTCTCTGTACGCATCTCTTGAGGTACTTCTTTAGCATAGATATCTTTAACTGATCGCAATGGCCAAACTCTAGGCGTAATAACTGCTAATACTATACAAGATATAATGACTGTTAAATAAAAGTAAAAGAAATGATTTTGCATATGTACCGTTTGTGCAACGACGATAGCAAAAGTTAAAGATACGACACTAAAAGTGGTCGCTATAACTGTTGCTTCCCTTTTTGAGTAAAATCCACCTTCATACTGTTTACTTGTTATTAACACACCTACAGTACCATCACCTATAAATGAAGCTAAGTTATCTACTGTAGAGCGGCCAGGTAGTGTGAAAAGCGGTCTCATGATTGGTCTGAAAATTGGACCTAATAGTTCCAATAGACCATATTCCATTAATAATGGTAAAAATAAAGCAGCGAATAAAAATACAGTAACTAATGTGGGGAGTAGACTCGTAAATATTAACGCGCCAGTATCTTCAGAGTAAATGACTTTAGTTCCAACTTTTAAATATGTAATCCAAACAAAAACAACTGCTAATAATCTTAAAATTAGCCAAACCCATTTGACATTAAACGCATTGCACATTAGACCACTTGGATTTAACTTATTTCTATAAATTGTAGAACATAACAATGACAATATGCCCGAAAGAGTGATAATTAATACAATAATTAATGGCATTGCATCCCCTATTATATCTCTCAAAACACTCGCCAAATAAGCTACCGTTAGTGTTGTTTCTTTTTTACCGTCTTTAGTCACTGTTATGGGTAATAAAAACAGGATAATTCCAATAAGTGACATGATAATAAACTTTAAACGACCTTTTATAATTTGCGACCTACTATATTGATTCATTAGCTTCATCTCCCTTAGATGTCATCTATTTCCGTCATCTCCGTAATGCAGCAATAATTATAACTTGAAATGAATATTTATGTAAATAGTGTCATTTACATAAATATATATTCTCTATCATTGTAACGAAACATATACTATTAATGTTATTATACCCTACATTTTCCTTAATAAATATAAAAAATATGGTGTTCCAACTATTGTGACAATGACGCCTACAGGAATATCTAAGGGAGGGTGTATCCCTCGTGCTAACGTATCACTGACAACTAATAATAACGAACCTATCAAACCTGACATAGTAACTACATGAATATGTTTAGGACCGACTAAGGAACGAGCAATATGTGGTGCTAATAAACCTAAAAACGTAAGACCACCAACGACTGAAATAGATGCACCTGCTAATATAACAGCCAGTAGCAATAATATGACCTTCACATGTTTAACCCTTGCACCTAACGCCATCGCAACATCATCACCTAAATTGAGTATGTCTAGTTGAAAACTATAATAAAAAATAATAGGTAGTGTTAAGATAAACCAAGGTAAAAGCGCTACTACATTATTCATATTATGCCCATATAAACTTCCCGTTAACCACACTAATGCATTATTAGCATCAAGTGGGTTCCTTATTAACAAATATTGCACAATAGCTGTACATATTGCGCCAATTGCTAGTCCTATTAATGCTAACTTAGATCCTTTTACATTTAATCTAGTGATACAAAATGTTAATAATACACTTATTATTAATGCCCCCGCAAATGAGCCAAAGGGTAATATGAATAAAGGCGCTGATGGGAATAACATAATAATAATAACCGCAGTTAAGCTCGCACCTTTCGTTATACCAATTACATCCGGAGAAGCGAGTGGATTCCTAACTACACCTTGAATTAGCGCACCAGAAATAGAAAGACTGCTACCTACAATTAAAGCTAATATCATTCTAGGCATACGGTACTCGTTTATAATGAAATTACTGTGTGTAAATACATCTTTGACCACATCTATTGGGTTAATAAATACTGCTCCAACAGATAGTGAAAGAATTGTACTTAATATCAATAAAATGGTTACAGTTATGTAACGAAATAAAAATTTGTTTGTCATAGTCGATCTACTCCTCTAATTGTAATTGCTAAGAAGTATACCGCTCCTAAAAATGATGTAACGATACCAACTGGTGATTCGAAAGGAAAAGCAATTAAACGACTTAAGACATCAGAAAGCAATAATAAATCTGCTCCAATAATCATCGATAAAGGAATCATTAATAAATAATTTCTACTGACATAATGTTTAACGATGTGGGGTACGATAAGGCCAACAAATCCAATCGGACCAGCTATTGATACCGAAGTTCCTGCTAAAACAATGACTAGTATGCCAATCATAATACGTATTAATTGAATTTTCTGTCCTAATCCTTTTGCTAAATCTTCGCCTAACTCTAATATAGATAATTGTCTCCCCATCAATATAGTTACAACAAAAGCTATAATTAACCATGGCAAGATATTCATAATTTGAGCCCATTTTATAGTTGATAATGATCCAACAAGCCAAAACATGACTGTAGTAGTTGAATCTTCATTCAGTAAAATAATTCCTTGGGTTAAACTCGAGAAAAATAAATGCACAGCCATACCAGCTAGTGCTAATTTGATAGGTGTTATTTTCTGAGTTGAACCTGATAATAAATAAACGGTTAGCCCACCTATAAAAGCACCGATAAATGCTAATATCGTTGAAATAGATGATAGTGACGGTATCGCTAATGTAATTAGGACAATTACGAAAGAAGCACCTGAATTCACACCAAATATTTGTGGGGACGCTAATGGATTTCTCGTCATTGCTTGCATTAACAAACCAGCTAATGCGAGCGCCGCACCAATTAATAAGCCCCCTAGCATTCTAGGCATGCGAACATTGTGCACTAAAAATGTCGCTTTCGTATTAGTATGGCCTGTAAAGTAACTAAATATATCGTGAGTAGTAATATGCGAAGAGCCAATAGCTAAGTTTAAATACATTACGATAAAAAGCAAGCACGCACTCACAATAAATATGAGTGCTGCTCGCTTAGGCTTATCTTGTTTAATCTTAGTTTGGCTAAATACTTTTAATTTAGCCATTTTTTCCACCTTACTTATCTTGAGATTTACTTTCATTTTTTGAAACCTTAACTAATTCTTTAGCGATTTCTTCTGAAGAAATAATACCTCTAGCACGAGCCCATGTATTTCTATCAACTACTTCGACTCTATTATTCTTAACTGCATCTATGTCATTCCAAACTTTATCACTTTCTTGTTTTTTCAAGTCTGGATCGTCTTTACCTTTGTCTGTCATGATAAACATTCTGCCAGGATTTATGTCTGAAAGTACTTCAGAGTTTAATTGTAGATAAGGTCCTTTTAAATATTTAGATAAACTGTCTGTTTTAGTTTTGTTTAAAGCGTTATTGAAGCCTAAATCTTTTAATAGCTGTCCAACGTATGTATTTTCTGGATGTGCTAATAATCCTGATTTAGAAGCTACTGCAGGCAATACTGCTTCTTTTTTGTCTAATGTGATTTCTTTGCTGTATTTGTCCATTAATTTTTCGTGCTTATCAAGTCTTTCTTTCCCCTTATCTTCTTTACCTACTGCTTTAGCAATAGTCTTGAATGCTTCAATGTTGTCTTTATAATCACTATCAAAGCTAGGTAACATAATTGTAGGTGCTATTTTTTCTAAATCTTTCTTAATCCCTTTATGTCTATTACTATCTGCAATGATTAAATCAGGCTTTTGGTTACTGATTTCTTCTAAGTTAGGCTGTTTACGTGCCCCTACTGATTTATAGTCACCAATTTTATCGCGAATTGGTTCAAGCAATCTATTTTTATCGCCATCATCTGCAACGCCTACAGGTTTAACACCTAACGCTGCAAGTGCATCAACGAATGAAAACTCTAATGCAACAACTTTTTTAGGATTTTTCTTAACTTTAGTTGTGCCTCCATCATTTTTAATAGAAACTGTATCATTGGATTCGCTCTTGCTGCTAGATTTCTTAGAGTCATTATTGCTAACTGTCCCACATGCTGCTACTAATAACAATGATAATGCTAAAAACATAATACTTATGAATTTCACTTTATGTTTCATCATTTCACTCCTTAAATATGTATCACATCACACATTTAATTGTATTGATAACGATTATCATTGTCAATATAAATTTTCCTTTAATTAAAACTATTTAATTGCTGTTCTATGAAGTGCTCATTTATGAGTTGAATACCTGAATCTTCCACATATTTTTTAGGAATATTATCGGCATACATACTTTGTGCTAAAGCTCTATATCCTAGTGCAAAGTTTATAGTATCGCCTACTTGATAATGATCACAATTTTGTAAATCAACCATGACATGATCACTTGTAGCCCCTAATACTTGAATATTGTTGTTAAGCGGCACTAGTTCATCAGCGTATGTGTCTAAATATCCGATATCTAATATAGCCTGTAAGTAGTTTTTACCAGTAGCTATATCTAATCTTGGTTTTATTTCTACTATTTCTGCCTCCATAGTTATCGCATCTTGAAACAAAGTTGCAATTGGTTTATCAGTCGTAGTATCTGTGCCCCTAAATAGTGTCTCACCAATACGTAAATCATTAATCATACCTAAATTATTGTAAAACATTTGAGGCAACATACTTGAATTACCGCCTGATATGATTTTGAAATGAAAACCCGCTTCATTTTCAATAGAAGCTACAAATTGATTTATCATTTCTACGTCATTGTCATTTGGTGGAATTGCATTAAAACACATAAAGTTAAATGCCAAACCAGATAAACAAATATTATGCATCGTTAAAATTTCTTGAATGTAGTCTATAACGTCGTAGGTTAAAATACCTTCTCGAGCATCTTTCCAATCAATCATGAGTAGAATTTGATGTTTTTTATGATGCTTTTTTGCTATTTCATTTATTTGTCTAATCGTAGTAATTTCAGTTTGAATGCTCATTTTACTTTTAAGAACGACATCTTCTAACTCACTTTTATTCACCGTTCTTATCATCGTAAAAGATACATCCTCATCAATAGACTTGTTAATATTATCAATGCGAGCTTCAGCAAAATGTGTTAGTCCTATATGTTTTAAAACTTCAATAATTCTTTTATCTCCTGCTACGCACTTAATTACCGGTGTAAAATTAATATCATGCTCTGCCAGTGTAGACAATAACACTTTAGCGTTATATTGAATTTTAGATAAATTAATTTGTAGTTGAACCATTACTTTACACCTCTTTTCTTAATGGATTAGGTAATTCTGTAGTAACATATTTCTTTACTTTTTCTTCCATTCTCATTCTTAGAAGAGCTTTTACTGTAATTGTTTCACCAAATAAAATTTTTCGAAGTTCAGTGGCATGGCATTTATCATCATCAATTGCTTCGTCAACGATACGTTGCACAATATTAAATAATGCTTGTTCTTCGATGGCTTCATATTGACTAAAATGATGAATTAGTTCGGCAATTTGATTTTGTATTACGGCATGTTGAAATTTTTCTATAACTGTTTCTATTGATTCTCCAATTAAACTTGTATTATTAATTTCCACATTGGGCAACCGATTACACATAGTATTTAAGTCTATTCTTGAACCACCTAAATCTCTTACAATAAATGCCATTTGATAATCATTGCCTAAATTAACTACTGTATTTTGCATATGAGCCTCTAAAGCTATGCCATAATCTTGTATATAAGCAATAAGTGGCTTAATTAATGTTTCTGCATAATTAAATATAAATTTATCAACTGTATTTTTATTGACCCCATTATCTACCCATTCGAGGTAACTGTCGACAATATATTTATTATCAATTGGATTTTTATTTACTAAACTTGCCGTTACTATGGTTACACCATTGCGCACAAATATTGGTTTTCTTCTGACAATACATGCCAACTGTTTAGCTAAAGATTCTTCAGCATCTGCATAAATACCGTAAGGCTCCGTTGCCACGTGTAATTGCGGATATATCTCTAACATCGATTGCAATTCATAGCTAAGTCGGGGTCCGTCTATGGTTGTCACTGGTCCTACAGTTCTAACTGCACTAGTAGCTTGTACATTGACAGGCAATTTAATATGAAATGGTTTATTTATTAGTTCCATTGTTCTAAACGATAATGTCGCTTTAGAAGGTATTTCAAAAGGTGTAGGTAACAAATATTGATCCTTAATCCATGATTTAAATTTATGAACGATAACATGGTCATATTGCCAAGGATGTACTAAAATCACTTGATAATCTTTAAGTTTTAGATTATATGGCTCTAAAAATGCTTTCAGTCTATATTTATATTCTGGTAAGACACTATCTAATATAAAATGTTCATCATCTTCCATAGTGGTTGGTACAGCTTTATCGTTGTGAATTAACATAAGTTTAAGTGGTATGACCTTCTCAAACTCAGGCGCATACTTTTTCATTTCTTCTTGTGTCAAAGGTAATTTAGTTTTTGATAATGGGTGTGTTGGATGACCTTCCAAAACAAGACTTTCTGAATAACTTAAGTCGTTCATATCACTTTCAGCTGTAATATGTTGTAGCCATGCGAAAAAATTAATTATTTCTGGCATTCTTGTAAATCTTAAACTTGAATGTATATGTTTTTTTCTATTTTCGAAATTTTGATAAGTTAATTCAAAACCATCTCTGCTTGATAATAATTCTTCTTTTAATCGTTCTTGAATATTAATATCAAATTCATATGTCAATATATCTATTAATTGTTCAAGATTGGTGATTGAATACTGTATATTACCGCATTTATAAGTTGGATTGCCAATAAAGACAAATCGTTGCATTATACTTTTTCTATCAACTTCGAGTACAAGCGCTCGACCTTTATATTGCAAATTAACTTGGTTGTTATTTTCACTAAATAATAATCCTTCAGGAAAAATTTCTTCTTTTATTATTGCATTCATAACACGATGCTGAACGTTCAAATCCGCTAAGTCACACGCTGAACTAATCATATATCAGGTCCTCCAACTTCTTTCTTTTATTTATCAAGCTAAATATAAGTGCTATTGATATGGTACTTACTCCCATTATCATAAATGTTTGAATTATACCAAAATAATTTGCAAAAAAACTCATGACCATAGAACCCAGTGGTATCATTCCTCGATCCATCATTACTACACTTATTATCTTACCTCTATCTTCAGTACTTACACGTTCTTGGAAATAAATTCTATTAGTAGTTCTTGCCCATTGGCTAAATAATCCGATTAATAATATCGAAATAAATAAAGTATATGTATTAGAAATCATCGTCCCTAATAGAGCTATGCCAAATAATATTGAGCTGCCATAGTATACTTGAACGATTGAAAATTTATTTAAAATATTAGGCAAGATAATCGTAGAAATAATTCCACCAATTGCACTGCATGTCATTGCTGTACCAAATATGGCAGCTTGATCAGGAAAATTTTTATCCGTTAAAACAGGCAACAGTGTACTAAATGAAAATCCAGTTGCCATTATCAATAATGATGTTATAAAAATTCTTGCACCTACTAGATTGTCTTTAAAATAGTTAGTAACAACGCTTAAAGACATCGTTTTATTTAAAATCATTGGGTCTTCATTTTTTAAACTAATCGGTAAACAAACCAGTGCGGCTAACAAGTAACAAATGGCTTGAATCACAAATGAAACTTGTGAATTATATGTTGCAACAATAAAACCTGCGATTGCTGGTCCAATTGAACGACATATATTTATAATAAACGAATGATATGATACCGCTTGTGTCGTTGATAATTTAGAACTTAAATTAGGTAATGCAGCTTGTCTTATAGGTGTCTCTACTGCACTCAATATTCCTCTACCTAATGAATAAATTAAAAATATAATAATTGGTAATTTATCAATCGATATGTTGAGTATGCATAGTAAACTCGTTAAAATAAATGATAGCGAGATTGTTATTTTAATTAAGGTAGCTTTATTATATTTATCAGCTAAAGTACCAGCCCATAGACTTAAAATTAAAATGGGAATAAGTCTGAAAAAATTTATTAATCCCAAGTATATTGCATTATGGTATAAACTAAAAACATACCAATTTAACGTTATTTGTCCTATCCAATTTCCTAAGAACAACAGAAATGAACTCGGAAAAAAATACTTAGCCATGAAAATCCACCTATCTTTTCAATTGATAATAATTATCATTATCGATATTATGGATTATACAAATATTATATAAATTTGTAAAATAATTTTTTTAGAGGTGCATTATGAATCAGCAAATTGAACTAACCGAAGATGAACGTCATGCTTATGAATATTTAAACACTAGAAATGAAGCATGGGCGTCTAAATATAGAGAAACAGTTATGATGAGTCGTGATAAAATCACACAACGCTTTATAACATCAATGTATAGAGAAAATTTAGCACAATGCCATCTCTATAGTAATATTTTAAATGTTAATGATTTAAATTATGAAATAACAACAACACATACTAGAGTACTTGAAATTAATTATCCTAAAGTTAATAAAATAATTTTAGCTCCTATCTCAGGTGTTTTTGCATTTGACCGAATCGACGTGGAAGGTCCCTTTTATTTTATTGAAAATAATAAATGTTCACGTGTCTTACACCCTTCAGAAGTATTAGACTGTATTTTAACTCAGTTACCAGAGTTGAAAAATAATGCAAGTGAACAGTTTAATGCTGACATGATAAACAGTGCGGCAAATTTAGCACTTGCGATAAGTTTTCAAGCACACCATTTACATGATAATGATGAAGAACTTTGGCAATTAATTAAAAATGCGGAGGATAGCTATTTAAGATCTGAACAAGCTGTCATAGAAGGTCATCCACTCCATCCAGGTGCAAAGTTACGTAAAGGAATGACGGCACAAGAGACCCTCGACTATTCATCTGAATTTGCCAATCCAATAAAATTGAAATTTGCCTTATTACATAAAGATTTAGCAACAACACAATCACAAAATAGTTCATTTAATGATATGTTATTTGCTCAATTTGACGGTCTCAAATCCGCTGTGTTAAATCAAATTAACCAAAAAGAAGTTTCAAATTATCATGTTATTGTTATTCATCCTTGGCAATATGAACGCATTATAAAAGAACAATATACAGATTTAATTATAAGCGACAATTTAATCTTAATTAATTATGATGTTACTTACTATTCAGGCTTGTCTTTTAGAACATTAATGCCTAAACACCCTAACTTATTACCACATATAAAATTGGCTACGAATGTGCATATCACAGGAGAAATTAGAACACTGTCTGAACAAACAACCTATAATGGCCCGTTAGTAACAAATATCTTGAATCAAATATTAAATGAAGATCAACTGTTCAATAATATCCAATCAACTACAGTTGAAGAATTAGCAGGCATACATTTTTATAATGTGAATGATGGTGACAAACAACGTCAACGTAGTGAACAACTAGGGACATTATTCAGAAAAAACATCTATCAAATTACTGACGTTAGAGCCACGCCAGTTATCGCTTCTAGTTTAGTAAGTTCACATTACTACAACGATACTTCATCTTTAGAAACAGTCATTTCTGATTATATGCGAAATTATCATTTTTCCAGTTTTGATGAAGCAGCCCACGCGTGGTTAACACATTATGGTCAGCAATTGTTTCATTTAGTTATACCTTTAGTCGCGAAATATGGTATCGCATTAGAAGCACACTTACAAAATACTGTCGTTGTAATTAACCAAGACGGTTCTCTGAATACGATTTATATACGTGATTTTGAAGGTTTACGAATAAACAAAAACCAATTAAATCAAATGGGTTATAGCACAGCAGGATTTCATAAATCTTCGCTGATTCTCACAGACAAACAGCAAACAGTATTTAACAAAGCTTTTTATTCAACTGTTCAAAATCATTTAGGTGAATTTATATTAACAGTGGCAAAAGTAGCTAAAAATTCTAGCTTTGAAGCAAACGTGTGGACTGAATTAAGTAATATACTCGCCCAAAATATAGAAAGTATAGCTCAAACAGTGACAAATAAAGTGAATATTGAGGAATTTAAAAAGATTATATTTGCTAAGAATATAGATTATAAATGTGTGACTACTATGCGCTTAGTCGATGAATCCGATTATTATACTTACATCAAAGTATCTAACCCACTTCATCGCTCATATTAAAAAAACCACGATTAACAATTAAGTTAATCGTGGTTTTTTAATTATTCTAAGCCTTTTTCTTCTTTGTTTGAACTTTGGCTTTTTTCATTTTTTTGTTCCCATTCTTTCTTAGTCATAACATCTTCTACATGCATGTTAACTTCTACTACCTCTAAACCAGTAATATATTTAACTTGCTCTTTTACTATATCAGTAACTTTACGGAAAATTTTAGGTGCTGATTCTCCATATTCTAAGATTACTTTTAAATCAACGGCTGCTTGTTTTTCTCCTACTTCAACACTAACACCTTGTGTCACGTTGCCACTATTACTACTAAATGAATTTGAGATACTATCTACAAATCCACCTTTCATAGCTAAGATGCCGTTAACTTCACGTGCAGCTATACCTGCAATTTTTTCAATTACTTCGTCTGCAAAAGTTAATTTGTTAGAGAAGCTTTGTTGTTGATTTTGTTGCTGTTCTTGCTTTTGTTCTTGCTCTTTTTCGTTTACTCCAGTTTGGTTATCATATGCTTGCTTTGCTTTATTGTTATCTACTGCCATGTTAATTTCTCCTTTATTGTGAAATTTAAATTTTTAAAATACATTTTAACTCCATCGGTTTAAAAAATTTAAAAACTCTTGCTTACGGTCTTTCATATACCCAATACCAATACCAATTAAACACAATACAATTATTAATATTGTTTTCCAAAATCCTAGTGTTAGAAATAGTATTGCTATAATTAAGAATGCTAGAAAACCTATAATTCTCCACTTAAATGTTTTAAATAAATCAATCACTATTTGAGTGGAATCTTGTCCATTTTGATTATTATTGTTAGTCATGATTACCCTCCCTTACAACACACGTTGACCTGAGGTTTTTTGATCTCTAACATTGACCTCTAGTTTTTTTACAGGAATTTCTGTAAAATGTTCAACATTTTGCTTAATATCTTCTCTAATTTGTTCAGTTAATGATTTAACTTGTACTTCTCCAGGAACAAAGAAATCAGCTTTAATTGCAATATGTGAATTCTTCTTCTTGTTATAAAGTTTAGCCACTACGTTTGGCTGTCTAATTTGGTCATAACTTACTAACGTATCGTAAGCAGATTTTTCAACTGCTTTTCTTGATACATAAATATGTCCATCTTGAAAATCCTTATAAAGTCCCGGTTTTCTATACGTAGGTTTGAACAAGCTAAATACTAATATGAGACCAATTAAAATAAGAAATGCTGCTAATCCAATAAGTGTTGGTTTGAACCAATTAAATTGTAGTAGGTATTGTTGGTATTGAGTTATTCTTGAATCATCGATATACATGAATAATAAAAATCCAACAATGACAACAATTAAGAGTCCTAATATAAAGTTTTTTAAGCGTTTCACCCCGTATGACACCTCCTATGCATTTAAACTATGATTTTTAGTACTTTGCGTGATACAAAAATATACCCCATTAGTAATTTCCAAAAACATTTTTTAACTTTTCTTTCAAAAATAAATAAAAATTAGTTATCAAAAATAATATAACTTGAACAATTTTGAAATTTTATAATAGGTTGTACCTCTTTTAAAGTATATTTTATTATAACTACGTCTATTTACCCTTTTTAATGCTATTTAGTCATCTAAAATAAAAAAACAACCTCCATAAAGGAAGTTGTTTTAATAAAAATTAATTCGTTGAGTCTTCTAAATTTATAACTAATTTTCCGATCATACTATGACTTTCTAAAATTTTATGCGCTTCATAAAGTGAATCAGCTGATAAGCCTTGTATAACTTTATTCACTGTAGGCTTATATTTACCTGTTTCTAATTTTTCAGTAATATCAGTTAAATATTGATGATGAATATTTAAGTCCTCTGTTTCACACAAAGGTCTTGAATACATATATTCATGGGTAAATGTCACACTTTTAGATTTTAATAAGTTTAAATCTTGTTTTTTATTAAACTCAACTATTGTCGCTATTTTACCTCTAGGCTTTACAAGTTCTATCATTTTTTCAAAGTATAAGTCTGTATCAAATGTACAAAATATATAATCTACAGATGTTATACTATTTTGTTCAAACTCTTTACTTAAATCATTTTTATGGTTGATAACGACATCAGCACCCATCTCATCTGACCATTGTATCGTTTCTGGTCTAGAAGCAGTAGTTATTACTTTAAGTCCGTAATACTTAGCAATTTGTGTAGCTATACTCCCTACACCACCTGCTCCATTAATAATTAAAATTGATTTACCTTCATTCTTTTCAGGATGATGTGAAATACCAAAAACATCAAATAAAGTTTCTGAAGCAGTTAGTGAAGTTAGCGGAATACTTGCAGCTTCAACATCTGTAAGATTTGTCGGTTTTAAAGCAGCTAAACGTTCATCGACTAGTTGATATTCTTCATTTGAACCTTGGTAATTAGGTGAACCCGAGTAATAAACTTTATCTCCAACCTTAAAAGAACCTACTTTATTTCCAATTGCTTCTACAGTTCCAACAGCGTCAAATCCTAAAATGCGCGGCCCCTGTTCAATCGGACTTTGTCTTAACTTCGTATCCACAGGATTAACACTTATGGCATTAACCTTAACTAACAGTTCTTGATTTTGTGGTGTCGGTTTTGTTCTGTCAAATTCATAAAATAAATTCCCTTCGTCAAGTTGGAATCCTTTATCTGCTCCAATTGCTTTCATTTTTATACACTCCTCTTAAATATCATCTTCAACATTAACTACTTGTTTCCCAAAATTGTCACCACTGAATAAATTTCTAAAAGCATGTGGTAAGTTCTCAAATCCATCCATAATTGAAGTTTTAGTTTTAATTTTATTCTCTTCTACCCATTGAGCCAATTGCTTACTAGCTTGAGGGAAATCATTCGCATAATTACCCACAATAAAGCCTTGCATAAGTGCTTGAGATTTTATGAGTATAGGTTGTATTCTTGGCCCAAATGAAATGTCATTATCATTATAACCAGATATTGCACCACATACAGGTATTCTTGCAAATTGGTTTAGGTGCTTGAATACTTCATCGGCAATTTCTCCGCCTACATTTTCAAAATAAACATCTACGCCATCCGGAACGGCTTGAGCAAGATTTTGTGCAAAATTGCTGTCTTTATAATCTACCGCTTCATCAAAACCTAATTCATTTATAATATAATTAGTCTTTTCTTCGCCACCTGCGATTCCAACGACGCGTGCGCCTTTTATTTTAGCAATTTGTCCAACTACAGAACCTACTGCACCAGATGCAGCTGAAACTACAACTGTTTCGTTCGGTTGTGGGTTACCTATCTTTAATAATCCATGATATGCAGTTTGACCAGTTAAACCTAATACGCTTAAATATAAGTAAATAGGTATATCATGATTTGTTACTTTTGTGACTTCAGCACTATTCACTGTCATTTTCTTCCGCCATGGTAATCTACCAACCACAATATCATCTTCAGCAATATTATCATCTTTACTTTCTATTACTCTTGCTACGATGTGACTGACGATAGGTTCATCTAGTTCGAAAGGTGCCACATATGAATCTGAATCATTCATTCTACCTCTCATATATGGATCAACTGATATATATAGCGATTCTAGTAGTATTTCATTTTCTTGAGGCTTAGCTACTTCAATTGTTTCATATCTAAATACATCATCATTTGGTAGTCCTTCTGGACGTTTAGCTAGTACTACTTGTTCTGTTTTCATTTACATCACTCCTAGTAAATTATCATCTATATAATGATATTCCCACTATTACTCTAAATCAATCAAATCGCTTAATCAATTTACTCATGTTATGATTAGCGTAAAATTCTAAACCAATATTGGAGTGTTTAAGATGAAATTAAGCATATTAGACTACATACCTATATTTGAGAATCAGAACGCTACAGACGCCATAAACCATACGGTACGTCTCGCACAAATAGCTGAACAATATCAATTTAAACGTTATTGGGTTGCCGAACATCACCAAGTCTTCTCTGTAGCCTCTAGTGCTCCTGAAATGATAATGATGTCAATATTAGAAAACACAAATTCTATTAACGTGGGCAGTGGAGGTATCATGTTACCTCATTATAGTGCATATAAAGTAGCTGAACAGTTTAAAATATTAGAAGCGCGACATACGAATAGAGTAGATTTGGGTATTGGTAGATCACCAAGTTTTAACAATGTGAATAGTGCTTTAAACGAAGGCAAAACTGAGCAACTAAATTACGCAACACAACTTGCTGATTTGAGCACATATTTTAATGATGACAAAGGATTAAATAACAGGTTTCAACAACTATTAGCCACACCTATAATTCAATCTAAGCCTAATATGTTTTTATTATCTACCAGCATAGCAAGCACGAAATTAGCCGCAACAAAAGGGTTACCATTAGTTATTGCATTAATGGGTCAACCACAAGAAAAAATTGACGCAATGATAGACACTTATCGACGAACATTTTCTCAAAAGAATACTTATCGACAACCTTATATTATAGTGGCGACTTTTGTAATAACTGCTGATGATGAGACTACAATTAATGCATTGAAGAAAGCTTTTCATTTTTGGCTATTAAGGATTAATTATTTAGAACAACCGTCCTATTATGCTTCACCTACTTTTGTTGAAGAAAGAGGCTTTTCTGCAAGGGAACAAGAAAAAATAGCTAGTAATGAGAATCGGGTTATTTCAGGTGATATAGCAGAAGTAAAGCAACGTTTAACACATATTCAAAATTATTATGAAGCAGACGAAATTATGGTTCTACCACATGTTTACGGGGAATATCATAGAGAGAGATTGATAGAACTTATAGGAAGTATGTAAAATGAGGTTATGATCGTGACATAAATAAATAGATAAAAAAAAGCACTTTTCGATATTTCGAAAAGTGCTTTTGTAACGTAATAAAATTAACGTTTTGAGAATTGTGGTGAACGACGTGCTTTTTTAAGACCTGGTTTTTTACGTTCTTTCATACGTGGGTCACGAGTAAGTAATCCAGCGCGTTTTAAAGAACCTCTATATTCAGGATCAGCTTCTAATAATGCACGAGAGATTCCGTGACGGATAGCTTGAGCTTGTCCAGTGAAACCTCCACCTTGAACATTTACTAATACATCGTAGTTACCTTTAGTTTCTGTAACGTCGAAAGCTTGGTTAATGTCTAAGATTAATGATTCAAATGGTAAGTATGCACGTACGTCACGTCCATTAACTGTAATGTTACCTTCACCTGGTACCAAACGTACACGTGCTACTGAGTTTTTACGACGGCCTGTGCCTCTATATTCAACTTGTGCCAATGTAATTTCCTCCTTCTAATTAACCACGTAACTCGTAGTTTTCTGGTTGTTGTGCAGCGTGTGGATGTTCAGCGCCACCATATACAAATAATTTTTTACCTTGTTTTTCGCCTAAACGAGTGCTTGGTAACATACCTTTAATTGAAGTTTCAAGTAAACGTTCTGGATTATTTTCTCTTAACTCACCAGCAGTAACAGATTTGATTCCGCCTGGGTGATTTGAGTGACGATAATAAACTTTATCTTGAGCTTTATTACCTGTGAATTGAATTTTACCTGCATTGATGATGATTACATAATCACCAGTATCAACGTGTGGTGTATAAGTTGCTTTATTCTTACCGCGTAAAATAGCTGCTACTTCTGATGATAGACGACCAAGTGTTTGACCTTCTGCATCGATAACATACCATTTGCGCTCAATGTTTGCTTCATTAGCCATAAATGTTTGACGCATAATTAATGTCCTCCTAGTAAATGAATGGTTCTTTTGTTATTAAATAACTGTTACGATTAAAAGCTTCGATTTCATTTATTTGTTAACTGTTGCTCTACCTGCTTATATATCTTGTAACACAATAAGTTTCCGGGGCTTATCGTGGGGTGATATAAAACAATACCGTTGATAATCGTATAATTTTTATGCTCATTTGTCAATGTAATTTAGTCATTTCGCAACGTTTTTTTTCGATGTATTTTTATACCCTTACCAAAGTCTTGCATTAATGATTCTTCTGATAAATAAATATGTTCTAAATAAAGACCATCTGCAGCTGCTGTAAATGGTACATTACTGCGATTGCGCTCTTCTAATAGCGTTGATACCTCTTTAGGACTACGGTGCCCCTTTCCTACCTCAATTAAAAAAGCAACTAACACACGTACCATATTATATAGGAAGCCTGAACCTGTAACGACATAATCAAAGCCATCTTCTGTTTGGATAATTTCACTTTGATAAATTGTACGCACTTTACTTTCTACTTCAGTTTTTTGAGAACAGAAGCCAGTAAAATCGTATGTGCCTAAAAATTCAGCTGCAGCTTCTGCCATTTTAGCATAATTTAACGTATCTTTTATATGTGTTCTTAATCCACTTTGAAATGGATCACGTTCTGACGCTACATACACCTTGTATCGATATGATTTACCTACACAATCATATCTACAATGAAAATCATCATCAACAAATGATACCTTTTTTACTAAGATATCATTAGGTAATGCACTGTTCATTGCATAACGCCATTTGTCAGGAGTAATATTTAATTCCGTATCAAAATGAAAAAATTGTTCATTTGCATGGACGCCCCTGTCTGTTCTACTAGAAGGATGAATACGTACTGATCGTTTGTGCATTCTCTTTAAGATGCGTTCAAATTGTTGCTGAACGGTTCTTTCATGTTGTTGAATTTGAAAACCCATAAAATGTGTTCCAAGATATGAAATGTTAACTAACACACGCATGCTTTACACTCCTAAATATTTAAATACAAACAGTACAATTGCTATAGGAATAATTGATATTATTACAATTGTATCTTTATGTTTCCATTGTAATTCTCGATAACTTGTACGTTCCGTATTGGCATCATAACCTCTTACTTCCATAGCGATAGCCAAATCTTCGGCTCGTTGAAATGCTGAAATAAATAATGGGATTAACAATGGGATAAATGCCTTAATTCTATTCATTAATGTTCCGCTACTCAGCTCAGAACCACGTGATTTTTGAGCTAGTATAATTTTATCTAATTCATTCATTAACGTTGGTATAAAACGTAAGGCTATAGACATCATCATGCTAAGTTGATGTACTGGTATCTTTATTAATTTCAATGGATATAACAACTTTTCAAATGCATCGGTTAAATCGATAGGACTTGTAGTTAGTGTCATTACGGTTGAAATCATCATAATAAACATTAAACGGAGTACGATATATATTCCTTCTATAATACCCTTTGTGTCGATTGATACAAAGGCTATTTCAAATAGACGAATACCACCTTTAGTAACAAACAGATGCATAAGAAATGTAAAGACTAAAAATATCCATATAGGGGTTAACCCTTTAATTAAAAACCACGCTTTAATATGTGATAGTTTTACTATAATCATTATAAGAATGAATAACCATAGATAAGTTGCAAACGAATGTGCAAAAAATATTAAAATAACAAATAAAAACACAAAGATTAACTTAGATCTTGGGTCCAAACGGTGTATAACTGTATCAAGCGGTAAGTAACGTCCAATTATAAATTTATCTTTCATTACTGTTGCCACTCCTTATACATGTCCACAAACTCTTCTTCCGTTAAAGCAATTTTATCGAATTTAAAGTGATATTTTGCTTCAATATCACGTTGCAATTTAACTACTTCAGGAATATCCAATTGATATTTATGAACATATTCACTATTGGCAAAAAGGTCTCGTGGTGTTAAATCATCTATCAGTTCACCATTATGCATTAATTTGATTTCATCAGTGTATTTTGCGACATCGTTCATTTCATGAGTAATTAAAATAATTGTTTTATTGTTTTGTTGTTGCAATTCTTTAATTTTACTCATAATTTGCTTTTTACTTTGCGGATCTAACCCAGCAGTAGGTTCGTCTAAAATAATAATATCTGGATCCATAGCTAATATTGAAGTCAATGCGATTTTTCTCATTTGTCCCCCAGACATTTGGAACGGGGATAGTGTCATTATTTCTCTAGGAAATCCAAATTCTAATAACAATTGAAATGCCCTTTTTTTAACTTTTTCAATGTCCATACCAAAATTTTTAGGGCCAAATTCAATTTCTTTTTCAACACTATCTTCAAATAATTGTGATTCTGGAAACTGAAAAACAATACCGACTTTTTTGCGTATATCTCGTAGCAATTTATCTTTAGTCTTATGTTGTATAACTACCTCATTAAATATCATTTTTCCAGATGTCGGTTTTAACAAACCATTAAAATGTTGGATTAACGTTGATTTTCCTGAACCTGTCTGACCTATCACGGCATAATACTTACCATCATCAAATTGTGCAGTAATATCTCTCAAAGCATGGTACTCATATGGTGTACCTTGTTGATAAACATAATTCACTTGATTAAATTCGACCGTCATAACTTACTTACCAACCCTTCATATGAAATATATTCTAAGGGATTACCCAACAGTTGGTTAATACGCATTGAAAATGGTAAATCCAGTCCTATTTTTGATAATGCTTCACCTTTATCAAAAACCTGATTTGGGGTACCGGTGGTAAATATTTCTCCTTTATCTAAGACGATTAAATTATCAGCTTCAGCTGCTTCTGATAAATCATGCGTAATAGAAATAATCGAAACGTCTTTTTCATGGTTTAGCTTTCGAACTAAGTTAATCAACGCAGTGCGTCCGTATGGATCTAACATTGATGTGGCTTCATCTAAAATAATAACATCTGTATCTAAAGCTAATACCCCGGCTATTGCAACACGTTGTTTTTGACCACCTGATAGTGATTGAGGCTCTTTGTTAGCTTTATCAAGCATATGCACATCACTTAACGCTTTTGGAACAATCTCATGCATTGCTTCATAAGATACAGCATGATTTTCTAAACCAAAAGCAACATCAAACTCAACTGTTGAACCGACAAATTGATTTTCTGGATTTTGAAAGACGATACCAATACTTTTACGTAATACATGAATATTATGAATATCTATTTTTTGATTGTTATAGGTAATGTCTCCTTCATTAGCTTGTTCTATGCCTACCATAAGCTTGGCAAGTGTAGACTTTCCTGAACCATTGTGCCCAACAATAGAAGTCCACTTACCTTTTGGGATAGCAAATGAAACGTCTTTTAAAGCATATGGTTCATCACTTTTATATTTAAATGAAACATGATTAAATCTTATAATTTGATCACTCGTTTGCATTTGCATCGTCCCCCCTTAATGTATACTTTTCTATTTTACATGATTTTAATATTTATGTATATCCTCCTTTAGCAATGAGTCATGTAAAGGAAGTCAATTAAAAAAAGCTATAGGTTTAACTATAGCTTAAATAAAAAAGCGCGCACCCCATCAGATTTTTGAGTTCACGCTTTAAAATATTATTTGATTGATGGGGCACTCTGAGCTAGACAATATTTGTATGTGGCAAACATTATCGTTGCACTCATTTGCTTTATACATAGTAGTACGTATATTTATTTTAAAATTATACTAATTCGATAATTACTGATTCAGCACCGTCACCACGACGTGGGCCTGCTTTAAGGATACGAGTATATCCACC
This sequence comes from Staphylococcus durrellii, assembly GCF_015594545.1. Taxonomy (NCBI): domain Bacteria; kingdom Bacillati; phylum Bacillota; class Bacilli; order Caryophanales; family Staphylococcaceae; genus Staphylococcus; species Staphylococcus durrellii. Next base: position 695,737 of record NZ_JADIIO010000001.1, on the reverse strand, counting down.
TTGACGTTCAGTATAACGTTCTGCAATCTCACCGAATAATTTTTGAAGAGCAGTTTGTGTAGATTCGTCTTCGTTTAAAATCTCAACATTACGTAATGTTTTAGCTGCATTACGACGAGAAGCTAAATCGCCTTTTTTACCTAAAGTAATTAATTTTTCTACAATACTACGTACTTCTTTAGCACGTGATTCAGTAGTTTCAATACGTTCACTAACGATAAGTGATGTAGCTAAGTCACGTAACATTGCTTTACGTTGATCAGAAGTACGACCTAATTTTCTGTAACCCATGAGTTAACCTCCTTTATATTAGTCTTCTTTTCTCAAGCCTAAGCCTAAGTCTTCAAGTTTATATTTAACTTCTTCAAGAGATTTACGACCTAAATTACGCACTTTCATCATGTCTGCTTCAGATTTGTCAGCTAATTCTTGTACAGAATTAATGCCTGCACGTTTTAAACAGTTGTATGAACGAACAGATAAATCTAATTCTTCGATAGACATTTCAAGTACTTTTTCTTTTTGATCTTCTTCTTTTTCAATCATGATTTCAGCATTCTGTGCTTCGTCAGTCAATCCAACAAAGATATTCAAGTGTTCAGTCATAATTTTTGCTGCTAATGAAACTGATTCTTGTGGCGTAATAGATCCATTAGTCCATACATCTAGCGTCAATTTGTCAAAATCACTACTTTGACCTACGCGTGTATTTTCTACTGTATAGTTTACACGTTCAACAGGTGAATAAAGTGAATCAACAGGAATTACTCCAATTGGTAAATCACTAGTATTATTTTGTTCTGCTAATGCGTAACCTCTACCCTTGTTTGCAACAAGACGGATTTTCAAATGTCCACCTTTAGAAACAGTCGCCAATTTCAATTCAGGATTCAAAATTTCGACATCACTGTCATGAGTAATGTCACTTGCAGTTACTTCGCCTTCATCCTTAACATCGATTTCTAACGTTTTATCTTCTTCTGAATAGATTTTTAATGCTAGTTTTTTAACGTTCATAATAATTGTAGAAACGTCTTCAACCACATTGTCTATCGCAGAAAACTCGTGAAGTACACCTTCGATTTCGATATATTTTACGGCTGAGCCTGGCAATGAAGATAGTAGGATACGACGTAAGGAGTTTCCTAGTGTAGTACCATAGCCACGTTCTAGTGGTTCAACAACGAACTTACCGAATTTAGCATCTTCACTAATTTCTATTGTTTCAATTCTAGGTTTTTCGATTTCTATCATTTGCAAATATCCTCCTTGACTACGTCGACTAGATTTATACTGTATTTCTCAGTGACCTGTGACAATATCAATAAAATTATACGCGACGACGTTTTGGTGGACGACAACCATTATGTGGTACTGGAGTAACGTCACGGATAGCTGTTACTTCTAAACCAGCTGATTGTAAAGCACGGATAGCTGATTCACGACCAGGGCCAGGGCCTTTTACTGTAACTTCTACAGATTTCAAACCATGTTCCATAGCTGTTTTTGAAGCTGTTTCAGCTGCCATTTGTGCTGCGAATGGTGTAGATTTTTTTGATCCTTTAAATCCTAATGCACCTGCTGATGACCAAGATAATGCATTACCAAATTCGTCAGTAATTGTTACGATTGTATTATTGAATGTTGAACGGATATGCGCTACTCCATTTTCAATATTCTTTTTCACTCTACGTTTACGAGATACTTGTTTACGTGCCATTTAAATTTTGCCTCCTTTACCTATTATTTTTTCTTGTTAGCTACAGTTTTAACTGGGCCTTTACGCGTACGTGCATTGTTTTTAGTTTTTTGTCCGCGTACTGGTAAACCACGACGATGACGGATTCCACGGTATGATGAAATTTCCATTAAACGTTTAACGTTTAAGTTTTGCTCACGACGTAAGTCACCTTCAACTTTATAACTATCTACTACTTCACGGATACGACCTAATTCGTCATCTGTTAAATCTTTTACGCGAGTTTCAGCTGAAACATTTGCTTCTTCTACGATTTTATTAGCTGTCGTAGTACCGATACCGTATACGTATGTTAATGAAATAACGATGCGTTTTTCACGTGGAATATCCACTCCTGCTATACGTGCCATATTTATTTACACCTCTCTTTAATTAACCTTGTTTTTGTTTGTGTTTAGGATTGTCACAAATTACCATAACTTTACCTTTACGTTTAATGACTTTACATTTTTCGCAAATTGGTTTTACTGATGGTCTTACTTTCATTTTTATACCTCCCTATATTATGGAGTGACGATTATTTATAACGATAAGTGATTCTTCCGCGAGTTAAATCATACGGAGACATTTCTACTGTTACTTTGTCGCCAGGTAGAATACGGATATAATTCATTCTGATTTTACCACTAACGTGTGCCAAAATCTCGTGACCATTTTCTAATTCTACTTTAAACATAGCATTTGGTAAAGTATCTAATACAGTACCTTCTAATTCAATTACATCTTGTTTAGCCATTTATTAACTTCCCCCTTTTTACTATAGTTGGTTATCGTCATTTATCAACTTTAACCATACGTGTCTATCAGTGCGTGTTAATAAGTCAACAAAAATAAAAGAATTACTTACGCTATATGTCACTCTTAAATTATTTTATTTTTTCAATACGTAGATACTTACTCAAATAGGATGACTGCAATACATAGACCGTATAAAGTTAATATTATTTCAAGCCATCTAAGATAGAAATAACGTCTTCTGTGACTTTGTTGATATCTTTTGAACCGTCAATGTTTTTCAATAAGCCTTTTTCATCATAGAAAGATAAAATAGGTTTTGATTGCTTAACATTAACGCTTAAACGATTAGCAACTGTTTCAGGGTTATCATCTTCGCGTTGATATAACTTTTCACCATCAAGATCGCACACGCCATCTTCTTTAGGTGGGTTGAAAACAAGATGATAAGTTGTTCCGCACTTAGGACAGATACGACGACCTGTTAAGCGGTTCATTAATTCTTCTTCTGGAACCTCAATATTGATAACAGCATCAATGTTTCTGTCTAGTTCGTTCATGATGTCGTTTAATGTTTCTGCTTGATCAATAGTACGAGGGAATCCATCTAATAAGAATCCTTTCTTTGCATCGTCTTCAGAAATTCTTTCTTTAACGATACCCACAGTAACTTCATCAGGAACTAATTCTCCACGATCCATGTATGATTTAGCTTCTTTACCTAAATCTGTTTCTTCTTTAATCGCTTTTCTGAACATGTCACCAGTAGATATGTGTGGAATCGGGAATTTCTTTACAATTTCACTCGCTTGAGTTCCTTTACCTGCGCCAGGTAAACCCATTAAAATGATATTCATAAAAGTGCCCTCCTACAATTTATCTACCACCAAAGCCTCTATATTCCTTCTGGCTCACTTGAGCTTCAAGGCTCTTCATCGTTTCAATAGCTACACCAATAACGATAAGTAAACTTGTACCACCAACCTGAATTGATTGAGGTAAATTCATTACTTTAGTCGCAATAATTGGCAAAATAGCAATAACAGCTAAGAAGATCGATCCAACGAATGTTAATCGATAGAGTACTCTAGTAATATATTTTTTTGTTTGTTCTCCAGGTCTAATTCCTGGAACGTAACTGCCTTGTTTTTTAAGATTATCAGCCATTTTTTCTGGGTTAACTTGTACAAAAGCATAGAAATATGCGAATGCAATAATTAATACTACATACACAATCATTCCAATGTTATTTGACGGGTTAGCCGCATCTGATACTTTTTGTGCCCAACCTGCATCAGGGAAAAATAATGTCAACGTTCTAGGTAATAAAAAGAACGCCATTGAAAAGATAACAGGAATAACACCTGCTGAGTTAACTTTTAATGGTAAATACGTTGCTTGAGAACCTAGTTGTTGTGCTGTTTGTTTCTTTGCATATTGAATTGGTATTTTACGAATTGCTTGTAATACGTAAATAGCACCAATAGTTAGTAATATCATTCCGATAATAATTCCAATTACTTTTAGCCAAGCTAAAGTAACATCGTCTTGTCCAACAAATGCTTGTTGGTAAAATTGAATTAATGATGACGGAAGCGTAGATAGAATACCTGCAAAGATAATAATTGAAATTCCATTACCAACACCAAATTGTGTTATTTGCTCACCTAACCAAATTAGGAACGCTGTGCCTGAAGTTAAGACAACTGCAATTAACAAATAACTAAAGATTGATTGATCCATGATCAATTGACCTTTTAAGTAGTTGTTAAATTGGAAAGCCATACCTATTGATTGAATGAAGGCAAGAATGATAGCAAAATAACGTGTAAAATTATTAAGCTTTTTCCTACCTGCTTCACCCTGTTTTGCCCATTCTGTGAATTTCGGAACAATATCCATTTGCAATAACTGCATTACGATAGACGCAGTAATGTATGGCATTATTCCCATTGCAAAGATTGAAAAGTTTTTCAAGGCTCCCCCACCGAATGTATTTAACAAATCAGTGACACCTTGAGAACCTTGATGACTGTCAAAGGCAGCTGGATTTACGCCAGGTGCTGGAATATAAGTACCTATCTTGAAAATAACTAACATTGCGAGTGTAAAAAAGATCTTGTTACGAACTTCTCTAGTTTTAAAGAAGCTCACAAGCGTTTGAATCATTAGATCACCTCGTGTGCTCCACCTTTTGCATCAATAGCGTCTGCTGCAGAAGCAGAGAATTTATGAGCTTTTACTGTTAATTTTTTCTCTAGTGAACCATTACCTAATACTTTAATACCAGATTTTTCACTTTTAACTACACCATATTCTACTAATAAAGCTGGAGTTACTTCAGTACCATCTTCAAATTTATTAAGTTGGTCTAAATTAACAATAGCATATTCTTTACGGTTAATGTTAGTGAAACCACGTTTTGGTAAACGACGGAATAAAGGTAATTGACCACCTTCAAATCCCGGTCTTACTTTACCACCTGAACGTGCTTTTTGGCCTTTTTGTCCACGTCCACTTGTTTTACCATTACCTGTAGCCGCACCACGGCCAACACGGTTACGTTCTTTACGTGAACCTTCAGCTGGTTTTAACTCATGTAATTTCATTTCGGCACCTCCTTAATTATTTTTCTTCTATAGTCAATAAGTGACTTACTTTGTTGATTTGCCCACGGATTGCAGGGTTATCTTCAACAACTACTGAAGAATTAGTTTTTTTCAAACCTAAAGCTTCAACAGTTTTACGTTGTGTTTCAGGACGACCAATAACACTACGAGTGAGGGTAATTTGTAATTTAGCCATAACTCTTTCCCTCCTTAATTATATAATTCTTCAACTGATTTGCCACGTAATTTCGCAACTTCTTCAGCATTTTTAAGATTTTTTAATCCATTTATAGTTGCACGAACCATATTGATTGGAGTATTAGATCCTAATGATTTACTTAAAATGTCAGTAATACCAGCTAATTCTAGGACAGCACGAACTGGGCCACCTGCGATAACACCTGTACCAGGTGCAGCTGGTTTCATGAATACGCTACCTGAACTGAAGCGTCCAGTAACTGTATGAGGAGTAGTACCTTCAACACGTGGTACAACAACTAAATCTTTTTTCGCTGCTTCAACAGCTTTTTTGATTGCTTCTGGAACTTCTTGAGCTTTACCAGTACCAAAGCCAACACGACCGTTCTTATCTCCTACTACTACTAAAGCAGTGAAACGGAAACGACGTCCACCTTTAACAACTTTTGCAACACGATTGATTGTAACAACGCGTTCTTCAAATTCTTTAGTTTCTTCTTCTCTACGAGCCATGTAATTTGTCCCTCCTTTAAATTAAAATTCTAAACCATTTTCGCGAGCTGCTTCAGCTAACGCTTTAATACGACCATGATATAAATATCCTCCACGGTCAAATACGATTGAAGTTACACCTTTATCATTTGCTTTTTTAGCGATTGATGCGCCTACTTTAGCAGATAAATCAACTTTTGTAGTTGATTCTGAAGCGATATCTTTGTCTTGAGTTGAGGCTTGAGCTAAAGTTTCACCTTTAACGTCATCGATGATTTGAGCATAGATGTGCTTGTTTGAACGATAAACATTTAAACGTGGTTTTTCAGCTGTGCCAGATAATTTAGTACGGACACGCGCATGTCTTTTTAAACGTACTTTGTTTTTATCAATTTTGCTGATCATTGCAATACTCCTTTCTATAGAGAGTTATTTATTATTTACCAGTTTTACCTTCTTTACGGCGAACGTATTCACCTTGGTAACGAATTCCTTTACCTTTATAAGGTTCTGGAGGTCTAGTTGAACGGATGTTTGAAGCAATAGCTCCAACTTGTTCTTTAGATACACCTGAAACTGTTACAGTTGTATTTTTCTCAACAGCGAAAGTAATACCATCTTCAGCTTTAACTTCTACTGGGTGAGAATAACCAACGTTAAGTACTAAGTCATTACCTTGCATTTGAGCACGGTAACCAACACCAACAAGTTCAAGAGTTTTTTGGAAACCTTGAGAAACACCAAGAATCATATTATTGATTAAAGCACGAGTTGTACCATGTACTGTTCTATCATCTTTAGAATCAGTAGGTCTTACAACTTCTAATGTGTTTTCGTCTTGTTTATATGTCATTCTTTCATTTAATGTTTTTGATAATTCACCTTTAGGACCTTTAACAGTTACTGTATTACCATCAAAACTAACTGTTACGTCACTTGGAATGTCAATAATTTTTTTACCAACACGACTCATGTTATCGCACCTCCTTATTTATTATTACCAAACGTAAGCTAAGATTTCTCCACCGATATTACGCTTTCTAGCTTCTTTGTCAGTGATTACACCTTCAGAAGTTGATACTAAAGCGATACCTAATCCATTAAGTACTTTTGGTACTTCATTAGCTTTAGCATATACACGTAAACCTGGTTTAGAGATACGTTTTAATCCAGTGATAACACGCTCATTGTTTTGACCATATTTAAGGAATAAACGGATTACACCTTGTTTATCGTCTTCTACAAATTCAACGTTTTTTACGAAACCTTCACTTTTTAAGATTTCGGCAATTTCTTTTTTAATGTTAGATGCAGGGAATTCTAATTTATCGTGACGAACCATGTTAGCATTTCTTACACGAGTTAGCATATCTGCAATTGGATCTGATAATGTCATTGATTGTTGCCTCCTTTCATACTCTTTTTATTACCAGCTAGCTTTACGAACGCCAGGAATTTGGCCTTTATAAGCTAATTCACGGAAACAAATACGGCATAATTTGAATTTACGATATACAGAATGTGGACGACCACAACGTTCACAACGAGTATATTCACGTACTTGGAACTTTTGTTTTTTTTGTTGCTTAGCAACCATTGAACTTTTAGCCACTTAATTAGCCTCCTTTTAGAGATTATTTTTGAAATGGCATACCGAATTGTGATAACAATTCACGAGCTTCCTCGTCAGTGTTAGCAGTAGTAACGATAACGATATCCATTCCGCGTACTTTTGATACTTTGTCGTAGTCAATTTCAGGGAAAATTAATTGTTCTTTAACACCTAAAGTATAATTACCTCTTCCATCAAATGCTGTTTTAGAAACACCACGGAAGTCACGTACACGTGGTAAAGATACAGCGATTAATTTATCTAAGAAATCATACATTCTTTCGCCGCGTAATGTAACTTTAGCTCCGATTGGCATACCTTCACGTAAACGGAAAGTTGCAACAGATTTTTTAGCTTTTGTAACTAATGGTTTTTGACCAGTGATTAATTCTAACTCTTCAACAGCGTTATCTAACACTTTAGAGTTTTGAACTGCATCACCTACACCCATATTTACAACGATTTTTTCAATTTTTGGCACTTCCATTACTGAACTATAATTAAATTTCTTAACTAAGCTTTCAGAAACTTCAGAGTTGAATTTTTCTTTTAAACGGTTCAAAGTGGATCCTCCTTTCAACTAGTTATTAATTATTAGATTTAATTTCTTCGCCAGATTTTTTAGCGATACGAACTTTTTTGCCATCTTCGAATTTATATCCAACACGAGTTGGTTCATTCGTTTTAGGGTCCAATAATTGTACGTTAGAAACATGGATTGCTGCCTCTGTTTCTAAGATTCCACCTTCAGGATTAAATTGAGTTGGTTTTTGATGTTTTTTGATTACATTAACACCTTCCACAACGACGCGGTCTTTTTTAGGTTCAGTAGAAACAACTTTACCTTCTTTACCTTTGTCTTTACCTGCGATAACTTTTACGTTGTCACCTTTTTTGATATGCATGCGTGGCACCTCCTTAAGCTTTTTATTAATAATTATTAAAGTACTTCTGGAGCTAGTGATACGATTTTCATGAAGTTCCCTTCACGTAATTCACGAGCAACAGGACCGAAAATACGAGTACCACGTGGGCCTTTGTCGTCACGAATGATTACACATGCATTTTCATCAAATTTAATGTATGAACCGTCATTACGACGTACACCTGATTTAGTACGTACTACAACAGCTTTTACTACTTCGCCTTTTTTAACAACGCCACCTGGTGTTGCATTTTTAACAGTAGCAACAATAACGTCACCGATATTAGCTGTTTTACGACCAGATCCACCTAATACTTTGATTGTAAGAACTTCACGAGCACCAGAATTATCTGCTACTTTTAAACGTGTTTCTTGTTGGATCATGAGTTAAACCTCCTTTATCTATATTGTGTATTATATGATTACTGATTCTTCAACAATTTCAACTAAACGGAAACGTTTAGAAGCTGATAAAGGACGAGTTTCTTGAATCTTAACGATGTCCCCTAACTTAGCTGAGTTGTTTTCATCATGAGTTTTGTATTTTTTAGAGTATTTTACTCGTTTACCGTACAATTTGTGTGTTTTGTATGTTTCAACAAGTACAGTTACAGTTTTGTCCATTTTATCTGAAACGACTCTACCTACATAAACTTTACGATCATTTCTTTCGCTCACTTTTGTAACCTCCTCTTTCGATTAATTATTGATTAGCTTTACCTTGTTCAATTTCTCTTTCACGAGCAACAGTTTTTAGACGTGCAATCGTTTTTCTTACTGTGCGAATACGTGCAGTTTCCTCTAATTGACCTGTAGCTAACTGAAAGCGTAGGTTAAAAAGCTCTTCTTTTGAAGATTTAATTTGTTCTTCGATTTCTGAAGTGGTTAAGTCTCTAATTTCCTTAGCTTTCATTTGTTTCACCACCCAATTCTTCACGTTTTACAAACTTAGTCTTAACAGGAAGTTTGTGACTTGCTAAACGTAATGCTTCACGCGCAACTTCTTCGTTAACGCCTGCGATTTCAAATAAAATTCTACCTGGTTTTGCTACTGCAACCCAGCCTTCAACAGCACCTTTACCGGCACCCATACGTACTTCTAAAGGTTTTTTAGTATATGGTGTATGTGGGAAGATTTTAATCCAAACTTTCCCGCCACGTTTCATGTAACGTGTCATAGCAATACGAGCTGATTCGATTTGACGAGATGTGATCCAAGACGTTGTAGTTGCTTGTAAACCATACTCACCAAATGTTACATAATTACCGCCTTTAGAACGACCAGTTGTTTTAGGACGATGTTGACGACGATATTTTACACGTTTTGGTAGTAACATTATTATTTTCCTCCTTCACTAGTGTTCTTAGTAGTAGGAAGAACTTCTCCACGATAAATCCATACTTTGACACCTAATTTACCGTAAGTAGTGTCAGCTTCTGCATGTGCGTAACCAATGTCAGCACGTAATGTATGAAGTGGAACAGTTCCTTCTGAATATTGTTCAGCACGAGCGATGTCTGCACCGCCTAGACGACCAGATACTTGAGTTTTGATACCTTTAGCACCAAGTTTCATAGCTCTAGTGATTGCTTGTTTTTGTACACGACGGAATGAAGCACGGTTTTCTAATTGACGTGCGATATTTTCAGCTACTAATTTAGCATCTAAATCAACCTTTTTAATTTCAATTACGTTAATGTGTACTTTTTTGTCTGTTAATGTATTTAACTTATTACGAAGCTTTTCAATTTCTGAACCGCCTTTACCAATGACCATTCCAGGCTTACCAGTATGAATAGCGATGTTGATACGGTTAGCAGCACGTTCAATATCAACGTGAGAAACTGATGCTTCTTTTAATGCGTTATCAATAAATTTACGGATTTTTAAGTCTTCATGTAAAAGTGATGCGAAGTCTTTTTCTGCGTACCATTTAGCTTCCCAGTCACGGATTACACCGACACGAAGTCCGATTGGATTAATTTTTTGACCCACAGTATTCCCTCCTTAAATAATTTATTAAGCTTCTTTAGCTTCTTCTTTACCGTCACTTACGACGATTGTAATGTGGCTTGTTCGTTTGTTAATCGCACTTGCACGGCCTTGTGCACGTGGACGGAAACGTTTTAATGTTGGTCCTTCATTAGCATAAGCTTCTTTAACAACTAATTCATCAGTATTCATGTCATAGTTATGTTCAGCATTTGCTAAAGCGGACATTAGTAATTTTTCAACAACTGGTGATGAAGCTTTGTTAGTTAATTTTAAAATAGCAATAGCTTCTCCAGCGTTTTTACCTCTGATTAGATCTAATACCAATCTAACTTTACGAGGTGCGATTCTTATTGTTCTAGCAACCGCTTTTGCTTCCATTCGGATTTCCTCCTCTACTTGTTAGAAATTATCTTCTTGTTTTTTTGTCGTCAGCAGCGTGTCCTTTGAATGTACGAGTTGGAGCGAATTCACCTAATTTGTGACCAACCATATCTTCTGTAACGAATACAGGTACATGTTTACGTCCATCGTATACTGCGAAAGTGTGACCGATGAAGTTAGGGAATACAGTTGAACGACGTGACCAAGTTTTTATTACTTGTTTTTTTTCGCTTTCGCCTTGAGCTTCGACTTTTTTCATTAAATGATCATCGACGAAAGGTCCTTTTTTAATACTACGAGCCATTGTGGCGCCTCCCTTCTTATTTAGCGCGTGCAGCGGTTAAGCCGCACACTCCAATAAGTTGTTGTTATTATTTTTTCTTCTTACGTCCACGTACAATAAGTTTATCTGATGATTTCTTACCACGACGTGTTTTCTTACCAAGCGTAGGTTTACCCCATGGTGACATTGGAGATGGTCTACCGATAGGAGCACGACCTTCACCACCACCGTGTGGGTGATCGTTAGGGTTCATTACAGAACCACGAACAGTTGGGCGAACGCCTTTCCATCTTGAGCGTCCTGCTTTACCAACGTTTACAAGTTCATGTTGGATGTTACCAACTTGACCAATCGTAGCACGGCAAGTAGAAAGAATCATACGAACTTCACCAGATCTCAATCTGATTAATACATATTTACCTTCTTTACCAAGTACTTGAGCACTTGCACCAGCAGAACGAGCAAGTTGTCCACCTTTACCAGGTTTTAACTCTATATTATGAATTACTGTACCAACTGGGATGAATTGAAGTGGTAAAGAGTTACCTACTTTAATATCCGCAGATTCACCACTCTCTAATACTTGACCTACTTGTAGGTTTTTAGGAGCAATGATGTAACGTTTTTCACCATCAGCATATATTAGTAAAGCAATGTTAGCTGAACGGTTTGGATCGTATTGGATTGAATCAACTTTAGCAGCAATTCCATCTTTATTACGTTTAAAATCAATAACACGGTATTGACGTTTGTGTCCTCCACCGTGGTGGCGAACTGTCAATTTACCTTGGTTGTTACGTCCCGCTTTTTTCGGTAGCGGTTGTAATAATGACTTTTCAGGTGTAGTTTTCGTGATTTCAGCGAAATCTAACGTAGTCATATTACGACGACCATTTGTAATTGGCTTATATTTTTTTAGAGCCATTGTCGCTTACCTCCTTATTGGTAATTTATTTTAGTTGAATAGATCGATAGATCCTTCTTTTAATTTCACTATTGCTACGCGTCTTTTTTTTGTATAGCCTTGGTAACGGCCCATACGTTTTTTCTTAGGTTTGTAGTTGATGATGTTAACATTATCAACTTTTACATCAAAGATTTCTTCAACTGCGATTTTAACTTGTGTTTTGTTAGCACGAGTATCTACGTCGAAAGTATATTTATCTTCAGCCATAGCAGCTGATGATTTTTCAGTAATTACGGGGCGCTTAAGAACGTCTCTTGCTTCCATTATCCGAGCACCTCCTCAACTTTTTTAGCAGCTGATTCTGTAATTACTACACTGTCAGCGCTTGTTATGTCTAATACGTTTAACCCTTGAGCTGTAGAAACTTGAACTCCAGGGATGTTACGAGCTGATAATTCAACATTTACATCTTCTGAATCTGTAACTACTAATACTTTTTTAGGTTGTTTTAAGTTAGAAAGCGCAACTTTAAATTCTTTAGTTTTTGGTGCGTCTAATTGGAACGCATCTACAACTGTTAAAGCACTTTCTTGAACTTTATAAGATAATGCTGAACGTAAAGCTAAACGACGCATTTTCTTAGGCATTTTATAAGCATAACTTCTAGGTGTTGGTCCGAATACGATACCACCACCGCGCCATTGTGGCGCACGAATTGTACCTTGACGCGCACGTCCAGTACCTTTTTGTCTCCATGGTTTACGTCCACCACCACGTACTGCTGAACGATTCTTAACAGCATGAGTACCTTGGCGTAATGAAGCACGTTGTAAAGTGATTGCTTCAAATAGAACGTCTTTGTTTGGTTCAATTGCAAAAACTGCATCATTTAATTCAACTGAACCTGATTTAGTTCCGTCTACTTTTAATACATCATAATTAGCCATTATGCTTTTCCTCCTTTCGTGATTTATTATTTATTACCTTGTTTTATTGAAGTTGAGATTTCTAATAATCCTTTTTTAGGTCCAGGTACGTTACCTTTTACTAAAATTACATTATTATCAGTGTCTACTTGAACGACTTCTAAGTTTTGTACTGTAACAGTATTTCCACCCATACGTCCTGGCATTTTTTGACCTTTGAACACTCTTGATGCGTCTGAAGCCATACCTATTGAACCTGGTGCTCTGTGGAAATGAGAACCGTGAGCCATTGGTCCACGTGCTTGTCCATGACGTTTAATTGCGCCTTGGAAACCTTTACCTTTAGATACGCCTGTAACATCAATGATGTCGCCAGTTCCAAATTTATCAACTGAGACTTCTTGACCTACTTCGTATTCATCAACGTTAACGTTTCTGAATTCACGAATGAAGCGCTTAGGTGCTGTGTCAGCTTTTTTAGCATGACCTTCAGCTGGTTTGCTAGCATATTTATTAGTTTTACTATTTTTCTTGTAAGCTTTTTTATCTTCAAAGCCTACTTGAATTGCGTTGTATCCATCAACTTCTTCAGTTTTCTTTTGTAATACAACGTTTTGGCCTGCTTCTACTACAGTTACTGGGATTAATTCACCGTTCTCTCCGAACACTTGTGTCATCCCGATTTTTCTTCCTAAGATTCCTTTGGTCATCGAAAGTCCACCTCCTAATTTTTCTATTATAATTTAATTTCGATGTCTACACCAGATGGTAAGTTTAAGCCCATAAGAGCATCAACTGTTTTTGGTGTTGGGTTAACAATATCAATCAAACGTTTATGTGTACGTTGTTCGAATTGTTCACGAGAATCTTTGTACTTATGTACAGCACGGATAATCGTGTAAACTGATTTTTCTGTTGGTAATGGGATCGGTCCAGAAACATCTGCTCCAGAACGTTTCGCAGTTTCAACAATTTTCTCAGCTGATTGATCGATTACTCTGTGATCATAAGCTTTTAATCTGATTCTGATTTTTTGTTTTGCCATAATTTTCCCTCCTTATTCGTCTACATTTAAGTGATAGACTTCTCCACGAAAACTATCTTACACAGCGCCATGGCAAAGCGGCCGGGTGTGTCAGTAACCTTTCGCTTCATCGCATTTCCTTAAAGTCCAACATTAGATATGTTACACGAAAAGCACTGATTTATCAAGCTTTTCTATAAAACTTTTCACTTTTTGTCTAACACATACTTTGACATTGTACTTGAAATTACTATGTTCTTCAACCTTTTTTAAGAAATTACTTAAATTGATACCCTTTAATATTATTTTGCTAATTTCAAATTAATATAAATGTACTTTAACTTGTTATATAATTGTATGTGTTAGGTGGTGATTATAAATGAAATCCGGAATTAGAAATATATTAATCGTATTGAGTATCGTTTTATTATTAAGCGAATTATTTTATGGTATCCCCTTCCTAGGTGGAAGTTTTATATTAGGTCTTAGTTGGCAACCCTTATTCGTAAATATGTTTTTATATTTAGTAATGATAATTATTTTAATAGTAGATAGACAAAATGCAATTAAACCAATGTCAGTTATTCCATTATTAGGTATTATCGGCTCCATAATAGCTTTCATTCCGTTTATCGGCATGATTGTACACTGGATACTTTTCTTTCTATTATTATTCTTTCTTCTTATTATACTGTCATCACCGATTTACGTGCCAAACAAAAATGCAAAAGTTATATATACAGAAGATAGACGTAACAAAAATCAATAGCTTTCTATCAATTGGTTTACAAAAACACCGGTCAATGCATAATTTATGCGTTGACCGGTGTTTTTTAACCGTGAACAAATATAAAGTAAAGAATGAATAATACCATTAAGCCATACATCATTGGATGTACTTCTTTATGTCTTTTAGAAATTAACATTGTAATAGGATAAAAGACGAATCCACATGCAATTCCCGTGGCAATAGAATATGATAATGGCATCATTATTATTGTGATAAATGCTGGTACAGCTACTTCAAATTTTTTCCATTCTATTTCGGCAAAATTAGCAGCCATTAGCACACCAACTACGACTAATGCCGGGGTTGTTACAGCACTAGTGACAACCTCAATAAGTGGGCTGAAGAAAATTGCGAGCAAGAAACAAAACCCTGTTATTATACTAGCAAATCCTGTCCTTGCTCCAACGGCAACACCCGCTGTCGATTCAATATATGAAGTAGTAGTTGTAGTACCAAATATTGCACCTACAATTGTTGCTAATGAATCTGAGAACAAAGCTCTACCTGCACGTGGCAATTTATTATCTTTCATAATGCCCGCTTGTGTTGCAACGGCGACAAGCGTACCCGCGGTATCGAAGAAATCGATAAATAAGAAAGTTAAAATTACTATTAAAAATTGTACAGTGAATAATTGTCCTGGATCTTTAAATGCCTCAAAAGCAGCTCCAAAAGTTGGTGAAATACTAGGAATTTTACCAACGACTCCTGATGGTGTATGTATTAAGCCTGTACACATCCCCAAAACCGAAGTCAAAATCATACCAATAAAAATAGCACCTGGTACTTTTTTAACATACATCACTACCGTTATTATAATGCCAAATATAGTAAGCAATACAGTACCGTCAGTAATATGACCTAATGTAACTAATGTTGAATTGTTCTTAACAATGATTCCTGAACTTTGTAGGCCTACAAACGTTATAAATAAACCGATACCTGCTGAAACAGCCAATTTCATTTGATTTGGTATGGCATTTATTATCGTTTCTCGTAACCCGGTCATAGTTAAAATAGCAAAGAATATACCAGAAAAGAGCACGCCCGTTAATCCAATTTGCCAAGGTATTCCCATCGTTAGCACAACGGTAAAAGCGAAAAAGGCATTTAAGCCCATTCCCGGTGCCAAAGCAATTGGATACCTAGCTATTAATCCCATAAATAATGAACCTACAAATGCAGCCAATGCCGTCGCAACAAAGATAGCGCCTTGGTCCATCTTCATATTTGATGTAGCGCCATTAACACCTGCTAAACTTAACACTTGTGGATTAACGGCTAAAATATAAGCCATAGATAAAAATGTAGTTAATCCACCTAAAATTTCTTTTTTAAAATTTGTGTTATGCTCTTTAAACTTAAAGTATTTTTTCACAGTTAAGTCTCCCTTTTATTAAAATACCTTAATATTTTAATATCCAACTCCTTAAAACACAATAGCAAATCCGAACTTTTATTACTTTTTTTTGGTTTAAGTTCGAAATAAGTTAAAATTTTAAGCCTTTCAAAGCATCTTGGAACGGGTTATTTTCAACACCCTCATCATTATTAAGATATTTTTTCATGTCTTTTTTAGAGACCTTTTCAGTTTTTTTACTTTTATAACGTTTATCCATTTGTATTTGAGTCTCAGTGTGACCACAAACACATCTGTATACTGCGTCTTTATTAGTACCAAAACGAGTCATTTTCTTATGACAATTAGGACAACGCGCGTTTGTTTTTGATTGTACGTTCTTTTTAGTTTTACAGTTTGGAT
The DNA here is from genome assembly GCF_015594545.1 of Staphylococcus durrellii. NCBI lineage: Bacteria > Bacillati > Bacillota > Bacilli > Caryophanales > Staphylococcaceae > Staphylococcus > Staphylococcus durrellii. The sequence continues at coordinate 679,338 of NZ_JADIIO010000001.1, read as the reverse complement.
CTTGACAAACTAACATCGATCCATTTTTAGTATTTACTTTTAACATAAACTTGCCACAAGTTGGGCATTCTGTAGTAGTAAGATTATCATGCTTATATTTTTGTTCACTATTTTTTATAGTAGTTATAATTTTATCAGTAAATGATTTAATTTCGTCCATAAATTTTCGTGAATCATATTTTCCTTGCTCTATCATCATTAATTTGTCTTCCCACTGTGCTGTCAATAATGGAGAAGTAAGTTGTTCAGGCGCTAATTCTAATATTTGTTGTCCTTTAGAAGTTACTTTTATTTTACCTTCTCTTGATTCAATGGCGTTCATGTTAAATAGCTTTTCTATAATGTCTGCTCTTGTCGCTACTGTCCCGATGCCACCTGCTTCTTTTAAAGTTTTATTATGTTTATGATTATTAAATTTGAAAAACTTTTGTGGACTCTCCATAGCTTTCAATAATGAACCTTCATTAAAATAAGACGGTGGTGTGGTTTCATGTTCGTTAATATTTACATTACTTACATTTATATTAGCACCTTGCTGCCATTTAGAACCTAAAATGAATGGTTTTTCTTCACTATTAAATAACGCTTTAAACCCTAGTTTTGTAGAGATTTTATCTTTATAAACAAATTTATAATCATTAATAACTAATTCTAATTCAATAGCTTCATATTCTTGGGGAGGCATTAAATTAGCTAAAAATCTTTGTGCTATTATCATATAAATTTTTTGTTCTTTAAGCGATAACGCTTCTATATTGGGTCTAACTTCAGTTGGAATTATCGCATGGTGATCAGAAACTTTATTATTATTTATATAATGGTCGTTCGCACTATAACTTTGACTCATTTGTGCCTTAGCAAAAGCTTTATATTCTGTGGCCATTAATGCTCTCAATCTATCTTTAATCGTACTTACCATATCGTCAGTTAAATAATTTGCATCCGTACGTGGATAGGTAACTAATTTATGTCGTTCGTATAGTTGTTGTAATGTATTAAGTGTTTCTTTAGGACCATAATGATAACGTTTGTAAGCTTCTTGTTGTAAGTCAGTTAAATTAAATAATTTAGGGGGAAAGGCTTTTTTGCTCTTTCTATTGATTGAATTTACTATTGCAGAGTGACCTTTTATGCTGTTAACTGCGTTTTCGTAGACTTCTTTTGTGCTTGATTGTTGCGGTGTAATACATTGACATTGCAATCCATCTACGTTGATATTCAAAGTATAATAAGTTTCAGGAGTAAAATTATTTATTTCTGACTGTCTCATTTCTACTAATTTAATGGTCGGAGTTTGTACTCGTCCTAAAGATAATTGCGCATCATATTTTGTAGTTAAAGCTCTTGTGGCATTAATCCCCACAACCCAATCCGCTTCACTACGAGCTAAAGCTGCTTCGTATAGATGATTAAACTGACGCCCATCTTTTAACTTTTTAAATCCATCTATAATCGCTTTTTTCGTTACGGAACTGATCCACAATCTTTTGATAGGTTTTTTATTATGTGCTTTATCTAATATTAACCGCGCAACTAATTCTCCTTCTCTTCCAGCATCAGTAGCTATAATAATATTCTGAACTTCGTTTCTTTGTAAAAGTCCTTGCACTGTTTGAAATTGCTTTTTAGTTTTACTAATTACCACTGTTTTCATTTTATTGGGTATGATAGGTAAATCAGCTAATTTCCACTCTTTATAATATTTATCGTATTGCTCAGGAGTTGCATTCGTTACTAAATGCCCTAATGCCCATGTTACAATGTAGTTATTATTTTCAAAATAACCATTGCGTTTTGTATTAATATTTAAAGCATTGGCAATATCTTTCCCTACTGAGGGCTTCTCAGCTAAAATTAAAGATTTCATAATTACGCCCTTTCAAATGTATAATATAGTTATTGTAACATGTATCCAGCACATCTTAACTTTCATTTAATGTAAAAAATACATATAATTAAAATAAATACTGGCAACTGTTTTTAATAACAAGGAGGTATTTCATGACTATAGTTAACGTTAATGATATCAATCAAATCAACTCTTTTATAGAATCTGCAAATTATGAAATGGCATCTTATTTGTATAAACTACCTCAAGCTCACAGCCAATTCGACGCATTCCTTAACGACGTTATTGATAACCCCGGGGTATATGCACTTCAAAATTCGGAAGATCAAATGACAATGATGTTATTGGCTTTCCCATATGAAACCAATAAATATAAAGTCATTGGGCCTTTAATCAATCCCAATACTCAATATAGTATTGAAGATTTCAACAGGCTTTTTAAAGCAATGACAAATGATCAACCTGATAGTACTAATTTTAATTTTTCATTTGAAAACTCACAGCAATACTTTTACTTACCCATGAAAACGATTGGTGCTTCGTACAGTTTTACAGATTATTATTTAGAAACTTCTACCGATGTGGGTGAAATTGGCACTTCACAAAATATTACGGAATATCATCCTGCATATTACCGTTCTTTTAACAAATTACATAATAATACATTTACGCATGACGTTATGACTTCTAGTGAAATCATAAATTCTCTACAAGAAAATAACCACTTATTCACCTTTATGTCAGAAGGTTTATTAAAAGGTTATGTCTATTTACAAGTGTCCAAAAACCATCAAACTGCAGAGATTAAATATTTTGCGTCACACGCAGATTATCGTTTTAAGGGTATTGCATTTGAGTTACTGAAATATGTACTTCACTTTGCATTCCAAAACTATGATGTTAAAAAAATCTACTTTAAAATCAGAAGTAAGAATAATAAACTTGTAGAGCGTTTTAATGAACTTGGTTTTAATGTTAACCACGAATTTAAAAAATACAAGTTCGTCAAAGCTTACCAGTAGAGAGCAAAACGACATATTCTATATACTTGTGATCACCTATCTTTATATACATGGAACTTAGTTGCTTATTATTACGCATACTGAGTTCTTTTTGTTTTCATTATATAAATATATTTACTTGAAGTAACTACTTTAATGTTATAAGTTGCTTTTAATTAAAACAAAATAAAATAAAAACGCTTTCACACAAAAAAATGAATCCGGTTTGATTTACTAGCTTATTAATTTAATTTATTATATTTAGTTGTAGCTATTTTAAATATATAGCTCCCACATAAAAATATTAGAGAGAGAAGTGAGTAGTAATATGGATTTTTTAATAGCCTTACTGCCTGCAATATTTTGGGGTAGTGTAGTATTAATTAACGTATTAGTCGGCGGAGGACCTTTTAACCAAATTAGAGGTACTACTTTAGGGACGTTAATTATAGGCGTTATTTTACTATTATCGGGACAAGCGCAATTCGATCACCCCATCGTTATTGTAGTAGGGTTAATATCAGGTGTATTCTGGGCATTAGGACAAGGTTACCAATTGAAGTCAGTTAATTTAATTGGTGTTTCTAAAACAATGCCTATTTCAACTGGTATGCAGTTAGTAGGTACAACATTATTTAGTGCTGTTTTCTTAGGTGAATGGAGTACTGGAACACAAGTTATTTTAGGCTTATTAGCCATGATTTTATTAGTTATCGGTATTGCTTTAACATCATTAAAAGGTAAAAACGAAGCAACTGGAAGTAATAGTAAATTTGGTAAAGCAATGGTTATCCTATTAATTTCAACGGTTGGTTATGTTGTTTATGTCGTTGTAGCTCAAATTTTCGGCGTCGATGGCACAAGCGCATTATTCTTCCAATCAATAGGTATGGCAATCGGTGGCTTTATCTTATCTATGAAACATGAGACTTCAATTAAGAGTACTACTTTAAATTTAATACCAGGTGTCGTATGGGGCATTGGTAACTTATTTATGTTCTACTCTCAACCTAGAGTCGGCGTAGCTACAAGTTTCTCATTTTCACAATTACTCGTTATCGTATCTACATTAGGTGGTATTTATTTATTAGGTGAACGTAAAGACAGACGTCAAATGATTGGCATATGGTCAGGTATTATATTAATCATTGTTGCTGCCTTTATTTTAGGAAATTTAAAAGCTTAACAATTTAAGGAGGACAATGGAATGTTTAAAGATTTAGAAAATAAAGTAGTCATAATCACTGGTGCAGGAAGCGGTTTAGGTAAAGCTTTCTCAGAAGAATTTGGTAAATGTAAAGCAAAAGTAGTCATGAACTATTTAAGTAAACAGCATATAGAAGATGTAAATAAAACTATTAAATTAATTGAAAATGCTGGCGGACAAGCAATTAAAGTTCAGGGTGATGTATCAGCTGAAGATGACGTTAATAACCTTGTACAAACGGCTATCAATGAATTCGGTACAGTTGATGTTATGATGAATAACGCAGGTTTCGAAAAACCTATCCCAACTCATGAAATGTCAGTAGCAGAATGGCAAAAAGTAATCGATATCAACTTAACTGGTGCTTTCATGGGCGCTAAAGCAGCAGTTAACCATTTCTTAAATGAAGACAAAAAAGGTGTTATAATTAACACTTCTAGTGTGCATGACACAATTCCATGGCCAAACTACGTTAACTACGCAGCAAGTAAAGGCGGCTTAAAATTAATGATGGAAACAATGTCAATGGAATATGCACAATATGGTATTCGCATCAATAATATTTCACCGGGAGCTATTGTTACAGAACATACACGCGAAAAATTCTCAGATCCAACTACACGTGCTGAAACTTTAGAAATGATTCCAGCTAAAGAAATCGGAGAAGCTAATCAAGTAGCTAATGTAGCACTATTCTTAGCTTCTGAATTCTCTGACTATATTCACGGAACTACTATTTATGTAGATGGTGGTATGACTAACTACCCTGCATTTATGGGCGGTAAAGGTTAAATATAATCTTACTTTAATATTATAATTCTCAGCTTCACTAGGCAGATGAAACACTTGAATCTATAAGTGTTTCATCTGTTTTTTTATATGTAATCGTAATATTTACATTAAAATAGATTTATTGTAAAGACTTATAAATAAACAGCACATCTATTTGCTACATGAAAATAAGAAAACCATACCCCTAAAAAAGCACAGTTCATTTATTTAATACATATAACCACTTGTTTAAATTATTACATGCCTGCTATAGTTCAAAATTAATCCCTAAAGACTAGAAGATTTTATATTTTGAGCAAGACTCCTGACAGAATAATAAGTGTCTCGAGTATTTCTTATAGTAAATCACTATTCAAAACACATTTTTAAATAAACAAAAAATGCGAACCCATATAGATTCGCATTTCATATTAAAGCTATTGACCCTTAATTTTATACAAAAATTGCCTGATACACATACAATATTATTATACTAATCACTATTGTTAAGTTGGTAACCATGCCAATAATTGGCAATGTTTTATATTTAAATTGAATCGCATACGGAATCACAGACACACCAACTGGTAACAACCATGCAACTTGCAATGTCGTTTTGATCATTTCATCATGTACTGGTAACAAATAATGAACTATTAAACCAGCTATTAATGCAATACCATAATGCAGACCTAAATACTTAGCAACAAGAGGTAAATAACGTTGTTCAATTTTAAAACTCAACATTAATCCTAATAAAATCATTGATAGTGGCATATTCGCTTTAGATAACGTTGAGAAGAAACTAATAACTGGCGAAGGAAAATGAATATTAGATAAATTTAGAATAAACATAATAATGTACGTCATTAATGGTACTGACTTTACAATATTTTTACCTAAATATTTAAAATCAAAATTGTCTGCCCCATTACTAAAATAACTACCTACGAAATAAGTAACACCAAACATTATAATGGCCCCACCTATATCAGCCATACCAAAATAAATCATACCTTTTTCAGGCCATATCGTCGCAACAAGTGGGTAAGCAAATAAACCGATGTTTAATGATGCCGTCATCATCCCCATTGTACCCCTGATTTGATTATCTTTATTCAGAAAGCACCAGATAACAATAATTTTAGAAATAATACCAAAACATATCATCATGATAGGCAATATAGATAATGAAATATCTAAATCCGCTTTATTTAAATTAACAATAACTAAAGAAGGAAGTGTGATATTCAATACCAATGTTGCAAAAATCTGACTATCGTTAGCTTTAAAGTAGTTAAGCCGCTTCAATATATAACCTAGTGCTATTAGTAAAATAATAATAATAAATTGTTGCGTCACAGTAATCCTTCTTTCATTCCGTTTTCATTACATTTTCATACTATAACATACTTACTTGTTATTTTAGAAGCTATCAATTTCATGTTATAATTTAATTAATATTATTAAATATTTTTTATTTATAAATAAGGAGAATCAGTATGGATTTAAATTCTAAATTAATGGAACTTAAAGATGATTATGTAAGATTACAAAACGATCTTGAAAAAAGAGAATCTTTAAATCAAGATATCGATCCTCTACACCGTCAACTAGCAAAAATTGAAGAAGAAATTGCTTCAGTCCGTTCAGAAATAAATAAACAATCTAAAAATTAGCATTCTAGTCAGAATATTACATTCATGCTAAGATTAGAACGAACTTCGAAAGGATGTTAAATCATGCAACTTTATCTTATCTTATTACCACTTCTTTATTTAATTGTTAGTTATATAAGCATCTATAAAATGAATACTATCTTTACTAAAATTTTAAGAATTATTATGGCTATCTTATTAATATTAGTAGTCGCATTGACTACATTATCCTTTGCTGCAGTAAACTGGTGGGTGTTCGTTATTCTTCTACTTCTTATTGGAAATGTTGAAATAACTGCATTTAAATATAATAAGCAAGATTCAAAAGCCGTTAATATCTTAAATATAGTCACGATCATTTTAATGGTTATATATATTATTTTAACGCTTATTTTATACTAAATCATACAACAAGCATCTTATTATGCCATAACGATGCTTGTTTATTTATGTTCATACACATTATATAGCAACATAAAAGGAGGTCAAAACACTTACGTTTTGACCTCTTTTTGTATTATCTATTGAACTTGCGCATTACTTTATTCTTTATAGTCATCAATATTTCATAAATAACCGGTACTACGATTAATGTTAATATCGTAGAAGAAATTAAACCACCTATAACTGTCGCAGCCATGCCTTTAGAAATTAACATAGAACTATCTTCACCAAATAACATCGGAATAAGCGCCCCTATCGTTGCTAAAGCAGTCATAAGTATAGGTCTTATACGTACGCCTCCTGCTTCTATCAATGCCTCTTTCATAGACATACCAGATTTCTCGTTATTTATCACTCTATCAATAAGTACGATAGCGTTAGTAACAACAATACCTATTAGCATTAGCATACCGATCATACTTGGCACTGATAAAGTTTCTCCTGTAATAACTAACGCTAGTACTACGCCTATAACTGTATACGGAAGTGAGAATAATATTGTAAATGGAGCTAACGCACCTTTAAACGTTAATACCAACACTAAGTACACGATAATAATAGCGGCTAACATCGCTAAAGATAATTGAGTGATTGCGTTGCCGATGTCATCATTAGCACCACCAACTTTGACTTTCACACTATTAGGTTTATCCATTTTATTCACTTTAGAAATCATTTGTTGAGAAACGCCGCCAACATTACTACTCGTTACTTTACCAGAAACCGTAGATGTATAATCACCGGCTTCAGTTTTAATTTTATTTGGCGTGGACGTTTTTTCTAAACTTGCTATATCATTTAGTTTAACTTCCTGGCCACTTTGTGAAGGTACTTTCGTATTTTCTAATTTAGATTTACTCCAATTCGTTACCTTGTCTTGTTTAATTTTGACATTAACATTTTTGCCACCATCTTTGACAGTGGTCACAGTTTGGTCAGGGGTATTTTGATTTAATGTCATTGCTAATTGAGAAGCTGTAATACCTTGTTTAGCAGCTTTATCATGATCTACTTTAACATTATATTGTTCGTATGTTTGCGATAAATCTGACTTCACATTAGCTATACCATTTTCCTTTTTCATGCTATTTTCAATTTTATTAACAGTACCTTTGATTTTGGCTAACGAAGGTCCAGTAACATCAATTTCAATTTTATTATTACTGCCACCTGTACCCATATCTTGGTTGCCCCATTCACCAGGACTATCATATTTACTAATATGTTTAAGTACTTTATCGGGTTCTTTATCAAAATTTGGTGTATTTGAATCATATTGAACCATTAACGCTAAACTATTCGTACTACCTGTCGGATCAGTAGGAGAAGCCCCCCCAACGGAATATTGCACTGTTTTAACTTTATTTTTAGAATTTAAATATTTTTGCACTTGTTCGGCATGGTCTAATACCTTACCTTCTGTTTCACCAGGTTTTGGCGTATAAGTCAATGCCATATATTTGTCATCACCTGTAGAGATATAACTCGTACCTATCTTAGCAACACCAAGTACAATACTGGCAATTAAAATGGCTGTACTCAATAACAATATAATCCATTTATGATTTAGCGACCATGACAATACTTTTCTATAATTTGAACTTATTATGCCAAGTGAATTTTCTTTTTTACGTTTAAGTCCTTTATTGAAAAATGTAGAGCCTAATGCAGGTACAATTGTTATTGATACTAATAAAGAAGCTAATAAACTAAATGTTATTGCCAATGCAAATGGTCTAAACATTTCTCCCACTGAACCACTAACAAATGCTAATGGTAAGAAGACAATGATTGTAACTATTGTAGAAGATAAAATAGGTTTAAACACTTCTTTTGTTGCACTTGTTATTAAATCATCTTTTACCAATTGTTCATTTTTATCTGCAAGTCTACGATAAATATTTTCTACTACAACTATCGAATCATCGATCACCCTACCGATAGCTACAGTTAATGCACCTAGTGTTAATATGTTTAATGATATATTCGACAACTTCAGTGCAATCATTGCAATTAATATAGACAATGGTATAGATACGATTGAAATAGTTGTCATTTTAATGTTTCTTAGGAATAATAAAATAACAATGATTGCCACTATTGTACCTAATAGCGCCTTCTCTATCATCGTGTGTAACGAGTCTTTAATTGGTTTAGCAGTATCCATAACGATATGAGATTCCATTTCAGGATTTTGCTTTTTAAAGTCATTAATTTTGTCTTGTACATCGTCAGCAACTTGGACGGTATTAGCATCTTGAGCTTTGGTAATTTGTACATTTAATGCATCTTTACCATTCGTTTTAGAAATACTGTCCCGTGTATCACCTAAATTAACATCAGCTATATCTTTTAACTTAACAGATGAAGATGAACTATCTTGGTCACTTGATTGAGACGACATCATTTTACTTGCTTGTTGTCCACCGTCTTCACTACTTCCACCACTAGCAGCACCTTGTTGTGGAATAGTTAGATTTTTTAGAGCATCTACAGATTTATATTTTCCATCAATGACGACTGACTTATCGGTATCATCAAATTGGAATAAACCTAATGGTGTTTCACTTGTAGCATTTTTAATATATTTCTGGACATCTTGTTCAGTTAGATGATTCTTTCTAAGCTTCGCTTCGTCAAATTTAATTGAAACTTCACGTTTAGTCTGTCCATTAACCTGTGCATTTTGAACACCTTTTACTTGCTGGAGTTTAGGTATTAAATGTTGATTTATTTTTTTAGTTGCATCTTTTAAATTATCTTCTTTATTGGTAAAAGAATAAGCTACGATTGGAAAGGCATCCATAGTGTTACGTGTTATTTCAGGTTCTTTAACACCACTTTTAAATTTAATTTTATCTAATTCTTTTTTTAAGTCGTTTTCAGCTTTATTCATATCAGTACCGTCTTCATATTTCACAGTGACCATAGACGAATTTTGAATAGATTCAGCACTAACATCTTTAACGTCTGCCATTGAGCGTATTTGATCATCAATTTTATCACTTATATCATCTTTCACCGCAGTCGGTGTAGCTCCAGGCATAGAAGTTTGAATAGTCATCGTAGGTGGCTCAACATCCGGTAATAACTCTTGTTTCAGTTTTACACTCGAATAAACACCACCGAGAATCACTAGTAACACCATCAGAAAGATAGCAAATTTATTACCAAGTGAAAACTGTAGCAATTTTTTTATCATTTAATTATACTCCCATCAAAATATGAATTTAATAATAATTTACCATAAATCTAACCATATTAAGTTCCTTATTATAAATTAATGCAAATAATTTTTGCACATTAGATTTAAGATTTATTAAATAGACATCTATTTATAACCACTGACTATATTACATGTTTACAATAATCTAAGTTATACATATATGGTTCTTTCTAAAAATATAAAAACTGTCGACAAAGCCTAATTTTGTCGACAGTTTTATAGTTATTACATTATTTTCTTTTTAGTTTTTTAGAAAGCTGTATTTTAGCTTTAGTTAATTTAGGTTTTACATTTTCAATGATTTGATAGAGAGGTTTATTTAAGACATAATCAAATTCACCGATTTTTTCACTTAAATACGTTCCCCATACCTTTTTAAATGTCCATAAGCCATAGTGTTCTGAATCTTTATCTGGGTCGTTATCAGTACCACCGAAATCATACGTTTTGGCACCATGATCTCTAGCGTATTGCATCATTGCAAACTGCATGTGATGGTTAGGTAAAAAGTCTCTAAACTCATTAGATGAAGCACCATATAAATAGTATGCCTTTTCACCTGAGAACATCAATAAAGCTCCTGATAAGTACATGCCTTCTGGATGTGTTGCTTCTAATTGTTCTAAGTCACTGATTAATGTCTGCGTTTTATCTTTTTTGTTACCTGCATCTTTAATTTTATTTAAGGTTTTTTTATCTTGTTTTTTCTCAGTTAATTTAACGATTTCTTGATCCAATTCTTCCATTTCTTGTCTTAATTCTTTTAACACTGGTTTAGGTTCAAGTTTAACTAAAATCAATTCTGCATCTCCGTCTTCATGTAATGCATCATAGATATTTTGGAAATATGAAATATCTCTCGTTAAAAAGCCGTCTCTTTCGCCAGTTACTTTCATTAAGTTTGCAAAAGTTTCTAAACCTGCTCTATTTGATATTTCAACTTTTGTACCACGTTTTAATGCTAATCTAACTTTTGAACGATTTCTACGTTCAAAAGTTTGTAATAATGATTCATCGTCTTTATCAATAGGTGTAATCATTGTCATTCGGGGCTGAATATAGTCTTTAGACAATCCATTTTTAAAACCTTTATGCTTAAATCCTAACGCTTTTAAGTTTCTTAAGGCGTCAATACCTTTATCTACTTCTACGTCTGGATCAATTTTAATTGCGTAGGCCTTCTCTTCTTTTGCAATTTGCATTGCATATTCTAATAAAGCTTCTAAGGCTAATTTATTTGAGTAATCAGTCACAAACCCTCTTGAGATGTAACATAGGGTATAAGGTAATTTTGGTACTTTTTTGAACAATAATTGCCCCACACCTACAACTTCACCATTTTCACCGACAGCGATACGCTTAGAATACCAACCTGTTAATTTTTTTGTTTCGGCCCATTTTGTTAACTGAAGTAAATCCCCATTTGGATGACTTTTCACAAATGCATCATGTTGTTGATTTGTAATATTCATCTTTTCCATATCTCTGTCTCCTTTATCTTTACAGTGCTTTAATTATACAACGCACAATTCAATCTTTCACGTATAACATAGTCTTTGATATAATAAAATAAATACTAATTAAAGAAGGTTTACCATGAGAATTATTATCCTTGGCTTATTATTTATCATAAATATCATTATCGTTGTTCATAGTTTAGCTAATCCTTTAACTATTAACAATTTTAGTTTGCGTGTATTACTTGTAGCGTTAACATTCGTATTATCTTTATTCTTTTTATTAATACGTTCTAATAAAGTGGCAACATACTGTGCCATTATAACACTTATTTTGGCCCTCTTGCATATATTCATCATTGCGCATAGTGCTTATCAATACATTTATTAATCTGCTTCGAAACAATAATTCAGACCTCTAATTATTAAAGTATATGACGCCTTAGTCTTGCTATCATGCAAGACTATTTTTTCATATTTAGGATTTTCACTATCATAAAATTCATAAATCACATTGTCATTTGGTAATTGCAACTCCGTGACGTCATCATCATCGTTGACGACAATCATTTCGTACCACTGTCTCCATTTAGCTGCAGTAATCTTTCTATTTTCGCATCCAATGCGAACTCTTTTAACTGTAAATTCATTTTGCCTATATGGTGCTAATTTCTTCTCTCTCACTTCATCCGGTTCATCCCATTGTATAAAAAATGGCGGTTTAACTTTTTCTTCTAGCTCATTGATGTACAATAGTTGCCATTCTATTTTATTCCCCTTTGCATCAACACGATTCATCTTAACTGGGCCAATAATATCAACGCCCTTAGATTCTAATTCTAACTTTAAATAATCAATATCATCCGTACTAAAAGCGAGTGTTTTTAGTCCTTGCTTGTAATTGTCATGGACTAATTTAGAAGGAAAGGCAACTCTACCCTCGTCTGTTTTAGATATTTTTAATAAAGTTTCTTTATTGTAGATATCTAACAATTCTATGTAAGCATTCGATATATAAGCGAGACGATTGAACGTACCAAAACGTTCATGACGTCCCCCATTATTTAATGTTAACAACTCCCCAGGATATTTAAACTCAGATAAATTATTTATATAGTGCACGAAATGATCAAGTTTAAGATTCATGGATAAAACCCCTTAATTTTATTTAATTCTATATTAACAAATGACTTCTCTCATTACTCGTATTTTACTAATACCCTAAAAACACCCATACTTATTTACAATTTATAGTAATTTCTCCTTCTAAAAAACATAATACTAATTTAATTAAAAATTTGTGTCTGGCTATTGATTTATTTTCAAATATGCATTAGAATGGTTAATGTTGTAAATAAAGTTAGCAAGGCTAACTATTTGAGAGGTGCCTATGAATACGAAAAAATTATTTGATAGTTTAACTGGTATGTATCGACCTTATGTAAAGTTATTTCAACCAATATTCGAAGAATATGATTTATTCTCAGCTCAATGGCTTGTTTTAAAAGATATTGCACTCAACGAACCAACAACTTTAGTCCAAATATCTAAAAGAAGAGCAATCGAAAAACCCACAACGCGTAAAATATTAAAAGTATTATTAGACAAATCATTGTTAACTATAAAACAAGGTAACGACAAAAGAGAAAGAATTTTAACTCTATCAAAGTCAGGTACTCAACTTTATGAAGATATGAGTAAACAATTCGACCGTATTCAAGAAGACATTGTCAAACGGGCGGGCATCACTTCTAAAGATGTTGATACGACAATAAACACTGTTTTAGCTTTACACGAACAATTATCTAACTCAGAGGAGGAATAGCAAGTGCAACAAGTAACGTCAGGCTCATTAAAATCACCTATTTGGACGAAGAGCTTTAATATTAACTTTATCACTAACTTCTTAGTTTACCTATGTATGTATTTATTAATAGTAATTATCGCGAGTTATACTAAATCAGAATATCATGCTTCAGACAGTATAGCTGGATTAGTTTCAGGTCTTTTTATTATAGGATCACTCATAGGTAGATTTGCCACAGGAAAATACGTTAATAAGATTGGACCAAAACGTATTTTATTAATCGGATTAATCTTTCTAATTGTTTCTCAATTACTATATTTTATCGAAGGTTCATTAACTGTATTAATGGTTACACGTATTATTAATGGTATTGCAACTGGGGTAGCAACAACTGCTACTGGAACAATAGCTGCTTATGTTACGCCACAATCACGTAAAAGTGAAGGCATTAGTTTATTCTCCCTAAGTTTAGTTTTAGGTGCAGCATTTGGACCGTTCTTTGGTTTACTACTAATTAATGCTTTCCCAGTAGAATTATTGTTTTTCATTTGTTTAATTTGTGGCATAGTAAGTTTAGCAATCTCCTTTTTTATTAACTTACAATTTGAAACTATAAAAGAAGATGCTACAAAAGTTACTCAAAGTAAAAAGAAATTTAACATTAATAACTATATTGTAAAAGAAGCCGTACCAGTTGCCGTTGTCATGTTAATTACTGGTTTAACTTACTCTTCAATTTTAACGTTTTTACAATTTTACGCCCAAGAAATTCATTTAGTAACATTAGCTAGTTACTTCTTTATTTTCTATGCTATCGCTTCATTAATCACAAGACCTGTTGCAGGCCGCTTAATGGATAATAGAAACGAAAATGTAGTTGTTTATCCAGCTTTTATTTGCTTAATATTAACGTTCGTTGCATTATGTTTTACAAATTCAGGTTGGTTACTTATCATAGCAGGCTTATTGCTTGGTTGCGGATACGGTAATATTTCTTCAAGTATGCAAGCTATCGCTATTAAAGTTTCCCCACCTACAAAATATGGTATCGCAACATCTACTTACTTTATCGGTTTAGACTTAGGTATAGGTTTCGGTCCATATGTATTAGGTTTCGTAACGTCTGCAGTATCTTTTGCTCAGTTGTATGGCATTATGGCTATACTTGCGTTCGTAACAGCAATTATTTACTTATTCGTACATGGCCGTAAAGTAAAATCTCAATATTAATATAAAAAGGTTAGGTATGTTTGAATGGAATACATTCATAATACCTAACCTTTTTATTAATTTGCCATTTGAGAAGTTTCAATAGCAGCTGTAATATGGCTTAGCAACTCACTTTGTTTATCATTGAAGTAATAAAATACTTGTCTTTCATCTGAATCAGAGCGAATTTTTGAAATGAGTTCTTTTTTATAAATTTTACGTATAATAACATCAATCTTACTTGTATCCCACAACATTTCAAAATGTAAAGTATCCCTCAATACTTTCCAACTAATCTTTTGTGCCTCATAAACTTTATACAGCACAACAAATTCTTCCATAGATAAACTTTGAGTCGTTTTAAGCCAATGTTTTAATTGACATATCGATCTTTCAGATTCGATGAATTGCTTTACTTTACTTTCCATATTTTGATCAAGCCTCCTATGTTTATTCTAGTTGTTGTTTTAATGTTTAAATGGATTTATATATAGTCTTATGCTTTTGAAATATTATATAACAATTCCTTCTTTAAATCTATAACTTTTAAGTTGTTATTTAAATTACTCATTTAGATTTTAAATTAAAGATATTAAAGATTAACGCTTATTTATCATTTAATTATTCTAAGTCAGTGTTTTTTCATTATCTTTAAAGTATTACTTTACTAGTTTTACATATAAAAATAAAAATCTCACAATAATTTATTGTGAGATTAAAAAGTTTATAGCATTGAAAGATTAGTCTTTTAACTAACCACCAATATAGTTCATATTAATTTTCTTACGTTTACGATTAGCAACAGTTTGTTCGGTACGTTCATCTGAATAGCGATCGTCTCGAATGTTCCATAATGCTTTAAATTGTTCTTTAAGTTCAAGATCGGTTGCACCTGAACGTAAAAATGATTTTACATTGAATCCATCGACTGAACTAAATAAACAACCATAAAATTTACCATCTGATGATAATCTTGCACGTGTACAAGTTGAACAAAACGATTGAGACACACTCGTTATTAAACCAAATTTAGCACCATTGTCTGAATGCCGATAATATTTAGCCACTTCACCATAATATTGAGGTGGCACCGGTACTATATCAAAATGTTGTTCTACAGTTTCTAACATTTCATCTTTAGTAACAACTTTACTAAAATCCCAACCATTATCATTACCTACGTCCATAAATTCAATAAAACGTATTTCAATGTCTCTATTTTTAAAGTATTCAATCATCGGAATAATTTGATCATCGTTAACACCTTTTTGAATAACCACATTTACTTTAACATGGAACCCAATACTAACAGCATAATCAATTTGGTCCAATATCGTACTCGCTTTAATATTACGATTATTTATATTTTGAAATACTTTGTCATCAATCGCATCAAGGCTAACATTAATTCTTCTTAATCCAGCATCGTATAGATTTTGCCCATGTTTTTTTAATAATAAACCATTCGTAGTTAAACCTATATCTTCGATAGCATCTATGTGTGATAACTGCTCTATTAACTTATATAGATCTCTACGTAACAACGGTTCTCCACCAGTAATACGTATCTTTTTCACACCGAGTTGTGTATAAACTTCGGCAATTCGTGCCATTTCATCAAAAGTTAATAATTCTTCTTTTGGGAGAAACACGAAGTCATCTCCAAATATTTCCTTCGGCATACAATAATCACAACGAAAGTTACAACGATCGGTAACTGATAATCTTAAGTCTCTTATCGGTCTACCTAATTTATCAGTTATTTGTTCAACCATTTAAAGGACCTCCTTATTTATTTAACACTTGTTCTAAAGAGTCCAAATCTTGTTGATAATTAATATTTTTAAACCAATATTCTGGTGCTTCAATATCTTCAACGTTTAACCAAGCATGATCTACATGGTTATAAACGTTTTTGAAGCTATAGTCATCAGAAATTAAAGCTTGTTCAATATGTTGTAATGTTTTAGGACTGTAAAATGCGATAGTTGGTATTGGATAATTATCTGCCATAAATCCAGCTATATCTAATTTATCTTCAATTAAATGTTCAATCATAAATTGATAAAGTTTGCTAATGGCTTTATTTGAAATCATTGGCGTATCTACTGATACTACGAAAAATAGTTCATCATCGTATTGTTGCATAACTGTGCAAAGACCGGCCAAAGGGCCTTTGTCTTTATAATGCGGTGCATCAACGACTACGTCATTGTAATCAAATTCAGGCGCTAAATCTTCGTTAGTGCTAATAATTATTTTATTAAACATGTTTGTTGCTTCAAGAACATCTACAATTCTTTGATAAAAATATTGTCCTTGTATTTGTGCGAATGCTTTTTGAGCGCCAAATCTTTCAGAACGCCCACCGGCAAGGATTATTGCTTTCATGTCTTTATTAACCTCCGCTAACTGGTGGAATCAATGCAACCGTATCATTTTGTTGTACGATGTCATCATCTTTTACAAATTCTTCATTTACAGCTATTTGATAAGTTTTATTTTTTAAAACTGGATATTGTTCTAACAAATTTAATTTAAGTTGTTCAACAGTAAGTGTATTATCTAAAGGTATTTCTTCGACTTGTTTTGCTAATAAGTCTTTTATTTCTGCAAAATATAAGACTTTCATGCTTAGCCTCCTTCAATTGCATCTTCATGATAACCACATTGATGGCCTTGCCACTCAGCGCCATCTTCCCATATTTCTTTTTTCCAAATTGGTACTATCTCTTTAATACGTTCTATGGCATACTCATTTGCTGCATAAGCATCTTTTCTATGAGGAGAAGATACTGCAATTAATACCGCTATGTCAGAAATGTTTAATGCCCCTATTCTATGGACAATCACCGTCATTGTTTCAGGCCAACGCTTCGCTATCTCTTCTCCAATTTGGGCAAGCTTTTTTTCTGCCATTGGGACATATGCCTCATATTCCAAGTATTCAGTTTTAATACCTTTCGTCCATTCTCTTACATGGCCGGTAAATACTACGACAGCCCCTTTGGTAGCATCAACTACAAATTCTCTGTACTGTTCAGTTTGAATTGGCAAGTTCGTTACTTCAAACTGCTTCATATAATCAGTCCTTTTACTTGTAAAAATGAAAGCAACCATGCTTCATATTGTGCGTAAGCGTTTCCCTCTGTTAAGTCGATACGATATTGAACATTAGATAATCCATTCAATTTAAGATAATCTTCTTGTCGATTATACACAATTATTTTATCGTATGGCGCTTCTTTAAATCCTTCTACTAATATGATGTCACTGTCTATTGTAACAGATTCATTTATGAGTTCATTAAGATTTTGTTTTGCTATGCTTGTAACTGTTTGTCGATAATTTTTGCTTTGAACGATACTTTGATCGGCACCTGCAGAGAAGTGTTTCATATGATCTACATCGTTATCTTGTAAAGTGATTTCTCCACCATGACCATGGTTTTTAATTGTGACAATGGATAAATCAAAAGTTTTTAACAACTTGATAGTGTGCGTCATCAGTGTGGTCTTACCAACATCTTTATACCCGACAATTTGCAAAATCATAATAATAATTCCTCTTCGTAACTTGATGATTCAGTCAAAATCACATCGACCGTACGTCCTTTTTTATAGCCTCTCGTACCACCGGGTAACATTATCATTGCATTACTATGTGCTATGGCTACGACTGCACCAGATTTATTAAAACCAGAAGGTACAGCTGTCATCTCACCACCTGTAAAGGTCGCTTTCGCTCTGATAAAACGGCTAAATGGGTTAGGTTTTGTAAAGTCTTCCATTAGTGTTGCTTTAACAATTTGGGGATAACAAGCGTTAGCACCTGTCATCTTGTTAAGTGCAGGTTTTACGAATAATTCAAAACCTGTAAAACAAGCAGATGGATTCCCAGATAAACCAAATAAATAAGTATTATCTGCTACGGCAACAGTCGTTACGCTACCTGGGCGCATTGCAACTTTATTAAATAATACCTTTGCATCCAATGCTTCATAAATCGCCGGTAAATAATCAAAATCTCCGACTGACACTCCGCCTGTAGTAATCACCATATCATGTTTGCTTTTTGCTTCTTTAACTACTTGAATACTGCTTTCTAAATCATCTTGTTGTATTTTATATGTTTCTATCTCTAGACCGACTTTAGTAGCTAAAGCTTGAATCATTGGTCCATTCGAATTACGAATCTTACCAGGTTCAAGTTCATCACTGACGTCCAACAACTCACTACCAGTAGCTATAATCGCGACGCTAGGTTTTTTATAAACAGTGACATTTTGATAACCATATGTAGCTAAAACAGCAATACCACCTGCATTAAGATGCTGTCCTTTTTTCAAAACAATATCGCCATCAGTGGTCTCTTCGCCTTTTAACGATACATTTTCATATGATTCAAACGGTTTTCTAATAGTAAAAGAACGTTCTTTTTCTACTGTTTGTTCCAACATAACTACAGCATCGGCGCCTTGAGGTAATTTGGCACCAGTCATTATTCTAACTGCCTCATTAGTCCCTAACTTTTTATTAGAAACTGACCCGGCTCCAATATGATCAATAACATTAAATTCAACACGATGCTCTCCACTTGCATTGACTGAATCTTCACTTCTAATTGCAAAGCCGTCGTAAGGTGATTTGTTGAATCTCGGTATATCATAAGTCGCTATAATATCTTGCGCTAACACATAATCTAAACTTTGTTGTAAAGGTACTTCTATAGTAGACATTGTAATGTCTTGTTTCATAACACGCGCAATTGCTTCTTTTACTGCGATTGGATTTCTTTTTTCTACTGTCATTCCTAATCCCCTTTCTTATTTGCTCCATGTTATACTATGAATTGTTTAGGAGGTATATTATGTCAAAATTTACACATATTAATGAACAAGGTAATGCAAAAATGGTAGATGTTTCGGACAAAAGTGATACGAAACGTACTGCTATAGCACATTCTAACATTACCGTTAATGCCGAGATTCACCAACAAATTGTTGAACATACAAACCAAAAAGGTAACGTCCTTAATACGGCTCAGATTGCTGGTGTCATGGCGGCCAAGAATACATCAACAATCATACCAATGTGCCATCCCTTACCTTTAAGTGGCATCGATGTTAGTTTTGACTGGGTTACTAACGACAATGACTATACACTTAATATTACAGTTTCGGTTTCTACGACAGGTAAAACTGGCGTTGAAATGGAGGCATTAACAGCCGCCTCTGTTGTAGCACTAACAATTTACGATATGACAAAGGCTTTAGATAAAGGTATGGTTATCGGTGAAACTTACCTATCCTCGAAAACTGGCGGTAAATCAGGTGACTATACGCGCAAACAATAGTATCTATATTGGGCAGTGTAATCATTTAAATAAAATGTTTACATCATGCCCAATTATTTTGTTAATTCGTGTACTAAATGATTCAATTCAGGCTTAATTAATTTATTTAGTGCTAATTTCACTGCTCCGGAAGAACCTGGTAGACAAAACATTAATTTATCATTTACCGTACCTGCTATAGCTCTAGATAATAATGCTTTTGTGCCTACATCTTCGGTATAACTTAAATATCTAAACAATTCACCAAAACCTTCTATTTCTTTCGTAAATAATGGTCTAACTGTTTCTATAGTAATATCTCGCGGTGATATACCAGTACCTCCAGTAGTTATAATGACGTCAACGTCAGACTTTAACCACAGTTCAATTTGAGACTTTATGGCTTGTGGTTCATCTTTGACAATTTTGTAAGCTTCTTCTCCTACTTCAACATTTTCTTCTGAAAGTAAAGACTTAATTAATTGACCACTTTTATCCGTCTTATAATCTCTCGTATCAGAAATCGTCAACACTGCACTTTGTATTTTTCGTGTTAATTTAATATCACTATGCATCAAAACTCCCCCGTTTTATCCAAATAATTTATTCATAAGTTTTGCCGCTTCACTCGCTTGTGTCATGTTATGAATGAGAAATCTACCATCCTGAAAGTTGACTAAGCGATATCCGTCATATTGAAACATAATAAGATAATCGTTTGTTTTATAATTTATTTTATTTTCTGCTAAAAAGTTTACTAACATTTCCTGGGAAATATTTTTGTTTTGATATTGCACCGTATCTCTACCACATAATGAAGCATACTCATGTGCTTGCTTATTTAAATGTAGGAATGTTGGCTCTGCTCCACATGTTAGACAATCTTTATCTGACATACGACTAAAACCAAACACATGATGATCTCCATTCCAAATATCTCCATAAGTATATTTTGCTGGTACATCATTACCCGTAATTATTTTAAGTGCATCTTTCAGTTGTAAGCTGGTTGTCATCGTAACAGCTGGTTGAATAACACCCACAGTATCACATGTTAAGTTAATTGCAGGAAGTTGTGGTAATAAGCAATTAAAGCAAGGTGTCTCCCCAGGTATAAATGGCGCTTCAACATAAGTGCTTTGTACTACGCCACCATATATCCAAGGAATATGATGTTTAAAGGCAAAATCATTGATTAACATTCTAGTATCAAAATTATCTGTAGCATCTAAAATTAAATTCACTTTACGACTATGTTCTTCTAAAAAAGCATAGTCAACTTGTTCAATAAATGTGTTAATCGTTACGTCCTCTCTAATAGCGTGCAATGCTTGTTCTGCTGCGATAACTTTAGGTAACGCTTCAAACGCATCATTAGCCGAATACAACGTTTGTCGTTGTAAATTACTTTCTTCAATATAATCTCTATCTACTATTGTTAATTCACCAATACCCGCTCTTACTATACCTTCAGCAAGATGTGAACCTAACGCTCCCATACCTATAATCGTGACATGCGCATTTTCTATTAATTTTTGTCCCTCTTCACCTATACCTTTGAACAGCATTTGTCTTGAATAGCGATTATTATTCAATGTTATTGTCCTCTCTTAAATACATTATATTCATTATAAATCTAACTATTATGAGTAACAATAAATTTCAATATTTTAATAGTTTTACTTAAATTAACTTTATTTCCAAATAGAAATGAATGACTATAAGATTAATCCGTTCATCTAAATGACTTTGTGAAAACTATTTAATCATGGTCAAATATGCATAAAAAGTTAATGACGCTTTAGAAACTTAATTTGACTATTAGTTCATTAATAAAAAAGTTCTACCACTATTTCTAATTATTTATTTTGTCGTTTATTTCATGATGCCGTTCATTGACTTTACAAACACTAAAAATAAGAGGTGATATTAATTACATACTAGAGTCAGAGCACAAAAATGGATTGTAGTACATCAAAAAGCCCCTTCACTAGAGCGATAGTAAAGGGGGTATATTTGTCTATACTTTATGCTATTTACCAAATGTAATGATTTCATGTGCCAATCGTGCTGCTTCATAATTTGAATGTGTCACGAATATAATAGGTATTTGCCATGCTTCAAATACATTTTTCACAATTTTGATGCTTTCATCTTTAGTATAGTCATCTAAACTCGAAAATGGTTCGTCCAATAATATTAAATCTGGTTTTGTACTCAATGTACGCGCTAATGCTACACGTTGAGACTCACCACCAGATAATGTATATGGGTATTGTTCAACTAAATGTGCTATGTTCAACTCTGACATTAAGTCTTCGATATGTCGTGAATATGGAGTCATAAAAGTTATATTCTTCAAGACATTCATATTAGGAAATAATTGATAATCTTGAAATAAATAACCTATATTACGTTGCTGAATTTTGACATTCAAATTAGCTTCAGTATCTGTTAACACATTATCATTCACTTTAATAAATGCTTCGTTAGGTTTTCTTAAGCCTGCAATCATATTTAATACAGTTGTTTTACCTATGCCAGACGGGCCTCTTAAAGCATATATTTTAGGTTCTTGATCATTAATATCAATCGTTATCGGAGTATCTTTTAGTTGATGTTTTAGTTTAATGGTAAGCATCTAATCACCCTCCAAATAACGTTCTTTGTTCAAGACGTTGATGGTGCCAATTATCGTTATTGCGAAGGCAACTAACACAAGCACCCATAACCAAGCTTGATTTTCTTTACCTTGTTCTACTAAGAAATAAATTTCTAATGGCAACGTGTTTGTCTTATTCGGTATGTAACCAGCTACCATCAATGTAGCCCCGAATTCGCCAATACCTCTAGCAAAACTCATCATTATGCCAGATAAGATAGAACGCTTCGATAAAGGTAATATAAGTTGTGTAAAAATTTTATTTTCACTTGCTCCCATTGTACGTGCAGTATTCAACATTTTTTTATCAATCCCTCTAAAACCTTGCACTGCGTGTTGATACATTAATGGAAAACTTACAATAATAGAGGCAATGATTGCACCTGTCATAGTAAACACGACAGGGATATGCAATACATGACTAAAGAAATGACCGACGGGACTTTTAGGTGAAAAAATAATAAGCAATATAAAACCCATCACCGTCGGAGGTAAAACAATAGGCAACACAATAATACTTTCCAGTAACCTAGCGACTATTCCATGTCTACTATACAACCATCTTGCGACTATAATACCGATAAAGAAAACGATGATCGTACTAATAACTGCTACTTTAATTGATATCCAAAATGGTGTTAAGTCGACCATCGCACAACCTCCTTCAGTTACTATTCTTCAAATTTGTATTTTTTCATGATAATTTTAGCATCTTTCGTTTTTAAGAAGTCTACCCATTCTTTAGCTGCTTTTTTATTTGATGTCGTTGCAGCTTTGTATGTAATTGGTGTTTTCAACTTAGCAGCATTGATTTCTTTAACTTTGTTATTACCATTATTTTGACTTTGTGCTAAATCTGTTTTATAAACATAACCTAATTGAGCATTTCCTTTTTCTACGTAGTTCAATACTTGGCGAACATCTTTAGCATATACCAAGTTTGATTTTACATCATTATATAGCTTTTGATCTTTTAAATACTGTTCTGCATATTTACCTGCAGGCACGGATTCAGCCTCACCTATTGCTAATTTATCGCCTTTTTTAATGTCTTTTACTGATTTGTAATTACTGTCTTTATCACCGATAAGCACTAGTTTATTTTGTGCATAATTATATGTATGTTTTGCTTTCTTATCTTTTACTAACATATCAACATCTTTTGTGTTGGCAGACATCATAACGTCACTTGGTGCACCTTTTTCAATTTGTTGTCTTAACGCACCAGAACCACCATAATTAAATGAAATCTTTGCATCTTTATGATCTTTTTTAAATGCTTTAGCTAAATCTTTGTTTACATCAGTTAAACTGGCTGCTGCAGAAACCGTGATATGTTGTTTTTTATTTGAATCACTCTTAGAACTTTCTTTATTCTTGTGGTCACTTCCTGAATTTGAGCAACCCGCTAACACTACACTCGCAGTAGTTATACCAACTAATAATTTTTTTATATTCATTTTATTACCCCCTATTTATTTTAATTATAGACTTGTAAAATACTAAAAAAAAGGATGAATTATCATCCTTTTTTAGAGTGTATTTAAAAATTGCTTAAATGCTTCATTCCCTTGCTTGTTATCTTTAAATACCCCTGCGTCTGCTAATACTCTTTTAAATTTAAGTCCTACTTCCTTGTCTATAATTTCATTTACATTCTCATTATCAATTTTATAATTTTGAGCAATCGTTTCTGCCCATTGTTTATGAGGTCCTAGTTCATTATAAGTTTTTCCAAGTAAATAGTTTTTGACATCGGCAAGTTCACTTTTTAATCTTCCTGGTAAAATCGCCATCCCCATAACTTCGATTAGCCCAATATTTTCCTTTTTAATATGTTGCACATCTTGATGTGGATGGAATATACCGTCAGGATACTCATTCGACGTTTGATTATCACGTAACACAATATCTATTTCATATTGCTCATTATGATAACGCACTATAGGCGTTACAGTATGATGTCTTGTGCCATCATCGCTATAAGCTTTTATATCAACACTACTGTCTGAATAATTGTTCCATTGATCCATAACATAGGTAGCAGCTTTAATTAATTGTGCGCTATTATTACTTTTCAACCTAATAACACTCATCGGCCATTTTAAAGTTGTAGCCTCGATGTCAGGAAATGAGATTAACTTAAAAGTTTCTTTAGTAGTAGCTCTATTCATTGGGAATTCATGTCGTCCCGCTTGATAATGATTGTGTGATAAAATTGATCCACCTACAATCGGTATATCTGCATTGGAACCTATAAAATAATGTGGGAATTGTTGAACAAACTCCACTAAATTTTCAAACGTTTGTTGATTAATTTCCATTGGTTCATGCTTACGTGATAATACGATGCTATGTTCATTAAAGTAAGCATATGGCGAATATTGAAATCCCCATTCGTTGCCTGCTAAATTCATGCGGATAATACGATGATTCGTTCTAGCTGCTTGTAATACTGTTCCAATATACCCTTCGTTTTCAAAGCATAGTGCACATTGCGGATAAGCACTTGCAGTCGCATTTTTTTCTTTAGCTATCTGTTTACCGTCTTTCTCTGGCTTTGATAAATTTATTGTTATTTCTATATCACCATAGTCGGTTGCAACATTATAACTAATATTTTTAGCGATAGCGTCTTCCTTAACGTAATGATTGCGCTTAGATAACTTATAAAAATAATCAGTTGCAAGTTTTGGATTTTCTTGATGTTGTCGCCAAAAATGATTATTTACAGTTGAAGGTTTTGGTGTTATTAAATCAAGTATTTGAGCTTCTACTATTTCTCTATTGTAAAGTTCACCTTCGATAGTGCCTGCCTTAACCGCTTCCTCAATCCACAATTGTGCGATATCATTTGGCGTCATCGACGATACAGTATCTATAGTTGTCTCATCTTCAATGCCATTAGCATTAAGTATAGCGATGAGTTTATTTTGTACGTAAATAGCATCTAATGTATCAAATTCGCCCATATCCACAGTGTACTTTATAAACTGATTTACGAGTTGTTTATTGAGTAGCATTGCTTAACCTTCTTCCTGTTTGTAGCCGTGTGGATGAGATTGATGCCATTTCCATGCATCTTGTATGATTTCTTTAATGTCATCATGTTGCGGAACCCAACCTAACAATGATTTAGCCTTATCACTTGATGCAACTAACGTACCTGGATCTCCCGCTCTTCTTTTACCGACTTCAGCTTTAATCTCTTTACCTGTTACCTCACGCGCCGCTTCTAATATTTCAATTACGGAATATCCTTGGCTACTACCTAAATTAAATGTGCCTGAAGCACCACCATTTTTTAAATAATCAAAAGCAAGAATATGTGCAGCTATTAAATCTTCAACGTGTAAATAATCTCTAATGCATGAACCATCTGGTGTATTGTAATCATCGCCAAACACTGTTAAATTGTCACGTTGTCCTAAAGCAACTTGTAAAACGATAGGTATTAAATGCGTTTCAGGTCTATGGTCTTCACCAATTTTGCCATCTGGATTAGCACCTGCCACATTAAAGTAACGTAATGCCGCAAAATTAATGCCATAGGCTTCATGACACCAACGCATCATTTTTTCCATAACTAGCTTACTTTCTCCATAGGGACTAGTAGGATTAGTCGTATCATCTTCTTTAATAGGAATTGAATTCGGTTCTCCGTACACTGCCGCTGTAGAAGAAAAGATGATTTTATCCACATTATAATCGTACATAACTTCTAAAAGCGTTTGTAATCCATGAATATTATTATTAAAATAAGTTAGTGGTTTTTCGACAGACTCTCCAACTAATGAATAAGCACAAAAATGGAAAACACCTTCGATATTTTCTTTATTAAACACTTCATCTAAAAATGTTTTGTCTCTAATATCGCCTTCATAAAATCGAGCCTGCGCATTGACCGATGCGTTATGTCCTGTACCTAAATTGTCGATAACGACAACATCATAACCTTTATCTATAAGTTGATGTACACAATGGCTACCAATATAGCCCGCTCCACCTAGTACTAGTACTGACATATTAATCTCCCTCTCACTGATAAATTAATTTAAACTTTTAACGCCGTCACTGATATTCACATGATAAAACGATGGTGCATAGCCAATTTTCTCTGTATAAGTTGCAGTAACTTCTTGTTCTAATGCTTTAACACTATCTTTATGTACTAAAGCAATAGCACAACCTGCAAAACCTGCGCCAGTCATTCTAGCGCCTAAAACGCCCTCAATAGATTGCGCAGTTTCAGCTAATGTGTCTAATTCCAAGCCTGTGACTGCATAATCATTTTTCAATGATTCATGCGAGTCATTTAATAATTGACCAAATGCTGTAAATTGATTGTTCGACAACATCTCATGTGCTTGTTTCGTTCTTTCATTTTCGCTAATTGCGTGACGCGCTCTCTTCAGGTTAGTAGTATTGTCTATTAAATGTTGATAACGCTCAAATGTAGCTACATCAATATCACATAAATGTTTAATCGTTAATTCTTGTTGCAATGATGCTAATGCTGCTTCACATTCGGCACGACGTTCGTTATATTTAGACTCCGTCAATGAACGACGTTTATTAGTATTCATAATTGATATTACATAGTCTCCAAAATAAGCTGGTACATAATCATATTTTAAAGTACCTGTATCAAGTAATATGGCATGTTCACTTTTACCTAGACCAATTACAAATTGATCCATAATTCCAGAATTAACACCAATATAGTTATTCTCAACTTTTTGTCCAATTTTCACTAAAGTCAATCTATCAAGCTCAAGTTCAAATAAACTTTTAATAAGCCAACCACTTACAAGTTCTATTGAAGCTGATGATGATAAACTTGCACCATTAGGTATATTTCCTTCATATAAAATGTCAAAGCCTTGATTAATAGACGGAAATGATGCTATCAAATATTTAATAACGCCTTTGACATAGTTAGCCCAATCGTGACTTTCATCATATGCCAAGTTATTTAAGTTAAAAGAAATAACTCCTTTTTCTTCAAAATTCAAAGAATAAACATTGATTTTATTATCTTCACGTTTACGCGCTAAACCATAAGTCCCTAATTCAATTGCTGCTGGAAATACATAACCTCCATTATAATCAGTATGCTCGCCAATAAGATTAATTCTTCCTGGAGCAAATGCATAATGTGTTGGTTCAGAGTCAAAAATCGTTGCAAACTTAGTCTTTAAAGATTCTAACATTTCTCCCACCCCTTAATATTTTAAAATCACGAAGAGTAAACACAATTAAAGTTTACTTGTTTACTTATTAACCTGTCAATATTTTATCATTGAGTATTAAAAGTTGTTCGTTCTATCAATCTTGCTTCGACAACAATATGTTGGGCAACTGATCTTAAATTATGAATTCTCTCTTCTGCCATCTTCACTGCACTACGTCCAAATTCATCAATTGCGATATGTACACTACTAATACTTGGTGTTACGTATTGAATTACTTCTAAATCATTAAAACTAATAAGTTTAATATCGTCGGGTAATTGTATTCCATGTTGTAATAACTGTTGAATAATGCCTATGGCTACCATGTCATTTCCAGCAATAAACACTTCCGGTAATTGTTCCTTTTCTATTAATGATTTTAATTGCTCAGCACTTTGTTCTTTATTCCATCCACATAAATATGCTTGTTGTTCAATATTATTATCGTTACACCATTTTTTATATACTTTGTATCTTGGGTCATTTTCGCTCATTGTTGCATTTCCAGTTAAATTTCTAATTGTATGTAGTCCTCCCATATAACCAATAGTTGAATAACCTGTGCTTTGTATTTTAGTTAATAAATTATGCATTGCATCTTCGATATTAGAATACACTGCATCTATATATTGTGGTGTTTGTGGATTATTAATAACGACTAAATTGGAATTAATTGCATATAGTTGTTCCAAAGCTTCAACTGAAAAGTTGCCTATTACTATTAAAGCACCTGCTTTAGCAATTTTTTGCTCATCAAGCGCTTGCGTTGTGCCATCAATACGTATCGTCTTTTTCAATGATAACTTTAACCGTTTTACTTCCGATTCTATAGCTAGACGTATCTCTCGATAATATGGATCGGACATTTCGCGTTCTTTTGATGCATACGTAATTAATTGAATACTTTTATTTGTGCGTGTCACTTTTTCATATCGAAGTTTTTCAGCAATTGAAAAAATTCTTTCTCTAGTGTTTTGAGCTACAGAGATAGTTGGATCATTATTTAAAACGCGCGAAACAGTACCGGGGCTAACATTTGCCTCACGTGCTATATCTCTAATACTTGCCATTTTAGAACCTCACTTTGTTTACTTAAGTTTACTTATTTACTTCTATTATAGTTTACTCACACCACGTTACAACATATTTTTATTTTCTTAGCTAATACCTAATCATTTATCTACCGTGCAATGTACGATAAAATAACAATTAAGATAAAAAGGAGTTGGGTCACATGAATGAAGATGTTTTAAAAGACCAACCTATTGTACGTTATGAAAATGGTGAATTGGTAAATACGCAAGATAGTTACGTCACAGAATTTCCTTTAACAATTATGGTTAATGGTGAAGAATTTGCTACAATTATTTGTAGTCCAAACAATATAGAAGAATTAGCTTTAGGGTTTCTTGCATCTGAAGGTGCTATTTTAAAATATGATGAATTAAAATCCCTACAAATCGACGATAGTAAGGGTTTTGCTCATGTTGAATTAACAAAACAATTAGGCACCCGGTTTCAGTATTCAACAAAGCGTATGATTGCTTCATGTTGTGGTAAAAGTAGAGAATTTTATTTTCAAAATGATGCTGCTATAGCTAAAACATCAATGTCTAAAATTACAATAGTCCCAGAACAAATTCTTTCGATGATGTCACAACTGCAAAATGCCAGCGCTTTATTTAAACAAACAGGTGGTTTACACAATGGTGCAATAAGTGATGGTCAAGACTTTTTTGAGCATAGACAAGATATTGGTCGACATAATGCTTTAGACAAACTATATGGATATTGTATTAAAAACCATATCCCCGTCCGTGACAAAGTATTAATCTTTAGCGGTCGTATTTCATCCGAAATATTAATTAAAGCAGCCAAAATAGGTGTTGGCGTTATATTGTCAAAATCTGCACCTACTACATTAGCTGTTCAGTTAGCTAATGACTTAAATATTACTGCCGTAGGTTTTATACGAAATGGAAACTTCAATATATATAGTCACCCAGAAAGAATAAAAAGCTGTTAATTCTACTATTCTTTAGTCATAGTAGAATTAACAGCTTTTTTAGTTTATTTGTTCTTTGAGTACATTGTAACTATAGCTTATGTAGACATAGCCTTGTTTTATATACATATCTTTAGCGGTATCTTCACCATCTGCAACTAAAATAATTGTTCTATCATTTGCAACCTCAGCCACAAAATTTTGCATCGCTTTTCCTATACCCATACGTTGGTATTTAGGTAAGACTCCAAAACCATCAATCTCAATAGTGTCTTCCGCTAAAATTAAGTTTAATATACCTACAGGAATTTTGTCTTTATATGCAATAACTCTTTGTATAACCTCATCAGCAAAACGATGTCTAATTAGTTCAGTACTTTGCTGAACGTAATCATTGCCAAAAGATTCGGCAAACACTTGATGAACGTCTAAGTAATCTTCTATGCTATCCCGTGTTACAAATTGAACGTCTATGTTGATGGTTTCAGCAGACATTAATTCTGCTGGACTTATCGCATAAAGTTCTAAATAACTTAATTCAAAAGACTTATTCTTTATTTCTTTACGTAATTGTTCGTTAGGTGTTTCATCCTCTGGAAAGGTAAAAGACAAATGATTTGATCCTTGAGCACGATGCATTGTAGACTGTGTCTCAATATCTGCTAGCCATTGTTCTAGCGATGGCATTGCCTTGTATATCCAATTGTTTGAGGAATATACAATAGGTTCACTAGGCGTTAGATAAATTAACTTTTTATTATCTTCAAAATCTAAATGACCAGTTTTATAAATGTCACTCATAGCAATAGAACTCATAAACTCTTATCCCCTTTATTAAGAATCCTTCATCAATTGTTTGAATCTACTATGGTTTAACATCACATTGCCAATGATACTAGCTAGAATTGCTTTTACAATATCACCTGGCATAAAGACAAATGCTAAACTAACTGACTTAGTAATTGGTAAATTCGTTATTAATCCCATAATAATTGTCCCTAATATATCAAGTAATAATACGCCAACCAACAATGTAACAATGATTAGCACTGTAAAATTAATTTTATTGAAATATTTATCTCTCACTAATCCAATTAAAAATGTAACGACAGGATATAAGAATAAAAACCCTGCAGAAGGCCCTACAAAGACGCCGATACCGCCTCTACCGCCTGATAACAAAGGTAAACCTGTAGCAACAAGTAATAAAAAAACAATGACACTTATTGTTCCATATTTTCTACCCAACAATATTCCTGCTAAGAAAATACCCGTATTTTGAAAAACTATTGGTACAGGCATAAAAGGAAGTGGAATTGAAGGTATCACTCCCATAACTGCAATGATTGCAGTCATTAACGCCGTATAAACTAAATTTTTTGTAGACATATAATTTTCCTCCTCACATGAGCAAAATTATATCACAAATGTTAACTTTTAATAATAGTTAGTTAACATTATTTTTTTACATATTACGCTTTCTTTTTTACCAATAAAAGAATTTGGGATATAAATTCCAAATTAATAGGTCTTAAATGATTAATTGTAATCATTTTACTATCACTTATATAAACAACTCTCTTTATTATAGAGCTTGCTTTCCTAGAGGACAAGCTCAGGCATTTCACTATAAGTTCCTTACCTTTCTTTTATTAACTTTTACTTTTGTATGACTCGCTTTCCTAATAATATGAAAGCTATTTAGGATTTCACTCGAATGTTGATTATAATCAATTATTTGTTTAATTATATCTCAATTGCATAAACATAAGAAAAATAGTAACGCATTAAATTACAAAATTTGATAAAAAAAGCGTCAATTTCTATATTATTTCGATAGAAATTGACACTTTCTCTGTAATCAGAGATGTTTATATACTATACTCTCGCTTTTCCCCATAACAACTCACTGATAATTCATTTATTTAATATTATTTTTCTAAAAGTTTTTTCTTCAAATCTTTACGCATGAAATCTAAAGTGTATGGATCATTATACCAATAAGATGTTGCGTCTACACTAATGACTTTGTCTTGTTTAACTGCAGGTATATTTTTCCATAAGTCTGTTGATTCGTAACTTGGTTTAGCTTTTCCTTGTCGTGTTGAAACAATATAATCACCAGCGTAATCAGCTAGTTTTTCTTGTTTAACTTCTGCCCAACCTTCTTTTTTCGTTAACTCATCAACTTTGGTAGGCATTTTCAATCCGAAGGCTTGATATAAAACTTCGCCACCTCTACCCCAGTTATCGCCATAAGTATAAAGTTTTTTGTCAAATTCATCAAAAATTGATACTGTTGCATCTTTACCAATATGTGATTTAATTTCTGCAGCATCAGTTTTAGTTTTTTCTTTCCAATCTTTTTCCCATTTTTGTTCTTCTTTTTCTTTACCAACGATTTTAGCTAATTCTTGTTGCTGGTCTAAGTATTTGTGTTTATTAAAATCAAAGACGATAGTTGGTGCAATTTTTTGATATTTTTTAATATTTTTATCAGTAGAATAGACAATGATTAAATCAGGTTTTGTTTTAGCCACTTTCTCTACGTCATTATCCCCAACTCTAGTAACACCTTTAAATTTATCTTTAATAACACTACTTTGATCTACTTGGTTACTTACTGCAACCAAGTTTGCTCCTAAAAATTTAAGCCCTGGTGCGTATGTAGGTGCAACTGAAGCTACACGTTTCGGATCTTTAGGTATATCTATTTTCTTGCCACTATCTAATGTATAAGATTTAGTAGCTTCTTTTTTACTTTTATCATCACTATCTGATTTATTACCACATGCAGCAAGAATAAGCACTAGAGCAATTAACGGCAATAATAATTTTTTCATAATCCAACCTCCATTGAAAATGATTATCAGTACCAATTCATTATAAAAAATTATTACTCCTTTTACAATAAAAATTTTAAGAATTTCACAATATTTTTTAATCGCTTCAAACATAAAGCTTTTTTTATAAAAAAAACAAGCTTAAAAGCTGTTTAATTCGCTCTTAAGATTGTTCTAATTTTAATTAACAGCCTTTTTAAAAAAGACCAAGTACAGATTTAGCAATATTCGTATAAGCCATGTCTTCCATTGGGGGATTGTGTAATCCTGCACGCATGTCTCTATAATAGCGCTGTAAAGGTCTGTTCATTTCTAAACTTTTAGCTCCAACGATACGCATTGCTAAATCAATAACTTCTATGCCTTGATTCATAACTAACGTTTTACTAGCTGAAGTTTCATTCCAAATATTCGCAGCATTTTCAGAATCATTATAAAGCATAGCCGTGCTCCATAAAAATTGGCGCGCTGATAATAATAAAGATTCCATTTTACCAACATTTTGTTGTACCGTTGCGATTTCACCGATTGTACCATTTATACTATTTGGTTGATAAGTTTTAGCAAAATCAATAGCATAGTCTCTTGCTGCTTGTGCAATGCCTAAATAAGTACTAGGTATGTGTAATATCCAACCATTTGGTCCTTTAGCACCAGCCGCTCTCGTTTCGACAAAATTCTCTTTAGGCACATGCACATCATTAAGCACTAAATCATGGCTTTCTGTCGCTCTCATGCCAATCATATCCCAATTATTAGCAATTTCGACGCCTGCAGTGTCTTTATGCACAAGATAATAGCCAATTTGATTAGTCTGTTGGTCAAAGGCACTTACGATAAAATGCGTTAATCTCTTACTCATAGATGTAAACGTCTTAACGCCATTTAAAGTATAACCATCATCTGTTGCAACTGCATTTGTAGCTGGTCTGCCACCTCTTGTTGGGCTACCAGTTTCCGCTTCGCTGATAGCTCTATTAACTAATGCACCATTTACAATTTCACGCGCATAACTATCTAACATAGATTGTTCCCATAATTGTTGTTCATATAACTGTCCAACAACGCTAATATGCCATCCTATTGATAATGCAGTAGCACCATCTATTGATCCTAAATATGTTTGCAAAATAACCATGTCTTCAATGGTGCCACCCTCTCCACCATATTTTTTAGGTAGTGAGATCAAAGTGTAACCTTCGTCAATGAGCCATTGTATATTTTTATATGGAAATTCAGCATGCCTATCATTGTAATCGGCATTTCGTTGAAATTGATCTTTTACACTTTCTAATTTCTTAATCCACTTCTTTTGTATTTCTGAATGTATCATAGCAGAAGTATTCAAAATTATTCACCTCATTGATAATGATATTACGCAATCATTCTTAGTTTAACACTCGCCATTATGAAACAAAAGATTTCACTGCTATATATTCAATTATGTTGTTACGTTACTACTATTATAAAATTATATGTCAGTAAAATTCATAAATAAAAAAGTTGTCCATAAAGTGAAGAACTTTATGGACAACTTCAAAAATATATTTACAGTATCACATACACTGTATACGTATTTTAATATATTGTTATTGTTGTTAATGCATTATTTTGTAAATTAATAAAAGTGTTTGTTCAATGCATTAATTGTGTATGCTATTTTAGCTTTTTCTTGGTTGCTAATAAATACAATAACCGTTCTTTCATCATGTTCACTTCGTTTTTTATTTAAATACCCCATATCTTTTAACTTTTGCAATGCTTTAGTTATGTAATATGGTTTTAAGTTGGTTTTTTGTGCTATTTCCTTAGCTGTTACCTCATAGCCATTGCAATTATTTAAAATATTCAAGATGTATATTTCTTCAAAATTAAGTTTAAATTGATTTTTGATTATTTTAAAAAAAGATTTGACTTGATGATTGATAGTAAAAAGTTCATCTATTGATTTAAATGCTTTTTCTTCCATAGTATCACTCCTGTTGTGTTATTCTTAGATGTCAGTACTTAAAAATATAATTATTTTTGTAAATATTATAATATTTATTCTATAACACTTTAGCATACAAATCCAATATATATTGAAAAACAATACAGTAATTCAAATTCATGTGTCATATTTAACTTAGCGGTTATCTTCATTTATTATAAAGAATTATGTAGGTGAACACACTACATGTAAAAAAATGAAGGAGCATCATTAAAATATGATTTCCTTCATTGTGTATTTTCAGGAAGAAGCTTATCCTGTAAAATATTATTTATTTTTACAATCTAAAGTGTCTAAGAAACTTAAAGCAGCCATACCAGATAAATCAAGAGCATGTTTAGCGCCTTCTTTACCGTGTCCTGCTTCAAAGTGTTTATAAGCTGCAACACCTAAAACAGCAATTGTTAATAATGAGCCTAAGCGAGATAATTTTTTACTAGCAAAGCTTAATACAAAGAACAATGCACTTAATGCTTCAACTGCACCTGCCAAAGGTACAGATTTTTCAGGTAAACCAAATACATCAACGAATGTGTCCTTCATAGATTGGTCACCTTTTAATTTAGGTTGAGCTGCGTTAAATAATTCTTTCGCTAATTTTAAATTAGCCAAATAACGTAATATCATTACTATCTCTCCTTATAATAAATATTAATTACTAACTAGTTATTTCTCTTCAAATCAATTTTATTTTAATTAAGAGCAGAAAATACGCTACTAAACAAGCTATCTTGCAGCATTTTTAACTAGTTTTATTGCAAATACTTTGTAATTATAGCATATGTTTTTTATAAACCTAATTCACTTGCTCACAAATTTTATTATTACTTTTCTATTGTTAACACTACTCTTTTTGATTATTTTAATTTCCAACAAAGTTAATAAAAGTGTATGATTTTTTGTTGCAAATTTTCTGTTATTTTACAGCTTTGTAATAAAAATTAATGTAATATTATCCTACGTTTCGCAAAAATACCTTGCTGACAGACTTTAGTATTTTAATTAATTAAAGGTATTTGTTACAAATATCTACTTTTTATTAGAACTAAATTACAAAACTATAACATTGCGCACAAATGCAAATTTTTCTGCTATATTAATTCTTGTCGTTTTAATCACCCTTTTGAGGCGTGATATTGGGAATAATATATTATTTAAAATTTTTAGGAGGATATTTTTACAATGAAAAAAATCGCTACTGCTACAATCGCTACTGCAGGAATCGCTACTGTTGCTTTTATGCAACATGATGCTCAAGCTGCTGAAAACAACAATGGTGAGTACAATCCAAATGACCCAACGTCATACAGCTACTCATACACTATAGATCACCAAGGTAAC
This sequence comes from Staphylococcus durrellii, assembly GCF_015594545.1. Lineage (NCBI taxonomy): Bacteria > Bacillati > Bacillota > Bacilli > Caryophanales > Staphylococcaceae > Staphylococcus > Staphylococcus durrellii. Next base: position 643,300 of record NZ_JADIIO010000001.1, on the reverse strand, counting down.
TATCACTATGACTGGCAAGGTAACTGGAATCCAAGCCAAGCTAGCCACAATAACAACAATAGTAATGCTAACTATTCAAACAACGCTAAGTCATATAATAACGCGACTCAATCATATACAGCAAACAATAATACAACAGGCGGAAGAGGCGCAGCATCTAACGCAACTGCTAGCAACAATATCAAAGTAACAACTCAAAGTGCACCATCTAGCTCTTCAAACTCAATTGCTAATACTTCAGGTTCTTCAAGCAACTTATACACTGCTGGTCAATGTACATATTATGTATACGATAAAGTTGGCGGTAAAGTAGGTTCAACTTGGGGCGACGCTAGAAACTGGGCAAGTGCTGCTGCATCTTCAGGTTACACTGTTAATAACACTCCAAAAGCAGGTTCAATTTTACAATCATCTGCTGGCGCTTACGGTCATGTTGCATATGTTGAAAGCGTTGGAAGCAATGGTTCAGTTCAAGTTTCTGAAATGAACTATGGTCATGGTGCAGGCGTAGTATCTTCTCGTACTATTTCTGCTAGTGAAGCTTCAAGCTACAACTACATTCATTAATAAAAAAGCAACCAAAAGGTTGCTTTTTTATTTTCTACAAAATTCAGAGGCACTTAGCAAAGTATCATCACTTTTGCTAAGTCCCTCTTCTAATAATATTAAATAGATCTATTGACACAGCCCATTGAAGTTAATGGGTAAATACTTAACACAAACATTATTAATAGACTAAGTTCATAAATGCTTAAAAATTAAAATAAAGTTATAATAATATTCCAGCACACAAAGTCATTAAAGTAGCTTTTCTGAGTATATTTCGGTTATTAACGCAATCAGTTTTGTATTGTACAATCGCTACAAAAGAATACAATACAAAACCGATTATCGAAAAAATAATTGAAGGATATTTTTTCTTATGAAAATTTCATTTGAAATATTGATGTATTCCAATATAACATAGTAATATCGCTACAATGATTACTACATCTTACATGAAATCACCTCATCCATATTATTATTCTATCCGTTTCGACATCTGCTAAAACTTAAATTTTAAAATTAATGATATTTTTTTCAACATTAATTTTAAAACTTTGTTTTTAAGGTCTCTTTATACAGATAATTGTTTGTCCTCTTGCTGGTGATTCGCCTTCTTAATGCCAATGCCTGTAAAGCCATAAATTAGAGCGAAGACTATGCATAAATAACAAGGAACCGTCCAAATAAAGAATTTATCAACGGTTACGCCTAATTGTTGCGTATAATATATACCAGAAGTCCCCCATGGTATTAATGGAATCAACATTGTACCCGAATCTTCCAATGTTCTAGATAAATTAGAGCGATCTAAATCCATCTTGTTGTACATATCCATCATTAAAACACCTACCATGATGATAACTACAGAAGCAACACCTGCAGCCAGTACCATAATGATACCACCAACGATAGTAGCTAAAATCAGTTGTCCTACAGAATTTATATTTTTGGATATTTTCTCTAAAATTACATCTAAACAACCAGCTTTTTCGACTATTCCTGCGAAGGCATAACCAGTAAAAATAGTTACAATAATTTCCGTCATGCTCATCATTCCGCCCTGTTGTATCAACGCAGTTGTTTTTTCAGACAATCCACTACTATGTACTAACATAGTATCTTTAAAACCATCAAAAGTAGCCTTAAAGCCATCTACAATTTTGAATTGATTGTTAAACGTACCTACTAATATCGCACTTAAACTTGAAGCTAACATTGCTGGAACTGTTGAAACTTTAAATAATAAGCATACCACTATGACTATAATAGGAATCCAAACGAAGAAATTAATATTATATATATGTGCAATTTCGGATAGTAATCGCTTCATTTGCGCTGTATTATTATTACCTTTATACCCCATACCTGCAAAAAACCATACGATTAATCCAACTATAGATGCAGGTACTGTAGTCCAAATCATCGCCCTAATGTGATTGAAAATATTTACTTTAGTCACAAGTGCTGCCAAATTAGTGGTATCTGATAAGGGAGACATTTTATCTCCAAATACAGCACCCGCTATAATTGCACCTGCTGCCATACCACTATCAATATGTAATTGCGTGGCAATAGCCATTAATGAAATGCCTGCCGTGGAAGCTGATCCCCAAGCAGTACCTGTTGCTACAGAAGTGACTGCACTAATAATAAACGCTGAAACTAAGAAATAATGAGGATTTAAAAATTCTAAACCGTAATATATTAATGAAGGGACTGTACCAGAAAACATCCAAGTCCCTACTACAATACCTACAGCTAAAATAATGAATAATGCAGGCATAGCTGTAGCTAATCTCTGTGTGATACCCTCTTCTAGATCTGTCCATGATAAACCGACTCTTCTAGCGATCCAAGCTGCATAAGCAGATGATAAAATCAAGAGTGCTTGGATAGGTATATCAAAAACAACAAACCCCGTCACAACAATTACAATCATTACCAATATTGTAGAGATAGATTCTAAAAAAGTTGGTTTTCTTGACATCCAATTCCCCTTTACATAATATTATTTAATTAATCTAGTCCTAATTTTTCGAGACCTAATTCTTCAACTGATAGCCCTTCTTCAAAGAAATCTCGTTCCAAAATAGTAGATGCGATAACGATGATAGCATCAATATTTGGCGTTTCGACATCTAACGTTCGGCCTAAACTTGACCATAATACAAGACCATAAGCTATATCTTCAGTTAAATAGCGATTTTTAACTTCATTTGGCCCTTTTATTTGTGAAAATACTTCACTTGAATTAAACAGACGATGTAATGGCAAATCTTCATCTTCTTCAGAAAGATAACCTCGCTCAATTCTAGCACCTTTAGCAGTGTTTAATTCGAAGCCTAATTTTCTCCCTAAAGTTAGCCTTTCTAATTCAACAGCATGCAACAATTTAACAGTATGCAATGTTATACCCTCTTTATATAATGCAAACTCGTCTGCATAATCTATGCGTCCAACATTTAATAAAGTTGGTCCAGGATGTACTTCAGGGTTACCATTTTCAAGGTTTGTTTTCCATAAACTTTCTTCTTTAACGATATAAGGATAAATCGATTCAACTAATTTAAAACTCTCTGACAAATATGATTTATCGTAAGTAGAAAAATGAACTTTTCTTACATTTAAAGACAAATTAACTTCAGCATTATCGAAATCGACTCTTGTACCATAAGTTAAAGTATTTACTTCACCAAATTTTGGCATTGTGTCGATATGCATGTCTTCAAGTACATTAATAAACCTAATTGAGCCCATAGCTGCTGCCATATTAAACAATATCAATTGATTATTCGTTAGAAATTCTGCCATTGTTTTAGCATAATGTTCAATAAAAGAAGAAGGTATGATTACTTGAATAACTTCGGTATCTTTTAATACATATTCCATGTCATCACTTATATTTGTAAATTCAACAAATTGTTCCTCACCTTCATTATTAAAATGAAAGCCACCATTGTTAATTGCCGTTTCAAATTTATGGATCGACTGGTTCCTACAATATAATTTTACGTCATGTCCTTTTGTCACCATATCAAGTGCAGCAGTCACTGCACCATTTCCTGATCCTACGATTGCTATTTTCATGTTTATCACTTCTTTCTTTGATAGGATTTTTCTCGCCGCAGTTCAATTTAGTATATAAACCACTTCATTGTAAACTATCATAATCACAAAGTATTTGCTACACAATATATTAATTAATTCAATAGTTTGCTATAATCGGCTCTAAAGGAGGAATCATATGTCTACTAATGATGAGTATCAATTTGATAACAAAGATACTAAACAAACTATTAACACTACGAGTGAAGACCGTTTAATGGTTATGTTAATCTATATTTTAAGTTTTTTTACTTCTTTCATAGGTCCTTTAATAATATGGCTAGTTAAGCGTGATGTGTCTCCATTTGTTGACCGTGGGGGCAAAAATTATTTTAACTTTTTAATTTCTTATATAATATGGACAATTGTCTCTTCAATTCTTATGTTAATAATTATAGGTTTTATATTATTACCAGTTATAGCTATCTTAAATTTAATTTTCACAATCATTGCTATAGTTAAAGCAAGTAATGGTGAAGATTATTTACCACCTTTGTCTATTCGTTTTATTAAATAAGCAAAACACAATATTATGAAATTTTACAAAGGACTGTAATAAATTATTACCACTAATTCACAAAAGTATTATTGTTATCGTCTTAAAGCACATTAATGAGCTGATACGATTTTGTAACTTCATGTAGCGTTTATTACAACGATATGTGAGGTTTTTTTAATTCCTTTACAAATCAATAACAAACCACACAAACTCTATTTCTTCTGATAAAGTGATACTTGTCGTAATTGCTCACAGTATTAATACGACATTAGAATAAAGACAATTTAAGTCAATCGCTTTAGAAATATAGAAATGAAAATTTTGGGAGGATATTATTATTATGAAAAAATTAGTAACAGCTACAACATTAACAGCAGGAATCGGTGCAGCAATCGTAGGTTTAGATCACGGAGAAGGACATGAAGCACACGCAGCAGAAACTGCTAATGCTCAACAATCTACACAATCATCTAGTACACAAAGTGCTGGTGGCAATTTATACACTGCCGGACAATGTACTTGGTATGCATACGATAAAGCAGGTGGAAGTATTGGTTCTACATGGGGAAATGCTAATAACTGGGCTTCTGCAGCTTCTGCAGCAGGATATACAGTAAATCACTCACCTTCAGCAGGTTCAATTTTACAATCTAGCGAAGGCGCTATGGGCCACGTTGCATACGTTGAAAACGTAAATAGTGACGGTTCTGTTGAAGTATCTGAAATGAACTATAATGGCGGACCTTATTCAGTAAGTAGCCGTACTATTTCTGCTGACCAAGCTAGTTCTTATAACTACATTCATGTAAAATAAAATATAACTTATTATTAAAATATTGATAACAAATGGCATATGCCATTTGTTATTTTTTTGTCTTCAAGCAATTTCATTGAATAACAGCATTGTTTTTGAGAAAATAATGAAGTTTGTTACATATTTAAGGAGGTCTACTATGCAGTGGCTTAAAGTATTTTTAGCAGGTTTAGTCGAGGTAGTTTGGGTAACTGGTTTGAATAAAGCAGACTCAATCGCTGCTTGGCTCATCGTCGCTATATTTATAGTTTTAAGTTTTTATTTAGTTATAGCTGCTTGTAAAACTTTACCTGTAGGTACCGTTTATGCTGTTTTTGTAGGCATGGGGACTATCGGTACAGTTTTAGTGGATATATTTTTTTCCACGAACCTTTTAGCTTTTTAAAAATATTATTAATGACTTTACTTATTATTGGAATTGTCGGACTCAAATTAACTACGAATGAAGGTGAAGCATGATGTCATGGTATATATTAGTGGCAGCAGGTTGTATGGAAGTCGTTGGTGTAATACTATTAAACGAACTTACGAAAAGAAATAGTAAAATGCTAATTATTGCCCTTGCCATTGCTTTTATTTGTAGTTTTAGTACGTTAAAAATTGCTATGTTACATATTCCTATGGCTACCGCATACTCTATTTGGAGTGGTATTGGTACAGGAGGAGGCACGATTATTGGCATGTTATTTTATAAAGAATCTAAAAGTATAGCTCGGATTTTCTTTATAGGATTAATTATCGCGACTGTCATTGGATTAAAATTAATAAGTTAAACCGTTACGATTTGTGACTCTTTACAATCTTTATTATACTAGTCATAAAGGATGTGAATATCATTGTCAAAAGTATTTATTGCTGGAGCAATTCCTCAAGTAGGTTTAGATTTACTGGAAAAACATTTTGAAGTATCCGTTTATGAAGGTAATGGTATTATTGATCAACAGACTTTAAAAGATGGAGTTAAAGATGCTGATGCTTTAATTAGCTTACTTTCTACTAATGTTGATAAAAACGTTATCGATGCTGGTAAAAACTTAAAAATCATTGCAAACTACGGTGCTGGATTTAATAATGTTGATATTGACTATGCTAGACAAAACAATATTGATGTTACTAACACACCCAAAGCTTCCACAGATGCCACTGCTGAATTAACGATAGCGTTAATTTTATCAGTGGCAAGAAGAATCACGGAAGGCGATAAATTGTGTCGCACAACCGGTTTCGATGGCTGGGCGCCTTTATTCTTTAGAGGACGTGAAGTTTCGAAAAAAACTATTGGCATCATTGGTTTAGGTGAAATTGGTAGTGCTGTTGCACGTCGCGCTAAAGCATTTGACATGGACATTTTATATACTGGACCACATCAGAAAACAGAACAAGAACGTGAAATTGGCGCTAAATATGTTGATTTAGAAACATTACTTAAAAATGCAGATTTCATAACTATCAATGCTGCTTATAACCCTTCGCTACATCATCAAATTGATAAAGAGCAATTTAAAATGATGAAGTCAACAAGTTATTTAATTAATGCGTCTAGAGGACCTATCATTAATGAACAAGCACTTGTAGATGCATTAAAAGCCAAAGAAATTGAAGGTGCAGCACTAGATGTATTTGAATTTGAACCTGAAATTAATGACGAGCTAAAAACATTAGACAACGTCGTTATAACGCCACACATAGGTAATGCGACATTCGAAGCACGGGATATGATGTCTAAAATCGTAGCGAATGATACAATCAGTAAATTATCAGGTGAAGAACCACAATTTAAGGTAAATTAATATTTCGGACCATTACAAAAACGCAATTTCTATCTTTACATGATAGAAATTGCGTTTCTTTTGAGTACAAATTTAGCTGTTATATTTATTTGTTAATTTTTTGAAATTTAACGTGACCGTTATCAATTAAAGCTTCATGCTGGAGCTGGTTTCTAGGAAAGGAAGTTGTCAATTTAAAATAGTTAAAAAACAACCAACATATCTAAATTTCAAACATGCTAAATTGACTATTTACTTAAATTTAAGGGTCCGTGTATGCTATTTTATTTATCTTTAGTTTTATAAATAAATTTACTTTGATTTGATATTAATTTATTAGGAATCACTTTAGAAATTAAATCTCTCACTTTAATCACTATAGTATTTGAACTTTGAGCAATTTTTCCTATAGCTCTTGATTTTTTTATTACCTTCTTCGTATGCGCGACACGTAACGAATCATAGCGAGATAATGCATTGTCAAAATCATAAGTTTTAAGACAGTTTGCTAGCACAATTGCATCTTCCATTGCTTGTCCTGCGCCTTGTCCTAAATTAGGAGTGGTTGCATGTGCAGCATCACCTAACAATAACGTACGTCCATAAACAAAAGTTTTAAGTGGTTTTAAATCATAAATATCATGCAGTAGAATACCAGTTTCTTCTTGTTTATCTAATACTTTTCGTACTTCTTCTGGTAAATGATTAAATCTTGCCTGTAAATGAGGCTTGGCATATGCTTTGAATTTTTCATCATTTTCTTTTGCGTTAACAGAAATAAACCAGTAAGCTTCATTGTTTATTAGTGGTACAACACCAACACGCCCTTGCTTTGTCCAATATTCTTTCGCCACGTGAGGATCTTTTAAATGAACATCCTGCACTAAGCCTCTAAATACAGTATAACCTTGATAGATAGGTTTACTTTCCGACTTCACGCTTGCCCTAACTTTAGAATGTAAACCGTCTGCGCCAATACATAAGTCGAATGCCTTTTGTTCTTTGTTTTCAAATTGTACGATAACTTTATCATTATCATTATCAATACGTGTTACTTGATGATCAGTATGAATTGCAGTAGGTTCAACATATGATTTAATGACATCAAGCAACGTTTGACGACGTAGCGTTAAATTAATAGTATTTTCTTTTAATGTTGCAGTCGATAGTGTTTTACCTTTATTGTCAAGCACCTGCATTGCATGGATTATCTGCCCTTCATTTTTAATACCCTTGGCTAAATCATGCCCTGTTAATTTAGAAAGTACATTTCCTCCAATACCTATCCCTGCACCTAATTCTTGTACCGAACCATGTTGTTCAAATACCTCTATTTCATGTTCTTGCTCTTGTAATAAAGCTGCAGCAGTTAATCCGCCTATTCCTGCACCTATGATTGCTATTTTCAATTTCCTTGCACCTCAAATCCAAAATTGATGAAATAAAACAAGGAATCACGAAAATTAAATTATTACGTCATCCCTTGTGTATTGATTAACTATAAATAATGACGTTTGTGAATATGATCTTTTTTGATACCTAATTTATCATAATAATGTTTCATTACTTGAGCAATATTATCATCCCAGTTAATATCACTTGCGTATTGATGTTTACCCGGGTCCGCCGGATTCCATCTCATTTGATATAAAGATAATTGATTATTATCAAAATAGTTTTTACGCACAAACTTTGCGCCACCTTTAATCGCTTTATCAGGTGAATCCCAGTTTTCCTTTTTAGCATAACTATTACCATGGTGTAAGGCATTTTCATCAAATGCACCTATGCCAAAAAAGTTATAATATCTTTTACCATCGTCCTTCAAGCCTCTAGCTAAGTTTGATTTACCATTACCGGTTTCGACAAGTGCATGACTGATTAAATAAATTACATTTACATCATATTTATCTTGTGCATCTAAAAATGCTTGTCCTTTATTTTTAAAAACACCTTTATCACGTAACATATGATTAACTTCTTTTTTTGATAATGCAACTTTTTCAGTGATTTGCATATGATTTATAGTATCGTTTTTATCATCTACTTTCATAGCCTTACTAACATCTGATTTAGAAGCATTTACAAAACCATTCTTACTAGCTTTAGTATTTAATGCACCATTACCTACTTGTTTGTTAACCGCTTCTTTGAAAGTATAGTTTCTATCATTATGAAATAAATTAGTTTCATTAACTATTAATAAAGTAGCGAAAATAACTAATATAACTATTAAAATTAATGCTGGTATACGCTTTTTTATGCGTTTGTCCATCTTATTTAAATCCCCCTACAGGTTTTATTAGCTTAATATTTTATATGCTATAACAATAACAAATATAACAATGACAAATGAAACATTTATTACGATTCTCATGCCTTTTTTGTCTCTGAATAAAGCATTAAAAATAACTAAACTAATCGCTAATGACGCAACAAACATTGCTATAGCAAGTATTAGCTTCATTAAAATTAACAAAACAATTCCTATGACTAAGAATATATTAGAAAATACAGCCATTATTTTGATGATATTTGGATTGATAAGCAGTTCACTCCTTTATCTGTTTACACGTCTTACTTTGACGCAACAATTCAAATTGTACCATAATTTAAATGAAAGCTATATGACAATAAGCCAACAAAAATAGCATACAGTATTTAAGCACGTTTAATAGTGCCTAAATACTGTATGCTCTTAATAATTATATTAATCTCTAGACATCCCACGTAACATATTCAACATATATGTGAGACTTTTATTCATTTCATCATCTCGTAAAACGCCTAACATACCTGTAATAGAAGTTTTTTGATTTGGATTTGCTTGATTTGCAACGCGTAAACCTTTTGTCACTTTGTTTAGCATCATTGTTAAATCATCAACATTTAAATCACCTAGTAAAAATACTAAAGATGCCATGTTTGAAATCAAACCAGTATATTGTTCTTTATTGAGTTCTACAGCAAATTTATTAGCAATAACTCCTCTACCATTGATTGCACCAGACATAGCATCTAACAACTTAGCATCATCTAAAGAACGAACTAAGTTTATTGCTTTCAAGATACTATCTTTATTTTCAGCTATGGCATCAGTCACTTCACTAAGACTTTCTGCTTTAATTTCTTCTTCTGACTTTTCGATACGATTAATTTTACTAATTCTTTCAGCCATTATTTATCCACCTGATTTCCTGGGAAAATATAGTCATCACGTTCCCATTTTTTCTGTACTTGAACGCTAAATTGAGGTTTGCGTTGTTTATCTACACGGAAATTAGTTGGGTTTAATGGTGACTTACCGCGACGTGTTTTCACTTCCATACGGCAACTTGTACGTTTGTATGATGGTGTATCAGTGTCTTTGTCAACATCACTATTTGTTAGTAAATTAATAGCACTATTATCACCATGAATCATTGCATTATTATTTAGTGGTATATAAATCTCTTTACCTTTAACTCGGTCAGTAACATGTACTACAATCTCAACTTCACCAGTATCGGAAATTAACTTCACTTCAGCACCTTCATGAATACCACGATCTTCAGCTAATTCAGGTGAAATTTCTACGAAAGTATTAGGCATTTTATATTCTAGTCCAGGTACTTTATAAGTCATATTACCTTCATGGAAATGCTCTAATAACCGACCGTTATTTACATGTAAATCATAAACTTCATTTTCTTTGAAGAAGTTATCGAATGATAACGGGAAAAACTTCGCTTTTTTATTATCAAAATTAAAACCATCTAAATAAAGCAGTGGTTGGTCAGTGCCGTCTTCAGCGACAGGCCATTGTAAACTATTATAGCCTTCTAAACGATCATAGCTTACACCAGAATATAATGGTGTTAATCTAGCAATTTCTTTCATAATTTCACTTGGATTTTTATAATTCCAATCATAACCTAATGATTTAGCTACAAGTTGGATAATTTGCCAATCTGGTTTAGAATCACCTTTTGGCTCAAATGCTTGATATAAACGTTGGATACGACGTTCAGTATTTGTAAATGTACCTTCTTTTTCGAGTGAAGGACTTGCTGGTAAAATAACGTCGGCGTAGGTAGCTGTAAAAGTAAAGAACTCATCTTGTACAACTAAGAAGTCTACTTTTTCCAAAGCTGCCTGTACGAAATTAATATTAGAATCGACGATACCTGTATCTTCACCATATAAATAGAGTGCAGCAATTTCATCATTATGAATGCCTTCCATCATTTGGTGATTATCTCTACCGGCTTTACTTGGCAATTCTTTACCATATTCTTGCTCGAATTTAGCGCGAATTCTGTCGTCTGTAACTAGTTGATAACCTGGGAATTGATCTGGCATGCTACCCATATCACTACAGCCTTGTACATTATTGTGACCACGTAATGGATAAGCACCTGTTCCTGGTTTTCTGTAATTACCTGTTGTTAGTAATAAATTAGAGATTGATGTAGAGGTGTCACTACCTATATCTTGTTGTGTAACACCCATAGCCCAACAGATTGAAACTGATTCTGAATCTACAACTTGATGCGCAAATGCGATTAGATCTTCTTTAGGTATACCAGTTGTTTCTTCAGCAAATTCCATTGTATATGGTGCTAAAGACTCGTGATATTCATTGAAATTATCAACCCATTCATCAATAAAGGCTTGATCTTGTAATCCTTGATCTATAATATATTTCGTTACCGCAGAAATCCATACTAAGTCCGTCCCTGGTTTAGGTTGATAGAAGTAATCTGCACGTTCAGCCATTTCATGTTTTCTGATGTCGAATACAGTTAAGTTATTGTTATACAATTTATGCCCACGTTTTATTCTAGATGCAATTACTGGATGGGCTTCGGCAGTGTTAGTACCAACTAAAACGACCATACTTGCTTTTTCTAAATCATCGATTGAACCTGAGTCTCCACCATGACCGACTGTTCTAAATAGTCCCTTCGTAGCTGGCGCTTGGCAATAACGAGAACAGTTGTCGACGTTATTCGTTCCAATGACTTGACGTGCAAGTTTTTGCATTAAATATGATTCTTCGTTTGTTGCCTTGGAAGAAGAAATAAATGCTAAGCCATCTGCACCTTTTTGATCCTGAATCTTTTTGAAATTGTCAGATACTACTTTTAAAGCTTCATCCCATTCCACTTCATAAAATTCACCATCTTTACGTACTAAAGGTTTCGTTAAACGTTCGTCAGAATCAACATAATCCCAACCAAATTTACCTTTAACACAAGATGAAATTTTATTTGCAGGAGATTCTGGTTGTGGTTGAACCTTTATGACTTCACGGTCTTTTGTCCATACATCAAATGAACATCCAACACCACAATATGTACATACTGTTTTAGTTTTTTGGATGCGTTCTTTACGCATCGCCGCTTCAGAATCTGACACAGCAAACAACGGACCATAACCCGGTTCTGCTTTCTTAGTTAAATCAATCATCGCAGCAAGTGAACCTGGCTCCATATCTGTCATATAACCAGCGTTGCCTTCCATATTCACTTCCATCATTGCATTACATGGACAAACCGTTGCACATTGGCCACAACCAACACAAGATGAGTCATTGATAGTCGTATCATTGTCCCAAATTACTCTCGGTTGTTGGCGTTCCCAATCAATCGTTAATGTTTCATTGACTTGAACATCCTGACAAACTTCTACACAACGACCACATAAAATACATTGACTAGGGTCATAGCGATAAAACGGACCATAATCTTTTTCGTATGGTTTTTCTTTATATTCATAAGTTTGATGTTCGAGACCCCATTGGTCCATCGTATTATGAATTTCACAATCTCCGTTATTATAGTCACAAACGGTACAGTATAGTTGGTGTTTCTCTAAAATTCTGTCTAACGCTTCTTTTTGACTTGTTTGGACTTTATCATTTTGTGTGTTTACAACCATAGGTTTATTAATTGTTGTGCTACATGCACGAGCGATTTCTCCGTCTATCTCTACAGTACATGTATCACAAGTTTGAATTGGACCTAATGATTCGTTGTAACAAATAGATGGTACAAAAGTGTCTTGAGATTTAATAAATTGAAGTAAGTTTGTACCCGGTTCTACTAAATAATCCTTCCCATCTAGCGTAATAATTAAATGCGTTTGCATTACAACAGCCCCTTTTATTATTTGATGCCCGACTGACAAAGGTGACGTATATCTATCTTCAATAAGCCCCACACTTATTGAAGATAGAATTATATTTAGTGTATACCCAATAAACTAAAATGTTAAGATATTTCACAATATTTTTCTCATTATTTTATATTGTAAATTATTGCATCAATTAGTCTTGCATTAATATATTTATTAAACATAATGAAGTCGTCTTTTATCAACGCTCCAAACTTTTTTACTATCCAAAAAAGACTTTCTATTAGTAACTAACAGAAAGTCTTTTAAAAATATTTGAGTTCCTTTGAACTAGAATGCTATATGATTCGAAAGATTATATGCCCAAATTTTTATCGATAGCTGATTTAATACTATTTAAAGAATCATCGCTAGGAACGAAATAATACAACCCATCATCTTGGATGCCACCTTGACCATCTAATTGATGTCTATGCACTGTGTCGTTAGCCTTTTTATATTTACTTCTAATTGTATTAATATCACCTATTGATAAATCAGTTTTAACGTTATCTTTCACGTGGTTTGTTAATGAATTAAAGTGCGTTACAGATTTGACACTCGTTAATTTATTGGCTAAAGCTTCCATAACAATTTGTTGTCTTTGTTGTCTACCAAAGTCTCCGCCTGCGCCACTTTGCTTTCTACTTCTAATAAATGCCATAGCTTGTTTACCATTTAAATGCATTTTTTGACCTTTCTCGAAACTTTGGCCATCATATGAGAACGTACTGTTACTTACAACCGTAACGCCACCCATGGTATCAATCATTTCTTTCATGCCGTCCATGTCGATAGTTGCATAATGATCAATTGGAACATTTAATAGCTTTTCTAAAGACTTCACACCCATATTAGCACCACCATATGCATAGGCATGGTTAATTTTTTCAGTGGTACCTCTACCCACAATTTTAGCTTGTGTATCACGAGGTATACTCACAATTTCTGAAGTTTTTTTCTTTGGATTCATTGATACAACCATAATTGAGTCACTTCGTTGACCACCATTATTAGCTGCACGTTTAGCGTCAGAATCCACACCGAAAAAGGCAATCGTGAATGGATCACCTTTCTTTAAATTAACATCATTACTTCTTAATGATGACTTATTTCTGTCTAATGGGTTATGTATTGCATTTCCGACTGAAAATATTTTAAACCCTAAATAAATTACAGCAACAATCGCTAATATCACTAGTATAGCAATAATCCATAAAACAACTTTTTTCGGAGCACTCATCTTTTTCTTTGTATAGTAATCTGAGCGGTTCACTCACATCACTCCTATTCTATTATTCTTTTTTAATGACTTATCAAATATTATATATTAAGCATCGTATAAAAGCATAGTGCTTTAGACCTATATTTTAATTTATATAGAAATAATTAGTTAAAATATTTCATAACCATTACCACTATTTAATATTTTCAATATTTCCTCATGACAACCTTTATTGCTAATAATAAATGGTCCACTAGTAGCAAAATCGAGTTCCTCATTGCTTAACGTAGTCATTTTCAAGCCTAATTCTTCCGCTAATAAAAATTGCGCAGCAATATCCCAAGGCTTTGGATTAGTATTAATATGAGCACCAAATTGACCATGAATGACTCTCACCGAATCTAGACCACATGATCCTATGAAACGATAACTAAACGCTGCATCATAAAGTGCATTTATTGTGTCATTATTCATTACTTGCGAATTAAACGAAATAATTAAATCTTTTAGCGGTTGGGATTCTGGTTGCGGAATTAACTTACCATTCGTATAAGCCCCATGTCCTTTTATGGCTTTATGTAATGTTTGCTTGGGATAATCATATATGTATGAAAGTGTCGGGACACCATCGACAAAATAACCTAAGATAATACAGTAATCTGTCTGTTGTTTAACTAAATTCGTTGTACCATCAATTGGGTCCATAATCCATACGTGGCCTTCTCTTGGTTTAACTTCGTCATTATTCTTTTCTTCAGCAAAAAGTTGATGTTGCGGATAATGTTGCTTTAAAAATTGTTCGAAATGGTATTGGATTGTCTTATCGACGTTTGTAACTAAATCAAATCTATTTTGTTTAGTAGTCGTTTTCATTTCAGCAATTAATTGTGGTATAACATCATCTAGTGTACTTAACCACTGTCTAATATTTTCATCTATATGAAGTAAGTCTTCTTTTTCCATTATTACACCTCTCAAAGCTTTTTCTGACCATTGCATAATTTTCTTCATTCTACCATATATACTCTCAGTCAACTATCATACATTAATCTTGGCTTAAAGATGACATAAAAAAACCGGCTAGTTTGGCTAGCCGGCATTAGAAAGGAAAGTAAGTAATAAATATTGAAGATGTTTGCATAGTAACTAAAGCGATTAAATATTTAACAAAACTATATGTAATAGTACCCCTTTGTTTTTCTTTAACGCTATCCCCTTTGTTACTGATTTAAATACTAACATAACTTTTCAAATAATGTAAGCGTTTTCTTAATATTTTTTAATAAAACCTCTAAGAATATCGTCATCATCGTATTTATGCTATACTAAATGTAATATGTAATGATTTGGGAGGTGACTTTCTTTGAATAAACGTGAAAGACAAAATATGATTGTAAATGCAATTCACCACAACAAACAAATTACTGCGGCCGAATTGGCACACAATCTCAAAGTTTCCAAACGTACTATATTAAGGGATATACAAGATTTAGAAGATCAGGGCGTTAAAATATTAGCTAAACATGGTAAATTGGGTGGCTATCAATTACAAGAATCGCAACATAACTACGCAATTGAACTGACAGAAAGTCAATTATCTGCTCTGTTTCTTGTGCTAAATGAAAGCCAATCAATTTCTACGTTACCATACAAAGAAGAAATATCAGCAATTATCAAAAAATGTTTAAATTTGCCTTATAGTAAAATGAGAAAGACACTAAAACGCTTAGACCGCTATATTAAATTTGAACAACATGACCATATAGCATTACCTTCCTTATTTTCAGATTTACTGATTTATTGTACCGAACGTAATGTGATGGCAATGGAATATTTTGATGACGAACAATTATTTACAGAAAATGTAATTTTCATTGGATTAATTTGTGAAAATGGAATTTGGAAAGCAGTGGTTTTTGAGATAGGCCTAGGCGGTACGAGTGAAATTCCTATTGCAAATATTCAAGATATAGCTTATTCGTTTGAGAAAAAAATAAAAACGCAAGATATATCTATTAAGAACTATCATGAATTTTTAAATCCAACTGAAGTCTAAACTCCAGTTGGATTTTTCATATCTTTATTTATATTCACATTAAAATCGTAACGATAAACGCTGATAAATTATTCAGCATATGTAAACATACGCTTACGCCTAGTTTTTTTCCAGATTTTAAATAAGCGTAAACGATACCTATGGCAATGATACAATAACTGCCAAATTCTAAAGGTGATGCTGCACTAGTAACATGCATCATACTAAAAGAAATGACAGAAATTACGCCCATTACTTTAAAATTAAATTTCTTCCCTAATTCACCAATTAATAAATGTCTAAAAAACAACTCTTCTATAAATGGTCCCGCAATCACAATTAATAAGAATGTTATAGGTAGAAAAAAAGGTTTGCTAAAAATCCCCTGTATCGCTATTTCATTTTGTGTTTCTGAAAAGGCTAAATCTCCAGGTAAATATTGAACACCAGAATTATATAAATAAGAAAGAAAATATGTGACCACAAAGACAATCATAATAAATTTCCAATGTGCTTTTATGTAATTATAATTACTATTTAATTTAGTCACAAATTCATTTCTTTTTAATAGCCAATAACATATTATTGTCGTAACGTACGCAAGCAATTGAACGAAAGCACCTAACATCAAGTGTTGACTTTCAGTTAAATGCCCCATTATAATGCCAGAATAAAATTTTCCTAATAAGACGAAGACAATCATAGCAATAATTAGTATTGGTATGACTAAAAAATCTATTTTATTTATTTTAACTTTTGTATACCTCGTACTTCTCCACATAGCTTTACCTCGCTCTATAATGCATAGCTCTTTTTACATTCATCTTAAAGATTTAAATTTTTGAAAGGAATGTTTATATTTAATGATACTACAACAATTAATCCAATTAGAACAACAAATCAACACCTTGTTAAACAATATTGAACTTTTCAAATATGCATACATAACTAACGACCAAAAACTTTCAGATTATCAACAAAGCGTTAATAAACATGTTCAGAAATTTTATAGCGATTTATATGACCAACCAATCATCACAACATCTTTACTTCACCATAAATTTTTCAACTTCTTAACTGACTCCTATCATAATCCTATTGAACCTTTAAATAACGGCAATACTAAAGTATATATAGAAGACATTCAAAAACGATTGCTATTATTACATGAAAGCATCATGTTTATATTGAAATAATATTTCAAATATTATAAATGTACTCTATCAAATTGTAATACTTTTTCACATGTTGTATAATGTAACCGATTCCAAAAGAATGGAGGGCTCATATTATGCATGGCTTTTCTGTCTACCTAGGACAAGATATTAGCAAAAACTATGTTCAAAAGATGATTGATTTGAATTATGATACTATTTTCACTTCGATGCAGATTCCTGAAGAAAATGACAGCACCAAAGTTCAATATTTAACGTCACTTTTAACTTTTTTACAAGATAAAAGCATTACTTATATTGTAGATATTAATCCAAAATTATTGAATGCAGCATTGTATAATGCGTTGTCATTTCCCAATGCTGATATCGTTATACGTATAGATACCGAAACATCTATAGAAGTTGTGAATGATATTATTCGTCATGGCTTTAAATGTTGTCTAAATGCAAGCACTGTTACATACGACCTACTTAATGACTTAGTTCATTCAGTATCAAATTTTAAACAACTAGTTTTTTGTCATAATTATTATCCTAGACCAGATACTGGTTTGGATCACCATTTTGTAACTTCTCAAAATGATTTGATTTTTTTGTTTAATCACAATGCCACTATTTATGGATTTATACCAGGTAGTACAAAGAGAGGACCATTATATAAAGGTTTACCTACATTAGAAGAGGCACGATATGGGAACCCTATTGTTAATGCCCATGATTTGCTTGAGACTGGTATAAATAATGTGATTATTGGGGATAATGTCCTAAATAATAGTGAGGCTTATAGTTTGAGTGATTATTTGCATAATCAACACTTTACTTTAAAAGTATCGTTGCTTGATACTCAATACGAATCAATTTTTCGGCACCAACATACTGCCCGTGCCGATAACCCATCGACTAGCGTTCGCTCTCAAGAGGCAAGGTCTTATCTACATAACAGTATAGCGCCTTTAAACACTGTTAATAGAAAAGTTGGCGACATTACGATTGATAATCATTTAAACGGCAGATATGAGGGGGAATTACAATTGATTAAGACTACCTTACCTAGTCATAATCATGTCAACGTTGCGGGTCACATTATTGAAAGTGATATTGAATTACTACATTGTATAAAAGGCAACAATACATTTTCATTCAACATTAATTAGAGGGGATGGTTACTATGAATCATTTATCAACAGAAAAACGAAACGCCTCGACACAAAATCTCGACGAAATGTCAATTCAAGAAGCGCTTGCAGTAATGAATAAAGAGGATCAAAAAGTAGCTTTATGTATCGAGCAATTGTTACCACAGCTTGCTGAAGTGGTTACAATTACTACACAACAATTTAATAATGGTGGAAGAATAATTTATATTGGTGCAGGTACGAGTGGACGTCTAGGTGTACTAGATGCAGCTGAATGTGTACCTACATTCAATACTACACCTCAAGAAGTCGTTGGGATTATAGCAGGTGGTCAAGAAGCTATGACTAAAGCAGTTGAGGGTGCCGAAGATAGTGAAATCGGGGCAGAAAACGATTTAAAAAACATTAATTTATCATCATTAGATGTTGTTATTGGCATTGCGGCTAGTGGTAGAACACCTTATGTTAAAGGAGGGTTAAAATACGCACAATCTCTCAACGCCCGTACTGTTTCTATTGCTTGTAACACTAATGCAGAAATCAGTAATTTTGCACAATACCCTATCGAAGTAGATGTTGGTCCTGAAGTGTTAACAGGTTCTACTCGATTAAAGTCAGGCACTGCTCAAAAATTAATCTTAAATATGATTTCCACAATTACCATGGTAGGTGCTGGAAAAGTTTACGGCAATCTTATGGTGGATGTGAAGCCTACAAATAATAAGTTAAATGAAAGAGCAATAATTATTATTCAAGAAATATGCAATATCGACGCTCAACTTGCACAAGACCTCTATGACAAAGCACAACAAAATTTAAAAGTAGCAGTAGTCATGTACTTATGTGATTTAGATGCTAATGAAGCACTAAATAAATTAAATAATAATAATGGGATTATAAAAGAAGCTATCAAATAAATAAACAGTAAGGTGGTTAATCATATGTCAAAAGAACAAAAATTAGCCAATGAAATTATCTCTGCAGTTGGTGGAATGGACAATATAGATAATATTATTAATTGTATGACAAGAGTACGTATTAAAGTCATCGATGAAAATGACATAGATTATGATACTTTAAAGTCAATTGAAGGTGTACTGGGAGTCGTTAACGATGACCGAGTCCAAGTCGTTGTAGGTCCAGGGATTGTTAACAAAGTAGCTAATCATATGGCGAGACAAAGCGGTGTGAAATTAGGAGATGACATTCCTCATCATGAACAATCGTATAGAGAAGCAGCTGAATCAAAAGCTACACAGAATAAAACAGAATTTCAAAGTAAACAAAAGCATGGTAAATTTAATAAATTACTAAAAACGATTGCCAATATTTTCATCCCTTTGATACCCGCATTTATTGGTGCAGGTCTTATAGGTGGTATTGGTGCAGTATTAAGTAACTTAATGCAAGGTGGTCAAATATCAGGAGAATGGGTTACCCAACTAGTCACTGTCTTTAATGTCATAAAAGATGGTATGCTTGCCTACTTAGCAATCTTTGCAGGTATTAATGCAGCTAAAGAGTTTGGAGCTACACCAGGATTAGGTGGCGTAATTGGTGGTACAACATTATTAACAGGATTAACTGACAAAAATGCTATTACGAATATCTTTACTGGTGATCATTTACAAGCAGGACAAGGCGGTATTATTGGAGTTATTTTTGCAGTTTGGTTACTTAGCTTAATTGAAAAAAGATTACATAAAATCGTACCAAATGCTATAGACATCATTATAACGCCGACTTTAACACTCTTAATTATTGGTTTAATGACTATATTTATCATTATGCCTTTAGCAGGGTTTGTCTCATCAGGTCTTGTTTCTGTTATCAATTGGGTTATTGGTATTGGGGGTATCTTTAGTGGCTTTGTTATAGGCGCTTTTTTCTTACCATTGGTTATGTTAGGATTACACCATATATTTACCCCTATTCATATTGAAATGATAAATCAAACAGGCGCTACATACTTGTTACCAATTGCAGCAATGGCCGGTGCAGGACAAGTTGGAGCTGCTATTGCATTGTGGTTTAGATGTCGAAAAAATAAAACTTTACGTGATACAATTAAAGGTGCTTTACCTATAGGCTTTTTAGGTATCGGCGAACCACTCATATATGGTGTTACTTTACCATTAGGCAGACCGTTTTTTACTGCGTGTATAGGCGGAGGCATCGGTGGTGCCGTAGTTGGAGGCATCGGACACATAGGTGCTACTGCAATTGGACCAAGTGGAATTTCTCTTTTACCATTAATATCAAATCATATGTATTTAGGATATATTGCAGGACTACTCGCAGCATATATAGGTGGTTTTGTATTCACTTACCTCTTTGGAACAAACAAAGCCATGCGAGAATCTGATCATTTAGGTGATTAATTATGAAAAATGTACTTCATCAAATAGAGAGTAAATATCAAGAATTCACAAAAACTGAGAAAAAAATTGCTGATTTTATAATAAAATGTCCTCACCTTATTATAAAAATGTCAGTTCAAGATTTAGCCAAAGAAATAAATACGAGCACTGCTTCTATCGTACGTTTCAGTAGAAAAATTACAAATCAAGGTTTCCAAGAATTAAAAATACACATCTCTCGTTATTTACCTTCAGATACGACAAAAAATAATTATATGGAAATTATTGATAATGAAGCCGTCGATACATTAAAAAGCAAAATGTTGACTAGAGCTACCGACACAATGACTTATACGGCTCAACAAATTGACAATGATACGATTGATGAAGTCTGTGATGTATTGAAAAAATCGCGTACTATCTTTCTATTTGGTTATGGAGCGTCTTCAATAATCGTTAACGATTTATTTCAAAAATTATCGAGAATCGGTTTAAATGTCAGAATGATGGAAGAAGCTCATTTGTTTATGACTACTCTAGCAACACATGATGCCAATGATTGTATTATCCTTGTTACTAATCAAGGTTATCACAGTGAACTGCAATCCATGGTCAAGGTAGCAAATGATTATAAAATACCAATTGTCACTATAACAAGTACACGTTCAAACCCTATAGCAAAAATGTCTAATCATACAATTGTCTATGGCTCAACAGATGAAAATGAATTACGTATGGCAGCGACTACTTCATTATTTGCGCAACTTTTTACTGTCGACATTTTATATTATCGCTATATATCACTACATTATCATGAGTCACTTGACTCTATTACGCAATCTAAAATGGCTTTAGATAACTATCATAAACATCTATCTAATATTAAATTCAAGCATTAAAATAAAACACTTCATAGTAAGCTAATACAGCCTTAGCCATCTAACTATGAAGTGTTTTTATTTTGAAGATACAAAAAGCACGATCCCAATAAACATGGGGTCGTGCTTTTTAGTTTAATTAACCAAATTAAATTTGATCTTCTTTATTTAATTTATGGTAACCTTTTACGAAATAGAAAATTGTCATAAATACTAAAAATACAATCCCAATCAATACTGATACAACTGTCTCTTTGTTAAATAACATACCAATCAATACTACAACAAAGAACAAGATAGTAATATAGCTAGCAAATTTTCCACCCGGCATAGTGAATGGGTGTCCTTCTGCTTCTTCAGGATGTAATTTTCTAAATCTTAAATGACTAATTAATATCATAAACCATGGCACCATTCCGGGTAAGATTGAAGCACTATAAACATATACAAAGACACTATCTGCACCTTTAATAAATAAAGGTAAGATTACGTTTAATAATGCACCAATTAATATACCAATAGAAATTGCAATAACAGTATATGCTGGTACGCCATTTTTCATTATTTTCAAGAATACTTTTGGCATTTGACCTTTTTGAGCTAATGTGAAAGTCATCCGACTCGCACTGAATATCCCTGAGTTACAGCCTGACATTGCTGCCGTTAGTACTACAAAGTTAATAAGTCCTGCAGCGAAAGTAATACCTACTTTTGCAAATGTAGCTGTGAACGGACTACCAATATTACCAAGTTCATCCCAAGGATAAACGGTAACAATAACGAAAATCGCACCTAAGTAGAATATTAATATACGCCATATAATGCCATTAACTGCGCTCTTTATATTTTTCTGAGGATCTTTTGTCTCACCAGCAGAAATACCAATAAGTTCTACCCCTTGATATGAACCGATAACAATTGATAACGCAAAGAAAAATCCTAGCCAACCATTTGGCATGAAGCCACCATTAGACCATAAATTAGACAATCCGATAGCATTACCACCATTACCAAAGCCAAAGAATATTAGTCCTAAACCTGCAACAATCATTAAAATAATTGTTACAACTTTAATCATAGCAAACCAGAATTCAAATTCGCCGAATGCCTTTACGGAAACTAAGTTAGCTGCTGCTAATAATAAAACAACTATAACGCCTGGAATCCATTGAGGTAAGTGAGGGAACCAAAAGTTCATATATTCACCGACGGCTATAACCTCACTCATACCGACGACTATCCACTGGAAAATATTACTCCAAGCCGTCAAATAACCTGCAACTGGATGTATGTAATCACTTGCAAAGTTTGCAAATGAACCTGTAGTTGGGTATAGATAAACCATTTCACCCATTGCACGCATCACTAAAAATAAAAACAAACCTGCAATTAAATAGGCAAATATAACTGAAGGTCCAGTCCATTTAATTGTACTCGTTGCCCCCATGAATAGTCCGACACCGATAGTTCCACCAAGTGCGATCATTCTAATTTGACGCGCACTCAGCCCCCTATGTAATTCTGTTTCATCATTCATTTAACCTAACCCCATCTCTCTCTCGAAAATAAACGACATTAATAATGTTATATCTTATTATTATACAATAAATATTTAATGAAAAATACACTTTTCATAATGTAAGGGCTTTCAAAACCCATTGTACATTTTATGATATTTTCAATAAAATTGCAAAAAGTATTTTCTTGTTAATTTCAAATATCATATTGCTTAATGGTAAGTTACTTTAGCGTGCCATTATATTCTTATTATAATAAAATAAAACTATATGCTATAATTTTCCTTATATTTACATAAAGGAGTTCGCTATGAATAAAAATTTATTACGACGCACAATTACAATAACAATAATTTTCGGTATCTTGTTTTTTATACTTAATTATTTTGGTCAACATGATAAAAATGTTCCGTACCTCGTTGGCAAATCTATTTTAGCAGCGTTCGTATTAGGCGTACTATACTTTACTTTATTTGCTATGATGCATACACCTGATCTTAAATACAAATTTGGAACGACGATTCCCATTGCGATGCTTATTTGTATCATTATTGGTGGTATTGTATCAGCAATGAAAATAGCTATTATTGTCGGACTTGTTTTTGGCATTATAGCAGGCTATATATGGGTGTATATCGATAAGAATAAACAAGGAGGTGGCCCTAAATGACTATCTTCCTAGGCGTAGTTATTATAATTTTATTGTTGGTTAGCTTAATACCAAATATTAGAGCTGCTAAAAAGAATAAATTAGCTGGTCAAAAAAGCACTCGCTTCAATATTATGATAGGCATTGATGCAATTTTACTTGTTTTAGTTATTGCAACTTTACTTTTTCAATTTCTTAAATAATTAACTACTAAAATAAAAAACAGATGATTGCCTTGAATAACATAGGTAATCATCTGTTTTATTGTTATGTTAGAACTTACTGGATAAAAAGAAATGATATAACAGACCCGCACAAATTAAATAAATTACGCTACTCACTATAAATGACCTTACTTGAATTCTAAAAGGTATTCTCTTATTAAAAATTGGGCCCAATACAAGATTACCTATAGCTAAAATAACTGGACCAGCTAAAAAGAATAATATTAAATATATAGACATGTCATGTACCTATTCACTTTCTATGATTCAAAATATTTAGCAATAATACTTTCACTATCAACATCTTTACTTACATAAGCGATATTGGCAAAATTTTGTTTTTCAGTCATCGCATTTGTATTTACAATAACATCAAGTCCTGCGTTTATAGCTGCCGTCGCACCGTTAACAGAATCTTCAATTGCAAGACAATTAGCAGGATTATAATTTAATGCTTGTACTGCCTTTAAATAAAGTTCAGGATTAGGTTTAACTTCACTTACATCTTCCCTACCTATGACTGCATCAATATAATTTTCTAATCCTAATTTTTTAAATGTAGGTTCAATAGAAGTTCGATAACTACTGGTTGCTATAGCCATTGGAATGTGGCGTTTTTTTAAATACTCCATTAATGCCTTTACCTCATCAAATATTGGTAAATTTTTACTTGTTTTATGATGTTCTATATACATTTGTTCTTTTTGTTCCTTGCCTAATTTATCTTCTAAAAACTGGTGTAAATCTTCAGCCGCTCCACCTATCGAATCGGTATAAAATTCTAACGACATTGGCTGATGGTTATGGTCAATTAAATGCTTATTAATTATTTCATATAAATGCTTCTCTGTATCAATAATTGTGCCATCAAAATCAAATACTACTGCTTTATACATCAATATCCCCCGTACTTTGTTGTTATTATAAATTTTAATTCAATTAATTACCTCACATTTTATCATATTATAATTTTAAAAGTCATAAAGAAACTGAGACACATCATGTATCTCAGTTTTAAATGTTATTATCTTTTAGCCCAATATCTAGCAAGTATCGGTCCCGTAATATTATGTACTAAACTGAACACCGCTCCAGGTACAGCGGCCAACGGATTAAAATGCACTGTAGCTAATGAGACAGCTAACCCTGAATTTTGCATACCAACTTCAATAGACACGGCTTTTTTATCAGCTCGTTCTAGTTTTAGTAGTTTAGCTAACATATAGCCTAAAGTATAACCTATTACATTATGTAGAATGACTACTGCAAAAATTAATAAACCTGTTTGTAATATTTGAGATTTACTTCCCCCTACTACAGAAGACAAAATTAATGAAATAGCTATTACCGATACGATAGGCAATGCAGTAGCAGATTTAGTTGCAAAGTTTTTAAATACTTTTTGTAAAATAAAACCAATGATGATTGGAATTAATACTACTTGCACCACTGACCATAACATACTACCAAAAGAAACTTTCAACCATTGGTTGGCAAACAAGAAAATTAAGGCCGGTGTTACTATAGGCGCTAATAACGTAGAAACACTAGTAATTGCCACTGAAAGTGCAACGTTTGCTTTTGCTAAATAACTCATAACATTACTTGAAGTTCCACCCGGGCAACACCCAACTAAAATAACTCCTATAGCAATCTCAGGCGGCAATTGAAAGACCTTGGCGATGACAAAGGCTACGATGGGCATAATCGTAAACTGTAAAATAACGCCAATAATAACAGAACGTGGCGCTTGAAAAATAATTTTAAAGTCTTTAGGATCAATTGTTAATCCCATACCAATCATCACGATGCCTAATAAATATGGCACATATTTACTTATTTGTGCTAATTCATTTGGAAAAATAAACCCAATAACAGCTGCGACTAACATCCACAATAAGAATGTGTTTGTTGCAAATCTACTTACTTTTGTTAACATCTTTAAACACTTCCTCAATCTCGTAATAAAGAAAAATGTATCACACTTTAGTACTGACCTCAATGTATTTTCAGAAAATTCTAAAGATTTTTGTATTTATTTTTTTAATTGTAAAAATGCCGCGACTTCATTCCAAAGACCTAGTGCTATTTCAAAAAAAGAGTGGTACAATTTAATAGATTTAGACAATGCCTAACATTAACAGCGACAAAATAACGCTAAAATTTACTTTATAGAATGGGAGGACTCAGATGTTTATTGATAAAACAGAAACGTTTATTTTAAATATTGGTGGTTTAAATAAACGTAAAAACCGTAAACAGCTCTTAAAATTATGTCGTCAAATTAAATTTTGTAGCTCAATAAGCTACTCATTTTCAAAGTACAATCAGATATATGCTTTGGAAATCACTTTACCAAAACAGCAATTACCTTTCTTATTAAGTTATTTAAGCTTTAATAACTACACGCTTTATCAAGTAATTAAATCTTCTAATATTGTTTCACTTATTGATTCAGAACAACTACCAAAAGCATCTAAACGATTTGAAATTTACATAGATGGTCTAAGCGATGCTTTTATTAAAGATAAAATTATCGACATAATAAACATGCTTGCAACTTCTGAGTCTATCGTATATACACTATCTAAAAGTACAATTAATGTTAATTGTTCGGTAACTACTTTTGCTAAGCTTATCTTCCATTTAGCAACAAAAAATGTAGATATACTTAAAGCAGAATATTGTCCTAAGCTAGCCAATATTCGTAAAGAACGTATATCTTAATTACACTTATGAGTATATTAATTTAAATTAAAGCACGCGCTAAGATGATTAACATCACTTAACACGTGCTTTTTATTATCGCTGTATAAATTATTATTTATTCAACAAACCTTCAAAAGCCTCTCTAACCTGTGGCACAGACATACCGACTATAACTTGTACATTTTTCCCACTTTTAACTAATCCATGAGCTTGTTGATTATGAATAAAGTAATCATTACCCTCGACTTTTTCTGGATCATTAACGGTTAAACGAAGTCTCGTCGCACAATTAGTTACATCTTTAATATTTTCAGCGCCGCCCAATCCATTTAAATAATAGATTGCTTTATCTTCATATTCATCACCTGTAGATGAAGAAGCCGATGCAGTCGCTTCACCTTTACTTTCTTTATAGTCATCTTTACTATAAAGTTTAACATTTTCTTCATCTTCTTCTTTTTTACGCCCTGGTAAAGGTATATTAAATTTCAAGATTAAAAATCTGAAAACGACAAAATAAATACCTGTAAATATTAAACCAATGATAATTTGTATAAGATATGTCATCCAATGATTTTGTCCTAAAGGTATCCAGTTAGTAGCAAAGAAATCAATTAATCCACCACCGAAGTTACCTACTAATCCAAAGCCATACATTACAGTATCCATTGTAGCCGATAATATAGCGTGAATAACGAATAAATATGGTGCTATAAATAAAAATGTAAATTCTAAAGGTTCAGTTATACCTACAACTGCTGCAGTAAGCGTTGCTGGTATTAATAGTGCAGCAACTTTTTTCTTATTTTCTTTAGGCGTTGTTGAATACATAGCCAGTGCAATACCGATTGCACCAAATACCTTCCCATTACCTTGTAACATAAAGCCATAATGAAATTGATCCTTTAATGGTTTAGTACTATTTGCAAACTCATTTACATGTTTAAACCATTCAGCTTTAAGACCATCATTGACTACTACTGGTCCGACTTCAACTGGTGCATATATAAAGTGATGTAAGCCAGTCGGTATGAGCACTCTTTCTAAGAAGTGATACAACCAAACGCCTACATAACCGGAACCTATAATAAAACCTTGAAGCGAAGAAATGGCATCCTGTACCGTAGGCCATACGATACAAGTAATCAAGGCAATTGGTAACATTACAAAAAACGAAATTGTTACTACAAATGTTAACCCTTGGAAAATACCTAGCATTTCCGGTAACTTTTTACTGTAATATCTATTATGTATCCAAGTCACAATACTCGAAATAATAATGGCACCTAAGATATTTGTATCTAACGTATCAATACCTGCAATAGATTTTAAACCTGTAACATTTTCTACCCCTTTGTTAAAGTTCGCGCCAAAGGTATGTGGCCATTGCGTTAATATCGCATTGATGAACGTATTGAACATTAAATATCCCATTAAAGCAGCTAAAGTGGCATGACTTGATGCTTTTTTAGCAAGAGAAATCGGTAAACCGACTACGAAAACAATTTCCATATGATTGAAAATAGTCCACCCACCAGATTCAACTACAGTCCAAACTTTAGTCCAAATCGTACCATTATCTGCAATGCTTCCCATTATAGCAGGGTTCTTGAATAAAGTCGCTAACCCTAAAACTATACCGAAGAATGCAAACATAAGTACGGGTACAATCATTGCGCTACCAAATCTTTTAATTGTATTCATATATACACCCCAATACATTTAATGAAAATTGAACGTATTACTGCTTAATAGCTAATGGATCATTCAATTTTTTACTTAACCACATGTTATAGTAAACGCTTACATTTAAACAACAGTTTGACGGCATTTTGAAATGTTTTGTATAATCAGATTATATTTTCAAAAAGCGAAAATATTTTCAAGTAAAAGAGGTGTTAATTTGTTTCTAGATGAACGGCTAAATAACAATTTTGATAAACTTAATGATAATGATTTACACATCGCTCAATACATAAACACACATATTCACGCATGCAAATCAATGAAAATACAAGAACTCGCGTCACATACACATGCTTCAAATGCTTCAATTCATCGCTTCACTAAAAAATTAGGATTTGATGGGTATAGTGATTTTAAATCATACTTAAAATTCGAAACCGAACAAGTTCAACAACTTCCTTCTGATTCAATCGAAGGATTTCAGCAAGAAATAAAAAATACATTCGCCTACTTAGAACGAATTGATTACAATTTAATCACTGATAAATTATTAGAGGCAGATACAATTTATCTTTATGGTACTGGGTTAGCGCAATTGAACGTCGCTCAAGAAGCACAACGTGTATTATTAACAATCCATAAAAATATAATAGTTCTACACGATGTCCATGAGCTAAAAATGATATTAAATAAGTCGACACCTCAAGATTTATTCTTTATTATTTCTTTATCTGGTGAATCCTATCAAATTAATGAAATTACGAACGCATTACAGCTAAAACAGCAATATTTTATATCAGTCACAACTTTAAAAGATAATAACCTAGCTCAAAAAGCTAACTATAACGTTTATGTTTCTAGTAATACATTCTATTTACATGATGGTACTGACTATTCCAGTTTCATTAGCTATCACATCTTTTTTGAAACCGTTGTAAGAAAATTCAACGAACGAATCGAATTCGGTCATATATAAAAAAGCTAGGCTGAAATTTTATTTCAGCCTAGCTTTTGTTTATTACTTATTTAATTAATTTGAGCCATTTTCACGTTCATCGGCAACGACTTGCTGTAATTTATCGAACATTGTTTCGAAACCATGAGCAGTTGAATCATGATATTCTTTTTTCTGTTGCTTATATTCTAAATTCGAAAGTCTTCTTTCTTTAGGAACCACAGCATTATAAGTAAATATCATCTGCGTAATACCGGCTTCTCTTTCAAAAATTTCTATAGTTATTTTATCTTCAGTCTCACTAATTTCAGGCATACTTATTGTCATTTCAATGTATGCATTTTCTATTAATGACTCAAATTGGCCTTGAACTTTATTCTCTTTTCCTTTGCGTATATCTATAATTTCATAAGAACCTTGTTCTTGGGCATCAATATTAATAAGTTGGTTCGTTCTTTCTGAAGTCATAAACCAGCGTTTAAGTATGCTTTCATCGGTCCACGCACGGTATAACAGCTCTGGAGAAGATTTAAATAACCTTTCTAGGCGTACATTTACGTTGTCATTTTCTACATTATATTTGGCCATATTCGTCACCTACTTTCTCTCTTATCTTAATATTAACCTATTATGTGAATATCCTAAACAATTATTACTTTAATTATATAAATTATACTTGTTTAATAAATTTTATGGTCAATCTTAACGATAGTCAATATACTTAAAGATTATTCACATAAACAAATTAATGCTACCTTTTGATATTAATGAACTGTTTTATTTTGATTTTTATGGTTCAATTTCGGTAATTTGAAAAATATAGCTATTAAACCACAGATACCTAACAAAATAGGATAAAAACTATAACCCATTAATGCAATTGGCGATAAATTAGCTACACCTGCTGCAGCGATTAATTGAGGGCTGTATGGAACAAAACCTTGGAAACAACTAGCAAAAATATCTAAAATGCTAGCTGATTTTCTAGGATCTACATCAAATTCATCTGAAATATCTTTTGCTAATGTGCCAGCCATTAAAATTGATATCGTATTATTTGCTGTAGCAATATCGGCAACACTTACAAGCCCAGCGATACCAAACTCAGCATCTCTTTTAGATTTCACTTTGCTTCTAATGAAATTTAGCAACCAAGCAATACCGCCATAATATTCAATCAGCGCTACCAGTCCCCCTATTAATAAAGCTATCATAGCAATATCTTCCATACCTGTGATACCTTTAGAAATCGATTTTAATAGCTGTGTCCAATTAAATGAGCCATCTATTAAACCTATAATCGCCGATAACACTGTACCACCAATCAATACAAGTATTACATTAACACCCACAAGCGCTAATATTAATACTAATAAATAAGGGATGACTTTAATAATATTAAAGTCATAATTTTTCGTACTGTCTATATGTGTACCATGCGTCATAAACCACAATACAATAATTGTAAGAATAGCACCTGGTAAGACAATTTTAAAATTAACTTTAAATTTATCGCTCATCTTAGTCTTTTGTGTACGTACGGCAGCAATAGTCGTATCAGAAATCATCGATAAATTATCGCCAAACATTGCACCACCAACTACAGTAGCCATCGTTAATGCAGTAGGAACGTCTGTTGCTTGGCTCAATCCAAATCCTACCGGGGCGATAGCTGCCACTGTACCTACAGAAGTACCCATAGATATAGAAACAAACATACAAATAATAAATAGTCCGACAATCAATAAATTTTCTGGTATTAACGTCAAGCCCAGATTAACAGTCGATTTAACACCACCCATGTCTTCTGTAGTTTGAGAAAATGCACCTGCCAAAATAAAGATTATCATCATTAATACAATATTTGAATGACCTGCACCTTTAGTAAATACCTCGACTTTTTTTGTAAATGGTTCTTTCCTATATAATAGCAAGCCAAATATTGAGGCAATCACTATAGCAACGTTAAGAGGCATTGTTGTAAAATCACCAGTAACTAACCCTACACCTAAAAAAAGTAAGACAAATAACACCAATGGAGATAATGCCCACACACTACCTTTTTGCGTCTTTTTCATATTCAATCTACTCTCCTAAAAATAAAAAACTCTTTTCTTGATGTTGAAGAAAAGAGTGTATAGTTAATTCTACTCATCCGTAATAGCAACACTATTCACAACTGAAATTGGCATACTTAAATACATATTGCTAAGTATTGAAACTATCGTTATACCATTTCTATAAATAAGTTAAATAAATTCGTATATACGTTACAATATTTATAAGCACAAGTCAAATCGTCTCTAATTACCTGTTATTTAAAGGTGTCATGATTTTTATTCAGTTGGTCGTTGAATGGTAAATTTTTCACCTAAACGAGCGTAATCATTACCAGATAGTCTACCGACTGGTTGTAAGTGATTGGCATTAATTTTACTATCGCCAAAATATACTTGATCATCTACATGAAACATTACAACCTCACCAATGATTAAATCTGAACCTTCAAGTTCGTCTCCCAAATGAATAATTTGTGCTAATTTACATTCCATACGTACTTTCACCTGTTTAACACTTGGTGCGTCAACAATAGTTGAATTTATAAGCTCCATTTTAGTACGTTCCAGTTCATTTTGACCTTTTTCTAAAGGTGCCGCTGTCAAATTAATGTCTTCAACATTACTATCGTCAGTAATATGAACAACAAAATTTTCCGTTTCTTCTATATTTAATGATGTGTCTTTACGTTTACCATTATTTCTGGCAGTTGAAATCATGATCATTGGGGGTGCACTATTAACGACATTAAAAAAACTAAACGGTGCACCGTTAACATTTCCCGCTCCATCTTTAGTTGTAACAAAAGCAATAGGTCTAGGAATAACACTGCCACTTAATAATTTATAGTTTTGCTTTTTTGATAAGTTTTCTGGTTTAAATTGTTTCATGATCATACTCCTTTACATATTAAAGGAGCAAGACATAAATCTAATAAAAATTAGGTTTCATTGTCCTGCCCCAACAAAGTTAACTTGAGTTTAAAAAACAAATACTCGAGTGTATTTTCAATTCAGTCAGCTACTGTCATTAAAGTTCTTTGCGATTTCATGCCTTAACCTTACTAAGTATAAGTAGTTTAGTAAAGCTATAGCGACTGCTCAAAACATACATTAATGTTAAAGCGTAACCGCCACTCAGTTTATTATAAGTCTATTAATCTAATTGCGTACCACCAGTAACACCATAAACTTGTCCTGTCGTATAACTAGACTCTTCAGCTGCTAAATGTACATAGGTGCCGGCTAGTTCTACTGGTTGTCCCGCTCTACCTAATACTTCTTTTTGCCCAAAATGAGGTATCTTTTCTTGAGGTTGACCACCAGAAATTTGTAACGGTGACCAGAATGGACCAGGGGCAACACAATTAACCCTAATACCTCGTCCACCTAATTCCTCAGATAGACTTTTTGTTAATGATATAATTGCGGCTTTTGAAGCTGCATAGTCGTGTAAAATCGGACTAGGATTGTACCCCTGTACTGATGAAGTTGTTGTAATCGTAGCGCCAGGATTTAAGTAATCTACTGCTTTTTGAACTAACCAAAATATAGGGTATACGTTGGTTTCAAATGTTTCAGTAAATGATACTGTATCGAAACCTTTAATATTGTCATGGTACTGTTGATGCCCTGCTACAATTGTTAAATTATCTAAACCGCCTAATTGATCATGTGCTTGTTCAATTAACTCGTAATTAAAATGTTCATTTCTTAAATCACCTGGAATTAACACAGCCTTCCTTCCGGCTTGTTCAATTACTTGCTTAACTTGTTGTGCATCTTCTTCTTCGGCAGGTAGATAATTAATAGCTACATCTGCCCCTTCTTTCGCATAAGCGATAGCTGCGGCACGACCTATAGCCGAATCTCCACCTGTAACTAATATTTTATAATCTAATAATCTATCATGACCCGTATATGATGTTTCTCCACAATCGGGTTGAGGATTTAATTTGCTCTGTAACCCTGGGATAGGTTGTTCTTGTTTAGGAAAATCTGCGTTAGAATATTTACTTCTTGGATCTGTATTTGGCATAATTAAAACTCCTTTAAATCAAGTTATAATATTAAATACCCAAGAAGGTCTATATGTTACACATTATTAACGATAAATTATATCTCATCGAATAGTTTATTAATAAAAGTAATAAAATAATCAGGTACAGTTTCTAATATTCTTTCATCGGGATCAAATTTAGGATGATGTAAATCATATTGACTATTTGAGCCGATAAACGCAAAGACACTAGGATAATATGTTGAGTATCCAGAGAAGTCTTCACCTATAGTCAAAGGTGAATCCATTATTGTTACGTCGTAACCCACTTCTTTCGCAACTTCAACTGCATCATTAGTAAGTTTAGTATCATTACTTACGGCTGCCGTAACGCGATGATAAAATGTTTCAATTTCTAAATCAAACGCTTGTGCTAAACCGTCACCTATTTGCTTCATTCTATCTTCAATTTTTTGACGGACTGTTTGATCAAATGAACGTACAGTACCTTGTACATAAGCTTCGTCTGCAATTACATTCCACGTATTACCTGAAGAAATTTCACCTATAGTTACTACGGCATTGTCAAACGCTGCCAAATTACGACTCACTATCGATTGAATACTGTTAATAAGTTGTCCTAAAACAATGACTGGATCCTTACCTTGTTCAGGTTTTGCAGCATGTGCACCTTTGCCTTTAATCTTGAACTCGAAACGATCAACGGATGATGTTATCGGTCCAGATTTAACCATAAATTCTCCTATATTTAGAGTTGGAAAATTATGATAACCAAGAACCGCTTTAACGCCTTCTAATGCACCTGTTTCTACAAACTTCAATGCACCAAACCCAACTTCTTCAGCAGGTTGAAATAGTAACCTTACTCTACCTTTTAGATTAGCTTCTCTTTCCTTAAGCTTTGTTGCTACAGCTAAAACACTAGCCATGTGTATATCATGACCACAAGCATGCATTGCGCCATTATTTGTTGATTTAAAAGCATGGTCAACTTGTTCTGTGATTGGTAATGCGTCAATATCAGATCTCACAGCTACAAACGCTTCACCTTGGCCCACTTCAGCTATCAAACCAGTCTCAAGTGGTAAATCCAGCACTTTAATATCGTACGATGTTAAAATTTCTTTTAACTTTTTAGTAGTTTCATGTTCATTTTTAGACACTTCAGGATATTGATGAAAATGTCGTCTCCATTGTACGTAATCTTTAAAATCAGGCATTACGTGTCACTCCTTTTAGTTTCGAATATATAATTTATAGTATAGTAAAAAGCAGTACCAAATAAAACACCGTAAGCAAGATTATTACTTGCTAATATAATAGCCATCGTCACTATTATTACGGTACCATTTTTAATTGGTGCTGATTGAATATATGACTTAGTACGCCTGTCAAAAGTAGTTAATGAAATAGTTATCAATACTGTAGCTAACACTGACATTGGGATTTTTCCAATTATATTACTGAAAGCGAATAAACTTACAAATAAAAAAACACCTGTAACAAGTGTCGTTATTCTAGAAGTTACGCCCATCGATACAATAAAGCGAGACTGTCCTACTAACGCACTGCCTCCGATACCACCAAATAAACTTGTAATTAAAGTGGCAATACCTTGTCCAATAGATTCTTTATTTTTATTGCTATTAGTTTGACTCAGTTCATCAATTAAGCGTGCCGTTAAAGTAGTCTGCACAGTAGCAACAATTGCCATCATTAGACCATAAAATAGAATAGTACCAATGCTATGTATATTTAATGCATGTAAAGGTAAAAATAACTTGGGTAATAAGATATGAACTTTAGAGAGGTCTTCTACATATTTAATATCGGGATGAAAATACCAAGCACATAAGGTTAACACGATAATCGCAATTAAGGGTGAAGGTACTATTCTAGTGAATTTAGGCATGAGCCAAATAATTAAAAATGACATTCCTACAAATACATAAGTCATTGTTGAAATAAAAAAAACATTGGATAATTGAGAAGTAAATAATAATATCCCTAACGCGTTCATAAAACCAATAACTACCGTGTTAGGTATTAAGTCTAACAATTTATTGATGTGGCATAAGCCAAAGATGATTTGAATTATACCCATTGTAAAAGTGGCTAATAATAAATAATTTAAACCATGATGAGCGACTATCGGGGCTGCCACTAATGATACTCCACTACTTGGCGCTGTTACCATAAATCTACGATTACCAGTTATACTGATGACGAGCATGATAATACTAGTACTTAATAATCCTATCGCAGGGCTAACTCCCGCGATAAAAGAAAAAGCGATAGCACCAGGTAGAAGTGCTAATGCTAATAAGATGCCTATAATAATGTCATTACTATAATATTTTGCTTGCCATTGTCTCAAATATTTATGACTCATCATTAACCATCACTCCCTTAAGAACGCCCGTTTAGCTATATCGTATCATAATTTTCTGAATTTTTAAGACAACTCAATTTGCACAATAAAAATAGGCCCGTATATAGGCCTAATTTCATTATTTAATCTATGAATTGCTTGCTGAAAATGCAACTGCATTATCAAAGATAACTTCGCCATCTTTAATGACCTTATCAGCATGATTGATACCAAAATGATATAAAATATATTCGTAGTTCGGTGCATCCCAAATGACGATATTTGCCTTGTCACCTTTATTAATTGTGCCTGCATTACTATCAATAGCTTTTGCGGCATTCACAGTCACTGCATTCCATATTTCATTCGAAGATAATTTTAGTTTAAGTGATGCAATAGCCATGACAAGTTGTAAGTTATTCGTTACACAACTACCAGGGTTAAAGTCAGTAGCAATCGCA
This sequence comes from Staphylococcus durrellii, assembly GCF_015594545.1. Lineage (NCBI taxonomy): Bacteria > Bacillati > Bacillota > Bacilli > Caryophanales > Staphylococcaceae > Staphylococcus > Staphylococcus durrellii. Next base: position 606,953 of record NZ_JADIIO010000001.1, on the reverse strand, counting down.
ATGGCACCATTATTATCTATCATTCCTCTTGCGTCCGCATATTTATCTTTACCTAGATAGAATGTCGTACCTGGTAAAATAACAGCAACTGTATCACTATCATATAATTTTCGCTTACCTTCATCGCTTGATGCGACCAAATGATCGGCACTGATTGCATCTTCATCGATTGCTAATTCTAAACCACCCAACGGATCAATCTCGTCAGCATGTATTTTCACTCTAAAACCTGCTTCTTTAGCAGCTTCCATATATTTTTGAGACTCTTCAATTGTGAAGACGCCTGTTTCACAAAAAATATCAGCAAAGTCCGCATATTGTTTTGCTTCCGGTAACATCTCAATCATTTCATCTAAAAATGCTTGGTTAGATACAGCATTTTTAGGAATGGCATGAGGCCCTAAAAATGTATGTTTCATTTCTATATTATATTTTTCTGCTAATTGATTAGACACACGTAATTGTTTTAATTCGTTTTCTTTATTTAAACCGTAACCACTTTTAGCTTCAACTGTAAGCACACCATGTTGCATCATAGTTAGCAATTGTTTCTCGGCTTTTTTCAATAAATCTTCTTCTGCAGTATTACGCGTAGCTTCAACAGTTGAAAGTATTCCCCCACCTTGCTCTAATATTTCAAGATAAGATACACCTTGTCTTTTTAAAGACATTTCATGCTCTCTTGAACCACCATGAACTAAATGCGTATGCGCTTCAACTAATGCTGGCGAAACAACTCTATCACTACCGTCAATTGTTTCTTTCGCTTCATATTCATCAGTATATGCACCTGAGTAAACTATCTTACCGTCATTAACTACAACAGTTCCATTGTCAATCGTCGTCAATTCATCTAATTCTTTGCCTTTTAAAGGGCGATCGGTAGATTTAGGTAAGATTAGTTGTTTAATATTTTGTATTATTAAATCATTCATTATTGATCACCTTTTCTATCTATCATTGGAATTTTGACACCTTTTTCTTTAGCAACTTTAACCGCAGAGTCATAACCAGCATCTACATGTCGTGCAACACCCATACCTGGATCTGTAGTTAACACTCTTCCTAAACGTCTATCTGCGCGTTCTGAACCGTCAGCAACGACAACCATACCAGCGTGTAAAGAGTAGCCCATGCCTACACCTCCACCATGGTGGAATGAAATCCACGATCCACCAGCTGCTGTATTAATTAACGCATTAAGTACAGCCCAGTCTCCAACTGCATCCGAACCATCTTTCATACCTTCTGTCTCTCTATTAGGACTAGCTACAGAACCCGAGTCTAAGTGGTCACGTCCAATAACGATTGGCGCTGAAATTTCACCGTCACGTACTAATTTATTTAACGCTAATCCCATTTCTGCTCTTTCTCCATACCCTAACCAAGCGATACGAGAAGGTAAACCTTGGTATGCAATTTTCTCTGAAGCTAAATCTAACCATCGATTGAGTTTTTCATTATCTGGGAATAGCTTTCTCATTTCTTCATCTGCACGTTCAATGTCTTTAGGATCACCACTTAATGCTGCAAATCTAAATGGGCCTTTACCTTCACAAAATAGTGGTCTAATATAAGCTGGTACAAAACCTGGGAAATCAAACGCATTAGTCACCCCGTTATTATATGCAACTTGACGAATATTATTGCCATAGTCGAATGCAACCGCACCCTGTTTTTGAAATTCTAACATTAATGATACGTGCTTAGCCATTGAGGATTCAGACTCTTTTACATATGCTTTAGGATCATTTTCACGATATGTTTTCGCTTCTTCAACCGTATATCCTTGCGGTACGTAACCATTTAATGGGTCATGTGCACTTGTTTGGTCTGTAATAATATCGATTTTAAATTTTTTGTCTAAAATTTGTTGATGAACATCTACGGCATTACCTATAACTCCAATAGATAACGGACGACCTTCACTTCTAGCTTCATCAGCTAATTTCAATGCTTCATCTAAATCATCCGTCTTAACATCACAATATTTCGTTGCGATACGTTTATCAATTCTTGATTCATCAACATCAACCCCGATTACGACACCTTCGTTCATCGTTACAGCAAGCGGTTGCGCGCCTCCCATACCACCTAACCCTGCAGTTAATGTCACAGTCCCAGCTAGGCTACCTTCATAATGTTGATTCGCTAATTCTCCAAAAGTTTCGTACGTACCCTGCACAATACCTTGAGAACCAATATAAATCCAACTACCTGCCGTCATCTGACCATACATCATAAGCCCTTTTTTATCTAATTCATGGAAATGATCCCAATTTGCCCACTCTGGGACTAAGACAGAATTAGATAATAAAACTCTAGGTGCCTCTTCATGTGTTTTAAACACTGCAACTGGTTTACCAGATTGAACTAACATAGTTTCATCCGCTTCTAAATCACGTAACGTATTTTCTATGGCTTCAAATGCTTCCCAATTTCTAGCAGCTTTACCAATACCTCCATATACTACTAAATCTTCAGGTCGTTCAGCTACTTCTGGATCTAAATTGTTATAGAGCATTCTTAGTACTGCTTCTTGTTCCCAGCCCTTACACTCTAATTCTAATCCTTTTTTTGCTTGTATTTTTCTCATTAACAATCACTCCATCCCTTTGATTAATTGCTATTATCTATACAGTGTTTACACTATAACTAGATTTATTCCAAATTTACTAAACTAATTTGGTATTTGTTTACGTTATAGTGTAATTATATTATGCTTATTTATAACTTACCAATATAAATAAACTAATTATTTATAGCTTCAAGCTATAAATAATAAATGGGGCTTATTAATGAAAATCATTCAATTAGAATACTTTATCGCCGTAGTTAAGTATAACAACTTTACTCAAGCGGCTAAGTTTTTACATATTAGTCAACCTTCCTTAACGGCAACTATTAAAAAAATTGAAAGTGACTTAGGCTATGATTTGTTTACACGAACAACCAAAGATATAAAGATTACAGAAAGAGGTATTCAATTTTATAATTACGCTATAAAATTAGTACAAGAGTACCATCAAACTATGGAAAAAATGTATGACTTAAAAATGAGTGAATCTCCCAAAGTCAAACTCTCTATTTTAGAATCAACAAATCAATGGGTCTCACAAGCTATCGCAATGCATCGTAAGCAGTATGATGATCAAACATATTTAATTTCAGAAATACATAATCAAAATGATATATTGGCACACTTATTAAATTTTGAAGAGCACATTGCCTTATCAAACGAAAAAATTACACACGAAGCGATTCAATCTACGCCATTATACGAAGAATCTTATATGCTACTCGTACCTAACAATACTTTTAGTGAGCAACACATTACTATTAATGATTTGCCTTTAATATTACCTAAACAAGGTTCACAGGTTAGACTGCATCTTGATGATTACTTTAAACGCATGAATTTACATCCAAATATCGTATTAGAGGTAGATCGATTCAAAGCAGCCACAAATTTTGTACATAAAGGTTTAGGTTATGCCATTATACCTAGATTTTATTATCAATCGTTTAATGCTAGTCAATTAGACGCCATTAAGTTCGAACCTAACTTAGGACGCACCATATATATCAATTATTTAAAAAAAAGAAAGCACTCTTCAAGAGTACTTTCCTTAATAGATGTATTTTTAAGTTATTGGGATATCAATGTAAAAAATGATGAATAAAGTTAGCCGTTAATTTTGCGGTTCTATCATCAATATCATAAGCCGGATTCGTTTCAGCAATGCTTATTGTTGAAACTTTATCGCTAGGTATAATACGTTTGGCTAATTCTAGAACGATATTTGGATATAAGCCCAACACTGCAGGAGCACTTACGCCTGGTGCAAAAGCACTATCAACGACATCCATACACACCGTGAACATTATAACATCGTGATCATGCACAAATCGTTCGACTAAATCTTTTATTGGTGGTGACACTTGATGTAATAGTTCGTCTGAAAACACGTAGTCTATATTTCGTTGTTCGGCATAATCAAATAATGCTTGTGTATTACCGCCTTGTTGTATGCCTAAAACTAAATAAGCCGCATTATCGTCTTGCTCTAAAATTTGCCTGAAACTTGTACCTGAAGTAGAACCTTCAGCGATGCGTGTATCAAAATGCGCATCAATATTTATTACGCCAATAGATGAATCAGGATATGCCGCTCTAACTCCTAAATATTGAGCATATGCTATGTCATGACCGCCACCTAATAAAAATGTTTGCTTGTGGCGCTTAATTGATTGAGTAACTAGTTTTGCAAATTCTTCTTGTGTCTCTTCTAATGTTTCGTGATCATGAACTATATTTCCGTAATCAAATATTGGGCTGGAACGTAACACTGGTAAATTAGCAAATGCACTTTTTATAGCATTTGGTCCATCTTTAGCTCCTAAACGTCCATTATTTAATTCTACTCCTTTGTCCACTTCATAACCGAGTATACCTACACCTTCAGGTTGTGACTTAGCTGCCTTATCATTAAAATTGCCGAATTGAATTGTTTGAAAATGTCGAAACTGATTACTATCCGTTTCACTGTCAATTCTACCTGTCCAAAGCTCAGCATTTGGTAAATTATGCATACTCTTCCCCCTTTACCTAATTGAACACTTAAAGTATACGCTTACATTTTTGTGAATTCAATTCATAATCATTTAGTACCCCATTATTTATAAATTAATTAGTACACAATATATTAATATCTCAATTTTAGTGAAATTTAACCCTAAACTATTACAATTCAATGATATTTACTGCATTTAATTTATTTCTAGATATGTTAAATGTATAATTAGATGCGAATGAAATATTTAAAACCTAAATGGAGGTTACGTACATGGATAAGCAACGTATTCCAGGTTTTAGATGGGCGATGATGATTTTTATTTTTTATATCATTTCCTATGCATTACCTACGATACTTAAAGATTTTCAAGGCAAATTGCCATATAAATCTTTTGTTTTTGACTTAACTTATATTGCACCTTTTGTTGCAGTATTTGTATGTCTTATAATATTTGGAAGTAAAAGAGTCCAATTAAATGGTTTAAAATTCACGCTTGGACTGGATACAATTGTTAGACTTTTATTAGCTTTAATTATTCCACTAGTGATTTTTATTGTAGCAATGACTAGCTTTAATGTCTTTGCAGATAGTTTTATCTTATTACAAGCTGAGGATTTATCGGTGTCTATAACTACTGTAATTGTTGGGCAACTGGTTATGGCATTTTTAATAGAATTCGCGTTCCGTTCTTATTTACAAAACATAGTAGAAAATCGCGTTTATAATTTATTCGCATCAATTATTGTAGGCTTTTTATACGCATTGTGGAACATCAACCTAAGTTTCGGTTTAACATTTGCAATGTATAGTTTTCTATACGGATTTGCGTTCTCTCTAATTGTGGGTGAACTTATACGTGGTATGAAAGGACGTACAATTTATATAGCGACCGTTTTTCATTTTATTATGTCATTCGGACTCGTTTTCTTATTTAATGAAGAATTGGGCAATGTCTTTGCAATGAAAGTTGTCGCCTATTCGACAGTAGTAGTAGGTATAGTTTACTTAATATTAAGTATGATTGTACGAGTTATTCTTTATTTCTTCACCAGACGTAATTTTGATGAGATTGAAGAAAATAATTACATGGACCATCTAAATGATGAAGATGAAGTTGAATCTACCAAGGGTCATAAGACATCACATGACAATCATCACGATAAAGATCCAACAACTGAAACAGACAACAGAATAGAAGCACAAGTTACTAATGTAGATAAATTCGAAAGAGAAACAACTGCCACTGAGCAAATTACTACATCTGAAAGTGAAACATCACCTATTGTTGAAGATAATGTCACATCTGAAAGTGAAACATCACCTATTACTGAAGACACGCTTCAAAGAAATGATGTTTCGGTTGCTAAGGACGCTTCTAGAACTCAAGATGGGTCAGTAACACAAAATAATTTTATAGATAGCCAAGTCGATTCAGAACTTGACGCTTCTAATGATATTGATGATAGTCGAGTAACTTCAAATACTACAGAAAAAAAACATGAAACTGAGCACATTGAGCATTCGAACCTAAATCAAAATGTTGCAAATGATACTGAAACTACTTCATCAAAACATTTAAATAATGATGCACAAATGGATAATAATACGTCTAACTTGGACGAAGCACAATCAAACGAGCAAGAAGATTCAGAGCATAACGGTTCAACTAATGAATATCATCGTACTTCGTTCTTAACAAAACTTAAAAATCGTAATAGAAGATAAAAATAAGTTTTGTATATAAACATCTTTAACTAAAAAGTAAGCGTCAATTTCTATTAATATAATATAGAAATTGACGCTTTTCTTGTTTTTATGGAATTTGGTAACACATTGAGTTCCTATTTTTCTTATGTTTAACACCATTAAGACAAATCCAAGTTTATATTGGATTCTATTTATGCCTCAAACCGACATTCGAACAAAACCCAAAACAGGTGCTACAGCCATTATTGTACTTTGACCATAGCATTTTGCGTTTCTAAAAGCTTTTGATTAATTTGATATTTAATATTTCCCAATCGAAATGATTTATTCTAATACTCGTTTTTTCAGTTATGCGATCTAACAACAAATTGCTTATCAGCTTACAACATAATTTTTATACCTAAGGAACCTCGGTAATTTAGTCTAATGGCATTTATTAAATTAAAAGAAAGTGCCTTATTTTTTTGTAGTAAAAATCTATTAAAGTAAGCTAGGTTAGACTCAAGTTATGCCAGTAACGAGGGAACAAATTAATACAAGGCATTAAAATAAAAGTAGTACTAAAGTGATTTCAAAACAAAAATCATTTAAGTACTACTAATTTCGAATTTATGTACTAGACTCATTTTATTATTATTTATTTATAACTTTTACACCATTTTGAGTACCAACAATTACTTGATCAGCAATATCAATAAAATATCCTGTTTCAAGTACGCCTATTAAATGAATTAAATATTCATGAAAATCAGATGAGTTAATGTCATTATGTAATACGACATCTAATATATAATTTCCATTATCAGTAATAAATGGTACGTCGTCTACCATTCTACGCGTAACTTCGAGATTTCCATATGCTTGGATTTTTTTAGCAACGAGCAACCAATTAAATTTATCAACCTCGACAGGCAATTTAAAAGTTTCACCTAAGTAATCAACCATTTTAGATTCATCTACTAGAACTACAAACTTGTTGGCCATAGCATCAATAACTTTTTCTCTAAATAAAGCACCACCGCCACCTTTGATAAGATTTAAATTCGGATCCACTTCATCAGCACCATCAATAGCTACATCAATGCTAGTAGCATCATTTACTTCTATCACTTTGATACCGTGATTTTTAGCAATATATGCAGTTTTATTCGAAGTGCAAACACCTGTTATATTTAGTTGCTCCGATTTAATTTTTTCAGCTAGCTGTGGAATCAATAATTCAATTGTAGAACCTGAGCCAATACCAATAACCATACCATCTTTTATTTGTTGCAATGCATCGTTAAATGTAATTATTTTTAACTGTTTCTTATCCATAATGCTGCCCCTTTGTAACTATAATTGTAATACCTTTATTGTACATGAGAATAAAAAAAATATATAGCTAAAGTCATTGTTATATTTAATTATAAAAAATCACTATACTGTGGATTTACCCATATCAATCTCTTCATTAATACAAACATTTCATATATAATGAGCGTAAACTATTGATTGGAGAACAACTTATGATTTATGAAGTTGAAGCAATTTGTACAGGCAAAGTTGTAGATTTAAATTATAGCAGTAAACGACCAATGCGTTCCGCACTGAATAAGACACCTTTTACAGGTTCTATTTGGTTATCACTAACTGGCTTTACTCAAGATGAGCAAGAATATAAAGACCATGGTGGTCCTGATAAGGCAGTTTGTTTATTTAACAAATCAAACTATAGTATGTGGAAAGATGATGTTGACCAACTTCCTACTTATGCCATGTTTGGTGAAAATTTAACTGTGACTAACTTAGACGAACGTGAAGCCTATTTTGGTAATCAATATCAATTAGGTGAAGCAATAATAGAAATATCCGAAATTAGAGAACCATGTTGGAAAATTCAAACTAAATATCAAATTCCTGATTTAGTTAAACGCATGTCAACATCTGGCAAAACTGGTTTTTATTTCCGTGTTATTCAAGAAGGCTATGTTACTGTCGAGGACAATCTAAAACTTATAAAAACAGCCGAAAAAGAAACTAAATTATCTGTATACGAACTGAATGACATTTATTATAATGATCGTAAAAATGCATCGCGCCTTCATTACGCAATTAAAAACCCCTATATTACTAATAATAGAAAAGAAAAACTCCAACGTTTACTATCTCGTGCACAACAACATTAAAAAGTATGAACTTAGTGAACACCACTAACTTCATACTTTTTGTTTATATTTCTTTTTCAAAAATCTTATAAGATGTTTTAGAGTAAAATGGCTTATTTGCGTCAATTATCGATTGGGCATTTTCACCTACTAAATTAATATCATTTGGTATACATTGAGTTTCAAGCGTAAATCCAGAATGCGGTTTATAAATGTTAAAATTACTTTGCCAACTTGAAGTGTCATTGAATGTAAAAACAACAACGTTTGGCATATCTGTTTCGACTTTTAATAAAAAGTGCTTATTTTCTATCGTCATTTGACCTTCATCAATTTCAAAAGGATGGTCTAAACCTTTATAGCGATTCATTTGCCGTTGTAATACAGGATGATCCGCTTCGAAAATATCTTTAAACTTAATTTTGTTATTGCCAAAATACTGTTTTAAGTCAATTGGCTCTAAACTACTGACTAAATTGTCATCGCCCAATGGATACATGGCTAATTTATCGCTATTGATATAATGATTATCGATAATATTATTATCTCTATTTAAATTAAAATAAACATGATTCATTGGATTGAATAGTGTTTTTTCTGAAGCAACTGCTTCATATTCAATCGTCCATTTATGTTCCACATTATATGTATGTGTGACCTTTAATTCTATATTACCTGGGAAATTATCTTCTTCACTTGTAATAGTTGTTGTAAAAATGATTTTGATTTGACCAACTTGTTCAACAATTTCATACTCAAAAAATCTACTATCAAGACCATTAGGTCCACCATGAATATTGTTAGACTCATCATTTTGATCTAATGTATAGGTTTTGCCATCTAATTCAAAAGTAGCATTGGCAATTCTACCACTGTAACGTCCTATTGTAGCACCAAATTTAAATGGGTTTTCTTGATAAAATTCATCTGCTTCAACAATGTTCCCCAAAACTATACTATTATCATCAAATTTCCATGAAACAATACGTGCACCATAATTAGAAAATACAATTGTGGTTTCTTGGTTGTCAATTTTTATCAATTCTATACCGTTACGCTGTTTTTCTACTTTTGCAAACATGTTTAATACTCCCTTTCACACTAATCACCTTCATCAACAAATATTTTTGTTAATTAACAATTATACCGATGAATAGATAATTGATATACCGCATATTTTTAAAATGCTTCAATATAATAATATACAACACGAGGCAACTATTAAGTTGTTCTTACTTCTTTTTACTATTCCCTTATACATACGTCTTTCAATTAAAAAACATACAAGCAATAAATAACTTGTGGTGTATGCCTGTATGTTTTCATTTTATATTTATAAGTAACATTGTAACAATTTTACTAAAAATAAATCTATACATTTTATAAATTCACACAAATATTTAGCCTCGGTTAAATAAACGTTTCATAGATGCTTTAACACTTCTATCAAAACTTAAAATACTGTCCTTATAACTTCGAATCGCAATCCATAATAGTATTACGCCTGTGATCAGTGATATTATTACACTCAAGACAATTTCCCATATTTCAACGTTCGGGGATGATGAACGTACAAACATAACGAATGGAGATAACATCGGAATAAAACTAGTAATTTTAGTTATTAACGCATCAGGGTTCCAAACACTATATAACGATACATATAAGCCAATCATACTAAGCAATGACATTGGCATAATCGATTGGTTAATATCTTCAATTCGTGATGTAATTGCACCTAATATAGCTGCTAAGAAAACATAAGAAAGTACGCCTACTATTAAATTAATAATACCTACTATTATAATTTGCGTAGTTAACGTGCCTGGATGTACATCAAATCCATCAAACATTTCTTTAACGTCAAATGCAATATATGAAATTAACGCAACAATAACGAATATGGCTATCTGCGTTAATGCCACTGCTATAACGCCAGCTATTTTAGCTAGTATATGCGTCATTGGAGAAACGCTTGTTATAATCATTTCGATTACTCGAGATGTCTTTTCTGTCGCAATTTCCATTGCTATTTGGTTGGCATAATTGATAATGATAAAGAACAATAACATGATGCCAGCATAAACGACTATCATATTAAATGTTTTTTGTGCTTCTGATAAATTCTTATTGTGTTGTTGATCAGATATCATCTGAGTAGATACATTACTCTGAGCTTGTAAAGATTTTAACTCTGAAGGCGACAAATTCAAATTAGATGCCATGATTTGAGTTTGTATTGTCGACAAAACAGCTTGATACTTTTGTTCTTTTTGCGCAGATACTGTGTCACGACTTAAAATTTTACCGTTTATTTTATTATCTGATAAATTTGCAACATAGGCTTCATCCATTTTTTTATTTCTTATATCTTTTTTAGCTTTATTTTTTGATACTTTTTGGAATGTAGCATCATCATCAAGTTGTTTTTCTTGTGATTTAACAGCTTTGTATAGATTATCATTATTTGTAACAATACCTATTTTATTTCCACCATTATTAAATAAATCAATAATTTTATTAATGTTTCCTGCTGCCAAGATTAATATCACAACAATACCAGTAAAAATTAAAAATGATTTTGCTTTCACTTTGTTTCTGTAGGTTAATGCAAAAGTAGCAAAAAATCTATCCATTATAATCACCTACTTTATCTATGAAAATTTCATTTAAAGAAGGTTCTACAACTTGAAAACGCTTAACAAAACCATAGCTTACAACTACTTGGTAAATGTTTTCAGCTATATTTTCATTTTCTATCGTTACCTTAATTTCACGCTTATTGCGTTCCACATTTAATACGCCTTCTATTGACTCTAGTTCAGGCATTTGATGCGAACTTTCTATCATAACACTCTTATTACCGTGATTTGCTTTTACTTCATCAATTTGGCCTGCAACAACTAATTGACCATTATTTAAAATGCACACATCGTCACATAATTCTTCTACATGTTCCATTCTATGAGAACTATAAATAATAGTAGTACCTTGGTCGTTTAATTCCTTAACTGCAGATTTTAATAGTTCGACATTGACCGGATCTAAACCACTGAAAGGTTCGTCTAAGATTAATAATTGTGGTTGATGTATCATACTAGCCAATAGTTGAATTTTTTGTTGATTCCCTTTTGACAAAGCCTCTATTTTTTTGTCTCTATTCTGAACGATATCAAATCTATTTAGCCAATAATCAATCGCTTTTTTAATATCTTTTGACTTCATTCCTTTTAATGTAGCTAAATAAAATAACTCATCATACACTTTCATTTTAGGATGTAATCCACGTTCTTCGGGTAAATAACCAACGTAGTCATATTGTTTTTTATCAATTTTTTTTCCTTTATAAGTAATTTGACCATGAGTTATCGGCGTTAACCCTAAAATCATTCTAAATGTCGTTGTTTTACCTGCACCATTTCGCCCAAGGAAACCGAGCATCTTACCTTCTTCTAACGTCAAAGAAACACTGTCGACAGCTGTAAATGCTTTATACTTTTTGGTAACGTCTTCTATACGCAGAGTCATTACACATCTTCTCCTTATATATCTATTTATAATTGTCTTGAAATTAATTATGTATTTATTCTGCTTAAACTAATTACATCATAGCACTTTCAAGTAAACAAAAGAATAGTTTACTGAAATTTTACGAGTTGTACAACTTTACAGTATCAAATGTAAGCACTATCATTAATTTACAATCTTTATTTTAATTTTAATTATTTACCCACATAAGGAGGATTTACCCGATATGAGTTACAGTATTGGTATAGATTATGGTACAGCTTCTGGAAGAGTATTTTTAGTAGATACTTCTGACGGAACTATAGTTTCTAGTTACATTAAAGAATACCCTCATGGTACAATTTCCAGTTCATTAAACGGTAAAAAATTGCCGCAGAATTATTTTTTACAACATGCGGAGGATTATACTCAAATTCTAGAACAAGGTGTAACTCATGTGTTAAATGACAGTAATGTTGATCTTGACGAGGTTATTGGTATAGGCATTGATTTTACAAGTTGTACAATCGTTTTTTTAGATGACAATTTCCAACCTTTACATACTAAACCAGAATTCGAAAACAACCCACATTCATATGTTAAATTGTGGAAACATCACGGCGCACAAGAGCAAGCAGATATGATGAATGAGGTCAGTGCTCAATATAACAAACAATGGCTAAATAACTATGGTCATAGCGTAAACTGTGAATGGATGATTCCAAAAATATTAGAAGTTAAACAACAAGCACCTGAAATTTTAGACGCAACTTCATATATAATGGAGGCTGGGGACTATCTGGTTTGTTTATTAACAAATAATAATTTGCGTTCTAATTGTGGTATTGGCTTTAAAGGATTTTATAATGAACAAGATGGCTTTAATTATGATTTCTTCAAAGCAGTTGATAATGAATTACCTCAAATCGTGAAAGAAAAATGTGAAGCTCCAGTAATTAAAATTGGAGAAAGTGCTGGTTCACTTAGTAAGTATTATCAAGATCTATGGAACTTAAACTCTAACGTACAGATTTCTCCTTACATTATAGATGCACATTCTGGTGTCTTAGGTGTAGGATCAATCCACCAAGGTGAATTCACACCAGTAATTGGAACGAGTACTTGTCATTTAATGTTAGATGCTAAACAAGCACCTATACCTGCAATAACAGGTTCAGTCAAAGATGCTATTATACCTGGTTTATATGCTTACGAAGCCGGCCAAGCAGCTGTGGGTGATTTATTTAACTATTCTGCTCAACATGCGCCAAAGTCTATTGTTGATGAAGCAGAACGCCAAAATATTTCAGTATTAGAACATCTTGAAAATTTAGCTAGTGATATAGATATTGAAGACCAACATGTTACCGTTTTAGATTGGCACAATGGTAATCGCAGTATTTTAAGTGACAGTCAGCTAACAGGGAGCATTTTCGGTTTGACGTTACAAACGCCATTTGCAATGATTCACCGTGCACATATAGAAGCTACTGCATTTGGCACAAAATTAATCATGCAACAATTTGAGAATAATGATATTCCCGTGCATACAGTGTTTGCTTCAGGAGGGATTCCTAAAAAAAGCAACCTTCTTGTAGACATTTACGCCAATGTTTTAAATAAAGAAGTTGTCGTATTAGATTCAAGTAATGCCACTGCATTAGGTGCTGCAATGCTTGGAGCGAATATTGGGGGAGCTTACCCTGACTTAGAAACTACAGTTCAAAATATGAAGCAAGCAGTGCTATATCGCAAACAACCTGATCCAGAAAAAGTAACAGCATATGAACGTTTGTTTAAAAAGTACAAATCTTTACATGATTTATTAGGAAGACAAAACCCAACATTATCTTATATTTAGTTTCATACAGTAACTTTAATAATTGTTAAAAGACCTAAATATCTTTAATTAACACGTAAAGGTAATTGCTATCTAAACATGATAGACATTGCCTTTTTACTTTATACCTGAATTCAATTTTCATTCTATCGTTTAAATTACTGATGATAAAATTCTAAGAAGCCATTATCTTTAAAAAGAGCAGCATACTTCATATAGCATTGAAACAAAAACACCCAATCAATATGCCCGTTTTTTAACACATTGATTGGGTGTTTACATAAAATATATGCTTATTGACTTTTTACTTTAGTAATAATTGTTATCTCGTTTATTTAAGTTTTCTTCATTAGGCGCTTTGCTTTGAATATCAGCAGCGTCTTCATTATATTTTGTACTTGGTCCATATTGATTGTGTTGACGTTCACTGTCAAGACAACAAATCACGATTTGATATACAGTTAACACGAAAAATACTAAATACAAAATTAAAGAAATAATTGAACCCGTTAAACTATTGTTATCCGAAAGTTGAACAGAAATGACCGAAGGAACAACGTTAATAACAATAGAAAATACAAATATTATTATTGGAATGAGCATGGTACGACCTGTATCATGAAACCTTCTAATTAGCAGCGCATAATTCGGAATGAATGTCGCAAGCCCATAAATCGCTAAATATATCCATCCAAAGATAAGACATATAGCACTTATACCAGAAGCACTTGCACTACTATTAATCAGAGCAAAAACTAAACCTATTATACCACCAACTAGTAGTAATATACCTGGAATACAAACTATAATATGCCATAAAAACGTATACCAATATTCACTCCTTCTCGATCGTCCAGTAAAGTTAACGTAGTTTTTCCAAAATAACTTATAAGCAGTACCAAAGCCTACTTTTGACGTCATATTGTTCAACTCCTTTATTATGTTATATTTTATATGTAAACTATATGTATAAATTAAATAACTCTACAACTTATATATTAAGTAGTTTACCAAAACAATGTAAATATATAAAATAATACAAAATTAACTAAATGAGTTAATTTTGTATTATTTTTAGGAGGCATATAAAACGTGGATTTTTTACAACGCGATACTACAGCGATTGCTAAAGATTTACTAGGTGTAAAAATTATTTATCATGATACACATCAAACATTTACGGGTTATATTGTTGAAACAGAAGCCTATTTAGGATTTGATGATAAAGCAGCTCACGGGTTTAATGGCAAACGCACGCCTAAAGTAGCATCCTTATATAAACAAGGTGGTACAATTTATGCTCATGTCATGCACACTCATTTACTAATTAATTTCGTTACGCAACAAGCCAATATACCTGAAGGTGTATTGATTCGAGCTATCGAACCAGAAGAAGGTATAGAAACAATGTCTGATCGTCGTGGCAAGACAGGATACGACATTACGAATGGTCCCGGAAAATGGACTAAAGCGTTTAATATACCAAGACATATAGATGGCTCGAGACTAAATGAAGGTAATTTATTAATCGATACTAAAAATAGAAAGCACCCTAGATCAATAGAAGAAAGTGGTCGCATTGGTATACCTAACAAAGGTGAATGGACGTACAAGTCTTTACGCTATACGGTTAAAGGTAACCCTTATGTATCTCATCTTAAAAAATCTGCTATAATACCACCGAGTGAAACTTGGAAATAATATCAAACAATAAAACGCTACGATAACATATTCATGCTATCGTAGCGTCTTTCCATATTTAATTTCTATTATTTATTGTTAACTTTCTTTTTATTTAACAGCCCGAACTGAATTGTTATCATTGTGCAAATAATAAATATTACTGGATAGTATGAATATTTTAAAACATCTAAGTATGAGACATGGCCATATTGCTCAACCATTAACATACCACTATCATGCGGCAATACCATTAAAGCACAACAAGCAAAAATATCTAGTAAACTCGCCATTCTTTTAGGCGGAACTTTATATTCATCGCCAATTTCTTTAGCTATTGGGGCCGAAATAATAATAGCTAACGTATTATGCGACAATGCTGCCGATAAAATACCTGACATAAAACCTATGACATATTCCGCACTTTTACGCCCTTTTGCTTTAGCCTTCATTGCTTGAATAATCCAATCAATACCGCCATAGTAACGAATTAATGCCACTAGACCAGATACTAAAAAGGCTACTAAAAAGATTAAAAACATACTTTGCATGCCATCGCCTATTGCCTTAGTAAATTGGAAAATGCCCATATTTCCTTGAACTATACCTAATAAACCTGCCATTAAAATTCCGATAATTAAAACTAATATAACGTCTAATCCTGCAATAGCAGCTATTAGTACAAATAAATAAGGCAAAATATTAATAATGTTAAAGCTTAAATCGCCTTTAACTGTGCCAGTACCTCCGACAATGCCATAACAAACTGCCGTTAAGATGGCAGCTGGTAAAGCAATCAATACATTCATTTTAAATTTATCCTTCATTTTAGCGCCCACACCATTTGTAGCAGCTATCGTCGTATCTGAGATAATAGATAAATTATCACCAAAATATGCACCGGCAATGACAGCTGCACCTGCTGCCGCGATACTTAAATCTGCCGCTTGAGCAACTGCAACGCCCACTGGTATAAATGCTGCTTGAGCACCTGTAGAAGTGCCAAGCGTTAATGCCGCGAAACCACTCATTATAAAAATTCCAGGGATTAATAAACTGGGTGGGATAACGGATAAGCCCATGTTGACCATTGCGTCTTTACCGCCCATGTCAGATGTCACAGTAGAAAATGCACCTGCAAGTAATAAGATAAGTCCTAAATTTACAATACCTGAATTACCGGCATTTTCTGTAAATATTTGCACTTTTTTCGCAAACTTTGTCTTTCTATCATAAAAAGTCCATGCAATGACAATACCGATAAATACTGCAACATGTCGTGGTAATTGATCAAATGCATCCTCTTTACCCATAATTGTAAATGTTATACCTACGCCGATATATAACACTAAAAATATGACTAACGGTAATAATGCTAATGCACCATATTGTTTTTGGCTGCGTAGTGAATTTTCCATGACATTACCCCTTATCTCTATCAATTTACTCGTGATTACATAGTACCTAAAAATAAATATAAAGTCATTAATTCAAACTTATTCTAATTAGTCTGAAAAAATATTTAATGTGTATATCTTTATATAATCTATGTAATAGTCATTGCAATTACTCCCTCATAGAATATATAATGCCCTTTAGGTGTTTTTGTAAACGATTGCTATAAAATGTTATTAAAGGAGGGAAATTTATGTTACACATTGATGCTGTCACGACGCTTGCTCTAGCAAGCATCTTATACTTAGTCGGTGTCTACATCGTTAATCATGTTTCAATATTAAAGAAATTATGTATCCCAGCTCCTGTTATAGGTGGGTTATTATTTTCAATCTTGGTTGCAGTTTTACAGAGTTTAAACATTGTGACTATAAAACTGAGCTCTGACTTTTTACAAAATTTCTTTATGTTAGCTTTCTTTACCACTATCGGTCTAGGTGCTTCACTAAAATTATTAAAATTAGGCGGCAAGGTACTTATTTTATATTTTATTTTTTGTGGCATTTTAGCAATATTGCAAAACGTGATTGGTGTTTCTTTGGCAAAAGTGCTAAATATACCACCGTTGCTCGGTATTACTGCTGGTTCAATGTCGATGGAAGGTGGACACGGTAACGCTGCGGCATATGGACAAACTATTCAACAGCTTGGTTATCATTCAGCACTCACAGCAGCGTTAGCAGCTGCAACGTTAGGTCTAGTTGCTGGAGGACTTATTGGTGGACCAGTCGTTAAATACTTAATAAATAAATATAATTTAAAACCTTCTCAAGCAGAATCTACAAAAGAAGATTATAGTACTGTATCCTATAACGAAAATTTACATAATAAAATGGAACCGACAACTATTTTCTTATTACAATTTACTATCGTTGCGGTATGTATGGCTATAGGTAGTTATATTGGTAATACTTTTACAGACTTAACTAATATCAATATTCCAATGTATGTTGGTGCCATGTTCGTAGCTGTCATCATAAGAAATATCTCTGAATACGGTAACTTACAAATCATAGACATGAAAATCATCGACAAAATTAGTGACGTTTCATTAAGTCTATTTTTATCTATTGCATTGATGAGTATAAACCTAACAGATATTTATAAATTAGCTATTCCATTAATTATTATAGTTATCGTACAGATTATTTTTATCGTCTTGTTCTCAGTGTTTGTTGTTTTCCGAGGATTAGGCAAAAATTACGATGCTGCAGTTATGATTGGCGGTTTTATTGGACATGGACTAGGAGCTACACCAAATGCAATGGCAAACCTAGATGTTATCACGAAAAAATTTGGCGCCTCTCCAAAGGCATATTTAGTAGTTCCTATAGTAGGTGCCTTTTTAATCGACTTATTAGGTGTCCCTATCGTAACTTCATTTATTAACATTCTAAAATAATATAATTAAAAAACGTTAGTAATAAGTACTTAAACTTGATTACTAACGTTTTAATTTACAAAATTTTAAATTGTTAAACCTCTTTGTTCCATCCATGAAATTAACTCAGGGTTAAATACAATTTGTGTTTGTTCCAACTCTTTAATCGTTCGTACATTTAACATAGTCATAATTTTTTTCATTTGGTCGATGAATTCCTCGACATAATCTAACGTAGAAGTAATACCATAGTTTTCAATATGATTTAAAAATGGTCGTGACATACCTACTGCGTTTGCCCCTAGTGCCAAACATTTTACAGCGTCTAATGGTGTTCTAACTCCCCCACTCGCTAATACATTAATATCTTGCTGGAATTTAGTACTTTCTAATAATGATTCAACAGTAGATTGGCCCCAAGATGATAAATAGTTCATATCTTTTAAAGAACGGCGTTCATTTTCAATATCAACGAAATTTGTACCACCTTTACCACTGACGTCAACATATTTTACACCTATTGCCTGAAGGCTTTGAATTGTTTCTTTACTCATACCAAAACCGACTTCTTTAACGATAACAGGTACGGGTACACGCTCTACAATCAACGCTAAATTATCTATCCACGTTGAAAATTCTCTATTTCCCTCAGGCATAACTAATTCTTGAGGAGAATTAACGTGCACTTGCAATGCTTGTGCATCTAATAGTTTAACCGCTTCTTCTGCTTTTTCAACAGGTACATCTGCACCAACGTTACTAAAGACTATACCACTTGGGTTCGTGTCGCGTACGATACTAAAAGAAGATGCCATATTTGAATTACGTAACGCTGCATGTGTTGATCCAACTGCCATAGCTAAACCTGTTTCACGTGCTACGACTGCTAATTTTTCGTTTATATTTTTAGTCCATTCACTACCGCCCGTCATTGCATTGATATAAATTGGATAGTCCAATGAGAAATCAGTTAAATGACTACTTAAATCAATATCACTAACATCTATGTCTGGTATTGAATGATGTACAAATCTAATTTTATCAAAATCTGATTGTGGGGCATCTGTTTGTGCCATTGCTATTTCCACATGATCATTTTTTCTTTGTTCTCGCTTTGAATCGCTCACTATTGTCCCTACTTTCATTTTTGTTAAATTTAGTTAAACACAGTTAAAACCATTTTTTCTTTTTAAAATACCAAATACAAATAATAGAAATAATTAACATTATGATTAACACAGCGAAATAACTGTAGTGCCAATTTAATTCTGGCATATATTTAAAGTTCATACCGTAAATACCTGTAATTAACGCTAATGGTGAGAAAATCACAGATACAAGCGTCAATATTTGCATTATATTATTCATTTTATAAGAACTATACGATTCATAATTCTCTCTTATTTCATTGGTCATCTCGTCAGAAGTTTTAATACTATTTTCTTGTTTAATCATATGATCTTCAATATGTTGAATATATAAATAGTCTTTATGACTATTAAATAGCGTTTGACTATCTTTAAGTGTCACTATAAGTTCATGCATCGGAAAGACTATCCGTTTTAATTTTATGATATCCGAACGCAACTTAAAAACGTCATCCATAATGACCTTACTCGTAGTATCATTTACGTGTTTATCTTCAAAATCATAAACTTTTTCTTCTATACCATAAATATAATCAAAATAATAATCTACAAGTTGATCTATAGTATAAAGCATGACGCTGCTGGCAGTTAAACGGTCGGTCGTGTGTTCACTTAAAGTATTATTAATATCTGTAATAGCTTGTTCATGTGTATGATGATATGTAATTAACACATTATCTTTTATAAAAAAGTTAATTGCAGTCGGTCTGTAATCTTCATCACGTATGCCATGAACAACAATATATTGATATGAAGCATATTTTTTATATTTTGCTCTTGGTGTACCGTTAACTGTATCATCAATTTCAAGTTTATTAAAATTAAAATCATTTTGTAATTGATGATTTTCTAATGATGTTGGATTTTCGTAATCATACCATATGAAATCAGCCTCATCGGGTAAGGCTTGTTCATCACCAACTTGTTGAAGTGGATGGTCGCCAATTTGATATTTTATCGTTAGCCCCATAAAATTTCCTCCCCAACTATTTTCTTTTATTTTACCATGAATCATGACAGATGTATGTTTAAACTATATTTAGTAATATAATTGTAGACGGTATCAATCAATAAATAGAAATTCAGGAGTTGAAAGGACAATGACTACAATTTTTACAGTCTCACAGCACGTTTCATCCGACATGATTGACCACAATAATCACATGCATGATTCACATTATAATCATATATTTAGTGATATTATCAATCAATTTAATTACGCACATGGCTTGTCCCTTAAAGAAAGAGAAATACTAAACTACACTATGTTTACAGCTGAAGAACAAACAAGTTATCTTCAGGAATTAAAGCTCGATGAAACATATACAGTTAAATTATATTTGTATGACTATGATGTCAAAAGAGCACACTTTTTTGCATTTATGTATAAGCAAGATGATTCGCTTGCCGCAACTAACGAAGCGATGATGTTAGGTATTGATAGAAATACGAATAAAGTAAGTCCTTTCCCTCAACAATACTACCAACAATTAGAACAATACTATGCACAACAACCGACTATAAAGTGGCCTAAACAACTTGGCCATCGTATCGGCATACCAAAATAAGGAGTGAAACATATGTCTAATTCACTAACAGTAATTATTCGAACACAATTATACGATTATCACGACACAACTAAAGCTGCTTTAAGTGAACTTAATCAAAGCAAATCATTAGTTATAAATGGTCCTGATGATCAGTTAATTGATCGAGGGCTTAATATTAGTTTTTATCGTGGACAGAAAAAAACGATAAATGCCGTTAATTCACTATTAGATGCCTATGAAGATGATGAAGTATTTCGCAACCACTATGAACAATATGCACAAAATATAACAGAAGATTATAACAAAGCGGCACAAAATTTCGCTCAAATGAATTTGCCAGACGATGACTTTGCGACAGTTATTTCCTATTTATTTACTTTAAAAGGACAAAAAATAATAATAGATTCTATAAATACACTAGTTACTAGTAACTAATTTAAAAAGCCGTCATTATCTTATAATGGATAATGACGGCTTTTGTTTGAATTATTGTATAGTAGAGTACAATTATTAAACTTTTAAGGATTGGACAATTTGTCTTACTACTTTATGAGACTGTCTAACTGGATATAAAGGAAACCCATGAATCATTCTTTTATATGGATAAAAGTGTATCGGCAGTTGATATCCTTCTCCCAATTTGACCAACTTTAACATGTCTGGATAATAAACTTCTTGCGTACTTCCAAACACATAAATAGGCGGTAAATGCTTTATGTCGCCATTTATCGGAGAAATTTTAGCATCTTTTAATGCATGGTCACTAGACCAAACATTCATCACATCACGCACACCTTCAATATGAACTAACTTGTCTTTATTAATTAAATCATCTGTAATTTGTTCATTTTTTAATTCTGCATCTAGTAAAGGAGACAGCAAGTAAACTTTCTTAGGTAGTAGATGACCTTCAGCATTTAATTGTTGCACAAAACTAAGTGCTAAGCTACCTCCAGAACCATCCCCCATAACAACTATATTCTCTTCACCTACTTCGGTAACCAATTGTTGGTACAATGCATGAATTGCTTTATAAGTATCTTCTACATTGTTTGTCGGAGCTTTAGGATAAATGGGCATAACTATTTCATATAACGTATTTAATGCTAGTTTGTCCATAAATCGCCAATGAAAAATTGATGGTTGTAATACATTATAACCACCGTGCAAATATAATATCTTTCGCTTGTTATTATGTCTGAAATTAAATCTAAACACTTGCATATCTTCGAACATTTGTTTCTCTAAATTAGACTTAATATTTAAACTTTCTGGTTGTTTATGTTTTTGGGCATTAAGTTTTTCACGCTCGTTCATAAATTGTTGAAGTTGTTTTTCATCATCAAAGTTAATCGTTCTAACGGGGACTAAATATTTATTTATTAAGTAATTCATTATATTAAAAGTCATGGTTAACCAACCTATTCTTTTTATAGATTTAAAAACAATATAAGTCTTATAATATTTATTGTATAAATTTTCCCACTTAAACTAAAAAAACAGTTATAATAAATTATAAATAACTATTTTATTACCAATATAATATGAATATTTAGCATATCATTATTTAAATACTAACATAAAAATTTTGGGCTTTAAAAAATATGTCTGTTTAAATTGAAAGGAGTATTTATGGCTGAACAAGATCACAGATTCAAAAATTTTGAACATACGTTAACAACCGCCCCGATGCATCGAGGTGCAAAGTTAGGTAAAAAAAGGTTCTCTTGGTTTAATCTTATAATTCATTTAATTGTGGTTATTTTGACGGCAATAACTGGCTACAGCATGTATAAACAACCTGTATTTAATTTAGAGATAGTTAATAAACCTATTACTTTTCATCAATTAAACCATTTCCAAGAAACTTTAAATAATATTTCTAATCTCAATATTAATATTGATAATATCGCAAATCTGCAATCGCGTATTGATTCACTTATACTAGTCTTTAACATATTTTTCATTGCGGTGATTGTTAGCTTAGTTTTATCAATATTTACTATAATTTTCAACCGCACGGTACTAAAAATTATAAACCTATTCACATTAATTATTATGTTAGTCATAACTTTTGGATTTTCAATTATTCTACAAAATATTGCCTCACGTATAGCTAATAGTTTGAGTCAATATTACGTATCTATTAAACCAGACCAAGTACTAACACAAGCAGATGCAATAAACAATGCGCTTATTCTATTAGTATGTAGTTTAGCATTAGTATTTATTAGTCTTTTCTTTAGAAATAAACGTAAACGTATCAACACAATTTAATATTCACACCAGAAAGTACTATTATTCATAGTTTTTTTATATAAAAAAGGAGGACTACTAACTCATTGAGCTAGCAGTCCTCCTTAAAATTTTCAGGCTATTTTATAGTTATTTTTCTCTAGAAATATAGTGCTCTTTGCCTTTTAAGAATAAACTTAAAATAAATGCAAGTAAACTTAATCCTGTTGCAACTAAGAAGGCACTGTTAACACCATTTATTGATGCAAGTTTCTGAACAAAACTTAGAATTTTTTGAGTTGCCATATCTTGTCCACCCATAGCTTGTGCCATTTGTTGTAAATGGTCTTTAAGGAATGGGCTAGTCTTATCTAAATCTTGAGCATACGTAGCTGAATATTGCGTTGTTTGGTTTGACATTACTGTTACAAGTATTGCCGTACCAATCGAACCAGCTAATTGTCTCAATGTATTAGATAACGCATTACCATGCGGAATTAATCTTTGTGGTAATGAGTTCATTCCTGCTGTCATAATAGGCATCATAATGAAGCTCATACCAAATGAACGTATTATATAAATTAACATTAAATGACCGTAAGTGGTATTCATATTAAGTTTAGTTAGTTCATAAGTAGCATAAGTCATAATCGCAGTACCGATGATTGCTAGTGGTTTAATACCAATAGTATCAAGCAGGCGTCCTGAAATTGGTCCCATAACACCCATAATTAATGCACCAGGCAGTAATAATAGTCCAGATTGTACTGGGGTGAATCCCCTTAAGTTTTGTAAATATAATGGTAATAAGATCATACCACCAAATAAACTCATAGTAACAATCATGTTAATCACTGTTGTCAAAGTAAACCCAGAATATTTCAATACTTCTAAATTAAGCATTGGTATACGCATTGTCATTTCACGAATAACAAATGCAATGATAAAAATCACACCAATGATAAATGAAACAATAATTACTGGTGAAGACCAGCTTTTATTACCTGCTTCACTGAAACCATATAATAAAGCACCAAAACCTATAGTACTAAATATTATTCCTGGTATATCTGCTTTAGGATTACTTGTAACTTGATATACACGGAACCAAATATACGCGATTAATAATGCAATTAAACCTATAACAAACATACCGTAGAACATAACGTTCCAGTGGTAATTTTCAACAATATAACCTGACAATGTTGGTCCAATTGCTGGGGCTAAGATCATTGCAATACCTAGTGTACCCATTGCCGCACCACGTTTTTCTGGTGGGAAAATCGTCATAAAGACATTCGTACCTAATGGCATAAGCACACCGGCACCAATAGCTTGAAGTACACGTCCTACCATCATAATTGCAAATGAACCTGATACACCACAGACGAGTGAACCTATTGTAAATAATAACATCGCTACTAAGAATAGTTTACGATAAGAATATTTATTGAAAAGGAACGCACTGATTGGTATTAAGATACCATTGACAAGCATAAATCCAGTCATTAACCATTGCCCAGTGTTTGCTGAGATATTAAAGTCCGTATTAATTTTAGGTAAGGCTACGTTTAACAATGTTTGGTTTAAAATCGCAATAAACATACCAAAAATCATTGCTAAAAGTACTTTCATTTGAGTAGTGCCTTTACCGAACATAAATGAACTGTGTTCTTTTTTAAGTTTTTCATTAACCCTAGATTCTTCTGAATCAGGATTAATTTTATCAAAATCCGAATCCTTCGCTTCATTATCTTGAATTGCCTCTTCAGAATGCTCTTGCGAAGAATCAGAAGTAAATGATTGAGTATCTTCATTATCTACAGAAGCTGCAGCAGCCTTCTCTGTAGAATCAGTGTTAGATAATTTATTGGACTCTGCCGTATCATCTTTGTCTCTTATGTTAAATTTAGATTGATAACTTTGACTCGACGAATCATTGTTATAATTTTTCTGTTCCAGTTGTCTTTTAGTTGATTTCTTGTTTCTTTTTGAAACAAACAAGTTCAACAACCCGACAAGAATGATCGCTATGACTACATAAATTATAATGAAGGTCGCTGTCATTTAAAGACCCCCTTAGTTTTTATGAATTTTAACTTCAGCGTTCATTCCTGGAACAACGTTTTTAGATGGTTTTGAATCTAATTTGATTTTAACAGGTACTACTTGAGAAACTTTAGTGTAGTTACCGTCACTATTAGATGAAGGCATCATTGAGAAACTAGAAGCAGTTGCTTTACCTACTTGTTTAACTTTACCTTTAATGTTTGCATTTTCACCATCAACTTTAATGTCTACGTCTTTACCTTTTTCTACATCTGCAACGTCTTTTTCATCAACGTTTGCAGTTACGTTTAAATCATCTAAATTATAAGCATAAGCAATCGGTGATCCAGCTTGAGCTACTGAACCTTTCATGCCGTCAGTTTTTACGATAGTACCGTCTTTAGGCATTTTGATGTCCATAGATTGAGGTGCGCCACCACTTTCGCCTTTAGCAGCGATTGAAGCAACTTTGTCACCTTTTTTCATATCGTCATTTTCTTTCGCGTCGAAAGATTTCAATTCACCTGACGCAGGTGCAGATATTTTAATTTGGTCGCCATCAACTTTAGCGTTGTCTGTCGATACATAGCTTGTAGCTTGATTGTAAAAATGGAAGCCAACTACTCCAATAATTACAAGAACTACAATAGTAATGACATTAATTAATATCATTTTTTTCATTATTGTTTCCTCCTATTTGCTTTTAAATTTCACTTTATCTATTATAGAGAGATGAGCTAAAAAAAAATACCAACACTTAAAAAAAATGTGTCGGCATATATAAAGAAATCTTAACGTGGGTGTATTAATGATGAAACAAAAGGCTAAATTTAGAATTATTCGCAATATGATAGTATTACTCGAGGAGTATCCTTTTGAAAATATTACTATTAAAATGGTATGTGCATATAGTAATGTAAATAGAACAACATTTTACGATTATTTCCTTGATAAATATGATTTAATTACACAAATTCAAAAATATCATTTAACTAAGTATCAAGCTTTATTAAAGGCATTTGATACAAGTTTAGAGAATGCACCAAGTAACCAAGTGAAACTATATAAATTTTTCAAGATAATATTGACTTATATTAAACGTAACTATGGTTATTTCCATGCGATTATGGTAACACATCCAAACAAAAATCTTTTTTCTGAATATATGACTGTTACTAAAGATGCTTACAAAGAAATTCTCGACAAACATAGTAAAGTTAAAAATAAAAAACAATTTGTCATTTATACTATTGGTGGCCAAATTGGAATTGTTTATTTTTGGATTAGAGAAAACTGCGAAGAATCTGTAGATTCGCTCGCTCAAATCTTGCTTGCTAATACAATTAAACTACAACGTTAGTCCATTCATTTTCATATTATATAAAAAGACTACAAACGTCATTTAAGTTAAATTAAATACATTTGTAGTCTTTTTTAATTTGTTTTAGTACGAAACGCAAAATAGTTAAATATTTGTAATATTGTTAACACGACACCACTCGTACAGATAATTGTTATATAAGGTATCGTACTGAGTTCACCCGCTAATCCTACTAGTGGTGTAACAAGTCCTCCAAATAAAGACTGTACTAATCCCAGTAGACTCGAAGCACTACCGCTACCACCCGTTTTCTCATTCATAGCAATAGAGAATGCTAATGTTGCGACACCAGTTACAGGTGCAACCAAAATAATAAATCCAATAATTAATACAATGACGTGTAAATGTCCTATTAGTGTCATCGTTACCCAAATAACACCTATTATTTGGATAATTGTTAACACTCTTAATAATGTTTGTTGATGAATATAGTCCACAAGTTTACCCGTCAATTGACTTGAGATAATCAAAGTAATCCCTACACCAGCAAACATCCAACTAAAGTGTAACGCAGATAAATGATATATACGTTGCGTAATAAATGGCGATGCCGAAATGTAGCTAAATAACATTATAAAAGTAAATCCTTGAATTAACATTGGTAATAAAAACCTGGGTTTATTAAACAGCAAACCGAAATTTTTAAAAATAGCCCCAATATGCGCTTGTTCCCTACGTTCTAATGGCAAAGATTCATTGATTTTAAATAGTGAACCAAGTACCATACAAACACCAAATATAGTAAGAATAATAAATACCATACGCCATGTAGAAAACGATAATATTATGCCACCAAGTGTAGGTGCTAACACTGGTGCTATACCATTAACTAACATTAATACTGCCAAAAACTTTGTTAGCTGTTTCCCACTATATAAATCACTTGAGATTGCACGTGAAATCACCGCACCAGCACCACCGCAAAACCCTTGAATAAACCTTAAAAACACCATTACCCATATATTTGTAGTAAAGACTATAGCTATACTTACTATAGTAAAAATAATCATGGCAATAATAAGCGGCCCTTTTCTTCCTATTGCATCCGAAATAGGACCAATAAATAAATTACCCAACGCTAAACCTATCATAAATAATGATAATGTGAGTTGTGCATTGGACGTTGTAGTATTGAAATCGGAACGTAATTGCGGTAATCCAGGCAAAAACATATCGATAGATAAAGCTCCAATCGCTGTTAATGCACCCAATATAATAACGTATAAAATAGAAGGTTTTGAATTTTGTTCGTAATCAGTCATCTATATAGCTCCTAAAATAAACTTTTTATGTATTATTTAAATAGTAACATTAATAATAATAAAGTATCTATTGAATTAATAAAAGAGAGCGAGACTGAAGTCTAATTTTAACTTAGATCTCATAGTCTCGCTCCGACATAGATGACTAGAGTAAAAAGTATGTTATACACATTTTCAATTTAACCAGCCACTGCTATTTATTTTGCTCTTGATTGATAGTGTCTATGTTTATGTTTTACGTTTTAGTTATGATCACTCACTATAATTTGTTACTTTTAAATCATTTCCACTATCGTTACCCTCTAAAGTATATTTAACTTCACCATATTGACCATTTTTTTTAATGCCATAACCATCAACATAAAATTTATTACCAACTTTAATGATTTCTGAAATTTGAGGCACTTGCATAACACTATAACTTTGTGAACTTATGTCACTTTTAGTACTTTTATAATTTGACGAACCTTTTTTCAAGTAATTAGACACGATATCAAAATTGTTTTGTCCGTATGCGGTATTTAATGCTGTCGTGTAAGTATTAAAAAAATTAGTGATTTTTGAACGGAAACTGTTTTCTTCTTTTTCTTTCTTCTTAACATAGTCATTTATTTTATCTTTATCAAAAGGTACCTTAACATTAGTATTATCTTTTAAACTATCTGGTTGTATAGTGGTTTCACTAGATTTAAAAGTTCTCTTTTTAGCTTCACCACTTGCTGAAACTTTAATTTGTTCATTTTTAGGATACGGTCCATATGATTTAGAGTCTTCATAATCATATAACTTATCGTTTATCTTCAATTTAATAGAATTATCATCTAATTTGTCGGCACCAGATAAATTAATTCGTAGATATGCTTCATCAAAGTTTTCTGCGACATCAACAGTTTCGTTATTACTATTGTTGAAATTAAAGTTCAATTTACCACTGAATTGACCGTTTTGGGTTGTTCTTTTGGCGTCAATACTATAATCACCCGGAATGAACTTGCCTAATGAAGTTGTTTGGCCTTTAGGGGCTTCAATTGTACGTTGCTTGTCATTAGATCTAAATTTGTATTTCGCATCAAATTTTGGCTTAACAATAGCTTCTTTTGTAGGTGCCGTAAAATTCATATTGCTAAAAATTAAATATCTACGTCCATTTTTAGTAACCTTTAATATTTTTTCACCATTTCGCGCAGTGACATACTTAGAGAGTTGTGCGTCATTTTCATTTAATGAAGCAATTTTTGCTCTAACATCCTTAGTGAAGTTTTTCATACCTATTTCATTTTTAATGTATTTTATATAGGCTTTCGCTTCATCTTCGTCGACATTATTGTTTTGAGTACTTAATACTGTTGATAATTTTTGTGTGTCATTATTATCTATAGCATTAATCAACAATTCGGATTGAGATTCTGGCGAATTAAAGTTTTTTAATAAGAAGAAAATAATTACTATTAAAACGATGATAAAAAATGCAATTCCCCATGGAATAATTTTGCGAACGTTAGTATTTGAAGCTTTATTTTGATTATTTCTTGATTGTCGTTTTAATAAATCATGTCCACAATTAGGGCACACTTTGTCATCATCATGTACCTCTGCTCCACAGTTTGGGCACTTGTGCATTTATATCACCTCTTACTAAAAAATTTACAACTATTTTACTATAATATCATATTTTTAGTTGAACTTATATGCAAGGATTAGTTTCCTTTTTAATCTGCTAACACAATCTCATAAATATCAGTTGAACTTAGCTTTTATTATATTGATCTCTCAAATTTATTAATATACATAATTAGTCCAACTATTGTAGAAAATTATAATCATCCACCATTAGTTGACATGTATCAACCAAAATGATATACTATTCAAGTAAAAATTTCCAAGGAGGCTATTATGAAATCAATATTAAAATTTAGATGGCTGATTTCCATTATAGTTGTGATAGCTATTGCTTGCTCGATTGCGTTTGCACCTAACCTTTCAAAGTTAGCTAGCGATAAAGGGGACATTGTGCCACCAAATGACACAAC
Source organism: Staphylococcus durrellii (assembly GCF_015594545.1). NCBI lineage: Bacteria > Bacillati > Bacillota > Bacilli > Caryophanales > Staphylococcaceae > Staphylococcus > Staphylococcus durrellii. The sequence continues at coordinate 577,004 of NZ_JADIIO010000001.1, read as the reverse complement.
TTCACAACAATACAAGCAAATGTTAAAAGATGTAGGGGCCAATTCTAATAGTATGAGTGCCGTAATTAAACTGGATCACAAGGTGGACAGTTCATCTAAAAAAGATATCAACAATTACGTAGATAAAATTAAAAAGATAAATAACGTAGAAAGCGTTGTCTCACCTTTTGACTCTAAAGAAACTGAAAAGAAACTTGTTTCAGACAATAAAAAATCCGTTATGATACCTATCGTATCTTCCGATAATAAAAATAAAGCTTTAGACGCCAAAAAGGATATCCAAAATATTAATCCAGATTTCAAAAATGTATATTTAACTGGTAATGATATAATTCATGATGACATTAATAAAAGTGTAGAAAAAGGATTACAAGCTACTGAAATTATCACAGTTATCTTGATTTTAGTAATATTATTCGGAGTCTTCCGTTCTATTGTAACTCCTTTTGTACCATTAATATTTGTAGGTTTATCTTATGTATTTGCCCAAGGTGTACTTGCCTTGTTAGTAAAATATTTTGATTTTCCAGTTTCAATATACATTCAATCATTCTTAGTTGCCCTACTATTTGGTATAGGTACAGATTACTGTATATTACTACTTACTAGATACAAGGAAGAATTGGGCAAAGAACAATCTAACTTTGATGCTGTATTAAATACTTTTAAAAATGGCGGACGCACAATATTAATTTGTGCTATTACTGTTTTAGTTGGATTTGGTGCATTATTCTTCGTTAAATTTAGTTTATTTAAATCTGCAGTTGGTATTGCAGTCGGCGTCTTATGTTTAATGATTGTATTATTCACTTTATTACCAACACTTCTAGCACTTATTGGAGACAAAGTATTTTGGCCAAGTAAAAATGCAGCTGGTCATTCAGATAGTAAATTATGGGGCAAATTAGCTAATTTCACTACTAAACGTCCATTCTTAGCATTAATCATCGTATTCGTTATTATGGTACCTCTTATCTTTTTCTCACCTAATAACATCACTTACGATAATACTAATGAAATAAGCGATAAATATGATTCAATTAAAGCTATAAATGTTATTAAAGATGATTTCAGTGTCGGTGAAGCATTCCCAGTTCAAATAGCTATTAAATCTGATAGCAAATTAACCGATAGTAAAGGTGTTAACGACCTTGAAGCGCTATCTCAATCTATTAATAAAATTAAAGGCGTTGATTCAGTTAATACCATTACACGTCCGACGGGTACACCTATTAAACAATTAGGTTCCACTTACCAATTAAACGAAATGCAAAAACAACTTGGTAAAGCTAATAGTGGTTTGAGCGATGTAAATAATGGGTTGAACGATATGAACTCACAAGTTGCTCCATTAAAAGATAGCAAACAAGTTCAAGGTTTAATGCAACAAGGTAGCCAAGACCCACAAGGTTCAAATCAAAAAGTTACACAACAAGCCGGACAGTTATCTCAAGGACTTGAAAAATCTCAAAACGGTGTATCTCAAGTACAGGATGGTCAATCAAAAATTCAACAACGCATGAAAGACATGTCTAATGATGATGGTGTTAAAAAATCAGGTATGTACATTACCAATGACATGCTAAAAAATGGCGAGCTAAAAAAATCAGTTGATCAATACAGTGAAGAGAATGGGAAAATTGTATTATTAAACATCGATTTGAAAGACGATCCATTCTCTAATAAAGCGATGAATACTGTTGATACGATACACAAAACAGTAGACAACCAAGTAAAAGGTACATCATTTAAAGATAGTACTATTGAATATGGTGGCATGTCTTCTCAAAACAATGACTTACAAGACACTATAGATCACGATATGAATAAAGCAATCATATTAATTTCAATATTCTTGTTCATAGTATTGTTAATATTCCAACGCTCAATCATTATGCCTATATATATGATAGCTTCTATATTAATTACGTACTACGCTTCAATAGGTATTAGTAATTTAATCTTTGGCAATCTATTAAACATGGGCGGTTTATTGCTCGTCGTACCATTCTTTAGTTTCGTAGTGCTAATGGCTCTCGGTGTCGATTATGCAATATTTTTAGTTAACCGTTTTAGTGAAGAAGCTGGTTTAGGAATAGACGAAGCATTGCAAATTGCCATGCGTAAAATGGGTAAAGTGATAATGACTGCATGTATCATTCTTATAGGTACAGTGGCCGCATTATATGCATCCGGTGCAATGACTTTAATAGAAATTGCAACAGTCGTTATACTTGGTTTAATCATTTATAATGTATTGATGTTACCACTATTTGTCCCTGCAGTTGCTAAATCATTTGGTAAAGGTAACTGGTGGCCATTCAAATATAAAGGTAACAAATAATATTTTAATTAACGCTTAGTAAAAACAATAGATACAAATAAGCACCCGTTTATTCATGTATAATGAATAAACGGGTGCTTTTCAATGAAAAATAAACTCAACGATTTGTGAGTTAAACTCATCTTTTTATTTATATTATATTACGTTCACTATTATAATTATTAGCTATTAATATTAAAGTTTTTCAATCTGTCATCTATTATTTCTAATACATAACGTGCTTGTTCGATTTGCTCTTCTGATAGATCGTAAAGCATATCACTTACAATATCACTAATAATAGATTTACATTCATTGCTAAATTGCTTGCCTTTTTCTGTCAACTTAATATACTTTAATCTTTGATCCAAATGAGCTTCTGTCTTGTCCCACTCAACTAATCCAGATTGTATTAGTTTTTTTATTCTACGACTCACTGCTGCTTTATTAACGTCTTGTCGTTCTGTAATTTCAGTCAATGTTAAAGCTTTGTCTTTTTCCAACATCATAATAACATTTTCTTGTTCTTTTGAAATATTATATTCTTCCCTTAAATCTTTGAGTAATTTAGCTAACAAAGTATTAATATCATCTAAAAAACCGCCCATGAACTCTATATGACTTCTTATATTTTTAACCATAAACCTCGCACCCCAAACTAGCTTTGTCCTTTTATACTGGCCTACCTTCACCTAATTACGTTAATTATATAATATCAATAAATATGGTTGTAATAAAGCATAACAATAATAATGGTTAAGATATAAAATTTATTTATTATTTATAATACACTGTAAATAATTTTAAATATAAACAAATAAGGACTTCTAGTTGCTTATTTCTAAGGAATACTCTACATTTATTATAAATTAACCAATCGAGGTGCAAGATGTATTTACCAATGATTATACTTCCTGTTGTTATTGTTTTAGTTTTTATTAGTTTGACTTTGGGTCAGCGATTATTTTTATCTTTAAATGCATACATTACTGTCGTCATTTTGGGATTTGCGAATATTGCTTATCATATTTGGACTAATACTTTACCTTTAGACTTAATCTTAGTCATCATTATAGGCGGCATCTTATTACACATTAAACACCGCCATCTTTTAAAAATTAGTAGCAGTAAAATATTTCTAAGTCGAATATATATTGTAGTTATTAAACTTTGTACATTTATAATAGCTTGTACTTACATAAGCTTTATACCATTGTTTTTTAACTTTATATTTTTATGGCTAGCTGCCATAGGTTTTAGCGCACTTTTTGCTCTTACTTGTTTTAATATATGGTCGTCAGGTTACTCAAACACATCCGTGGAGCAACAGTGTGATGTCATTTTAATTTTAGGCGCAGGCATCTTTACAGAGGAAGTAACACCAATGTTGAAAGCTCGTCTAGATTGTGCACTCCAGTTGTATCAATCAAATCCGTCCGCTAATATCATCGTAAGTGGTGGTCAAGGTCCTGATGAACCTATTTCTGAAGCATTGGCAATGCAACGTTACTTGATTGCGCATCATGTACCTCAACAAAATATTATCATGGAAGATCGTTCTACGAGTACTTATGAAAATATTAAATATACAAAGTCATTACTCTTTAATCGTATTTCCAGAAATGCCAAAATGATTTGTGTAACAAGTCAATTTCACATATTACGTGCTCTTAAATTTGGACAAAAATTTAAATTAAAATACAAAGGTATAGGCAGTCATACACCATATCATTTCTTTGAAGTCGCATTGATTAGAGACTTCCTAGCTTTAATGTATCAATATAAAATGCTATTAACGATATATTTCGCTATCCTATTTATGATGAGTCTCATTACCATGTGGCTACTATAAAATAAGGGTGTCCTACATATAAATATCTCTGATTCACAAAGAAACGTCAATTGCTATCGACATTATATAGCACTTGATGTTTTCTTTGTTTTGCAGGATTTATAACTTGTTATATTACTCTTTTCTTATGCTCCATGACATTAAAACAAATCCTTGCTCACGTTTGTATTGATTCATCGCACCGACCTTCGAGTAAAATTTAAAACACTCTTTATATGACTATATATGGTGGATAGGCTCATGCCATGCTCATTGTAAGGAATTCAATCAAATAATTTTAATATTAGTAACGAAACTCCTAACAAATTAGAACGAGCTAAAGAATATACGGTAAGACCACCCGCTAGGAAAGTAAGCTATACAATACGTAGTTTTGAGTATAAAAGTAGCCTTTAAGTAATTTCAAATTAGAAATTACTTAAAGGCTATTTATTTAGTCTTTCAGACTCTGTAATATGCTATTAAATTTCAACTTGCGCTTTATTACTATCTACAATCTTGCCATTATCTAATTCTATAATTCTATCGGCATATTGGAACAAACGTTGGTCATGTGTAATCATAATACCAATCATGTTGTTATCTTGAATTTGTTGTTTAATCATATGGACTACATCAGTTGCTCTGCTTGCATCCAAACTCGCTGTTGGTTCATCAGCTAAAATTATTTTAGGGTCATTCATAAATGCTCTCATTATAGCTACACGTTGTTTTTCCCCTCCTGATAACATATGTGGGTATACATTTAAACGATGTGCTAAACCTATATTTTCCAATAGTCTTTGCGCTTTAGAGTTAGCATCTTTTTTAGACATTTTAGCTTCTCTGCCTAATGTTGTTAATTGATCCTGAACGGTTAAATAAGGAACTAAGTGTGCTGATTGAAAGATAAATCCTATTTCATTCAGACGTAAATCTGCAGGTTTATTACTTGCTGAGAATAAGGGTGCATCATTATAAATAATATCACCGTTATTAGGTGTTAATAGACCACCTAAAATAGTTAGTAACGTTGTTTTTCCTGAACCTGATGCACCGTTTAAAATAACAAACTCTCCATCGTTCACATTAAAATTAATACCTTTTAAAACTTCTGTTTCAGCTTGTCCTTTACCGAATGATTTTGTAATTTCTTTTACTGTTAAAGTCATTATTCTGCACCTCCAATGGCTTCTATAGGATCTACTTTAAATAATTTAACGAATGATAAGATTGCTCCAATAATCGCAACTAGAATAAATATTACTACTACGATTGCCAAGTTCATCGCTGTTATATGGAATGGCATTGATACTGGCATAATCATTGATAATCCGCTAATGATTCCGATAGCAATAATAACTCCTACCATCGTACTTAACACGATTTGCGTTACTAAAGCTAATAATAAATGTTTTGTCTTAATACCGATGGCTTTGAGTATGCCAATTTCTGATATTTTTTGAATTGTCATAACATAGAAAAAGGCACTTAATACTATGGCAGTTATAATATATAGACTCACTATCATCATGTTTAATGGTGCTTGTTCAGCTTGATAACTTGGAAGTTCATCAGTGATGTTTTTCTCACTATATGCTTTAACACCATCTATATCTTTAATTTGTTGTTGTTGATCTTTTGATAATTTATTGACTGGGAATACTACCGAACTTTGTTTGTTTAAGTTGTCGAAACCTTTATTGTCCATCATTACGACTGAACTGTGAGCATGCATCGTATCATTAAGAATACCTGATACAGTCAATTTTTCGCCGGATTTTGTTTTGACTTTATCTCCTACTGATAAGCCATCCGCAGTTAATTTATTGTTAATAGCGACTTCATTGCTGTTTTTAGGATAATGACCTTTTTCTAATTTTGGCTGTTTATCTTTTACGCTATTAATCATCATAACGTCTTCTTCATCTTTATTAATATTTAGCGTCTGAGGTGCTATTTTCATTGGTTGTTGTTTTGTAATATCTTTAATTTGTTGTTGTTGCTTTGTAGATAATACAGATTTTTCAATTTGCGGTTGTTTATTATCTTGCATTACATATTTTTGTGCATGCATATTGTTTAACATTGAAACATTTTCTCTTGCTAGTCCTTGCGCCAAACCACTTATAAATAACACCATTATACTTAATAATAAAATGATGAGCATAATTAAAATAAAACGGAATTTATAAAATTTCATCTCTTGTAGTGCTAGTTTCATAGTATATTCACTCCTCTGTTAACTTTATATTTATATAGTACGACTGTTATATGAACTGAATATGAACAAAATTCAAATTTGCTAAAAAAATTTAAAACGACTATATTTGAATTAAACTGACAGTCATAATTAACAATATAAATAGATAGGAGTTGCGAATCTTGACAACTTGTTTAATCGTAGATGACGATGCCAAAATATTAGATTTTGTGTCTTCATATTTAGAACGTGAAGGTATTCAAACAATCACACAATCAAGTGCTGAAAGAGCTTTAACTTATTTAGAAACTCATTCAGTTGATATTGGTATTGTTGATATAATGATGGAAGGCATGAATGGATTTGAACTTTGTAAGGTGTTAAAAGAAGACTATGAAATGCCAGTAATAATGTTAACAGCACGCGATGCACTTAGTGATAAAGAACGTGCTTATCTAACTGGAACCGATGATTATGTCACTAAACCATTTGAAATAAAAGAACTGATGTTTAGAATTAAGGCAGTATTACGACGCTATAACATCAATACAAATAATGAAATTACGCTTAATAATTTAACTATTAATCAAGCTTATTTAGAAATACAAGCCAATGGAAAGACCATGAATTTACCCAATAAAGAGTTTCAATTATTATTTTTGTTAGCTTCTAATTTTAAGCAAGTATTTAACCGAGATGATTTAATCGAAAAAATTTGGGGATTTGATTATGAAGGCGATGAGAGAACAGTCGATGTACATATCAAAAGATTACGTAAAAGATTAGAAAAATTAAATGCTGACGTAACGATAAAAACTGTTCGTGGATTAGGATATAAGGTGGATGATTATGTTTAAATCTTTATATATTAGAATTGCAGTATATACAATCATCGTGATGATATTTAGTGCAATAGTTAGTTTTTTAATTACTAACGTATATTATCACGTATATTTAAAAGAAAATAACGACGCTAAAATTATGCGCACATTGAAAGAAGCAAAGGCTTTTGAAACGAGTGATGGCCCTAATCATATTAACGATTACTTTAAACACTTAGGTGATATGAACTACCAAATTATGACAGTTAATAAACAAGGTCATAAACAGTTTTATGGCGAACCTTTTCGTAAGGACAATATTTCTCAAAGTGCTATTCATCAAGTGTTACATAACAATAGTTATCATGGCATCAAAAACCAACCTTATAAATTATTTGTAACAGGTTTTTTTGAAAATGTAACGTCCAATACTGTTGGAGTTAAATTCACTACAAACAAACAAGAATTCGCAGTTTTTATGCGCCCAGATATTGGAAAAACATTTAGTGAATTCAGAATCTTTTTAGCTGTATTAATTACGTTATTATTAATAATTTCAATCGTCTTAGTTATCCTGTCTACTTACGCTATTATTAAGCCAGTACAGCAATTAAAACGATCTACAGAACTTATGATGAGAGGCAATTTCTCAACACCGATTAAAATCACTCGTAAAGATGAATTAGGAACGCTTCAATATAGATTCGACACTATGCGTCAATCATTAAAAGAGTTAGATTCTATGCGTCAACATTTTGTACAAAACGTTTCTCATGAAATCAAGACGCCCCTAACGCATATTCATCAACTATTGGATAAGCTTACCTTTACTACAAGTAAACAGGAACAAGCTTATTACGTAGATGAAATTTATGATATTACTACACAATTAAGTGAACTTACTAAAGAACTATTGTTGTTATCTGAACTCGATAACGGATCACATTTATCTTTTAATGACAACATTAAATTAAACGCACTTATTACTGATATCGTACGTCATGAACGTTTTGCTGCCGAACAAAAAGATATTACTATTATGTCCGATTTAGCTTCTATTCGTTATATAGGTAATGAGCGATTGTTACATCAAGCTATTCAAAACTTGATCACCAATGGGATAAAGTATTCTGATGAATTTGGTACAATTGATATTTCATTATTTGAAAGTGAAAATGTTATTACTTTTATGATTAAAAATGAAGGCGCAGCTATAGACGAACAAACACAAGCACATATATTTGAAAGATTTTATAAAGTGAGCAATCATGATAATAGTAATGGACTCGGTTTAGCCATAGCTAAAACTATCATTGAGCTACACAAAGGTAATATTGCAATAAATAGCGAACAAAATCATACGATATTTACTGTTACATTACCCTTTACAAATTAAAAAGTAAGCCCATAATTCACACAAAAGTTGATTAACGCCTATGCGATATAAAAGCGTTAATCAACTTTTTATTGTTCACTTTCCTAGGCCCGCAAAATCATTTAGACCTATGTCCATGTGCGTCTTGTTAACATTACTCTTTAGTGCTCATTGATATATCACTAACCCCATGCATCTTAAGTTATCTATTGAACCTGACTAATATTAATTACTTTGGCTAGCAAACGATTTTAAAACATGCTATGACTACAAATTCATCTCTAACAATATATAGTTACATTTATTATTAATTATAAGAAAAGATGGTAATTTCTATCTTATTTCAATAGAAATTACCATCTTTGTATTAGTCAGAACTATTTATGTTACCAACTTTTATTAATCTACTTTTAAATTCTTTTTGATTTCTTCGTTTAATTTTTTATATAGCGCTTCGTTATCAGATAATCTATGACCGTAAGACGGGATCATTTCTTTAATTTTAGCTTCCCATTGGCTAAATTCATCTGTATAGCATTTTTTTAATAAATCGAGCATAATATCAACAGCAGTAGATGCGCCTGGTGAAGCACCTAATAACGCTGATAATGTACCATCTTGAGACGTAACAAGTTCAGTACCAAATTGTAAGTTACCTTTACCATCTTTAGTATCTTTAATAACTTGAACACGTTGTCCAGCTACGACTACATCCCAATCCTCACTTTTAGCACTAGGCATAAACTGTCTTAAATCTTCCATTCGTTCTTCATTAGATAGCATCAACTGTGATATTAAATATTTAGTTAAATTCATTTCTTTAATACCTGCAGATAACATCGTTACAATATTATTAGGTTTGACTGATTTAATTAAATCCATATTAGAACCTGTTTTTAAGAACTTAGGGGAGAAGCCTGCAAATGGTCCAAATAGTAATGTACGTTTCCCATCTATATAACGTGTATCTAGATGTGGTACTGACATTGGTGGCGCGCCCACAGCAGCTTTACCATAAACTTTGGCGTTATGTTTTTTAGTAATTTCTTCCTTCGTACACGCTAAGAATAAACCACTTACCGGGAATCCCCCGATATGCTTAGATTCTTTGATCCCAGTCTTTTGCAACAATGGTAAACTAGCGCCTCCTGCACCAATAAATACAAAGCTACTTTCAACGATTACTGTTTGATTTGTATTTAAGTTTGTAACTTTAACTTCCCATTTCCCGTCTTTACGTTGTTTAATATCTTGTACTTCATTTTTATAATTGAGTTCAACGTTTTTCTCTGCTAAATTATCAAATAGTTGACGTGTTAAACTACTAAAGTTGACGTCTGTACCTGTTTTATCATAAGTGATTGCCATAGGAATTTTAGAAGTACGCCCTTCCGTCATCAATGGCGCCCAAGACTTGATTTTTTCTTTGTCATCAGTAATTTCCATATTACTAAATAAGATATTTTCATTTAGGTATTGAACACGTTTGCGTAAAAATTCAACATTCTTCACGCCTTGTACAAAGCTCATATGTGGAACAGGTCTAATAAATGCTTTGGGATCCTTTAATTTACCTTGTTTAACTAAATAACTCCAAAATTGCTTAGAAATTTGGAATTGCTCATTAATCTTAACGGCTTTTTTAATATCTATACCGCCATATTTATCTTCATTAGTATAGTTTAGCTCACATAACGCTGAATGCCCTGTACCAGCATTATTCCATGCATTTGAACTTTCTTGCGCTGGTGAATCTAACCTTTCAAACATTTTAATTTCTTTGTTAGGTGCTAATTCTTTTAATATAGTACCTAATGTTGCACTCATAATTCCGCCACCAATTAAGATGACATCTGTTTTGCTATGTTGTGTAGTCATAACAAATACAGTCCCCCTTTTATAAATGTATATAGAAAAGTTTCATTCATAAATCGAATTCGAACTCGTCGTCTGATAATGAAATCAATAAAGCGCTTTCTATAAGTCTTAAATAAAAAATCATTATTTTTAGTTATTGTATCTTTGTCATTCATCTGCCTTCTAAACAATAACAATTTACATATATCAACTTCTTTAATTATATACATAAATCAGCAATGAAAAAAGCCCCAAAAACTAATCAATAATTTTTCAAAGATTAGTTTAAGCTTTTCATTATATTAATTATCCTATATTACTAATGTAAATGCTTATTTTACAATAATTGAAAGTTACAACGTCTTCTCATATAATTAATGATATTACCAAGTACTGATTAGAATATAATGCTTACAATAATAGTTTAAGTTCACGCTTATCTTTTTAGCATTATTATTTGGGGGATAATTTTATGAAATCGATCACTTTTTTCACACACAATATATACGCTATGGGCGGTACTGTAAAATCAATATCACAATTAGCTAATGTGCTAGCTCAAAAGGGACATGATGTAAAAATTATTTCTGTTTTTAAAGCTAGTAATAAACCTTATTTTGACCTTCATCCTAGTATTGAACTCGAAGCACTTACCAATTATCAGTTGCATCCTTCAAATGTTATAGATATATTTTATAATCGTTTAAGAAAACTTACACCATTTAATAAACCATGTATCTTATCCCAGCATGAACCTGGACTATACCAATTTTCTTCTTACATAGAAACTAAGATGATTCGTAGAATTCGATCAATTAATACTGACGTATTAATTGGCACACGTGCTAGCTTTAACATAATGATTGCACAATACGGGCCATCAAATATTGAAAAAATCGGTATGGAACATATGAATTTTGATGCTCACCCTACTGCATATCAAGATCAAATTATAAAAGCTTACGGTCAATTAGATAAAATTACTACGCTAACATCTAATGATAAAAAACGTTATGAATCAGTTATTACAACACCTACTTATGTCGTTCCTAATGTCTTAAACGAAGCACGACAATCGTTAAATAAGCGTAATTTAATCATTGCTGCAGGTCGTTTAGAATATGAAAAAGGATTCGATTTACTTATCGAAAGCATTAATCTCATTAAAAATATAATGCGTGAAGAGCAATATAAAGTTGAAATTTATGGTGATGGTCAAGAAAGAGGACATCTACAACAACAAATAAATCAATTTAATATAAGTGATATCGTTTCATTAAATTCTATTACAAAATCGTTGGCATCTAAATTAGCAGAAAGTAAATACACAGTGATGCCATCTAGGAACGAAGGCTTTGGCATGGTTATATTAGAAGCTATGAACCAAGGCAGTGTAGTAGTGAGTTTTGATGGTATTGTTGGCCCTACCTCTATTATTAATGATGCAGAAAATGGTTTTTTAGTTACTCATGGAGATATAAGAAAATTATCCAATAAACTAGCACATTTATTATCTACTAAGAATAGTAATTCAGCCATAATAGAAAATGGCTTTAATACTGTTAAAGCATACGAACCTTATGCCGTTTATACACAATTTATATCCATGTTAAATGATTAGTACATTAACTATTATTAACGTAAAACATAATTGAAAATTTTTAGAAAGATTGGTAGAGATAATTTATGATTAAACAATTAACTTTAGAAAGTTGGCAAGATTTATCACGTCAACTAAAACAAGCACTACAGGATAATTATTCTCATTTTGTACTGTTAACTGAAGATATTTCAGTATATTCAGATATGTTAGATGCTGTTGAATTACAACCATGTACTATCGTTACAGATTATACAGTTGACCAGTACTATAGAAACGATTGTTCTTATTTTGGAAAAGTATCTATTACCTTTAACGATTGGATAGATAATATCAACCATTATCCTAATGTGATTTATGATATTGAAACTACGTTGGAAATACTTAACAACCATGAAATTAATAATATTTTTGATTTAGCAGTAATGTTATTATTACAAGATGATATAGCTGTAGACCCACATGTTGTTTATAACTTCAAACAGCATATCACTACTTCTAACGTTTTATGGTCAACTATTAAAAATTGTTCACTGTTGAATACGACGAAGTTTAATCTAAATAAATTAGCTTATATTCACGGTCACAAAGCACCTTTTAAACATCATGAAATATTAGCACCCGCTTCATTGCGTTTCGTTGACAAAATATTGTTAAAAACAAAATTCAAACTCCCACAGTGGATTTTCAAAAGTGTACAACGCCACTTTGTAAAAAAACACGAACAAATTAGTTATATTTATGAAAAAAATCCAAATAAAATAAAAGACCATATCGTATTTTTAGGATTCGATTATGGCTTTAGAGGTAATTCTCGTTATTTATTCAATCACTTTGCTAAACATTTTAATAAGATACCTATTTATTTTATTACGAATGATATCAAAGGCCCTAATTTTATTAGGCCTGATGATCCTAAGGCTAAATCACTTATAGAAGAAGCGAGAGTTGTTATTTTAGAAAGCAACATACCAGACACACTTCATCCAAATGGTACAATTATTCAACTTTGGCATGGAACGCCTATAAAAAAATTATTTTTAGACAGTCACGAACCCCATCAAAACCTTAATATATATAATTATCGTGCACGTAAATATAATAAATGGTTGCATCAAGATTATTTAATTTGTGATTGTGAAGATATTGTTGATTATTTCAAAACTGCTTATCCATTACAAAATACGAGTATCATAAGCTGTGGTTATCCACGTGTTAAATATTTGTTAACAAAACAATTCGACGCACCCTATATTCAATTTATAAAACATGAAATGAAATTAGATTCAGAAAAACCGACTTTACTTTACGCGCCTACATGGAAATCAACAGCTGATGAAGAATCATTATTTCCAATTAGTGATGGTTTATTAAATAAATATAATGTTGTATATAAAGGGCATGTTGAAAGTAACCCAAACTATTTACCAGAAAATGCAATAATTGCACCACCTAATTTAGAAACACAAGATTTAATACTTATTGCAGATGTCATTTTAACTGATTATTCCTCATTAATTTTTGATGCACTTACTTTAAATAAAACTGTATGCCAATATACTCCTAATCATGAACAATATCTTGAAGAGCGTGGCGTATACGAAGATGTAATGCACTCATTAGCGACTGTTAGATATAGTGATTCTAAAGCATTATTAAACGACTTAGTTAGCTTCCAGATGACTTCTCTAACAAACAATGTATTTGTAAATGAAAATAATCACGCCTTTGAAACAATTTCAAATATTATTAACAAGCATATGACCTATCATAAATAATAAAAGACTGGTAATGGCCTAATCTTAGGCTTTACCAGTCTTTTATTATTTAATGCTGCTTATTATTGGCGATATGCTGGATCAACTATACGGACAGTTCCTTGTTGATCTACCGTTGCTATAGTATAAGATCCTGGTTGAGCATTGTTTTGGAAACTAAAGATATAACTATAATTACCATTGCTACCTTCTACCGCAAAATCATTATAAGGATTGCTTTGATCGTTAATACCATTAACTTCATTAGTAGCTTGATCTAACGAAGTTTGGAAATTAGGTAAATTGCGTAAAGCTTGCTGTGAATTATCATTAGATGATGCAATGTTTTGGGCTACAGGCACTGCATTTTGTCCCTGATAAGGGACTACATATTCACCATTGGCATCATGGTTATCTGATCTATTCTGCGAACCAGCATTGCCATCATTACTGCCACGCATATTCTCGTTGCTATTAGAATTATCATCACCATTGCTGTTCGAAGTCAGAGCATTACTATTACTACTTGACTCATTAGCAGATTGATCTTTATCTTTAGCTGATGCATTGTCAGCGCTATTACTGTCTTTTGATTTGCTGCCATTATCCTTGTCAGAGTTAGAGTTGCCATCATTACTTTTCTTATTGTCTTTGTTTGAATCTTTAGCTTTGTCTGTACGAGATGATTTATCTTTTTTAGAATCATCCTTACTACCACTACCATCGTCACCGTTAGAACATGCTGCAAGTGCCAAAGATAACGTTAAAATACCTGCTAAAAGCTTTTTCATAGAGCACAACCTCCTCATAATTATGCCTACTCGTGCGCCAAACATAATATGTGTTATCTCTCTTTACGTTTTGGCTAAGTGGTAAGCTTAGCTATTTTATACACTGAATGATTTTATATAAACCTAAATTCTAAAAATTTTAATAATTTTTAAATGAAGTTAAAAATGAAGTTAAAATTGTAAAAATAATTCAATATATTTACTAAATAATCATCTTCTATTTAAAGGTATAAAACATTGATTCAAAGACTATTAACTTATTATGTTCTTCTCCATAACTAAATCTAAATCAACTGTATCTCCAGTAACGAAACGATGTTCACCCGTCACTTGAAAACCATGTTTTTTATAAAAATTTAATGCTTGTTCATTATACTTCCATACTCCCAACCATATATGCGATTTATTCAGAGCTTTTGCACGCCATATAGCATAGTTAATTACATTGGCACCTTTGCCGCCACCTTGAGCTTCTTTTAAAAAGTAAATACGTTGTAGTTCTAAATATTGTTCACCCATTGGTTCAGTTTGCGCTGAATCAATATTTAATTTAAAATACCCAACTACATTATCGTCCACTATATAAAAATAAGTTTCTGAATTTTTTTCTTTTAGCTCTTGCGCCAATTTATCTATTGTAAAAGCCGAGTCAAAATACGTTTGAAAATCTTCATCCGAGTAACTATCACTAAAAGTGTCCAGAAATGTTTTAATCCCGATGCTTTTTAATAATTGTAATTCTGATGGCTCCACTTTTCTAATTTTATATGACATGTTCCTCACCTATTTCTATTAATAAATTTATAAATATAACAACATCTTATATATTTATAAATGTCATTTCAATGATTATTAAAATCATTTTTAATTTTCTTATTAATTTAAAATCTATCATTGTGAAACTTAGCTGTATATTTTATAATTAAACGGTTGTATAAATGATATTAATGTTCTTTAATATAAGCTTGTACATTTACTGTAAAAAAATAAAATTAGCCTTATTGTGAAGAGTATGTTTTCATGATATTGTAACGTTAGTTTTTTACTGTTCATAAATTTTATATTCATAAAGGAGTGCCATAGAGCAATGACTGAAACATTTAAAGCTTTTGTGGTCGATGAACAAGACGGCAAAGTAGACTCTCAATTTAAAAATTTAACTATAGAAAATTTACCTGAAGGTGAAGTATTAATAAAAGTTAAATATTCAGGCATTAATTACAAAGATGCTTTAGCTACTATAGATAACAATAAAATAGTCCGAGACTATCCTATGGTACCAGGCATTGATTTAGCTGGTGTTGTTGCTTCTTCAGACAGTCACGCTTTTGAAGAAGGTGATGAAGTTATAGTTACTGGTTTCGATCTAGGTATTTCTCATTATGGTGGTTTTAGTGAATATGCACGTGTAAAAGAAGATTGGATTGTTAGATTACCTAAAAATCTAACTTTAGAAGAAGCTATGATATACGGTACAGCAGGCTATACTGCTGGACTGGCAATCGAAACTTTAGAACATAACGGGCTATCTATTGAAGATGGAAAAGTACTTGTACGAGGCGCTTCAGGAGGCGTTGGTACATTAGCTGTAATGATGTTAAATTCAATAGGTTTTAAAGTTGTAGCGAGTTCAGGCAAAGCAGACGCTAAAGACAAATTGATTTCATTAGGTGCTAAGGAAGTTATTGATCGTATTAATGATAACGATAATAAAGCTTTAGGCCCTCGTACTTGGTCTGCGGCTATTGACCCTGTTGGCGGTGAAGGTTTAGCTTACGTACTTAAAAATATTGATTATAATGGTAGTGTAGCTACAATAGGTATGACTGGTGGCAACAAATTTACAAGCTCGGTATTTCCATTCATATTAAGAGGTATTAATATCTTTGGTATAGATTCAGTTTATACTAAAATGAAACGCCGTCAGTTAATATGGAGAAGACTTGCAACAGACTTAAAACCAAAACAATTACATGACATCAAACAAGTTATTAATTTTAAAGATTTAGAACACCACATACAGAATGTACTTAATCATACTAATCAAGGTAGAATCGTTATAGACTTTAATAACTAATTGATGAAGATGTTTCATCTTATAAACCATACTTACCTAAGACCAACTATAAAATGGCAATTTCTATGACAACAAAATAGAAATTGCCATTTTTTGATTTACATAAAAATTTGTAAAACAGTATACCTCATTATTTTCTTATATATTAATTTCATATAAATATAGCTTGATAATCAATTAACGATGTTACATGATACTTTTTAATTTATATTGGTCATGTAGAAGTATTTGAACAATGCAAAATACAATTATGTAATAACAATACTTTATATATATTTGTTAAGGTTTAAAACTATATAAAATTGTTATACTTTCATATTTACATCTATATTATGAAAGCGTATACTTTACTATGGTTGAAACATTTGAGAGGGGTTAAAATATGGGAATTAAAATAAACAAAAAATTGATTTTCTTTCTAGGCGCTCTAGGTGGTTTATTGTACGGATATGATATGGGAGTTATATCCGGCGCACTACTATTTATTAAAAATGATATTCCGCTCAATAGCTTTACTGAAGGTTTAGTCGTAGCTTCTATGTTAGTTGGGGCGATATTTGGTTCGGGTGCAAGTGGGCCAATGTCAGATAAATTAGGGCGTAGACGTGTCGTGTTTATCATTGCCATTATATATATTATTGGCGCTCTAATATTAGCATTAGCACCATCAATGCCAATATTAGTAATTGGACGCTTAGTGATAGGTTTAGCAGTTGGGGGTTCTACCGCTATCGTGCCTGTATACTTATCTGAAATGGCGCCGACAGAACAAAGGGGCTCACTAAGTTCTTTAAACCAATTAATGATCACTATTGGTATTTTATCTTCATACTTAATTAACTATGCATTTACACCAATCGATGGTTGGAGATGGATGTTAGGTTTAGCAGTCATTCCATCACTAATATTATTAATAGGTGTAGCATTTATGCCTGAAAGCCCGAGATGGTTATTAGAACATAAGAGTGAGCAGGCTGCTAGAGAAGTTATGAAAATGACATTTAAAGAACATGAAATCAATAAAGAAATTGCTGACATGAAAGAGATTAATCGAATTTCTGAAAGCACTTGGAATGTATTAAAGTCTCCATGGTTACGTCCAACATTAATTATTGGTTCATTTTTCGCCCTATTCCAACAAATAATTGGTATTAATGCCATTATTTATTACGCACCATCGATTTTTAGTAAAGCAGGATTAGGGGATGCAACTTCAATCTTAGGCACAGTTGGTATCGGTACTGTCAATGTACTTATTACTATAGTAGCTATATTCATTATCGATAAAATTGATCGTAAGAAACTTTTAGTTATTGGTAATATTGGTATGGTGGCTTCACTGTTGATTATGGCAATTTTAATTTGGATGATTGGTATTCAATCTTCTGCCTGGATTATTATTTTATGTTTAACATTATTCATTATTTTCTTTGGTTTTACTTGGGGACCAGTATTATGGGTTATGTTACCAGAACTATTCCCAATGCGCGCACGTGGCGCAGCAACTGGTTTTGCAGCATTGATATTGTCAATCGGAAGCTTGTTAGTCGCACAGTTATTCCCAATATTGACAGATATCTTACCAGTTGAACAAGTCTTCTTAATCTTCGCAGTTATCGGTATTGTCTCGCTAATATTTGTTATTAAATATTTACCTGAAACAAGAGGTCGTAGTTTAGAAGAAATAGAAGCAGATTTACGTTCTAGAACAAATGCAACTGAAGCTAACATAAAATAATTAAAAAAGTACGTTACAAGTGTTCGTAATTTGTAACGTACTTTTTTTTTGTCTTATATAAATTATTGTTTAGCAAATATAAGCAGTACCGCAGATGCTATTGGCAAAATAATCATAACTACTTTCAAAAATGCTTCGTTCACATATGCAGTGAATTTTGCTCCTAAATATGAACCAATAATCGTACCACATACGACTTTAATAAATAATCCTATATCTAAGTGACCAAGTATATAATATCCAAAACCACCTACAAAAGCTATAGGCAAAATAACTAACATTGTCGTACCAACTGCTTTTTTGGCTGTTAAACCAAATATAGTTAATAATCCAATTTGTATAAATGGGGCGGCTCCGATACCTAAAAAACCTGATAAAAATCCCGTTATAACACCTACGAATGCACCTTTTATTATTAGATTAGTACTTTCATCATTCTGTTTACTTGCGGATTTAGTTGCGGACTGACGCTTTACCATAAAAAGTCTACGCCATAATAAAAACGCCGAAAATACCATCATGGTCGCAGTACAGTATTTGAGTATATCTTCATCAATGAAACCTGCAATTTGAGCACCTATAAATGAGCCAATTGCACCGAAGATTCCCGTTATTGCACCTATTTTTAATACCACATTATGTGCTTTAAAATGACTTAACGTACCTGATAAAGACGTAAAAATCATCGAAGCTAATGAAGTTCCTAGTGCCGTATGTACCGAGATCCCAAACACTGCAGTTAACACGGCAATGATGGTTCCTGCACCTCCAGCTCCAGTAAAACCTATAAGTATTCCTATTAAGAACATTGTTACAAACAACAACATTTAATTCATCCCTCTACTAACAATTATGAATACGCAGAATTTTTTATCACATATATTCTACTAATTTTAGTTGTCCTTTTCCCTAGTCGAAAATTAATTTTTTATTTTTACTTTTTTTAATGCCACAGTTAATTACTTATGTTATAAAAATACATAGTATTATAATATTTTATCACGCGCAGTAACATCGAATGATTGTTTTATGCATCCAATGTCTTGCTCATCAAAAGGTCCCGATGACCTTTTTTTAGTCCTTAGTATAAAATATACATCCCTCCTGAATTTGGTTCAGTAGGTTGAAACCCAAATTGTTGATATAACTTATCTGCAGGATAATCAGCAATTAAACTAACATAACAAGAACTTTCAGCAACAGAATCTATGTATTTCTTTACATGTATCATAATCATTTTACCATATCCTAACCCTTGATACCGTGGATCAACTGCTATATCTATCACTTGAAAAGCTGTGCCACCATCACCAATAACTCTACCCATACCAATTGCACGATGATCATCATAAATTACCACATCAAAACATGCATTGCCTAATCCTTTCGCAGCTGCAGTCGGTGTTTTTTCACTCATCCCAGCAACTTTTCTTAAGTTACAATAGTCTTCAACTGAAGGTGCTTCATGTCTTACCTTAATCATTGTATTATCACTCCTAAAAAATAAGACAAATCCTCTGTGACTATACCATGGCACACATACTAATTTGTCTTACAATTTTAATATTTAGCTTTATATTATAAATATTTTTTCATTACCATTTTATTTGATTCTTTAAACACATCATTATGACTTGATACGTAACCTTCTGACGGTGCATCCGGTTCTATATAACTTTTAGCTAAATTAGCAGCATTACCAGCATCACTAAATGCACTAGCGATAAGATGCACTTTAGCATCATGGTGGACAATATCTCCACATGCGAATAATCCATCAATACTTGTCGTTGTATTACCAAAGCCTTTAATTTGGTACTCATTAAACATATCTACCTTAGCTGAAGATTGTTCTAACAGTGGACTTTCTCTATCAAAACCATGACTCACAATTACTTCATCAAAGTTTTGTTGATATGTTTCTCCGGTTTCAATATTTTGCAGAATTACTTGAGCAATACATTCGCCTTTGTCATCACCTATTAATTGATTGATACGACTGTTTGGTAATTTCTTAACATTTAATTCATCTAAAATTGTTTTCAGTGCTTCATAGCCTGAAATGTCTGCTTTTCTATATACTAAAGTAACACTTTTAGCATAGCCACTTAAATCTCGCGCCCAATCTAAAGC
This sequence comes from Staphylococcus durrellii, assembly GCF_015594545.1. NCBI lineage: Bacteria > Bacillati > Bacillota > Bacilli > Caryophanales > Staphylococcaceae > Staphylococcus > Staphylococcus durrellii. The sequence continues at coordinate 556,498 of NZ_JADIIO010000001.1, read as the reverse complement.
CGAGTTACCTGCACCAGATATAAGCACGTCTTTATCTTTAAATTTTTTCAGTGATTGCACTACATAATGCAAATTAGTTAATTTATAACGTTCTGCGTCTTTTATATCTAATTGTTTAGGATTAATAATGCCACCGCCTATAGCAATAATCACTGCTTTAGAACTATATATATTGCCCTTTTGTGTTTCAATTTCAAAATGGCGCTCACTAATTTTTCTAATATCTATTACTGTTTCCCCAAGATATACATCAGGATTAAAATGGAGCCCTTGAGCAACTGTATCCTCTATAACCTGATAACATGGTTTAGGCGCTAAACCGCCGATATCCCAAATGATCTTTTCTGGATATACGTGCATTTTACCACCTAGCTCATCTTGTGCATCGACTATACTGACGTCCATACCTCGTAACCCAGCATAAAAACTGGCAAATAACCCGGCAGGTCCACCACCTATAATTGTAACGTCCTTCATAATAATCCTCCCAATCTACTAACTCTATTTATAGTTCATTATCCTATAAATGATAATCATTATCAATATAAACGTTTACATATTTTCATTGCCTTATGCTATTCGTATGGAAAACTCATGATTTTATCATCTTAATTGTCCTTTCTAAATTAAAAAGCCCGACAAGATGTCAGACTTTCTCTTATAACATATAATAGTTAATCTCTTGGATCTTTTATTATTGCGCTCCTTAATAAAAAGAATAATAAAACAAATCCTGCTGTTAATACTGTGTGTCCAATACCAGCATAACCGGCAAATGAATCCGGAACGGTTTTACCAATAACTTGATAAGTACCTTTCGTAAACATCATGCCTACCGTAAGTATCACGCCAATATTATAGATGATAAAGAACCAATTAAATATATAATAACTAGATAATTTAAATATTTTTTCGAATGGTAATAAAATCAAATGCATAAACATACCTAACATTAACGTATGAGTATGTAACACTTTTAATTGTGTATCACCGGTAAAATGATGTGCCACTGTTAACTCTCTGTAATAAAACCCACTTATTAAACCGACTATCGTATAGATTAAAAATGCATACAAAATTCTACGCATCGCTGCCCCTCCTAGTTTGATTAACCACCAAACGGTTTATCTCATTCATAACTTAAGATATCACTTTTTGTTATGATTGACGAGATTTTTTGAAAATAGCAATTAATGATAAAAGTATAGCGACAATTGAAACGATCCATAAAGCTACATTGCTATTTGAAGTGTCATTTTTTTCATCACTTTGATCACTACTTATAGATTTACTTACAGTTGTGACTGGTGCAGGTGTTTCTGATTTTTCATTGCCTGTCCATTTTACAACATCACCGTTTTTATAAGTTTGGTAGGCGTCCCATTTAAATTTACCTTCCTTATTAGGATTTGCTACTTGAATAGGAAAATCTATAAATTCATTCGGTTTTATACCACCATGAGTTGCTTCCCATGTTATTTTAGTAATATTACCTTTTTTGTCTTTAGTAAATTGATGATTAAATCCGTTTACAGGTTCCACTCCTACTACATTTAAACCTTTTGGTACTTTTAGTTCAACCTTTGTAGTATTTTGTTCTTTTTCAACTGGAACCCTTACATCATATTTGTCATATGAACCAGGTTTGCTTGAATTAGGATTTAATGTCACGTGTGCATCAGCAACTTTAGACATACTTAAAACAACAATAAAAGCAACGAGACTAACTACAATTTTTTTCATATTATTCTCCTTTAAGTCGGTATATTAATTTGACTCATAATAACGCCTACAACAATGAGTACTATACCTATAATTATTTCTATCAATAATGCTGATTTATTTGTATATTGTTGGCTTAAAGCGCGTGCCGTTTGATAACCTCCAAGGCACATCATTAATATGACACCTATGATTTTGACAATGACTAATACCGACCATGTTTGTAAATGATTAACTATATTTAATATGCTTGATTCATCAATAACCATTAACACACCCGATACAACTATCATTAGCACAGCTAAACTATTAATTTTCAGTAAAAAGTTTTTAATGTATAGCATTTGTTCACCTTTATTATTCGTTGCTACACAGAATAAATAAACAAGTGCACCTAACCAAATAGCCATACCTAATAGATGAATTGTACGAATAATAATTGACCATAATGGTATTTGTTGTGCAAAAGCATGCCCTGACATACTTAACACGATCAAAATAACAAGTGCTATAGTGACGTACCAGCTCTCTAACATGTTTTTCAAACTAAATAATATAAGCAAGACAATTATGGCCAATAATGATAACAGTAATGGTACTTGAAGTAATGCTTCAGTATTTAAGGCAAGAATTTGACTACTTACATCGGAAGTCAGTGACATTAGGTAAACTAAACAAGTCATAAAAGTTACTCCGATAATCATCCAAATTGCCGAACGATATTTAGGAATCACATTAAATTCTGCTAATCCTTTGCGATTAGCCATTTTATTTACTAAAAATAAACCTATTAAAATTATGATGGATCCTTCAGCTAAAAATCGTAAAAAGCCAAACCAAAACGATGCTGTTTCAAAAAACGGTGGTGTTGTATCTACATTATTAGCTGTTTTCTTCCCTATAGAAAATTCAAACTGACTTCCTACCTCATGACCGTCTGCTGACATGGCATGCCATTTTACTTTATGAGTCCCTTTTTTTAATTTACTAATATCAAACTCTAAATTTTGGTTATGGCCCGACGAGTTGGGTTTTACTTTGTCGATTTTATTACCACTATCATCATAAATTATAATACTAGAGTATTTAGCATTCACAGGTTCATTAAACTGTAATGATATATGTTTAGGCTGAGATTTAACAACGCTATTTTCTTGAGGCGTAACTTTTTCAAGTGTTGCATGAGCAGATGCGCTTTGTGTCGAAAACACTATTACACACAATAGTGCTACAAAAATTACCACATATAACTTCGTATAAAAGTTATTATATAAAGACACTTTTGAGCCCCCATTCCCTTGTTGATTACATACAATTTAATAATATATAAGAACACTTTGATGGACAATACTTTTTAAAATTTGTCATGTTTTGGACATAAAAATTTTTTTGCAATTTTAAGCTTGATATAATTAAAAAAGAGACAAAATCCATATTTGGTTTTGTCTCTTTTTAAACAGTTTAATTTTTAGTACATACTGATACTTTTTCATTACCATTGGTTGTTACTATTCGGCTTCAGAAGATTCAATATCTACGATTTTATCAACTTTACGTTGAGATCCGCCTTCCCATGCCACATTCAAATAAGCTTCTACATTTTTCTTAGCTACTTCTACGCCGATAATTTGCGCACCCATAGTTAAAATCTGTGCATTGTTACTTAATTGTGCACGTTCTGCAGAATATACATCATGTGCCATAGCTGCTCTAATACCTTTAACTTTATTTGCAGCAATTGCAACGCCAATACCAGTGCCACAAATTAATATGCCACGTTCATTATTTCCTTGTTGAATACTTTTACCCACTTCTGCAGCAACATCAGGGTAATCTGTTTCTGCGCAATGGTGACAACCAAAGTCTTCAACTTCATGGCCCATATCTTCGACTTGTTTTTTTACGGCTTCTTTTAAATCATATCCATTGTGATCTGCACCTATAGCAATTTTCATTATCTACTTCCTCCTTATATTTATTACTTATTTATTATTCAGTAAAAGACTTAAATGTTTCTAACATTAAATATGCTGACATCGCTCCTGGGTCAACGTGCCCTTGAGAACGATAACCTAAACGTTTAGAACGTCCTTTATTTGAAACAATATCTTTTGTACTTTCCATTCCTTTTTTCGCATGTTCTAAAGCATTATCAAATGCCTCAGAGAAAGACAGACCTTTCGAGCGCTGTTCATCTAATGAACTGTAAAATGGTTCTAACGTATCTATCATTGTTTTGTCACCGATTTCTGCTTTACCTCTGTCTTTAATGCCTTTGCTAAATGAAATCCAAAAATCGAATAAATCATCATCATCTAGTTCAGTTTTGTTTTTTACAGCTACTGCAGCTTTAAGATAACCTGATGCATACAATGGCCCTACAGATGAACCAACCGCATCCAAGAAACTTTTACCAACTGCAACGCTAATTTTGGCAATATCATCTTGGTCTTGCAGTTCTTGTTCTACAGTTTCTTTAACTGCTTGGTAACCAATGTTCATCGTTACACCATGGTCACCGTCACCAATTTTTCTATCTAATTCACATAAATAATCTTTTTTTGTCGCGAACAATTCCGTTAAAGCTAAAATATAATCTTTATAAGCATTACTAGTTAATGTCATCATTCCACCTACACTTCTTTAAAATTAGGACAATCTACAGGATGCGCTAAGCAGGATTTCAATGTATCATCCAATTTCATCAATGTTACTGAGAAACCACCCATTTCCATTGATGTAATAAAATTACCTACGTAGGATTTGTAAGTAATAATATTTTTATCTTCTAATATTTCATTTACTTCTTTGTTAATAATATAAAGTTCCATTTGTGACGTAGCACCTAGGCCATTTACTAATACTGCTACTTCGTCACCACTTTCATATAGTCCTTCCTTCAGAATGTTTTTCATGATAACGTTAACTGTCTCTTTAGCCGTGCGAATAGTCGTTTTTTCAATTCCTGGTTCCCCGTGATGACCAAGCCCAATTTCCATTTCATTGTCTTCTAAATCGAAGCTTGGTTTACCAGTTTGAGGTAAATAACAAGGACTTAGTCCAATACCCATAGAACGAGTATTATCGTTAGCTAATTGTGCAATACGTTTTACTTCTGACAAATCATGACCAAAGTCTGCCGCTGCACCCGCAGCTTTAAATACTAATAATTCACCTGCGATACCACGTCTATCACTAATGTCTTTAGAAGATGCAACGTCATCATTGCCTATGACAACTTCTGTTTGGATATCGTCTTCTACTTCAGTCATTTCACTAGCCATTTCAAAATTCATTAAGTCACCAGCATAATTACCATAAATATACAATACGCCGCTACCTTGATCTATTTCTCTTGTAACTGCTTGAATTGGAATAGGTGAAGGTGAGGCAAAGATATTGCCTACCGCAACACCATCAGCCATACCTTTACCAACATAACCTAAAAATCCAGGCTCATGACCAGAACCGCCACCAATTAACACACTTACTTTTCTCTTTTCGTGTCTCTTAGTACCAATTAGTGCTCGTTGATGTAGCGATGAACGTCTAATATATTCTGGATAGGCTGCTAGATAACCTGTCATTAATTCATCAATTACGCTGTCTGGATTATTCATCATTTTCTTCATTTATTGCTCTCTCCTTTATTGAAGCTATATTCTATTATGATGTTTATGGTTCAAGTACTATTTTTAGTGACTTGTCCCCTTTTTTCATTAACTCGAATCCTTCTTCAAATTTTTCGAGAGGTAATTTATGTGTTACGACACCTTCTGTAGGGAAATCACCGTTTTGAATACCATTAATTACAAGAGGATAACAATAAGGTCCTAAATGACTGCCCATTAAATCTAATTCTTTACGGTCAGATATAATACTCCAATCGACTGTTACTGGATCTCCAAATACTGAGAATTCAACAAATCTACCTAATTTACGAATCGCACTTAAACCTTGCTCTACTGATTTAGGATGACCTGTCGCTTCAATATATGTGTCACATCCATAACCTTCCGTCATATCTTTAATCTCTTTAACAACATCAACTTTAGCTGGGTTCATTACAATATCTGCACCGAATTCTTTAGCTAATTCCAAACGATCGTCTTTCATGTCTAAGACGACTAAAGTTTCAGCACCAGCTTTTTTAGCTGCACCTACCATTCCTAAGCCTAATGTACCTGCCCCAGAAAGAACTACAAAATCACCTAATTTAATATTGGCACGTTGAACAGCATGCAAACTACATGCATATGGTTCAATTAATGCTGCTTTTTCAATGGGTAAATCTTCAGGAACTTTATAGTTAATAGCTTCTTTCGTAAATTTCATATATTCAGCCATGCCACCGTTAACGTTATTCTGGAAACCGTATAAATCATGTTTTTCACACATCCAATATTCTCCGCGATTACAGAATCTACAATTCCAACAAGGTACAATTTGTTCAGAAATAACTCTGTCTCCAATTTCATAGTCTGTTACTTCATCACCTTTATCTACTATACGTGCGATAAATTCATGACCGGGAATCATAGGCGCTTTAATGTATGACGGTTGTGTTTCATCTCCCCAGAAACTTGGCGCTCCACCGTATGCTTTGATGTCACCAGCACAAATACCACACGCTTCAACTTTAACGATAATCTCTTTGCCATTCTCAATTATTGGTGTTTCGACTGTTTCATATCTATAATCTTCAGGCGCATATGCTACTACCGCATTCATAGTGTCAGGATAATTTTTCTTTGTCATAATATACAACTCCCTTTCAAATTTAGGAAACGCTTTCATTTACAATTAATATTTTAATATATATTTTCGTTTTCTTCAAATATTTTTTCGTTTATTTTCATTTTAGTTTGTTTATATTTACATATTGAGTAATAATATAAAATGGATTAAGATAAAATTAAGGATGTGACACAGATGAAAATGTATGCAGATGAACGACGAGAAAATATTTATATCTATATAAAGTCTCATAAGAGAGCAACTGTAAAACAACTATCAAACTATTTAAGCGTAACTGAGGCAACAGTGAGAAGTGATCTACGTCGGTTAGAAAGTGAAAATAAATTAGTACGTACACACGGTGGAGCGAAAATAAATGAAGATATGGGATCCAAACTCAACTTTTCCTATCGTTTAACACAAAGACACGACGAGAAACATCATATTAGTCAACACGCTATAAATAAAATACAACCCCAACAGTGCATCATGATTGATGCAAGTTCAACTACATATGAGTTAGCAAAGTTACTTGCCGAATCGACAATGGAATTAACTATTATAACTAATGGGCTTGAGAATGCTGTTTTACTAAAAGAAAATCCACATTTAACCGTTCTTATCGTAGGTGGTTTTGTGTCAAAAGATTCAAATGCAATTACTGGTAATATTGATTCTCAAATTTTAGAAATGTATCATATTGATTATTTCTTCTTATCTGCTAATGGCTTAACGTTACAAAACGGCCTTACAGATTTTTCATTACCAGAGGTACAATTAAAAAAGCAAATGGTCCAACAAAGTGATAAGGTTGTGGCACTTATCGACCATAGTAAATTTGATGTTTCTTCAACATTATCTTTCGCTAAATTAAGTGACATTAATGAAATTATCACGAATAAACAACCTGACAGCAAATGGTTGTCTGATCTTCCTTTTCACATAACCATTGCTGATTAATATTTCGGCAAATAAAAAAGCTCAAAGCCTCTAAAATTATATAAGGCTTGAGCTTTTTATCTAGCTATTTAATTAAAGTGCTGTATAACCGCCATCAATTGTTACAATACTGCCAGTCACAAATGATGAAGCATCAGACGCTAGGTATAATGCAGCACCCTGTAGTTCTTCTGGTACGCCTGGTCTGCCCAGTGGTGTAAATTTCATCCACGTATCTATCATGTCTCCACCCTGTGCAAAATAATCTTTAGTTAATTCAGTTTTCATATAACCAGGTGCTATAGTATTCACTCTTATATTATGTTCCGCCCATTCATTAGCCAAACTCTTAGTGAACATAATTACCGCACCTTTAGAGGTATTATATGCCGCTTGTGGTTGAGGTGTATTGACGATAATGCCTGACATTGAAGACGTATTGACGATAGACCCTCTTTTTTGTTCGATCATTACTTCGCCCACCGCTTGAGATACTAATACCATACTGTTAATATTTACATCCATATTTTTAACCCATCTGTCATATGGCATATCTTCAAATTTGACGTGCTCATTAATTCCGGCATTATTAAATAAAATATCAATTCTACCAAATTCATTTTTTACATCTTCAACCATTTGATAAACATCGTCGACATTCGTTACATCTACTTTGCAGGCAATAGCCTTATTGCCTGTATCATTTGTAAACTCATCAGCAGTAGCTTGGGCTTGTTCCAAATTAATATCTGCTATAACTAAATGCGCACCAGCTTCTGCTAAACCTTTACCCATAGCTTTACCTAATCCAGAAGCACCTCCTGTAACGATAGCAACTTGATTATCTAATTTAAACTTATCTAAAATTGACATATTTATACCTCCAAAAATATTTATAAAATGATTGTAAGATAAATAATTCATACATTGCAATGGAAACGTTTTCTTCTTAATTTGAAATTGACGATATTTGAGTTTTAAATAGTTGTTTTATAAAAAAAGTACAAACCCATTATTAAGATTCGTACTTTTGTTTTTGCATTATTTAATGAAATATTATCATTATTAATACGCCTTTAAAACGTATGTGTATATATATGGAGTATAAGTGTGTTATTCATAACGCTTTAAATTTTAATTAAGTTGTTTCAGGTTCAAAGTTATTCACTTGGTTATAATCTGTATTTGCCAGATGATTATAATTGATCAGGCCTTCAGAGATATTTCTAGCATGGTATCCTATACGTTCTAATACTGAGATCATATCTAAATATAATATTGCGCCTTCAGGAGAACAGTCACCTGAACTTAATCGCTGAATATGTTGTTTTCTCAATTCATGCTCTAACCCATAAGAATCTTTACTACGCTCTACGATTTCTTCTTTTGTTAAGTCATCGTAAACGTTAAAGTTATTTATTGTTTTATTAAAAGAAATCGTGACATAATCATATAACTGATTAATACTATTTTGGGCTTCTGTAGAAATATGAATATTTTCTACGTATTGTTGTTCTTTTATTTTAAAATATTGCTGCGACAATGATGCTACTTTTAACATTGCCCTATTAACATCAAATAATACTGACATACGTTCAGCGTCTTTTGCTGATAATTTTTTTTCAGAAATTTTCGTTAAATATTGTCGAATATTATCATACATATTTTCTACTACAACTTGCTTTTGATCAATATCTTTTTTTAATTTATCATCATAATATTTTACATTTTCTAACATAGCATATGACATATGTCCCAAGTTTTGTATTTCATCCTGTGCTTCTTGAAGGGCAAAGCTTGGTGCTCTGTTGATTAAATTTTTGTCTAAACTACGTGGTTGAAATTTTTCATGTATATCATCACCAGGTATCACTTTAGTTACAATCCAAGCTAAAACAAATATAAACGGTAATTGAATTAATGTATTTGTCACATTGAAAGAGCCATGTGCAAATGCTATGACCATTTCCGGTTTTAAACTTAGTACCTTCTGAATCCATACTATAGCACTTTGGTATAGAGGTAATATTACAATAAAGATTGTCGCACCTATTAAGTTAAATAATACATGTACTAACGCGACACGTTTAGCTGCAATGGATCCTGCTAAACTAGCTAACACTGCTGTAATCGTCGTACCGATGTTATCACCTAACAATACTGGTAATGCTCCATGTAATGAAATTAAATCATTTGCATAAAATCCTTGCAAGATACCAATTGTGGCACTTGAGCTCTGAATTACTACTGTCAAAAACGTTCCTGCTAATAAGCCTAAAATAGGATTCGATGACATATCTAACATAATTTTATTAAAGCCATCTAAATTAGCTAAAGGTTTAACGGCTGAACTCATTAATTCGAGTCCATAAAATAAAGCACCGAAACCAAATAAAATCATACCTATATTTTTAACTTTTCTCTTATGAATAAAGAATATTAAGAACGCGCCAATGGCAAGTATAGGAAGTGCATAAGCACCAATATCAATACCTATTATAAATGCTGTAACCGTTGTACCTATGTTAGCTCCCATTATGACACCTATGGCTTGTCTCATAGTCATAAATCCTGCAGTAACTAGACCAATAGTAATTACCGTGGTACCAGAACTACTTTGAATTAAGATTGTAACGACCATACCGGCAATAACACCCATTACAGGATTGCTCGTAACTCGATTTAAAATACTTCTCAGTCTATCGCCCGCTGAAGCTTGTAGACCATCGCCCATTTGCTTAATTCCATATAGAAATATTCCAAGTCCTCCGATAAAGGTAAATAGAATTTCCATTGCAAAAGAATTCATTGCCCCACCTCTTTAAAGTATTTGTTAACTACTTAAATTATATCTAACTTTTGTAAAGCTAATGTTAAGATAACATAAAGATTGTGTAGCATATAGCTCAATTATTCTGTAATAATATTACAAAAAAGCTCTGATATAGAGAAAATCATTCTACATCAAAGCTTAATTAATTATTATGATGGAATTTCTGTTGTTTTGTCACTATGTTTTCTCACTATAGTAGCTAAAAGTGAAGAAATTAATCCAAAAATCATAAAACCAACAAACATCCACATTGTGCTATTCATTGTTATAGGTTGGTGCATGTAAATTAATTCTCTTAGTGAGTTAGCATAATGTGTAAATGGATTCCAGTCGACAATATAATCTTGATAAAATTTAGGCAATAACTGTTTTGGTAATGTTACTAATTGCATACTAAAGAACATCGCGATAAAGAAGATAGGTATTGATTTCATTCCTAACCAAGTCATAACACCAATGATTAACCCCATAAAACTTAATATCGCAATTGATACATAAAATGCAATTTTATTAATGTCGTTAAAGTCAAATCCTTGGATACCTGACATAAAGTAAACGTATCCAAATCCACCAACAAAAGCAGTTACAATTGCACCTACACATTGTATTAATGTAGCTGATACACGTTGCACAATTGATATATTTTTACTAGATCTAAATGCATAGAATAATAAAATTGAACCAACAATTGAACTTATCCAAACTGGCATAAACATTAAGAATGGTGCATTACCACTAGCTTGATGGTCTTTTACTTCGTTAACTTTTTTATTATTAACTTTAACCGGATTAGTAATACCATTGATATCATTTGCGCTAACTTTGATATTTTGTTTTTCTAAGGTACCTATACTTTGTTTAGTAATTTGTTTATTGATATTACTTCCAATGCCTTTTAGTACATTTGAAGCAATTTGAGACGCTTGCATATTCGCGCCACCATTAGCTAATGTTTTAAGATGTGCTTGTTTAACAGTTACATCATTTTTAGGCGCAGCCTGTTGTAATTTTTTAGCTTGTTCGGGAGGAATGTCTCCAGAGTTAATTTTGTCTTTCATTTCGGCTTTTTTGCTATCCATTACAATTTTTTGCGTTTTACTCATCGCATTTTTTGAGAAATCTTTTTCTAAAACTGCAGCACCAAAATATTTTTGTTTATCTAAACCTTTTTGTGCTTCTTTTTCACTATCTACTTCAACCCATTTAATAGATTTAGAATCACTGTCTTTAAATTTGTCTACTAAATTTCCACCAATATCTACGTTTTTACCTTGAATAGAAGTACCCTTATCATGATTTACAATCGCAATAGGTATAGATTTAGGTTTAGGGTTATAAGCTGGAGAAAATGCAATTGAAAAGATTGCTAATATAATTACGATTACTATTGGTGAAATCCATAGTAATTTACTTTTTAAAATATTCATAGTTTTTTACCTCCTTGTTTGCAATAACATTTTTGAACATCATGTTGAATATCTATCACGTTGTTTATTATAATAGTTTTAACAACATAGACAATAATCAATGTTATTCATAATGTCTATAAATCAACAATATGATATAAATTGTTCAATAAGTGGAGGTAATCTTATGGAAGACCGTAGAATTAAAAAATCTAAACAAGCTATTAAACATGCCTTTATTTCTTTATTACAAGAAAAAGAACTCGATAAAATTACAATAAAAGATATTACAACTTTGGCTGATATAAATAGAGGGACGTTTTATTTACACTACGTAGATAAGTACGAGTTGCTATCTTCGATGGAAGATGAATATATTAAAAATCTATCCGAGAAATTACATTTTGATTATTTTTATATTCAATATACGAACACTGAAGACTTTGCTAAAGCGTTTACGACGAATATATTAAAAAATATTATGTCATATATTGCTAATAATATCGATTTCTATAAAGTGATATTAAATCTAGAGCGCAAAAGCCAAATAGAAAGCAAAATTAGTCAATTGATGTTTAATAATATGCAAACCCTTATTACTAGTTCAAATCAAATTGAGGGTATTCCATTAGACTATTTTCATAGCTATGTTTCAGGTGCCACAATTTCGTTTATAAAACATTGGGTTCAAGATGACAATAGAATGAGTGTAGACGATTTGGCCGATATTTTATTCAAAATAATATTCAATGGCCCACTTAGATTATTGGCTAACCAGCAATATGACCAACATTAATTACAAAATTTGTTGTAACATACTAAGTTATTAGCTAATATAAAAAAGTATTAAGTTTGAAAGGGGGCATTAGAAAATGATTAAAGCTTACAAGCACAATCAAAATCAAAAGGTTATTGAGTGTATTGCAGATACAACAGCTTCTTGGATAAATATAATAGAACCCGATAGGGATGAGATAGAAAAAATAATAACTCAATATAATATTCCCGAAGATTTTATCAAGGACCCACTCGATAGTGAAGAAAGTGCACGTATAGAATATGATGATGAAACAGGCTATTCTTTAATTATTATCGATTTGCCTGTCGTCAATAAAACAAATAATAACGTCCTCTCCTTTATAACAATTCCATTGGGTATTATTATTGGCAATAAAAGAATAGTTACAATATGTAATGAAGAAAATGAGTTTTTAGAGAATTTTACGCGTCAGCGCATTAACTTAAAGTTCCACAGTCGGTTTGCATTAAATATTTTATTAACGATTGCCAATCACTATAACAGAAACTTAAGGTTATTAAACAAGACGAGATTACGCATTGAACGTAATTTAAAAAACAATGTGAGTAATAAACAGCTTTATAATTTAATGGAAGTTGAAAAGAGTTTAGTTTATTTTTTAGCGGCACTCAAAGGCAACGACAATATAATTAAAAAACTATTCAGGCTACCTGCAATTAAAAGATTTGAAGAAGATGAAGAATTACTTGAAGATTTAGTTATTGAAAATAAACAAGCTGTCGAAACAACAGAACTATATACTAAAATATTAGAAAGTATTACGACTTCATATGCCTCTTTATTATCAAATGAACTGAACAACACGATGAAAACTTTAACTTTATTTACAGTCTTCCTAACATTACCAACTCTAGTATTTAGTTTCTTTGGTATGAATGTACCATTGCCAATTAATAGTCATAGTTATATTTCATGGATTGTCGTTATTATTATTTCGCTCATATTAGTATCACTTGTTGGTGCATTTTTATGGCGTAAACAAAAATTATAATTTTATACTGCTTTTAAAAATAAAACAGCTATACTACCGTAATGCACGCATTATCGTAGTATAGCTGTTTTATCAATTTTAACTTGATTATAATATGTTTGGATACGGCTAATAAAGTAATCTTTTAATCGCTCTCTATTTACTTCCGAATCTTCACTATTATTAACATGAATTTGCCATGCTCTAGCAGGACAAGCCGTCTCAAAAAATTCTCTATGCAATCTAACAGTATCTCTATTTACAGGCAAATTTTGTTCTTTTAATATTTTAGCCGCAATTTTAAAACTCGCTTCTTCAATTTCTTCAAATTGTCTATCAGATAAGACTCCGTTAATCTTTGACTGGCACCTTTCAATACCTACATAATGTTCATTAGCAAATTGATTGCCACAATGCCATTCAATATAATCTATCGGATGAAACCAATAGCATGTGTCCTTATCAATATATATGCTAGCCCATCCTTTATATAAACAACCCTCTCGTGCTCTATCTTTAAGCCAATCTATATAATCTTTTGCCGCCATATTTTCTGCATCATCATGTAAGACGATGCCTAAAATTTGTGTTCTTTTTTCAGTGATTTTTGACTTATCTCTAAAGTAATCAGAATATATGTGTTCCATCTATACTCACCTTATTTATGATTTTCTATGTGCTTAACTTATTTTAACAAGTCATAACTTTGCTATTAACCTTTGTAAATTAAAAATTTGTAGTAAAAATTATTTACATTAACTGTTGTATAATCAAAGGTATTAGACAAACAACACCTTTTTTAGGAGTTGATATAATGTACTGTTCAATTCGTTACTATGAAAGTTACGAGACCAATACACAACGCTGTATTAATCATCTTATTTTATATTTTTCGCTAAGCAATAATTTAACAGTGTTATTAAATGGTAAGAAGGTCAATATAAATGATAGCGTAGTCATTATTAACCATTGCGATTTATATAAAGTGATTTCAGGTGACAAAATCATTGCCATCATCATACCTATGTTTTACTTGTCACACAATCACAAGAGTTTATTTATCAGCCATTACGACTATAAAAAGCTTAGTTCAATCTCCACCTTTAAGTTGTTCATCTTTCAATTTATATATGATTATATTTATCAAAATAACATTAATACACCTTATTTTTATAGCTTATTACATATACTAAATAAAGAAGCACGTGTTACTCATAGCAAAATTTACAAGCCTATTATTAGTAGTAACAGTAAACCACTAAACGATATTACGACTTATATTAACAACCATAGTCAAAACGTACTCACTACAAATGACTTGGGACAGCATTTATTTTTTTCTCCTAGTTATATATCTATACTATTTATTAGACACTTAGATATTTATTATAAAAACTATATTATAAGTTTGAAAATTACATTATCAATTCCAGAATTATTATTAACCAATAGTTCTATAACTTCTATTGCCCACTGTTTTGGTTTTAATAGTTATTATAACTATTTAACTAATTTCAAAAAACATTTAAATACTACACCTATAGTCTTCAAACGACAATATTATCATTTTTGTACATGTCTTAAAGTTAATATTAAAATATCTTCGAATTATCTTATAAATTATCTAATTCAATTCCTAAATAAATAATGAAATATGAACAAATACGACAATTTTGTTAAATCATACATATTTTGACGATTTAATTTTGTATTAATCTATATTATTATTATAATGAGGTTATATTCATAATACATGAGTTAAAGGAGCCAAGAGATAATATGAATAAAAAAGTATTTAGTATCGGCTTAATCGCAGTAATGTTAATCGTCAGTATCGTATTAGTTATTATCATGTTAAATACAGGAGAAAAAGAAACTTATTATGGTTACATGAAAGACAAACATACTGCCGAAAAAGTTGTTAATGAGAAGGATCATAAGGTAGAAAAAGATGTTAAAATCCCTTCAAAAGATGGTTTCTCACCTAAAAAAGGCGATTTTGTTAAATTAGTTAAGTCAAAAGGTTCTGACAAATATACTTCTATGAAAATCGTTAAACACGACGATATTCCACACGGTCTAATGATGAAAATACATGACATGGGTAATATGCAAATGTAATGGTCATAATATCACAAGAGGAACAAATCAATAATTGATTTGTTCCTCTTTGTTTATATAGATTTATAATATTCTTGGCCTTTTTCTTTATTGTACACGCCTTCCCATTTAGAAATAACGATTGTTGATAAAGAGTTACCCATTACGTTAACTGCAGTTCTAACCATATCAAGTAATCTATCGATACCGATAATTAATGCTAGACCTTGTGCCGGTAAGCCCATTGCGCCTAACGTAGTTACAAGAACAACGATAGATACGCCTGGAACACCTGCCATACCTTTTGATGCTATCATTAACGTTACCATTAACATAATTTGTTGACCTAAAGACATGTCAATACCATACATTTGTGCTACGAAAAGTGCCGCTATTGATTGATACAATGCAGAACCATCTAAGTTAAATGTGTAACCTATTGGTACTACAAATGATGTAATATCTCTTGGTGCACCAAAGTTTTCCATTTTCTTCATAATGATTGGAAGCACTGACTCTGAACTTGACGTTGAAAATGCTAATATCAATTCGTTCTTTAATATTTTCATTATGTGGAAAATATTAATGCCACATATTTTAGCAACGATACCTAGCACGACCACTACAAAGAATACCATTGCGCCGATAACGACTAGTAATAATTTTAAAAGTGGCAATAATGCAGAAGCGCCGAAGGTCATAACTGTTGTACTAATAAATGCGAAAACACCAATTGGTGCTAATTTAAGTATTTTATTAATCATCCAAAATACTGCTTCTAAAACTCCACCTAAAACGTTTCTTACCGGTTCTGCTTTGTTACCAATTGCTGATAAAGCAATACCGAAGAATGCGGCGAAGAATATAATTGGTAATAAATCACCTTTATTTAATGCCTCAAAAAAGTTTGTTGGCACAATATTTACAAGTGTATCGATAAAGTGATTGCCATATGTAGAATGTTCAGCTGCTTTTGCTGATGATTCATATGATGAGATGTCACCTTTTGGTAATTTATGGGGGTCTAGTCCAGAACCCGGTTTAAAGATATTCGCAAAGATCATTCCCAATGCGATTGCTATTGTTGTAATTAACTCAAAATATACAATTGTTTTAAGACCATAACGTCCAACTGTTTTTGATTCACCAACATTAGAAATAGATAACGTTAGCGCACAGAATACGACTGGTATAACAATCATTTTAATTAAATTTAAAAACACATCTCCAAATGGTTTAATGTAATTTACCCATTCATCGTGTCCATATAATAGTAAACCAACAATAATACCAAGTACTAGAGCGATAATTACCTGAGTTGGCAAACTAATTTTTTTCAAATATGCCATGTTGACACTCCCCTTCTTCTGACATTTCTAAATTATATCAAATAAATTAAAAAAAGAATATATAACTTTCAACGAAAATGTAACTTATTACATTAATTAAATATTTATGCACTTAAAAATTATAAATAAGTAACATCATTAATATTTTGCAAAATTAAGTATAATAAATCCTAATTATTAATTTAAATGCGTATATTTCAATATAATTTTATATTTTATATGTTCACTAATTATATAACGCTACTTTTTTAAGTTATTTTCATAAATGAGTAACATGATGTGTAAGCGTTTACTTAATAATATTTTATATTCTTTCTATTACAATAAATAAAGTCATGGAAATAAAATATTTCCATGACTTTATTACTTTAAGCTATTTACTTGTTAGGTTTATAATCTTGATCGAACTTACGATATTTCGCATCTTTAACTCTTTTTTTCGTTTCATCATCAAAACCTTGTACAACTATACCTTTAAATGTACTTATTGGTTGTACGTCATAAGTTAAATGTGGATCTGTTTTAAATTTAACCTCTTTATAATATAGTCCTTTTTTACCACTATATTTCGTTTTTTCAGATTGAACCTTATCAGTTAAATGGTGTTCAGCGATATATTTATCTACTAGTTCAAGGTTTTTATGACCTTGATAAGTTCTCATTCCAAAAAAGAAGACAACGGCCAAGATAAATGAAATAACTAATATTCCTAGTATTTTGAAAAACGTCTTCATTGTGAATCTCCTTTAACCCAGTTAGTTTATACGTATCTTATTTATTATGACTTAAATATATTTAATTATAAAGAGTTAAACAAACTTTGTAACAAAATGTTCTTAATATCTTCATATTAATAAACTTCATACATAAAAAATCGTATTGATTACAATTTGTATTGACATTATGCCTTTATAATATTATTGTTAGATTGCAAAAGGAGCGATAAATTAGATGGATAAAGATAGTTATTTAGAACGTCAGTTGTGTTTTTTATTTTATGTTTCTTCTAAAGAAATAATAAAAAGGTATACTTCATATTTAAAAGAGTATGATTTAACATACACAGGATATATCGTATTACTTGCAATAGAACCAGATGAAAAGATTAATATTAAATCATTGGGGCAACGCGTTTTCCTTGATTCTGGTACATTAACGCCTTTACTAAAAAAACTTGAAAAGAAAGACTATGTTAAGCGTATGCGTGAACAAAGCGATGAACGTAACCTACAAGTCTCACTTACTACCGAAGGTAAAGATGTTCGCGAACAATTACTTGATGTATCAAAAAAAGTATTTAATGAATTCGATATGGATATTGAAGAGTCTAAAGAGTTAAAAGCAACGCTACAAAATTTTGTAAATAAAAATTTCGACTCAAATTTATAATATTTGACGATGTATTTCATATATAAACCGCATTTTTAGCATATAAGTTTAAGCTTCCATAGTTTATTCATCTAAAATTCATGCTAATGGATGTGGTTTATTTTGCTTTTTTGCAATTACCTTTTACAATATAAGTAGTCTATCTTTTAGACTACTTTAAAGGAGCTGATCATTTTGGCATTTGAAAAAAGATCTTTCAATAGTAATTTATTCGACGTTGATCCTGGTGAATTTTTTAAAGATGTTGGTCGACAAATTTATGACCAATCCCCTTTCAAAAAGGATATCAAAACAGATATCATAGAATATAACGATCATTATGTAGTCGCATCTGAAATAGCTGGTTTTAATAAAGCTGACATCCAATTAAAATTCGATAATGACACATTAACGATTCAAGCTAAACAATCAGAGTCGAATATTACAGATGAAGGTAAAATTATTCATAAAGAACGCGCTACGAACGATTTATATCGGCAATTTACATTTAAAAATATAATACAAGAACAAATTTCAGCAAAATTTGATAATGGCGTATTATATGTGACATTACCAAAAGAGCAAGACGCTACTGTTAATGTTGCAAGTAACATTGAGATTAACTAACGTAAAAAACCCTTTCGCAGTACTTACTTTTTAAGTGTATTGCAAAGGGTTTCTTTTATTAAAACGGCGGTTTTTCTAATACTTCTTCGTCGAAACGTTCAGGTATTAAAACTTTTCTCATGATAACGCCTAAGTCACCATCATCACTCTCATGTTCATCATAAATTTCGTAACCCCGTTTTTCGTAAATACTTAATAACCATGGGTGTTTTCTAGCAGAAGTGCCTAATGTTACAGCGGGAGCTTTTAAAGTATCTCTTAAAAATGTTTCTTCAACATATGTGAGTAATTTACTTCCTAAACCTTGACCGTCGTATTCAGGTTTTGTAGCAAACCACCATACAAAAGGATATATAGAAATTCTGCGTTTACCTTGCCATGGGTAACGAACAGTAATGGTAGAAATGATTTCATCATCATTTTCCAATACAAATGTTGTACTTTCTATTAAATTTCTTTTAACTGATTCGATATCGGCATTAACAGAAGGCCAATCGATGCCGAGATCTCTTAGCGGTGTAAATGCTTCATACATTAATTTTTGTAGTTCTTTAGCATCTTTTTGTTCAGCTATACGTATATTATGTGCAGTCATTCAAAAAATCTCCCTTCATTCATTTGTCTACAAGACGTGCCTTATACACTGATCTTTATATTTTAATCAGGTTCAATAACAATAAAATATATTACATGTTCCATGGTTAGCTAACAAATAAAATGACTTAAACAAAGTGAAATTATCTACTCAAGCCGACTTCCATGATTTATTATTTCAAACTATCACGGTGGCCATTTAAGTAAGCATAAAGTAATCCTACGAAAACGCCTCCCCCTATAAAGTTGCCTATAAATGCAAATACGATATTTTTCAAAACATCTAACCAAGCAACTGCATCAAAATTATAAAACAGCATACCTGCATATAATCCTGCATTAAATACAACATGCTCGTACCCCATAAACACGAAAACAATTACGCCGCATGCGATAAAGAATGCTTTAGTTAACCCTTCTTTAAATTGCAATGATATGTATATGCCTATATTAATAAAGAAATTACAGAAAATAGCTTTCACTAAAATTGCATACCATGTAGATTCTATTGTTTTTGAATCTACTAACGTGGTTAAAGCTTTAATCGTGTCAGGCGTCATAATGTGCGTAAACTTCATTAAAGCAAATAAAATAATCCCACCAATAATATTGAAAATAAAGCAAACGCTAAAAATGGCAACTACTTTATTCATTTTTAAAGCTTTATAATACCAACCGACAGTTAAATACATAAAATTACTCGTTAATAACTCAGAATTTGTTAATACAATTAATACTAACGCTAAACTAAATGCAATAGCACCTATCAAGTTAACAACACCTTCAAGTGCTCCAGAAAATTGTATCTTTATGGCTAGCATAAATACGGTAACTATTGCTAGCAAAAATCCAGACATTATGGATTTTAGAGCGTATCTCGACGGTGTTTGGTCATACATAACTTCCTTCATTTGCGCCTGGCTAACGATACCCTCGATCGTCTCCCGAGACGTATAAGTTTCTTTAACCGATTTATTGTTTTCTAACATTATCCCCACTCACCCCTAATATCTAATTTCTTACATAATATAATAAATATTTATAACTTCATACAATAAGAGGCGAAAAAATTTGTAAAATAATGCTCCACCAAGTAAACTTTACTTGTATTTTAAATAAACACAAGTAACATTTTAAGGATGACCATATTAATGAACTCACAATTTTCAATAGCTGTACATATACTTAGTCTACTAACACTTGAAAAAGAACCAGTATCTAGTCAATACATTGCATCTAGTGTCAATAGCAACCCGAGTTTAGTACGTAAAATTTGTCGTTACTTAAAAGAAGGACAATTTATAACAAGTACTCAAGGTGTTACGGGTTACAGTTTAACTAAATCAGCAAGCCACATATTATTAGGTGAGGTTTTTCGCTATACCACGGACATTGATAGCCACTTTGTTAAAATTCACGAAGATACAAATACACATTGCCCCGTAGGAAAAAATATCACACCCGCTTTAAACGATATTTATACCGAGGTGGATACCTCAATTATTAGTAAATTAAATACATACACAATTGAGGACGTAATTAATCGCTTTGAATAGATAAAAACACACGACTCAAGTTGCTATATTATAGTTTGAGTCGTGTGTTTTTTATGAAGATAGTAACTGTTCTAAATTATCAAATGTGCTATGCATACCTTGTTCTACGCCCATGTCTATTAAACGTTGGGCTGATGCAGCATCAGGTAATTCTGAAGTAGCAATTACTTTTACATACCCTTCGCCTTCATCCTCTATTTGAATTATGTTGTGCATACCAGCCATCGATTTATTAATTTCACCTTTTGCATTAGCAAAAAAGTCATTGTAATCAATATAATAAGGTTCTGTAACCTTATTATATTGCGTAACTGTATAACTCGTTCCTTGTGGTGTATGAATTGCAAAGAACGCTTTGCCACCTTCACGTACATTAAATTTAAAAACTTCTGTAGTTGCACCTTTAGGATGGAACCATTGTGCAAATAATGATTTATCTGTATAGGCTTTGTATACAGCTTTTGTAGTTGCCTTAAATACTCTTGTAAAAATTATTTTATTATTATTAACTTCTAAACCCATTTAAGTATCTCCTTGGTTCATAATGACATAGGATGTAACTTTTTTTATTTTAGCATCTTTTTTATGACTATCAAATTCCACAAAATCAGCGAAATATACTTTACTTCCGTCGCTCATCTCTTGATAACCGTTTATCGCTCCAGTTTTGCCGTGACTAATATTATAAGTTATTGTCAACGACTCTATCGGTGAAGCATGCTCAATTAGTTCTGTGAAAAATTTTTCTTTATCGTTAATCGTAAATGCACCTGGTACAGTCCAAACAAAATCGTTACAAATAATATCGTTTAGTAAGTTATTATTAAGTGATGCTGTCGCAATTAAAAAGTCTAACATTATACGGCGTTTGGGTGCATTATCACATTTAAGGTCCCCTAATAGTTTAAATGGCAATTGTCGTTCTTGCTGATTCGCAAAAGTTAATTTATGTGCTTCTAAATTATCCTCTAATATTTTTATAGCTTTAGGTCCCACTCCATGAAATGATGCTAATGTTTGTTTATCATACATAGCAACATCTTCCAAGGTAACAATATCATTATTCATTAATGTATTGATTGCTGATTTCCCTATTTTAGGTAACGCTGTACTCATGAAATCCCCTCCCATTTTTAAATTGTTTGTCTCAATGATTATCCTATTTCAATTATAGATAAAAAAAGGGAGTGGAACAAAAATCATAATGATTCTTAGTTCCACTCTCACGAAGTGTCTAGTAAATATTAAATAAATACTTTAATCATATTTAGTATGGTCCAACCACCTAACATTTGTTAAAAGGCTGCTCAATATAGACACACAGTACAGCTTATTAATATTATTTATTAATCTTCTAAGGCAAATTCTAAGCTAACTTGGAAATTAACTTCTTTGCCTAACAACATGCCACCTGTTTCAAGCGCTTGATTAAATGTAATTCCATATTTTTCACGATTAATTTTACCATCAACTACAAATCCAGCGGTATCAGAACCATTCATAGGGTTTTTACTAATGCCAAGTAATTTAGCATCAAAAGTTTCTTCATGTGTTTCGCCTTTTATTGTCACGTCACCAGTTACTGATTTATCAGTTACTGATTTAATATTAAATTGAATTTCTGGATAGTTCTCTACATCAAAAAAATCACTACCTTGTAAATGTTGATCGCGGTCTTCTATGCCAGTATTAACTGAACTAGCTTTGATCACAACATTACCTTTAATAGAATTTAAATCATTAATATCACCTGATAAATTAGCTTCAAAATCTGTAAAACGACCTTTAATGTTAGAGATCGCTAAGTGTTTAATAGAGAATTCTACTGATGAATGTGCTATATCAAAATTAAATTGTGTCATTATGTCATTCCTCCAAATATCTTTAATATATTTATTATACCAAATACAATTAATATATCAATAGTAAAGTTCTACTTTTTATATTTACCACTAATTATCAATACGCAATCAAAAAAACCTCAAATACAAGGATTAACCTTACAATTTGAGGTGATTTCTTTAATTATTAACTTGTGATGTAGTAATTTAAGAGCTTTGCAATGCCTTTTCTAAACTCTCAATATTTTTTTTCATGATTGATTGATAAGTTATATCTTTTTCCTTTAATTGTTTAGAAGATAAACTTTCCATATTATTAAATTTTACAGGTTTAGCCTCCGTTTCTTTACGGACAGTGTCTGTAACTTTTGTTGAAACGTTGTCTTCCAATAAAATATATTTAACTTTATGAGATTTAATATCTTGAACGATCTTAGTAAGATCTTTTTGAGAAGGATCTTCAGCATTCATATTTTGTACGCCTTTTTGTTTAAAGCCATATCTCTTAGCTAAATAGCCTATTGAATCATGAGAAATATAAGCTACGTGATTTTGTTTATCCTTTGTAATAGCAGTTAGTTTTTCATCTATTTTAGTTAAATCTTCAGCTAATTTTTTATAATTTTGCTCATATTCTTTTTTATGTTTAGGGTCTTGGGCGATGAGTTTGTCTTTAATATTTTTACTGAATTGCTTGTCCAACACTGGATCTAGCCATATGTGAGGATCGTATTTACCATGGTGATGTTCTTCTCCATCATGTTCATGATCGTGTTCATCTTCATCATGCTCAGTAATTAAATCACTTTGCTTCAAATGGCTTTGTAAAGATAATTTTTTATCTTTATCTTTAATTGTACTAGCAACTTTTTTAGCTACCGGATCTAAGTCTTTACCCGTATATACAA
Source organism: Staphylococcus durrellii (assembly GCF_015594545.1). Classification (NCBI taxonomy): domain Bacteria; kingdom Bacillati; phylum Bacillota; class Bacilli; order Caryophanales; family Staphylococcaceae; genus Staphylococcus; species Staphylococcus durrellii. The sequence goes on along the minus strand of NZ_JADIIO010000001.1, from coordinate 532,728 downwards.
AAAAGTCAGCTTTAGAAGCTTTTAAAATATCTTTTTGTGTCGGTTCATAGTTATGTAAATCTGTTCCTGCAGGGTATATTGATTTCACTTCAACATGTTTCCCACCTATTTGTTCTACAAATGAAGTTAATGGATAAACTGTAGTATAAACTTTAACCTTTTTATTTTCTTTATCATCGCTACTATTACTACAAGCAGCAACTGCAACACCAATCATTAAAACTAACAGCGTCAATAATGTTATTTTTTTCATGAAATTCTCCTTAAATAGTAATGTTTACGATTTAAAATTATAACTGTTTTATTAACAAAACACAACACTCTATTCGTAACAATTTCGATTTAATCATATAAATTGCTTAACTGAGCTTTTATTAGCAAAGTTAAGCAATGTTGCTCTTTATGGATTAGATTTTTTCAATTTTTTATCAATCAATTTTTTATAGTTACTATACTTATATGGATCTTCTACTTTATCGCCACCAATATAAACTGTTGGGGCCGTTTTAATTTTATTTTTCTTATAAAGTTTTTGATCCTTTTTAGCCGCTTCCCATGACTTACTATTGCGTGTTTTATAATCTTTTTTAATTTTCTCTTTAGTTGAATCATCTAGTGATAATCGATCAATTTGCTTGTCCACTTTAGCAGTTGTAATCCATTCTTTTTCATTGTTCGGTTGTTGTTCAAACATAAGTTGTTGATAATGAAAATATTGTGCTGGTGCATAATTTTGAACTGCATGCCCTGCACGTGAACCAATGATTGAATCTTTTCCTAAAAATGCCATATTTACAAATCGATAATCAACTTTACCAGTTTTAATGTATTGTTGTTGTAATTTAGGTAATACCTTGCTATCTACTTTTTTACAATATGGGCATTTGAAATCACCATAAATAATTAGTTTAACCTTGCCATCTTTAGTGTATTTATCACCTTTGTGTGCTTGTTGCTGATTTGTACAAGCTGATAACACAATACATATAAAGCCTATTACTGCAAACATCCATATTTTTTTCATGTGTCCTCCGAAATAATGAATGACCTAATTTTTGTTCATATTCTCTTCTTTATAGTCTGCTTTATGTTGTTGAACATAGCCTTTAGAATTGAAGTTTTCAATTAATTTAGCCTTATTATTGTTAAATTTATATGTGTAATAATGTGCTTCTGCATCACCTTTTAACGGTTTATATGCAAGTGTAACGTACTTACCTTTTTTATATACATATATGTTGGAATCTTTTTTATCAAATTTCTTTTTTACGTCACCTTTTTGACCTTTTGCTAAATTCGTTTGATATTTCTCTTGAGCTTTGACGGCTTTGTCTATTTTATCGGCATACTTGCCACTACTACACCCTGCCAATACAACAGCTATAGCAACCAATCCAACTAATAACTTTTTCATTTTAATCTCTCCCACATACTTTTGCTAAAAATAAATTCACTTTATAGCTGACCTTAAAATTAAATATATCAATATTTCTATCAAATTATAGCATATTACTTTTCGATTATAACGCTGTAAACTTAATTTATAAGCTAGTTTTTATTTTTATAATTATGGATTTAAGTTACTAAATTAATATGAAAATGAAGGGCAATTGCTTTGCACAATTAAACCCTTCAATCATAAACATATTTACTTTATTTGATTAATCTAATGCTAATAGCAAGCACACCATAATTCAATTCATCTCTTTGAGTATATATATTATATAGTGAGGCAAGATTTTGTGATAACTGAGTATCGTCAGCTGCACCGATTTCTTCGTTGGTATATTGTTTTAACAAAGCTTGAAATGAAGGGAACTCAACCGTTTCTTTTACTTTAACTTTAATTGTTTTATTTTCATCTTCTAAATGCTTAAAAATAATAATGTCATTTGCACGCACTTGTTGTCTTTTTTCGTCATGTAATCTTATTTCAATTGTTTTGGTGCCATCTTTAATCTTTTGATATGGTTCATTTTTTAACTTCATATGATGCTCCATCAAATTCCTCCAAAGTTAATTTTTTGCTAGCTTATCCTTTTTCTGCTACTTGTTTACGTTTGCTTTTTAACATGAATACACATAATAAGCTAATAACTGATATTGAAACAGCAAACCAAAATGCACCATGATAACCACTAAGTAATGCATCATGCTGTATTTTAATACCCATTTCTTTTTGATTCATTCCTTTATAATCACTCATGTCTGGTTTAAATGCTTTGGCAACTTGGCTCATAATTGTGATTAATGCTGCAGTACCGATTGAAGCAGAAATTTGTTGAACAGTATTTGTCATCGATGAACCGTGCGCATTCATTTCACGAGTTAGCTGATTCATTGTATGTGTCATTAATGGCATTAATCCTAATGCAATACCGATCATTCGTACTGCGTAAATAGTAGCTAATAAACCACTTGACGTTTCGCCACTCATGACTACAAAAAAGCTAGTCGTTATTACAACTATAAACATACCAATGACACCAAGGATTTTAGCACCAAATTTTTCATATAAAAAGCCTGATATTATGGACATAATAGCCATAACGATTGCACCAGGTAATAAGATTAATCCTGATTGTAAAGCTGATTCCTTCATAATATTCTGTACAAACATTGGTAATATCGTTTCTGAACCAATCATAGATATCATAGTGAAGGCCATGATAATAATGCCTACTGCAAATTCTTTATTTTTAAATACTCTAAAATCTAATAAAGGCATAGGTAATTTTGTTTGTCTAATAATAAATAAAGCAACTAACACTACACCACCGATTACTGTAGTTAAAACAACTGGGTCGCTCCAACCATCACGTGAAATTGAACTTGTGCCATACAATAATCCACCAAAACCAAGAATGGATAATGTTACAGACAACATATCAATTGGTGTTTTTCGATTCGTACCTACGTTTTTCACAAATTTTAATGCTGCAATAAACGTTAAAGCCGCGATGGGTGCAACTACATGGAATAACGATCTCCACTCAAAATACTCTACTAAATAACCTGATAAAGTAGGTCCTATTGCAGGTGCTAAACCAATCACTAAGCCAAAAGTCCCCATATATTTACCACGTTCGTGTGGTTCAAATATATCTAATATTGTAGTCATCATTAAAGGCATCATAATACCAGAACCTAAAGCCTGTACAATTCTGCCTATTAAAAGAACAGTAAAGTTAGGGCTAAAGCCTGCAATGATAGTACCAATAAAGAATATTACTATTGCACTCATAAATACTTGTCTTGTTGTATAACGTTGAATGATCATTGCTGATAACGGAATTACTATACCATTCATTAATAAAAATGCCGTAGTCAACCACTGCACTTGCGTGTATTCTATATTAAAGTCTCTCATAATGCTAGGTAACGCTGTTGTAAGTAGAGTTTCATTTAATAAACCAAAGAAACCACCAAACAACATAGTTATAACCATGAATAATTTATTTTTATGTGACATGTTACCTCCTAGTGCCGTTTTTTGTAGTTTATACTATTTCAATTTTTTGACTGCAACGTAACATTATACATAATTTTTATTTTTTTAGAAATAAAAACATTTTAACTTACAAAAATTTTTATAACTCCAATACAAATCGTAATCTTTCCTATTTACAAACTGAAGAAGATATAGCATAATGATAATAATATTTTTAAGGAGGTCATTAATGTGAAACAAGATTTACAGACAGCACGACGTAATTTAAAAAGCCCAAACATTAAAACACGAAAGAGAGCTCTAAAGGTTATTAAACAACACAAACGTAATAAAAAAGCTGTTTAAAGCTTTCTTAATGTTAAGTAACATTAAAGTTTCCATCATTACATACACTAGTTATATTCTAAAAAAGGATGATATCCTTAATTTGGATATCATCCTTTTTTTTATAAATAATATTTATTTGTTACTTTTAAGTCATCAGTTAGTTCGTAAATTAGCGGCGCCCCTGTTTTAATTTCATAACTTACTATATCTTCATCTGATACATCTTCTAAATATTTAATTAGTGCGCGTAAAGAGTTTCCATGTGCAGACACAAGCACAGTTTTACCATCTAATAATTGTTGAGAAATTTGGTCGTTCCAATATGGAATAACTCTCTCTAGCGTGTCTTTTAAACTTTCTGACTCAGGCATTACTCTTCTATCTATATGTTCATATTTTCTATCATTTAAATATTCTTGTCTTTGTTCTTCACTTTGATTTGGAGGCGCAATATCATATGAGCGACGCCATAAATGAACTTGTTCTTCACCAAATTCTTTACGTGCACTATCTTTATTCAGACCTTGTAAGCCGCCATAATGTCGTTCGTTAAGTCGCCATGTTTTGTGTACGGGGATAAACAATTGATCAGATTGTGATAGTAAATGATAAGTCGTATTAATAGCTCTTCTTAATAATGAAGTAAATACAATATCTATATCAATGTGTTGTTCCTTAAGCTTTTTCCCCGAAGTTATCGCTTCTTTTTTACCTTGATCTGATAAATCAACGTCTGCCCATCCTGTAAATAGGTTTTCGGCATTCCAGTCACTTTGTCCATGTCTACATAATATAAGTTTAGGCATAATTATCCTTCTTTCTTTTACAATATTTGTTATTACAAAATTATTTCAATAATGTAATACTTATATTCGTTCTCCTATACTTACTAGTATGTAATGTTGACTCAAAATATACAATTATTCCACTTTTTTTATTACAAATTACACTATAAATTGCAATATTTGTCTTGATAAAGTCATAAATATTGTTCTTTTTTTATCTAGCTGTAACCTACGCAAAAATTTTTGATGTTATAGTAGTCTACGTTAATTCATAAAAGACATTAACAACCAACGAGTAACTATTTATATAGCGAATTAAAAAACAATTATTTATGCTTTCACTAAAACTACGTGAAAGGAATTAATAGGAGGATTTTTATAATGAAGAAATTTTTATTAGCATCTTTCGCAACTTTATCAATAACTGCTGCTGGCGTAGGTATTAGCACTAATTCATCTGAAGCACATGCAGCTGAAACAACTCAAGCTAGTCAATCAACTGAATCAGTACATCAACAATTTTTAAATGCTGGCGGTACTGAAGAATTATGGCAAAAAATCGTATTACCAGAATCGGGCGGCAACCCTGATGCAGTTAACGAATTAGGTTACCAAGGTTTAGGTCAAACTAAAGAATCATGGGGTACAGGTTCTGTAGAAGAACAAACTAAAGGTATGGTTCAATATGCCAAAGAGCGTTATGGTTCAATCGACGCAGCTATCTCATTCCGTGAAGCTAACGGTTGGTGGTAAGCTTTATAATTCAAACTTTCAAAAACAGGTAAATTTTAGGCTGTCGGCAAAGTCTCTGACTTTGTTGACAGCTTTTTTGTACATTTCTAGCAATCCGTGCCATAAACGTAAACCTTTAGCTAGTGGATTCTATAGTAATAATTTAATCTTTCTTTTATTAATTATCACTGATTTAACACTTATAATGAAAACCTTATTAAACATTATGCAAATTTAAATTACATAATCACAGTATATATACAAAAAACAAACCCAATGCTATTAACGCATTAGGCTTGCTTATTGTTATAATTATCATTTCAATTATTGAATAGAATAAGGTTCAGGGTGCACGTATACTGACGAGATACCTTTAAAATGCATATGCTGTTCAACTGCATCACAGATTTTATGTGCTTCTTCCAAAGTTAAATCAGAGGCAACTATAATCGTCACATCTACGAATACACTACTCCCGTAATATCTTCCTTTAATCGATTGCACGTCTATAACATCTTCAACCTCTAATACATAGTTTTTATAATTTTCTAATTCGTGTTCATTAAAACCATCACTCAAAGCAAATATAGATTCTTTGAATATGCCAAATCCTGTATAAATGATTAAAAATCCTAATAACGTGGCTAATATGATATCGACTATAGGTAAACCAAATTGTGTAAATACTAACCCTATTGCGGTACCAATACTGACAAGCGCGTCAGACAAATTGTCCTTTGCAGCCGAATTTAATGAACTGCTAAAAGTTTTTTGCGCTAATTTATGATTAATAAAGTAGACACCAAGCATAATTAATCCACTAATGATACTGACATAAATCGTAATTACATTCGGTGTGTCATTTTCATTTGTAAATATGCGTGGCAAGTTTTCAAAAACAACTTGAATACCAACAAACATTATAATAAATGATACTAATAACGTGGAAATATTTTCCGATTTTAAATGTCCATAGGGGTGATTACTATCGGCGGGTTTAATTGAAATCTTCAATCCTACAATTACAGCTAAAGATACAATAATATCCGTCATATTATTTAAACTATCTGCTCTTACTGCAGCCGAATGATAAAGCGTCCCTATTACGTATTTAACTATAGATAAGACAATATATACTATTAAACTTAAATAAGCACCTCTTTGTGCTAACTTTAATTTATTGCTTTGATTCATAGCGTTAAACCACCTTAAACCAGACTGAAATATTATTATGCCCGATTCAAGTATCATTTACAACGTTTTTAATATAAAAATTATTTAATACAAATATTGTAATAACTAATTTAGCTTAACCTAAAACGTTTTTATAAACTGGTAATAAATTAACTTAGCTTTTCTCATGTTATTCAGTAAATTAGAAAATGCTATGTTAATCATCTTTTAAAATATATTTAGATAAAACAAAAGTTATTGGTATAGTAATAATTAATCCTATAAAAGGTGCAATGACAGAAGAAATATGCAACCAATGGACAAATACATAGAGCAATCCAGTTTGCATACCCATATTTATAACTTGCGTTATAGGGAATTGAATAAATTTCTTCCATGTAGGTTGCACTTTGTAGACGAAATAACAATTTAGGTAATAAGAAATGACGAAAGCCACGATAAAACCAGTAATATGACTGACTAAATAGTTAACGCCTAATATTTTTAACAGTAACAAATATACAATATAGTAATTTAACGTGTTTATACCACCCACTATTATAAATTTAATGACTTCATATTGTGTTTGAGTTATTTTCATTTTATGCTCCTTTAAGTTCATAACATTTCAACTTTATAAATTACTCAAGCCGCGAGTAGTTTATTTATAATAATATATTTGCTGCATTGTCATTAAATATTTTTACTTTGTCACTATCATGAAATTGTTGAGATTCGTTTATATTGTTTTTCATGGTAGTAATCCAACTATTTGGCGCATAGTGTGCGTCTGAACCAAACAATATGTGCGAAGTGTCTGTTATTTCTTTTAATGATGCAAAAGCCGACTCTCCTGTTGATAAAGCTGTATCATAGTAAAATCTACTAATATAATAAGCTGCAGTTTCATTTAACGTAGACCAACGTTTTAAACCTTTGCGATATTTCTTGAACATACTTATATTATGAAACGGATGTTTGATGACTTCTTTCACAAACGTACTTTTACTACTACTTACAAATTCATTTAGTCGATTTTTGGGATCATCCATAATATATTTTTGTGTATTTAATGTTTCATTAATTCTCCAAGTTAAGTAAGGTAATGTACCCCCAGCATGTGCCAAAATAAAGTTAATATTTTTATAGCGCTCTACTGCGCCACTAAAGATTAAATTGGAAGCAGCTCTCGTTGTATTAAAAGTAAATTCTTCTATAAAATCTGCAATAACATATTCTGGCGCTTTAAAATTTTGTGCTGCTGAACTCGGATGAATAAAGACATTAGCCTGATGTTGTTCTAAAGCTTGCATAACTTTATCAAACTTATCATTTCCAAGGAAATCATCACCATAGTTTGATAGCAAACCTACTCCATCAAGTTGCAATACATTAAGCGCATATTCTATCTCCTTCAATGTTTCTTTCACATGTGGCATAGGCAGTAATGCAAAACTTTTAAATCTATGCGGATAAGCTTTCTTTAATTGCGCTTGATATTCATTAACTTGTCGAGCAACTTTGGCAGCTTTAGTTTTTTTAAAAGGCAACGTAGCAGGTTCTGAAATAGACGTCACACCCATATTGATATTTAATGCATTCATCATATCTATACTATCCTGTGGTTTCCAATTTTTAATAGGAAAACCTCCAGAAGTAGTTATCCCCAAATCGTTTAATGCATCTTTGTATACTTTAGGAATAATATGATGATGGATATCTATTATTTTATTTGAACTTGTCATAATTATACCTTCTTTCATAAAACGATATAGCATTGCTGTCTTAAGACGTAAACTATAATACTCTGTACCCATTTTCATTATTATATGTATTATCTCGTAGAAAATGTTGTTAATTACGAAAATTTAAAAATTCAACATTACTAACTATTAATTCTATTGTTACATTAAACTTTCTTTAATTACTTCGCAAAAGTTTAGATATCCCTATTTTGCATTGTAAACCTTTTCATATTAAGATAATTATATTCATTACTTAGCAACGATGGAGGCTAAAATCATGAAAAAGATCAATAAAATAGTTATTGCACCTGATTCATTTAAGGAAAGTATGTCTGCAATCGAAGTCGCGGAAGCGATTGAACAAGGTTTGGCTCGTGTATTACCTGACACTACAGTATTCGATAAGATTCCTATGGCTGATGGTGGTGAAGGTACAACAGAAGCTTTAGTAAATACTTTAAATGCAGGGTATCAAACAATTACTGTACAAAATCCTTTAGCTCAAAATATAAATGCTTCATATGGCTTCTCACATGAAACAAACACTGCAATCATTGATATGGCAAGTGCTTCAGGTCTCGATTTAATTGCTGAAAAAGATAAAAACCCACTAATCACAACAAGTTATGGTACAGGGCAACTCATCAACGATGCAGTAAAACACGGCGCTAAACATATCATTTTAGGTATTGGGGGTAGCGCGACAAATGATGGTGGCATGGGGATGTTAAACGCATTAGGTTGTCAGTTTTTAGATAGTAATCATAACCCGTTGCCTGCTGGTGGTGCTGCATTAGCCCAATTAGCATATATTGATATAGATAAATTAAACCCTAAACTCGCCAATACTACTATTGAAGTTGCATGTGACGTGACAAATCCTTTATTAGGTGAGTATGGTGCAAGTGAAATATACGGTAGACAAAAAGGTGCTACAGAAAATATGGTAAAACGACTAGACGCTGCATTGACACGTTACCATGATGTGATTGAACAACAATTTAATATTTCTGTAAAAGATATAGAAGGCGCTGGCGCTGCAGGTGGATTAGGCGCTGGTTTATTAGCATTTTTAGGTGCTAAACTATCTAAAGGAATTGATATCGTTTTAAAAGAAACACAATTTAATAAACGTATTAGAGATGCTGATTTAGTAATAACTGGTGAAGGTAAAATAGATCATCAAACTATTTACGGTAAGACCCCTATTGGTGTGTCCCACTCTTCACAAAAATTAAATATTCCGGTCATCGCAATTGCTGGTAGTCTTGGAGAAGGATATCAAGCAGTTTATGAACATGGAATTACATCCGTATTTAGCATTTTACAACAACCTTGCACATTATCTGATGCATTACAAAACGGGCCTTATTATATGGCATTAACAGCCGAAAATATCGCACGTTTATTGTTAATAAAATGAAAATCATAATAACTAGTTACAAAATAATAGACTCACGTTATAATTAACTATTGACTGTTAAATAAAGGAGAACATCGAATGGACACTCAGAATAAAAGTCCCTTACCTTTAATGATTATTATTGTATTAGGTATTATGACCACTTTCGGTCCCTTAACTATAGATATGTATGCCTCTTCTTTGCCACATGTGCTAAAAGACTTTGACTCAACAACATCGCACGTTCAACTTACGATGTCATTTGCAATGATAGGGTTAGCCTTAGGTCAGTTTATTTTTGGACCATTATCCGATGCATTTGGTCGCAAAAAGATTGCGCTTGTTATTATATCTATATATACATTAGCTTCATTCATAGCCATTTTCACTACGACGCTACCGTTTTTCTTAGTGTTACGTTTTATACAAGGTTTCACTGGTGGTGGAGCCATCGTAATTGCTAAAGCATCTGTAGGCGATAACTATGAAGGGGCTTCACTTGCTAAAGCACTTGCCTCTTTATTAGTAGTTAACGGTATAATTACAATTTTAGCTCCTCCTCTTGGTGGCTATGCATTAAGTTTAGCTGGATGGAGAGCAGTCTTTGTTGCCTTAACAATTATAAGTCTTATCATTTTGTTATTAGCGATAATGAAAATGAAAGAAACACATACACATGATACAGCGCAATTAAATTTCATTGAAATTTTTAAAGATTTTGCCGCATTATTAAAACAAAAGACATTTATAATACCTATGTTGTTACAAGGTTTAACTTATGTCATGTTATTTAGTTTTGCTTCGGCTGGCCCTTTTATTACTCAAAAAATTTATAGCTTATCACCACAAGAATTAGGTATTATCTTCTCAATAAATAGTATTGGGCTAATTATCATGAGTCAGGTCACAGCGAAACTAGTAGAATATATCAGCAGATTTAGTTTATTAATTTTACTAACATTAATCCAAATAGTAGGAGTAATTGTTATCTTTATTGGATTATCTTTACATCTTCCTATTTGGGTGCTAATAGTCGGTTTTTTCTTAAATGTATGTCCTGTTACAGGCATTGGCCCTTTGAGCTTTGCGCTTGCGATGGAATCACGTACAGGTGGAAGTGGTAATGCTTCGAGCTTATTAGGACTTTTTCAATTTATACTTGGCGGTGTAATGTCACCTTTAGTTGGTATCCAAGGGCAATACAGCTTTATACCTTATGTTAGTGTACTCATTATAACGACTATTATTATCATTATTTTAGTAATTTCCCTAAGGTATAATTTACGTTCTTCTACTAAAATTAAATCAAATTAAAAAACGCCGAATGTAACTTTATGTTTATATTCGGCGCTTTAAATTTATTCAATTGGAAACCATTACTCTGTTGCGTAGTTATCGGGGCTCTTGAATCTTATCCATTACTCGGTGTATCGAATCCAAGACTTTTCTTGGTGCCTCAAACACTATACTCATAACTTGAGCCCAATCGTCTCGAATTCGTTTGTCGCTTTATCTACTGATAGCCCTTTCAAATAAAACATTTCCCATTATGATGAGGTACAAATAATCCTGTAAGGTCATTTAATTGATTATTTTTTAATGACATTAATATTGGTCTTTGTTTTCATTATTAAAATCTAGTCAAAAGCGATATATTTTCTTGCGCTTGCCTAATTCATAATTACGTACATAACTAGATATTTTATTGATTTTATTATGCTATATCATCTATTTCCTTAATATAAGAATATAATGTGATTCATACTGCTAAGCATTTTATAGTAAATTTTTTATTATAAGCGCTATAATAATAACAAGAAATTATTTACACAATTTGGAGTGCCTTAATTATGATAAAAATGCTTAATGTTAAACCACTTAGTCAACTATTTCCTATACCTACAATTATGGGCTGTGAAGGCGTATGTGCGACGATGATTTTAAGACATAATCATACAGACATCACGCCTTTAAAATTAATGCGCCATTGGCCGAAACATGATAATAATCCCAACAAAGGTTACGTAGGCCATCATTTTTCTATCAAATTGGGCCATCACCAAACCATTTTCCCGAATGCTATAGTACCGTACTTAAACAATTATAACGCTAACATAGTAGATGGTACGGGTAAATCTCTCACTGAGCTAACTAAAATCATTGATGATGGTCAACCCGTAGTCATTTATCATACTGTACTAGGTCAGAAACCTGTATCTCAAACTTTTACTTTTGATAATGCGCCTACAAAATTGGTCTCAAATATTCATACAACTGTACTCATAGGTTACGATGAAGATTATTACTATTATATCGATCCATTATGGTTAAGCTTTATTCGTAAAATTTATCTTCCTGCAATTATTCCTTCCCGTAGACAAATATTAAGATTGCGTAAAGACAAAATGGAAACAAGTTATAATGCGCCTGGCAAGATGAACTTTTATATAAGCAATCATTAATTTGAATGTTTTAAACCGTTATTGTAACTAATGTGTTTTTGAGTTCAACCGCTAAATCTTTTGTACGCCATTGTCGTTCATAACCCAGACAAGGACAAATATAAGTAATTCCCGCTTCTTCTATACTTTTACGAAAGTGCACATGACCCATAATGCTATATTTTATAGGGAATGTTTCATATAACTTATTAAATTTCGAAGTACCTATAAACGCATTAAAATAATCAAATATACGATGAGGCGTTGGCACTACAAATTGTTTATGTGTAACAATGTGTGTCATTAAGATTATGTTTTTGTTATCAACTTTAGATAAATCTTTTACAGTTTGTTTTAATGCTAGCTCTGACATCGATTGATCCGTCAATGGCCAATCTATCTTCTCTTTATCTTGCCATGTTGCACCATAGTATTTACGTTGGGCTAATCGTTCTTCGGAAAATTTATCATCTCCATAACTGTAATCGTACCATGCCGTATTACCAACGATAGCCCATTCGTTATTAATAATGAACGGTGAATCTATTAAACACTCTTCCATGCTTATATAATAATCAACTATATTCAAAGAGGATATGTCAGTTTCATTAGTCCAAAAATCATGATTACCCGGAATAAATAATACAGGAATATTTAGAGCATACTTAATCTTCTTTATAAATTGTGCTGTCATTTTATAATTGTTGGATATATCTCCTGCGATTAGTAACAATTCAAGTTGCTTATTTTTTGCGGTCTCTATTAAATAGAACTCAAAATCTGCCGGTGTATACTTATTACCTCTATCTATATGCAAATCAGCAATTACACCTATTTTCATTTATATCCCTCTTCTAATGTTTATATCTTTTTCATTATGACATACTATGACTGTTTTTATTATTCATTCGCCCATTATTATATGATAACTACATTATTTTTTAAATCATATAATATTGAAATCTAATTCGTTTACTCTTTCGAACATAATGATAAAATAAATAATACTAACACTATAAAGGGAGTTTTTATGTTATTATTTGAAGCTTTTTTAATTTTTATAATGGCAGTTATTGTCAGTTCAGTTATACATAATAAATTCGAAAAAATTCCAATGGCCTTTATTCAAATCGCATTAGGTGTTTGTTTATTCGTCTTACCGATTCCTGTACATTTCGAATTTAATTCAGAAGTATTTATGATGGCCGTGATTGCACCTTTATTATTCGTCGAAGGCACTCACGTATCGCGTACAAAATTACTAGAATATCGCAAACCAATTATTTTAATGGCGATGGCACTAGTGTTTGCTACAGTTATCGGGGTGGGTTTTTTCATTCATTGGATTTGGCCAAATTTACCTATGCCTGCCGCCTTTGCAATCGCAGCAATATTATGCCCTACCGATGCAGTTGCTGTACAAGCAATTACTAAAGGAAAAATATTACCTAAAGGTTCAATGACTATATTAGAAGGCGAATCATTATTAAATGACGCTGCAGGTATTATTTCATTTAAAATAGCGGTCACAGCGTTAGTTACAGGCGCATTTTCTGCAATTCATGCCGTCGAACAATTTGTTATTTCAACAATATTAGGTGTGTTGATAGGATTAATTGTTGGTTTCGCTATCATTCGATTAAGAATATATTTAACGACTACTAAGCCATTAAAAGATAGTAATACGCTTATATTCATACAATTATTGACGCCCTTTGCGACATATTTAATAGCAGAACAATTTCATGCTTCAGGTATTATTGCCGTCGTTATTGCTGGCTTAATACATGGTTTTGAACGTGATCGTTTAATTCGTGCTCAAACAGAATTACAAATGAACTACAATCAAATATGGAATACTTTAAGTTATGTGCTTAATGGTTTTGTCTTTGTTGTGTTAGGTTACATCATTCCAAAAGTTGTCTCAGAAATAATTGCTCATGAACGAAATAACATTTCCTTTTTAATTATCACTACATTACTTATCGCCTTAGCAATCTATACCTTCCGTTTCATATGGGTATTTGCATTATATAAAGTATTTTATTATCCAAACAACATACAATCATACTTAGACGATGGAGAAGAACTACCAATTAGTAGGACTAAATATGCATTTACTATGACATTGTGTGGTATTCACGGCACGATTTCATTATCAATGGCATTGACTTTACCCACACTATTAGCAAATCATACACCATTTTATTATAAAAATGATTTGCTCTTTATTGCATCACTAATGGTCTTAATTAGTTTAGTATTAGCTCAAGTCGTTTTACCTTTAGTAACGCCATCAGAAATCAAATCAACCTCTTCATCTATGAGTTATCAAGCAGCTAAAATTTTTATTGTACAAAAAGTTATTTATCATTTTAAAAAAATGGCTAAAGCGCAAAACAATCAAAATTATCAAGCCATCCTTTCCGATTATTATGAAGAATTGTTCTTTTTATTAAACTTAGATCCTGATAATAAAAATAGTCAGGAGGTTCAACGACTAGAAAATATAGCTAGTCAGGTAGAAACTAAAACGCTAGAACAACTTATCGAGCAAGATAAATTAGATAAACAGACATTGTTAAACTATCGTGTTCTTCTTGAAAATACCAGTCAATTTAGAGAAGCGTCAACGACACACAAAGTAAAAACAGTGATTAAAATTTTAATCTTACGCTTCCGTGCAAAACGCCACAGTGACGATAATGAAATAGAACAATTTAAATCACATTATCAAGAAGTTAAAAATGTGATACGTACGATTAATCATCAAGTTACTATTCGCTTGAAGCAAGAACAAAATGATGATAATTATATAGAAATTAGTATTGTTTTAAATAATTATCAACAACGCTTATCTAATATTAGAGCTAAAAGTAAAATCAAAAAAGGACTGATTCCTACCCAAACTTCCGCACAAAAATTAGAAGGTCTCTATTTGCAAAGACAATTTTTAGATCAATTAATAGAACAGCAGAAGATTGACGACAAGGTGGCATCTCAAGTCCGTGAAAACATTAATTATAATGAAATCTTTATGTCTTCACATTAATATATCTCATCCCCTTATTATGAAACTTTTCTAGTTACATAATAAGGGGATTTTTGTATTATTTAGTTAAATTAATACATACTTCATTTATAGTTTTTTCAATTTTTTTATTAATATAAAAATGCTATAATTGTGTAAATTTAACTAATAAGGAGGGGCTGGTTATGGAATTTACAATTAGAGAAATGCGCGAAGAAGATAAGCATGGTAAAGCCATCGTCCATTATGAAAGTTGGATGGAAACATATACACCGCTCTCAGTAGATAACTATTTAGAAAATCTAGATCGACATCAATTTATACAAAAATCTTCTTCTCAAAATACGCCTACTCTTGTCGCTATTATCAATGATGAAGTCGTTGGATTTATATCTTTCGGTAAAACACAAAAAGAAAATGACAATGATGACTGGAGCGAAATTTTCGCAATTTATTTGCTCGAAGAGTATCAAAATCACATGATTGGTTTTGCTTTAACACAGCGCGCCCTTGAGTTATCATATCCAGACAATGTGACTTTGTGGGTTGTTGAAGAAAATGAAAATGCCATCGCTTTCTATGAACAGATTGGCTTCAAACGTACTAACAATACCGCTCCAGTATTTTTTGGAAAAACTTACAATGAAATTAGAATGGATTACTATCGTACAGAACATGACAACTAATAAAAAGCACCGTAGCTCACTTCTCTTGTGAGCTACGGTGCTTTTATTTAGCTATATTTATTATAGCCACTTTAGTTTACTTTCTTTTACATCCTTCGACGGTAGCAAGGCAATAATTACTAACATTAGTGTACAGATAAACGTTACTAAATTTAAAAATATAGCTATACCATTTGCTTGCACAACATCAAATGAAATATCTAAGACAAGTGATAATATAATTAAAATTAATGCTGTAGTTCTTTTACGTCCTGCATCATAAAATCTACGCATCGTTATGGCAACCATTGGGATAATATTAGCTAAAATAAAAGCCCCTACGAGTACGGACAATATAGCTCCAATAATAAAAGAGCCTGCAACAAAAGATGCCATACCAATAATCGCTACGACAAAAATAATTATTATATGCGTTAGTACAGGGATCCAAAAAGCTTGTCTATTAGATTTATTAGTAAAATCTACATACCTTTTCCAAAAATCTATGTATGCATTAACCATTTACAACACTCCATAAATTCATCTTAAGATAAATATAACTTAAATATTTTTTTGCGCAACTATTTACAAAAATATTGTTTTATAATTGTTTCTAACACAATAGGTAATTCTGTAAAAGCACTCGTCTTACTTAAACGTTCACTCACTTTATGCGCATCATTACCTCTAGGACCACACAAAATAATAGGTGCACTTATATTTTTAATAGTATCAAATGGTATATTATATGTATGATTGAAGCTAGGTGTATTATCAGCATATACTTCCATTTTATCTATACTAGCATTTAAGTTTAAATAGCTAGAATCGCTAATACCGTTAAAATAATTAATACGGTGCGTTGCACGATTGAATTGGCTATTATTAATCTCAGATACTGTTTCTATTATATCATTCACTATTGGTTCTTGAGAGGAATTGACCGCCGGATAATATGGTGGCGCAAAAAATGTCACTACAGCAGGTGTGATGTCGCGACAAATTTTCATTAGTTCATCAGCAATTTTTACACTCTGTAAATGTAATTCTGGTGTACTTTGTAGAACGCTATTGATTAAATCATCGATATGCTTTTGTCCATATTGCTTAACCGCATATGTTTTAAGTTGTTCGTATGTAACTACATTTATTTTAGAATCAAATTGCAAATTCTCTTGTTCTAATATATTGAGCCAATCACTTTCACAACGTTCTACAGCTTTTATAACCGTATCTAAAAATTGTCGATATAATGCCTGTGGGGTTTTATTAAATAAAAACATATTATATAATGCAAAAGTTCTAAATGGTGTCTGTACATCATATGCTTCTTTAATATCTTTATTAACTATAGATACTGGTAGTGGAGTGAACTCTCCCTCATATTGTTCTTTAAATTGACGATTATACTCAATAGCTTGAGTAATATAGCTATTCATATAATTTGAACTTAAACCACTCAAAGGATTACCCACATGTGTCTCTATACCATAACAAAGAACGCCTGGCATAATTTTACCTATTGATCCGCTATAAATAGAATGACTAGGATCTCCCGACTCTTGTTGGAATGTTGGCTCACTATTTAAATGTAACGCAATATCGAGATTATAAGCTTGTTGGTAATGTTCGATCATTTCTACTGCCTTCCGCATACCTGAAGAATTGACTTCTTCATCTGGCACCGTAACAAGTAATAAATTTACATTCCATTGTTCTGCGCTCGCTTTTTCAATCAATGATAAGTGCAACATTAAACCAGCTTTCATATCCATAATGCCACGACCGAATAAATAATCTCCTGAATTAAGGTCTTTAACTGCGGCGTCACTTAAATTACCACTATTTTGAGTAAATAATACTGATAACTTATCAGGGTCACACGCTGCCTCTTTATATGCTGTATAATCATCTATGCCTACAGTATCGAAGTGGCTAATTAACACTACGGTTTTGCTAGCCGACGCCCCTTTATAAAATGCCGTAACAAGTTCCTTATTATCCTCTGTCGTTGTTAATTTAATATATTCTTTATGTTGTTGAAAGTAGTCCAAATTTAACAATTTTCGTTCTACTAATTTAGGAAATGCTAACTCACCCGGAGAATTTGTAATCGTTTCTTGATTAACTAATTCCTTTAATAATTGTTCTCTATCCTCGTATGTTTGCCATAGTAGTCCCATAGCTTAATCCACCCCTTAGAAAGCGTTTTAATATGAGTATAATATTTTCTCCAATCATATAGCAACCAATAGCAAAAAGAGTTTAAGTAATATTAAAATGATGATAACTTTATAAGTCACAACATATTGCATTACTTAAACTCTCAATAAATTATTTAGATGTTACTTTGGTTTTTAGGAACAAATATAAAGACAGCAATGAAACCTAATATAGCTAATAAGGCATCAAAAAAGAAGCCATACATGGCACCAAGGTGCACATTATAGTGTGCAGCCATTACACTAAATACCGTAGCAGAAATTGCTACACCAAAAGAGTTACCTAGCGAAGAAGCCATTTTATAAATACCTGAAGCCACGCCCACTTTGTCTTCAGGCGCCGTAGTAACTGCTGTATCTGTCGAAGGTGTTGCATATATTCCTAAACCAATACCATATAATAAATACCCAATAATACATATTACGATATATACTAATGATGGTAGGAAAGTAAGGGAAATTAAAATTATTCCTATTGCATTTAATGCAGCACCCCATAACATTGGCTTTTTAGGTCCAACAGCCTGCATTAGTTTTTCACCAACTGGTATCATAACTAACACTGAAATTAAATAAGTGATAGACATTGCACCGGATTGGAATGAAGTAAAATGTAATCCAGATTGGAAGTACGTATTAGCTACAATAAGCGTACCCGCTACAGCGTTTAACATAAAATTGGAAATCGTTGCACCACTAAAGCCTTTATGTTTAAAGACTTGAAAATCTATGAGTGGATTAGTAATTTTACGCTCTACAATAATAAATATAATTAACGCTATGATAAATAATGCAATTAAACTTAAAATTAAAGGTGATGTGATTCCATAATGAGATGATTGTGTAATAATTAAATTGACACTTAACATAGTAATAATTAAAATCACTAAACCACTAAAATCGAATTTGGCATTTTTAGCCTTTTCAGTTAACGGTGCTTTCGTTTCTGGCGTATGTCTAATTAATACCATTGCAATGATTGTAACAATTATTGAAACGATAAAAATCGATCTCCATCCTAAATAAGTAGCCATGATGCCACCGAAAAATGAAGTAATACCACTACCGCCCCATGAAGCAATTGACCAATAAGTTAATGCTCTTTGGCGATCTTTGCCAACATAATATTCATTAATGACTGCTAATGTAGCAGGCATAATAAAGGCAGCAGATAATCCTTGTACACCTCTTCCAATAACTAATAACGAAGCTAAGCCATTACCAGGTATCACAATTAATATAGAACCGATTATGTTTAACACTAAACCGATATACATCATTTTCATTCTACCGTATCTATCTGCTAAGCCTCCAGTCCCAACGACGAACAAACCACATAACAGTGCAGTTAAACTCACAGCAGTACTTATCATGCCATCATTAGTATCGTATGACTTATGTAAGTCAGGCACGATATTAACTAATGATTGTGCAAATAACCAAAAAGTGATGACTGCTAAAAATATACCTAAAAGAAGTCTATTATCTCCTTTAAAGGTTCGAGACGTATCCATTCCATGTTTCCTCCTAAAGCTACTTATCACTTTACTCTAATTTAAAATAGTTATACACCTTTCTAAAACGGTGCTAATAAGCGCTCTAAAAAAGTCTACCGCTATTTCAAAATGCAATAAATAACTTATAAATTTTTCATAGAACTTTTTAAATAAGGTGTTACTTACCCTTCATTTAAAAAAGCTCATTTAAAAATAGTAACACTTTGGAAACTAAAAAGCTAAAATAAAAACTTTAAACATAATAAATTTATATAATTTAATTAAACAAAGTGTAATAATAGTTAATTTCAAATAAAATTACATATAATAACCTTTAAACTTCGTAAAATATAATTTAAAATCATCAAAAAGCCTATCAGATAACTACTCTGATAGGCTTTGCTTTAAATTTTATAATATTAAATTTTATATGAAATAAATATTTAAGCAGTCTTTAATCTTCGGTACACCATTCAATAACTTTTTTAATAGCTTTATCCCAATAAGCATAATCGTGTTGACCACTTTCACTCTCAAAATGATATGGAATACCTTTATTACCTAAATAATTAATAAATTGCTTATTATCATCATATAGAAAATCTTCCTTGCCACACATAATAAGTAGCTTTGGTATAGGATTTCGTTTGGCGACAGCTGCATCTACAAGGTGATAAATGTCTAAATCAGTTCCAGTTATATCACCTTGTTCACCCACAATGGCTTGTCGAGAAAAGTCATACCACTCAATATTTAATAATTGGTTAATATCAAAAACTGCAGATAAAGGGCATGCTTTACTAAATTTATCTCCTTCATTTAATGCAAATTTAATTGTGCCATAACCACCCATTGAGTGACCTGCAATATAATTATTAGCTCTGTCTTTGGACAATGGTAATATTTGATGGACATAATCATATACTTCTAAAATATAGTCGTAATAATTATGACCAAATGCCATATTACTATAAGCACTATGATCTGCACGAGGCATAATGATTGCTAATTGATGTTCATTAGCATACCTTTCAATACTTGTATAACGGATATACGTCGTTTCATCACTCGATAGACCATGTAATAACATTAAAGTTTTTAATGGTTTCGCTTCATCCTTAAAATTAAAAAAACTCTCATCTTCAGGTAAAATAATTGTGATATTTTGATGCATACCAATCGTTTTCGAATTATAATTTAGCGTCATAACTGCCAATATTAATCAACTCCCTTATATGTTTGATTCTGGTGTTGTAGGTGCGGGTTGTTTTTTACTTTTTTTGTTCGATGGATCTAAATTTTTTTCTAAGACTCTTAAAACAATATCAATAATTATAGCAATTAAAGCAATTGGAATCGCACCAGCAAGTATAAATGTCGTACCGTCAGTAGCATTTGTTCCTCGAATGACAATGTCACCTAAAGTAGGCGCACCAATAAATGAACCTACTGCTACAACACCTATTGCAACCACTAGTGCAATACGCAAACCACCTAATATGACTGACATTGATAACGGAATCTCAATCATTCTTAGAACTTGGTTTTTCGTCATACCCATTCCTTTACCGGCATCTTTAATGTTCACGTCAACGTTACTAATGCCAGTGTAAGTATTTTTAATTATAGGTAGTAAGGCATATAAAAATACCGTAACGACTACTGTCGTAGGACCTAAGCCCATAACAAGCATCAAAATTGCTAACATCGCAATAACTGGTACAGTTTGAATAATATTGGCTATCGAAATAACAGCCCAAGATAGCTTACTATACCTTGCAATAAATATCCCTATCGGTATACCTATAATAGCAGCGAATAATACACCGTATACAGACATTAGCAAATGTTTAATAAATAGTTCCCATAGGTAGCCAAAGTTAACAGAATAATATTCAATTAATTGATGTAATAAATTTCCACTCATTGATTATTGACCACCTTTCTTATTTTTTTCAAAGTAATTATGTTTCTTTAAAAATTCTTCTGCCACGACTGCGGGTTCTTGACCTTTACCGTCAGCTTTGTAGTTTAATTCTTGCATTTGTTTCGTTGAAATTTTACCTTCTAATTTCTCAATAGAAGGTTTAATTTCCGGATGTTTTTTTATTAGTTTATCTGTCACAACTGCACTCGCATCATAAGGTGGGAAGAATTTCCTATCATCTTTTAATACTTTCAAATCATATGCTGCAATGCGTCCGTCAGTAGAATATCCCACTGCGACGTCTAAATTTTTAGATTGAAGTGCATCATACACTAAACCGATTTGCATCGGTCTTACAGTTTTAAAAGAAAACCCATAATCCTTAGTAAATCCAGGATAACCATCTCCAGCACGACTTGCCCATGAACTATCGACACCTAATCGCAATTTATTACGATACTTTTCCAAGTCTGACACTGTTTTTAAATTATATTTTTTAGCTGTTTCCTTCGTTACCATAAATGCGTAAGTATTAGCAAAGCCATACGAGTTGAAGAATTTCTGATGGAATTTCTTTTTAAATCCTTCTTGTGTAACTTGCATAGCTTTTTTAGGATCTTTAATAGGATCTTCTTTTAAGGCGCCCGTTAAATCTGTACCCGTGTATCGTGCACCCGAAATATTGGCATCTCCATTAACTAATGCATTATGTTGAATTGTACTTGATCCTAAATTATTAATTAGTGTTGGTTGGATTTTACCTTTTGTATCATGTTCAATTTGTAACCTCACCATATGCGCCATGATTTGAGATTCACTATTTGCAACCGCAGTAATTTTCACGTCATCATTTGACTTACTATCTCCCAATCCAGGCAAGCCACATCCAGATAATAAAACTAGACATATGATGAGAATAAATAACTTGCTTTTTAAGTATTTCATAATGTCCTCCTTCAATTATCTAGATACTCTTAATCCTTTTGGTACTGCCCATTTTTCTATGAAAGACAGTATAAAATCTACGAAAAGTGCTAATGCCGTAACTAATACTGCCGCACTTACAATCATCAATGGATCATATAAATTTAGTCCATTGAACACAAAGTCACCTAATCCACCAGCGCCTACGTAACTTGCTAATGTAGCCCAACTAATTACGTATACTGAAGATAATCGTATGCCACCTAAAATGAGTGGTAATGCGAGAGGCAACTCAATATCTTTCATTAATTGAAAGCGCGTCATTCCCATACTTGTACCAGCTTCTTTTATATTTTTATCGATGTTTTGTACACCAAGTACAGTATTGTTCAAAATGGGTAATAGTACATAGATAAATAGTGCTACAATAGCTGGTGTTTTTCCTACACCAAATATTGGAATCATAATTGCTAATACTGCTAATGTTGGTATCGTTTGTAGTACACCAGCAATCATTAATACGATATTAGAAGTACGTTTTAATTTTGATAACAACACCCCTATAGGGACAGCAACAACAATTGCAATCAGTAAAGCAATGATAGAAATATAAAAATGTTCTATCGTTTTAGAAACTAACTGACTGCCGTTTTTAGCTAGAAAGTCCATCATTTCTTATCATCTCCCACATCTGCAGGTTCAATAATAGCATCTTTATTTTCCTCCGTAGCTATATCGCCCCATAAACTGTCATAAACGATATCAACTAAGTTTGCTCTTGTCACAAGACCGATTAACGTGTGATTATCTTTATCGACTACAGGTACATTACGCACATTTCTTTTTAAAATAGTGCGGACTGAATCTTGTAACTTACTATCGATACGCACTCTATAAATGTCTCGTTGCATCATATCGATAAGTTCTTTATTGTTTCTTAATCCTTGGTTTATGTCTTCGATATCTAAATAGCCTAATAAGCGATTCTTTTCACCGACTACAAAGATAGTATCCACACGTCTGTCACGCATTATTTCAACGGCGTCATTTAACGTACGGTCTACATTTACAGTAACCGGTTTAATCATTGCTTCTTCAACAGATTTCATATTCGGACGATCTTGTATTAATCTATTTTGACCAATAAAGTCACGAACGAAATCATTTGCAGGCTTACGTAAAATATTATCAGGCGTATCAAATTGTATGATTTTACCTTCAGACATGATACAAATTTTATCAGCCAATTTAATAGCTTCATCCATATCATGTGTAACAAAGATAAAGGTTTTACCTAGTTTTTGTTGTAATTCCTTAACTAAATCTTGCAATGTATCACGCGTAATTGGGTCTAAGGCGCCGAAAGGTTCATCCATTAAGATGATATCTTGTTCGGCAGCTAAAGCCCTTACAACACCTATACGTTGTTGTTGACCACCGGATAGTTGAGATGGATATCTATCTAAAAATTCTTCTGGTAAATCCACTAGTTTAATTAATTCTTTTGCCTTTGCTTCTTTTTTTTCTTGTGACCATTTTAATAATTTAGGTACGAGCACAATATTATCTTTGATTGTCATATGTGGCATTAGACCAATTTGTTGAATCACATAACCAATACTTCTACGTAGCTCAACACCATTCATTTTACTTATGTCTTTACCATTTATTTTAATTTGACCCTCTGTTGATTCAATCATGCGGTTAATCATTCTTAAAGCAGTTGTTTTCCCACTACCACTCGTACCAATAAAAGCTATAAACTCTCCAGCATCTATATCTAAAGAGATATTATCTACTGCTTTTTTTCCTCCAGCATAAACTTTTGATAAGTTTTTAATACTTAACATTGACTAGTTCCTTTCTATATGTAATTTGTCCCCTTAATAAGCAAAGAGTCATTGGTAGATGCATTACAAATTCAAGAATAAGTATAAACAAGATACGAATGACCCTTTTCTCGTTTTATGTGTCTGAGACAGTTATTACTATTTCTAACAATAATTATGTCTATATCAGATGAATTTTTATGTCGTTTAAATTTGCAAGATTAATTCATATTTGTATTTAATGTTATACTGTTCAATTAAAAAACTTTTTTATTACAACATTTAAATACATTATTATCATAGCCTTATTTCCTTTTAATTTCAATTTTATGCCCGAGTTCTGACGCAGAATCACTATCGCAAACTATATTTGCATAGTCATTTATAGCTGTTTTAATTTTTTTAGGGAAT
The DNA here is from genome assembly GCF_015594545.1 of Staphylococcus durrellii. NCBI lineage: Bacteria > Bacillati > Bacillota > Bacilli > Caryophanales > Staphylococcaceae > Staphylococcus > Staphylococcus durrellii. The sequence goes on along the minus strand of NZ_JADIIO010000001.1, from coordinate 508,167 downwards.
TCACTCGGTCTTTGTTTATTAGTATCCATCCCCATCAACATCACCTCATAAGTTGCACACTTCACTTCATCTTTATTTAGCAATGTCATAAAACAGTGAAGTCTTTTTTCGTCGTAATCTATCAAACTAACGTTCACCGTTACTTGGTCATATACTTTTAATTCTTTCAAAAACATAACATGATTTTCTAACGTAAAAACCGTATATGCTAAGTTTTCAATAGTATCTTTATCTAAACCTAAATACGCTAACCAACCATCTGTCGCGTCACTAAACACACGGTTATATGCTGCATCGTTCATATGATTGTTGTGATCTACCCAATCAACTTTTACATTTGTTTGATACTGATATAAAGCATGAGTCATATTAATACACCGACTGTCCGTTTGTTTTTTTCATTTTTGGAGTCTCTTCCGGCCAATATGCTTCTGCGAGTTTTTTTACTTTAACTAAAAACTCATTACGCTTCTTATCTAAATCTGACATTGAATAATCTTGGGATGTTGCTTCACAACCTTCGACAACACTGTCATATAAACTTTGAGTTAACTCTGGGGCAACTAATTTAGTCCACGGTTTTTTCAATGCAGGACCAAATTGTTTAAGCATATGGCGCATGCCTCCTTCACCACCTGCTAAATGGAATGTCATAAACGGTCCGTATTGCGCATATCTTAATCCTGCAGCATGGGTAAATGCTTTGTCTACCTCTTCAGTCGTTGCAATGCCATCATTAACAATATGCAATGCTTCTCTCCACAATGCTTCCATTAATCTATCTGCAATGTGACCTTCAATTTCATTTCTAACATGTAATACATCCATACCAATACTTTCATAAATCTTTTCAGCGATGATAGACGTTTCTTCCGATGTGTATTGTCCTGCCACAATTTCTACTAGTGGTAAAATATAGACTGGATGAAAAGGATGGGCCACGATAAAGCGTTCGGGATGTCTCAAATTTTGTTGTAATTCTGATGGCATAATACCTGACGTACTTGATCCTATCGTTGCTTCTGGACGTGCATAGAAGTCGATTTGTGTTAAAACTTTTTCTTTAAGTTCTTCAATTTCAGGCACATTTTCTTGTATATGGTCTACATCTTTAACCGCTTCTGATAAGGATTCAGTAAACGTCAGATTATCAATAGAAGCATTGTCATATACGCCTAATTCCTGTGCGTATGGCCAATTTTGTTTTACTTGTTCCAACATGCGTTCATAAGCACCTTCACTAGGATCTGTTGCTATAACTTCATGGCCATGTGCTAACATACGTGTTATCCATCCGCTACCTATTACTCCCGTTCCAACTACAGCAAATTTCATTTATAAATCTCCTTTTGGGTTTCTTAAGTTATAGTATTCTCTAGCCTCTTGAGGCGTCATTGGTTCGATATTCAACTCGCTTAATAATTTTTTGGCATGTTCCACGAGTTGTTCATTAGTAGCCTTAACGCCTTTTGATAGATATAAATTATCTTCTAAACCTACACGCACATTGCCGCCACGTTTCGCAGCTTCTTCTACTGTTGGTAATTGCAAGCGACCTATACCAAAGGCTGACCAAGATGCATTGTCTGGTATACGTGTTTTTAAATATTCAATCGTTTCTGAATCATTTTCTAGGCCCCACGGAATCCCTAAGCAAAATTGGAATAATGGTTGTCCATCAATCAGGCCTTCTTTAATTAATTGTTTAGCAAAGCTTACATGACCAGTGTCGAAACATTCTAATTCAGGTTTAACACCTGCTTGTTGTATAAGTGCTGCTTGTTTACGCAGCCAATTTGTAGGGCTTAAATAAACATCATCGCCCATATTGACACTACCGCAATCTAATGTACACATTTCGGGTAACAACTTACCTACTGGCTCGTGTCGTTGTTCTGGTGTTTGCATGTCCGTACCTTTACCACCCATTTCAGGATTTTCTAAATTTGGTATAAAGTCACCGCCACCGCCTGAAGTTATATTAATGATAATGTCTTCCTCAGCCACTCTTATTAATTCAACAACTTTTGTAAAAAAATCGATATTATGACTTAATTTTCCAGTTTGTGGATCTCTCACATGAATATGTGCTACCGTTGCACCAGCTTTAGCACATTTAATAGCCGAATCTGCAATTTCCTCTGGTGTGACAGGTACATTACTATTTTTATCTACTGTATCTCCTGCTCCTGTTAAAGCAACCGTTAGCATTACTTTGTTCATAATTTTACCTCCAAATTTGAATTAACATTGATTAGTGTACCAACCAGACGGTTAAGTTTCAACTTTACTTCAACAAAAAAAAAAGAGATAGTAAGCTACAATACTTACTATCCCCAAGTTTATAAAATTTAAATATTTATTAATCATTTTGCTTATGATACGAATATTCTGTCAATCGATTGAGTACGTCTTGACGCATTGACTCATCAATCGCATCGATACCGAAGATTTCCGACAGCCATAAACCATCCACTGCTAATCTATAAATCGTTGCATCGACATCATCCAAACCATCATGCTCGATTTTATATTGCCAGTCTTTATATGTTTTTTGCAATGGCGCCAATAGGTTACTATTAGTACCTTGCGCAGCTAACATACCGGATGTAATAGAAGCATTTTTCTTTTGGTGTTCTCTGGTTGCCTCTATAAAAGCACGTATCAATTTACCTTCTCCTACTTCCTCATCCATATGGCCATTCACATTCGTGCGATATAACTCATCTGCATAGTCAACGAGCCCTTGTATTAACGCCAATTTATTATTGAAATGATATAATAAACCACCTTTACTCACCCCAGCTCGTTTAGCAACAGCATCTAAAGTTAAATATTCAATCCCTTGTTCGTTCACAATCTCGGCCGCTGCTTCTAATAACTGAATGCGTTTAGATGTTCTTGCCATTTGCGTCCCTTCTTTCAGTGATATTTCATATTGTTCTAGTCATTCATACCTTTACCATTTAATATATGTTTCACGTATTTCTCAACGCGCTGTATTCTAGTCGCTGATTTTTTCCCTTGTCCAATATGATACATATATTGACGTTGTCTACCTGGAGTTAATTTATCGAAAGCAGTTTTTAATTCAGGCATGCTGTCAAATTTAGCTTGCAATTCTTCTGGCATCTCATAGTCTTCTGTTTTCTTCATAGGTACTTTTTTACCAGATTTTTCTACTTTTATGGCTTCTTCGATATACCACACAATTTCATCTTTACGTTCTTTTACTTCTTCTAAGCTTTCAAACCTTAATTGTCTAGCGGCTTGAACATTTTTTGTTTGTTGTATTAAGCTACTATATTTATCTTCCATAATTACGCCTTTTTCAAATAGTAACGCACAGTAATGTTTAAAGTCTTGTACGATAATAACGTTTTTATCATTTAATGTGTAACATGGGTGCATCCACTTGTAGTCTTCAGTAAGTTCAGATTCTAGTAGTAACTCTCTGAAAAATTTAAATTCATCCTGCCACTGTTTTAATTTATCAATAAACTTATCCACTTTATCGTTTGTCATTTTATCGCTCATGGTTTCCCTCCAACTGTCACGTAATTATAAGTTATTTATATCATACTACAGTATTAATTTATTGTTCCATTTAAAGTTATTTTACTTTAAAAATAAAATTTGCTTCATAATCAAATATAATCATTTTAAAAGCTATAATATAATCAAACTATATGAAAAAACCAAACGTCATCTTTAACGTTTGGTTCGATAAGCTATTTTTCTTAAGTTTATTTTAATCATTATTTACTACTTTATTAGCATATTTAGCTCTTGGCTTTAAGCTAATAATTATAATTAGTGCTAAAAATGCGATAATGGCTGTTACATATGTCGTCGCATGGATGCTTATTTTAGAAACAACCAATCCTCCGACAATACCCCCAATGCCTATGCCTGCATTTAAACTAGACATGTTCCAACTCATAACTTGGCTCGTGTCACCATCAACATGTTCAATGACACCACTTTGAACCGCTGGATTAGTACTCCATTGCATTACATTCCAAATAAATATAGTGAATAGTAACAAGATAGTTCCTGGTAGTACTAAATTTAACAATAACATCATGACAATAAATATTGTTGTCGCAATCGTCAACCAATATTTACTAGTCAATTTATCGGATAAAAATCCTCCCATTGACGTTCCCATAACGCCAGCAATACCATTAATCAATAATACAATCGACACAAAAGATAGAGTATGTCCATTTGATAGCATCAATGGATTAATGTAAATAAATGTTACTGAATTTGCTACTAATAATAAGAATGTAATACATAAATACTTCGTTATTTCAGACAAACTTAAAATACGTGATTGAGTTTGATGATGATTTGATGATGTAGCTTGAGTTACGTCTTCATTATGTTTACTTACAGGAATATAAATATACATTAATATTCCTACAATAACGCTAATAACAACAATAAAAACAAAAGTAAAACGCCATCCTACCCAATCACCAATAATCGTACCAATTGGCACCCCTAAAACATTCGCACCACTAAAGCCCGAATAAACAATACCAATCATCTTACCTCTATTTTGAGGTGAAGTCAGTAATGCCGTAAGTGCGAGAGTTTTAACAACAATAAGTGATGCAGCTGCTGAAGATAATATACGTCCTATTACTAATATCGAAAAATTAGGCGCTATAGCTATAATTAAATTCCCTATAATAAATATTAATAAAGTTATTAGTAATAACGGTCTCGCCGCAAATTTATTTGTTAACTTCACTAAAATAGGCCCTGCTATAGCAAAAGTAATAGCATATAATGTCACAAGTTGTCCTACAATTGGCTCAGAAACATTTAAATCATTACTCATTAAATTCATTATTCCAGCAACCATCATTTCAACCATGCCTACAATGAAGATGCTAAATATAAAAGTTGTCGTACGCATTATGGTCATACGGTTCCTCCTTTCAATTGTCATTTTTTCACATAACTCTTCCATTATAAACCATGCGTCAACAATTTTTGCAGTTACTTTAAAAGCCTAAAGAATAACATGCATAATTATATTTAGCGTTAATCTCAACATTAGTAATCTATATAAATAAAGACTAAAACACTCCTCCTGTTTCAGCCTTAATGAATATTATTTTGTTAAAAACTTAACGCTTAGTGACATGCATTGTTCTAGCAATAAGTTGATCGCGATAATTAAAGAATTGTCGATAACTAATATATGTAGCGATAAGTGCCGACATAATTGTTGCCGTTGTATGAATAAAAATAACCATAAGTTGGAATTTTATTGCATCTAGTGGCGGCATACCACCAATAATAAGTCCCGTCATCATACCCGGAATAGAAACGATACCATACGTTTTAACAGAATCAATCGTTGGTACAATGGCAGTTTTAATACTTTCACGAACAGTGGCTTTGGAAGCCATTTTAGGGTCTGCCCCTAATGCTAACTTTGCTTCTATTTGTTCTAATTGTTTTACAAACTCTTTGTCCATATTTTGGTAGGCAAGATTAATCGCAATTAAACTATTACTAGCGACCATTCCAGCTACCGGAATGACTTCGTTGGGTTTAAGACTGATTGCACCTGTAAGTGTCACACCAACTAATGGCAACATCACACCTACAAATATCGCTACAAATGAAACTAAAAAGACATGATGCATAACTGGAGAGGCACGATGAATCGTATTCCAAGAAGCATTAATGATAATAACTAATACAAATAAAAATAATATCCATATTTGATCCACATTAAATATGAAATGTAATAGAAAACCCAAAACTACAAGTTGCACGACCGCACGAACAGTAGCAATCAATAAATCTTTTGTAATATATAACTTCTCTTTAAAAGAGACAATTATTGGAAATAACAGTAGTAAGGCTGTTAAAGATAATGCTGTGACACTCATGATAAATTCTCCTCACTTTCTATTTTTCCATTTACTATTTTGATACGTTTACTAAAATGACGCATGCTTTGATCGTCATTATGCGTAATCCACATAATTGTAACGCCATCATTGGCTAGGTCAAAAATCATTTTTTCAATTATATCTCTATTTTTAGCGTCAAGTGCACTTGTCGCTTCATCAAGTAATAATATTTGTGGTATGTACATTAACTGTCTGGCGATAGTAATACGCTGACGTTCACCACCAGATAAATGTTCGACACTTGCGTTTAAATCATAATGCCCTAAACCTACATGCTTTAAAAGTTTTTTAGCACGCTTTTTATCAAACTTGTCATTTCGTACTCGTGCAGGAAAAGATAAATTTAAACCTATTGTTGGCTCAAATAGATCGCTTTGCTGTAATAAATAACTAACTTTCATTCTTAATTCTTCAGGTTTAATTTGTTCATAAGGTGTGCCATTTAATGTTATTGAACCTTTAGTAGGACTAATTAAATTACTCATAAGTCTAAACAACGTACTTTTACCACTACCTGATGGACCGATAACTGCAATAGTTTCACCTTTGTTAATTGTAAAACTTATATCATCAATAATTGTACGGTCATCCACTATGTATGAAACGTCTTCAATTTTTAACAATGTTTTTTCCTCCATATTCAAAAATGTTTCAACGTAACTTTCAATATTTTTCTATCAAAAAAGTCTATCAGTAACATTTAGTTTATTACTTAGTAATAACACTTTTTAAACCTGTTGAAACCTCTAACCATCATATATTAGAACTTCTATAGTTTATCTTATTAGTCGATAATTGTGCTTTACACTATTAAGTTTATAAACGCCATCTTTTAATTGTAAAAATTTATATATAATGTAATATTAAAATCGATGGGGAGGAATGACTATGACACTTTTAACAATTTTACAATTTATTGTAAATATTATTATTGTATTTTTTATACTTGGAGGAATTATTACTGCAGCTTTATTAGTTTTTAAAGATAAACGTCAAACCCAACATAGTGTGTTACGTAATTATCCTTTATTAGCAAGAATAAGATATTTCTTTGAGAAAATCGGACCTGAAATGCGTCAATATTTTTTCTTAGAAGATAAGGAAGGTAAACCTTTTTCAAGAAATGATTACAAAAATATTGTTTTAGCTGGTAAATATAATTCTAGAATGGCGAGTTTTGGGACTGAGAGAAACTATCAAGAAGGTTTCTATATTAAAAATACAATGTTCCCACACCAAACCTCAGAATTACGCATTGACCAAAGTGTACTAATCTCTAGTTTCATTTATAAAATAGATAACGAACGTCTTTTCGAGAGAGAGGAGCACCGAGAAGAATCACAAATAAATCCTTATTTTTTAGACGATTCAGATGAAATTATCATTGGACCTAAGTTGGCTCATCCGTTTAGATTAAAACGTTTGATCGGGCAATCTGGTATGAGCTATGGTGCTCTAGGTGGCAATGCTATCACTGCCTTATCTAAAGGTTTAGGTCAGGCAGGTACATGGATGAACACGGGTGAAGGTGGTTTATCAAAATATCATCTTGCTGGTAATACGAATATTATTTTCCAAATCGGGCCCGGTTTATTTGGAGTAAGAGATAAAGATGACAATTTCAACTTAGATTTATTCAAGAAATTAGCCGACTCTGAAGCGATTAAAGCATTTGAAGTAAAACTCGCTCAAGGCGCCAAAACACGTGGCGGGCATATGCAAGGCAATAAAGTAACAGAAGAAATTGCTAAAATTAGAAATGTAAAACCATGGGTAACGATTAATTCCCCGAACCGTTTCGATTTTATAAACAATACGTATGACCTTTTATCATGGATCGAACATTTACAAACAGTTGGTCAAAAACCAGTCGGCTTTAAAATTGTAGTAAGTTCTACTTCTGAAATCGAAACACTCGTTAAAACTATGGTAGAAACTAATATTTACCCTAACTTTATCACCGTAGATGGTGGTGAAGGCGGTACTGGTGCAACCTTCCAAGAATTACAAGACGGCGTAGGCTTACCATTATTTACTGCGCTACCTATCGTTTCAGGTATGTTAGAAAAGTATAAAGTCCGTGATAAAATTAAAATATTCGCTTCAGGCAAACTGATCACGCCTGACAAAATTGCGATTGCTTTAGGCCTGGGTGCAGATTTAGTTAACATTGCACGTGGTATGATGATCAGTGTTGGATGTATTATGAGCCAACAATGTCATTTAAATACTTGTCCAGTAGGCGTAGCCACTACAGATGCTAAAAAAGAAAAAGCGCTTATTGTAGAAGAAAAGAAATATCGTGTGACTAACTATATTACTAGTTTACATGAAGGTTTATTTAATATAGCTGCTGCCGTTGGGGTTAGTAGCCCTACTCAAATTAATAAAGACCACATCATTATTAAGAAACAAGACGGAACCGTTCAATCAATTAACGATTATAAGCTTAAATTAATAGATTCATAATTGATTTCATCATACAGAGACACTATCATCTCGCTTTATAAATTATATACAAGCTGATAATCATAACATCGTACTCGTCATACTATATGAACATTAATGGTTTTCAAAAAATTTAGTGCTACAATATAATTACATTAAAATATGGGGGGATTTCATGAAAAGCACAATAGAATTATTAAAAAATTTGACTGATGTAGATGGGATTGCAGGTCATGAAATGCAAGTTAAATCATTGATGCACGACTACTTAAAACCACTAAGTGATGAAATTATTGAAGATAACTTGGGTGGTATTTTTGGTAAAAAGAGTGCTACGAAAGGTAGCAAATCAATTATGGTGGCCGGCCATTTAGATGAGATAGGTTTTATCGTTACTCAAATTGATACAAATGGTTTTATTAAATTTACGCCAGTTGGTGGTTGGTGGAATCAAGTTATGCTTTCACAAAAAGTAACTATTACAACTGATAATGGCCAAAAAATCCGAGGTATTATAGGCTCTAAACCACCTCATGCCCTATCACAAGAAGCTCGCAAAAAAACAATAGACATTAAGGACATGTTTATAGATATAGGCGTCAAAAGTAAAAAAGAAGCGGAACAATTTGGCGTCGATATTGGTAATATGATTACACCCTATAGTGAATTCGAAACACTTGCTAACAATAAATATTTAACTGCGAAAGCTTTCGATAATCGTTATGGTTGTGCTTTAGCAGTCGATGTTTTAGATAACTTAAAAAATGAAGACATTAATATTAATTTATATTCTGGTGCAAACGTTCAAGAAGAAGTTGGATTACGCGGTGCCAAAGTAGCAACCAACAAAATTAAACCAGATTTAGCCATCGCTGTAGATGTTGCCGTAGCGTATGATACACCAGATATGTCACAATTAAGTGATACGTCTCTTGGCGATGGTCCAGTTGTTATTATTATGGATAGCAGTAATATTGGACATGTAGGTTTAAGCAAATATGTAAAACAAGTTGCGAAAAAACATAATATCTCGATACAATTAGACACTACTATAGGTGGAGGTACAGATGCCGGAAGTATCCACGTTTCAAACGAAGGTGTGCCTACATTAGCGATTGGTGTCGCTTTGCGTTATATGCATTCAAATGTTTCAGTCTTGCACACTGATGACTATAAAAACTCAGTTAATTTGATTACTGAAATCGTTAAATCATTAGATGATGAAACTGTTGAACACATTAAATGGTAAGTTAAGTTTTAATATCCAATATAGTCTGGAACATTAATTCTATATTCATAGCCTTTAAATGACTTTTAATTTGAAAGCACTTAAGGGCTACTTTTATTTCAATACTTCTTATGATATAGCTCGCTTTTCTAACGATATAACGGCTATTTTATGATTTCATTCGAATGGCAGCTCGGCGAATAAATACATGAAAATGCGTTTGTCGTAATGATATTAAACATAATACATAGTAGCTTAATGAGTTACAAAATTTCACAAAGACGAAATAAACGTCAATTTCTATAGAAATTGACGTTTATTTTTTAGTTCGAGTTGTTACTGTCATAGACTGTTTTTCATTATTTTATAGATTGCTTCCAACTATCGTCGCTTAACATCTCGCCAGGCCAAGTATAAGACATTACACCACCATCAATGGTAATTGTTTCTCCGGTAATAAATGAACTATCATCGGAAGCTAGAAATGTAACTAACTTACCTACCTCGCTAGGTTTACCTAGACGTCCTAGTGGTGTTACCCATTTTTGGTTGTCTCTAAAATCTTGCCCTGCTTTGTCTTCCTCAGAACCTACTAATTTATCTACTAAAGGTGTTTCGATCGTACCTGGAGCGATAGCGTTAGCACGTATATTTTCACGTCCATATTCTATAGCTGTAGAACGTGTAAAGTTGATAACCCCACCTTTAGCTGCATTGTAGCCAGAACGATTTAAATCTGCGGCTTGTCCAGAAAATGATGCCGTATTAATAATAGAACCACCGTTATCTAACATCAGCGGAATAAAGAATTTCGTCATTAAAAATGTCCCTCTTAAATCCACATTGATAATTTTATCGAATACTTCTATAGGGTATTCATGTATACGTCCTGCAGCATTATCAACGCCAGCATTGTTAAACAAAACATCAATGGCGCCATAATTTTCTTTAATACTCTTAGCAGCTCTTTCCACTGCGTGTTCGTCTGAAATATCTATATGATATGCCTTCACTTTACCGCCAGCATTTTTAATTGCATTTACTGTATCATCAAGATCGTCGGAAATATCAAATGCTAATACTTCTGCACCTTCTTCTGCCAAAGCTTCAGCAGACGCCCTGCCTATGCCAGTACTTGCGCCTGTAATAATTGCTATTTTATTATCTAATCTCCCCATCTAGATTCACTCCTTAAATTATGTCAGATATTATAGTCACTTATTTTAAAATTGCCTTTTTAACTTGTGAATAAACATTTGATACTTATAACCTCGTCTGTGCTTACTGATTTTTACTTTTAAATACTTAATATTCTAATAGATAGTATTTAAAAAGATAGATTTTTTAGAAAATTTTGTTTTTTTAACTTACGCTCTGATATACTTTCGATAAGTTTCAAAGGGGGAGGGGTTTTTTGAATTCTGATGTAAAGCAAAAAAAGTCACTTATGAATAATTTTTTGAATATCGTTGAGGGCGTTGGCAACCGTTTGCCAGATCCTAGCATTCTCTTCTTTTTAATGTGTCTTAGTTTAGCAATTCTTACATGGATCGTATCATTATTCCATATTTCAGTTAAGCATCCAGGCACTGGTAAAGTTGTAGAAATTAAAAATATTTTAAGTAGTGATGGTTTACAAATGATTTTAAATGATGCCATCAAAAACTTCTCAGAATTTCCTGCTTTAGGGTTAGTATTAGCAGTAATGTTAGGTATTGGCGTGGCTGAAAAAACAGGTTACTTTGATAAGTTAATGATACAAATTGTACATAAGGCACCCAAAAAACTTATCGTGCCTAGTATTATTCTTATAGGCATTTTAGGCAATGCAGCTGGTGATGCAGCACCTATCGTCCTACCACCTATTACCGCGATGGTATTTATTAAATTAGGCTATCATCCTATTGCTGGTTTAGCAATGGCATATGCATCAGCTATAGGCGGTTTCTCTGCCAATTTAATTTTGGGTATGACGGATGCTTTAATGTATTCATTTACAGAGCCAGCAACAAAAATCGTGTCAGATACAATACATATTAATGTTGCTATGAACTGGTATTTCATTGCAGCGAGCGTCGTCGTATTATTACCAGCCGTCTATTGGGTAACGATGAAATTAGTTATACCGAGATTAGGTACATATGATGATTCAAATTCAGATATTAGTACCGATGACTCTAATAATTCGATCACTCCTACACAGCAGCGTGCTGTATTTTGGGCAAATATGAGTTTTGTCGCATCAATTATTGTTTTGATTATTTTAGCCATACCTGAAAATAGTTTCTTACGTAATGCCAAAACAGGTAGTTTACTCAATGACGCCCCTATTTTAAATGGTGTTGGTTTAATTTTATTAATTATATTTTTAATACCTGGCATTGTTTACGGCGTAATTACTAAAGAAATAAGTAATTCAAAAGATTTAGGAAAGATGTTTACCGATTCTATGTCATCTATGGGGTCATTTATAGTTATCGTATTTTTCGCCGCACAATTATTGGCATTTTTGGAATGGAGTAATCTAGGTATTATTGTAGCAGTTAAAGGCGCAGACTTACTAAAAGGTCAGAACGGTGTTGTGTTAATAATCGGTATTATTATTCTTAGTGCATTGATTAATTTACTCATTGGTAGTGCCTCTGCAAAATGGGGTATATTAGCACCAATATTTATTCCAATGCTTATAATCGTAGGATTCCACCCAGCATTCACACAAATGTTATACCGAATTGGAGACTCAATCTCTAATCCAATCACTCCTATGATGCCATATTTACCATTATTGTTATCATATGCACAAAAGTATGATAAAAACATGCAACTTGGTTCATTAATCTCAAGTTTAATGCCGTACTCCATCGTACTCAGTATCGTTTGGCCAGTATTTATGATTATTTGGTATTTATGTGGATTGCCATTGGGCCCTGGAGGCCCTTTGCTTACCAAATAAAATGAAAACATTATATGATTAAACTTTGTTATAAATTAACTTATGATGATATATCAGTAACAGACATTAGTTTAGGCGGACAAACAGATGCTGGAGGCATAGCCGTTTCTAGAACTTCTAAATTAGTAAGTAAAATAATAATATCACCTATTTTATATGGTACTTAGACAGTACACGATAAATCTATGTACAACTATCTATATTTACTAGCCAATAGCGTACAAAATTTCGTTGAACCTTCAGCCGCTTCAGGATTTGAGAGGATAACTCAAACAGTACATCACGAACCTCATTTAAACGATAAAAGTACAACATAAATAGTTCGGACCACAAATGGTAACACGGCACCGGATAGTGACATGACTGATTATGCCACTTACAGCAAAACATTATTCTAAACTTTATGTAACTGTACCTATAATATTCTGAAAATTTATTGAATTTAAATAATAGTTGTGTTAAAGTGTAACTTATCATTTAACACTTTACTTCGGTAGAGAGTAAAAGTAAACGCAAAGGATGGTTTTATGACAAATTCGACAACTTTAATCGCAAACAAAGAAAAAGAACTTGCCTTTTTAAAGCATTTTGAAGTAGCAAATTTTGAACTTGTTGATTTCAGCTTTATTGAGTCATTAAAGTGGCCTACGCTCACTCAAGATGATTTACATCAAATGACAGAACGTAGCTTTTGGCAACATAACCATCAAATTTTTGCGTTACGTAATGACTTTACTGATCAACTATTACGCTATTACAGTCAATACCCAGCTGACTATGATAAAGTGGCGTATTCTGGGCCTATAATAAGAGATAATATCGTCAACACTCAACTTGGCATTGAGCATTACAATCCAACAGTCACTCAAATGCACAATGATTTTAATGTGTTTTACAACTATATTAAAACAAATTTAGACGATGACATTGAATTTATTATTTTAGGTCATTATCAACTTATAGATTTATTATTGAATGAGCAATATCAAGATGCAACGACTTTAAAATATATACAAGAGCGCAATATTTCAGCACTATCACAACTTTTAGGTACGGCGCACCCTATCATTCAATTGTTAACGACAAATACAACTGAACAATTAAATTTATTAAATCAGCTTTTCACGCCTGATCACACAACAATACAAGCATTGACGCGATGGGAGCAATTTTTTAAATCATTAGGCATTGTTAATATCCATCTAGATATTACACCTCAGCCACCACGTTCTTATTATAAAGGCGCATTTATGAGTTGTACGTTACAACGTAATAAAAACCAACAATTAACTGGTGGTTACTATAAAGGGACTCTAGAGGGGTTCGGATTAGGATTTATAATTTAATTTCGAGGGAGAGAAGACATTATGTTGACAGTTGCATTAGCCAAGGGCAGACTTTTAAAAAGCTTTATTCAATATTTACACGATAAACAAGAAACTAAAATCGTCGAAGCACTAGAAAATCGACAGCGCCAATTATTAATATCTGTGGAAGATATTCAATTTATTTTGGTTAAAGGTAGCGATGTACCTATATATGTTGAGCAAGGTGTAGCAGATGTCGGTATTGTGGGTAGTGATATTTTAGAAGAAGGCCAATACAATATTAATAATTTATTAGACTTACCTTTTGGAGACTGCCATTTTGCTTTAGCAGCTAAACCAGAAACTACGACATTTAATAAAGTTGCGACGTCATATGTTCAAACAGCCCAAAATTATTTTGAAAAGCAAGGTGTTGATGTCGAGTTAGTAAAACTATCAGGATCTATTGAGCTTGCATGTCTAGTTGACATGGTCGATGGTATCGTTGATATTGTTCAAACAGGTACAACACTTAAATCTAATGGATTAGTTGAAAAAGACGAAATATCCTCTATCAATGCAAAGTTAATTACGAATAAGCATTCATATTTTCAAAAGTCTAAGCATATAGACAGTTTTATAGAAACATTGGAGGTGTCTCTCATTGATTTTAAATAAAACTTCTTTTCTAAACTCAACAAAAGATACACCTGCATTAAATGAAGACTTATATCCATTAGTCAAAGAAATTTGTGATACTGTTAAACATTCTGGAGATGCTGCAATACGTAGTTATAATAAACAGTTTGATCAAGTCGACACACCACAACTTGCAATTTCGGTTGATACTATTAAGCAAGCATATAACCGTATAGATAGTAAACTTAAAAATTCATTAATACAAAGTTATGAACGTATTAAAGCCTACCAACAATCTATTAAATGGGAATCAAAGCGTGGACAAGAAGAGTGTTATGAATTATATCACCCACTGGATAGTGTAGGTATTTATGTGCCAGGTGGTAAAGCAAGCTATCCCTCTACCGTATTAATGACTGCAACACTTGCCCAAGTTGCCGGAGTTAAAAACATCATCGTTGTTACGCCTCCACAACAACAAGGCGTCCCAGACATAGTGCTTGCTGCATGTTACATTGCAGGCGTAAATTCAGTATACCAAGTTGGCGGTGCACAAAGTATCGCAGCTTTAACTTATGGTACAGAAACAATACCAAAGGTAGATAAAATCGTTGGTCCAGGTAACCAATTTGTTGCATATGCGAAAAAATATCTATTTGGGACAGTTGGTATCGACCAAATTGCAGGACCAAGTGAAATTGCCCTTATCATAGATAATACTGCAGATTTAGAAGCGATAACATATGATGTTTTTGCTCAAGCTGAACATGACGAATTAGCACGCACTTTCGTTATTAGCGAAGACTTAGCTGTACTTCAAACATTAGAACAGAAAATAAACGAAGCCTTATCAACAATAGAACGTCACGACATTGTAAAGGCAAGCATCGATAACAATCACTATCTTGTTCATGTTGATAATTTCGACGATGCCTGTGATGTAATGAATAACATTGCACCAGAACATGCATCTATTCAGACTAAAAATCCTGAAGATTTTTTAAATCATGTGCGTGATGTTGGCGCCTTGTTCTTAGGTTATTACTCTCCTGAAGTTATTGGTGATTACGTTGCTGGCCCTAGTCATGTGTTACCGACTAACCAAAATGCACGTTTTGCAAATGGCTTATCAGTAAATGACTTTTTAACGAGACATTCTGTTATTAATTTGTCTCAACAGACGTTTAATCAAATTCAACAATCTGCGCAAAACATAGCACATAATGAACAGCTTTTTAACCACGAACAATCTATCAAGGTACGTATTAATAAAGGAGAATCATGATGATTAGAATTAACAAAAATGAAAGCCCTCTAAAACCTTTATCGCAAGAATTATTAGCTTCAATCATCAGTGAATCTTCCTTTAACTTTTACCCAGATGATGAATATGAGCGTTTTAAACAAGCCTATGCTAAATTTTATGGTTTTGAAGCAGAACAAATTATTGCTGGTAACGGTTCAGATGAATTAATACAAAAGTTGATGCTCATTATGCCCGAAGGTCCCGTATTAACCTTAAATCCTGACTTCTTTATGTATCAAGCCTATGCAAATCAAGTTAAGCGTTCTATTCATTTTGTGAATGCTGAAGAAGATTTAACATTTAATTTAAATAAAATCATGACTGCCATCGATAATTACCAACCGTCATTTTTCATTATGAGCAATCCACATAATCCTTCTGGAAAACAATACGACGTTACTTTTTTAACTACTATTGCAGACAAAATGAAGTCAATCGGTGGATATTTCATTATTGATGAAGCTTATTTAGACTTTGGTGAAGCTTATGACGTCACATTCGCTGACCATGTATTACAAATGCGGACGTTGTCGAAAGCTTTTGCAATTGCTGGTTTACGCTTAGGGGTTTTAATCGGTACACCTACAACTATAGATAAAATTAAACAAATAGAACATCCATATCCGTTAAATACCATTACTTTAAATATTGCTATTTATATGTTCGAGCATACAACAGAGACACGTCAGTTTATTGAACATCAACGCTATTTAGCACAGCGACTTAAAGCTATATTCAATAATAATGTCGGAGATATTGTTCGCATTTTTCCATCTGCCACTAACTTTGTCTTAACAAAAGGAACTTTGGCACAACAATTAGGTCAATTTATTGCCGATAGAGGCTTTCAACCTAGAATTTATGATGAACCAGAAATGAGTGAATATGTAAGATATTCCATCGCAACTGATGAGCAATTAGATGAATTAACTCGAATTGTTCAAGATTGGAGGAAACAATATGAAATTTCAAAAAACGCGTAATACAGCCGAAACTAAACTTGATATTGCCTTATCAGAGGATGGTACTCAAAGTGATATCCAAACTGGTGTAGGATTTTTAGATCATATGTTAACGCTCTTCTCTTTCCATAGTAAATTATCACTTACAATACATGCCAACGGTGATTTAGAAGTTGACGATCACCACGTAACTGAAGATATCGGTATTGTTTTGGGCCAATTACTTCTAGAAATGATTAAAGAAAAGCAATCATTTAGTAGATACGCTACAAGCTACATTCCGATGGACGAAACTTTAGCTCGTACGGTTATGGATATTAGTGGTAGACCTTATTTATCATTTAATTGTGACCTTAGTAGAGAAAAAGTCGGTACCTTTGATACGGAATTAACAGAAGAATTTTTTAGGGCATTAGTTATTAATGCACGTCTAACTACGCATATTGATTTAATTAGAGGTGGGAATACACACCATGAAATTGAAGCCATTTTCAAATCATTTGCTAGAGCTTTAAAAGAGGCATTAGCAGATAACGACGTTCAAGGCGTTCCTTCTTCTAAAGGAGTGATCGAATGATTGCTATTGTTGATTATGGATTGGGCAATATTAAAAATATTCAACGCGCGGTTGAACATTTGGGTTATGACGCACAATTAACACAAGACGCTGAGATTATAAATCAGGCAGATGCCATTATATTACCGGGGGTCGGTCACTTTAAAGACGCTATGCGCGCGATTAATCAACGTCAATTATTGCCAATTTTACAAAATATAAATAATAAGCCAATGTTAGGCATTTGTTTAGGGATGCAATTACTGTTTGAACATAGTGCTGAAGGAGATGTCGATGGCCTACAATTAGTACCGGGTCAAATAGTACCAATCCAGTCACCCTATCCAGTACCTCACTTAGGTTGGAATAATTTGATTAGTGACAATAAACAATTAGAGCATGATGTTTATTTTGTACATTCTTATCAAGCAGAAATGTCAGCTAACGTTATAGCTTATGCAGATTATGGCACTAATATTCCTGGCATCATTCAATATGATAATTATATTGGTATTCAGTTTCACCCAGAAAAAAGTGGCGAATATGGTTTAGCTATTCTAAATCAAGCTTTACAAGGAGGATTTTAAATGATCAAGCTTTGGCCAGCAATTGATTTAATTAACGCAACAAGTGTAAGGCTTACAGAGGGCAAATATGACTCTGAAGAAAAAATGGCCCGTAGTGCTGAAGAAAGTATAATGTATTATAGTCAATTTGAATGTGTCGACAGAGTTCACATCGTCGATCTAATAGGTGCAAAACAACGAACGTCAGTCGAACAAGACTATATTAAGACGTTGCGTCAATTGACGTCGAAACCTATTGAAGTCGGTGGTGGTATTCGAACAGTTGAAACTATAGAGGCTTATTTCAAACACGGCATAGAATATTGTATTGTTGGCACAAAAGCTATTCAAGACTTAGATTGGTTAGCCAAAATTGCAAAACAATTTCCTAATCGTATTTATTTATCCGTCGATGCCTATAAACGAGCTATTAAAATTAATGGCTGGGAACAAGATGCACAGTTAGACCTCTTTGAACTAGTCGATAAGATTAATCATTTGCCTTTAGGCGGCTTAATTTACACAGATATATCTAAAGATGGACGTCTATCGGGACCAAATTTCGAAATTACTGGTAAGTTAGTACAACAAACAAATATTCCTATTATCGCTTCAGGCGGAATTAGGAACAAAGACGATATTAAGCAACTTGATGCGTTAAATGTTTATGCGGCAATCGTAGGTAAGGCTGCACACAATCCTCAATTTTGGGAGGGCTTATCTTGATTAAAAAAAGAATCATTCCATGCTTAGACGTCAAAGACGGCAGAGTCGTAAAAGGAATTCAATTCAAAGGATTACGCGATATCGGTAATCCAGTGGATTACGCACTTTATTATAATGAACAAGGCGCTGATGAATTAGTCTTTTTAGATATTTCTAAGACTGAAGCGGGTCATGATTTAGTACTAGACGTCATTGAAGAAACAGCAGCAAAACTTTTTATTCCGTTAACCGTTGGCGGTGGTATCGCTACTTTAGATGATATCTCTCAATTACTGAACCATGGTGCTGATAAAGTTTCGCTTAATTCTAGCGCATTAAAAAACCCTCAATTCATTAAAGAAGCCAGCGATAAATTTGGTAGACAATGTATTTGCATCGCTATCGATAGTAACTACGATTCAACATTAGATGATTATTTTTGTTACACACATGGTGGAAAAAAACGCACAGACAAACGTGTTTATGACTGGGTACAAGAAGTCGAGTCATTAGGTGCGGGCGAATTACTCATTACGAGTATGACACATGATGGTATGAAACAAGGATTTGATGTCACACATTTACATGAAATTGAACAACGCGTGAATATCCCTGTTATTGCATCAGGTGGTGGCGGAGAACCTAATCATTTCGTTGATTTGTTTAAGCAAACCGGTGTTTCTGCTGGACTTGCCGCGAGTATTTTACATGATAAAGAGACCACTGTTAATGAAATTAAATCATTTATGTCTGAAGGAGGTATTCCTGTAAGATGACACAACAACCTGATTTTAGCAAAGGATTATTGCCCGCAATTTTACAAGATGTAACTACAAAACAAGTACTAATGCTAGGTTATATGAATGAAGAAGCCTACCAAAAAACATTACAGGATAATGTCGTTTGTTTTTATTCTCGTTCTAAGCAACGCTTATGGACTAAAGGTGAAACTTCTGGTCACACACAAGAAGTAAAGAATATTTATTTAGATTGTGATCAAGATACGATTCTTATAGAAGTGATACCTAATGGACCAACATGCCACACTGGAAGCCAAAGTTGTTTTAATACTGATATTCCGTTCAGTGTGCAAGATTTAGGACAAACGATTACTACCAGCGCTAAATCTAACAAAGAAAATTCATATACTAAATATTTATTAGCAGAAGGCATCGAGAAAATTACTAAAAAGTTTGGTGAAGAAGCATTTGAAGTTGTTATCGGTGCAATGAAAAATGACCGTGAAGAAGTGACAAGTGAAACGGCAGACTTACTGTACCACTTATTTGTTTTACTACATGATTTAGATATAAACTTTGCAGAAGTAGAAAACGTATTAGCAGAGCGTCACAAACAGACTAACAATTTTAAAGGTGAACGTTCCGATATTAATAATTGGTAACGATAAAAAACGTTGAGCATATGCTCAACGTTTTTTATACTGGTCGTACAGTAACTTCATTTATATTAACATGTGCGGGTTGTTGTAGCGCATATATTGCTGCTTCGGCAATATCTTTAGGTTCTAATTTTTTACGTCCGCCCCAATCTGTACTTTCAGTCATTGAAGTTTCTACCATACCTGGTGAAATGCTTGTAGCTCTAACGCCTGTCTTAGCTAGTTCTTTTTCTAACCCTTGTGTTAACGTGTGCACAGCAGTTTTCGTCATGCTGTATAACGTGCTTTGCTTAGTCACTTCAAAACCTGAAATAGAGGCAATATTAATAATATGACCTGAAGATTGTTCTAAAAATTTTGGTAACACAGCATTTATGCCGTATAACATACCTTTAACATTAACGTCTAACATCGTATCCCAAGCGTCGACATCGCCATCTGTAACTGCAGATGACAACATTTGGCCAGCACTATTCACTAAAACATCAATTTTACCAAATTGTTCTTGAGCAAAATTCACTAAATTATTTACCTCTTCATTTTTAGTAACATCAACGACAAATGTACTCACTTGTACTTGTGTTTCCTCTTGGATGCTTGATGCCACTTCGTTGAGACGTTGTTCGTTTCGTCCACCTAATACGACATTCATATGTTGCTGTGCAAATGCTTGAGCAATGCCAGCACCAATGCCACTACTAGCACCAGTAATCACCGCTACTTTACCGTTTAAATTCATCATTTTACCTCCCTATTATACTTTACTAATTTAACACTACCACATATTCACTGCTGCAATCATTAATGAAGAATCAGCAGCAATAACTCTATTTGTAAATTACACAATTTAGTAATAAAGTAATAATTAGGATACTAAAATAAGGGGGTATGCTTATGAACTTTGAAGATAGAATTGCTGAATTGCGTGAACAAAAAGGCCGTACATCATTTGAATTTCATTTCAACGCACTTTTCACTGAACAAGAATGGATTAATTTACCACTAGAACAACGTAAATCACTTGAACGTGAATTTCGTATATTTGTAGATAAAAACGACCATATCCGTATTCCATTTGCTTCTGAAGACCATATCCGTATGCGCATGTATAATTCTTTATATGAATATAATGAAGTTAAACCCAATTTTAAAGCCTATGTATAAATGCACAAAACGTCAATTTCTATCGATATAGAAATTGACGTTTATGCTTTAGTCAGAAATATTTATGTCTCAGATTATTATTTTTTATCTTTTGTGCAAACGCGTTTTACCTTTTATAACCGAAATCTGGAATATTTTCCCAACGTTTTTTGAAGTAATGAGCAACTGCCTTAGGTCGACGTTCACGAGTAAAAATACCTTTTCTATTACCTTGAACACGAATTAAACCATTACTTGTTTCAAAATCTGCAAAGTTCCATGTATGCTCACCGATAAATTGAGGATATTTATCTACAACTTCATGGTTTGCTTCATAATAACGTACCTGATATTCCTCTGTGAACAAAATATCATCCGTAGCATGAAGCCCAACAACTGTATCTGCTCCATATTCTGTAAACATAATTGGTTTGTTAGGTTGTTTACGTCCCCACTCATCCAATTCATTTGCTAAGGCTGTCTTAGCGGCATCTAAATCTGCTGTTTGTGTATACCAACCATAATAACGATTAAGACAAAGTACATCTACTAAATCTTGTACTAGACAATTATTTGGTTGAGCCGTCAATAACGTCACGATAGTTACTGGTCTATTTTGTGGATCACACTCACGCGCTAAATTAACAAGTGGTTTGAAATACTCTTTAGCACCTTCTTCCATTGATGCTGGTTCATTAGCTACTGACCACATAACGACACAAGCGTAATTTTTATCTCTAGCTATCAATTCTTTAATAACACTTTCATGTGCTTCTTGGGTACCAATTTCTTTAAAAGTATTACGTTCACTAACACCTTCTAACACGGCATTAAAGTTCAAATGTACACCTACTGCTGTTGTCTCATCTATAACGACAAGGCCTTGTTCATCGGCCAAACGCATCATTTCTTCTGAGTAAGGATAATGTGATGTTCTAAATGAATTACCACCAATCCATTTTATTAAGTTGAAGTCCATCACATTTGCTACTTCATTCATACCTCGTCCATTGTAGTAAGTATCCTCATGTTTACCAAACCCTTTGAAGTAAAACGGCTCGTTATTTATTAAAAATTGTCCATCTTTGACTTCGACTGAACGAATACCAAATCTTTCAGTGTATTGATCCACAACTTCACCATTATTTATTAAACTTACTTCTAAGTTATAAAGATAAGCGTTTAATGGTTGCCATAAATGTGGAGATTGAACTTCGATTGTGCCTTTAGCACCAGTTGTTTCTGCAACGACATTTTGTTCCGCGTCTAATAATCTTACTTGTACATCGCTTTGTGTATTCGTTTCTACAGTGTAGTTCACGTTGGCATATGAAGGAAATACTTCAGGTACAACTGTAATATCTTCAATATACGTTTGAGGTGTTGTGTAGATTTTGACCGGTCGATGTAGTCCGGCATAATTAAAGAAGTCAAAGTTCGGCTCGTTTTTTCTCACTGTGTCACCATTTTTATTAGTTGATTCAGAATAAAAACCAACAGGCAATGTAGTTTCGTCTAAAATATTATTCACACAAACAGTTAAACGGTGCGTACCATGTGAGAATTGTTCATCTAATGCTACTTCAAATGGTAAAAAGCCGCCTTTATGTGAAGTAACTTCAACACCATCAATGTATACAGTAGCTTGGTGTGTCGCTGAACCAAAACGTAAAACCACACGTTCATCTTTCAATACTTTAGGAATTGTAAATTCACGTTCATACCATACATTACCCACGTGATTTCGAATTTCTTTAGTAACGCCTTGTTCGTTATAAGAACCTGGTACAGCCATCACTTTATTTGTGACTAAAGGCTTCGTCACATTTATAACCTCGCCAGCTTGCTCTAATTTAAAATTCCACATCCCATTTAAATCTATAATACTTCTATGTTCATTTGTAATTGGATATAACATAATAAATCCCCTTTCAATTTTTCAGATTAAATTTCTTCACGTAAAGCTAACTCTTTAACAATTTGGTTATGACGTTTGTCTGTTAAAGGATAAAATATTAAGAATACTACCATGCCAATAAGCGTAGCTATTCCAGGAACTGCAAAGAAGATAAATTTCATACCAAATAGTGTAGATGCAGTTTGTTGCACATTAGGCTGGTATCCTACTAGTGTTAAAGCTGAACCTGAAATCAATCCTGCTAAGGCTTGGGTGATTTTCCTTGTGAAACTATAGCTAGAATAGATGATACCTTCAGAGCGAATTCCAGTTTTCCATTGTTGATACTCAACTACGTCAGCTATAAATGCCCATGACACTGTAGTTGGTATTACTAGGCTCATATTAGACAAAGTATTGATCACTAAAAATGATTTTAAGTTACTTCCAAATACGGCTAAGTTCAGAAATTCAAAAATAAAGAATGCCGTTACACCAATTATAGCTGTCATTTTTTTACCAAATTTTTTACTTAAAATAGTCGTTAAAATTAATGCAGGTATTAACATTATAAAATTTAATGTACTAACGATACTTACTAAATTTGGTGAATCTAGTACGTATTGGAAATAATATAATTGCACTTGTTGTTTTAAAAATTGTGCCGTAATCGTTAACAATGTATAAATAACTAAAATAATAAATGGCAAATTTTTAAACAATGCCTTGAAAGCTTTTCTTCCCATGTTTTTAGTTTTAGGTTGTTCAATAACGTGTCGCTCTTTAGTTCCTTTATAACAAATCATATGAAATATAACGCCCGCTATACCTAATAGGCCTACTGCTATCGGGTAACCTATAGCATGATTAGGGAAGGCATTAACCATTGGAATAACTACGATACCGGCGATAAACAACGCACCTTGTGAACCTAAATTACGAAATACCGACAATTGTGTACGATCATCAGCGTTAAGTGTCATAGTAGCTGAAAGTGAACCATATGGAATATTAACTACAGAATAGGCAAAATTAAACAATATGTATGTCGTAAATGCCCAAACTACTTTTCCCGTATAGCTTAAATCTGGTGAAATAAAGGTTAATACCGTAAACATGGCTAACGGTATTGACCCATATAAAATAAATGGACGGAACTTTCCTTTACTCCCAATATGCCTTCTATTATCAACATAAGCACCCACACCAGTATCAAAGAAAGCATCAAAGATTTTAGAAAGGAAAAATACTAACCCCCCATAAACGCTAGATATACCTAAAATATCAGTGAAAAATTTAAGCAGGTAAATCTGACCCATATCAAACATCATGCCGTTTCCTAAATCACCAAAACCATATGAAAGTTTTTCTCTAAATTTTAATTTAGGCGCTTGAATTTCTTTGAAAGTACTTAATCTTCTGTTTTCAGATTTCAACTTTGCGACAACCATAACCTCACCCCTCATTAGCATTAAAGCATACTCTAAAAAAATGAATCGACATTTGGAAGCGGTTTCTTTAATGGTGAAAATTTTTTGTTTTAGAGTATCTTTATTTCTTCATCTCCCTTTAAATACCATTATATTTTGAAAATTGAGACAGTCAATCATAAAATAACAACGTTGTTATTTTATGATTTAAGATTTTATCTAAAAATGGCCACTCATTTACGTAGAAAATGCATGATGCACACACTTGTTCATAAATTATTTAGCTATTACAATAATTGTCTAAAAATGTTTCTCTTACTACTTTTTCACAATCGAAATATATCTATAAGATAATTTTTATGGCTTTTTTTATGACTTTATTGACTAAAATGATAAATTTTTTACATATTTAACGTAAAACGATTATTATCACATAAAATATTCATTTGGCGTTATAAATATTTTTGAAATTTAGCTCTATATTGCGTTGGTGCAAGATGATAATGTTGTTTAAATTTCTTACTAAAATAACTTGTTTGGTTAAAACCTACTTGTTTCGCTATGGATTCTATATTCGATGAAGTTCTTATTAATAAATCACTTGCCTTAGACATGCGCATATTAGTTATAAATTGTATTAATGAAGTACCAAGTTCATTGTTGAATACACGCGATAAATAAGCAGGGGCTAAGCCAACATAAGTAGCTAATTGCTCTAACTTTAATTCGTTCTTTATATTCAATTCAATATATTGCACTACTTTATTGACCTTTGGACTAAATGCGGTTGTTTTTACTTTCATTGCAGCTTCTGCATAATCCGTAATCATCGATTGAACCGTTTCATACATATTTCATAACTCGTTGTATCATCAATTAGAGCAGCATATTTTGTTGATAAGGCATCAATAGTTACCAATGCCACACCTGCACTTTCGACTGCTTTACGACATAATACATTAATAACAAATGCCTTGTATTTTGCATTTAATACTTCATCTCGTATACGCTTTAAACCTATTACTTTTGTATACAGCGTGCCCAAAAGTTCGTTTGCTTCATTTGTATTACCATTTTCAATAGCTATAAGCAAGCTGTTTTCAATATCATAGCGTCGCTTAATATCATCCACAATATATTGTTTTTGTAAGGTTTTAGATGCATAATCATCTTGATCTAGATGAAAATGAAAATCTATAGGGGCTACATCATAAATAAAATTTTTGTCTTTTATAAATTTGATTGCTAATCTGCACATTTTTTTCACTTTTATATAGCTACATAAGGGTATCTTCATAAAGTATTGTTTCAATACGTTTAGTTTACTCAAATTGATACTGTTATCACTCAACATTTCTCTACATTTTTGCTCATTAGGTCTTTGTTCCAAATATGGGCCCAATATATATAGCTCTTGTGCTTTATTATATTTAAAGATTAAATAGTTAACCCCAAATTGATTACAATAATGATATATTTTTTCACTCGACATATTTCCTAGGAAATTGTTTAATTCACTATTAAACTTTTTACTTTTAATATTAGTAAAAGGGGAAATTAATGTATGTGCAATATCTGATAAATTTGTAATTGATGTCCCCTCAAGCATTATTCCTAACAATTCTTGAGCATGTGCTTTTAATATTGGTAACTGTTCACTTCCCATTTAATTCACCTACCTTAATTAAGTCAATTATAACGAAAATAATTTATGAGGTGTTATTATAAATAAAAGCCCTAACTCAATGTTAGGGCTCTGTACTATAGCTACGCATAATACAATATTTATAAGACTAATAGATTTGCACTTACGCATAATAAGTGTGTTTCTATTCTACAATTAATTTCTATATTTTTGCAATAAAATTTCAAAATTTTATTATAGCATTACCCATTCTAAACGAATAAACTTAAGAATAATATAAATATAATGCCTGATACAGAGATAACTGTTTCTAATAAAGACCAAGTTAAAAATGTTTCTTTTACAGTTAAACCAAAATACTCTTTGAACATCCAAAATCCTGCATCATTAACGTGTGATAAGATAACACTTCCGGCCCCAATAGCTAATACGACTAATGCAATATTAACATCTGAATGTTGTAACAATGGCAATACAATACCAGTAGTTGAAATTGCTGCAACTGTCGCTGAACCTAAAGCAATACGTAATACAGAAGAGACTATCCACGCCAATAATATTGGTGACATTTCTGTACCTTTGAATAAATGTGCAATTGTATCTCCTACGCCACCATCAATAAGTACTTCTTTAAATGTGCCACCACCACCAATGATTAAGATCATCATACCGATTGGGTAAATGGCATTTGATACTGAATCCATAATTTCTGAATTTTTTCGCCCTTGCTTAACGCCCATTGAGAACATAGCAAAGATTACCGCAATAAGCATTGCAGTCCCTGCTGTTCCTATAAAGTAAATAAATCCTTCAAAACCATTTGTGGCCTTTTCATGTCCTGTGACTAATTGAACTATAGTTGAAATTAGCATTAAGATAACAGGTAAAATTGCAGTGATCAAACTCATTAAAAATCCAGGCATTTCACTCTCTTTGAATTCTTGTTGCGCGCCTAAAGATGAGATATCCCCTTCTCTTGTATAAGCTTTAGGTGTGAGTTTTTGTGCCATTTTGTTAAAAATTGGACCCGCAATTATAGTTACCGGTATAGCAATGATAATTCCATATAAAAGTACGTGTCCTAAGTTTGCATGTAATTCTTTTGCAATTACGACTGGTCCTGGGTGTGGTGGTAAGAAACCATGTGTAACAGATAATGCTGTAACCATTGGCAACCCAAGTTTTAGTTGTGAAACGTTAGCTCGTTTGGCAATCGTAAACACTAATGGTATTAATAACACTAAACCAACTTCGAAGAATAATGCTATACCTACGATAAATGCTGCAATGAGCATTGCCCACTGTACGTGCTTTTGTCCGAATTTATTTATTAAGGTATCCGCGATTCGAGTAGCACCACCACCGTCGGCAAGCAATTTACCTAAAATAGCACCCAAACCAAAGATTAAAGCAATGTGCCCCAGTGTACTACCCATTCCTGATTCAACGGTATCAATTATTTTATCTAATGGCATTCCTAATAGTATTGCCGTTACAATGGATGTAATGATTAAAGAAATAAATGTATTTAATTTCAAAAAGATAATAAGTGCAAGTAAAAATACAATACCAATTACCACTGTAATAAGTGGCCATATAGTTTCAAACATAAGTTAATCCCCTCTCGAAAAGTGTTTCATTAATTGTTAACGCTTTCTTTAGTTTTCAAAAATTTTTGCTTTAATTTGTTAAACAATAGCGAGGCGACACTGTTATTGTGCCACCTATGCTTCTCAAAACTTTTATTTCTCTGTTGTCATATTGTTACGTTGGAAATCCGCTATTTCAGCATAACGCTCTTCTAATGAACGACTTAAATTAATAAATATAGCAACCAACTGCTGATACGTTTGTACTTGCTCTTGATCAGGTTCGTGTTCATTAGTGGTACCGACCATATCTTCAATAATTGAAAAATCTTCAACTTCTCCCAATGCTTTCATACCTAGTACACAAGCGCCTAAACAAGAACTTTCATAACTTTCAGGGACACTTAAATGCGTATCAAAAATATCAGCCATCATTTGACGCCACACTTCACTTTTAGCAAATCCACCTGTAGCTTTAATTGATTTTGGTGTTTCATTCATAACTTCAATTAGTGCCAGATAAACAGTGTAAAGGTTATATAACACCCCTTCTAATGCAGCGCGTATCATATGTTCCTTTTTATGAGATAAAGTTAACCCAAAGAAAGATCCACGTGCGTCAGCATTCCATAATGGTGCACGTTCACCTGCTAAGTAAGGATGGAATATTAACCCTTCAGCACCTGGTTTAACTCTGCTTGCAATTCGAGTTAATACATCATAAGTATCAACACCTAATCGTTTTGCAGTTTCTACTTCACTAGCTAATAATTCATCTCGTAACCAACGTAAAATTACGCCACCATTATTTACAGGACCACCGATAACATAATGGTCTTCGGTTAAGACATAACAGAAAATGCGCCCTTTATAATCAGTACGTGGTTTATCAATGACCGTACGTATGGCTCCAGAAGTTCCTATCGTCACTGCGACTTCGCCTTTTTTAAAGGCATTTACGCCTAAATTTGATAACACACCATCACTCGCACCTACTACAAATGGCGTATCTTCATTCAATCCCATAAGTGTCGCATAGCGTTTTTTCATTCCCGTTAAAATATGTGTTGTTGGCACAACTTCAGGTAGTTGATTTTCATTAATCTCTAATAATTGCATTGCTTCTTTATCCCATTGCAACGTTTCTAGGTTTAATATTCCAGTAGCAGAAGCCATGGATTGATCAATCACATATTGTTCAAATAACTGATAAAATATATATGTTTTAATATCAATGAACTTCGCTGTATCATTATAAGTTTGTTGTTGCTCATGTTTCATCCAGAAAATTTTAGATAATGGCGACATTGGATGTATTGGTGTACCAGTTCTTTGATAAATATCAAAACCATTATGGTCTTGATTTATTTTCTCAGCATACTTACTCGCTCTATTGTCTGCCCAAGTTAGATTTTCTGTTAATCGTTTATGGTTATTATCCATGGCAATTAAACTATGCATTTGAGCACTAAACGATACTAATTTAATGTCATCTTTATTAATGCCTGACTCTCTAATCACATATTTAATCGTCATTATCACGGCATCGAATAATTCATCCGGATTTTCTTCGGATACATCTACATTCGGTGTATTAAGGGGGTAACCAATATTATGCTTTAATATAAAATTACCTTGCTCATCGTATAACACGGATTTAGTACTCGTAGTACCTATGTCGACACCAATCATATATTTCATTTTGTCATTTCATCTCCTAAATTACTTACTCTGTTCTATTTCAACCAAAAACTTTCAATATCTTCGCCTACATCATCAAAATTTAAGTGGAAAGCATGTCTTAACCTCGTTGTATCTTGTGTAGCAATCGCATCGATAAACACTTGATGATTATAATGAATACGCTCAAAATCTTTTTTATCATGTTGCATTCTATGACGCATCGATAGCAATATAAGAGCTTCCATTACCGGCCTCAAATTATTCCAATAAGTTTTTAAATATTGATGTTTGGAAGCTAAGATGGCTACTTCATGGAATTTAATATCATGTTGAGTGAATGATTCAGCATCTTCAAATTGTACGGCTACTTTCATCATTTCTAATTGTTTGCTTAACTCTTTAACGACTAACTCAATTTGTTGCTCTTTTAATCTAGAGAAAGCAAAAGATTCTAACATAATACGTAAATCGTATAGCTCCTTTTTCTCCTTATCTTCAAAAGGTAACACTTCCGCACCCATGCGTTCTAAATGGATCAATTGATCTTGTTTTAACAATTTAAACGCGTCTCGTACTGGCGATCGACTAACATTATAAGTTTTAGCAACTTGATTTTCCGTTAATAATGTATCAGGTTCTATCGTACCTTTAACTATGTTTAAACGAATTTCAGCTGCTATCATTTCACCTTTTGAAGCACCTTCTAACCATTGCTCTGGATATTCAAATTCCAAAATAATCACCTCGCCAGCATCTAATATACTTGTATACAAGTATATTAGTACAAAATAACCGAAAATGCAAACGCTTCCAGTTGTATAAAAAAATTATTTTTGAATTTCGTTATGCAATTCTTTAAATTATTTTCACCTAAATAGTTCTTAATTACGTTTTCATTGGTTTTTACCGCATAAAAAAACTACCTAATCTCCGCATTAAGCGTTAACTAGATAGTTTTACT
This sequence comes from Staphylococcus durrellii, assembly GCF_015594545.1. Lineage (NCBI taxonomy): Bacteria > Bacillati > Bacillota > Bacilli > Caryophanales > Staphylococcaceae > Staphylococcus > Staphylococcus durrellii. Next base: position 477,808 of record NZ_JADIIO010000001.1, on the reverse strand, counting down.
GATTATTAATTTTATTTATATGAATGCTGTTCAAATACTTCGGAATGAATATCTTGCATTGTATGCTCTACGTCAGTAATCTGTGTAGCACATTGCTTCAATAAACTACGATATTTTTCTGTATTTGCTTCGTTTTTATATCTTATTTGATGTTCCAAACTCGCCCACATATCCATGCCAATCGTGCGGATTTGAATTTCTACAGGTACATATTCTACAAATTCTGCGAGAAATACAGGCACTGTTACGACTATATGTAGACTTCTATAGCCATTGCTTTTAGGATATTCTATATAATCTTTACGTTTTAATAACTCTATATCTCCTTGATTTAATAATAATTTTTCTATCGCATAAATATCTTCTATATAATTACATATCACTCGTATACCAGCAATGTCTTGCAAGTTATCTTTTGCAGATTCGGCCGATACTTCATACCCCTTGCGTTGTAATTTAGAAATAACACTACTTAATTGTTTTACTCGACGTTCCATATGATGTATTGGATTGTGTTTATATATATGTTCGAAATTATCATCTAAAATATCTAATTTTGTACTGATTTCTTTTAGAGCAGAACTATAAATCTGATCCAAACTAACGAAATCTACAAGAGTCGAAAAAGCTTCGTCTGAGTCGTTAAAATCACTAAAACTATGCTTAAAATCTTCTTTTAATTCCTCTAAATGTAGTGAGGGCTTGCGTTCAACATACATCCTTTATTCCCCCTGGTTTTATCTTTGTTAATGTAAGTATACTTTATTTTAAGTGATTTTTTAAGTAATACACTTGTATTTTCTGTTTGTACAATAACAATTATACGCTAAAATTCCTTTATACCAACAAAAAAAGCACGAATCTTTTTTGATTCGCACTTCGCTTATCTTTTATATCATTTTATTGTTTTTCTATTTCATCAGCTAAAATATGATCCATAGGGTTATCACTGTTATTTAACTGTGATGTTATATTCCGTTTCTCTTGTTCACTACGTGTTTGACTTAGTTTATAAGCCGCTTCAATATCTGTTACTTTAATTTTAAACCCTACTATACCTTTAATTTGTTTTTTTGTTTGGCCCGATAAATTGTCCCAAGTTGCACCATTTTCACGATGCTTTTCGTATTGCTTTAATAGTTTTGTTAAATCTGCAGCCAATTGTTCCTCATCAAGCAACTGTCCTTCACCATATGTATGAATACTTTCATAATCCCACGTTGGAACGTCTTCTTGTTCATACCAAGTAGAAGAAACATAGCCATGCGGACCATGAAATATAATTAATATATTGTCATTATTATTTATCGTCTGCCACTGTTTATTACCTTTAGCAAAATGTCCTGAAATATATAAAACATTACTGTGTTCTTCAATATTCACTGGTAAATGTGTTGCTATTGGCTTTTCCCCTTCAGTAGTAATTATAGTGACAAAGTTATTGTTGCGCATAAACTGTTTAATTTCTTCGTAATCGTGCAATTGATAATATTTTGGGATATACATGATACACGCCCCCTTTAATTACTTACATCTTACTTACCCATTCATATAAATATTATAACTATATATGCTAAAAGACAGAGTCTAGGACATAATATTGTCTCCAGACTCTGTCTTTAAATTATTCATCTTTTTTATGTTCTATTATTTCTACATCTCTATTATCTGCGATATTACGAGCTCTTTTCATCGCATCTTCCTTTTTATCAAAACGATCTGACGCTTGTTTGGCTCTGTCCGTTTTCACTTTCCAATTATCGTCTTCGAAGTATACATGTACGTCACGTTCGTTAAGTTCCGGATTGGCTTCGCTATCTTTTTGATGTTGCGTAATCTTTTTATTTTTTAGTTCGTCTAGTTCTTGTTGCGAAGCATCTTTATACCAAGATTCGGCTTGTTTCGTCGCAATTGGAATTGTGTCACTTTCACTGTAACCATCTTTGAGCATGGCATTACCAATATCAATTGCTTTTTTGCGTTCTAGTTCATCAAAGTTTTTCCAACTTTGTGGGTAGTCCTCCATTGTCCAAGGCATTTAACATGACACTCTCCTTTTCTAATAAATTACCACGTACTAGCTATCTGAAACTTTTTATTATTTATGGCTTTGTACATTATTTGTGTGTATGCAATTATGCTGAATATTCATTAAAGCTTCTTTAATGTAAACATACTGAGGTAACGATGATAATTCTTTAATAACAATATAATTATTATGGTCAAAATGTTTTGCAATATTTTCAAATACCAGTAAATATTCTCCCATTTGCTCATCATTTATGTGCATGTGATTGCTATTGTTTAAAGCTCGAGTTAGCATAAAACTAATTTCTTCTAAAGCATAAATCGTTGGATAATAATTTTGTATTGAAACTTTATGATTAAAAATTTCTCCATTGGCACTGTCATATACGCGTGACATATTACTTAACTTAACGCTTAATAAGAGCATTTCCTTTTTGCCTTCTTCTTGTTTGGCATAGCTATTAGCTGAAAAAAGGTAATGGAATATTTTTGCTTCTGCTCTTACTACTTCTCCGATTGAACTTGGTAACATGGACGAAGCAGTCTTACGACCCAATATAACGAGCCCTATTGCACCTATAATGACGCCGACCATTACATCTGTAATACGTGGTAACGCTATCGATAGCGTTAAATGTTGCGATGCGAGGCCGTTTAATAATAACACTTGAATCGTAATAAATATAACTGCGAATGAATAGTTAGCCCCTACAAACGTTTCTGTTATGCCAGCGGTCAACGCGAGTAATGCGATAGCTACCGGTACTGATGGATTACTAATCAAAATAACGGATAATGCTATAACGCCTAATACAGTACCCACACCTCTGGCTCCTGCTCTTTCGAGACTGTGCATCGTGTGCCTACCAACTAATACTGTGTGTGCAGATAGCGGTATCCAATATGCTTTGTCAAAGTGAAACATTAGCGCTACAAAAATCGAAATCCCCATTATAACAATATATCTTAGAGTATTTTTAAAGATAATAGAATCTAAAGTTAAATTTTGATACATATGTTGTCCATATATTGGCACACGAATATCTATTTCGCGTGCTATTTTTTCATCGTTCGCATGCATAATTTCATCAACTCTAAAAATATAGTCAATTAAATTTTGATACACGGGACTAACATCAACTTCTTTACGCCACATCGTGTTATTTTTCTCTTTATTAGTTATCATATCACTAATATAATTGACCATTTCTATAATTTCAGTATCTAATGGTCTATTATTCTCTGAATTTAATTCCAATAGTTCAGCATGAATCCCTTGTGCCAAATTATGTAAGATTAATAGTTTTTGAAATTTAATCGACCTTTTACCTTTAGGTAAGCTAGCCGTTATAAATTGATGATCAGCATTTTTAAAAGCACTTACTGCTTTTCTAGAAATTGAAGAGAATGCTGTTTCATCATTGAATTGTTCTACCAATTGTTTAATTATAGTATAGTCATTTTTTACAGCTTTAAATTCCGCACTTTCTTTTGCTATTAAAATATTAACAATAACGACTAACGTTGCAAACAACCCACCTGCAAACATGGTTAATCCTCTTGTTAAAGCTTCTTCAGGTGCTACGGGTAAATTAATAGGTAAACTGAAAGCTACAATAAAGAAAGTTGAAGAAGGTCCAGGAATATTTAACGCACTAAATATAAAGTAAGGCACGACAGTTACTACAAGTAACAACATTCCAAACATAAGTGGTTGAGTAACTGTAAGTGACCCTAAAATAATCGCAATTGATAAACCAATTGTTGTATATAAAATAATACGTAGTTTAGAGCGAGCAGAACCCCCAAAAACATAAACATGCGCTAATGTACCGGTAGACATTAACAACCCAAGCTGTAATTGATCAGTGAGGTAACCAATTATAAGTGGTATAAACATTAATATAGCTTGTCTCGTCCCTTTTAATGGATCAATTTTTATTTTATCGAACTTTACTAATGACTTTAAATAATTAATCACCTTTTGTTCATCTCCTAATTATAATTTTCTATGTAGTCAAAACAGTAATAAAATTTAGTGATTTGCTAATTATTTCAAAATGGTAATTTATTGTGACAGGAATTAAACCCTAAAGTAAAAAGGTAGTTAAATGTATGATAGTTGCAAGGAGATATGTAAAAAAAGCGTTGAAACTTACACATTTTTATTTCAGATTAAAATTCAAATACTGTTTTTACAGCAATTTTTTATAATTACAAAATCACACCTGACATACACCCACACTGCAATAAGAAAACAACCTGACAGAGCTCTAAACTCTATGAGGCTGTTTAATATTTATAGGCATAATTTCTTGATTACTTAATTATATTTATTGCACTAAAAGTTTATTCATCTATTAGCTTCATTATTATTTAACACTCTTTTATAACTAGTGTGATAGAAATTTAATATATTTAAGTTTTATTCTGCTTCAGAAATATCTTCACTGATATTAGAATAATCGATATCTGCTTCTAAAAATTCTTTGTTATCGGTAGGAAAATGTTGTTCTAATGTTTCTATCTTACTTACCTCAACACTACCACTATTCATTTCGAAGTCTAAAACATGTCCTCCGAAAGTATGTGCATCATCTACAAAATGTAAATGGAATCCTCCTGCTGCAATACCGTGAAATAATTGCGGTGAAAAGAACCCGACGACGGTACCATAAATTTGTTCTTTTGTGTATTCTGGTTGACGTTTTGCTGATTCGATTAGTCTTGTATATGGTTTTTCTTGTTTTGGCATCATACGTACGTGCATCGTTTCGAACTTACCAGTAATCTTTACTGCGATAAAAATATTTTTACTGTTTACTTGATGTAAAACTTCGTCTAAAACTGCCTCTTGATCACTAATAACACGTACATCAAATTGTAAATCTGGATTAAATGGTGTCACAGTAGCGAATGGTGTCATCTCTCTACCGTTTAACTGTTTAAATTCATTGTGTTCATTAGCATGATAAGCCTGCCCATCTACAATAATAACTTCTCCATCGGAACCAGTTAATGTACCAATACCTAAATCACCATGCGTTAGTATGTCTTTAATTTGAGCCGTGCCATCTAACATGCCTGCCATTAAAGTCCCTAAAGTACCATGTTGATATAACATATAACCACTCCTTAAATTATTAAGATTTATATGAGGTAATTAGTTTTGATTAACTTAATATAAACTGCATTATATATAATTATACATCGTTAAAAGTCTTTATGATAATTTCATGTTTATATTTACTATTTTAAGCATAACAAAAAGACTCCTTTAAGATTTTACTTTCTTAAAGAAGTCTTTGCTTATTTTTTATTTACTAGTACTAATTGTAATGTTTGGCTCTGCTACTAATAATTCAGGGACATTAGCAAAAAAGTGTTTAAAATGATCGGAGTTATTATGAGCTTGAACAGCTTCCTCATCTTTATAACGTTCGATCATTGCAAATGTATTAGGTTCATCCGTTTTTTCAAAGTGTTCATAATATAAAGAACCTTCTTCTTTGTTTGCTGCTTCAATTAATGGACTCACTAATTCTAAATATTGTTCACGTTTATTTGGGTTCACTTTCATAATAGCGTTTACGGTAATCATAAAACGTTCCTCCTTAGCAGGTTTTAAATTATTACACTAGCTTATTATCAAAGAGCAAAATAATCAATTATTGAGTCTTATCTTGAACCAATGATCTATCCGGTTTAACAAAGAACCACATTATTATAGCGAATACTACAGGAACCATGATAAGCATTAATGTGTTATTCCAACCAATTCTATCGGCGAAGAAACCTGCTAGTAGTGGGCTTAGTAAAGCACCTATATTGCCCCACATGTTCATCCAACCAGATACTGTCCCGGCAAAGTTACGTCCTAAGTCTGTAGCTGCAGCCCAGCTCATACCCATTGAAATACCAATTCCGCCTAAACATAATGATAACCATATAACGTTAGCTACAAGATTATCTGTTTTAAGCGCGAAGAATAAAGCAATACAAAATACAACGAAACCAATAATTGCTATTACGCCTCGAGCCATAAATTTAGATTTACCTTGTTGTAAAATTTTATCTGACACAGTTCCAGCAGTTAATATCAAGATAAACATTACTAACCAAGGCGCACCCGAAGCAAACCCTAAATCTTTAAGTTGAACTCCATGCTGTTCTGTTAAATAAGTAGGTAACCAAATTAAGAATAATGAGATTACGAACTGAACTACAAAGTATTGTGCAGCTAATGCATAAAAACTAAATCTTCTTAAGAAGTTATTCCAAGGTGCAACTGATTTTTCAGTAGAAACAATGTCACGATTGTTCATAATGTATTCTTTTTCCGCTTCATTCACCATTTTGTGTTGCTCTGGTAAATCTTTAGCAATGATTGTCCACAACACAGCAATTATTAATCCAACCGCACCGAATATGTAGAATACTGCTTGCCAACCAAAAGCATTATAAATTGCGATTGTAATGAGCGGTGCAATTACTGGACCAAAATAGGAGCCAGCTAACAGCATACTTGAGGCACGGCCTTTTTCACCCTTAGCAAACCAAAATGAGTTAAATACCGCATTTGAAGGATACATTGGTGCTTCCCCTACACCAAATAAGAAACGAACTGTATATAGCATACCGTGATTTTTTACCGCACCAGTCAAAATTGTAAATGCGCTCCACCAAACTAATGCAATCGTCAACATTTTTTTAGGGCCGTATTTTTCTGCTAAAAACCCAGAAGGAACTTGCATTAATGCATAACCTAATGAGAATAATGATGCAAGTAATCCAAAATGTGTTTTATTCATATTTAAATCTTCCATCATTGGTTTTGCTATAACTGAGATATTAGATCTATCCATGTAAGCAATAATCCCTATAATAAAGAATGTGATAGCAAAATACCATCTAACGTTACTTCTTTTTTCTTTCATTGTTACCCAACTTTCTTTTAAGCCAACTCATCATATGACCTATTGTTTATTCTTTTTAATGATATTATCATAATGTGTAAGCGTTTACAATGCTTTTTTCAATAAAAATTACTATTATCGATAAAATTTCTTTCATTTTTTAATATAGCCTTGGCGAACTATTATAAATGCGCTTCTTCAATTTCATAACAATAATATTATACATTTTATATTAAAATAGCTTATAATTAGTGAATAGTTGGCAAAAGTTGACTGTTTTCGTTTATGTATTATTAAAAGGAGATTTTTATTAAGGTATGGAACAAATAATAACTGAATTCATTCGCTCATGGGGTTATGTTGCCATAGCGATATTAATTTTATTAGAAAACATATTACCATTTATACCATCGGAAATTATTTTGACATTTGCAGGTCTATTATCTGAAAAATCCGATTTATCTATTCCAGTATTATTTATTATTTCTACAGTTGCCTCTTTCGTAGGTTTATTAATATTGTATTATATAAGCAGACTTGTTTCCGAACAACGTTTGTACCGATTTGTTGATAAGTATGGTAAATGGATTAAACTTAGAGGTAAGGATGTAGCAAAAGCCAATGATTGGTTTAAGCATTACGGCTCTTTTGCGGTATTCATTTGTAGATTCATTCCCGTATTAAGAGTGTTAATTACTATTCCTGCCGGCATTAACAGAATGAATATAGTGAAATTTATGCTTTTATCACTTATAGGTACTACTATTTGGAATTTCCTACTTATATACTTAGGTAAATTATTAAGTAGTAGTTGGGATGTCTTAATGAACGCTTTACACACTTATTCATTCATTATGTATATCATTATATTTATCATTATTGTTTACATTATTTATCATCTACTGAAACGTCGTAGAGTTGAATAACAATATTTAAGACTATAAAAGGCAATTTCTATTATATCCAAATAGAAATTGCCTTTTTTCTTTATTTTAAAGTTATAAAACAACTGAATTTAGCCTATCTATAAAATAATACCAACGTACCTTGTTCCGACATAAATATGAAGTATAGTTAACGATAATACTGGAAAAACAGGACAAACCGAAAAGTACATGATGGAGCTGTACATATGAAAGCGAGCCTTACAATATATAGCTTTATAATATAAATAAATTAATATCGCTATATTTTTTCAAAAATTATTAAACAAAAACAACCTAACAGATTATATATCTGCTAGGTTGTTTTGATTTCGGTATTGTTTGTGATTTATAATGATTGTTCTGCACTATAAAACACTACTAACAATTAGACCGATAGTTGTTATAAATTGCTATCATGCCCCTTACATTTTAGCAACATAAACGTTCTTAAAATCACATAAGTTATAATAATTTCTCCATAATAGTGTTAAAAGCTTTAAACCCCTTTAATTCGATTAACACCATTTGCAACAAAATTAAGTATTTTTAATTATTTGTTTAACATCATTTATATCAGCTTCAACATCAAGATCTGGTTTTTTAGTTAATTTACTAATTACAACTGTCACGATTAAACTAGTCAAGAAACCTGGAATAATTTCGTATAAATTAAAGAAATCATTTATAGTTCCTAATGGTTTGACAAAAGCAATCCATAATACAACGACAATTGCGCCAGATAACATGCCACTGACAGCCCCAGTACGACTTAGTCCTTTCCAATACAATGATAATAATACTAATGGACCAAAGGCTGCACCAAAACCAGCCCAAGCGTTACCCACTAAATTTAAAATTGTATCGTTTGGGGACCATGCAATAATAATTGATACGATTGAAACTAAAACTACTGATAAACGACCCACCAACACAAATTCCTTTTCATGCTCTTTTGCCGCTTGTTCACCTCTGAACAACTTATAAAAGTCTTCTGTTAATGAACTCGAAGTTACAAGTAATTGTGATGAAATCGTACTCATAATTGCCGCTAAAATGGCTGCAAGTAAGAACCCACCAACTAATGGATGGAATAATATTTGTCCCATTAAAATAAATAAAGTTTCAGGATCTTTTAATTCTACACTTCTCTCGTTCACGAAACTTATTCCTACTAAACCTACTATTACAGCACCTAATAAACTAATTGCCATCCAACCTATACCAAATCGGCGAGCGGTTGGTAATTGTTTAACTGATTTAATAGACATAAAACGTACGATAATATGAGGTTGGCCAAAGTATCCTAACCCCCATGAGAAGAAAGAAATAATTCCTATTATTGTCGTACCTTTAAATAAATCTAAATTTGTTGGTTTTAAATCGGCAGCATTTGATAAAGTATCTAATCCACTTAATTGCATCATCGCAACTATTGGTACCATTATCATTGCAATTAACATAATTACACCTTGGAAAAAGTCAGTTATTGAAACAGCTAAATAACCACCAAAGAAAGTATAAGCAATTACAATTACTGCAACTAAAACAAGACCAAAATGATAATCTAAACCAAACGCACTATCAAATAATTTACCACCAGATACCATGCCTGAATGTGTATATAAAGTAAAGAATATTACGATGATAGCACCTGAAATTATTTTAATGACATTTGATTTATCGTTTAAACGATTTCTAAAAAAGTCAGGTAGGGTGATTGAATCTCCTGCTTTTTCAGTGTATACACGTAGCCTAGGTGCAACTACTATATAATTTATGTATGCGCCTATCGTTAGACCAATTGCTAACCATGCAGCAGAAAGACCTGTCGTATAAACTTCTCCCGGCAACCCCATAATCATCCAACCACTCATGTCAGATGCACCGGCGGAAAGCGCAGTAACATATGGACCTATGCTTCTGCCACCAAGCATGTATTCACTAATATTACTAGTTGATTGTTTATAACCATAATAACCAATAACTAGTAAAATGATAAAGTACACTGATAACATAATGTAAGTACGCCAATCAGGATTTACCTGACTTGCTAATGTACTTCCCAATGTAAACATAGCAACATCCCCCTTTTCACTATAATTTTGTTACATGACATTATTATACAAAAGCATACAGCATTTTAAAACACCTTTCGGGAAATTAAGTGTAAAATTCTCTTTTTAAGAGCTGCTAAAATACGCTATAAACACTCATATAAAGGCGTTTATATACAATTATTTTCATTATTTTATTTATACTTTTATTAAAATTTAATTGCATAAATTTTCCTTATTTTGAAGTTCAATTAATAAAATACTATGTTAATTCAGTGTTTTTTATATTTGAGTAACATAATGAAGATGAGCTACTTATCCTATAAATAAAAGGAAATGTATCATTATTTCCACGTTTTTTGATATATAAATTCTTTTCTTAGAAAATAACATCTATTCGTCCTATAATGATTATATGAGTTAGCAAATTAAACATGTAAGCGTTTAATAAACATGTTAAAATGAATTGAATTAAGTAAATGGAGTGACGACAATGCAAAATTCGAGCGAAAAAAGCATAAAGAGTAGATATTTAGATCTGTTAGCGACGAATTATAATAATAAAGAGGCGTTAGCGACTGAAATTATAAATTTAGAATCTATTTTAGAATTACCTAAAGGTACTGAACATTTTGTTAGCGATTTGCATGGAGAATTCCATTCATTTCAACACGTATTGCGTAACGGTTCTGGTAATGTACGTTCAAAAATTCATGATATTTTTCAAGATACGTTAACAAGAAATGAGATTAATGACTTTGCTGCTTTAGTATATTATCCTGAAGAAAAGCTCAAGCTTATTAAAAATTCATTCGCTTCCAAATATGAACTTAATGAATGGTATATTACGACAATCCATAGACTAATAAAATTAGTTACATATGCCTCATCGAAATATACACGTACCAAAGTACGTAAGTCTTTACCAACAAATTTCGTCTTTATTATTGAAGAACTATTGTATAAAAGTAACAAATACAATAATAAAAAATCTTATTACGATACATTGATTAACCAAATTATTGAATTAGAACAATCAGACGATTTAATAATTGGTTTATCTTTTACTGTGCAACATCTCGTAGTTGATCATTTACATGTAGTCGGAGATATTTATGATCGTGGACCAGAACCTGATAAAATCATGGAAACATTAATCAATTATCCATCTGTTGATATTCAATGGGGCAACCACGATGTGTTATGGATTGGTGCATATGCAGGCTCTAAAGTTTGTTTAGCTAACTTATTACGCATTTGTGCTCGTTACGACAACCTTGATATTATCGAAGACGCTTACGGCATAAATTTACGTCCATTACTGACTTTTGCAGAAAAGCATTATAGTGGAGATAATAAAGCCTTTAAGCCTAAAAATAAAACCGGAGAAGATAGACAAACATCGACTGGTGAAATAGAACAAATTACTAAAATTCATCAAGCAATAGCAATTATTCAATTTAAATTAGAAGCACCTATTATAAAACGCCGCCCTTGTTTTGATATGGAAGAACGTCTTGTATTAGAAAATATAGATTACGATAACAATCGTGCTACATTATATGGTAAAACATATGAATTAGAAAACACTTGCTTCCAAACGATCGATACGACAAATCCGAATGAGTTAACGGATGAGGAAGCAGAAGTCATTGATAAATTATTGCTATCTGTACAACAGTCAGAAAAATTAAAACGTCATATGACATTCTTAATGCAAAAAGGTAACTTATACCTTCCCTACAACGGCAATTTATTAATTCATGGTTGTATCCCTGTCGATAAAAATGGTGAAATGGAATCTATGACTATTGATGGCGTGAAACATTATGGTCGTGATTTATTAGATCATTTTGAAAAATATGTCCGTAAAGCATTTGATGACAAAGAAACGCAAGATGATTTAGCTACAGATTTAGTGTGGTACCTTTGGACAGGAAAATATTCTTCATTATTTGGAAAACGAGCTATGACAACATTTGAACGTTATTTCATTGCTGACAAAGAAGCTCATAAAGAAACTAAAAATCCATACTATCATTTACGGGAAGACGTAGAAATGTGTAAAAAAATGTTAAAAAACTTCGGATTAAATCCTGAAGAAGCTCATATAATTAACGGACATACACCAGTTAAAGAAATCGACGGCGAAAACCCTATTAAAGCCGATGGTAAAATGATCGTAATTGATGGTGGGTTCTCTAAAGCATATCAATCAACTACTGGTATCGCAGGCTACACGCTCCTATATAATTCATTTGGTATGCAACTAGTAGCACACCAACATTTTAACTCGAAGAAACATGTATTGTTGAATGGTGCAGATGAATTATCTACACGTCGTGTCGTCGATAAAGAATTAAATCGCAAACAAATTAGAGACACAAATACTGGTCAACAAATACAAGAAAAAATTAAAATTTTAAAAGAATTAATGCATGATCGCTTTTTAAATTAATCTGTGATTTTAATAAAATAGTGATTAAAAAGTTTTCTTTTATTATCTTACTTTTTATTTTAATATTATTTGAAGATATTAATCGCCTTGCTATTATCAAAATTTATCTGTAATTCACATACAAATAAAGGCTGAGACATATAATTATATGTCTCAGCCTTTTATTTATGACCATTTTTCAACGTCTGTTATTGTTGCATAACGTGGTAAGATTCGTTCTACAAGAAATTCATGTTTGTCTTGTTCTTTATCGCCTATAGCATCTTCTAAAATAGTAATGTCAAAATCTTTATCTGCCGCTTCTACTGAAGTAGATAATACAACACCGCTTGTAGCCACACCAGTTAACACAATATGACGTACTTCTAATCCTCTTAATAACACTTCTAAATTACTTCCTGTAAATGCACTTAATCGATGTTTTGTAACAATAGGCTCATGCTCTTGTCTGTTTAAATCTGCATGAATTTGCGTTGCTTCACTGTCTTTTTCCATTGGTGCTTGTTTCTCGCGCATAGGTCCAAACATTTTATTGTTTGGTGCAATTTCTAGTAAACCTTGTGAAAATGCAACTCTGACAAATATTACTGAAATATCTTGTTGGCGCGCTTTCTCTATCGCACGTCGATTTGCCTCGATAACTTTATCTTTGCCGTCTAGTCCATTAACAATGCCATTTTGCATGTCCATAACTAATAATGCTGTATTTTGTGTCATACTGCACATCCCTTTTCATGAATTCAAAAACCTTAATAGATTATAGAGCAACTAATAGCTTTTTCCAAATCAACGGCACACTAATATTATTTATCTAAAACTTCTTTACCGAAATAAATCCCTTCCGGCGTTAATTCATGACTATTTACCCACACTGTTTTTACATCTGCGCCTAAATTTGTAAATACAGTTTCCAATCTTTCACTTTGTTCAACTGGAACAATCGGATCATTTTTACCCATAGATAATAATAGTGATACACCTTTAAAGTCATAGTCACTACCAATATCTAATGGATAAAGTGGCGCATAAAGTAAGGCTTTTTTGAAAAAGATTTTACCACTAAGCATCATGCTAATAATTATATTTGAACCATTAGAGAATCCTACAGGTATAATTTCATCTACATTAAAATTGTATTTTCCTGCAGCTTCTTTAATAAAATCTATTAATTGTTGTGTACGGTATTTTAAATCTGCTACATCATATTGGCCTTCTCCATGACGTTTAAAAAATCTATTCATACCCCCTTCAGATACTTCTCCTCTGACACTTAATACATTATAATCAGCGTTGAGTGATTCTGCTAAAGGCAATAAATCTTTTTCATTTCCGCCAGTACCATGGAGCAATAATAAAGTCGGTACGCCTTCTCGTCCTTTTCTAAAAATGTGTTCCATTAAAAATCAACTCCTCTAATAAAATTATACATTTATATTTGGTAATTGCTGTATTAACTCTTCTCGCCGTTCTTCAAGCTGTGGTGGTAACATTAAGTTTTGTCCTAACTTTTCAATCGGTTCATCTATTGTAAATCCAGGTCCATCTGTAGCAAATTCAAATATAATGTTACCTGGTTCTGCCATATATACGGATTTAAAATAAAAACGTTCTTTCACTTCTGTTAATCTATAGTCTTTATTTGCTAATCTGGATCTCCATTCTAATTGTGTTTCTTGATCTGGCACGGACCATGCAATATGATGCACAACACCTACGCCCCATCTACTGGGCACATTAGGGAATATTTTTTTAACTAAAACGTGATGTTGCCAGTCACCTAAAGTAGCGAGATGTGTTTCATTGCTTTTATCGTTAAGCTTTTTTAAACCCATTTCTTCAGTAAGCAGTTTAATAGTTTGTTCTGGGTTTTCAGATAACATAGTCACACCGTGGAATCCAATGATATCATCAGTATCTCTTGCTTCAGAATCTTCCACAAGCGCTAATGATAAGCCGTGTGTGTCTTTAAACATAAGTGCATTACTATCAAAAAGACTCATCCGAGTCACTTTGATATTGTGACTTGTTAAATGTTGTTCCCAAATCTCATTTGAACCTTTAGGGATACGAAAGGCAATAGTACTCACTTGACCAGCACCAACTCTACCTTTGTAAGCATTAGGCCAATTGAAAAAAGTCAAAATTGTACCATTCTCTACTGAATCATTAGAAAAATATAAATGATAAGTTGAGGGATCATCATAATTTACGGTTTTTTTGATTAATTTTAGCTTTAAAACATCTCTGTAAAATTTGATATTTTCTTCTGGATCACCAACAATAGCTGAAATGTGGTGAATGTTTTGAATTGCTCTCATATTATTACTCACCTCTTATTCATTATTACGTGATGTGTCGAATGGTCTGATTTGAGCTTCAATATATTCACGTTGTTCTTCTAAAAATGGTGGCAATGATAATCCTTCACCTAGTGTTTCATATGGTTCATCACCCATAAATCCTGGACCATCAGTCGAAACTTCTAATAATATATGGCCGATTCTTGCATAAAGTGCTTCAAAATAAAAACGATCAACGAGTCCTGAGTTACCAATATGTTGTTCTTGGTATTTGTGCAACCATGATTCAATAGCATCATGATCTTTCACTCTAAATGATACATGATGAACTTCGCCATAACCTTGTTTAGCACTGTCACTTTCTTTATCTTGTCTTAAAATGACTTGGCCACCATTGCCTCCTTCGCCAACATTAAGTAAAGCGATATTATCCTCTTCATTTATAGTTACCATACCGTAAAGACCTTCTAAAATTTGTTTGAATTCATCGAAATAACTCACTGTAATTTCAATAGGACCTAAACCATAAATAGCTTTATCAGTTGGTACAGGTCCTTCTAGCCATGGTTTACCTGGATCTACGCCAGTATTATGTTCATCAGAAACAAGTTGATAATTTTGGCCATCTGCTTCTTCAAATGGCAAGACCTTTTTACCAAATAGCGTTTGAATTCCATCATGTTTTACATCAAATTCATCGAAACGTTGTTTATAATAAGCTAATGCGCTATCATTTGGAACTCTAAATGATGGTCTAGTTATAGAATTTGTTCCACTTTCCCCTTTTGGAACATTTGGGAAATCAAAGAATGTCATGTCTGTACCTGGTGAACCTACGTCATCGGCAAAAAAAGTATGATACGTATAAATATCATCTTGGTTAACAGTTTTTTTTACTAATCTCATACCTAATACTTTAGTAAAAAAATTATAATTTCGCTCTGCATCATCTGTAATTGCAGTTACGTGATGTATTCCTAATAATTGATTGTTTGTCATAATAAAACCTTCTTCCATAAATTTATCTCGATTTAGAGATATAAATAATTATTTTTTAAGTGCTTCGAAACTACTAAGTTTGAGCACTTAACTTCTTTAAAATATATTGTAATGATTCCAACTCTTTTTCAGATAACACTGAAAACGTAGATGTTAACGTTTGAGCATGTTGTGGGAATATTTGAGCCATTAAAGTTCGACCTTCTTCAGTCAAAGTTGCATTATAAATCCGCTTATCTTGGAGGTCTTTTACACGAGTTACATAGCCTTTTTCTTCCAATTTATCAACCACATAGCTAATGCTGCTGCTGGCGATTAATACCCTTTGACGTATACGTTGGATAGGTTGATCACCTTTATTATACAACAACTCTAGGACTGCAAATTCGGTAACATTTAGACCATATTGCTTTATATCTTCACGAACTATCTGCTCCAAATAATCTAAAGTACGGTTTAAACCAACAAATGAATTTAGTGATGCCTTCGTTCGGTCCATTGTTTTATTAACCTCCTATTTATTTCGAATTCGAGATAATTATATAATGGTTCTTTCTACATGTCAATAACTTAAGTATAAAAAATATATCACTGAGTTTACAATTGTTGGTCATAACTTATTGTTTGGGTTTCTAAAATGTCTTTTTGTGGTATTTATACAATGTGGAGGTGTCATAAATGAACCAATTATTTATTAACAATGAATTTATCGAAAGTAAATCAACTGAAACTATGAATGTTATTAATCCAGCTACTGGAGAAACATTTGATACGATAACACTTGCAACTGCTGAAGAAGTAAATGTTGCAGTAGAAAAATCTAAACACGCACAACAAGAATGGGAAAAAGTTACCCAACCGAATCGTGCAGAACACGTTAAAATGTTAATTCCATTGCTTGAACAAAATAAAAATGAAATCGCAGAATTTTACGTAAAAGAACAAGGAAAAATCTTATCTTCAGCAATTGGCGAGATTGATAAATCAATACAGTTCATCGATTATATGACTGGTTTAAGTATGTCTAATAAAGGCGAAGTATTACAGAACACACGTGAGAATGAAACAATTCAATTAACAAAAAAACCTGTCGGTGTTACAGCAGGCATAGTTCCTTGGAATGCACCTATCTTGGTACTAATGCGTAAAGTTATTCCGGCATTAATTACTGGCTGTTCGGTCGTAATTAAACCAAGTGAAGAAACTACCTTACTAACTTTAAAATTGGCTCAGTTATTTAAACAATCTACAATTCCTGCAGGTTTAGTCCAAATATTACCTGGTACAGGAGAAACTGTAGGAACACAATTAGCACAACATCCCGATATACAACTTATTTCTTTAACCGGAAGTATGAAAGCCGGTAAATCGGTATTAGAAAATAGTGCTAGCAATATAAAAAAAGCTAATTTAGAATTAGGTGGCAATGCGCCTGCACTCGTCACTGCAAATGCCAATCTAGATAAAGCGGTCGACTACATTGTCACTGCACGTATAAATAACGCAGGTCAGGTATGTACTTGTCCAGAAAGAATAATTGTCCACGACGATGTACATGATGAATTCCTCTCTAAATTATCTGCAAAAATGCAAGGTTTGAATGTTGGAGACCCGTTTGATGAAAATACCGATTATGGAGCTATAATCAATCAAAAACAACTAGAAAGCATTGATAACAAAGTTAAACAAGCTGTCAATAATGGGGCTAAGTTAGTACTTGGAGGCAACATAATAGATAGAAATGGTTATTATTATGCACCTACAATTTTAGATAACGTGCAACCAGAAGACGAAGCTTTCAAAAATGAAATCTTTGGTCCAGTTATTCCTATTGTAACTTATAGTGATTTGAACGAAGCGATAAATCTTGCTAATGACACAACTGCCGGTCTATCTTCTTATATTTTCTCCGAAAATTTAAAAGAAGTTATGACTGCTACTGAACAGCTTAAATTTGGCGAGGTTTATGCTAACTGTGAAGCTGAAGAAGTAGTCAATGGTTATCACGCAGGTTGGAGAGAATCGGGCTTAGGCGGTGCAGATGGTATACATGGATTTGAAGAATATTACAATACAACAGTATCTTATATTCGTTATGACTAATAGTCAGTTACAATAATGAAATTGACAAAAAATAACGCTGTTCATATTGATAATTTATTCAATATGAACAGCGTTATTTTTAACTACTTATTTAATGCGGTATCTAAAGTTTTAATATTTTTCTGCATTATTTTTTGATATTGGACATTGTCACTATCACCTTTATTGCGCGTAGCTAAATTATTAAAACTTAATGGTTTTGTATTCGTTTCTTTTTTTATTATATCGGTTAGTTTAGATGAAATATTTTGTTCATATAGCACATAGGGTTGGTGCGTTTGTTTAATATTGTTCATGATTGTTATTATTTCTTGTTGACTTGGATCTTCATTGTTCATGCCGGTAACACCTACTTGGTTAAAATGATAACGATGCGCTAAATACCCTAATGAATCATGCGAAATAACGACTGTTTTCCTTTTTGGATTGCGTGTAATGTCATCCAAACGTTTATCCATGTTTTTTAAATCTTTATCAAGTTTACGATAGTTTTGTTCATAGTACATTTTATGTTGAGAATCTTTTTTATTAATTCATTTTTTATTTTCAAAGCAAATTTTCGATCTAAGACTGGGTCTAACCATACATGTGGGTCATTATTTTCTTCACCATGATGGTGAGACGAATGTTCCTCTTCATGTCCATCATCTTCATCACTTGGTAATAAGTTTGATTGGCCGAGGCCTTGTGCAACAGGCAATTTAATGTCGTTATTTTTGATAGATACCGCGATTTTATGTGCTACTGGATCCATATTATCACTAGTATATATAAATAAATCACTTTTCGCTATATCTATCATGTTACGCTGCGTAGGCTCGTAAGAATGCGTATCAACCCCAGGTGGATAGATAGATTGTGCATTGACATATTTTCCACCTATTTGTTGCGTAAAGCTTTGGAAAGCAAAAACTGTCGTATATATATTTAATTTATTGTCTTCGCTTATTTTTTTATGATGTTTACTCTGAGAACTACAGCTACTTAATATTAAACATATGAGTGCTATAGCAAAGAGTGGTACTGCTTTCCTCAAAATGTGCCCCTCCATAATCGCTATTATTCCGTTAAAACTATAAACCTCTTTTAGAATAATATCAATTGTAACAATTATATGTACTATGCTCATATACGCCTCAGTGTTTGAAAATATGCCAACGGTGATATACTTATAGTAGTAATTATAATAAGGAGGTAATTTGATGGCTGAAATTAAACAAGGTAACAATAAATTTTATATTGGCGAGAACGAAAATAACCCTCAAGCACAAATCACTTATGTAACAGTTAACGATAACCAAATCAATATAGACCATACTGGTGTGCCTGAAGAATTTGGCGGACAAGGTATTGGTTCTCAGTTAGTAGAAGCAGTAGTCAATTATGCTCGCGATAATAATTTAAAAGTCAGTGCTTCATGCCCATTTGCTAAAAAGGTAATTGAAAAGCATGACGAATACCAAGATGTTTACGCAGGATAAAACATACTACGGTATGTTACGAAACATCTTTAATCAACTTACAAATGACAATATCTAGTTTATTCTACTAGATATTGTCATTTGTTTTTTGATATAGAGTTGCATTGCTGCCTATACGTTTGAGGTTAAAAATTAAAACAATAAATATTAAACTAAATATGCAAGCTGCACATCAAAGAGAAATATCATCTATTATATAAGCAGAAATATTATCGCTTTAAACATAAAGAAATACTTTTATAGTGAGCAAAGTTTATAATAATATTGATCTTTTTAATAAAAAAAGCCAAGCAAAGTGCCTGAAGTGCTAACACATTGATTGGCTATTCATTAAGGTTTTCGTCCTTTTCAACTTTTAAAGCGTGCTCATTGCTTTAACCATTTTGTAATTTATACATATTATTATATATACCATCTTGAATGACTAATTGTTCGTGCGTACCTCTTTCAACTATTTCACCATGATTTAGCACTAATATTTGATCTGCGTCTTGTATTGTTGATAGTCTATGTGCGATAGCGATTGTAGTTCTTCCACGACGCATCTGGCTCAATGATTGTTGTATTTGTTCTTCAGTTTCCGAGTCTATATTTGCCGTAGCTTCATCCAAAATCAATATTTTAGGATTCATAGCCATAGTACGTGCAAAAGCTATTAATTGTCTTTCTCCACTAGAAAATGCGCTACCTTTTTCAATTACAGCATGTTCATATTGATTTTCAAGTCGTTCTATAAATTGATTTGCTCTAACAAAGTTCGCTGCTTCTTTAACTTGTTCAAATGTCATCGTTGGATGATATAATTTAATGTTTGAAGTCACCGTGCCATAAAAAATAAAAGCATCTTGTAGCACCAATCCAATTTTATTTTTCATTTCATTTTTATTAATTTTTTTTATGGATTGATTATCTATCAAGATTTGTCCCTGCTCAAATTCATAAAAACGCATAAACAAGTTAATGATAGAGCTTTTGCCAGATCCGGTATGCCCAACCAATGCTACGGTCTCACCTGGATTAACAGTGAAACTAATATCTTTAAGTACCTCAGTTTCACCATCATAACTAAAAGTTACATCTCTAAATTCAACTTTACCATCCGTGATTGCATATTTAGGTTGTTCATCTTGCACTGGTTCATAGGTATCATCATCAATAAGTTTAAATACTCGATTAGCAGATACGAGTGCTTGTTGCAATACATTTAAATTTTGACTCACTTGGTTAACCGGTTCAAAAAAACGTTCCATATACTGAATAAAAGCAAAAACGATACCAGCAGTAATAGAAGTATTAAAACTAATAATGCCAAAATAACCTAAAATAACTATTGTCGCTATAATTGAAATCATGCTGATTGCTGGTCGTAATAAGATACTATCTAATTTAACAGTTTTAAGCATATAGTTATAATGCTCATCATTAATATTATTAAATTCACGATTTAATCTGCGTTCTTGATTAAAAGCTTGAATTATTTTCATACCTTCAATAGATTCTGCTAATTTTGAATTCAAATCAGACAATAACTGTCTAGATTTATTAAATAGCATTGCAGAATATTTACGATAAACCGCCAGAAGCACGAAAATAACTGGCATAAATACCAATGAGATTAGTGCTAGTTTAACATCTAAAATAAACATCATAATATAACTTGATATCATCATAAATAAGGCCATTAAAACAGATGAAAATACATTAATAAACATGTCTACTATTGTTTCAGTATCGTTAGTTAAGCGAGAAACAATACTGCCACCTGGCACCTTATCATAATATCTCATCCCTAATTTTCCAAGCTTGTTAAATGCATCTATTCTCAACTGTTGAATTACTTTAAAAGATAAATATTGAAACATATAGCTATTTAAATATGTAGCTATAGCGCCCAATATTTGGACGATAACAAATACTGCTATCAATAAAGTTAATTTATTACCTGGGAAATGTCTGGGTGTTAAAAAATCATCTAAAAATATTTTAATCAAATACGGCGCTATCATACTAGCTATTGTAGAAATCGTTAACATAATAAAAGCCAAAGCGATAGTACCTTTATAAGGGATGGTATATTTAAAAAGGCGTTTAATTGTAGCACTTTGTTGTTTGGCAGATAACTTAATCATCTCACTCATCTTGACCATCCCCTTTCGTCAAGTCATCTAAGTTTTGAAAATACTTTGATTGTAATGCTTGTGCAGTATAAGTATCATAATACCAGCCTTGATTACGCATTAATTGTTCATGCGTGCCTCTCTCAACAATTGTACCTTGGTCCATAACTAAAATTAGGTCTGCGTCTTTCACTGCACTCATCCGATGCGCAGTAATAATATTTGTTTTGTCATTTCTTAGTTCTTGCAAATTATTTAATATAGCCTCTTCTGTTTGTGCATCCACTGCAGATAATGAATCATCTAAAATTAATACTTCTGGATTTAATAATAATGCGCGAGCTATAGAAATACGTTGCTTTTGACCTCCTGACAATGAAACGCCACGTTCACCAACGACTGTATCATATCCTTTAGGAAATTGAATTATATCCTTATGAATATGACTCATCTTACTCACATGATATATTTGATTGTCATCGATTTCGATATTTCCAAAAGCTATATTATTACGAATCGTAGAAGAAAACAAAAAATGTTCCTGTGGAACGTAACCAAATTGGGCTCTCAAAGCATTACGACTATAAAATGAAATAGGCGTACCATTATAAGTAATATCGTCAGAGTTCAATGTATCAAATTCTCTTAATAACAATTTAATTAACGTACTTTTACCGGAACCCGTTCTACCTACGATCCCTAATGTATTACCACTTTCTATTGTAAAGTGAACCTCATTTAAACCTCTAGATTCGTATCCTGGGTAATGGAACACGGATATATTAAATTGAATATTACCTTGAGGTCTTTCATTAAAAGAATATGAAGTATCAATACCGTTTGAACTATTTAAAATATTATCTATTCGTTCATAAGATGCTTTAGCTCTTTGCACAATATTAAAAAATAAACCTAAAGCAAGTAATGGCCAAACCAGCATACCTAAATAAGTTGAGAAGGTAATTAATTGACCAAGCGTAATCGTTTCGGCAAATACCATATGAGAACCGAAGGCAATGGCTAAAAATTCACTAGTCCCAAAAACTAACATGATTGTAGGATCGAATAGCGAATCAATTTTAGCTACAGTTAAATTTTTCTCAACCACATCATCACTAAGTTTGCTAAAATCAGACTGATCTTCTTTCTCATAGCCAAAAGTTTTGGTTACTTTGATTCCAGCTACACTTTCTTGCGTCTTATCATTAAGTCTGCTAAAGGCAGCTTGTGATTTTTTAAATCCTTTACTGAGTAAACGACCGTAATAACGTGTTAATAAAACCATGATAGGTAATGGTATTAAAACGATTAACGTTAATTGCCAACTTATTGTAATTGCCATAGTAATAATAACCATCCCACCTGTTATTAAAGAATCGGCTATCATTAAAATACCTGCACCGGCTGCATTTTGTACTGCATTAATATCATTAGTAGCATGTGCCATTAAATCGCCAGTTCGTCTTCTTTGGAAAAATTGGGAACTCATTTCCGTATATTTATGATATAAATAACGCCTTAAAATATTACCTAGCTTTTGGCTCGTTCCAAAAATCGAAACACGCCATATATATCTAAATATGTAAATTAATATTGCGGCTACCGCTAAAACAATTAAGTATAACGATAACTGCTCGGGCGTCAATGTTTTTTTAGTGATACTATCTATTGTCTTACCAATTATTTGAGGTGGTAAAAGTTCTAATAGCGCTATTAAGAGCAACATAATAAGTCCTAAAATATAATACTTCCTTTGAGCTTTAAAAAACCATGATAGTCTATAAAACACATTCATGCTCCCACCCCTTTACTCATTATTACGTTATATAATA
Organism: Staphylococcus durrellii; assembly: GCF_015594545.1. Classification (NCBI taxonomy): domain Bacteria; kingdom Bacillati; phylum Bacillota; class Bacilli; order Caryophanales; family Staphylococcaceae; genus Staphylococcus; species Staphylococcus durrellii. The sequence goes on along the minus strand of NZ_JADIIO010000001.1, from coordinate 454,594 downwards.
ACACAATAATAATCACTACAGTTAAAACACTCATATAATTAAATTTAGTACTTAAATGATATGCTAATATATTTACCTGAAAATTTTATCGCTTCAAACTTATTTGTTGACTAAACTTTATCAGTGCTATAAATTTTACTTGTATCAAAATTAAATACAAGCAAACAGATAAGAGGTAATCATATGACATTTCATGACAAAACTGCTACTCAAGTAACGGGCATTACACTAAATGTCCAAAACCTAGAACAAATGACCCAATTTTATACAAATTTATTGGGACTAAAAATAGTAACTGCGAATAGTGATCATAATGTCTTAGCAATAGGTACTAGAGGGCATACATTAACACTTAATCAAATCGACAACCCACGTAGACCTGACTTATCAGAAGCTGGTTTATTTCATATAGCCATTTTACTACCTAGTAAAGCCGACTTAGCAAATTTCTTAAAATTTGCCTCTTTACACAGGGTACAAATTAGTGGTGGAGATCACCTCGTTAGTGAAGCACTATATTTTAATGATATTGAAGGCAATGGAATTGAAATATATTATGACCGTAACCCTGAAATATGGCAGTGGAAAGATAACTTTGTATCAATGGATACTTTACAAGTAGAGGTAGACAATTTATTAGCACAACAAACAGCTAAAGGTTGGACTGGCATGCCCGATCAAGCTCAAATAGGTCATTTACATTTAAAAACCGCAAACCTTGATAACGCGCGCCAATTTTATATTAATAAGTTAAATTTCCAACATGTATCTAAATTTCCACAAGCTTTGTTTATGTCTACAAATTATTATCACCATCACATTGCAGTAAATACATGGCAATCTAATAAAAAGCGCATCGATAATGACCAAAGTTTAGGTCTATCTCATATAGATATATATATACCGGATACTATTAGCAAGAATATTATAAGCCCCGAAGGAATAGCCGTTACGCTTCATAGCAATACAACCGTAGTGCCAAACTAATATCAAAAATATAAAAAGCGCCAGCAAGTTATCATTAAAGTTGGTAACTTGCTGGCACTTTTATTGTTTTACTTATTTACTACAAACTCAGAATTTCCTTTTTGTATGATAGCTTTCGTACTGTTCAAACTACATTCGACTAAATTTTTAACTGATTCATTAGTGTAAAAAGCTATATGTGGAGATAACAATACATCATCACGTTCCATTAATGATTTTAATAGATCATCTTCAATTTGTTTATCTCTGAAATCTTTTCTAAAATAAGTTGCCTCATTTTCGTAGGTATCAATAACCGCACCACTTAATTTGCGTGAATCTAAAGCATTTATCAACGCTTTGGTATTAACAAGTATGCCTCGAGCACAATTAATAAAAATAGCGCTATCTTTAAAATGACTAAACAATTTATCATTAAACATCATTATATTATCCGTTGTCGCAGGTGTATGGACTGTTACAATGTCGGCATCTTTAACCGCTTCTTCTACTGTATCTTTATACGTTATGAACTTTTCGGCTTTGGGATTAGGCTGAATATCATATCCGATAACGTTACATCCCATATGATAAAATAATTCAGCTGTGATATATCCAATTCTACCAGTACCTATCACCGCAACAGTTAACCCTTTTATAGGACGTGCCATTATTGGAGGTTGCCATCTAAAGTCTTGCTTGGCGACGTAGTGTTGTACTGTGGGTACTTTTCTAACAAAATATAGTGCGCCCATAATAGCATACTCTGCTATTGAATTCGGTGAATAACTAGGTACATTAGTTATTTTAATATTATTTTTTGTAGCTTGTTCTAAATCATACATATCAAATCCAGCACTTCTTTGTGCAATTTGTTTAATACCCATGTTTTTTAAATCTTTAAATAAACTATTGTCAAATGGACCATTATGACTTACACATATTCCATCATAACCGAATACCTCGCTAATATTCTCACGCGTTAGTGAGTTTCGGACATAATCGACTTCTATATTATTATAATTTGCCCATTTTTCAACAAATGGTGCTTCATCATTACCAACATCAAATAACTTTAATTTCATATTTATTACTCCTTTTGATGTTTGCTAATAATGTTATACCCTATATTTCATTTTTAAAAAACTGACCTATTTCTAGGCCAGCCACTTTTTAATTATACCATTCAACTATATCTTCTTGAGGTTGACGTACTTTAGCTTTAGGTTCAGTTTCTCTATAACCAAACGCTACCATTGTGGCAGGAACAAAATGCTCATTATCCAAAATACCTTCATTTATTAGCAATTCAGTTACGCCATCGTAGTCGAATCCTTCGATTGGGCATGAATCGACGCCTAAAAACGCTGCAGTAGTCATCATGTTACCTAAAGCAATATAAGATTGTTTGCTTGCCCAGTCTACTAATGTACGCTCGTTATCGTTAATATGGGCACTGGTTTGGAAACTGTCATATTTTTCCTCTACGGCTGGTATTGTAGCAGGGTCATATTGTTTAATATCGTGAATCATATGCTGAACATAGTCTGATTTAGATGTCACATTTTTACGCGCTAATATCAATACAAAGTGGCTAGCAGTGTCTAATTGACCTTGAGCCCCCCAACTGATTTCTCGTAATTTATTTCGTAAGTCACGATTTTGAATCACTAAAAATTTCCAAGGTTCTAATCCTAAAGAACTTGGAGATAATCTACCTGTTTCAAGTATCGTATTAAAATCGTCCTCATTTATTTTCTTGCTCGCATCAAAGCGTTTAGTTGCATGTCTAAAATTAAATGCATCTAAAATATTTTCTTTTATATCCGACATTACTATGTTGCCATCCTTTCTTGTTAAAATTTCACTAACGTTAGTATAATGGATAAATTGCATCAACTAAAAACAATATGCGTATCTATATAATTAGTCGTTTATATGTACTTGCTCTTCTATAACTGACAACACGCCTTGGTTATCATTTGAAGGTGCAATATGATTAGCTACATCAAACAAAGCTTGGTCTTCGCTATTTTGCATTACATAACTATATTCAGCAAGCTCTAACATATCGTAATCATTGTTAGCATCTCCAAATGCCATAAGTTGTGATGGTAATAAACCCCATTTATCAAGTAACCGTTTTAATGCGTTACCCTTTGTCATATTAGGAATAATAATATCGACACTATCGCGACCGCTAGAAACTAATCCAATATCGTTATGAAACTTTTTTAAGAGTTCATCATCTAGATCAGGATGGGTTTGACGATTTATGTTAAATGCAACTTTCACAAATTCGTCTTGTGGCAACATATCAAAGGAATCTACCTCTTGTAATTGTCTATAATAAAAGTGCGCATTTTTTTTAAAGTCATCACTCGTATTTTTTAATATATAAGCACTTTGTAAACCACAAATAATAATATCCGACATACCTCGTTCTTTATGAATATAGTCGATTAATTTTTTATAAACGTCATAATCAAAGGCTTTATAATCATATAATTCACTTCCGTTATAAATTACTGAACCATTTTCAGCAATAAAATACATATCTCGTTCACCAAATATTGATACTAATTTAGCATATTGATTACCACTTGCTGCAATAAATTTTACACCTTGCTGCTGTAACTGTTTAAAAATATGATTGAATCTACGCTCATCATAGTTTTTATTACTGTCTAAGAAAGTTCCATCCATATCAACTGCGATTGCTTTTATCATATTTACCCCTCAAACCTTTTTTGTATTTACTTTTATTATATATATTTCGAATATGCATTAAAAGTAACTATATACATAATAAAAATGTCTAGATTATGTAAATTACCAACATAGTAATGTACATAGCCTAGACACCTCTGTTATTTGCTTAATTGTTGAACAAAAGAAACATAGTCAAGCTGATTAGTTTCAAGTAAATCTGATTTAATATTCAAAGTGCTATATAGTGTATGCGTAGCAACATATTGTGCACCTACAAATCTTGATGTTGCTTTTAAAGGCGTTAACAATGTGTCGATAGTATATTGTACATAGCCATCTATAGTATAAGCCGATTCAGGAGATCCGATTGAAACTGCAGCTGCAAACTTTTTGTCCTTCAATGCATTACCTGCTGAACCATACGCCCAACCATAAGTAAATACTTCATCAAAGTATTGTTTTAATAGTGGTGGATAACTATACCAATATAATGGAAATTGGAATATCACATTATCATGTTTAGCTAAACGTTCTTGTTCTTTAGCTATATCAATTTTAGCATCTGGATATGCAGGATATAATTCATGAATTGTTGCTAATTCTCCCTTTTCAGTAAGTATTTCCTTCCACGCTTTGTTTACTGTTGAATGATCAATATCAGGGTGAGCTATGATGACTAAGGTTGACATTAATTTCTTCCTTTCTATGTTAATTAATACCAACCTATATTACATAACCACACAATTTTTGCATAATAGTTTGCTTGAAAATTTTAACTTAAGCATTTTATTCCACATTTTTAACTTTAGAAATATATGTTGAAGGTTTATTTTTCTCATAGATTGTAAGTCCAGTAATATCTTTATTATATTTTGGTGCCAAGAAACTAGCAAAATATGATGCACCAAATGCGATAACAAATGATAATATTGAAACGATGAATGGAGAATTATCTCCACCAAATTTATTCATTATATATGCAACTATCGCACCCAAAATTAGACCAATGATAATACCAAAGCTGTTTGCACGTTTAGTGAAAATACCAACAGCAAATACACCCGCTAAAGGTACACCAAATAATCCAGTTATTAATAAGAATAAGTCCCATAAATCATTAGAATTTGAAGCGATTAAATAAAGCGACATGGCATAACCAAAAATACCGGCTATAATAATGACCCATCTGGCAAATTTAACTTCTGATTTTTCACTTCTTTTACTAAAGAATCTATGCTTAATATCAACAGATATACAAGCTGAAATTGAATTCAAGCTTGATGAAATCGTAGACTGCGCGGCAGCAAATATGGCTGCGATTAATATTCCACCTACAAATGGAGGCATTTGTGTCAATACGAAGTACGGTACGATTGAAGATGTATTAAAACCTTCTGGAAGACTATCAGCATGACGATAGAAAGAATACAACATCGTTCCCATACCATAGAAAATTGGTGCAGAGATTATTACTAATGCACCGTTTGTCCATAAAGATTTAACCGTTTCTTTGAATGAAGATGATGCTTGATAACGTTGCACAACGTCTTGACTCGCCGTATATTGGTGTAAATTATTAAAAATATTCCCAATAAAGATAACAGGTATGGCTGCAGCGGCGCTGTTAATTTTCCAGTTATCGGCACTAATTACTTTCTTATGTTCGATTGCATCGTTAGCTAATGTATGGAAACCGCCAGGCATGTAAATAATACCTAGAATGATAATTAAAATTGCTCCGCCTAATAAAATAACACCTTGGATAAAGTCACTCCATACGACCCCTTCAAAACCACCAAGGAATGTATAAACAATACATAGTAACCCTACTAAAGTGACTACAAGATATGGATTCATATCAGATACTGAAGTAATAGCTAAAGTTGGTAAATAAATTACGATAGCTATTCGACCTAAATGGAAAAGTACAAATAGTAGCGATCCAATAACACGTATACTTGGTCCAAAACGTGCTTCTAAATATTCATATGCCGAAGTGATTTTAAGTTTTTTGAAGAATGGTACATAAAAATAAATTAATAATGGAATAATAGCAATAATAGCTACATTACCTGCGATATAAGACCAGTCTGTTAAAAATGCTTTTTCTGGCGTAGACATGTAAGTAATCGCACTTAACGTTGTTGCGTAAATAGAAAAACCTACTGCCCAAGATGGTAATCTTCCACTTGCAGTAAAGAAACTTTCGGTATTTTTACCTGCTCGTTTAGTAAAATAAGCACCAACTAATAACATTACAATTAGATAGATGAATAACGCGACCCAATTCCATGCGCCAAATCCCACTTGTTGCATAAAAGCTCATCCCCTTTGTTACGCTCTATAGATTATATTGTTTAATTAATTTTTCTAATTTTTGTCTGTTGTCTTCATTAAATGGTCTAAATGGACGTTTTGGTAAACCACTTTCTAATCCTCTTGAAGCAAGAATTTCTTTTAGTGAACCATGAAGACCCATTTCTAATACAGGTGCGATAATGTCGTTTGTTTCGTGTTGTAGTTCGTAAGCTTTTTCGATATTACCTTGTTGAGCATTTTCAAAAATTGCTCGTGCACGTTTACCATTAACGTTATAAGTAGAGCCGATAGCACCATCAACACCTGATATAGCTGCTTGAACTAACATTTCATCGAAACCAGAAAGGATTAATTTACCTGGGAAATTTTTACGAATTCTTTCAAGCAAGAAGAAATCAGGGGCTGTATATTTAACACCAATAACTCTCTCGTTCGAGAATAACTCTTCGAATTGATCCATTGAAATATCAACACCAGTCAATCCAGGAATCGCATAAATAATTAAGTCATTTTGAGTTTCTTTAATAAGTTCAAAATAGTAATCTTTAATTTCTTCGAATGAGAAAGGATAATAGAATGGTGTTACTGCAGAAATTGCATCGTAACCTAATTCAGTAGCATATTTACCTAACTCAATTGCTTCATTTAAATCCAAAGAACCAACTTGTGCGATTAGTTGTGCTTTATCTCCAATTACTTCTTTAACAACTTTGAAGATTTGCTTTTTCTGAGCTGTACTAATTAAAAAATTCTCACCTGAACTTCCGTTTACGTACAAGCCGTCTAATCCTTCATTATCTATAGCATTTAATGCAAATTCTTTTAAAGCTTCTTCTTTAACTTGACCTTGTTCATCATAAGGAACTAATAAAGCTGCATATAAACCTTTCATTTCTTCACGCATAATATAAAACCCTCCGCTTTCATAATGTCGAAACGTAACTATATAATAAATAGTTCGTTTAAATTTTTACTTTACAGGTTGAATTGTAAACGCTAACATTTAACTTATCAATAGATTTTTGAAAATATTAATCAATAAACCGTTATGTTTATGAAAAATATTTTCAAAAATTCACAAAAAATCCTTTAAGGAGGAGCACAATGAGTAATTATAAAGTAGCAATTGATATTGGAGGAACAAATATTAAATCCGCCATCATTAATGCTAAGGACTTATCAATCGTAGAAATTAATAGTGTACCTACACCTAACAACGTAACAAACTTGATTATTGATGAAGTGTATCGTATAGCGGAATATTATAAAGAAAAATATGGTATTAATAAATTAGAACTCGGTATTTCAAGCGCTGGTGTTATTGATGATCAATCAGGTACGGTAATATATAGCGGGCCTACAATACCTAATTATAAAGGGACAAACTTTAAATCATATTTAGCTCCTATATGTTCAGACATTGTCGTGCTTAATGATGTTAATGCCGCCTTACTTGGCGAATTAACGTATTATAACTATAAACAAAATAATATTTTTTGTTTAACTATAGGTACCGGAATTGGTGGTGCATTTTACAATAGTACACTGGGCATTCACATTGGTTCTAGACACCGTGCTAATCAAATTGGCTACTTGCTATATGACAGTGCTAGTGAAACCACATTCGAAACACGCGCCTCTACTTCTGGATTAAAAAAACTTATGAACAGCTATAATTACGATCACGATTCCAATGTAAAACAACTTTTTAAAGATGCTAAAAATGGTAAAGCTATTGCTAAAGATATTTTGAATGACTGGAGTTTCCATTTAGCTGAGGGTATTGCTCAAATTCAAATTATTTATGATCCCGATATCATACTTATTGGCGGTGCAATTTCTGCCCAAGGTGATGATCTTTTAAATTATATTATTCCAAAAATCAAATTCTTTTTACCGCATAATTATGGTCATGCCAAAATACAAACGACGCTTTCATTAAATAATGCGGCACTTATTGGTGCAATCACTAAACTGCTTTAATTTGTGAAACTTTCTTTCACTTTTTAAGGGAAGCTATTTAGTTATTTAAATATCAATAATATTAAAAGAAACTTTGACTCAAGATACAAAAAAGCCAAGCAACGTATTTAGAATACAAGCGCGTTGCTTGGCCTTTTTTATTTTAATCCTTAGTTTGATTGCCTCTTTTTACTTAGGAAAAGTAGCATTTAAATCTACAGATAACCGTTTTCTTATAATGTTACAACTTCAATACTATCTGTATACATGGCAATTTCTATCTCATATCAATAAAAATTACCATTTTGAAAATGTATGTGTAGCTAAACTAAGCATAAAACGCTTCCCCTATTCACCTTTTAAATTCACCTAGTCTTATTGCTGTTGTAACTTGGTCCTTATCTATTAAAAAACTTCTTCAATCTTTTTAATATTATTTTAGTTTATTATATATTACATCATCTACATATACGTCTACATTTTTATGCTGATGTAAAATAGATGCTGGTAACTCTGGAGAAACGTCTCCTTGCAACAATCGTTTTACAGCATTTATTTTATTTTCACCAAAAGCAAGTAATATAATGTGATTGGCTCTCATAATAGATGAAAGCCCCATTGAAACAGCTTGTATTGGAACATCATTAATATCATCAAAATGTTTACTGTTGGCTTGAATGGTAGAGGGGGTTAAATTAACTACACGTGTTTGGCTATTAAAAGGAGTGCCCGGCTCATTAAACCCTATATGCCCATTTTCGCCTATCCCCAACAATTGTAAATCTATAGGTCCACATTGTTCTAATTGATTTTCATAATTAAATGCCTCTACTTGTAAATTTGGTCCCACACCATTGGGTATATGAATATTATTGTCATTCCAGCTATCATTATATTTAAACAAACGTTCTTGCATATATTCATGATAGCTTCGCTTATCTTCTGAACTTAACCCTACATATTCATCTAAATTAAACGTTACAACATCCTTTAAATCTAAATTATTAGCATTTATCAAATCTACCAAATATTGATATAAATTAATCATTGTACCGCCTGTAGCTAAGCCTAATACCAAATTGGGTTTTGAAATAATTAGTTTCACAATTTCTGTAGCAACATGTTCACTTGCTGACTGTTTATCTTTTAAATTAATAACTCTCATATTCATACCACCTATTTTATATAACTTCATCTCTTATACATTATATATATTATACTTCTTAATATTATTTATTATTATGCTCGAGTAATTCTTCGATTTCATTTTTAATGACTGTGACATGTGGACCATAAATAACTTGTACGCCATTCCCTTTTTGTACAACGCCCCTTGCATCAGTCGACTCAAGTTTTTCCTTATCTACTAAATCGTTACTTTTTAATGTTACACGTAAACGTGTCGCACAACAGTCAACAACTTCTATATTTTGTTCCCCACCTAAACCTTCAACAATTGTTCTAGCACGGTCTGTAGTATCGACTTGTTGCACTGACGCTTTGTCTTCTCTACCTGGTGTCTTAAAGTTGAACTTCACAATTAACACTCTAAAAATAATATAATAGAGGATAAACCATATTATACCTATAGGTATAACGAGTAAATAATTCGTCTTGCTATTACCTTGTAAAACTCCAAATAATAAGTAATCGATAAAGCCACCACTGAATGTTTGTCCAATGGTAATATTAAAAATATCTGCCATCATAAAAGCTAATCCATCTAAAAATGCGTGGACGATATACAATACTGGTGCAACGAATAAGAAACTAAATTCTAAAGGTTCTGTAATACCAGTTAAAAATGAAGTTAAAGCACCTGATAACATAAGCCCGCCTACTACCTTTTTATGCTCTGGTTTTGCAGTATGATAAATTGCTAATGCTGCTCCACATAAACCAAACATCATTGTAATAAAACGGCCCGACATATATCGAGAAACGCCTGAATAGTATTGTGTTACATGAGAATCTCCGAGTTGTGCAAAGAAAATATTTTGTGTTCCTTGGAAAAGATGACCTTTGACCTCCATACTACCCCCAAGCGCAGTTTGCCAAAATGGCAGATAAAAAATATGATGTAACCCAAATGGCCCTAACAACCTCAAAATAAAACCGAAGAAGAACGTTCCAATTACACCTGTTTTATTAACTAACCCGCCAACATTAAATATCCACTGTTGAACTGTTGGCCAAATAAAGAACATTACTACACCTAATACAATAGCAGCTACAGCAGTTATAATTGGTACAAAACGAGAACCACCGAAGAACCCAAGATACGTTGGTAATTCTATCTTATGAAACTTATTATGTAGCCCAGCCGTCATTATACCGGTAATAATCCCACCAAAGACGCCCGTTTCTACAGATTGAATCCCTAGCACCATACTTTGTCCGTGTGTAGCTAAGTTACTCTTTGCTAACGTATCTGTAATTGTTAACAGACCATTCATCGATGCGTTCATAATTAAGAAACCTAGCATTGCTGCTAAACCTGCAGTTCCTTTATCACTTTTTGCTAACCCAATAGCTACTCCTACTGCAAATATAACAGCTAGATTTTGAAAGACAATATTACCTGCCGAAGACATTAACGTAAATATGTTTTGTAGCATTCCAATATCTAACAATGGATATGCTTTTATTGTGTTTGGATTACTCAATGCCCCACCTATGCCTAACAATAAACCTGCCGCAGGTAAAATAGCTATAGGTAACATAAATGATTTCCCAAATTGTTGTGCTTTTTCGAATAATTTTTTCATATCGTCACCCCCCTGATTACTATAATATAGCTTTCATAAAAATCATTATCAATATATTTTTAAAACATGAAAAACATTTTCACTTTCAGTTAATAGCAAGCACACACATATATATGTTTACTTTAATACTTATAGCTAATTTTTATCATTTAAAATGACATCTGTCGTCTTGTTATAAACTTTATGTAAATGTGAATCATCTAATAATAAATAGCTAACTATATCTATTAAAAATAAAGTAGCTATCTGTGTATTAACAAATCTACTATCATTATTTCTTGATTGATCAGTCGTAATTAATACTAAATCTGCACATTCAGTTAAAGGACTACCTTGATAATTTGTAATCGCTACTACGAATGCGCCTTTTTCATGTGCAATATTAGCAGCGGTAATAAGTTCGTCTGTTTCGCCACTATTAGAAATAGCTACAAATGTATCTGAGGCTGTTAATAAAGAAGCGAATATCTTCATTTGGTGTGAATCGGTAGAAACATTTCCTTTTAAGCCCATACGCATCATTCGATAATAAAACTCTGTAGCCGATAAACCTGAGCTACCTATGCCGGCAAAGATGATTTGTCGACTTCTCATAATTTGATTTACAAAGCTCTTAATACTACTATCTGAAATAAATTCTCCTGTTTGTTGTATCGTATTTTGATGATAGTTATGTATTTTTTGAATTAATGGACTATTTTCAATTTCATTATTAGTCATTTCTTGTAGTAAATTAAATTTCATATCTTGGAAGTTTTCATATTTTAATTTATTAGAGAAACGCGTAACTGTTGCTGGTGATGCACCAACCGCATGTGCTAATGAATTTATAGTAGAAAAATTATCATTAAGTTCATTACTTTTTATATATTCAACTATTTGCTTATCTGTCTTAGTAAATAAATGTTTATAACGTTGTACTCTATTATCAAATTTCATTTTAAAATCCCCTTTACTTTTATATATATTGTAATACAAAAGAAAAACTTTTTCATTATAGTTTTAATTATTGATTATTTTTTTCTTAATGTTATATTGTATTTATTGCAAAAGCACAATAAATTCTAAGTAATGGAGCGTGTATATTATGTTACCTCAGGGGCTTATAGTTTCTTGCCAAGCTCTACCTGAAGAGCCACTACATTCGTCATTCATCATGTCAAGAATGGCATTAGCCGCATATGAAGGTGGCGCAGTGGGGATTAGAGCGAATACTAAAGAAGACATTACTGAAATTAAATCAGTTGTTGATTTACCAGTTATCGGTATCGTGAAACGAGACTATGATCATTCAAAAGTATTTATTACGGCGACATCTAAAGAAGTCGATGAATTAATCGAAAGTGAATGTGAAGTGATAGCACTTGAAGCTACTGATCAAGAACGGCCTAAAGAAACATTAGCTGAATTAGTTGACTATATCAGAGCTAAGGCTCCAAATGTAGAAATAATGGCAGATATTTCTACAATAGATGAAGCAAAATATGCAGAAGAGTTAGGTTTTGATTACATAGGCACTACACTCAGAGGTTATACTTCATATACAAAAAGTCATAAACTTTATGACAATGACTTTGAATTTTTAAAAACAGTGCTTGAGACTGTAAAGACAAAAGTAATCGCCGAAGGAAACGTAATTACACCTGAAATGTTTGCTAGAGTTACAGAACTGGGTATTCACTGCGCAGTTGTAGGTGGCGCAATCACCAGACCTAAAGAAATTACAAAACGCTTTGTCGATGAACTGAATAAATAAAACACAAAAAGACTAGGACTTAAGTTTGTTACTACTCATCGTAGCTTACTCATTTTGTCCTAGTCTTTTTTAGATGGCCTGTGCAATAAATATCTTTCTATTTTCCCATTTGCCTGTTTGCTTATTATAGTTATCACAAGTTATTAGTGTTAATTGATTTTTTTGACCTTCATGTTCATCTAATACATGCACATCAGAAGGTTTCACATCATAAATTTTTACTATTTTATATTTTCTTGCTGTAGTGCCCACTTTAAAATATACCTTACTATTTACTTTCGCCGCGGGTAAATTTGTAAATTGATAATGCGCCCTATCAGTATAAGTATGACCTGCAATAGCAATGTTTTGTTCATCGAGTGATTCATCCGCTTCAGCGAAACTAACACCACGATTTAGCTGCTCTGGTGTAGCTGGTCCTGGATAGACAGGTGTTTTGATCTTTGCGTCAGGTACAGATAGTACGCCAGCTACTTGTGATTTATCTTTAGGTATTGTCGCCTTTGAATTGTGTGTATGCTTTTTATCATACTGTGTTATTTGTTGCTGATCATGCCGTTCATGTAAATAATTGGCTATATATGGTTTTACGAAAATAGCGATAGCAGCTACTATTAGCAACACTCCTATAACGGTCATTGCTCGATTGGTCCATCGTTTCATATGCAACTTCCTTTATCGAATTAGTTATTATTAAATATAGCACGATAAAGAAAATTTTTTAACCTACAATCCAATGTTTTAGATGTTAAGTATCCTTACAATAACTTGCAATTATAGTAAATTCATCGTAAAAAGAAAGCAGTGACAAATAAATAAAAGGAATGATGGTATGCTACGCTTTGCAACAAAGGAAGATTTACCTGCAATTTTAGACATATATAATGATGCCATAATAAATACGACTGCAGTTTATACTTATGAGGCTCAAACGCTTGAAAATAGATTACGCTGGTTTGAAGCTAAAGCTAATAATAATGAACCTATTTGGGTGTATGAATCAGCCAATAAAACGATTGGTTTTGCCACATATGGTTCATTTAGAGATTGGCCAGCCTATCAATATACGATAGAACATTCGATTTATGTGGCCAAAGCTTATCGAGGAAATGGTATCGCCCAAGCACTATTATCTGAGCTTATAAAAGATACTAAAGATAAAGGTTACAAAACAATAGTCGCTGGTATAGATGCTACGAATGACAACAGTATTCATTTACATAGAAAGTTCAACTTCACTTATTCAGGTACTATTACAGATGTGGGCTACAAATTTAATAAATGGCTAGACTTAGCTTTTTATCAATTAGATTTAACTAAATAATATCTTTCGTCCGACCAGCACTTAACCATATCAAGACTGTAAATTAAACTTCATGTTTGTCAGTTAAACGATATTGTGCTGGTCAATTTTCTTTTTAGCTTTTCAACTCTAACCATTTCACTAATTCATTTACGTTATTCACTGTAATCGTCGGCTTCGCACCATTTTCATCAAATATTTCGTTATTTCTATTAACCCACGCAGTATCGAATCCAAAGTTAGCAGCACCATTTACGTCCCATGTATTAGTGGAAACAAATAGTATCTCACTTCTTTTAACTTGATAATATTTTAATACTAGCGCATAGCTTGCCGGACTTGGTTTATACTGTTTTACTTCATCTACACTCATAATGGCATCGATGTGTTCTGAAATTGCGGAATTATCAACTAACGTCCTTAACATATTATCATTACCATTGGACAATATAGCTAACTCTAAATTTTTATTTTTTAATTCTATAAAGGCTTTGGGAATTTCTTTAAAGTAATCTAAATTTAAATAACCGTCAAAGAGTTTATTAATATCCTCTCTACTGTATTTAACTTCGTAAACGTCTAACGCATAACGCAATGCATTTTTTGTTAAATCATCATAACGTATATATCGTTGCATAACTTGTCTTAAGGCAGCGTGATGTAACTGCGTTTTTCTCCATAAACTGGCAATCTCTCCTGCATTTTCTTTATTATATTGGTCAAAGTTAGCTTTAATAGAGTTCACATCAAACATCGTTCCATATACATCAAATACAATTACTTTATACATATACTTACCCCCTCATAAAACCGCATATCTATTATCTATTTAGCCAAAAATAATAATTTAAAACAATATATATCCTACAATACAAAACTATTATTATTAATTTTGTATGCAACTTTAAATTTAATAACGCAATTGATAAATTAAGCTTCTATTAATCAATGATTCAAGTCACTAAATTTATTAATTTAACGTACGTTTTTATTACTTTATTGGATAATAATTTCAATATATACAAAACTGACCTGTTATTTTATTACTTTTGCACCTTACTCGAATAAATTTATACCGTAGACCTCCATAATTATTAACGTAAAAGTTAAACTATATAAAATAACTAAAGTACATGAGGTTTTATTATGACGAGTACTCTTTCAATACTTAATAATGTTACTACGCCTCTAAAGCGGTGCATTAATGAAATCATCGTTTTAATACCACTTTCAGATACGAATGTAGTTAACTTAAATGGTACAGTCCATAATGTACAATCAGGACTTATTATTAATAATTGCGATTTATATCAGTATCTTCACGTGAATGACCTTATAGAATTAAAAATGCCATTAACTCTTTTTGTAGAACGTGAATCATCACTTGCTAATTGTTATTTTGATTTCGCTCTACTTAAAAACTACAAAACTTTGTATGGCATCCTGACACGTAATCTTCGTATTGAGCATAGTAATACAACAATAACGACTACCGATATCTCTAATATCATTTCATTATTACTAAAAGAGGCCAAAACAGAATTATCATGTCAATATTTGCCACAGTTTATGTCAAAGCACAAATTATTAAATGACATATTAGATTATATTAATTCACATTTAAATGAAACGATTCATACCAAAACAGTCGCACAGCATTTCTTTATTTCTCAATCCTATATTTCTATCTTGTTTTCTAATGTGATGCATATGCACTTTAAAAATTATGTTATTAGCTTAAAAATTGCGCTATCTTTAAATGACTTGTTATCGCCTAACGAAAGTATACAAAGTGTAGCACGAAGATATAACTTTATGAATTTAAGTACCTTCACTAAACATTTCAAAACATATTTAAACGTGCCACCTAAAGTATATGTACATCAATTTAACAGGCAAATGTCTATTTGCCATAGTTCATTAAAAATAAACACTATTGCACAAGATTATAATACCTTGTTGGTGACTAATCATGCTAATACAACAACACCTTTAGCCTATACATTGGACTTAAACCATCCTAAAGAATCCATATATTTACCCATACCCAAAACGCTTATAAAAGTTAAAGATATAGCAACTTTAAGTAAGTTAATGCATATTCAAGACGAGTATTTTAATTTGACTCATTTTCCTAATCCTCATATTTATATTCAACAATTCAAAGAAAATGATCTTACGCATTTTAACGTACAATTGTTATTAGCGATCATGCCGAAACTTATTAGCAAAGGTTGCTATTTAATGCTTCCTTTATATTCAAAGGACTTTTATCGATTGTTAGACCAATATTTATTTAAAGTCATAAATGATGAGTTGGTATATCATTTATATTTTAGCCATATTAAACTTATTTTTCAGGACGAACATCTCTCAACTATACAAATTAACGCATTAAAACAACTTATTAACAACCATTATCCTAATATCAGTTTGGGCTTCTTACTTGATAACTATATTAGCCAATCGGCAATAACAATACAGTCAATCATTGACTACATAAACAATTTAAATATGGATTTTTATATCATCAATCAGAACATTAATTTATTAGCAAATAAATTAATATATACTACAAATAAGATGGCCGAAAACAAACCTATCTTGGATTTCATTGAGGCTCTGGGCCATTGCGCTAACAAAGTTATTTTCACACATATTACTAGGAATGATATTAACCTTTATTTCAAATCATATACCGACACAACCTCAGTAAAATTCATTCACTTCCTTGTCGATTTAATACCGCGAGTTGGTGGCTTTGGTTTTCCCTTACTAATAAATACTAACGACGATATTGCTTTATTAAATTCACATACTACCGGCTTATCTATCGTTCATATATACAGTATGTTATTACCATTTATGGGACAAACC
Source organism: Staphylococcus durrellii (assembly GCF_015594545.1). NCBI lineage: Bacteria > Bacillati > Bacillota > Bacilli > Caryophanales > Staphylococcaceae > Staphylococcus > Staphylococcus durrellii. The sequence goes on along the minus strand of NZ_JADIIO010000001.1, from coordinate 437,931 downwards.
GTGCAACTACATGATTTAGGGTTATTAATAAATAGAAATAATCATTACGAAATTATAATTTATGATACATGTGATTATACTGACAATTTAACGAAGCATACCATTTTAATAAAACATAATTTTAAGCACAGGTGCCAAGCACTTAATCAAATTTTAAAATCGCCACAAATAGTCAAAAATAATTCTACACTTAACAATAATAGTTTGAACATGTTACACCTAGATAAACTTCTGTTAGATAATTTAAATAAAATTAGTCAGCCTATCACTAGCATAACAATACATGATGCATCAATCCCACTAGAAATTAGTTTAGATAAGGATTCAATTTATTATTTGAAGTTATACATATAACACAAGTTATTTTACAATCGTAGTTAAATATAAATAAAAGATGGCTTCTACAAGTCTTGTGTAGAAACCATCTTTTTATCGTTATAATTTATGGGTCAATGTTTTAGTTAAAATTTAATGTTACTTGTGGTGCCTCTATTTTCAAAGGTCCTTTTAATAATTTTGTTTTAACTTTATCATTTAATGTTATTTCGTATTTAAATCCATCTTTATTAGTAATCTTACTTAAATAGCCATAAGTAAAGTCATCTTTCATAATAACCGACGTTAAACCTTGAGATAAAATATAGTTAAACTCTTTACAAGTCAATTGTAATTTATTTTTATTTCTATTAGTCACCGTAAACATATCATCGACTTGTATCGGCGTAACATAGAATGATAAATTATCATAGTTTTTAGTAAAGAATGGTGTGAATCTAAAATAATTTTTGCCATATTGTGCAACAGTACTAGTTTCTGACTCATATTTATATTGGTTACGGTTGCTGCCGATACGCATATCAATTGTCATATCACCAAACGTAATTTCAAGAATTACATCCCAAACTTTTTCTTTTGTTAAAAATGTCATCATTTCCTTCAGATTAGCTACAAATTTAAAACAATTTTGATTGTTTACTGTCATCGGAAGATAAATTACTTCTCTTTTATTACGAGATAGCAATTTAATTCTCATTGCAGATGAACTGTCGTTAGGATCAATTATTGTTCTTAAAAGTTGTAGTTCAATAGTGATATATTGTTCATCAAAATCAAATTGTGTCATCTTAACGTCTGGCTTTGTAACATTTTCAAAGTTGAAAAACGGTTCGTTTTCAGCAAACTGTATTTTCATCGCATTGCCTTCAAACTCTGAATTATAAAATTCGCCATTTAAATAGCTTTGCTCGACGATTTTATAGTGTTTAAAGTCTTTATTACGTCCGTAATATAATAACGGACGAATTTCTTCTTTGACAAACGTGTCTGCTTCTCTAGGCACTATTTGCACGAAGTCACCCAATGCTTCCATCCACAAAGCTGTTTGATTAGCTTTCACATTAAGTGAAAAATTGCGTGTACGTGAAAATGAAAAATGACGATTTATAAACTGTCCAATAATTTCATTTTTATTCTCTAAGTCACTATTTAACACTTCTTCAACAATTAACGTCATAATTTTATAAAAATCTACAGGCTTCACATAAGCAGAACTCATGTGTTCACCTTCACGCTTTGTGGCGTAGTAATAAGATTTATATGCTAAAGTTGCTATGTTATCCGCATGAATATACGCCTTCATCGTAAACAACTGGTCTTCTGCACTTTTTAAATCCTCTGGAAAATAAATATTATGTTCTTTTAACAGCGACGTACGATAAAACTTAGTTGGACTTAGCGTATAAATAATACGTGAATGCGCTAAAGTTAAGCCGTCTTCTGTTTTTTTAAACATTGAGCGTGGTGCGCCTCTACCATTTACGCCTTCCATTTTGACTAACACTACATCTGAATTATTTTCATCCACAAAATCTGATACATCTTGTAATGTATCTACGTTAATATAATCATCTGAATCGACGAAGAATACATATTCCCCACTTGCTATAGCTAATGCAGTATTTCTTGGTTTACCAGGTCCTCCGGAATTAGCATCTAACTTTTTGACAATTAAATTTAAATATTTCTTATATTGCTTAACCTTTTTCAAAGTATCATCTGAGGAACAATCATCCACCACGATAACCTCAAAATCATTATTGTCATAGGTTTGGTTTTTAAGACTATTCATTAGTTCTTCTATATATGTTTCAGAGTTGTATGTTGGCACAATAATCGAAAACTTCATACTTGCTATTTCACCCCTAAAAAATGAACTGAGTTTCAAAATAAATATACCCATCAAAAGCTCAATTTAAATCTCTAAACTTTATATTAATTTATATTAATTATTACTCAGTTCATATTTATATAACACTATTTTTATTAGCTACCAAATAATATTCTAACTAATCTTTCACTTGAACGGCCATCTTGATATTTAAAGTGTTTATCTAAGAATTCAGGTACTTTTTCTTGTTCAAAGTCTTCGTTATCAAGCGCAGTGATTAATTCATTAAATGATTGCACTATTTTACCAGGTACAAAAGTTTCATACGGCTCATAAAAATCTCTAGAAGTAATATAATCTTCAAGATCAAATGCATAAAATATCATCGGTCTCTTGAATACAGCAAATTCGTATACAAGTGATGAGTAATCACTGATTAAAATATCAGTAATGAATAAAATGTCATTTACTTCACGAATATCAGAAACATCGACAAAATATTGTTCATATTCATGTGGAATATTTAACTTATTAGTAACGAATGGGTGCATTTTAAATAACACAACTGCATTATTATCTTCACAATATTTTGCAAGTCTAGCAAAATCGATTTTGAAGAATGGATAATGCGCTGTATGATGACCATGTCCTCTAAAAGTTGGTGCAAATAAAATAACTTTTTTACCTTTAATAATCGGTAATTCTTCTTCCATTTCCTCAGTTATTTTACGTTCATAATCTTTATCGAATAAAATATCTGTTCTAGGTACGCCTGTTGGTATAATATTACGTTCTTTAATACCAAACGCTTCACCATAAAATGGTATATCATTTTCCGACGATACAAATGCTTTCGTGTAATTTCTATGGTTTACAGAATTAAAGAATGGCCCGCCGCTTTTACCTGCACGACTAAATCCTACAGTTTTAAATGCTCCAACCGCATGCCAAACTTGTATAATTTCCTGGCTCTTTCTAAAATTCACTGTATAAAGTAATGGATGAAAATCATCTACGAAAATATAGTCTGCTTTCCCTAACAAATAAGGAAATCTAAATTTATCAATAAAGTTACGTCGTGCAGAAATATTATGCTTAAATAGCGAACGTATATCGTATGTTTCATCAAGATTTTGACGTAACATTTCATTATAGATGTACTCGAAATTCCCTGACATTTCAGCTCTTGAATCTGATGTGAAAAGTACTAAATTACCTTTTCTCATGTGAAAGAATTTCGTCACACTAAATATTGTTTTGAACGTATAATTACGAATATTATACGTAAACTTATTAAATCTTACTTGATAATCCATGATTTTCTTTTTCACTGGATTTAATTTTTCAGCTGGTTTTTTGAAAATTATCTTTAAAACGAATTCATTTACTTCGCTAGAAATCATGGGCTTCACAGTATAATTTGTTTTTTTAGAGTTCCCACCTCTTTTAAATACATGCTTATAATAGTCCAATAAAAAGTTGTTTTTACCATTTTTTGTTTCGGTTAATTCGTATCTTTCAAGTTGTTCTTCATCTAATTCATAATTAGAAGGATCTAAAAGTGCTTCGTTGATATTTGCAATGTAGTCAAAATCGTCTTTATAGACGAGTAAATACTCCCCACTAGGTAAATAATTACCGTCATCTAAAATTGCCACATTAAAACGTGCCGTAAATTTATTTCCGTCAATTTTTACATCATTTGCATATAATTCTTTAGTTTCAGTTAAATTTCTTAACATGAAATCTTTGTTACTTATCTCAAGTGCTTCAACATGACCTTCAATAAATAATTGAATGCGTTCCCAGTATATGTCATCAATTATTATTTTCGTATTACTCAATTTTAAATTCCTCTCTTCTACCTTACATGTTCGTTTATAATTACATAGTCCATTTAATTACGGTTTTTCCCCACGAAGTGGATAAATCTGCTTCAAATGCTTTAACTGCATCGTTGATTGTTTTAACTTCAAATTCATTGCCCTTAAGTAACGATAATTTTTCAACAACATCAGGATTTTCTTTATAAAAATTGGCAATATCTTGGAAATCTTGTGCACCACTACGGCTACTTCCAATCATCGTTAATCCTTTTTCTAATACTAAACGTGTATTAATCTCTACTTGGTATTCACTTACGCCAAGTAATCCAATACTACCTTCAGGCGAAACTAAATCGATAATTTGATTAATAGCTGACTGACTACCTTTGCCACCAACACATTCGAAACCGTGATCAAAAGTTATGCCTTCGGGTACATTATGAATATGGTAAACATTTTCAACAAATGAAAAGTGACTTAATTTATAATCTGTCTTACCGAAAACATAAATTTTAGCTTCAGGATATAATTTGTGCAGCAATATCGCAGTAATATATCCTAAATTCCCGTCTCCCCATATACCAAAACTATTTTTATTTGAAATAGATTTACGCTCAAAACGTTGAATAGCATGCCAACTGACTGTAACAAGTTCTGAAAAAGCAATTGTACTTAAATCAATACCTTCGTCAACTTCAACAATACGATCATGATCTAAAAAGACATAGTCTTGCATAAAACCATCAAAACCACTTGATCTAAATTTACTAGAAGGCAAATAATTTTCTGCGATAACATCATCTGTTTCTGTTGGTGTATTAGGCACCATGATGACTTTAGTTCCAATTTTGTACTGACCTTTACTGTCATATACGACTTCACCAACGCCTTCATGAATTAAAGACATTGGCAATTTCTTTTCTAATACCGCTTCATTTCTACTACCAGTATAATATCTTTGATCAGCGGCACAAATTGAAAGATATAAAGGCCGCACAACAACTTTATCGCTTTTAATATTCTCATTATTGTATGTCACTTCAATTTGTCTTGGTGCTACAAGTTGATAGACTTGATTAATCACTCAACATCCCACCTTTTATAATTGAGTTAGCGACTTTAAGATCATAAGGTGTTGTAACTTTAATGTTATATAGTTCGCCAAGTACGAGCTTTACTTTCTTATCTGAAACGACTAGAATTTTACAGGCATCTGTAAGTACCTTTTTATCATCTTCTGATAAAGCATAGTAACTATCTCTTAATAGATTAATATTGAAAGATTGTGGCGTTTGACCTTGATACATTTCGTCACGCACTGGAATTGAATCAATTGCCTCGCCATCTTTAGATGTAATAATCGTATCAGTTGCCGTAATTACTGTATCAACAGCACCATGTTTAACGACTTCATCGATGTTTTCTTTAATAATACGGCGAGTTAAGAATGGTCTTACTGCATCATGAGTTACAATTACGTCTTCATCAGTAATTTTATTTGCCGCTTCGATGGCACTTATAATGTTCATAATTGTTTCATTACGATCAGCACCGCCTTGTACTACGACTACTCTCTCATCTGTAATATTATATTTACGCAACGTATCTTTCGTATGTGATATCCATTTTTGAGGAGTAGCGATATAAATTTTGTCAAATTCACTTGTTAATAAAAATTTTTCTACCGTGTGAACTAGTATTGGTTTCCCATCTAAGTCTAAAAATTGTTTTGGTAATGGAACATTGCCCATTCTAGATCCAACACCACCAGCTAAAATTCCAGCATATATCATTTATTCGTCCTCCTGAGTATAAAATCTGTTGTCATGTTCTCTATATATTCAAATTAATTAATAATCTCTTAAGTGTAAGTTGTCTTCATTTTTTAATTGAAAAGTTTATATTTTTTTGAAAGTTTGGTTATTCACGAATATTATAATAGCAATTTTCATATCTCATTTCTAGTTATATCTATTAAACTAGCCATTTCAGAAACGCAGTTTATCGTGTCATTCTATATTACTAAGATTTTATGCATCATTTTATTATATATCAATTTGTGTATTTTGTTTTAATTGAATCCAGTCAATAATATCCTCAAAAATAGTGCTATTATATTTACTCTCATTTAAAATTTCGTGTTCCAATGTATCATAGATACGTAGTGATTTGTTAGTAGAACCAATTTCTTTGAACAATTGCAATGAATCTTCGTAGCTTACCAAACCATCATTTAATCCATGCATAATTAATACATCATCTACAAAACGATCGGCATGTGCTTTTAATTTTTCAACACCATCTGCAAGACTATAAATTAAACCACGCGAGATGTGTTTGGCTACTAAGTCATCTAATTCATATTTTGCTTGCACTTCTTCGTCGGAACAAACCCCCTTACCTAAATCATTGTCGATATAACTGTCTTTAGGTAATGTGCGATCTTTAAGCGTTTCACTAAACAAGCCTTTATTATCTCTCGTCAATGCACCAGAAGTGATAATACCACGCACTTGGTTAGGATAAAATGTACCATACAATGCCACTGAATAGCACCCATACTGTGGCCAATCAAGAATATGTTGTTTCCGTAGTTAGTCCGCACAAAAGTGATAACGGCTTGCAAGTCTTCTACAATTTCACTGTCACTATTATAATAAGTTTGTGAACCTCCAGAACGACCATGCCCTCTTTGGTCATATCTAATAACATTGAAATGATGAGTTTGTAATGTATCAGCTAAATAATCATAACGATCCAGATGTTCGGCAAGACCATGTACGATAATGATATTTACTGGCTCGTGGGCTTCGCCTTCATAACCTTCATTTACTTTAGTATACAAACTAGTGCCATCAGACGATGTAATATGTTTGATGTAATTCATTGTTACCGCCTCCTAAATTAACTGAAAGTGCATTAAGTTAACCTAATTGTATAACTTTAAATTCGATATTAAAAATATTAACCACGATTGGGAATCTTGCATACATATATAATAATTGCTTATAACATTGGCTATTTCGCAACAATAAATATTAAACTTTCATAATTTATACTGTTTTATCAAAATTTTACTTACAGTTTACATTCACTTAATAATCGCGTGGTATCTTGAAAGTGTACAAAGACACACCCCACATAGGAGGTTGTAAGTTATGCGCAAACCTGTAAAATTAGCAATCAGCATCTACTTAGGGACAATTTTAATTATATGTTGTAGCTATTTAATCCTGATATTAATAGGCAGTATGCAAGGCAACGATATGAAAGGTGCTGTAACTGACGTTAGAAGTACTGAACACATTAAAAGCACTTCTACGAGTACATCAAATACTGATTCACAATTATATAAACTCTCTCAAAACTTACAAATACAAACGATATCGACTTCTAACAATCAACAAATCATACACTCCCTAGTTGAAGCCTCTGTTAAAATTCCATCTATTAATTGACTATAAAGATTGCTATAAACCCTTTTATTTCATTTAATGGTACGCTTTTAGTTACAATTAAAGTGAAATAATAAAAGGGGGATTTTTTATGAGTAAATTTTCAAAAGATGAAAAGATTCAGATTTTAAGCGATTTAGTAAATATCCAATCTGTTAACGACAATGAACTAGATGTATGTAACTATTTGCATCAATTGTTTAAGGCTCATAATATTTACTCAGAAATTATTAAAATTAGCGACACCAGAGCTAATTTAGTCGCAGAAATTGGTTCTGGCAAACCTGTTTTAAGTGTGTCAGGACATATGGATGTCGTATCTGCAGGAAATATTGACAATTGGACTTACGATCCCTTCAAATTAACCGAAGTATCTGGGAAACTTTATGGACGTGGCTCTGCAGATATGAAATCTGGTTTAGCTTCATTTGTTATTAGTCTTATTGATATTCATGAACAAGGTTTATTACAACATGGCACAATTCGTTTGCTAGCTACCGCTGGTGAAGAAATCGTCGGTGAGGGTGCAAAGCTTTATAATAGTTATGGATACATGGACGACGTCGACGCACTTGTCATTGCCGAACCTTCTCAGGACAGAATTATTTATGCTCACAAAGGTTCTATGGATATACGTGTTAGTTCAACAGGAAAAGCAGCACATAGTTCAATGCCAACTTTAGGATTTAATGCGATTTCACCATTAGTAGAATTTATCTACAAAGCAGATGAAAATTTTAAAAAATTTGATAAAACAAATGATTTATTAGGCGAACCAGTATTGAATGCTACATTATTTAATGGAGGTACCCAAGTTAATTCAATTCCTGAATATGCCCAATCTGAATTTAATATTAGAACGATTCCTGAACACGATAATGAACAATTTGTTTCTTATTTCAATGAAATTTTAAAAGAAGTCGAAACTGAAAAAACTGATATCGAAGTAGACACTTATATGTCTCGTGATCCTGTATATACTACTGGTAAAAATAGTTTGGTCACATTAGCTCAGGAAATGGGTCGAAAATATTTAAATACTGAGTTAGAATCGCTTGCTTCTCCTGGCGTTACAGACGCTTCGGATTTATTAGAAAATAAAGATGAGAATTTCCCATTTATTATGTTTGGTCCAGGCCTCGTTAGCCAAGCCCACCAAGTAGATGAATACGTCGACAAAGACACTTACCTTACATTTATCGATTTATTCACTGAAATGTTGCCTAAATATCTTTATAATTTAAAATAAGTTTATGCTTCAAAAAGTAAAAATAAAGCTATTTATAGCGTCTAAATAAAAAGCTAATCAAAGAGTTTGAAATAGAGAAACATTGATATGCTTATTATATTAGTTGGTATTGTTTGTTCGTTTGTTTAAAGGCACTATCTTTATCATGTAGTCTTCAAATGGTATTGTTCACACCAGTATAGTCATCATAAGTACAGCGAAAGTTTAGTTTAAAGGCAGAATTCATATCAAATTGAAAATGGCAAATACTATCTTTTTAGTAGAATTTGCCATTTTTCGTTATCCTCAAATATCTATTACAAGCACCAATATTATATTACCTCACTATATTCCTTTTTAGTGTCTACTAATAATTTGTTTTAATTGTTCAATAATGTGCTGTCTTTCTGGTATTGGAAAGATTGGAAAGATATGAAATAAATTATACCCAGGTATAAATTCATGTTTAATATTTTTACTATTAAGTATTTTAGATAGTTTCAAGCTATCTGGATAAATTGTTTCTTTTGTACCAATAACAATAGTAATATGGCCTAAATTTTCAAAATCTCCATTTATAGGCGATACTCTCCAATCGGTTAAAGGTAATTCATTAGCCCATAGTTCAGTAAAGTATTTGCTGCCCTCTATACCCAACATGGGATCTACTTTTTCATATATCGGTGCTTCTGTATTGCTAAATGTCGCATCTAATACTGGTGATATCAACACAATATTACTCGGTTGAGTCAACTGTTCTTGCCTTAAATATTGAGCAAAGGATAATGAAATTTGTCCACCAGCGGAGTCACCCATAATAGTAATTTGATGTGCACTTTCAACTGTAGAAATAATTTGTTTATAAATTTTGTTGAGTAAATCAAAAGTTTGTTGATAATATGCATGAGGTACTTTCGGATAAATAGGCATAATTACTTTGGCATTCATTGTCGATGCTAATAAATCAATAAATTCAAAATGATGTTTTAGTGGATCTTGATACCATGCTCCTCCATGAACATATAATATAACTTGTTGACGTCTATTTTCTTGAGAATTAACGACATACACACTAGAATCATCAATATTATATACGTTTACATCGTTTTTAAAATTATAATTTGTACCTTTATATTCCCCTTTAGTCGATTCTTTAGTATTTTCCAAAGATGCTTGAGCAGCTTCCATACTAGAGAAAGATTTTTTCATTCCACTTAGTTTAAACATCGTTTCGAATAAAAAACTAGGGTAACTTCTCTTTGCTTTTACTTTCGTATAAACATAAGAAGCTAAAACACTTGCACTGGCTATTGTTAAAATTTTTCGTATCATTGTTATTCCTCCAAATTGCTATTACGTCTATTTTAAATGAAAGATTAACAAATTTTTAGTAAAAACAATTCTTTATTAAGATCAGTATCTTTACCAAATATTCATTTGCCCTTCTTTGTTCAACATTTTCGCCATGTATAATTCATCATGATATAATCCATCCATATAAATCGATTCTCTTTTAATGCCTTCAATCATAAAACCTATTTTCTCATATAATCCAATTGCTGGATTATTATGCGTAAGCACAGTTAATTCTAAGCGCCGTAAACCTTGACTCTTTGCCCATTTCATCATTTCATCAAACATTTTAGTAGCAAAACCTTGTTGCTGATAATCTTCCATTAATCCTGTCGTAATATAACCTATATGTTTCACTTTTTCTATTTTACTTATGTGTAATGATATATAACCCACAATAGTACCATCATTCTTTTTTACGCCAATATAATAATTTTGTTGAATATCCTCATATAACTTTAAAGTTTCAAATGATCTTTCATCTGGTAAATAAAGCATGAACTGCGTTTCTTTATCGATTTGTGTCATGCATTGATATAAATTGATAGCTTCATCCGCATTGATGCGCTCAACCCTCATTACTAATCCCACCTATTATTTAATTAACATTTCATAACCGCATTATACAATAAGATTGTAAGATAGATAATATATTTATAATTATACCTACCCACGCACAAAATTAAACCCATTTAATATCCCGAAGTAAATAAAGGCGAGGAAAATTTGAAATTTCCTCACCTTTATATATATAAATTTTCTATATAATTATGAATTTAAACTTTCGTGAATAAGAAATAATTGTTTTTCCAATTGTTGCATATCAATGAATCTACCTTGACGATGCATCTCCTTACCGTCCAGATATATAATCTCCACTGGTACTGTAAAAATCGAAAGCTCTCCAGCAATATCTTCAACTTCACTTTGATTAATAACACCAAAAGCAACACCGGCATACTCTTTTACTAAATCTTCTACTTGAGGCAAAACGGCATGACAAACACTACAATTATCTCTCATAACATGTAATACTGCTAAGCGATTCTCTTGAATAAAATCTTGAAATGCATTTAGGGAATATAATTCCTGTCCCATATTTACACCTTCTTTTTGGACTCTTACACATATTTAAACACCGCGATAGACTTTTACTTCATGTATGACTGCTGTTTATTTTAAAATATTTTGGAAAATGTCAGGTACTCGCTCTATTGCTTGTTTTTGTAAATTATAAAATGTACCACTTTGTTTTCCTGTGCAATGCATTTTATGCTCTGAAATTATTTCAAATTCAAACTCCCAACTCAACCGACCCGCTTTGACTAGGTAACAGCGACCAATCGGCTTGTCATGAATCGTGATAGCCATTTGATACTCCGCTTCAGTCTTCATCAAAATTGGTGAGATATTATTTTTCATCATTTCAGAGTAACTCATATATTGATTTATAAAATCTGTTCTTAAATCTTCAAACCATCTTATATAAACGATATTACTAACTATCCCCATTGCATCAATATCATAACCATTCACTTCTAATTCTCTTTCAGCTACTAAAATTCTCTCAGCCATGTTTCTCTCTCCTCAATACCAACATTTATATACCCTATTATAAAAATTACATATAACGTTTTCATATACATAATTCAACAATGACAACTCATTATTTATCATCACGTTCAGGTGTAAAAACCTTACTTTCACTGTTATCAGGATAATAAAATCCATTAGGAATTGTCTGTAATTCTAGCAAGCTCCCCCATGGTGTTCTAATGTAAACTGTAGCATTACCTTTTGTATCTTCGTATCGCGTATTTTCGTGAGGTTCAGATAATGGCACACCTCCTGCTTTTTTCACCCGTTTCACCGCATTATCAAAATCATCTACATAAAATGATATGTGTGTATAACCTATATCTTGTAAGTTTTCAGCTCCTGACTGATGTGCATTTTCAAATTCAAACATCTCCACGTTAGGTCCGTTGCCAAACACCAGCATTCTTTTTTTGATTATTTTGGCGCCTTGTTCCAGTCCTAAAACATGTTCCACAAACGTACCAGCCCGAGGATCATCTCCTTTTGTTTGACTATCATATGCTATTTTAGCATCTAATGCTTCTTTGAAAAATTTAGTTGCCTCTTCTATATTAGGAACTGTTAAACCGATATGATTTATCCCTCTAGTAATAGACATGCATTTCACCTCTAAAAAATAATCTATTTTTTTTATTCCCTAAAACGTTATTTAGTAAAGATATATCGGTTATAGTCATAAAATACAATGTCAATTTAAATATCAATAGTCTACCAACTTAAAACGTAAATTTTAAGTTATATTCAATAAATATTACTGGTGAAATTCCTAGAGGCACAGGATAAGCTTCAGTCTGCAGTCATCAGCTTAACCTTCTTGGAAAGCAAGACCAATGATACAAACAATAAAATAAAAACCAATCAACGCTTTTTTCTTTCAAACGCGCTGATTGGTTTATAATATAAACTTTATATTCAAAATCTTGTATATTGAAAATATTTTATACATATATCTATTTTAAAATGGTCCTGATTTAGTAAATTACACTTTGCTGCAATGTACCTATAAGGCAACCATTTCAATATTTTACTTTTTAATCTTTATGTTAATTATTGTATCGCCTTCCTCAACCTCATCAGTAGTTAAAAGCTCTACATTTTGTTGATTTAAATTGGTAAATATTAAAGGCGTGATGATACTTGATGCGTACTTTTCTATGTAATCCAAGTCAAGTTTAATTAAAGGTTGACCTTGTTCAATTACTTGGTCTACTTCTACTAATGTTTCAAATCCTTGCCCTTTTAATTTTACAGTATCAATACCTATATGAATGAGTATCTCTAATCCTTCATCTGATTCTAATCCAATAGCGTGTTTTGTAGGGAAAACTGTTTTGACTATACCATTAAAAGGAGCTGTCACGATATCACTTTGAGGAACAAATCCAATCCCATCACCCATCATCTTTGCAGCAAAGGCTTTGTCAGGCACATCTGCTAAAGGTATTGGTTTACCTTTAAATGGCGCAGAAATTAATATACTATCACTTTTAATAATTGAACTATGCATTTCTTCCTTATTTTCATCGTAGGCAGTTTCAGTTGTATCTATAATTTCGCCCTTAATTATACGATTCATATCATGTTTAAGTTGATCAGACATCGGTCCAAAAATAGCTTGGATATTATTCCCAACCATTAATACGCCAGATGCACCTAATGATTTTAGTGTCTCTACGTCGACATTAGTCTTATTGTTCACTTCTACACGTAGTCGCGTAATACATGCATCTAAATGAGCTATATTACTTTGTCCGCCCATAGCATTTAATACTTTTGATGGCAAACTAGACAATGCATTTTTCTCTTTTTTCACTTCTACATCTTCTCTACCCGGCGTTTGTAAATTGAATTTTTTAATAACTATACTAAATAAGAAGTAATAGATTATCGCGTAAACTAATCCAACTGGTATAACTATTAGTGCATTTGTACGATCCCAGTGAAGTAAACCGTATAATATATAATCTATAAATCCTCCAGAGAATGTCATACCAATCTTTACATCTAATAAATGCATAATTAAAAATGAGCTTCCTGCCAATAATACATGAACAATATAAAGAACTGGCGCTACAAATAAGAAAGAAAATTCTAGAGGTTCAGTAATACCAGTTAAAAATGAAGTAAGTCCAGCTGATAACATTAAACCAGCGACTAATTTTTTATTCTCTGGACGAGCACTGCGGTAAATAGCAAAAGCTGCAGCAGGTAAACCGAACATCATAAATGGATATTTACCTGTCGTAAATGCCCCAGCAGTAAAATCAACTCCATCATTCATTTGAGCTATCCAAATACGTTGATCTCCACGCACAACATCACCCGCTAAATTTACATATTGGCCAAATTCGAACCAAAACGGCGCATAAAATATATGATGTAGTCCAAATGGAATTAAGGAACGTTCAATGATTCCGAATATAAAAGTTGTTAAAGTTAAATTTTTATTTAATAAGAAATTGGAAAGATTATTTAAGCCATCTTGAATAGGTGGCCATACAAAAGTTAGAGCAACACCCGTAAAGATAGCAACAACAGACGTAACAATTGGCACAAAACGTTTTCCTGCAAAAAAGCCTAAAAATGGAGGTAATGATATATTATAAAATCGATTATAACACCATGCTGCTAAAGCTCCCATAATAATTCCACCAAATACACCACTTTGTAAAGTCGGTATACCTAGAATAAGTGCGTGCGATTGTTCTTTATTCGCTTGACTTAATGTTTTAGCACCATCTGCATAACTATATATATCATCTATTGAAATATGCAATATCTTACCCATAGTAGCATTCATAATTAAAAAACCTACGAGCGCTGCTAATGCTGCAACACCGTCTCCACCTGCTAAACCTAGCGCAGTTCCTACTGCGAATAGTAATGGTAAGTTATCAAATATAATTTGCCCAGCTGATTCCATGATTGAAGAAATAATTGTAAATATTTCATATTTCAACCAAGGTGCTAACGATACAAGTTGTTCATTATGCATTGCATTCCCAATAGCTAATAAGATACCAGCAGCTGGTAATATTGCTACTGGTAACATTAAAGCTTTACCAATACGTTGCAAATGACCAAAAAAACGTTTAAACATGTTTCTAACATCCCTTCATAAATTTATTATCATCAATGCACGCAAAAAAGGCATGAGCAAAAAAACTATTAACAGTAATAGTCTCGTTTGCTCATGCCTGCCTAACCAGTAACACGCATATTCGATAATTTCATCAATATTATATATGAAAGAGACGTGCCAAACAACTGACACTCCAGCTTTTTAACTTTGCTAATAATATAAAATTAAAGCTATTGCCATAGCGCCGACGATTATAAGCATTAGAAGTGCATATGTATATGCGTTTTGATCTTAAAAACTTATAATAATTTTTTCATAACATGAACCCCTTTAGTCAATGTTGTAATTATTAAGATTATAAACTAGTACTTAAAAATTAATCTAAGTATATTAATATTGCTCAAAATATTATTATGTTAGCTATTTGATCAGATAAAAAAAGACAATCGCTTAAACGATTGTCTCTGTAAATTCAAACCATATTATGCTTAGAAGAAACGTTTAGCCGCTGTTGAAAGTGGTGGAATTTCATCTAAGTCTAATTTTTTATCTTCAGTAATTGATCTATAAGCCCATTTACCATAGTTAAGTGCTTCATCTTTAACAATTTTACCTGGTAATGGTGCAGCATTTGGATCAACATAAACGTTAACGATTGTAGGTCTATTTTGTGACATAGCTTCTTCTACAACTTCATCAATACGTTTTGGATCTTTTAACGTATATCCTACGCCGCCAGCACTCTCAGCAAATTTAGCGAGATCCATATCAGTAAAGTCGATGGCATACTCTAATTCGCCTGCAGCTTGTTGTTCATATTTAATGAATGAAAGTTCTTCGTTGTTCATAACGAATATTGTCATTGGCATATCATATTGCACAGCAGTTGCGAAGTCTTGCATTACCATTTGGAATGCACCGTCGCCAGCAATACCAACAACTTGTCTATTTGGATAAGCACGTTTAGCGGCAATTGCACCTGGTAAAGCACAACCCATAGTACCTAACCAACTAGATACGATGAATTTGTTATTAACAGTTAAATCAAGATAACGCGTTGACCAAACAGTTGAAGTACCTACATCAATAGAAAAGATAGCATCATCGTCTCTAACTTTGTTAATTGCATCCATTACACGTTCTGGACGAATTGGATTACTTTCATCAGCTTTATCTTTATCCATCCAAGAATCCCATGTAGCTTTACGTTCTAGTGTTTTAGTCATAAAGTCTCTGTTTGAAACGTGTTTAATTGAATCAGTAAGTTGTTGTAAAGCATATTTACTATCTCCTACGATACCAACATTGACGTCAAAACGGTGTCCGATAGCTTCTGGGTTAGTGTCTATTTGAATAGCTTTAATATTTTTCTTAGGTAAATAATTAACATAAGGATAGTTAGTACCTAACATAATTAGTAAATCTGCATCTTGAATTGTTTGATAAGATACTTTCGTACCAATCTTACCTAAGTTACCTAAATTATAAGGATGTGAATCTGGTAAAATACCTTTCGCTGGTAAAGTTATAATTGAAGGTATTTTAGCCGCTTCAATAAATTCTCTAACTTCGTCTTTAGCATGTTTAGCACCAGTACCGATAATCATCACTGGACGTTTACTTTTATCGATTAATTTCGCTGCTTTTTTAACGCTACGTTGTTTCGGAGCTACACGAGCTGGAGGTGCAGTATCTACTTTAGTATTAGTAGTATCTTTAACTTTTTGTGATAATAAGTTATTTGGTAATATTAATACTGCTACACCTTTTTTCTCATAAGCTGTTCGAATAGCTTCATTGACTATACCAAAAATGTCTTTATCTTTTTCAGTAATTTGACGTCTATAAACTGCTACATCTTCAACCATGTTGTAAATATCAGTTTCTTGGAACGCTTTAGTTCCAAGTTCAGTTGAATTAGTTTGGCCGGCTAAGACTAACTGAGGTACATTATCCATCTTAGCATCGTACATACCATTTAATAAGTGAACTACACCTGGTCCGCCTATACTAAGTGCTACACCAATTTTACCTGTTAATTTTGTGTAACTAGCTGCTGCTAAGCTTCCAACTTCCTCATGTCTTACATGTAGAAAATCAATATTATTTCTTTCTGTTCTCAAGCTATCAACGACTGCATCGATTGAATCTCCAGGGATACCATAAATATGATCTATATCCCAAGCTTGTAACGCTTTTACTAATGCATGATTTCCTTTAATTTTTGCCAATGTAAAAAGCTCCTTTCAAAAACTCAATGTTTAAAATTATACGATTCAGATTTTTTTCTTTCAAAACAAATGCTTAATTCATATTTTAATAAAGTAATAACAATAATATAGGTATGAGGATAGAACTTAATATAGCATTTAAAATCATACCAATCGAGCTAAATGCACCAGATTCAATATCAAGTTCAAGTGCTTTAGCTGTTCCGAATGCATGCGATGAATTCCCATACGTTAATCCACGGGCAATGGATGTTTGAAATTTAGCAAGTTTTAACAAGTATGCCCCAAGTATACTGCCAATTAATCCTGTACATATAATAAACATGACAGTAATTGTGTCTGTACCACCTAGTTGGTGTGATAATTCAATGCCTACCGCAGCTGTGATTGATCTTGGAAGTAATGTTACTATAACTTCTTTTGAGTAACCCATTAGCTTTAAAGTGATAAAAAGAAGAAAGAAATTAATTACTACTGCTGCAATAACGCTCGTAAATATAATGTTAGCATGTTGTAAAATCATTTTCCTATTTTTATATAATGGATACGCCAAACAGACGACCGTTGAATTTAACAAGTAATTAATCCATTTTCCTCCTGCCATATAATCATTATAGTCTTTACTAAATATTAATAAGATAATAATAATAAATAGTGAAGATATTAACGCTGGATTTAATAATGGATGTTTAAACTTTAATTGCAATTTTCTTGCAATTAGATAAGTTATAACTGTTAAAACAATCATGATTAATGTTTTTAAAACTAACATCTAATCACTCCCGTTACTGCCATTTGACGTTTTAAACATTTTTTCAGCGATATATCCCGAAATTAATGCCACGCTACAAGTGCCAGCAATAACTAATAAGAAAAATACAATGTAATTTAAATTAATATTAGAAGCAATATCCATTATACCAACGACTGATGGCACAAAGAAAAAGACCATTGTTGCGAGCAAGAAGTTTGCACCTTCTTTAACCCATTTTTCCGGGATTACTTTAAATTGTAATAATAAGAAAAATAAAGCTAGACCGACAATACTACCTGCAATAGGTATATGCAAAACTTGTTGTAATACATTACCTAAGTACGTTATTCCTGAAATTACAGCAATTTGAATTATAATTTTTATAACTTTTAAAGCTAACTGCATTCAATAATCACCCTTTTCCTAATGGTTCTATTCAGTGGTTGTTTTGATTACAGTTATTATTGTAAGCTTAAATGTCCCATAATAAAAATATTGATTTTACATACTATCTATTACTTTTTTCTATGAAAACGATTGCTTACATTATGCACCATAATAAAAAGAGACGCTTTCGTAAGCCACAAACCTTATTTAAAATCCATAATAGCTTAACGTTAGTGAGCTCATTGCATCTCTTTAGACATGTTAGTTCAAATGTTATATCAAGTTTTATAATCTTTGTTCCATAAAATTAATCCATTTTCGCGTCGCGTGGCTTAAGTATTTATCCTTTTTCCAAATAACCCCTAGTTGCCATTTCATTGCTGGATCATCAATTTTGATAACTTTAAAATTACTATCTAGCATTTGGACAATACTTTCCGGTAAAATACTTACACCTAAGTGTGCGTTTAATAGATTATCAATAAAATTCCATTGCGAAATTTTAGAAATCGTTTTAGGTATAAACCCAGCATTTTTTGCCGCTTCTCTTATTTTATCATTCAGATAAAAATCTTCATTAAATAAAATAAAATCTTCTTCTGTTAATTCTGACATTGCGATGGTAGAATTGTTGGCTAACCTGTGTTCCTTATTAAGTACTAGCCTCAAGTCTTCTTGGTATAAAGGAATAGAATTAAAGATGGTACTATCAACAGGTATGGTTGTTATTCCAATATCAATTTCGTCATTATAAAGTTGAGATTCAATCATCTTCCCGCCATTTTCAACCATGTTATACGTCACATTAGGATACAATTGATGAAATTCGCCTAATAATTTTATAAATTGATTCATGTTCATCACTGCTGATAAACCAATACTTATATGCCCGGTTTCAAGGCCAAGCAAACTATTTATTTCTGTAGGCAGATTATTATATAACGCTAAAATTTCCTTACTTTTCTTATAGAAGATTTCGCCCGCATCTGTTAATACTATTTGTCTTTTACTACGATCAAATAACGGCATTGCCAATTCATTTTCCAGATCTTTAATTGCTTTACTAATCGTCGGTTGTGCTATATATAGTGCTTTTGAAGCATTAGTCATACCACCATGGTTTACGACCTCTACAAAATAGTTCATTTGTTTAATATCCACAGAGCTTTACACCTGCCTATTCTATTATCTATATTATGTAAATTTTATCATGAATATCCTGTTACTCGTTAAAACAAATAATGATTTTAAATTTAATCTTAGTTTTATATTACAGTAATATTTATTATGTCGCTATTATATTAATTGTTGTTGTTAAGACAACTTATATTGTTCAACCTTAATTAGCCTTTTAGTAAAAAAAGTCTTAAGAAAAAATACTATGTCGCATTGCTGTCGCTTTTACTTTGCTATTTACGACTAATGTTACCTTTTAAGCACTCAACAACTCCAATATTTCCTATGCCGTCAAATATTATTATGCCAAGTATATAAACCTATTCCTAATTGCTGGAGAAATGCGAACCATTGGTACAAAAATGCCAAACGGTCAGGTCATCGTGTAGGAACAAGGCCTGTTCCTCGAGCTATTCTACAATCAACTGCTGGTTATTTTGGTCACGTCTCCTACGTTGAAACTGTATATAAAAGCAGTAGTATAAAAATTTCATACTATAATTACAGTCGCGCACGCGCATATGGTATATGAACATTAAGTAAAGTTTTACCAAAAAATATCATTACATTTATTAATTAAAGAGACAGTTATAAGTCACATATTATGTCTTATAACTGTCTCTTTTTGATTATTTGTTACTATAACGGTAATCTTGTAATATGCGTTTTGCAGCATCTGTATTAGCCTGTATTTCTTGCTTTAAGGCGTTTGCTACGTAACTTATCTCTTCACCTTGAGCACCTACAACAATTGCTAAAGATTTATATTGTAATGACATGTGACCTTGTTGTATGCCTTCAGATACTAATGCGCGACAAGCAGAAAAGTTTTGTGCCAAACCAACCGAAGCAACGACATGCCCTAATTCTTGGGCACTTTCTACATTTAATATATTTAATGCAGCTTGCGCAATTGGTAAAACTTTGGTACCACCACCTACCGTTGCTAGCGTCATCGGCACTTCTATTGTACCAATTAAACGTTGTCTTTCTCGATCGTATTTCCATGTTGCAAGTCCTTGATATCGCCCATCTTTACTTGCATAAGCATGTGCGCTCGCTTCAGCACCACGCGTATCATTACCTGTTGCAAGCACAACCGCATGTATACCATTCATTACACCTTTATTATGCGTTGCAGCACGATGAATATCTACTTGAGCTAATACTGAAGCTCTCTCCATACGGTGAGCAACTGTTTTTCCATCATAATTACCTTTTGCTAGATCCGATACTTGAATTTCACCTTCAACTTTTACTACAGATGCTGTAGCATGGTTAGATAAAATACTCATTAAAACATTACTATCATTGAGTTCAAGTTTTAAATGCGACGCTATACCTTCCAAAATAGTGTTTAACATATTGGCACCCATTGCATCTTTGGTGTCTACAAAGACTTTAAGAGACAATAAATTTTCTGTTGGAAAAGTATCTATTTCAATACGTCGATAGCCTCCCCCACGATTAATAATAGATGGATAAACTTCATCAGCAATTGATTTTAATTGGTCTTCCAACTGATAAATTTTAGTAGCTAATGCTTCTGTGTCTTGTACATCATCAAATACAATTTGTCCTATCATTAGTCGTTCGCTCGTCACAACTTTAAAACCACCAGTGTTATTTACGAGTTTGGCACCGTAACTCGCTGCAGCAACAACTGAAGGTTCTTCAACCATCATAGGAACCGCATAACTTTTTTTATCGACAATGATATTAGGTAAGATACCTACAGGAATAGCTCCCTGACCAATAACATTTTCTATTAGACTATTCGCTATGTCTTCATCGATAACTTGATTTTTTAGCAGATGATTTTTGTACTCCTCAGTCAGTAGGCCCTGTGCTTCTAATTCATTTAACTTTTCTTCTCTTGATAAATGTCTAAATGATTTATCTAATGCACTCATAATACTTAACGTCCTTTCTCTATAAGTAATGCTATACCTAAGCCACCACCTATACATGCGGTAGCAATTCCTGTAGTCTTATTTTCTTGTGCTAATATATTTACTAGCGTAGTAACCAAACGCGTACCACTAGCACCTATAGGGTGTCCTAATGCAATTGCGCCGCCGTATAAATTTAGCTGGTCATCTGTAATGCCTAAGTTTGCTTTAACTGGTATACTTTGAGCCGCAAATGCCTCTGTCATTTCAACAACATCTATATCTGAAATTGCATTGCCACTTTTTTCTAAAAGCTGTGAAACTGCGTAATATGGTGCATAGCCCATATACTGTGGATCGCAGCCAACTTCAGCATAATCTCCTACAAAACCTAAAATATCATAGTTATGCTCTTTAGCGTATTGTTCATCCATTAAAATCACCGCTGCAGCGCCGTCATTAATACTCGAAGCATTACCACCTGTTACCGTACCGTTCTCATCAAAGATAGTCTTTAAAGTGCTTAATTTTTCAACGCTACTATTTGCTCTAATACCCTCGTCTGCGGTCATCATGACACCTTCATTATCTTCTAAAGGTACAATTTCATTATTAAATTTACCTTGTTGAGTAGCTTTAGCTGCTTTTTGTTGAGATATGTTCGCAAATTCATCTTGTTGTTCACGCGTTACGTTATATTTTTGAGCAATTTTTTCTGCCGTTACACCCATTGGTACATTGTGAAATGCATCAGTTAATCCATCATGCATAAAACTATCTACCGGTGTTTCTTGTTCATTTAAAAGTAGCTTAGGCGCATTTGTCATGCTTTCGACGCCACCCACTGCCACGACTTTTGCTTCTCCTAATTGGATTAATTGTTTACCTAGTATTATGGATTTAAGACCAGAACCACAAACTTCATTAATTGTCATGGCAGGGGTAGTATTAGCTAATCCAGCATTAATGCCTATTTGACGAGCTGGATTTTGACCACTACCACTTTGTAAGACATTACCAAAAATCACTTGTTCAACATCATTGGGATTAATATCAACAGCGTCTAACGCTGCTTTTAACGCAGTGGTGCCTAATTCGACAGCTGTGTAATTACTTAATTTTCCTCTAAATCTTCCGATTGGTGTTCTTTTAACACTAACTATTGCTATTTTATTCATTGTTATTCCTCTTTTCTTAAACCTTAAAATAATTGTATTTATGAAGTCTATTTTGGTATGATACAGTTGCTTATTTATAAATAGAAAGGTGTCGATACATAATGACTATCGGTATAGATCAACTCGATTTTTACGTTCCACAATTTTATGTAGATATGGCTAAACTAGCTGAAGCACGTAATGTAGAACCCAATAAATTTTTACTTGGAATCGGCCAAACAGAAATGTCTGTGAGCCCAGTAAGCCAAGATATTGTTTCAATGGGTGCTAACGCTGCTCAAAATATTGTCTCTGATGATGATAAAAAAAATATTTCAATGGTTATAGTTGCTACTGAATCAGCAATAGATTCTGCAAAAGCATCAGCTGTTCAAATACATAATCTACTAGGTATTCAACCCTTTGCACGCTGCTTTGAAATGAAGGAAGCATGTTACGCTGCTACACCTGCTATTCAACTTGCAAAAGATTATTTAGCAAACCGTCCAAATGAAAAAGTATTAGTTATCGCAAGTGATACTGCACGATACGGCTTAAATTCTGGTGGTGAACCAACTCAAGGCGCTGGTGCAGTTGCCATGCTAATCTCACACAACCCACGTATTCTTGAATTAAATGATGATGCAGTGGCATACACTCAAGACGTTTATGATTTCTGGAGACCTTCTGGACTATCTTACCCATTAGTTGCTGGTGCTTTATCAAAAGACGCCTATATCCAGTCGTTCCAAGAAAGTTGGAATGAATACGCTAAACGTTACAATAAGTCACTTTCAGATTTTGCTTCTTTATGTTTCCATGTACCATTTACAAAAATGGGTAAAAAAGCACTTGATTCAATTTTAACAGATGATATTGATTCTGAAACACATCATCGCTTAACATCTGGCTATGATGCAGCAACATATTACAACAAATATGTAGGCAATATCTATACTGGTTCATTGTATTTAAGTTTAATTTCTTTATTAGAAACATACGACATAGAAGCTGACCAAAATATTGGCTTGTTTAGTTATGGCTCAGGTTCTGTAGGTGAATTCTTTAGTGGTAAACTCGTTGACGGATATAAAGATGCGCTAAATGTAGAGCATCATAAAGCACTATTAAACGCTCGTACTGAATTATCAGTAGAGGAATATGAACATTTCTTCAACCGTTTCGATAACCTTGAATTCGATCATGAAACTGAATTAACAAATAATGAACATGGCATTTTTTACTTAAATGAAATTAATGACCATATCCGTAATTATGATACCTTAAAATAAAACTTAAATCACTGGAAAAGATATGTAATATTGTAATCAATTTTCTAAATTTAAATAAATTGAGGCTAAGTATATACATTAATTATTTAATGAATATGCTTAGCCTTTTTATTATCTTATGGTTTCGTACTATGGCTAGGAACATGAAATGCCGACATATTTACTTCTTCGATGTTTAATAATTTAACTTTTCTTTCAATACCGCCACCAAATCCCGTAAGACTACCATTGGCACCTACCACTCTGTGACATGGAATAATAATCGATATGGGATTACTACCTACTGCACCTCCAACTGCTTGTGCAGACATCTTCGTTTGTCCACGTTCATTGGCAATTTGTTGTGCAACTTCACCATAAGTAACTGTTTTGCCATAAGGAATTGCTTGTAACTTCGACCATACTGTCATACGAAAATCAGTTCCAGTTGGCTTAAGCGGGAAATTGATTGCTGGCTTATTTCCTGAGAAATATTCATCTAACCAATGCGTTACTTTATCAAATATAGGTTGGTATTGTTCTTTTACAGTATCGTTTAACAAAGACTCATAGTTTTGTTGATTTTCAAACCATAACCCCGTTACGTTTTGACCATCCGTAGTAATCGTTAAATCCCCAACTGGTGACTTATATGTCATTTTATATTGCATTTATGTTGCCTTCTTTCTTTATAAATATCAGTATCTTTATTTGCTATAAGTGTTAGTTATCACACGTTTTTAGAACTATTAGGTATTACGAATGCACTTATGATGACGGCGCTAAAAATTAATACAACGCCAGCTAAGAACGCGATACTTGCAGCTAAATGAATACTAAAACCACTTAAGGATAATGCCGTATAAATCGAAGTAATAATAGCGATACCGAATGCACCACCTAAAGTAGAGCCCATTTTAAAAATGCCAGATGCCACACCAATTTTCTCAGGTGGTGTCGTTGAAACTGCAGTACTTAAAGCAGGTGTGGCGAAAAATCCTGTACCCGCACCGAAGCAAGTAGTTGCGATTAACATTAAACCAATATACATACCCGTATGCAAAAACGTGACAGACATTAACAATACACCTATTCCTGTTATTATCGGTCCTATAACCATTGCTCGCTTAGCACCAAACTTATTAATACTTTTCTCGCCTAATCTAACAACGATTAATAAAGCGATGAGGTATGGCAACGTAATTAATCCTGCCTTAAACCCACTAAGACTATGCCCCGCTTGTGCATATATATTTATTAATGCAATAACCCCTACGCCAGTATTTAATAAACAATTGGCTAAAACTGCTCCTGTATACGAATGATTTTTAAATAAGCTTAAATCTATAAATGGTGTATTCATATGTCGTTCATATTTAATGAACACTATACTAAATACTACAAATACTATAAAAAGTGCTATCGTAATATTACTTAACCAGCCTATTTTATAACCTTGCGTAATAATAAAACTAATACTACCAATCATTATAATAAATATCACTAGACCTATGTAATCAAAGCTTGTTTGTCTATTACTCTCATAATTACTCTCTGGTATATTTTTAAGTAAGAATAATGAAATTAGTGCTACTATAATCGAAATGATAAAAATCGTTTGCCAAGTAGCTGCAGTAGCAATTGATCCAGCAAAAAATGATGCTAGACCGGTACCACCAAAAGAGCCTATAGACCAAAAACTTAACGCCTTTTGTCGTTCTTCACCTTTGAAAAAGTCATTTATCATGGCAATCGTCGCCGGCATAATAATAGCTGCTGAAAAACCTTGTAACACTCTCCCTAATAATAATAAAACCATATGATTAGAAACAATCAGTGATAAAGAACCTAAAATACTTAATATAAGTCCCAACTTGGTCATCTTTACTTTTCCGATACGATCCGAAATTTTACCTGCTACAACCATAAATACGCCTGTTACAAACGATGTTAGACTTACTGATATATTAATGATATCAGGACTTACTGGATATGTTTGTTGAACCATGGGCCCTATATTTAAAAACGCCTGCGCAAACAACCAATATGTCAAAATTGATAACATTATCCCTGTGATTAATTGACCCTTTGAGAAATGTGTCTCAGTATCTTTCATTTTGCTCCCTCCCAATTTACAATCCCCAAAGTAAAACAACATCATTGTTAGAATAGTCTGATAATTGATGATAAATGTTTCACTTCTTTTATGTATAAACCTATCTTGGACGATAATAATACATGTTGCAATATTTTAAATTTACAATTAAAACAAAAATAAGACTATGACACCGCGTCACAGCCTTATTGTAATATTATGTTATTTATTTTGATTAGCAAATACCTGACTAATGCTTCTTAGTTTTTCAGGCGCATCACCTTGCGCCATTTTAACTTCTACGAAATGCATTTTATTGCCTTGCGCTTTTATGTTTTCGAAAGTATGTTTTAAATCTTGCGCATTGGCTACTTCATGTATACCTACATTATCGCCGCCAAATACTTGTGGTAAAGCTTTGTAATCCCACATATGAATATCGTTGTATGGTTGATGTTCTCCGTGTATTAGTCGTTCTACCGTATACCCATCATTGTTAATGACAAAAATAATAGGGTTAATTTGTTGGCGAATCATAGTTGATAATTCTTGTACAGTTAATTGTAATGATCCATCACCAATTAATAAGATATTTCTACGTTGTTGGTCTGCCATTTGTGTACCTAATAATGACGGTAAAGTGTAACCGATTGAGCCCCAAAGTGGTTGCCCAATAAATTTATTATTTTTATATAACACTAAATCATATGCGCCAAAGAAAGAAGTCCCTTGTTCAGCTAAAATGACATCATCTAAACCAATAAATTGTTGCATCATTTTGAAGTAAGTTTCTTGTTCTAATGGCTCACTCGTTAACTCAATATTGTCATCAAGTTCACGGTTTATTTCAAGGAATGTAGCGTCATTATGATAATCAATTGCCAATAAGCTATCTAGTATAGTCGGTAAATCAATATCATCACGTCTTGTTTCATTCATTTTGAAATTACGATGATTTAACATCACTACATCATCGATATCAAATTCGTATGAGAAGCCAGCAGATGCTGAATCAGTAATTTTAGCACCTATATTTAAAATAGCATCACTTTGATCTACATATTTTCTAACATTTTCTTCTGCCACACTACCATCATATATACCAAGATAATGTTTATTCTCTTCATTAAAAGCGCCTTTACCTAAAGACAGTTGGGCTACTGGTATATTTGTTTTATTAACAAATGCTTCTAACTTTTCATGTAAATCAAAGCTATTTATTTCATGTCCAGTAATTATAACCGGCTGTGATGCACTGTTTAATTTTTGAGTGATCATTTCAACGATTTGGTCATCAATCGTAGATTCTTTCACAGTCGGTTGAAATGCTTTGTCTACTTCAATTTCAGTCATTGCAACATCAATTGGTAGGTGTACATGTACTGGACGGCGTTCGTTAATAGCAGCATTGATTAATCTAGGGATTTCTTCTACAGCATTATTTGTAGTGATATAACCTTGTGCCGTCGTAATATGTTCAAACATTTTTCTATAATCATCAAAAGTGCCTTCTCCTAATGAGTGATGCACAAATTTACGCTCTTGTTCTACTTTAGTTGTTGGTGCACCTGTTATAGCAATTACTGGTACGCGTTCTGCATATGATCCAGCTATACCATTTACTGCACTCAATTCTCCTACGCCAAATGTGGTAATCATTGCAGCTAGTCCATTCATTCTTGCATATCCGTCAGCAGCGTAACTTGCATTAAGTTCATTTGTATTACCTATCCATTTTACATCCTTATGCTCAATAACGTCATCTAAAAATGCTAAGTTAAAATCTCCTGGAACACCAAAAATCTCGTTTACTCCTGCGTTGTGAATAGCATCAATTAAATACTGTCCTACTCTCATTTTCATAATTCATTCCACCTTTCACAATTGGCCTTACAATTAATATGATATACATATAACGTAAATAGGTCAACTATATTGACTTAATTATGATAACTTCCCTTTTTTTGCTATAATGGATAAAACTATTTATTTTAAAGGAAGTTACATTAATGACAAACCATCGCGATTATGAACATATGTTGTTTTATTTTGCCTATAAAACTTTTATCAATAGAGCCGACGAAATCATTGAACAATCAGGGATGAATCGTCAACATCACCGTTTTTTATTTTTCATCAATAAATTACCAGGTATTACGATTAAGCAACTTTTAGCAGTGCTAGATATTTCTAAACAAGGCTCTCACGCCACATTAAAAACGTTAAAAGAGAAAAAATTAATCGTCGAACATCCTAATCCTGATGATATGCGTGTCAAACAACTATTTATCACTGACGAGGGACATGAGTTAGTTGAACAACTTAACAGTGCTCAAAACGATCTATTACGTCAAATTTTTAGCGACGGCGATAATGATTGGTATCGCATCATGGAAGAACTAGCCGACCATCGTGATGGCTTTAGAGATATTAAACATTTAATCAAAGAAGACTATCATTAATTTTCATACAAAAACTACCTATTAGCCTTTTAAGCTAATAGGTAGTTTTAATTTTGCTTATTAAAACATTTCTGAAACGACTTTTTGTTCTAAGAAGTTCAATAAGTAGTCAGGACTTCCTGTTTTGGCATCTGTCCCAGACATTTTAAAGCCACCAAATGGGTGGTAGCCCATTACCGCTGCAGTACAACCACGATTTAGGTATAAGTTACCTACATCGTAATCACGCACAGCTCTAATCCAATGTTCACGATTATTAGTGATTACCGCGCCTGTTAAACCATAATCAGTGTCGTTAGCAATTTCTAACAATTCGTCAAAGTTTGAACCTTTAACGAAACCTACTACCGGTCCGAATATTTCTTCTTGCATTACACGATCTTTTGATTTCAATCCTGAAATAATAGTTGGTTCGATGAAATAGCCTGTGCCATCATCAGCACCGCCACCTTGTTCAATCTTGCCTTCTTTACCTCCAATTTCGATATAATTTTTAATTTTATCGAATTGTTTTTTATTAATAACAGGTCCCATGTAAGTGTTATTTACAGTGTTACCTAATTCTAGTTCTTTAGTTAATTTGATAGCTTTTTCTAACACTTCATCATGTACATCTTTGTGCACGATTGCTCTTGAACACGCTGAACATTTTTGTCCAGAGAATCCAAATGCAGATGTCACAATAGATTCAGCAGCTAAATCAGTATCGCAATCTTTATCAACGATAATGGCATCTTTACCGCCCATTTCAACGATAACGCGTTTTAAGAATTGTTGCCCTTTTTGAACTATAGCTGCTCTCTCAAAAATACGCACACCTGTTGCTCTTGAACCAGTAAATGTAACAAAATGCGTATGCTTGCTATCAACTAAATAGTCTCCAATTTCTTTAGGGTCACCAGGTACGAAGTTAACTACACCTTTAGGTAATCCAGCTTCTTCTAAAATTTCCATTAATTTATAAGCAGTCAATGGTGTATCTTCTGCTGGTTTTAATAATACAGTGTTACCTGCAACCACTGGCGCTAAAGTTGTACCAGCCATGATAGCAAATGGGAAATTCCAAGGTGGAATAGTGACACCAGTACCGATTGGTTTATAGAAGTACTTATTATGTTCTCCTTCTCTATCTAACACTGGTTTACCGTCTGCTAAGTCCATCATAGATCTAGCATAGTATTCAATGAAATCAATACCTTCACTTGCATCACCTACAGCTTCATCCCATGGTTTACCTGCTTCATAAACCATTACTGCCGCGATTTCTTCTTTTTTTCTGCGAATAATTGCTGCGATACGTAATAATAATTCTGCACGATCTCTATGAGACCATTTTCTCCATGATTCGTACGCCTTGTTTGCAGCATCAAAAGCTTTATCTACTTCTTTTTTAGATGCCTTTGATACTTCTGCAATTACTTCACTCGTTTTTGCTGGATTAATAGACGTATACGTATCTTTCGTATAAGACTCTTCTCCATTTATTACTAAAGGAATTTTTGTACTCAATTCACCTTTTACTTTATTTAAGGCCTCCTTGAATGACTCTACATTTTTTTGATCTGTAAAATCAATCCCAGGTTCATAACTATACTTTACTACCATCTTTTCTACCCCCATGTCATTTGTAAATAGAAAACTAAAAAATGGATTAATCCATTCACTATATATTCTATCTACTTCTAAGTATAATTGCAAACGCTTCCAGCAAACTTTTCTTACCTGTATTGTCCACAATTATTTTAAGTGGCTTAAAATATCAAAAAAACTGTGCTAAACCTTTATGTGATAACGTTTTGCGACATTGTAATCAAAATTTAATCATCCTTAAATATATATTATTATTGTATTTAATTTACATATGTTATGATTCCTTTTTGAATATTTATGAAATAAAAAAACATTTTTATATTACACACAATATTTTACGAAAGGTACAATTATAACTATGAAAACATATACATCAGTAATATTTTGGATGCGCACTATCGCATGTTTAAGTATTGTGCTGATCCATTCTATAACTACGACCTTTATCCAAAGTGATAATTTAGGCCAAGGCACATTAATCCGCATTATCCAACTGCTATTGATGTTCAGTACGCCATTATTTGTATTTATATCAGAATTTTTATTAGCTAAAAATTATCACACTACTATTAAAAAAGGCTTTTTTAAAGATAAATTAATTTATTTAGGTATACCTTACATATGCATAAATATTGGTATTTCTTATTTCTATTTTAAACCAGATTCTTTTAAATCCTTTTTAGGACATTTAAATGACACTATGTTTCATGGTGCAGCTATAACCTATTTTATAATTATAATCATGCAATTCTACTTATTACATTTCTTTTTTGCTAAATATTTAGTGAGATGGAAACCTATACCTATTATTATAGGTGCTACTGTTTTCGCCACTTTATACTGGGCATTTAGAGAATTTGTTCCTCCAGCACATGGCGACATCGTTTCTATGTTTTGGGGGCGCGAAGGTTGGATGTTATTCCTAGGTTGGCTTAGTTATTTTATACTCGGTTTTTATATGGGAGTATATTATGAAACCCTAATGAAAAATATTAAAAATTATACATTATCAATCATTATAGGTACGATACTTGCTGCAAGCTTATTAATATTTAATTATGTGTTTGGCGTTAGTACATGGGTCGAATCAAAACGATTTGATATTCCTATTTACGTAACAATGGTAATTTTAATGTTTTTCTTATTTTCATCATATATTAAATACGTTCCAAAATTCATTTT
Organism: Staphylococcus durrellii; assembly: GCF_015594545.1. Classification (NCBI taxonomy): domain Bacteria; kingdom Bacillati; phylum Bacillota; class Bacilli; order Caryophanales; family Staphylococcaceae; genus Staphylococcus; species Staphylococcus durrellii. Next base: position 407,024 of record NZ_JADIIO010000001.1, on the reverse strand, counting down.
ATTTATAAGTAATTATTCTTTTTGCATATATTTGTTGCATTACTTTTTCGTAAACCAGCTTGGTATGCTTAGAGAAGACAGTGCTATAAGAAATATCTTTTTCACATTTGTTATTACTTTAACTGTGGCTGTTTGCTTAGCATATTTACTTAACTTATTTAAATTTGGTAAATATATAATAGGTGGTATTGGTCATATAAAACATGAAAAAGTCTATGAGAGTTATAAACTAGGCAAAATGGATTAATACAACAATCAACACATATTAAAAGAGAGCGCTAAATTTAGCGCTCTCTTTTTGTTCCAAAAATATATTACTGGTGTACAGAATCTAATTTTCATCACATGTAATAACGTAAAATTATTTTCTACTACTACGTTTATATTGTTGGCTATTTTGCGAATTTTTATTAGTCGCTTTGTTTTTAACTTGCTTAGCTTGTTTTTTAGTATATTGCTTTGCCTTATCGCTACGTGCCATTAACATTATACCGGCTATTAACCATAGTAATGAAGTGATTAAATTACCTGTCAATAGGTTAACAATAGCCATTAGTATTAATAGCACACCTATTGTCTTAGGTATACGACGCATTAATTGAGTCATAATTATAGCTAAAATAAAGCATACAATTGCTATTATAACGATAATTATCACACCGTGTTTTACAAGATCAAATAACGCTGAAGGTGTGACTTGTGATAAAGATTGATTCAAACTTCCATTAGCTTTCATCGATTGAATTCGATTAATCGCTTCATTTTTAATACTAGGATCATTTAAAAATGGTAATGCCAACGCCATTAATGCAATCATTAATATTTGGAATAGTATACCTATCCAAGTTAAAACCTTCTCAGCTGTACGTTTCATGTTTGTACCTCCTCAAACAAAATTCTTTGCTCATAGTTAATTATAACTGTTGATATACAAATAACGCAAAATAACTTATGTTCCTTATATTTATTATTTAAACCTTCGCTTACGTTTCCAAACTATTAATTTCACTACTTTTATTATTAATTATAATCATTATGTATATGTTTATATTGTGCAGGGTAATGAACATAAAACGATAAAAAATACTTAAAGGAATGAATAGTAAATATGAACGATAGAGCAAGGAAACATAAATATATAGTTTATTCAATTTCAGTAGCTATTATTTTGATAGTCACTTTAATTGCCGGTATATTTCCAAAACCATTTGGTAGTTATGCTCAAACTCTATATTCTGTTATTACGAACACGTTTGGTTGGCTATTTTTAGTCATTATTTTTATTTTAGATATTTTCCTAATTAGTTTAGCTGTTTCTCGCTATGGAAGGTTTAAATTAGGTGATGATAATGAGGAACCGGAATTTTCACTTATGTCATGGATTGGCATGTTGTTCTCAGCTGGTTTAGGTGTTGGTATTGTCTTTTGGGGTGTGGCAGAACCACTTTCTCATTATTTACATTCTCCCTTCCCAAGCAAAGCACCAGGGGAATCTGCCGCTTCTGCACGTTTAGCTATGGGTTACACATTTTTCCATTGGGGCATTTCACAATGGTCTATATTTGCTATAGCTGGTTTGACTGTAGCCTTTTTCCAATTTAGAAAAAAGCGAGATGGTTTAATTTCGACTGCAATGGAACCTGTATTTGGTGAAAGCTATAAACGACCTATACGTAATATTATTGATATTTTGGCAATTATTGCCACGGTTATGGGGATTGCAACATCAATAGGTTTAGGCATTATGCAAATCAGTGGTGGTTTACATCACGTTTATGGTGTCCCTAATAATAATTTTACAAAAATCGCCATAACACTATTAATGGTTATAATATTTTTAGGGTCTGCCATTACAGGCTTAAACAGAGGAGTAAAATGGCTTAGTAATATTAACATTGGTTTAGGTGCTATTTTACTTATTTTCATACTTATTTTTGGTGATTTGAGATTTATTTTAGAATCTTATACTTTAGCTATTGGAGATTATTTGCGTCACTTTGTCGAATATAGTCTACGTATTAGTCCATACACCGGTCACAATGCTTGGATTCAACAATGGACTGTATTCTACTGGGCATGGGTAATTTCTTGGTCTCCATTTATTGGTGGCTTTGTAGCAAGAGTTTCTAGAGGTAGAACAATACGAGAATTTGTAATTTGCGTACTTATTGTCCCTCCTTTAATCTCATTTACTTGGATCGCGGCATTTGGTGGTACTGCCTTAAAAATAGCATTAACACAAAATGATAATATTGCTCAACTTGTCGATAAAGATTATACGATAGCTTTATTTGAACTTTTATCTAAGTTTCCAATGGCAGATATTACAAGTGCATTAGCAATAGCTCTAATATATATATTCATTATTACAAGTGCAGATTCTACGACGCATATAGTAGCAAGTATGGCTACTGGTGGTCTTACACATCCTAAGACTATTCATAAAGTTATTTGGGGGGTATTGATTGGTGCCGTGTCTATTGCAATGACATTAGCTGGTGGTTTAACAAGTCTACAAACCGCTTCAGTTGTCACTGGTTTACCTTTCTCAATTATATTGTTACTCATGGTGTTCTCAATTATGAAAGCATTAAGACGTGAGCCTATAGAACATTTCGAAATGACTTATATTGAAGACGATAAGGATTACTCTATCCCGTTAGAAAAACGTGAAATGGAAGAAAACAAAGATAGTAATAAAGATTAACTCCCTTAACGCACATAGCATCATATGGATTTGATATAATAATATTATACAATTAAGGGGATGGTAACATGGATTTAAGTCAGGCGTCGCCTAGCAAAATTAGACAATATATTCGTGAAGGACAACTTCATGGACATACAAGTGGTTTAGCAAAAGGCTATGTACAAGCAAATGTTGTGATATTACCTTCTGCATATGCATACGATTTTTTAAGATTTTGTTTTAAAAACCCTAAAACATGTCCATTATTGGATGTATCTGAAGTAGGTGATCCATCATTTCCAACCTTTGGTAATTCGGCGGATATTAGAACAGATGTAGCCAAGTATAACGTTTATGAAAATGGCACTTTAGTCTCTTCACCTAGTGATATCACACATCTTTATAATGACGATTTGGTAAGTTTTTTAATCGGCTGCAGCTTTACATTTGAACATGCCTTATTAGAAGCTAATATTCCAGTACGTCATATAGAAGAGCAGCACAATGTACCTATGTATGTCACAAATATAACTGCAGCTTCTAGTGGCGTATTTAATGGTCCGATCACCGTAAGTATGCGCCCTATGACAATGCAAGAAGCTATTAAGGCAACTGAGATTACGACTCAATTTAAAAACGTTCATGGAACACCTATCCATATAGGTAATCCACAAGAAATAGGTATCGAAAATATTAATAAACCAGATTTTGGGGAAGCTGTTTCTATTTATAATAATGAAGTACCCGTTTTTTGGGGGTGTGGCGTTACACCACAATCAGTGGCACTAGAAGCCAAACCTTCATTAATGATTACACATGCTCCTGGACATATGTTTATTACAGACATAAGAGACAGTGATATGACACATTAAAAAGCGCCATTTCAATTGAAATGGCGCTTTTTTTATTTTTCATTATTGTTTATTGATTTAACAACTTTAGCTGGTGCTCCCATTACGAGTTGATTGTCACTAATATTTTTCGTCACAATGCTACCAGCACTTACGACTACACCATCGCCAATAGTCACGCCAGGCAAGACGCTAACGTTAGCGCCTAACCAAACATTATTGCCAATAGTAATGGGTAATGCTTGTTCTAAACCTTTATTTCTTACTATCGCTTTTAAGGGATGATTAGCCGTATACAAACCACATTTAGGTCCTATAAAAGTATTGTCTCCTATAGATATCAGCGCACAATCCATTAGGTAGCAATCGTGATTAATAAATACGCTATCTCCGAGACTTATATTGTATCCATAATCAACCATAAACGGGCTTAGTATTTCTATATTGCTAAATTCATTATTAAAAAGTGAATTCAATATTTTATGTCTTTGGTCTATGTCACTTGGTTTAGTATGATTCAAATCAAAACATAAATCTTTAGCTCTTATTCTTTCTTTATTTAATGCACTATCATAGTTAGCATCATACCACTCGCCAGCTAACATTTTCGCTTTTTCATTCACTTCTAATCCTCCTATTGGTCATTACAACGTTAGTAATAAATGATAAATAAGTGTTCCTGCATAGTTACCGATAATGTAACCTAGCGTCCCTATAATTAAAATAGGACCGATTAAATTGGTCCATCGTTTTCCTATTGCTAAAGCTGCAGCAGTAGTTGGACCTCCAGCAGTAGCATTACTAGCTAATAATATTTCTTCAATTTTAAAATGAAATAATTTACCGATAATTAAACTAAGCCCTAAATTAAATATTAATATGATAATGACAAAGACAAATAATAAAGGTGCTGTTTGAATAATGGTAGCAAATGATGCGGGAATACCTATAACCACAAAGAAAATATATATTAGAAACGTCCCTATTTCCGATGCTCCAGCTAATTTTTCAAAAAAGTCTCCCCAAATTGCCACCACAATTAAAGTAAAAGTTGTTAATAATAAATATTGATCACCAAAGAATGACACAATAATCGTCATAAAGACGTTACTCTTTGGTATCCAATGTTGTATTAACTCTGATAATTTAAAACTTACTGCTACCAATGTAAAAGCTGTTGCCACAGAAATTGCAATATCTAAAATTTGAATCTTCTTCGGTTCCCAAAAAGATTGCTGTTGTTCATCTGTTGTTGCACCATTATAGTTAGTTTTAAAATGTTTTTTGATAAATGGCATAGCAGGTATCGCTATAAGTAATAAAAAATAAAGTGCCATTACGCTATTATCTGCCACGACCGTTGATGAGATCATATCTTTAGGTGTGTTTAGTTTAGAACTTATAGCCGCAAAATTTACGCCTCCACCTATATAACTACCTGTCATCATGGCTCCAATTTTTTCTAAATATGGAATCCACTTATGTAAAGTTAAAAATCCAACCACTGCACCAATCATTGTCCCTACTGATGCAATCAGAAAAATAACCAATAATCTTCTACTTTCTTTCCATACCTTAATAATATTCGAACCGAATAATAATAAGGGAATAGATAAAGGTACAATATAGTCCCAAACTGTATCGTAAACTGGTGCAGACGTCGGTATGATTTTGAAATTTGATAATAGCATTGCACCAACTAATGCTATGATTGCACCTGATATTGTGCTCGCCCATTTATAACGCTGCTCTAGAAATAAACTAACCGTAGCCCAAATAATAATAATCGCCCACAGTACCCAAGTATCATCTTTTGCAATTACAGAACTTAAAATCATTAGCGTCACCTTTCTATTTTTTATTTGTTACATTGATGTGCCTTATTTTATTCTATATTATCAAGGAGTATTAGTATTTAAGCAACTTTTCAGAATTTTTTAACTTTAATTGGAATATTATTGTGTTGACCTAAGTAAATTGCTATTCTTAGTCATAAGGTTTCATAAAACAAAGGGGGACTTTTTATATGAAACAAAAAATCGGATTAATACTTGGCCCAGCCTTATTTTTAATTTTCTATTTTATTCCTGGGATTACAGGCCTCAGTGATGCACCTAGAGCAGTATTAGCTGTTACGTTATTTGTAGCAACTTGGTGGATTACGGAAGCCATTCCAATTCCTGCAACTTCGTTATTACCATTAATCCTTTTACCACTAACTGGTGGTACAAGTGAAAAAATTGCAGCTTCTGCTTATGCTGATCCAATTGTATTCATGTATATGGGGGGGTTTATTATTGCCATTGCATTAGAAAAATGTAACTTACATAAACGTATTGCAATGACGATCATCACTATGATGGGTTCAAACAGTAACCGTATTATACTCGGCACAATGATAGCTACCGCCTTTATTTCAATGTGGATTTCTAATGCCGCTACTGCTTTGATGATGTTACCTATTGCATTAGCACTTATCGAAGAAATTAAAGAAGCAAAGTTTTTATCTCCTGAATCTACACATAAATTTTCTAAAGCATTATTATTAACCGTTGCTTATTCCGCTTCCATTGGTGGTTTGGCAACATTAATAGGTTCTGTACCTAATGCGGTATTTGCGGCTGTTGCTTCGTCAAGTTTACATAGAACAGTATCATTCGCACAATGGATGCTGTTTGCAGTACCAATCACAATCGTTTTATTAGTAGTATTATACTTCTTATTAACGAAATGGTTATTCAAAATTGAAGATGCAGATCAAGTATCTTCTGACTTTGCCAAAAAAGAATTACATGCGTTAGGACCAATGAGTACCGATGAAAAACTTACTGGCATCGTCTTTCTATTCGTCAGTATTTTATGGATTTCTAGCAGTGCATTACCAGCATCATTACACTTATCAGATACTGTAATTTCTATGAGTGGTGCTGTGTTACTTTTCTTAATTCCTGCTAAATCCAAAAAAGGTGGTTTACTCGTTTGGGACGACTTAACGAAACTCCCATGGGGTATTTTAATATTATTTGGTGGTGGTCTATCGTTAGCTGCGGCTTTTGAGGATTCAGGCTTAACGAAATGGATTGGTGGATTATTAGATATTGTTAAACCTTTACCGCTAGTATTAATTGTTATTATTTTGACTACTGCAATTTTATTCTTAACAGAAGTCATGTCAAATACAGCGGTATCAAATATGTTAATGCCTATCAGTATAGGATTAGCCGCTGCAATCCATCAAGACGCATTCTTTATTATGGCAGTAGTTGCATTATCATCCACATGTGCCTTTATGTTACCGATATCAACGCCTCCAAATGCGGCAGTATTTAGTTCAGATGAATTGGAAATGAAAGACATGATTAAAGCAGGTTTTATATTGAACTTATTCACGATCGTTATTATTTCACTATTCGTTTATTTCTGGCTACCTATTGCTTTTAGTATATAAAATATTTAACTATACTACTAAGGTTTGATAAAACTTCTATACTAGGGACGCATGTTTTATTATCATTAAAAAGTTAAACTATATATATCAAGTAGTCAAAGGAGTTATTTTATCATGAAAACATTACTAAAAGTTGCCATTGCAGTATTATTAATTCTTGGCGCTATCAAAACGTTCCAAGAACATAATGTAACCGAAGATGCTAACCACTATTATAATCAAGTCAAAAATGGCGAGATTTTACAAAGTGTTGAAAACATAAATTTTAAATCATTAAAGAACATTGATATTAAAGATTTAAATCCTGCTGACTTCTTTTAAAGCTTTATTTAATTAAGGAATAGCAGCACCTATAATAACTTTTCTAACTCCTATTCACTTGCTTTATATATAAGCACAGACAAATGGCACTAAAAGGCCGCTAACTTTACATAAGTTAGCGGCCTTTACTTTAAATTAATTTATTTTAATACGATTCACAATACGATTCGCATTCCTAGTGGACCATTTCAACCTATACTCCACTACTCTTACGCTACCCTTCAGCAATCTCGCACTCTATACTTTACAACTTACTTAAATTAACCATTTTTACAATGTACCTCTTCATTAATAGTGATTATTGGCATAATTTATATCCTATAAATCTACTTTATAAATAAATATAGTAACAAAGCAAATACCAAAAGCTTAAAAAAGGGCGATTTCTATCTTATTACAACAGAAATCGCCCTTTTGTATTAACCGTGGATATTTTAGTTATAGATTTTAATTTCAAAAACTATGTTTAAGCATTGTTGAAATTAGATCGTTTTAGTTTTAAATGGAGTGTTTAACAATTCTTTTGGAATGTATAAACGCCATAATCGCAAATATACAATAAATGAAAGAATAAGCAATCATTACAATATAAACAGGCATCAAGGTACTAACTCCCATTAATTTCATAAATGCTAAAGCAGCAAATAGAGAATGTAATAACGATACTACTAAAGGTAAACCAAAGTTAAATGCCACTTTTAATGCTAAACCTAGCGTCATATCTTGGTGTGTGTATCCCATTTTACGTAAAATGCGGAAGTTCCCTATCTCATCTTCAGTTTCATCCATTTGTTTAATATAAACAATACAACCCGCTGCAACTAAAAATGCTAAACCTAAGAAGCTTGTTACAAAAAGCAAGATGCCTGTGCTTTGATCCACTTGATGTTTAACTTCTTTTTTAGATTGAATTGTCGGATTAACTTTGTGAGCTATTTTTTCTGCCTGTGACATTTGTTTTTGATGAGCAATATCAAATCCTGATTGTGTCCTTACATCTTTACTATGTTGTTTTAAATTTTTATATTGCGTATCACTTACTAATAGCACTGGACCATTAAATGAAGTTTCAATAGAAAAATCAGTACTATCACTTTTTGAAGTTACTTTAAAACTATGCTTATCTGAGCCTTGTAACACAATATTATTATTTATTTTAGGATGCATATCAGGTCCCATATTACCCATATTAATCAATTTAGCCTTGTCACCTTTAACACCTTCATCATGAAAATATTTATTGCTCGTAACTGTCATTGTTTCACTATTGCTATAAGTTTTAGGCGCATTTAATACATTGTCCTTTAATAATTTAGGCGTAGCAACTTCTTTATATTTAAGTTTGTAATCGATTTTGTGTTGCTTTAATTGTTTTTCAAATTTATTAGCTTGTTTCTGGTCTGTAAATGTAAAATCTTGCGGAGATGATGACGCAATTTGATTATTTATTTGTGATTTACTAATCGCACCAAAGCATAGAATAGTAACTGTCACAGCTGAAATGGTAGCAATAATTGTTAGCGACAATGCGTTTTTCTTCATTCTATGCATTATTGAAGACGTAAATACCACGTCTGTTATAGATACATTTCCTTTTTTCATATGTTTAAGTGATTTAAAAATAAGCGATACAGAACTTCTAAAGAATAAGTAAGCACCCACTACTGTCAAGGCTAATATAACAAATGGTAATACCATTATTATCCCTGAAAATTTACCTAACATTTCTGTTGATAAGTAATAACCAATAAGAATCATTGCAATACCTAGAACGCCTGAAACTGTTTCAGCAATTGTAACTTTTGGGTTCTTTACATCTGATTTTGATTGCTCCCCCATCATTTGTAGAATACTGCGTTTTTTAATAAATAAATAATTTTGGAACATAATTAATATAAATGCTAATACAAGCATCATGACAGTTTGTAATAAGGCTTGGTAGTGAAAATTAATTGAAACGCTTGTGTGTATATTTAATACTTTAAGTACAATCATTAATAATATCTTGGAGCCAAATATACCAATGATTAATCCCAATACGCCTGTGATAACAAACATTGCAATTTGTTCAATCATTAACATACGCATAAGGTTGTTTTTAGTAAGACCAATGAGTTGATACATTGCAAATTCTTTAGTACGTCTTTTAATAAATAAATGACTTGCGTACATTAAGAATACAATGATAATGATAAATAAAAAGTACGCCCCTGTATTGGCTCCTTTTTTAATAATCGCAATTGAATCCGCATTATTAATACTATGTGTGTATTTTAAGGTTACGAAGCTAAAGAATAAAATAATACTTACAATTAACGAAAATATATACATCCCATAATGCTGTATATTCTTTTTAAAGTTTTTTAATACAATTTGATTAAATATCATTCGTTACACCACCTAAGGCAGTTTGCATATGAATAATGTTTCTGTAAAATTCATTATTTGTATCGTCGCCTTGGTATATTTCTGAATTAATACTGCCATCTTTTAACATGATAACTCTGTTTGAGTAACTAGCAGCTACAGGATCATGGGTGACCATAACAATAGTAGCATTTAATTGATTATTCATTTCTTCCAATCTATACAATAAATCTTGAGCGCTTTTTGAATCTAATGCTCCTGTTGGTTCATCAGCAAAAATAATTGATGGCTTATGCACAAAAGCACGAGCCGCCGCTGTACGTTGTTGTTGCCCACCAGATATTTCATTTGGATACTTATGATCAATTTGATCTATACCTAAAGTTTGTGTCACTTCTTGATAATTTTTCATCATCGTAGATTTCGATAAATTTTGGATAGACAGAGGTAACATAATGTTTTCCTTTACCGTCAATGTATTAAGTACACTATAGTCTTGAAAGATAAAGCCCATTTCTTTTTTTCTGAAATCAGCTAATTTTTTATTAGTCATTTTATTTATTTGTTGCCCTTTAATTTCTACAATACCGCTCGTAATATAATCTATAGAACTTAACACATTGAGCAACGTCGTTTTCCCTGAACCCGAAGGCCCCATTATAGAAACGAACTCTCCTTCTTCAATACTGAAGTCTAATCCTTTCAATACTTCTTGACGCTGATGTCTATTTCCATATGTTTTAGTTAAACTATTTGCTTTTAATATAGACATTACACACACTCCTTTTATCTAATTATTAACCATATTGTAAAAAAGATTTACTACTTTTTCGTTTGTTTCACCTAACAAATCAAACTACAAAAATGACAAAACTGTCACATCAATAATTACACCACTTAAAGTAATTCAATTTATTTATATATTGTTTTTATCTTATCATTTTCACTTCTTAACGTAATAAAATTTCAAAGCACGAACGTTGACTTTTATACCTGATAGGGGTATATTGAAATTAAGATAATTGATAAACAAACAGGGAGGTGTAAGTTGATGACCAATAAAAAAAAGGACACTATAGCCATAACAGGTATGACGTGCGCCGCTTGTGCTAACCGTATCGAAAAGAATTTGAATAAGTTAGATCAAGTTACTGCTACGGTAAACCCATCTACCGAAAAAGCTACCATTGAATATAACAATCAACAAACTACATTAGAAGATATTACACAAACAATTCAACATACAGGTTATGATGTAGTCACAGATACTGTCGAATTAAATATTTTTGGTATGACATGTGCTGCTTGTTCTACGCGTATTGAAAAAGTGCTAAATCGCACACATGGTGTACAGCAAGCTACTGTAAATTTAACTACTGAGCTTGGCAACGTTTCTTTTAACCCTGAAGTAATATCTTCAAATGATTTAATTAAACGTATTCAACAATTAGGTTATGATGCTCAATTAAAATCTAGCTCTATAGACAAAACATCTCAAAAAGCCAAAGAATTACGTTATAAACTAATTAAGCTAATTATTTCAATTGTATTATCAATACCGTTATTGATGACGATGTTAGTTCATTTGTTTGGCTTGTCGTTACCACATATATTTATGAACCCTTACTTCCAATTTGTCTTAGCAACTGTTGTGCAATTTGGTATAGGTTGGCAATTCTATACTGGCGCTTACAAAAGTTTACGGAGTGGTTCTGCCAATATGGACGTACTTGTAGCATTAGGTACTAGCGCCGCTTATTGTTATAGTATATATGAATCTATAAAATGGATTATTAATCCTAACATTGAACCTCACCTTTATTTTGAAACAAGTGCTATTTTAATTACACTTATACTTTTTGGTAAATATTTAGAAGCACGTGCAAAATCCCATACTACTCAATCTTTAAGTAAATTAATGAATTTGCAAAGTAAAGAAGCACGAGTAATTAGAAATAATGACATACACATGTTACCCGTAAGTGAGATTGTCGTGGGCGATATTATAGAAGTTAAACCAGGTGAAAAAATACCAGTAGACGGTACTATTATCAAAGGCCAAACAGCCGTAGATGAGTCAATGCTTACCGGTGAATCTTTGCCAATCGAAAAAACAATAAATTCACAAGTTATCGGTTCAACATTAAATAAAAATGGTGCAATAACAATGAAAGCTACACAAATTGGTGAAGATACTGCTCTTGCTTCAATTATTGAGTCAGTCGAAGCCGCACAAGGGTCTAAAGCCCCTATTCAACGTTTGGCGGACGTTATTTCAAGTTATTTTGTCCCCATTGTAGTAGGGTTAGCTGCCATTACGTTTTTAATATGGATTATATTTGTTAATACCGATCCATTCGAGTCTGCATTAATTGCTTCGATATCAGTCCTAGTTATTGCTTGTCCTTGCGCATTAGGTTTAGCGACTCCGACCTCCATTATGGTAGGCACAGGCAAAGCCGCTCAAAGTGGTATTTTATTCAAGGGCGGAGAACATATAGAACAAGCCCACAAAGTAAATACAATCGTCTTTGATAAAACAGGTACTTTGACTAACGGAAAACCTGAAGTAACAGATTTCACTAGTGATTTAGCTACATTACAACTTGTTGCAAGCGCTGAATATTATTCTGAACACCCATTAGCCGAAGCAATTGTAAACTATGCGGCGCAAAAAAAAGTATCCTTAATAGAAGCTTCAATCTTTGAAACGATACCTGGTCAAGGTATTCAGGCGACGGTTGATAATAAAGAGGTATTAATAGGTAACTCTAAATTAATGGACCAACATCAAGTAAGCCTGCATGGGGATTTATCTCCATATGAAAATGAAGGTAAAACAGCTATGTATATCGCAGTTTCAGGCACGTTAACTGGTGTAATTGCAGTAGCAGATACCTTAAAATCAAATGCCAAACAAGCTATTGAACAATTACATGCTTTAAATATCGAAGCAATCATGTTAACAGGTGACAATGAACTTACGGCTAAGGCAATTGCTAAACAAGCAGGCATTGATCGTGTTATTGCGGGCGTGTTACCAGAACAGAAAGCTAACGAAATTAAACAATTGCAAAATCAACAACAAACCGTAGCAATGGTTGGCGACGGTATAAACGATGCGCCTGCGCTAGTCCAAGCACAGACCGGCATTGCTATAGGAACAGGGACAGAAGTTGCTATAGAAGCAGCAGACATTACTATCTTAGGTGGCGATTTACTGCTTATACCCAAAGCACTCAAAGTTAGCAAATATACCATTCGAAACATCCGACAAAACCTATTCTGGGCGTTTGGTTATAACGTTGCAGGTATTCCAATTGCAGCATTAGGATTACTCGCACCTTGGGTAGCAGGCGCTGCAATGGCGCTAAGCTCTGTCAGTGTTGTTATCAATGCTTTAAGATTGAAAAAAGTGAAATTATAATCCTATACTTTAAGGGAGGTGATTTATATGGCAACTAAAACAATTCAAGTAGAAGGTATGAGCTGTGAACATTGCAGAAATGCTGTATCTGACTCATTAAATAGTTTAGATGGCGTATCACAAGCTGACGTTAATTTAGAAGCAGGCACTGTAGACGTAAACTACGACGATACAAAAGTTGATGCTGCAGCAATGACAGAAGCTATAGAAGATCAAGGATATGACGTTAAGTAAAATAGTATAATTTAATAATAAAAAGCACGTTCCTTCTATTACATTGGAACGTGCTTTTTATTAATTATTTATGATGGTATAACTTTATTAGTGATTTTATCCTATCAATTGCCTCTTTCATTTGATTATCGTCCAATGCTAATGACATACGCACATAATGCTTGGCATTTTGACCAAATGGGCTACCTGGCGCTACAAGAATAGATTGCTGTTGTAATAGATATTCCACAAATTGTTCTCCGTCATATGCTGGTGGTGTTTTAAGCCATAAAAATATACCACCAGACATAGGTTCATAAGGGATATCTACCTCGTCTAATTGGGACTGAACATAATCTCGCCTTTGTTTAAATTTACCATTTTGTTCCTCTAAAAAATCGTCATAATTATTAAGTGCATATGTTGCGGCATCTTGCAAAGCACCAAACATACCTGCATGTGTATGAGATTGATATTTTTTTAAGGCTGCTATAATATCTTTATTCCCTACTGCAAAACCCACTCTAAAACCAGACATATTATACGCTTTGGACAGCGAAAATACTTCAACTGCTAAATCTTTAGCGCCTTCAGTTTGTAGTATACTTGGATTTTTAGCGTCAAAACCAAAAGCACTGTACGCAAAGTCATGGACTATTTTTGTTTTAGTGCCTTTAAATTGATTAATTGCATCATCAAAAACTTTTTGTGTGGCAACCGAGCCAGTCGGGTTATTGGGGTAAGTTAAATAAACTAATTTAGTGTTTATTAAAACATCATTAGCGATTTGTGACCAATCCGGTAAATAATATGGTGGTGATAACGGTAAAGTTTTAGGTATGGCATCAGCCAATTGTACTCCTGCCAAATAGTCAGTATAACCTGGATCAGGTAGCAATACATTTTCCCCTGGATTTACAATGCATGTAGGCAAACCAACCAAGCCATTTTTTGTCCCATATAATATACACACTTCTTCTGGATCTAAATCGACACTATATTGTCGTTGATAAAAATCGACGATAGCTTGTTTAAAGGTATCTTTGCCATGAAACGCTACATATTTTTGATTTTTAGGATGGTATAATGCTTTTGCAAAATGATCTAAAATACCCTTAGGTGTTTCTCCATCAGGTATACCCACAGCCATATTTATTAATGGTAACGGACCATGTTCAATTTTACGCCCCATTGTTTTACCAAAATAACTTTCTGTTATTTGGGCTAGTCTATCCGATATAACCATTACAAATTCCCCTTTCTTTATGCCGTGCCAAATATTCGTCCAATAATTAATTCCAATTCTATTATATATCTACATTAAATTACTTAATACTTTCAAATTAAGATTAAGTTTAACAAAAAGGTTAAGCGTGTCAACTTAATATATAACATTCTATTAAAACTAATATCTTTTCACTTCCTAAAACCCAACTAATATTACATATGTATTTATATAATTAATGATTTAGTCACAATTTATCAACATAAAAAAGAAGCTAAGACATCTAACTATGTCCTAGCCTCTAAAATATTTATATTAGGTAATTCTTACCACCAGTTGTTGCTGTTACGGAAAGATAAAGCTGAGTCTACTGAACCATAACGTTGTTTAGCGTAGTTAAGTAAACCTTTAGTTTGGTCAGCAACTGAACCAGTTCCCCAAGATTCTTTAGTTTGACCTAAACCTCTGTAACCTAATTCGTTAACTGCGTTAGGATTGCCTCCTGATTCAGGTAAAACGATTGTGTTCCAAATTTCTTCAGTACCACCAGCAGCTAAGAATTGAGCTTTGACTGATCCACCAGTTGAAGCTGATGAGCTTGAAGTGCTTTGGCTTGAAGTACTTTGGCTTGTTGTTTTTGTTGGTTGTGCAGTTTGAGTTTGTGCTTGGTTTGTTGTTTTTGTTGCTTGTGTAGTTTGAGTTTGTGTTTGGTTTGTAGAAGCTTTAGGTGCTGCTACTGTTTTAACTTCTGATTTTTGAGAAGTTGTTTGTTGTGGTTGAGCAACTTGAGCTGAGTTATTATTATTGTATGAAGCTGAAGATGCTTGTTTAGAATCAGATTGTCCGTTAACTGACCAAGTCCATGAACTACCATTTGATTGGAAATGGAATGAATGACCAGGGTAGTTGAAGCTATAGTCATATGAACCAGCTTGTACTGGATGCTCGTTTAATTCTGAAGCGTTGTTTAATGCTAATTGAGCTAAATGAGCTTGATTAACATTTTGTTCTGAAGCGTGTGCTTGGTTATGGTCACCGCTTACTGCGTATCCTGTTACTCCTAAAGCTACTGCTAATGATGAAGCTAATACTGTCTTTTTCATAATTAAAAAATCCTCCAATTATTTTTGTTTGATAAAACTATATTTTAATTTCATAAATTTCGTATGTGCTAACTTAAAAAAATAATGTGTTGCTTTTTCGACAAGACATAATATACCACAAAAAATATGCATTTGTATTACACATTAATAACAAAATAATTACAAAACATGTAATTTATATGACATAAAATGGTTTTTGTAACAACATGTAATATAACTTAGTAGGTTTAACCCATCTTAATAATTAGCAATTTACCTTTTTACAAACTTCTACAGCAGTTCTCAATAGAATTATTGTTATTATCAGAAAAATTACATGACATAATTTTATTACATGCTTGTAATATAAAAAGTTGCGTTGAAGTTAAGTTATTTAATATAAACAAGGTGATTTCACCTCAAAAAGTAAAAATCTCTATAAATTGAGCAAAGATATTGTGAAATTTATTTTGTAATAATACACTATAAGTGAAGACATTGGTTTACAGTATGTACAAACGAAAAGTATTCCGTAATTAAGAAAGTTTGAAATGGCTCCACGTTACCATTTGAAAGGAGGATTTTATTATGACTACTTATGATGATGCACGTTTGAGAATTGACAAACTTTATGAAACGCGGTCACAACGTATCTCTACGATGATTGACGAAGGTGGACTCGGCGCCGATCGTTATTATGACATTGAAAAATATAAACTTAGCCAGTTGTCTGACGACCAATTATATGATTGGTATAGTCATACAAGCGATATCGAACTTATTGAGTTGTTAGAGGAATTAATAAAAGAAGACACTAAAAGTACAAACTATCATCTAATAAGACCATTAAAATTAGTCATGCTAGAAAGAATGAATTAAATTTAAGTACATTAACATTTATACTTTCATTTTAGACTTCAACATAAATAAGGGACGTTCTCTAATAATTTAGAGAACGTCCTTTTTTATTATCTATTATTCATTTTATAACAGTAAAAATTACGCTAAAAACTTAAATATCTCCCTGTTATATAATTTAAACACTTTCATATATATCGTATTCACTGCGAAACCTACAATAAATGGCACAACAAAAAATGTTAATACCACTATTAATAAACGCATCAATGGATCAGCATCCATTAATTTAAAAGCACTAATTGGTCCTATTAAACCAATAATACCAAATCCTGCTGATTCTTTTGTTCCACTTATTTCTAATAATCCCCCGACAAAACCTGTGATTATGGCCGTCGTAAATATTGGTAGCAAAATTACTGGGTGACGGACCATATTAGGTATCATCATCTTTACGCCACCTAAAAATATAGTTAAAGGCACTCCTACTTTATTAATTTTGATTGTGCCTGATACTAATGCTGCTTCACAAGCTACGATGCCTAACGACGCAGATCCTGCCGCTATACCACTTATTCCTATAGCTAATGAAGTTGCTACTGTAGATATTGGAGAAATAATAAGAAAACTAAAGACAATAGCTATTAAAATAGACATTAATACAGGTTGTAATTCAGTAAATGTATTAACAAGTTTCCCGATACCTGTAGTAATCATTTTGATATACGGTAGAATTGTTACACCAATCAGACTTGCTGAAAAACCTACAGTAGTTGGTAAAAATATGAGTGCCAGGCTGCCAAAGCGATCCCCTATTATTAAAATAAATAATACTGCAATAGCTGCTGTGATCATTGTATTAATTAAATCACCTACACCAACTAACACAACGGCGCCATTTTTAAATTGGGCAATGCCACTTCCTACGAAAGCAGAACTGGCTACTACAGCTGTAGCTAACGGTTGAAGTTTAAAACGCATCGCTATTAATGTTCCAACTAATAATGGCACAGTAAATTGAATAGCTAATACGATTTGTAAAGGGGTTTGAAATATTGCGTTTTTAGAAGATAAAAATTTTAATAATTCTCCAAGTATTGCATTAGGTACAAAAGCTGCAACAATCGCAATTGCAACCCCCGATAAAACATTATATAAAAATTGTTTAGGACTTACTCTTTCCATTTTATATGTACCTCCGTGGTAAAATATAAAACATAATATAACACATATCATTTATAAAAAAATAGTTATTAAATTTTTTATACAAAAATCTACAAAATTTAACCCATTATAAAAGAAACGTAATAATCATTGCGTTTTTTTATAATGGGTTATGGTTATTTTCAATATTTTACTATTGCACATCATCGGCTTTAAGGACTAATCCTTGAGTTTCATTTTCGTAGAATGTTAATTTTTCTAATTTATTACCCCCTGGTATCTCATTAGCAAATTGATCCCAAATCCAAAACGCAATATTTTCAGCTGTTGTATTCATTGTAGGCAATGTTTCATTCACTAGTTGATTGTCTAAATAAGGTGCAATGCGTTCTTCATAAATTTTATCTACTTCATTGAAATCTAGCGCTAATCCTAAATCATCTATCGGTGATAATATTTCGATATCAAACTTATAAAGTTGATTAGTTAAATCTACGTGTTTGCTTTTAGAAAAAAATATGCGATTATCACAAGTAAATTGAAAATAGTTTTTAATTCTTACTGGTGTATTTCTATATTTAAATTGTTCGGGTGGATGTACATTTTTTATATCAGACATATAGTAATCCTCCTTCGTTTAATATTTAAATATATTTACCCTAAAATTATTAATCTAAAGATACTACCCATTACAAATCGTATATATTACGCTCTTTGTGGGGTAATTTATTGATAAATGGAGTGGGGTCTTCGGCGTAACTATTACCGACACCATCTTTCATACGTTGAAAATGTACATGGGGGCCTGTTGTTTGTTTACCAGTATTACCTGACAACGCAATGACTTCCCCTGGCTTAACTTTATCTCCAACTTTAACTTTATAGTCATTTAGGTGCATATACCATTGATAGTACCTGCCATTACTTTCTGTAATTTGCAAAACTTTACCACCTAAATCGTTATCGAAAGTCCGCGTAACTGTTCCATGTGATACAGCTTTTATTTTTGTATCTTCTGGCACAGCATAATCGACACCATAATGTTTGCCTTCACCACTAAGTTTATTTTCTTTATAATCGCCAAATGATTCTGTTTTCCTACTTTGCTTCTTAGAGATAAAATGACTAGAATCAAACTCTTTATTTTCAATATTGTCGTTATTTTGCAGTGTCTCATATAAATGATGCTTCACATTTCCAATATTGAAAGTAATTATAACGGTTGGCACAACTACTATTAATATCCACACACATACTTTTACAATGGTTTTCACTTACTTAATCATTCCTCATATAGATAAGATTGGACTGTTAAGTATACTTATCTATTTTTTTAAAAGCGAATGATTTACACATCTTATAGAAGAGTTTACTTACATTTTTTCTCTATCCAAAATCACTAATGCTTTATGCACTTCTGCTATACACAATTTTTCGAATTTTCTTATCTTCATTAACTATTATTTTCATTAACGAACTTTAATACGTCTCCAGTTAATGGAACGGCATTATTACTTTCATTTTCAACGCCACCATAATGTAGTGCAATTAACTCATTTTCATCATTAAATACGCCCGAACCAGAGTTACCTCCATACGTACTCGCGTCATACGTCATACTTGTTGCGCTATTAGATAGTATTCTACCTTTACTTTCCCACATTGTAGCCGTAGGTTTATCTCCTGGATAACCTGTGACTGTGATGTTGTCCCCTTTTTTCTCTTGAGTCGAATCGCTAATAGTTGCTGGATTAACTACGTCACCTATGTGTTGCCCCTTATCATTAGCTTTAAAATGAACTACAGCTAAATCGGCATCTCCGTCATATTGTTCACTACTTTCTTCTTTAAACTCTCCGTATGGATAAGTATTTTCATCCGTTGCTGCCGGTGCAAATTTCATATTGCCATTAGATAAATCTGCTACGTGTTTATTAGTCAAAATAGTATTTTCACCTATAACAACACCTGTTGCAATATTTTGACCCATATCCACAAAACCTAAAGATTGATAGTGTGCACTTTTTGTATCAGAAACTTGATGTCTATCATTGTTTGGTAATATAACTCTAGAACTTATTTGGTCTGATGGCTGTGTGTCTTGTGCTTGATTATTTGTGGCAGCTTGAATATTATGATGACTAAAATTAATTACTGAAGTTACAGCTAATATTGCCACCAAACTCGTTAATACTTTTTTTGACATAATAAAAAACCTCCTATTCTTTTCTTAATTCTTAATTTATATTTAATATCAAAAATAATCAAATGGTTTATAGAATTAATTTGTAAAATAATTACTCTTTATAAAAAATATACATTTATGTAATCGAAATAACGATAAAAATAATAATCCAACTCATGATATGAAAGCGACACTTATTAAAAATTGCTGACAGTTATATTTGAGATTAAAAAATCCCCTCACCATTTATCATAGCGAGGGGATAATAATAGTTAGCATACGGAATCAGACTAGTAATTTGTAATTAACAATTGAATTTCTATATTAAAAATTATTTTTGATTTAAATTCTATATAATTATCAATACACATTAAATTAATATTTCAACCATTCAGGTTTACTTGACCCTCTCGGAATAAGGGTGAATTTGTAGTGTCCAGGTGTCTCAGTCATTTTAACTTGATCTGTGACTCCAACATAATGGCCAAGTGGCGTATCATCTTCGAATTGGTCTGGACTAACAATTTCATGTTCATCTGTGGAATTGAATGTGCTATTCACATATTCCTTATCAAAGATACCTAAAGATAGGAGGTATAAAGATACACGACTTAGATTAACTTGAACTTTATAACTACCACCCTCTTGGGCCCTTCTTTCTAGTGCTTTAATGGCAGCAGTTTCTAATAACCAAGAAATAACATAATCATTCACTACAACTATAGGTGGCAATTTCGGTTTATCGGCTGTTCCTTCTAAATCCATAACCCCCGTTACACATCCTGCAGTTTGATCGAATCCATTTCTGTCTGACCATGGTCCTTCCTCTCCGTAACAACTTACTGAACAATGAATAATACCAGGTCTTTTTTCCGCTAATTCATGTGGCGTCAAATTTTTCTCAGTCATAAAGCCGTTACGTTTATTTAAAAAGAAAATATCGGCATCTTGCAATAGCTCATCAAATTTTTTAAGATGTTTTTGTTGATTATCAATATCTAAATATGTTGAACGCATGCCAATATGAGAAGTTAATAGCAATGTTTCTTCTTCAAATTCAGTAGGGCGCCAAACATTTAATACATCAGCACCATGTAATGCTAAACCACGTCCTAATCCAGCACCTGCAATGACATGTCCCATGCCAAGCACACGTATGCCGTCTAAAGGTTGTGAAGGATTACTAGTAAAGGGTTCTGGCTTAGATTCTCCTATTTTTTCAATAGTCACTAGAGGATTCTGTGCTGTATATTCAAATTGTTCTTCATTTAAAAATTCAGGCACCGAGCGGACGACAGGCATTACAACACCCCTTTCGGCAGCTTTCTCCTCTAAATCATGTGAATGCCATTGTCTAATAGCATGAGAAATTGACTTTTTATTTGGCAGTGCATTTAATAATTCTAATGTATGTCTTTGTGCACTAGGATAAGGATTTAAAGGCATAACCCAACGTCCATCTTTTGTTTGGTAAAAATCAAATCGTGTTGGGTTATCAGGAAATATTTGTGATTTTGCAGCAAAACCATTTAATGTTTCCCACTTTTTTTCATAGAACGGGGAAAGTCTTTTTAATGCTTTTCTTATATCAACTTGTATATCTTGACTTATACCTGTTCTTTTTTTCCATAATGAAGCAACAGCTACCGATTTGGCTGCTAAACCAATACCAGCAAGAGAAGCTATTTTCAGTGTGCTAGGTTGTATAGGATCTTTACCGTAAAATTCTACCTTGCCACCTGTGTCTTCTACAGAATAGCCAATACCATTTAAAATACTTTCTAATTCTTTATTAATGTCAAAATCGTCTTGTTCTGCTGATTTGATACGATTGTCATAATTATCCAACAAAACATTTTTTAGTCTGTTACTATCCATCTAATTCCTCCTAATTTTTTCCACTCTACAGATAATAATTCTACTAACTTATATATTTTGCAATCTTTTAGCCCATATATTCCTGCTTAAAATAAAAGTTTCCCTTCTTGCTAAAATACAATGACATTAAATCTTTTATAATTTAAATTAGTAGTAGCACCTTGAATTCATTACTCACGAAAAAATTAAGGCTGAGATATCTATTGACATCACAGCCCCATAACTTTATCAATTTAAAATTTTGACCATCGAACGATCTACACTTGTAGCATACAATCCACCAAATTTAAGTAAGTGAATCATTAAAATATATAACTTATAAAATTCCATGCGGAACTCGGCATCTTTAGCTAGTGGATACTGTTTGTTATATTCTTCATAAAATGCTTGATTAAAACCACCAAACACCGTAGTAATACCTAAATCAAATTCTCTATCACCATATAACGGCGCTGGATCAAATAATGCAGGCTCGCCGTCAGTTAGGAACATATGGTTTCCTCCCCACATATCACCATGTAGTAATGAAGGTTTGCTGTTATGTTCTTTTAAAGACTTGTTGATGACGTCTTTAACTTGATTAAAGGTATCTACATCAGCCTCTATCCATAAGCCTTTATCTACTAAAGCATCTTTTAATGGTTCTAAACGTTTTTCAACAAATATTTCTTGCCAAGTATCACACCAACTGTTATCAAACGAAATATCTCCACCTTGATAAGGCATTTCAAAACCAAATTTACCGTCGGGTTGCTGTTGACTGTGCATTTTAGCAACTAATTTAGCTAACTCGCGTTGATCTCCACGTCCACCTTCTTGCAAATAGCTTAATAATAAATAGGCATCATTATTGATTTGACCATTGCCCTCTACTATAGGGGCTTTGATACCCGCTTCTTCAAATTTTTTCAAGCCAGCAATTTCTGCCGCATAAAAATCTGCATCTCTATTTTTTTGTACAAGCAAAAAGTAACTGTCACCGTTTGTTTCTACAATATATGCATCATTAACATCTCCACCGCCAACAGGCGATATGTTTTTAATATTGTTTAATGGTAGTTGTGCTTGCCATGAATTATTCATAACATCCCTACTTTCTTTCATTCCGTATAATTATAATATTACCTAATTAGTCATTTTTTAATCTCATGTTTCCAATTCCTAAGCAAGGAAAATATAATATTTCTTATAGTAACTTTATTTTACCTTACTATTTATTATAGAATAAAGATAATTACCGGAGTTAAGTTTAATGTACAAAATCAAATTATTGGAGCGTAATCAATGTATAAATTAATGAAACCTTTGTTATTTAAAATGGATCCTGAAGAAGCTCATGGCAATACAATCACTGTTCTAAAATTAACACAAAATCATCCTCTATTTTTATCAGCTATTAAACGTTTCTTTTATTATGAACATGCATCATTAACGCAACATATTAAAGGTATTACATTCCCTAACCCTATCGGTCTTGCCGCAGGTTTTGATAAATCTTGTGAAGTACCTAAAGCGCTTGAAATGGCAGGATTTGGTGCAATAGAACTAGGCGGCATAACGCCAAAACCACAAGATGGCAACCCTAAACCGCGTATGTATCGTTTACTTGAAGACGATGCACTAATTAACCGTATGGGGTTCAACAATCTAGGAATGAACAAAGCATTAAGTAATTTAAGACGCTTTGCTTATTCGTTACCTATCGGGCTGAATGTAGGAGTTAATAAAGTCACACCGTATGAAGAAAGATATCAAGACTATATTAAAGTGATTGATACTTTTAAAAATGACGTGACATATTTTACGGTTAACATTAGTTCACCTAATACAGCAAACTTACAAAACTTTCATGACAAAGATGAATTTACAATGTTATGCCGAGCAATTAGTGATTATAAAAAGCAACACAATTTACAAATTCCAATTTTTATTAAACTAACTTCTGATTTAGAAACATCAGAATTAAATCACATTCTGCCATCTATCGTTGACACTTTCGATGGTATCGTATTAGCGAATACAACTCAAAAACGGGAAAATTTAACGTCACAACATAAGCATGAAACTGGCGGTTTAAGTGGCAAGCCATTATTTGAACGTAACTTAGAGCTTATTAAATGGACTTATAAAGAGACTAACGGTAACTTCTTGATTATAGGTACAGGGGGCATATTCACTACAGAAGACGTTATAACTATGCTACGTAGTGGTGCATCTTTAGTTCAAATTTATAGTTCTTTAGTATTGCAAGGTCCAGGACTAACTAAAAAATTAAACAAAGGATTAGCTACTTATTTAGCACAGCATGGCTATAGCAGTGTAAGCGACATTATCGGTTTAGATGTTTAAACTTTATAATTTATTTATTTAACTAAAGTGACATATATTTTTGCTGAAACAGGGTATAGGAATAATAAAGGGGGCAAAGGTTATGTATAAAAATATTTTATTAGCATATGACTTTGAAAACTCATTTACGAACGTACCGAAAGCAATTGAGAATTTAAGTAGTGGACGCGAGGATGCGACGGTAACCATTTATAATGTTATTTCTGATGCAGAATTACAAAGCTCCGTGCGTTATGATAACCAACACGTAGAAGATTTAACAGCTAAAAAAGAAGAAAAACTACAGCCTTTCGTGGAACAACTTCAATCAACAGGTGTACAAGTTAATATAAAATTCAGTTCTGGCCCAATCCGAAGTAAAATTTTAAATGAACTTGAAAACAATGGCTACGACGTTGTAGTCATGAGTAACAAACGCGACAAAGCAAGCTTGGGGAACGTCTTAGGCAATGTAACGCATAAAGTAGCTAATAATTCCCCCGTTCCTGTGCATATCGTAAACTAAATTGAAATAGATAAAAGGGTTATCTCCTAACATTGTAGGAAATAACCCTTTTTAATATAAACAAAGCAACTACTATTATTGTTCTTTTAAATATTTTTCTATTATATGTAAAACACCTGATTCGTCATTAGAAGGCGCTCGATGATGTGCCACTTCTGCTAATTCAGGACTGCAGCTCTCCATTGCATAACTATGTGGTGTTAGTTGTAGCATCTCGATATCGTTGTTAGCATCACCAAATGCTAGTAATTCATCTTCTTCAATGCCCCACTCTTTAAGTAATTCTTTAATTGCTTCTCCCTTATTAACATGAGGTACTAGCAAGTCTAAACTATCAAATCCACTCGTCACTGAACGAATAGACTTACCAAATTTAGCGTTTAATTCATTAACAACATCATTCAATAAAGTTTCATCAGCGATGTGCATTGCTACTTTGACGATTTTGTCGTGACTTAAATCATCAAAGTTGTCTACATATGTAATATCTTTATAATATAATTTAACGTATTCTTTAAACGTTTCAGGGGCATCATCCCGTAAATATGAAGTCTTAACTCCGCTTAAAATAATATTTTTTATTTTATACCTTTGTTCTAAAAATTTAACTGCATCTTCAATTAATGTCGCATCGAAATGATGAGCATTTAGTAATTTATTATTGAAATATGTAACCGCCCCGTTCTCCCCTACGTAAGTAATATCTTCATCTTTATCAGGGAAAAATGATTGTAACTGTGCATATTGATTCCCACTAGCAACAATAAATTTAATGTTTTGGCGCTTGATTTCGTTAAATAATCGATCAAAATAAGTATGATCGTATGTGTGCTCCGAATTTAAAAATGTACCATCTTTGTCTACTGCAATTGCTTGAATCAAAAATATCCCTACTTTCATTGATTATGATTAACAAAAAAGGGAGTGTGACAGAAATCTAAATTTTCATCATAGATTTCATACCCCACTCCATAACAGCGGAAATAACTTGATTAAACTAAGTATAAATTTATGTTCAAATCTCTTTCTACTGCTAACACAATATTATAACCTAAGGCTTCAAATAATATTCCAGCTGTTTTTACATCGTTATAATATTAAAACGATTACCATCAGGGTCACTAAACAGACCACCATAATAACCTTCTAATTCACTACCACGCTGTAAAACTTTCCCATCTGAAGCATCAACTAAATTTAAAAGTTCATCAACTTCATCATTTGTAGATACAGATACAGAAACTAATGCGCCATTGTTCGTCGTTTCGTTTACACTCGCTGCTTTTTTGAATTGTTGTTGTTCAATTAACATGATAATATGCTCATCCTTAGTTTGAACACCTAACATTTTGTCCAACATTGCCTCATTTTTTTTAATTTCAAAACCTATTTTTTCATAAAATGCTTCGCTCCGTTGCAAATTTGAGACACATAAATTTAACCAATTACCCGTAATTTTCACACTAATACCCCCTTTAAATGATATTTTGTTACAATAAAACATCTAACAAGTATTAGTTATTACTGCTATTACTTTTATCATTGTGTGCAAGTTGACGAATATGACTAAAATCAACTTTTTCTAAAATTTTAGCATAAGTATTACTAACATCCTTTATAATTTCGGCACCAGCATCTGTTAAATATATATACATAGCACGATGATCTTCTACACACTCTCTCCTACATACATAATTAGGTGAAAAGCTTTCTAATCTATTAATCAATCGTGACATGGCACTTTGACTTAAATCTACCACGTTAATTAAATCATTGATTTTATATTTATTCCCTTTAGCATTGTTAATTTCATATAATACATAAAATTCTTTTAAACTGAGGTTATATTGTTGTCTTAAACTTTTCTCCATCATTGCTTCAATATAATGCACATATTGCGTTAATTCCAACCATTGTGCGATTTGTTGATCTTGATCCATATACAACTCACACCTCCTTGTCATTTAATTGCCAAAGTTTTCAACGCTTTAAGTATATATGATTTATACAATTATTTGAAGTTCAAGATACTGTGACGAATACACTTTTATACGTTTATTGAAATATAATAACTCCTACGATACATTTATCTATCGTGGGAGTCATAAATAACATTTATTATTGTTGTTTTAACAATTTAGATTTTAAATCTTTACGTTCGTAGTCTAATGAATAAGGATCATTTAACCAATAAATCCCTTCGTCAACTTTGATATCATGATGTTGCGTTACTGCTTTACTATTTTTCCATACGTCTTTATCGCCGAATGATAATTTAGCACCCTTAGCTACTGGTGTAATTACGTAATCACCTGTCATTTTCGGAATATCTTCTTCCGAAATTTCAGCAAGATCATTTTTCTTAGTTGCTTTAGCTACATTAGCTGGCATCTTTAGACCAAATGAATCGTAAAGCACTTCACTACCATGTCCATAAGTTTTACCTAGTACATACAATTTTTTATCGAAATCTTTAATAATTGATACTGATGTGTCAGCACCGATGGCTTTTTTAATTTCTTTACCATCATTTTTTGTCTTTTTATCCCAGTCTTTAACCCATTGTTTCGCTTTATCTTCTTTACCTACAAGCTTACCTAATTCAATATGTTGTTGCTTATAGTCATGTTTTTGATAATTAAATGCTACAGTAGGAGCGACTTTTTGAAACTTTTTAAGGTTTTTATCAGTATTATAATCTATGATTAAATCTGGTTTTAATTTCGCTACACTCTCAACGTTTTCTGGATCTACTTTTTTCACATCTTTAAATTTATCTTTTAATACCTTGCTGTCATTGACGATTTTAGCTACACCAACGACATTAGCGTCTAATTGTTTTAATCCTCCGGCATAGGTAGCGCCTAGAACAACGATACGTTTAGGTTTCTTGGGAACTTTAATATTTTTCCCTGAATCTTGTTTATAATTCTTTGTTGCTTCTTTATCGTTTTTATTACTAGAACCATTACTACAAGCCGTCAACACAAGTAACATTGCAATTAATGTAATAATTATTTTCTTCATTTTATGTACTCCTTTTTATATTAATAATTTATTTCTTATATATTTACGTTTTCCAAACTATTTATATTTTATCTCTATATCTATTTAATAGAAAGGTTAAAATTATATTTTAAAGATTATTGAGATTCAAAGTGCAATTTGGTTCTCAATTTTAATAAAATTAAGCATTTTGAGCGATTATTCTATACACAATCTAATAATTTGGTATAAACTAATATCATTGAGGAAATTGTAAGAGTGAAATTAATTGGAGGACTTCTAATGACAACATTTGAGTATAACTTTACAGTCGAAACATCTTGGATAGATCATAATGACCACATGCATGATGCTAAATATTATTCGTTATTTAGTGATTGCGTGGTCTATTTCTTCAAATCTGTAGGTTATGAATTTGAACGTGAAGATTTGCCAGTAACCATTTTTAGTTTAGAATCACACATTTCTTTTTTAAAAGAATTACGTTTAGGTGATTCCTTTACTGTAAGACCTTATATTTATGATTATGATGCCAAACGTACGCATCTTATTCTAGTAATGTCTAATGCACAGGGAGAAAAAGTTGCTACCTATGAAGTAATGATGATTAGTGTAAGTAATGAGACACGTAAGAGTGCACCGTTCCCGGATAAAATTTATCAAACTATCGCTGACTATTACACACAACAACCGCAATTTGAAGTACCTAAACAAGTCGGTCATGTCATTGGCATCCCCAAAAAGTAAGCTGATGACTAGTATATAGGTACTTCAAACGTATAAAGAGGCTGGGAAATCGCTTAGGTTTCTCAGTCTCTTTACGTTAGTTTTTTATTTTTTACGCTTCGTCACTTTTGAAAGTTCTATACAAACCATCTTTCACAAATACCGCAAACTGTTCAAAATGTTCACTTTTAGTATAGTCGTGATTTACTATGACAGGAATGTTTAAATTAATAATCTGTGCGATGACGGTACGCATAAAAAATTCAGGTTTAACGTCGCGCATTTTACCATTGGTGATAAACCATTCAATTTTACTTTTTAAATTACTAGTTAACTTATGAGTAAAAATATTAACTAATATTTTTTGGAAATCTTCGTTAGTAATAGCTTCATTAAAGACAACTTTAAGAATACGTCTATTGTCATAAATAAATTGAGACCTATTGTCTACAAATAACTTTATAAACTCATCAAAATTAGTTGTTTCGTTTAATTCGTCTGTAAATTGTTTTACTGCCACCGGTGCGATATGATCTCTTAAAATTGGAACTAATCCTGCATATAATAACATTTTTTTACTTTTAAACTGCTTAAATACTGTTCCTTCAGCGACATTTGCACGCTGCGCAATTTGCTTTGTACTCGTCTTATCAAAGCCTTGCTCGCTGAATAACGTAATGGCACTCTCAATGACTCGCCTTTGTTTATCACTTAAATATTCAAGCTGAGGGACTATACTCTCAACTAAAGATTTTATATCTTGATTCATATTATCCTCCTATACTTTTCTGTATCTTTTCATACCTATGATATTTAGAATAAGTAGCAAGATAAAAAAGGCTGCTAACACTATTAAATAAATGTAAATATCATTAAAACTATAACCTTTAATCATAATATTTTGCATTGTTTGTCCCGTGTAAAACAATGGCATGATATGCGCAAAGTATTGTAATCCTTTATTCATAGATTCAATTGGGATAATACCTGCAAATAACACTTGTGGCACAATAACTAATGGGATAAATTGAATCATCTGGAATTCTGATGAAGCAAAAGTGGATAATAATATGCCGAATGTTACGGCTACTAATGCCGTTAGAATTGTTGTTAATAAAACAAAACCTATAGACCCTACTAAATTGATGTGCAAAATATAAATAGCATACAACACAACGACGATAGTTTGGATAACGCTAAAACTACCATAACCGAATACGTAACCAAAAATAATTTCACTTCTTTTTATTGGAGAGGCAAGTAAACGTTCTAATGTGCCAGAAGTACGCTCTTTTAATAAGCCAATGCCAGAAATTAAAAACGTAAAGAAAAAGACAAAAAATCCAATTAAAATAGGATTTATCATATCAAAATACGTAGAATCTGATGAACCATATAAATAGTGCGTTGTTAGTTTATATGGTTTAGCCATATCTTGATGAGGCGTGTCTCCCCCATCCCCGGGCATTTTTTGTTGTATTTTAGTTAACGCTTGATGCAATTTATTAGTATTATCTTTCATGGCATTCATGTTATGACTCATTAACCATTTTTGATTTGCACCTGTTAGTTCTCCTGCTTGTGTAGGATTATCGTTAGCATAAGTCACTGATACTTTTTGACCATCACTGTGCAAAAATCCTGTTAATTTGTCGTTTTTAATTTTATTAGCTATATCATTGTTATTATAATAATGTTCAACATGAATATCTTTATCATGCAATTCAGTAATTAATGAATCCGGTACGTTAGAAACGCCAACCTTGACACCATTAGTATTATCAGCAACTGTGAAAATATAATATAGTAGCGACAATATTAATATAGGTGCAATAAGTAAGAGTGCCAACGTTCTTACATCTCGAATCGTCTGTTTGAAAATACGTCCCGCTATGTGCAACGAATTCATATTATCCCTCCATATTCAGAAATACGCCTTCAATCGTATCTGTATGATATTGTTTTTTCACTTCATCAGGTGTACCCGTTGCCAATATTTTTCCTTGGTTCATTAATACGAGCTTGTCACAGCGTGTAGCTTCGTCTAATACATGCGTTGTCACTATAATGCATTTATCCTCTGCCTTTGCTTTAGCTAAATCCTTCCAAATCGCCTGACGCAATTTAGGATCAATGCCGACTGTAGGTTCGTCTAAAATAAGGATACTAGGATTTTGCAAAAAGCTAATCGCTAAAGATAACCGACGTTTCATTCCACCAGAATACATTTCGACTTTTTTATCCAAATCATTGTCTAACTGAACCATTGAACTACATATGTTCACACGTTTTTTAATATCTTCTTTGTCACGTATATAAATTCTTGCGAAAAACGTTAAATTTTCACGTCCAGTTAAATCATTATATAAAGCATCATTTTGAGCCATATAACCAATATTTGATAATATCTTTCTATTCGGCATTGAATGTTCTTGAATAGTGACTTGCCCACCATCAGTTTTCTCCATGCCTAAAATGCACTGTATTAACGTCGTCTTTCCAGTACCTGAAGGACCAATTAGTCCCACAACTTCACCAGCATTAAATGATATCGATATATCATCCAACACTTGTTGTTTACCAAAGGATTTACTTACATTTTTTACCTCTATCATAAAGTATTCCTCCTCACGCCAATAAAATGAGTGACCACTCACTTTATTTACATATTACTCTTTTTTAGTACGTTGTCAATACAAAAAAAGCGATACTAAAACTTAGAGTTTCAGTATCGCTATTAAACACATATTAAATTATTTAACTACATCTAATGCTTGTTGTAAGTCTTGTACTAAATCTTCTGTGTCCTCAATACCAACAGACAGACGAATTAAGCCATCTGCAATACCTTCTTTTTCACGGACATCTTTTGGAATTGAAGCATGCGTCATAAGTGCTGGTACTGAAATTAAACTTTCAACAGCACCTAAACTTTCAGCTAAAGTAAAGTATTGTGACTGTTTGATGACCTCTTTAGCTTTTTCAATATCTGCAACCTCAAACGCGACAACCCCAGTATGACCAGAAGTTTGGTTTTCATGAATATCATGGTTTAAATGACTTTTAATACTAGGATGGAATACATTATTTACGGCAACGTGATTTTGTAGCATTTCAATAATAGCTAACGTATTGCGTTGAATTTGATCCATTCTTAAGCCTAATGTTTTAATGCCTCTAATTAATAAATAGCTATCTTGAGGCCCTAATACGCCACCAGTTGAATTTTGAATAAAGCCGATACGTTCAGCTAAATCATCACGTTTTGTCGCAACTAATCCTGCTACAACATCACTATGACCACCAATATATTTCGTAGCAGAATGTAACACGATATCTACACCAATCGCTAAAGGATTTTGGAAATAAGGTGTCATAAACGTATTATCCACTACAGAAATTAAATCATTTCTGTTGGCAATATCTACAGCTGCTTTTATATCTGTAACACGCAATAATGGATTTGAAGGTGTTTCAATATAAAGCATTTTAGTTTGTGGTGTAATGTGTTGTTCGATTTGATCGGCATGTGTCGTATCTATAAAATCAACTTTAATACCATAGCGCGTAAATACTTTCGTTAAGGCACGATAAGTACCACCATAAACATCAGAGTTAATTAATAAATGATCGCCTTCATCTAATAACATAATGACCGCTGTAATTGCAGCCATACCAGAACCAAAAGCAAAGCCATAGTTACCTTGTTCTAATTCTGCAATAACACTTTCTAATGAAGAACGCGTTGGATTAGCTGAACGTGAATATTCATAACCTTGTCTTAAATCACCAATGCCGTCTTGCATATAAGTACTTGTTTGATAAATTGGTGTCGTCACGGCTCCAGTGTATTCATCTGTAGTGTGTCCACCATGTATTAATTGAGTTTTTTTATTCATTATAATTCTCCTTTAACTCTCTGTTTGAACTTTCTATTTCTATTGCTAAGTACAAAACTTAAAAATATAAATTAATTCCTATTTAATCGATAAGTATTATACAATAAGCTTGCAAATAATAGCAAACAATCAAACTACTAATCCTTATCTCTTTAATAGGATATATTGATTTCTTTAATGTCACATAGTATAGTTGTAATTATCAGAATATTCTTAATAAAAGGAGTGCTTTGTATTGAGTAAGAATAAATGGCATTTAGATACACTTTCCATTCATGCTGGGCAAGAAGTAGATGATTTTTCAAAATCACGTGCAGTACCAATTTATCAAACTTCTAGTTACACATTTGATGACACTCATCATGCACAATCGCTTTTCTCTTTAGCAGAAGATGGTAATATATATACTCGCATCATGAATCCTACTCAAAATGTATTAGAGGAACGCCTTACTGCATTAGAGGGTGGTGTAGGCGCACTTGCAACATCATCTGGTCAAGCTGCAATTCATTTAGCTCTATTAAACATTGTGGAATCAGGAGATGAAATCGTCGCATCTTCTAATTTATACGGTGGAACTTATAATTTGTTAAATGTAACCTTTAAAAAATTAGGAATCAAAGTACATTTCGTTGACCCAAGTAATCCTGACAACTTTAAAAGCGCAATCAATGATAAAACAAAAGCAGTATATGCCGAAACTATAGGTAATCCACGTATTGATATTTTAGATATTGAGGCTGTAGCTAAAATTGCACATGATAATGAATTACCATTAATTGTTGATAATACTTTCCCAACACCTTATTTATTAAGACCTTTCGAATTTGGCGCCGATATCATCGTACATTCAGCCACTAAATTTATTGGTGGCCACGGTACTTCTATTGGTGGTGTCATCGTAGATAGCGGTAATTTCAATTGGGATAATGGTAAATATCCTGGTCTAGTTGAACCCGACGAAAGTTATCATGGCATTTCATACGTCAATGATGTCGGAAAAGCAGCATACATTACTAAAGCACGCGTGCAATTACTACGTGACCTTGGCTCTGCAGTGTCACCTTTTAATGTTCATGAATTTTTAATTGGCTTAGAAACATTGCATTTGCGTATGCAGCGTCATTCTGAAAATGCTCTACGTGTCGCTCAATATCTAAACGAACATCCAAAGGTTACATGGGTAAACTATCCTGGGTTACTAGACAATCCATATAATGAATTAGCACAACACTACTTACCTAATGGTCAAGGTGCAATACTAACGTTTGGAATCGATGGCACTGTGAATGAAATTTCAAACTTTGTCGATGGTTTGCAACTATTTTCACATTTAGCCAATGTAGGAGACTCTAAATCTTTAGTAATTCATCCAGCAAGTACGACTCACCTACAATTATCCGAAGAAGAACGCCAAGCTTCGGGAGTACTTCCAGAGCTTGTCCGTTTATCAATTGGTACCGAAAACATTGACGATATCATTAGTGATTTAGAACAGGCATTAACTAAAGTCTAACTTGGACATGGAGAAATATATTAAGATACATTTACACCTACATACAACACTTCATTTGTATGTAGGTGCTTTTATTGTCTTGTAGTTTATCACCAATTAGACTACCCTTCATTCTAACGTCAGACAACCCGAAGGCTTACATATATTAGTACTTTTAACATTTTTTGAATTTATAGTTTGATATTGGGATAATAAACTTAATTTACATGACCGGAGGTAGAGTTATTGGTTAATGAACGAGATAAAATTACTATGACTGTTATTTTATTAGCAGGTAAAATATTATTGTCTTCCGGAGCTGAAGTCTCTAGAGTAGAAGATACTATGCGTCGTATGGCAATAAGTATGGGTTATTACGATAGTCAAGGATATGTGATTAATGTATTTATTAATTTCTCCTTAAGTCCCGATCACGACACCCGTATTATTAGAATTGATAAAAATATAACCAATTTATTGAAAATATTCCAAGTTAACACAATATCTAGAAATTTAACGAGTAATCTCATTTCAATAGAAGAAGCACATGACAGTCTTAAACGCATTGATCATACTTCTTATAGGAGTGCTTTATGGAAAAAAGTCATTGTAGCTGGTTTAATTTCATTAAGCTTTTTGTATTTATTAAATGGTACTTGGCAATATGTAGTAATTACTTTTCTTGCAGGTTCAATAGGTTATTTTATCGTTGAATACATGCAAAGTAAATCATTAACTATGTTCATTCCAGAGTTTATAGGCTCATTTATTTTAGGATCTATCGTCATATTGGGGGCAAAACTATTTGGTGTAAGTGGTAACTTAGGAGCTTCAATCATTGCTTCAGTCATGCCTATTGTACCCGGTGTTGTCATTACCACTGCTATCCAAGATTTATTTAGTCGTCACATGTTAATGTTTACTGCTAAGTTTCTAGAAGCGCTCGTAATAGCTTTTGCCATAGGCTCTGGTATAGCTATCGCCTATTTAATTTATTAAGGAGGTATCGTAATGACATTCGCTTTCTCTTTTTTCTTTAGTTTTACCGCTTCATATTTTTTCGCATTTATTTACGATGCACCTAAAAAATTATTTATACCTGCTGGTTTAGCAGGTGCTTTGGGATATATTGTTCATTTTATTTTTATTGAAACCATGCAAATGGATACTATTTATACGAGTTTAATAGGGAGTTTAACTTTGGGTTTAATTAGCCAAATATTAAGCCGTTTATTAAAATCGCCAGTCGTTATTTTTATGATACCTGGAATTATTCCTCTGGTACCGGGGAGTTTAGCTTTTAGAGCAACTCAACAACTTGTAACACTAGATTTCACAAGTGCTGGTACAACATTTATTAGAGCAATCTTAATTGCAGGGTCCATTGCTTTAGGTTTACTATTATCGGATCAGCTATCAAAAACACTAAACATTACAAAATATTGGCGTGTTAAAAAGAACAAATTATAAAAAAGATTGAGTATGCAAGATACGTTGTTTAAAAGCGCATCATTCATACCCAATCTTTTTTATTTCACATCATATAATCCTGCCAAAACATTTGAGTTTAAATTACTAATTTTCACTTTAAACTCTCCTTCTGTCATTAAATTATGTTTTCTCGCATAATTTTCAATACTTTCTTTATATGGTAATGCACTATTCGTAACACCACCACCTAATACAATCGTATACACATTATATAAACTATAAATGTTATTACATAGTTGTTGGGTCATTTTCATTACTTCATTCAACATTGCAGTAATTTCGCTATGCTCCTCATTCATATACATATCAATAGCTTGCCGTGTAGAAGTTTCTTCCCCCATTAACTCAGTTGCTTTTCTACTAATAGCTAATCCTGAAATTTCATTTTCTACACATCCATATTGTTTACATACAGGACATTGATAATCGCTATCCGTTTTAATGATTGTATGGCCAATCTCTCCAAAGTTCCCATCTACGCCAGGTAAAGGTTTACCGTTCTTCATATATGCTAAACCTATACCTGTACTTATTGTTAAGTAAATAAACGAGGACTCATTTACATCTAAGTCACGGTATTCAGCTCTAATTGCCGCATCAGTATCATTGACAAAGGCTGGTTCGAAGGCACTATATTTACGTATATAGTCACCTGCATTAAATCCATTATATTGTTGTAAGTTCGGAGGATTTAAAAAAATACCTTCGTTATAATTACACGGACCTGGCATGGCTATATTCAATGTTTGAAGTGCTAATTGGTCATATTTTTCTATATAGTCTGTAGCTAATGAGATGATTTGGTCGAACTGCTGCTCCGGGCTCGTCGCAATTGTCTTAAAAGTTTGATAATCAATAATTTCCATACTCTCATCAACAATACCGACAATCGTTTTTGTTCCACCAATATCGACTGCTAGTTTATACATGATTTACATCCTTCCTTGATTTAGACATAGCTTACAATCATGGTAAAGGCACCATTATATTGAATCGCCTCATCTTCTGAAGTTAAAATGAAGTGTTGGCCTTTATCAAGCGTATATTTATCTCCATCTACTGAAACTTCACCAGAACCATCTATTATGGATACAAGACAATAATATTGTGGTTTTTCAAAAATAGTTGTATGTCCTATCTCCCATTTTTCAACGGTGAAAAAGTCATTAGAGACAAGTTGAGTATAATTTTCGCCTGCTCTTTGTAATTCTATTGGTGTCACGTTTGGCGATGCTTGAGATAAATCGATGACGTCTTTGCTTTCGTTCAAATGTAATGCACGCTGTTCACCGTTTTTATCAGTTCTATCATAATCATAAATTCGATAAGTCGTATCTGAAGATTGTTGCGTTTCTAAAATCATAATACCTTTACCGATAGCGTGGACAGTCCCAGCTGGAACATAGTAAAAATCGCCTTTTTTTACTTTTACAGTATTAAACAATTTATCAAATTCACGATTGTCTATCATTTTATTTAATGTTTCTTGATCTTGTGCATTAACGCCATATATGATTTCGGCATCTTCTTCGGCATCTAGTATATACCAACACTCTGTCTTACCATACTCTCCTTCATGTTCTTTAGCATACGCATCGTCAGGATGAACTTGTACTGATAATTTATCTTGAGCATCTAATATTTTTGTTAATAGTGGGAATGCTTCTCTATCATCGTTGCCAAAAAGCGCACGATTATCATACCATACTTGATCTAATGTGTAGCCTTTGTAACGCCCATTTAAAATAGTATTTGCACCGTTTGGATGTGCCGAAATTGCCCAACATTCACCTGTTTTGTCATA
This sequence comes from Staphylococcus durrellii, assembly GCF_015594545.1. Classification (NCBI taxonomy): domain Bacteria; kingdom Bacillati; phylum Bacillota; class Bacilli; order Caryophanales; family Staphylococcaceae; genus Staphylococcus; species Staphylococcus durrellii. Next base: position 370,041 of record NZ_JADIIO010000001.1, on the reverse strand, counting down.
GGGTATATCATAACCAAATTCAGTCAGTTTTGTCCCACCCCAAATACGCTCTTGAAATACAGGTTTTAAAAATAATGGCATGTCATTCACTCCTTTTATATTTCTTTTAATTGTGAATATATACTATCAATACTACCAGATTCTATAAAATATTGATGTCTATTGTAAACGTTTTCCACTTTACTATTTTAATGATTGAATGTTATTTAAGCAACTTATCTTGCTACTTTACTTATAGAAGAAATGAAATATCTTGTTAAATTTTATACAAAAACGTTACTCTATTCATTTTTACGGGTAATAATAATATAATAATTTTAATAACTAATAAATGTGTGTTAACGACAAATTACTTAAGTTTTTGATACATATTAAAGGAGTGTTCTACATGCGTATATTAGTACTTGGTGCTGGCGGCATTGGCGGTTATTTTGGAGGTCGTCTAGCAGAATCTGGTAAAGATGTTACTTTTTTAGTGCGGTCCAAACGAAAGTCGTCGTTAGAAGAAAATGGTCTAATAATCAATAGCGTTAAAGGTAACTATGTATTTTCTCCCAAGTTAATCACTAAATCAGATTATGCCGAACCTTTTGATGTCGTGCTATTATCAACAAAGGCATATCATTTAGACGCTGCTATAGAGGACTTAAAACCATTTATCGGAGAGCAAACAATTATCATACCTTTACTTAACGGTATTGCTCATGTTTCTCGCTTACAACAATCCTTTGGAGAAGATAAAGTATTTGGTGGATTGTGTATCATCGAAACAACCTTAGATTCACAAGGTGAAATTAATCATACGAGTGATTTCGATCAATTAATTTTTGGTGAATTTACTAGCGAACAAACTGAACGTGCGAAAAAAATAGAAACTGCCTTATCTGGTTCTAAAGCAAAAATCATTTTAAGTGACAATATTAGTAAAGATATGTGGCACAAATACTTAATGATAACCGTCATGTCTAGCGTTACAACGTTAATGCATGCACCTATAGGTCCAATTAGAGATAGTGAAGATGGTAAATTATATATTGAAGATATGTACAATGAAGTTGCACAAATTATGCGCATACATCAAGCGCCTATTTCAAATAATATTGTCAGCAATTACATGAAGTCATTAGATAATTTGTCTTATCATTTTAAAACGTCTATGCAACGTGACATGGAAAAAGGCTTAAATATCGAAGGCCATCATATTCAAGGCTATATTTTAAATTTAGCACATAAATACAATTATGACGCGCCTTTATTACGTTCTGCTTATCAACATCTAAATGTCTATAATGAGATGTTAAACTAATTACTTTAACAAACTATAAAAACTATATTCATAATAATTTAGGCTGGCACATCTTCTCGATGTCCCAGCCTTTACATTTAGTATTCAAAATTATTCTGCTTGTTTCTGACCCACACGTTTTTGAATTAATATAGATACCGCAGCTATGATTAGAATTAAAACTATAATACCAATAATTCCTAAATATTTAGCAACATTACCAAATACTATACCTACCGCTAAGAAATCCGTATCTGAAAATGTGGTAGCAGCACCACCTAAATCTCCTAAGAATGGTAAGAATAACAGCGGTAAAAATGTAATTAAAATTCCGTTAAGTGCCGAACCTGCTACCGCACCTTTAATACCGCCTCGAGCATTACCAAAGACGCCAGCAGTTGCACCTAAGAAGAAGTGAGCCACGACGCCCGGTAATATAATGACGCCACCGAATAAAAATAGTACAAACATACCAATAACACCTACGATAAAGCTTACGAAGAAACCAATCAACACAGCATTTTGTGCATAAGGAAAGACGATTGGACAATCTAGTGCTGGCTTTGTATTTGGTACTAACTTTTCAGATATACCTTTAAATGCTGGCACTATTTCGGCCAAAATTAGACGGACGCCAGTTAAAATGATGAATACGCCTGCTGCAAAAGTTACACCTTGAATTAAAGAAAAGACGATAAAATTTTGCCCTTTGCTAATATCTGAATGGACGTATGCAGGTCCTGCAAATAGAGATGCTATAAAGTAAAGAGCAGTCATTGTAATAGAAATACTAATCGTACTTTCTCTTAAAAAACCTAAACTTTTTGGAAATTGTATATCTTCAGTTGATTTAGATTTTCCTTTAAACAACTTACCTATCATGCCTGCTGCCCAGTAACTTATAGTACCAAAGTGTCCTAGTGCGACTTGATTGTTACCTGTTATTTTTTGCATTGTCGGTTGGGCTAACGCTGGTAATACTGCCATTATCAATCCTAAAATAATCGCACCTATAACAACTGTCAGTGTCCCTGTTATTTTACCTGCTGATAATAAAATGGCTAAAAATGCTGCCATATAAAATGTATGATGTCCTGTTAAAAAAATATATTTTAAATTTGTAAATCGTGCTATTAAAATATTAACAATCATACCAAACACCATGATTAAAGCTGCCGTCGTGCCGAATTTATTTAAAGCTATGGAAATAATAGCTTCATTATTCGGTACGACACCTTGCACACCAAAAGCATGTTGGAATATTTTTCCGAAAGGTTCTAAAGATTGAGTAACTACGTTTGCCCCAGCACTCAATACTAGAAAACCTAAAATCGTTTTAATTGTGCCTGATGTTACATCTACTGCTGATTTCTTTTGTACTTTCAACCCAATTAATGCAATCATAGCAACTAATATGGCTGGCTGACTTAATACATCAACGATGAAATCTAGAATCGGTTTCATAACATCCCCTCCATTTTAACTTTTATAATTTACCTAGCTGTTGTAACTTTTCTTTTAACTTAGTTTGTAATTCTTCTTTATCTAAAATATTATCTAACACTAATACTTCACCAAGATTTTTAGTGTTTTCTTCAAGATCTCTACCGCAGATAAATAATTCTGCCATATCAGGACTTGCTGACATAACGTCACTATGTTCTACTTTAATATCTGAAGGCGCATTTAAATTTTTCAACGCCTCTTGAGCATTCATTTCAACCATAAAGCTACTTCCTAAACCATGTCCGCATACTACTAAAATTTTCATTGTCATCATTCTCCTTTTAAAATATTAATGAGTTTATTTTTATCCGTTGTTTGTAATAACCGTTCAACGGTTTGTTGTTCTCCTAAAACTTGAGCCAATTGCCTTAATAATTCTAAATGTTGTGTATTATCTACAGCACTTAATACAAATATTAATGATGCATAATGACCTTCTGCAGAAAAATTAATGTGTTTTTCTAATTTCAACAAACTTAAGCCTACTTTACTAACTGACTCATCTGGTCTTGCATGAGCGATTGCAATTTCAGGTGCTATAACGATATAAGGACCTAAATTATGTACACTATCAATCATTGCTTGTACATAACGTTTATCAAAATATGCTTGCTGCAATAATGGTTGCGAGGCAATACTAATTGCTTCAGACCAGTTATCAACTTGATTTTTAATTTGAACTTTGTCTGGTGTTAACATTTCTAAGTTCATCGGCTCCCTCCCCTATGTCTCACTGACTTCATCTATGCTCTCTATAATTTGGTTTAACTCTCCTTGTAATAAAATCTGTCTTTTATTATTATCCATCAATAATTCGCTCAATTGTCTCAACGCATTTAAGTGAATTTTAGGTTGTTCGGTAGCTAAAGTTATCACTATATATACTGGATCGTATTGATTATGGTTAAAATCAATTCCTTCATTGTAGTGCACTAAACTAAAACCAACACCTTGGTTAACATGGCCATGATGGGCATGGACAAGAGCGATATGTGGACTAATAACCATGTAAGGACCAAACTTATCTAATTGCTCTATAACCGCTTTGGCATATGTTGTATCTACAATGCCTTGTTTTACTAATAATTCTACACCTTGATAAATCGCTGCATCTCGGCATACTTTTGGCTGATCAGTTAATATATTAGCTTGTGATAAAACTTGATTTAACGTTGGTCCTACAGATTTAATACTGTTGACATATTGTTCTCTCGCGTTATTAATTATGTTATTTAATTTAATACGATCCTCTGCAGCTAAAAATGGGCTAACATTAACAACAGGAACGGATAATGATTTTACGGGTACAGTGGAAATTACATAATCTATACCATCGTGTGTTAACTGGTTCTCTGAAATTTCATAAATTGAATACGCATCAACGACCTCTAATTCAGGATAAATGTTAATAATTTTACTCTTAAGTAGTTGGGATGTACCGATTCCCGATCCACAAAGCAATACTACTTTTATTGATTTCTTTTTTAATGACGTACCGCGTTCAATAGCCGATGCAAAATGTAATGTAATATAAGCAATTTCGTGATCATCAAATTGAATATTATAGGCTGATTCAATTGCACTTAAATGTCTATTGAGTGCCTCTACAATATGTTCGTATTGAGCATGAATATCATGCAACAATGGATTTACATGACTCATGTTGAACTGCATACGATATATCGCAGGTTGAAGATGGACGATTAAACCATTTAATAATTTATTATCAGCCATCAAATCAACGCCTAGTTCACCGCTCATATGCTCTATAAGTTCATAACCTAATACTTCCAAATTATCGGAGCGCTCTAACATTGTATTTTCTTCAACACTTTTAGCGCCCAATAAATGTAAAGTAATAAACGCTGCTTCACTTGTCGGAAATTGAATATCAAACACCAATTCCAGACGTTGTGCAATAAGTGTCGCTATATAAAATTGTTCAGTTTGAGCGAGTCGATCATATTCTGCTTGAGGAATTTCAAAAGTATATGCTTCTTTGGTACGGTGAATAGCGATTAAAATATGATAAATCAAACCATCTATTGCACTTTGAACCAATTGATATCGATGCTCCATTAAAGTTGTAGTAACGGTTAGACGAATTTGTTTTAAATCATCATTAGAAAATAAATGGTTTCCTATTTGGTGCGTATGCGTTTGAAAATACTCATTAACACGTGTTGCATAGGCTTTTCTAAAGTTATGTTCATCACCTTCAATAATAAACCCTTTATTCTTTACGTAAGTTAAATTTAATTTTTGTGAGGCTAGCCATTTTTGTACATCTTTCAAATCTTCTACGATTGTTCTACGAGATACTGATACCATTGCAGCAAATGATTGTGAGGACGTAGGCAGTGATGACTCGAATAATTTTAAAATGATATATAATATACGTTCACTTTTAGCATAATGTATAACTCTGTTTTGAGCTGATTCAGAATTAGTTGTTTGCTGACGTGTATTAATTATCTTAATCCCATTGGCCTTATTTCTTTCCAAAGTTATGTGCAACGTATCAATCATGTTTTCAATTAACTCTATATCATACTGAATGGTGCGTGCAGAAACTTGAAATTGCTTGGCTAGATCATGAACCGAAACATATTGTCCTTGTGCAGATACAAAATCAAGAATTTGTCGTTGTCTCATACTTAGCAACTGTAATGCCTCCTCACATTTATATTGTAAACGCTTTCTATTATTTGTAGATGTGTAATGTGATTCGCTAAAAATTCCGAATTATTGCACATCTAACTAATCAGCAGTCTTTATAATATTAGTGTAATAAATTAACCAAAATAAAAAAGCCTAGTGCGACATTACACTAGACTTCTCTAATTACGTTTAAAAAACGTTGCAATTCATTTGTTTGGGGCTGATTAACAATTTGTTGTGGTTCTCCTTGTTCGCCAATATAACCATCATGTATAAAGACGATTTTATTGGAGACTTCTCTAGCAAAGCGCATTTCGTGGGTTACGATGACCATTGTCATACCTTCGTTTGCGAGTTCCTTAATAACATTTAATACATCGTTGACTAATTCCGGGTCTAACGCTGATGTCGGTTCATCAAATAACATAACCTGTGGATTCATAGCTAGAGCTCTAGCTATTGCCACGCGTTGCTGTTGCCCTCCTGACAATGCATTAGGTCGTTGGTTTTTTACTTCTGTAAGTCCAACCTTTTCTAATAAAACCAAAGATTGCTTTTCAGCTTTTGATTTCTTAACCTTTTTAACAGTTATAAGTCCTTCCATAACATTTTCTAAAGCTGTTTTATGTGGGAACAAATTATAACTTTGAAAAACCATACCCGACTTTTGACGCACTGTTATTTGAGATTTTTTGTCATCATTACTATAGCTTTTACCATCGACATACACTACTCCAGATGATGGTAACTCTAATGCATTAATCATGCGTAATAATGTAGTTTTTCCTGAACCAGACCTGCCAATCAAAGTCACAACTTCTCCCTGATTAACAGTTAAATCTATACCTTTAATCACTTCGGTATCACCAAACGATTTTTTTATGTTTTTTAATTCAATCATGAGCGATACCCTCTTTCGAGATAAGATTCATAGTAATTTTGTGCGATAGATATAATGAAACATACTACCCAATACAATAAAGCGACTAAAATATATATTGTTAAATATTCATAAGTCGTCGATGCAACTTCTTGAGCCTTTCTAAACATTTCTGCGACTAATATAAAACCTAAAAGCGATGTGTCTTTTATTAAACTTAAGAACGTATTACCCAGAGCAGGCACTGATACACGAATTGCTTGCGGTAAAATGATACGTTGTACTGTTTGTCGGTAATTCATACCGATAGAATAAGCTGCTTCAGTTTGACCTTTAGCTATAGATAAAATACCGCCTCTAATGATTTCTGAAGCATACGCACCTACATTTAGCGATAAGCCAATAATCGCTGCTACTACAGGGGCTAAAGTCCACTGGTTATCGGAATTATCAGTAATAAGTCTACCTAGTTCCGGGATTCCATAAAAGATAATAAATAGTTGTACGATCATAGGTGTCCCGCGAATAATTGAAATGTAAAATCTAGCAATGCTTCTCAACACTCGACTCGTAGATATTCTCATTAAAGCAGTAAATAATGCAATGATTAACCCAATAACAAAAGTAACTAACGTTATTGGAATTGAATATTTAACGAGTCCCTCTAACATAGGGCCAAATGCTTGTCCTGCTGCGTTTAATGCGTGTTGTTGTTCATGGTTAAGGTTTAGAAACATCTGCGCCGAACCATTTCTTACTTATTTTTGTTAATTCGCCATTATCTTTTAATTTTTTCAATGCTTTATTCGCTTGTTCAATCGTCTTTTTATCTTCTTTTTTAGTGAAAGTTAGTGCAGATTGACTTTTCTCTGCATTACCTTCAATTGACTTAACTTTAGCGTTAGGCTTTTGTTTCTTATAGTCTAAATATGAAATATTATCGTTAAATGTACCTTCAACACGATGAGATTGTAACAAGTCCATTGCTTGATTGAAGCCGTCAACTTTAGTTAATTCAGCACCTTTTGATTTCGCTAACTTACCATAGTTAGAAGTAAATGTTTGTGCTAATTTTTTACCTTTAACATCATCAAATGATTTAATATTTTTATTGTTTTGGTTAACTACTAATACCGCTTGAGAATATGTGTAAGGCTCAGAGAATTGGTATTTTTCTTTACGTTCATCATTGATACCAACTTGGTTAGCAATAACGTTAAAACGTCCAGAATCTAAACCTGCAAACATTGAGTCCCATTGCGTTTCTTTAAATTTAACTTTATAACCCATTTCTTTCGCTACTGCTTTCATCACATCTATGTCATAACCAGTTAATTTATCATTTTTATCATGGTAAGAGAAAGGTGCATATGTCCCTTCTGTACCTACGATAAATGTTTTTTCTTTATCGACTGTTTTAGTTTCACTACTTTTCTTATTAGAGCTGTTATTCCCACATGCAGCTACCGCTATAACAATCACTAAAGCTAATAAACTAAAAAGAATTTTTTTCATCACATTACCTCTATTCCTATTATTCTTATCAGATTAAAAATAGTTTAGCCCCATCTACTTAAATAGTCAACATTTTTTTTTAAAATTACATAACTTTTTAAATTTTGCTTAATTTCTTACTGAACCTTTATTGCAATAATTGCTGCTATACTAAACATATTTACTAAAAATTAAATAAATATAATTTACAACCTAAAAAAAGTCTGCGACATAACTAATTGTCGCAGACTTAACACTAGATTTTGATGATTACTTCAAAAGAGCTATTTATTTTCATACTTATATATCATTATAGCAATAGTCAAATAAATTTATTAAACGAACAAACTTCTACCCATTTCCCATTCATTTAATTTTGTACTTTTACTTCTTTATATAAATCAATCATCTCTTTGGCGATATCATTAAATGCAATTGCGGTCATTAAATGGTCCTGACTATGCACTGTTAACAATGTAAGTTCTTGATGATTACCTTGTGCTTCCTCAGTAAGCATCTTAGTTTGAATTTGATGCGCTTCTGTTAATGATTGTTGTGCTTGTGTTACTTTTTGTTCAGCACCCTCAAAATCCCCTTTTTTTGCAGCATAAATAGCTTCCATAGCACTACTTTTGGCATCCCCACCAAATGCAATTAATGACATTGCTTGTTCAGTTATTTTATTATTTTCCAATCTAAACACCACCTTATTGAGACATTAATTGTTCTGCCAAATTAATTACATTTTTCCCATTCATAGTACCATAATCCGTCATAGGGATAACTTCAACAGGAATATTATGTCCACTCGCACGATGTTCAAATTCGTTTTTTTTATATCTTACTTGAGGTCCAAGTAGTAATACATCGATGTCCTCATTATCAATATGAGCATCAGCGTCTGAAGTAGAGACAGCAAATATTTCACGTTCTAGACCTTGATTATTTGCCGCTTCTTCCATTTTCTTTACTAACATGCTTGTACTCATGCCTGCAGCGCACACTAACATTATAGTTTTTTTAGCCATATTAATCCCATCCTTTATCTATTAATAGAACGCGCCACCATGGAAACCGTGTGTCTTTGTCCTCTTATAGCTTTACTCATCTCAAAAATATTATCTACTGGTGCTAAACCTCCATAGCCAGCATCGCCTATATGTTGTATATCTACCCCGCAAACTTTATTTTTAATGGCAAAATCTCTAATTGTACTAGGATCAGAACTTTCTTGGCTAGTTCCAATAGCCGACATTACAAGACCACCATTATGATGTACGGCTTTAACTATATTTTTTAACTGATGTTCATCAAAACCAGGTACAGTGCCTATAGATGGCACAAGAATGATATCCGCACCAGCAGAGATAAATTTCTCTACATATTCTGTAGTTATAACTGGTTCATCCACCCCTGCACTGTGCATTTTTCCAGCTATAATAAGTCCAGAGAAATGTTTATGCGTATTTTCTATTGCCCCTACTATTTTTTCATTTGTTACACCAGTTCCTGGATTGCCTGTCATACAGACGAAATCTAAACCTAATTGCTCAATAGCTTGCACTGTTTTCGTATTAGCCTGTCGTCCCTCTGCAATATTCAATTTTTCTTCAGCCATATTCGCAATATCATCTACTGGTTCAAGGTTAACTCCAATTGGTCGCCCTACCAAACGTCGTAATTCCTCAATTACATGCTTATCTTCATCTACATTTACAACCTTTGGAGCTAACGCGTCTAAACCATTTAATAAAATTAAATCCGCTCCAAATGCACGGGATAATTCAGCGTTAGTAATATCTGGAATGACAGGCGTTCTTGTCACAACATTTTCTGCTAAAATAACTCGCCCGTCGCTAGCTTTTATACTTTGTTTAAGTTCTGTTGGTGACATTTGCAAAATTTCTGATGCGTTTGCGCTTATTAATCTTTTTACCATTAAAATAGCCCCCTAAATTAGTTACTTAATTATTTATATTTGTTTCAGATTCTTTACTTGTTTCTTCTTGTTCAGCTAAAATGTTATATTTTTCCATCGCACGATAAAATGGGTAATATAATAAAATATCGATAATAATACAGCAAATTTGAATGAGTGACCCACTAATATGACCCGTTGCTAAAAATCCACTCAAAATAGGTGGCATCGTCCACGGCATTGCTGTTCCATTCGTTAAATGTACTAAGCCGGTAGACATCGCTGTATAGGTTATCGTCGCATTAATCATTGGCGCTAATACAAATGGTACGATAAGTCGAATATTTAAGACGACGGGTATACCAAACATCGTAGGTTCATTAATATTAAACAAACCTGGTATAAATGTTATTGGTGCCATCATTTTTGTAACTTTACTCGCTCGATGTTTTATAGCAAACACTGCAATTACGATAATCAAACCTATCGTCGAGCCACTACCACCCATAAATACAAAGTTATCAATAAATGGCTGTGTAATAATATGTGGTAAATCTCCATTAGGATGAGCTTGATACGCTAATCGGTTTTCGTCAATATTTTTTAACCAAATTGGTTGCATAACTGCGTTAACGACGTTAGCCCCGTGTATGCCGACAAACCAAAACATACTATTAAGTCCAACCAAAATAATTGTCCCAATAAGCGAGCCACCTAAGAAACTTAACGGCACACCTAACGTATTAATAATCAATTTGTGTATGTTTCCAAACGGCAATAAATCTAATGCCACATAAACACATAACCATAAAATTATAATTACGGCACCTGGTATTAAGGCACTAAAACTTTTGGCGACTGCCGGTGGTACCTGATCAGGCATTTTTATTTTGATATCTCTATTGATAAACCATTGGAAAATCAGTCCCGAAATAATACCTATAATTAGAGCTACAAATAACCCCTGACTTCCCATGTAAACTTGTGGTATAGCCTCTTCTGGCTTTTTGCCTCCTGTCATCACATTTGGTGTAACTACTAAAAATGCAGCCATAGAAATTATCCCTGCTGAAACACCATCAGTATTATATTGTTTGGCAATGCTGTGTGCTACACCAAAACAAGCAACTAACCCCATTAACCCAAAAGTTCCGTTTACTGCTTTAGTTAAATAATCTAAAATCCCCGTAGATGTTAACCATTCAATCCACCCTGGAATTGCAATACCGCTAATAACTAAAAAGATAGACCCAATTATAATCAGTGGCATTGCCACAATAATACCATCTCGCAATGATATTAATATTTTATTCGAACCTAGTTTTGAAGCTACTGGCAATAAATGTTTCTCTAATGCATCATTAAATTTACTCATTCTATACACCCCCATTTTATGTAAGCGATTTCACAAGTTTAATTAATTATATTTTATAATTAATTAAGTGTCAATATACACTTATCCTGTTATAATCTTAATAACTATATTAAAACTATAATGGTGGTATTTTTATGACTATGACTGACAAACAAAAAGAAATTCGAGGAAAGATCTTAAATGAATTATATCTACGTGGACCTATATCGCGAAAAGATATCGCACGTAACACTGGCATCACACCAGCTACGACAACAGCAATCACTGGGGAGCTTATAAAAGAGGGAATAATTGAAGCTAATAGTTTAACTGACAACGACTCTAAGTCAAAAAATCGTTCAGGTCGCAAAAAAGTTACGTTATCAATTACTAATTATCATAGTTATTATATTGGTATAGAATTATCTCGCCATTTTTTAACATTATGTCTCATAAATAATGCTGGTGAGGTTATAACTAAACAACACCATAAAGTAGAAATTTTAAACTTTACTAATGATGAGGCAATAAATTACTTGTTAGCTGTACTCACCAATTGTTTAACATACTATCAAAATTTAAATATTCAAGCAGCAGGAATCGCAATACCCGGCCATTTCGATAAACAAAATCAACGTATTGCTTCCTCAGCTGAATGGCAAAAGTTTAATCTAAGTCGTTTAATTAATGAAGCACCAGTACCGCTATTTTTAGAAAATAACGTTCATTGTATGAGTCTATATGAGCATTTAATCTCAACGCATAATAAAGGAAATAATTTTGTATTTTTCCATGCCGTACAGGGCATTTTCTTATCAAGTATCTATAATGAAAGCCTATATGGCGTCAATAATTTCTCGGTTGGTGAGATTGGCCATACGATTGTCTATCCAAACGGCGAGCGTTGTGAGTGTGGTAGATATGGTTGTTTACAAAATTATTTAGGTGGGTTTAATATACTCAAAAAAGCTCAACACAGCTATAACCATAACCAACATTCACTGTTAAGAGGGCTAGTAAATATCTCTTCAGATATTACATTAGCTAAAGTAGCAGAGGCATATAGATTGGGTGATACAGATATAACTCATATTATTGAAGATGCTATTAATGCCGTTGTTGTTACGTTGAACAATTTATCAATGTTGATAGATACCTCAAAAATTTATTTGCACGGTCCTTTATTTAACGACATGATAACGCGTCACATTTTGACTGAATATTTAAGTTATAAAAATTTATATCAAGGCTTACCCGATATTGATTTTGACATTATCCCTTATGAAGTAACTAATGGTGCACGAGGTGCTGCAATACTCGCGTTGTCTCATTCTCTCATTTGGTCTCAATAAATATCTCGTGAAATTCTAAAAAGTCGCTTAACGATTTATTGATTCGCTAAGCGACTTTCTTTCTATAACTATATAATTATTATTGTTGAGCTAGCTCATTAAATCCATAATCAATTTCAAATCCCATATCTTGTATCATATCGTAGTCCAACTTATTAGGTTGGCCTCCGGTAATTAAGTAATCACCTACAAATATTGAATTAGCAACTAATAATGCCGTGGATTGTAGTGAACGTAAGTTAACCTCTCGTCCACCTGCAATACGTATCTCTTTAGTGGGATTAATTAATCTAAACATAGCTAAGATTCGTAAACAAATCATTGGCGTCAACTCATCCATCGATCCAAATTTCGTACCTTTAATCGGATGAAGAAAGTTAATTGGTATACTATCGGCATCGATTTCTTGTAACGCAAATGCCATATCAATTCTATCTTCATTAGTTTCACCCATGCCACAAATAACACCTGAGCATGGGGAAATGTTATTTTTCTTCATAGTTTCAACCGTATTTACCCGTTGTTCATATGTATGTGTAGAAACGACCTCACCATGATAGCGTTCACTCGTATTAAGATTATGATTGTAACGATCCACGCCTGCCGACTTAAGTTGTGCGGCCTGTTGTTCATTAGCCAAGCCTAAACAGGCACAAATTTTCAATTGTGGATGTTTGAGTTTAATGCTTTCTACTGTACGTGAAATATGGTCTACTTCTTTATTACTAGGACCTCTACCACTCATTACAATACAATAAGTTCCTATATTATTTTCGTCGGCAGCTGCTGCCCCTTGTTCAATTTTTTCTTGGGAAACTAATGCATAACGTTCTTTATGTTTCATATCTCTAGATTGCCCACAATACCCACAATCTTCCGGACATATACCACTTTTAGCATTCAAAATCATATTTAATTTCACTTTTTTACCATAGTAATAGTGTCTCAATTTGTATGCTTCATTTACTAAATCCATCGTTTCGATGTCATCATTAGTATAAATATCATAGGCTTGTTCCTTCGTTAAGTGTTTCCCTGATAAAATATTATTAGCTAAATTCATATATCTTCCCCCTTAAGATATATGAATTATAGCACAAATGTAAACTTTATATAAGTTTAAGTTTACATTCAATGCCAAATTGGACTCATTATTTTAAATAAAAAAGCGTCATCACATGGACAACACTTTTTTACAATTTGCATTAAATATATTTAATTATCCATAGTAATGACTAAACGCGCCGCTTCGCCTTTAGCTAAACGATCAAACCCTTCATTAATATCTTCTAAGGGAAGCGTGTCAGTCAATAGTTCATCTACTGGCAAACGCCCTTGTTTATATAAACTTATGAAATTAGGTATATCTCTATCTGGCACACAACTGCCTACATACGAACCTTTAATCGTTCTTTCTTCAGCAGCTAATGTAACTTGGGGAAACGCAAATTTATGTTTTGGATCAGGTAAACCTGTAGAAGTTGTCGTACCACCTCTTTTAGTTATTTTATAGGCAACGTCCATGGCAGGTACCACACCAGCTGTTTCGAACGCAAAATCTACCCCGCCTTGTTCATAATCTTTAACTGCTTCAACAATATTATCATCGCTTGAGTTAAATACTGCAGTAGCGCCTAGCTTTTTAGCTAAATCAAATTTTTCTTCATTAATATCTAAAGCAATAATTTCACTTGCACCGGCTAATTTGGCACCCATAATCGCATTTAATCCGATACCACCTAAACCTATTACTGCGACGGTACTCCCAGAACGAACTTTGGCAGTGTTAATTACTGCTCCAATACCTGTAATAACTGCACAACCGAAGATTGCCACTTTTTCAAAAGGTATATCTTTATCTACTTTTACAATAGAATGAGTTGATACGACTGCATAGTCAGAAAATCCTGCTACGCCTAACAAATGATGCATCACGTCATCTTTATCAGATTGTAGTCTAAAACCACCTTCTATCATTTCCCCTGTAGCATTTGATGCTGCCCCATTTTCACATAAGGCAGGTCGACCTTCTTTACATGGTATACAACCACCACAACTAGGAATAAATGTACAAACTACATGGTCCCCAACGTCATAGTCAGTAACACGGTCGCCTATTTGAATAATTTCTCCGGCCGCCTCATGTCCTAATACCATAGGCATAGGTCTAGGTCTACTACCATTAATCACTGATAAATCAGAATGACATAATCCAGTTGCTTTAATTTTGATTAACACTTCATTTTCTCGAGGCTCTGACAATTCTAATGTTTCTATTGTTAATGGCTTACTTTCTGAATAAGGCCCAGGCGTCCCCATTTCATGTAGCACTGCTGCTCTTGTCTTCATAGTCAATCTCTCCCTTTTCAAACATTAATAAAAGCGAATATTATTATTCATAATACCCTTCTGTTGATTTACGGAATCCTTCAAATTGCTCACCATCATGCCCAAACCAAATTTGAGCTTTTTTTTCGTTAGCCAATTTTTTAATTTTCTCTACAGATTTAGTCCATCCAATAGAGTCATATAGAATGCCTGGTGGTTTAGGAGGGTTGCCCATACTTTCTTTAGTATATATAGCATCAGATGCTAAAATAATGGTTCCTAATTCAGCACTTTCGATTTCTAAACCGATAATTCCCCATGCGTGTCCACTACCAAAGTTTAATACACGTACACCTTCAACTAGTTTGATATTGTCGTCTTCTTTTTGAATTGTTCTCCATTTCAAATTGTTTTTTATCCAAGCGTCAATGTCTGCCCAAATGTATGCCCCTTCTTGTTGATTACGAGCATAAGTTTTCATTGTGCCACTTAATTCATCGTCATGCACGATTACTGTTGCATTAGTAAAATACTCTAAACAACCTGCATGATCTAAATGTAAATGAGATGCAACTACAAAATCTACTTCTTTAGGGTCGACGCCTATTTGTTCTAATCGATTAGGTAAATGACAAGATTCATCGGCAAAATATGGAAATGCTTTTTGTGTCGCATTAATCCATCTACCATTTTCACCCATAGCGTTAGGATTACATGCGGTATCAAATAATATTTTTGCCTCTGGATGATCAATAAATACAGTGTAAATAGGAAATTCATGCATTTCATTAGGTGCTTCTGGATGATCTAACGTAGCTTGGTTCGAGTTGGCAATCATTAAATTTTTATCCATCTTCATGCGACCATTATCTAAAACATAAATCTTCATACGTTCTTTATTGTAGTTCACCATAACTATCATCTCCTTAGATTTATAGTTATATTTTACACTTTAATGTAAACGTTTACAAACAGATATACATTTTTCCCCTTTCAATTAAATTATTTATTATTAATTGAAAGGGGAAAAAAGTAGTGAGACTTTTTACGAGTCACACTACTTTTAGCTTATTATTTAACTTTAAAAAACATCGCCTAACGTCACAGATAAAATTGATTTAATTGAATGTAATCTATTCTCCGCTTGATCGAATACTACTGAATGATCTCCACGGAATACTTCATCACTGATTTCCATTTCAGTAATGCCGAACTTTTCAAAAATTTCTGCGCCAATTTGTGTGTTCAAATCATGGAAAGCTGGTAAGCAATGCAACACTATAATATCAGGATTACATGTATTGGCTAACATCGCACTATTAATTTGATATGGCAATAACTGTTCTATACGTTGCTGATATACCGAGTGATCTTCCCCCATAGAGAACCATACATCAGTATATAGTGCATCAGTTTGATACACTGCCTCTTTAATATCTTCAGTAATTAATATTTTGCTATTAGATTGTTGTGCATATTGTTGCGCCATTTGTTGAATATCATCGTGGGGTTGTAATTCTTTCGGTGCAGCAATATTAATATTGACGCCTAAAATTGCACCAGTAACTAATAAATCATGTGCTACGTTATTACGTGCATCTCCTACATAGGTTAAAGTTTTATCTTCAAAAGTTCCCCAATTTTCTTTTAATGTAAAGAAATCAGCAATCATTTGTGTCGGATGCCATTCATTTGTCAAGCCGTTCCATACTGGTACATTGGCATATTTAGCTAACATTTCAACGTCAGATTGATTGTAACCTCTAAACTCAATTCCATCATACATTCTACCTAACACTTTGGCTGTATCTTCGGTAGATTCTTTTGCACCTAGATGAATATCTCCTTGTCCAAAATATTCAGCTGTTGCACCTAAGTCAAATGCAGCAACACTAAATGCCGAACGTGTACGTGTAGATGGTTTTTCAAAGAGTAGCGCTAAATTTTTCCCTTTTAAATATGGGTGTGGAATACCTCTGTTTTTCTTTTCTTTTAATTCACCCGTGAAATCAATTAATGTAATCAAGTCTTCATAAGAAAAATCACAAGTTTTTAAAAAGCTTTTACCTTTAAATTCTTGCAATTGTTTTAATGTAGTCGTGTACGTCCCATCTAAATCACTCTCCAATATTTGTAAGATTACTTACTATCATAACGAGAGAGCCAATAAAAATCAAGTATATTTATACTATTTATTGTATATTATTTTATTATTATCAGAATGACTACTTTTATAAAATTTTGAAAAACGTCAATAAAAAATTGCTATGTAAGTATTTTAGTTAATAATTAAACTAAACCGAGGTGTTATAATACACACTTTTATATACATTAAATGAAAAAAGATGAGCCTATGAGCTCATCTTTTAAGAATCTAATATATTAGGATGTTACTTGCTTTCTTTTACTATTTCTAGCTCGCTCTTCTGGAGTTTTTAAGAATCGTGTCATAATAGCACTTGCTGCATATAAACCAAAGATCAAGAACATCATGCCTTTAACACCAATTGAACTATAGAATAAGTATACAAGGCCAGGACCTGCGAATACACATAAACCTGCACCAAGATTTAATATTGCCATAGCTGGACCTTTATCTCCTTCACCAACTAATGATGGTACCAATGCGGAGATAGGTACGAATCCAGCTAAACACATACCCCATAGAAATCCTACTAGCCCTACTACAAAGACGTTGCCTGTAAAAAGCTCTGGTAAGAAATATAAACCTAGTGTAAAGATAGCGCAACCTACACCACCGATAAAACTAATTGTATTTTTCCAGCCAATTTTATCACTTAATGCTCCAAAAATTAGATTAAAAATAATATTAGCAATGAAAATTGTACCCCAAATATTCAACCATGTTGTCGTTTCGATACCTTTTTTAGATAAATATAGCGGTAAGAAAAGTGGAAATGCATATTGAGCTGCTTGATTGATAATACGAACGATACAAGCTATCGCAACCCTAGGCTCTCTGTACAAAATAGAAATACCTGCAAATACTTCTCTCATATGCTCTTTAGCGCCACCTTCACGATCTTCCAATGAAAATTTATCGCGGTTAACGAATACGGCAAGCACTGTTCCGATAAGTACCCAAATAATAGCTGTCCATAAAGTGCCAAAGTAACCAATTTGTTTAATCGCAAATGAAGAATAGAATGAACCTAATACACTTAAACCACCTGTAAAGACAAACCAGAACCAACCTACAGCTGCGCCTAAACGTTTTTGTGGGGAGCGATAAGCTACCCAAACTAAGAATGAGTATGCAAATAATGGATAACCAAAACCTCTAATTGCATAAGTCGGAATCATTAAGCCAAATTGCTCTGACGGCACTGCTATACCTGCAAAAACCGCATGTCCTATAATGTATAATGCTGTACCAATCAACATAACTTTTCTAGGTCCTATAACCTCGACCAAGACTCCAGACAACCAAGAACCAATTGCAATCGTAACGCCATAACAGGTAGTTAAAGCTGCCGTTTGTTGAACAGTTAACCCATGATTTTGTAAATATGGACTAATCCAACCAAGTTCTAATCCATCACCCATCATAAAGATAAGCACACCAATGTATCCCCAAAGCAATGTTGGCGGCATACCCATTTTGGCTAATTTATTGTGCATAAGTAACAACACCCCTTTATTATTCACGTTTTCAAAATAAACTATTAAGTGAGCAAAATATCCAAAATAGAAAACGCTTTCATTTATTTATTTTATTCTATTTCATTTTTTCTTATAATGCAAATTTATTTTTGTTTATTTTCGTTTATTTTCGTTTTCTGCCAGTTATATTTCATATAAAACAAGAGTGATAAGCTGATGAATAAGCTTATCACTCTTGTTTTAATTATCATTTTTATGTTTATCTATTTTAATTGCTTATTAAATTCTTCATATAATTGTCTTGCTGTTGATTCATCTTCAATGCCATGAACATTCATGCGTCCGTCTCGAAAGAGGGTGCAATTCACATCTTTATATTGAATTAACTTAGCAAATGGGTTTTCTTTAATAATATGACCTGGGAAATATGTTGCATAATTGAATGCCTGTTTATTGAATCTAAATAAATATGCATTTCCACACATTGATTCGATTTGACTGAGCTGCGTCTTATTTAACAATTCATAATCATCTTGTTCACAAACATGACATTCGTTATTTTTTAATCCATCAATATTAATTGCCTGTTGTTTTAATTCAAAAGTATCAACAGTAATTAACTTTTTAGAAAATCCCTCACCTGCCGCATAACGCATTAATTCGGACACTTGTATACTAACGACTTGATTAATTACTGGTGGTAACACACCATTGATGGCACAACTTTCACCAGTATTTGGTATCGCTTGTAATAAACATTTTAAGCACGGTCCTTTATAGTCAATAGCGTAAACAGTACCTTTACTACCTACAGCTGCACCATAAATCCAAGGGATTTGTAATTTATGACAAGCTTCATTTATAAGATACCTAATTTCGAAATGATCCATACCGTCCATCACAATGTCTGGATTATGGTCACTTAATATCTTTTCAATATTTGTAGAGGTCAGTTCTTCATACAAAGTATTGATTTTTGTTGTTGCATTAATTTTATTTAATTTACTTTTTAATGCTTCAACTTTGGGTAGCATTTGTTGCGCATCTTCTTCATCATACAATGCTTGTCTGTGTAAATTGCTTAATTCTACGATATCCATATCAATAATTGAAATTTCATGTACACCCATTCGTGTTAACATCTCTGCAAGGTTACTTCCAAGCGCACCAGCCCCAAGTATCATCACATTCATTGTCTGTAAGCGGCGTTGGCCTTCTTCGCCAAAACGTCGATAACGTGATTGACGATTATAGCGATTTATCATAGGAATCCGATACCTTCTACTGGACTTGATGCTTGTGCAGTATATTTGACCGGTATTCTTCCCGCTTCATAACTTAATCTACCTGCCTGAATGCCTAGTTTCATAGCTTCGGCCATTTTAACAGGATCTTGTGCACTTGAAATAGCAGTATTTAATAAAATGCCATCTGCACCCAGTTCCATCGCATGACATGCATCTTTAGGAGATCCAATACCTGCATCAACGATCACAGGTACATCTACTTTCTCGATAATATAGCGTAAGTTTAATGGATTATTTATACCTCTACCGGTACCAATAGGTGATGCTAGAGGCATAATCGCATGAACGCCTAACTCTACAAGACGCTTTGCCAATACGACGTCATTAGAAACATAAGGGCATACAGTGTAACCTTTTTCTAATAACGCTTTACACGCTTCATACGTGGCTAATGGGTCAGGTAATAACGTTTCGTCATCACCAATCACTTCTACTTTAATCATGTCACAAACGCCAGCATGATTAGCTATTTCTGCAATTCTAATTGCTTCTTCGGCTGTTTTTGCGCCAGCTGTATTAGGAAAAGTAATATAGTCTTGCAAATTAATATTAGCTAATGGATTAGGCAAGTTTTTGTCGTATAGATTCATTCTTCTCACAGCAAAAGTTAATACAGAAGTCTCTGCAGCATTAATTGCCTTTGTTTGAATTGCTTCGTTTTCAAATTTCCCAGTACCTAGCAATAATCTAGAATTTATTTCAAATTGTCCAATTTTAAACATATTAACCGCCTCCAACGAATTCTAATAACTCTAATTTGTCATTTGCTGAAACTACTTGTGATGCAAATGCGTCTCGCTTAATTAACTTGCTATTATGTTCAACAATGACACGTTGTTCATCTATTTCTAATTGTTGCAATAAATCTAATAATGTTAATTGTTCGCCAAATTTAAATGCGTCACCGTTAATCATGACTTCCATTTAACACACATCCTTTTACTGTAAAATCATTTAGCATTTGTGGTTTCATATCTGTAATAATCCACTTACTCATAAGTTCACCTACAATTGGGGATAATAGAATGCCGTTACGATAATGGCCAGTGATAACAAATAATCCTTTTTCAACTTCGTCCATAATCGGAATTTCATTGGCAATATACGGCCGAACTCCTGACCACTGTTTTAGTTTACGTGCATATTTTAGTTTAGGTATATGCTGCGTAGCACTGTCTATTAACCAATCTACACCACTTTGTGATACACCCACTGAATAGTTATCAAAGTAACTTGTAGCGCCAATAAGCACTCTATTTTTATTTTTCGGTACTAAGTAGCAACCATTCGTCATAAATATAGTTGACTGCAAATCTAAATTGTCTTGTTCCATCAATATGACTTCACCTTTAACACCTGTTAATTGGCGCTCTTTTAACTGTGTTTGCAATAATTTATGACTCCACGCCCCACCTGCAACTACAACTTTTGGAGCGTAATAGTCGCCTTTATTTGTTATCACTTTGTACATCTCTTTGTCTTTTGTAATAGTTAGCACTTCTGTATGTTGTATACGTTCAACGTTGCTCTGTTCTAACGATTTATATAATGCTTTCGTATACTTATTCGCGTTTACTTGGTGATCATTTGGAATATATAATGCCATGATGTCTTCAATATTTAAATTATTACTCGTTAAACGATGAGCTTCTTTTTGTTCTAAAAGTCTTACATCCGGATTAACGTTTGCTAAAAAGTTATATTGTGCTATCACTTTGTTATTGTCTTTGGGTTCGTATGCTAACTTGATTAATCCTGTTTCTTTATATTCGATATCACTTCCAACTTCCGATAGCAGTTGTTCACTTAATTGTTTGAAATATTGCTGGGATTCCAAAGCCAAACGATACGTAGGACTATCGTTAGAAAACTCATTTTGTGCGCCTAACATGCCACCTGCCTTATAAGAAGCGTGCATGCCGTCGACATCTCTATCAATGATGCCTATTTTCAACTTATTATGTTTTAAATTACGTGCGACAGACATGCCCATGACGCCAGAACCGATAATGAGTACATCAAACATAATTTGACCACTCCTCTATAATTTTTCGTAAAGTTTGATTATCACTGTCATAAAATAATGAAATACCAGCAATTCCTGCAAAACCTGTCGGCAATTGTGGTAACGTGCGAATATTCACCCCACCTAGAGCAATAACTTTAATTTTTTTGTTCAGTACTTGCGTAATTTCGCTTTGCGACCTTGGTTCCTGATTAGGTTTGGATGATGTAGGAAAAACATGTCCAAACAATACATAATCACAACGCTGTTGTTGCGCATAAATTACACTTTCTTCACTGTGTGTAGACATACTAACTATCGCTTGAGGATGTTGAGTTTTAAAATTTTTTAGGGCACTATGATATTCACTGAAATGAATAGATGTCATAGCGCAAGCAATAAATACGTCTACATTGCTATGCACAGTCAATTTGTCTTTACTAATACCATGTTCAATAGCTTTTGTTATCCAATCAATGAGCTGAGACGTTGTCATAGGTGTACGTATAATCAGGCGGTCATAATAGCCCATAATAGATTGATAGTGCAAAATATCTTGCAAATTTAACAATTTATACGGTGTAATTGCTATAAACATTGGTGTTCACCTCTATATATAATAAAAAAACGTTATTTTTCTGGTTAGAAAAATAACGTTTATACTCAATTATAAAAATCGTCTAAGTAACGCCACTTTCCTACGCCAGTATGAACTGGATCAGGTTCCGGGAATTTCGAAATAATAATCTCAATCTCAGCCTTCTAAAAAGGCACTTCCAGTGGTTTATATTAAATTTTAATTTATTGTAAAATCAATTGATCGGTAATGTTAATGTAACTTATGTCTTTAGAAATTGCAAACCAGTACTACATATTAGTTAAGTTTACTTTTCTTAGTAAGCTCAAGTAATTTTTTTGTGATAGGTTGTGTTTGATTATAAACATCTTTGTATATTTCAAAGTAATTTTGATAAGCTACATGACATTCTTTATTTGGCTCAAAAATTTTATCTTTATGGATAAATTGTTCAACACATGATGCGATATCATCATACCATTCCAAACCCGTAGCAGCTATCATAGCTGCACCCATAGATGGTCCTTCTTCATGTTTTAGTTTATATACTTTTGCATTAAACACATCTGCTTGCAATTGTAACCAAAAATCACTTTTCGCACCGCCACCAATGGCAACAACTTCGTTTATATGCTTACCTTGAGAGCGCAAATATTCTATGGACTCGTATAACGAGTAAGTAATTCCTTCGACAACAGCACGAGCCATATCACCAAATGTATGCATACCACTTAATCCAATAAAGCTACCGCGAATATTAGCATCTCCATGTGGAGTACGTTCACCCGTTAGATAAGGTGCAAAAATCAATCCTCGGGCACCTATTTTAGATTGTTCGGCACATGACATAATTTCATCAAATGAGTAGTTTTGCGCACAATGACGTTTAAACCAATTCAGACTATAACCAGCTGAAAGTGTTACACCCATAGCATAAGATAAATTATTTACAGCGTGTTTAAACATATGAATATTATTACCATATACAGCCTCTTGCTTTGCTTCACAGGACAATATTACACCTGATGTCCCAATGCTACATAACGATTGATTAGGTTGAATGACTCCTGCCCCAATAGCACCGCAAGCATTATCACCACCACCTGCAAATACGGCAACTCTGTTTTTAATGCCTAGGTTTTCAGCAATCGACTGTTTCAAATACCCTACATGCGTATCTGAGGTAACCAGTGGTGGATAAATATTTGTAATACCAAATTGTCGGCCAACATCTTCTGACCATTGATTTGTCGACGGGTCTAATAACAATGTACTCGACGCATCGGACAATTCCATATTGATTGTATCCGTTAATTTGAAGCGCACGTAGTCTTTAGGCAACAGAAATACTTTTGTTTTAGCCCAATGATCTGGTTCGTATTGCTTTAACCACATCAATTTTGTTAACGTAAACCCTTCTAACACTGGATTACCCAACACAATTTCACCTAGTCGTGATTTAATCTCTTCACATTGGGCAGTAGAACGTGTATCATTCCACAATATTGCAGGTCTAATCACTTTGTACTCATCGTCTAACACAATTAAACCGTGCATTTGTCCAGAAAATGATATACCATTTATTTCAAAATTAGAATGGATTTGCTTCAAATCATTTATAACGTTGTTCATTGTTTCAATAGTTACTGATACCCATTCATCGGGATTTTGTTCACTGTAACCAGGATAAGCATGTTGAATCGTTAACGGCGAACTCGCAGAAGCAATGATATTACCTCTGTCATTAACTGCTAATGACTTGATTGAGCTCGTCCCAACATCAATGCCTAATACTAATTTTTCCACATTAATTTTTCCTTTCCCAACTCAACACCTTAAATCAATTAATACATCATTGGCTTACTTTTGGCAAGTCCCTTTCTTTTACTAAATAAATACATTGTTTTACCACTTTCTATCGTATGAATATTAGCCACTGGCTAAGACTACTGGATGTCTAAAAAGTTGATTTAATAAACTTTTTAGCAGCTATCTTCACTCATCACATGCAACCTCTCCGTATTTGAAAAAAGGCAATTTCACCTAATAAAGTTAACTAATAATATTAAAAATGAAAACAAATTTAATTCATTATCAAAACGCTTTGCTTATCAAATTAATTTGAGAGGTGTATACTTTATATAGTTTGTCAAAGGAGTGGTATAACATGAGTACATTTTCTAACGAAGAAAAAGTACAGATTTTATCAGATATTGTGGAAATTAACACAGTTAATGATAATGAACTTGAGGTTTGTAAATATCTACAAAACCTTTTCCAAAAACATGGCATTGAATCTACAATCGATCAAGTAGATGAACGTCGTGCAAATTTAATCGCTGAAATTGGTGACCAAGGGCCAGTAATTGGTATTTCAGGTCACATGGATGTTGTATCTGAAGGCGACCGTTCTCAATGGTCATATGAACCATTTAAATTAACTGAAGATAATGGTTTTTTATATGGTAGAGGCGCCGCGGATATGAAATCTGGCTTAGCTGCGCTAGCAATTTCACTTATCGATATCCAAAATAGTAATGCATTAACTAATGGTAAAATTAGATTTTTAGCCACTACCGGTGAAGAAATGGAACAATTAGGTTCTCAAAGCCTATACGAAAAAGGTTATATGGACGACGTTGAAGCACTTGTTATTGCTGAACCTTGTCAAGATATGCTCGTATATGCACATAAAGGTTCAATGGACTATCGTATTAAATCTAATGGCGTATCAGCGCATAGTTCTATGCCAATCATAGGTAAAAATGCAATCACACCATTACTTAAATTTATTCAAGATATTGATGATGCGGCACAACAAATTTCTAGAGACGTTAAAGGCGAAGCATTTGATTTCTCTAACTTAATTTCAAACTTTAATAAAACATTACCAAATAATGTTACTAAAGATGATGTTGAAGATGTTTTAAGTGGTTTAGTAATAAGTAATACGTTAATTAATGGTGGCGTTCAAGTCAATTCAGTACCTGAATCAGCTACTGCCGACTTTAACATTCGTACTATACCTGAATATGATAACAATCAAGTTAAATCATTATTCAATGAAACTTTATCTAAACACAATGAAAATGGTGGTTCTTTAGAAAGCGATCTTTATTTAGACTTAGACCCTGTATTAACCACAGGTAAAAACTCATTAATCGATACTGCTAAATCAATTGGCGATCGTTTATTCAATAGAGATTTCATAGCATCACCTACAGTTGCTGTAACGGACGCATCTAATTTACTAAAAAGTAAAGACGAATCTTTCCCACTATTAGTATTTGGTCCTGGTGAAAACCCTCACCAATTAGACGAATGTGTAAGCAAAGAGAAATATTTACAATTTATCGATTTCTATAAAGAACTTTTAACAACTTATACAAAATAAATCTATAGTATAAAAAGAGGTTAAGTACCGACGCGTTTACGTCGCTACTTAGCCTCTTTTTTTAATGAATGGTGGTTCCTACAGATTTGCCTTCATGCACTTTCTGGACAATATGTTGCTCTGAACCTGCAGCAATAATGACCTTTTCACACCCGTTATTAATAGCCAGTACAGCATCTTGCACTTTGGGAATCATACCGCCATATATATGCTTTTGTTGAATATAACGTTTTATATCAGTAGCACTAAGAGAATGTTGTACTTCATCTTCGATTAAGACCCCTGGAATATCGCTTAATATATATAACGGAGCAGCTAAGGCTTCTGCTATTTTATAAGCTAACGTATCCGCATTAATATTATATTGTTGTGTCGTTCCTTGTTTTAAACCAATAGAAGCAATGACTGGAATATAATGAGTAGTTAAACGGTTCAACACTTCTGTATTAATAAATGTAGGTGTGCCTACGTAACCATACTTTTTATCAAGTGGTTCAATATCGAAAAATTGTGCATCCATGCCATTCAAGCCTATTGCACTTTGTCCTATTTTGTTTAACTTGGTCACAATTTGCGGATTAACTTTTCCAATTAACGTCTGACAAGTAACATCAAGCACTTTCTCTGAAGTCACCCTCAAACCATCTTTAAATTCCGGTTCCACATTATAATGACTCAGTGCTTCATTAATAAAAGGACCCCCACCATGAACGATGATAGGCTTATAACCCTGTCCTTTCAATTTATATATATCGTCTATAATCGAGTCATCTAAATTTGTTAAAGTACTGCCGCCAATTTTAATTACTATATAACTCATAAAGATTCTCCTTTACGTTCTGTAAGAAGCGTTAATGCTTACATAATCATAAGTTAAATCACAACCGTATGCTACAGCTTGGCCATCGCCATTACCTACTTGTGCGCTAATAACGATATTATCTTCCTTCAAACGCTTTTTCATTTCTTCTTCATCAAATGATAAAAATACACCCTTATCAACGACAGGAAGTCCACATAAGGTTACAAATGTATTCTTTGGATCTACCTTTTCAGATGCATAACCAATGGCAGCTACAATACGCCCAAAATTCGCATCCTCACCGTGAATAGCTGTTTTAACTAAATTAGACGATACGATGCTTTTGGCAATTTTACGTGCTTCATCGATACTTGTTGCCCCTAATACTTTTGAAGTGACTAACTTTGTTGCACCTTCACCATCTTTAGCTATAGCTTTGGCTAAAGTACTGCAAACATACTTCACCGCAGCTACAAATGCTTGCCAATTTGGATGCTTTTCATCTAAATCACTGTGATTAACTTGACCATTCGCCATAAATAACACCATGTCATTTGTACTACAATCTCCATCTACAGTAATCATATTAAAAGAAGAATCAATAGCGGATTTTAATACTTGTTGTAGCTTCGAAGCAGCTATATTCGCATCAGTAGTAATAAAACCTAGCATCGTAGCCATATTTGGATGAATCATTCCAGAACCTTTTGCCGTTCCACCTATAGTAACCTTTTGCCCATCAATTTCAACTTCAACGGCAACATGCTTTGGACATAAATCCGTAGTTAAAATTGCTTTATTAAAGTTTTCACTATAATTGTATTGCTCTTCAAGTACATGTTCCGTACCGTATTGAATTTTATCCATTGGCAAGAAATCGCCTATAACGCCTGTAGAAGCAACGCCAACGTTATTATTTGTTATGTTCAATTTATCTGCGACCCAATTTTGCATATCTTGTGCATCTTTAATACCCTGTTCTCCAGTACAGGCATTTGCATATGCAGAATTAACAACGATTGCTTGTAATGTATTATTAACGGCGATACTATCTTGAGTTAATTGTAACGGAGCAGCTTTAAATCGATTCAACGTATAAACTCCAGCTGCTTGTGCTTCTGTCGTCGAATATATCCATCCAAAATCATGTTTGCTTTTTCTTAAGCCTGTATGTAAACCACCAGAAATAAAACCAAGTGGTGAGCTTACATCTCCAGATTGATCTATTTTAAACTTACTTTCTTCGTCTACTTTTTGTATATCTTGCATCCCATCTCTCCAATCATTAAGGATAAACTGGTAATTGATTTAATCCAGTCATCTGTTCTAAGTTAAATATCTTGTTTAAATTTTGAATCGCTTGACCACTAGCGCCTTTGACTAAATTATCAATAACTGACACGATTATGGCTTGATTATTCGTTTCATCTACATACACGCCAATGTCACAATAATTACTCCCATAAACTTCTTTAGTTTTTGGAAACTCTCCAATATCTCTAATTCTGACAAAATTATCGTCACTATATTTATCTTGATATAAGTTATATAGTTCTTCGACTGACATATCTTTATTTAAATTCACATAAATAGTAGCTAAAATACCCCTTGTCATAGGTATTAAATGTGGTGTAAATGTCACACCGACATGTTGTCCTGCAATTTTAGATAAATATTGTTCAATTTCAGGCTTATGCTTATGCTTACCAATCGCATAGGCGCTTAAGTTTTCATTCATTTCGGCATAATGAACATGTTGTGCTAACGATCTTCCTGCACCTGAAACGCCAGTTTTGGCATCAACAATAATAGATTTTAAGTCGATTAATTGTTCTTCGACTAAAGGATGTAAACCTAATAACGTTGCAGTTGGAAAACAACCAGGATTCGCAATAAGATTAGCTCCTTTTACCGAAGACCACTCTGCGATACTATAATTCGCTTCATCTAATAATGCTTGAGGGGCCGCTTCTTCACCATAAAATTGTTGGTATAAATCACGATCTCTTAGTCTGAAATCACCAGATAAATCGATAACTTTAATACCTTGGTCTAAAAAGCGAGGGGCAAGATGTTTACTTACGTTAGATGGTGTAGCGAAAAATACAACATCACAGTTAATAACTGTTTCCTCTATATCTTCAAAACGATAATCTAAATGATTTAGATGAGGAAATGTATGACTTAATGGTTCATCAGCTTTTGAATGTGAGAAGATGTATTTAATTGTCACTTCAGGGTGATGTTGTAATAAACGAATTAATTCTACTGCGCCATATCCGCTACCACCTACTATGCCTACTTGAATCATTCCATTCATCCTTTCAGAATATTCGGTCTTTTTAAATTATTTTTTTAGTACATTTGTTATTACTTCAACTACTTTACTGATTTCTTCTTCACTAATAACTAATGGTGGTGCTACTCTAATAATATTACCTTGCGTTTCCTTACATAACACACCTTGATTAATCATTTCTAAACAATATGATTGAGCATTTTCATTAAGTTCAATACCGATAAACAATCCCCTACCTCTAACATCTGTAATTAAATCACTATCGATGAGTTGTAATTGATTAAGTAATTTTTGCCCTAAGTCAGCCGAGCGATTAATTAAATCTTCATCAACGAGTACATCAAGTGCTGCCATTGATACTGCACATGCTAATGGATTACCGCCAAATGTTGAACCATGTGTGCCTGGTGTTAATACTTCCATAATCTCTTTATTAGCTAACACTGCTGAGATAGGATAAAGTCCGCCACCTAAAGATTTACCAAGTAAATATATATCAGCTTCTACACCTTCCCATTCCGTTGCTAGCATTTTACCAGTACGACCTAAACCAACTTGAATTTCATCGGCGATAAACAAGATATTATGTTCATCACATAATGCTCTAACTGTTTCAATAAAGTAATCTGGTGGTATATTAACGCCACCCTCACCTTGAATTGGTTCTAATATAATAGCAGTCGTTTTGTCGTTAATTAATGATTTTAAATGTTCAATATCACCAAAATCGATATAATTTATATTATCTAGCAAAGGTCCAAAACCTTGTTTATAGCTATCTTGCGAAGACAATGATAAAGCGCCTAATGTACGGCCATGAAAATTACCATTCATAGCGATAATTTCTGTTTCATTTTCAGGAATTTCTTTAACGTCAGTACCCCATTTACGTGCAATTTTAATAGCCGTTTCGATAGCTTCTGTACCAGTATTCATCGGCAGCACTTTGTCTTTATTAGTTAATTTACAAATTTTTTCTTCCCATTGCCCTAAATTTTCACTATATAATGCTCTAGAAATCATTGTTATTTTTTGACTTTGTTGTTGAAAGGCTTCAATAATTTTGGGATGACAATGTCCATGATTTACTACTGAAAATCCAGAAATGCAATCAATGTACTCATTACCATCGATATCCCAAACTTTAGACCCTTTACCTTCACTTAATACTAGTTTTGTCGGACTATAGTTGATTGAACTATATAAATCTGTATGTGCGATTAAGTCGTTCATTATAACCCTCTTCCTATTAATTATTTATTCTGAAATTTGAATTAATATTCGTTATCATACACCTCATTTTTTAATAAGTCAAACATGATTTCGATATTTTCTCTCTTTTTCAAAAATTCTAAAATACCTAGAAGACAACATTTTTATCTTACATTTTATAATTAGAAATAAAGTTGAGCCATTCATTTTTTCTATACTATTATGCAAAAATTATGCACATGCACATAACTATTTATAACGTTTCTATGATACTTCTTCGTTTACTTCAAAATATAAAAAAGTACCAGCAGAACAATATTGCTTGCTGGTATTTTTCACATGATTTAATTACTCTTAAACGTTTGCTTAATTTTTATTTTCTGCTGCGTGCTGTTTATCTAAATCTTCTTGCATCTCTTTATTAATTCTCTTAGCACGTTTAAAGTAAATACTTTCAAAATGACTGATTGTACCTAATTTATAGAAAATAAGTGCAACGATAGCCACAACTAAGAAATCATATGGATAGTGGATTAAATTAATACCATTAAACTCTTTACTTCCAATAAATGATAATAATGAAAGCGCAATTAAATAAATTATAATCCATAAACTACCATTAACTTGTTTCTTAGTATTTTTCCAATTCATTTTATATTCATAGAAGAAATAAACTGGTAAACCTAAAATAATGATAAATATAACTTCAGCAGTCGTTGGCCACTTCGCCCAATAAATAGTTAGTGAAGCTAGCACGAATGAAAATGGTGCCATAAACTTCAATAGATTAGCACGGAATGGTCTATGCATTTTTGGTCCCATCTTACGCAAGGCAATTACTGTTGTTGGACCTGTTAAATAAGCAACTAATGTCGATGTTGAAATAACACTAGCTAAGACTGCCCAATCACGGAAAATAGCAACCATTATCATACTTGTGATTGCATTAAAGATAATAGCAATACGTGGAATTTGATACTTTTTATTAATTTTCCCTAAAAATTTAGGAATGTGACCATTTTGTTCCATAGCTTGTAATACGCGTCCTGTGACGGCAACAAACGATACACCTGTACCAAAAGGTGATACAAATGCTTCGATGTATAACAAGATTGCTAGCCAGTTTAAACTTAATAAAATAGCCATGTCGGCAAATGGTGAGTTAAAGTTAATACCTGCCCAGCCATGGTTATGAATCATTGATGATGGCATAGCCGTAATAAATGTACTTTGTAAAATAATGTACAATACAGCACTTAAAGTTAATGAAATTGCGATACCACGTGCTATATTTTTATCAGGTTTTGTGATTTCTGAACCCATATTAATGATTGTTTGGAATGCATTAAATGAGAAAATTATACCTGAAGCTGTTGTCGCTGCAAAGATAGGTGCAGAACCATATGGCATAAACGTACTTGCTGTATGGCCATAATTACCCGTATCAAAACTAGAAATCATTAACATGATAATAGTCAAACACGGTACACCTAGTTTGAAGATTGATATTAAGCTTGTAAATGAAGTTAATAATTTAACTGACCAATAGTTTAATAAAGAAAAGATAATAATAATTACAAATGTTGCAAGTAAACCGATATTACTAATCGATCCACCTGCCATTAGATGATGCATTGGTTTCGCCCAATCCCAAGGCCATGAACTCATGTATTGAACTGCAGAAACAGCCTCAATAGGGATAATTGTTACAAGTGAAACCCAATTCGCCCAAGCGGCAATAAATCCTAATAAAGAGCCATGGGTATATTGTGCATAGTTACTCATACCACCAGATTGAGGGAACATTGTTCCTATTTCAATGTAGTTATAAGCTATTGTTCCAATTACAATAAAACCAATAACCCATGAAATAATTGCGGCTGGTCCAGCTAGTGAGGAAGCTTCCCATGCCCCAAAAAGCCAACCTGAACCTATTAGTGAACCCAAACCTAATAGCACAAGTTGTGGCAGATTAATCTTACTATTCGTTTCTTTTTTATCCATAAAAACCCCTACTCTTTTTCGTCTTTAAAAGTTAAAATTTATGTTGTGTAACAACAATATTCAATTTATTGTATAGTCTGTTATTATACGCATATTTACAAATCAGTCAAACTAGAAAAAGATATAACATTTTTTGCATTTTAATACACTATATGGATGAAAATTGCATATTCAATAATATGAACTAAATGAACTTTAAACCTTTTGTTTTGTGGTGGTGTGGCCGTTTGATATGCTAATTATTTATTCATTTAACGGATATATTTACTATGAGCCATATCAAATAAAATATCATTCTAAATAGCTCTACAACAGTTTGCAAATCTAATTTAAGCATTCTAAAAAATTATTATTGCAATTTTACATCTTTACTTATGTTTTCTTTAATATAGTGTAATTTTTCTTTTATATTTAGCTTAAAACCTTAAATTTGCTTGTTTGTCATGTAACACAAATAGCAATCACTTATGGTAACATTTAATCTTGATTTTTTATACTACGAGCCCTTAATAACCATATTAAAAACCTATATTTACGCAGTATTTTTTTGCGTGAATATAGGTTTTTAATATATAAATATTTTATTCTTTATCCCACCAAAGTGCATCCTTTGGATTTTTTATGACTTCCTCGTAATCAGATTTATTTTCAACATTAGGATATGCGCCACGCAATGATTTGTTTGACGTAGATTTAAACATAAACCCGAAGATAATTAGCCCTACTACGTTAATAAACATTAAATAATATGAAGGCGCAATCTTTTGTCCAGTAGTACTAACTAATGTAGATAAAATAAATGGCGTTAAACCACCAAACACTGCTGCACCAATATTATATACTAATGATAATGTTCTTAACCTTACTTTAGTATGGAACATACTCGGTAAGACTGAAGGCATGACACCCTCAAATGTTGCCATGAAGAGCGCTATAATAAATAACCCCACAATAACTAAAGGTATAGAAGGTATGCTCATCAAGTAGAAAGCTAAAATAGAAAATAGACTGAAACCTACTAAACCAAACATTGTTGCTTGTTTATTTCCGACTTTGTCGCTATACCAGCCGAAGAAAAAGACAGCTGGAATCATGATAGCCATCGTAATAGTACTTAATATAGAACTAACTGTTCCGCCAAGGCTAAGCGTACTATTTAAGAATGAAGGCATAAATGATAACACCATATAATTAGCTACGTTTAAAAAGGCTACACCTGTAAAACATACTAGAACATCTTTCCAATAATATTTAAAAATATCTAAATAAGAATATTCTAGTTCTTCTTTTTCTTCTAATGTCGATTCGTAAGCCGGACTTTCATCTAATGTAGTACGAAGGAATAGTCCGATAATGCCCAATGGTGCAGCAATAATGAACGGAATTCTCCAACCCCAATCTTGCATTTGTTGATCACTTAAAAGTGAATACATTATACCAGCTAAAATAGCCGCCATTATGCTACCACTAAGTGTACCTATCTCCAAACCACTACCTAATTTCCCACGTGTTTTATCTGGAGAAGTTTCGGCTATATATGTCATTGCACCAGCGTATTCACCGCCTGTTGAGAATGATTGAATCATTCTAACTACGAGTAGTAATATTGGTGCCCAAATACCAATTTGTTGTTGTGTTGGTAATAAACCCAAAACTAATGTGGATACAGCCATTAATATAATCGTTGTCGCTAATACAAGCTTTCTACCATGCTTATCCCCAAGATGACTGAAAAAGATACCGCCCACAGGTCTGACAATAAAAGCAAAGGCAAAGACCGCAAAAGTAGATGCCATTTGTATTTCCTGTGGCATATTTCCAAAGAAATTATGACTTAAAATAACTGCTAATTGTGCATATAACCCAAAATCAAACCACTCAATCGCGTTACCTATTCCCGTCGCAACGACACTTTTAGTAGTCTTACTTGAGTCCACATAATTAACATGTTCTTTTTTGAATTTCACATTAAAACACCCCTTATTTATATCTATTTAAACAAATATCCTATTAAATTGTTAATAAACACATTATTACAAAAAGTGATAGTTTAATTTTACAGTTGTTTCATTATATTACTTTTTTATTTTCACTATGAATTAATTATTTTATATCTCGATTTTATAATTTATCTACTTATTATAAATGTATTAATTAACACTTTATATATTGATTAATTTTATTTCGATTACTTTTTAATATTGCATAAAATGTAGTATAATTCGTTTGAGGTTATATTAAATGAACTACGATTATTTATGAACTGAAATTAACTCAAATGAATTAAAGACAAGGATGTATGTAGGTGCCTATTCAAAACAATTTAAAAAAAGTAAAAAACATCTTGAAACTGCCCGTGGCGTATTATTCATATAAAACGGCTAATGAGAATACAGATGATGCAATTAAATATGATAGTTTAAAAAATTTATACCCCTTGTTAAAAAAGCAAGCTGGTTATTATGCGGAACTTTCAAATTTGGCATTTAATCAACACAAATGGAATGACGCATTACATTATATTAATAAAGCTATAGACCACGTAACTAGAGAGCAACGCTATTTGTTCTACAAACAAAAGGCTTTAATTTTAGAACAACAAAATAAGCCACAACAATATATAGACTTTTTAGCTGATTATTTAAAATACTATCATCAAGACAGTCAAGCTTTATTAAAAATGGTACGAACACAATTAAAACTTCATAATACTAAAACAGCTGTAAGTTATTTAGCTCAATATTTAAAGCAACACCCTAATGACTATGAATATCATTTAGAAATAGCTCAATATTACTTAAAACTAAAAGAATATAACCACACAATTGAACACGCGAACTATTATTTATCTCGTTATACAGCTAATGCCAAAGCTTTATTATTAATTATCGACGCTTATAAAAAGCACAAGCAATATAACAAAGCTGTACCTTATATTAAAAAATATTTAGCATCACATCCCACAGACGTTGCAAAATCTTATCAATTAGCTAGATATTACGACAAACAGGGAAAACATCAAGAAGCTGTAGACTATTATAAACACACAATCAATAATTCTGTGGATCAATATTCTGCTAGAGAACTTTCAAACTTAA
Organism: Staphylococcus durrellii; assembly: GCF_015594545.1. NCBI lineage: Bacteria > Bacillati > Bacillota > Bacilli > Caryophanales > Staphylococcaceae > Staphylococcus > Staphylococcus durrellii. The sequence goes on along the minus strand of NZ_JADIIO010000001.1, from coordinate 334,941 downwards.
ATTATGAGCTTGGATTAATCCAACTTAAATTAAAAGATAATGTTTCAGCTGATAATAGTTTTAATGAAGCAGTGTATTTAAGTGGTGACAACAAAGCACATACTTGGGGAATTGGCGTAATTCATGAAAAAAATGAGCATTGGCAATTAGCGGTTGATGCATTTATAAAACAATTGGATTATTTACCTGATGATGCGTCCCTAATTTACAAAATTGGGACTCTTTATAGAAAGTTAAAGCAACCTCACAATGCAATTCATTACTTTGAACAAGCATTACAAAGAGATAAGGTGTTATCTCCATGGCATTATAATTTAGCTGTTAGTTATGAAGATATCGGTGATTTTAAAAATGCCGAGAAATGGTTCGAAAGTGCAATTCAGCGTCAACAGACTCATAGACCAGGTAACTACCGTAAACTTGCCCGAATCTATAATAAATTAGGTAAATTTGAACAAGCATTAGATGCTTATAATGAAGCTGAACTATTTAGTATGCCAAGTAATATGGGTAAAGCAACTTACGAAAAAAATATTAAAAAATTATCTATTCGTTATGGTATTAGTTACGAGCATTACAACATAGATGACAAAATGGTATTTTACGAAAGTTTAAGTGGCGCGCGTGTTATGTGTAACCCAGCTGGCGTGTTTGATTATGTGCTAGATCACAAAGACTTTGAAGATTTTACTCATGTATGGGTTGTAAATAATTTCGATAATATTCCTAAATTACTAAGACAGAGAGATAATATTATCTTTGTAAAACGTAATTCAGATGCTTATTTCAAATATATTTCTATCGCTAAATATTTGATTTGTAATTCAACGTTTAGTGACTTTATTACACGTAAACCTGACCAAAAATATTTACAAACGACTCATGGGGTATTTTATAAAACTGTAGGTCGTGACAGTGCAGGTACGCAACTGGGGGTAGCTGGCAGCACACGAAACCTTTTACAAGCGACACATATTTTGTCGCCGAATGATTTTATGGTAGGCAAACAAAAATCTGCTTACTCAATCGAAGGTATCTATTCTGGGCAAATGGCGAAAGCAGGTTACCCTCGTATAGACGTAACTTTAAATGCTAGTGAAGAACTACAAGAATACATGAAGAACCATATTAACAATCTAGATAAAACTAAAAAAATTGTGTTATATGCGCCGACATGGCGTGGCGAAAATAAAAAAGGAAATAGTTTCGACACTGAAAAACTAGTGAATGATTTATCACAATTAGCTAAATTAGATGCCAACATATTATTCCGTGGCCATACTATAACTCAAGGACTTTTAAAGAATGTGAAACTACCTGAAAATATAATATTGCCGCCTAATGATATTGCAACAAATGAATTATTAAACATTACTGATGTGATTATTTCAGACTACTCAAGTGTATTTTTTGATTTTATACCGACTGAACGCCCAATAGTCCATTATATTTATGATATAGATGAGTACGTAGCAAATAGAGGATTAAATTTGTCTACTGATGAGTTACCTGGTTTTATCGCTAAATCTACAGAAGAACTGGTAAATGCTGTTCAAAAAGGTTTAACAGATCCTACACCTTCACCACAGTATTTAACAGCTAAAGATAAATTCTGCCCATTAGACAAAGGTCATTCAGGTGAAGCCGTGGCAAAATGGTTCTTTTATGGTGACACAAGCCAAGTTGAGATTATAAAAGAGAACAACTATAAACAACGCGATTTATATTTAGGTGGCAACTTCTCCGACACGGACGTGCTACCAACATTTGTAAAAGATGTGAATAATCGGATTGCTGACGGTCATAGTGTTTCTATTATGTTAAAAAAACAAATCAGTGAAGACGCTGAAAAATTCAACTATATGAATCAATTAGATGATTCAACCAATTTTCTTGCTCATGCTGGCCCTATGCCGATGACTTTAAAAGAAATGATAGCAATTGCTGACCTAAAAAAAGAAAATGTATATCATGATGTCACAATGAAACAGGCACGTAAGGCTGCTTACGAAAGAGAAACGCGCCGTTTATTTGGAGATAGTACATTTGAATACGTAGAAAATTTAGAACAAACGTCTCCATATTGGCAAGGCATATACGAAATGCTATCTGATAAAAATTAATAATTTAAAAGAGTCTGAGACAAGTATGATGTCTCAGACTCTTTTTTTGTCACCGATTATCAAAACACACCATGCTATAATAAAATTAGTATAAAAGTAAAGGGAGGATCGAAATATGAAACATATTTATTTTAATCATGATGGTGGCGTAGATGACTTAATCTCATTATTTTTACTATTACAAATGGACGATATTAATCTTATCGGTGTAAGTGCTATTGGTGCAGATAGCTATGTAGAACCTGCTACTAGTGCTTCTCAAAAAATCATCACCCGTTTTGGTCAAACTAAACTAGATGTGGCTGCATCTACTGAAAGAGGAAAAAACCCCCTCCCAAAAGAATGGCGTATGCATGCATTTTTCATAGATTCCTTGCCTATTCTCAATGAAGCGATAAATGATTTGTCATATCAAACGACCCATACAGCCGCCGAAGATATTGTCCAAAAATTAAAACAATCTTCAAGCAAGGTTACACTATTATTTACAGGTCCACTTACTGATTTAGCAAAAGCTTTATCATTGGAACCTTCCATCGAAAATCAAATCGAGCGATTGGTTTGGATGGGCGGCACATTTTTAGATAAAGGTAATGTTGAAGAACCTGAACATGATGGCACAGCCGAGTGGAATGCCTTCTGGGATCCAGAAGCTGTTGCTGCAGTTTTCAAAACTTCTATACCTATAGAGATGATAGCGTTAGAAAGTACGAACCAAGTGCCTTTAACATGGAAAGTAAGAAAAATGTGGGCACAAGAACGTCATCATACCGGTGTAGATTTTTTAGGCGTTTGTTATGCCGCCGTGCCACCACTCACACATTTCCAAACTAATTCAACTTATTTCTTATGGGATGTATTAACTACTGCTTATATAGGCAAACCCGAACTTGTAAAAAAACAAAAAGTTAAAGCTTCTGTTATTACTAACGGTCCTAGTCAAGGCAAAACCTATATAGACGAAGTACATGGTCGAGAAATAAATCTAGTAAATCACGTTGAACATGATGCTTTTTTTAATTATATCACTTCACTAGCTAAAAAAGTTATCCATTAAAACATTAAAAGAGACCTTAAACATTATGTTTAGGTCTCTTATTGATATATTATAAGACTGTTTCATTTTCACGCTCATGTATCATTTGAGTAATCGTATTTTGTTCATCCATAACTGCTACTTTAGGTGCATGATTAATTAACTCTTCTTCGTTCAATTGAACATAAGTCATAATGATAACAACATCATCTACTTCGACTAATCTTGAAGCAGCACCATTCAAACAAATCTTCCCACTACCTCTTTCGCCTTCAATAACATACGTTTCAAAACGTGCACCATTATTATTATTAACAATTGCTACTTTTTCATTAGGTGAAATATCTACCGCTTCAAGTATATCTTTATCAATAGTAATACTACCTACATAATTTAAATTGGATTCTGTTACTCTAGCTCTATGAATCTTTGCATTCATCATTGTTCTAATCATCTTAGTTATCTCCTATTATAACGTTATCGATTAATCTAGCTTGTGAAAACTTTACTGCCAACGATATAAATATTTTACCTGAAATGTGCTGTTGTTCGATTAATTCAGGATAACTATATACCGCAACTTCTTCGATATGACCGCTTGTATTTTGTGTTAAATAATGATTAATTTCAGCTATAATTGTATCACTATTACGCTCACCATTTTGATATAAACGTTCGGCTAGTTTCAAACTTTGATACAAATGAGGCGCCTCTTTACGTTCTTTATCAGTCAAATATACATTACGTGAGCTTTTAGCAAGACCATCCGCTTCTCTAACTATATCCACTCCACGAATTGTAATATTGTGATTGAAATCTATGACCATTTTTTCGACAATCGCCAATTGTTGTGCATCTTTTTTGCCAAAATACGCGACATCCGGCTGCACTATGTTAAACAATTTATTGACGACTGTAACTACTCCGTCAAAATGCCCTGGTCTTTTTTCACCTTCTAATACTGTTGCCAATCTACCAACCGTAACATTAACGTCTATAGCTCCTGGATACATCTCTTCTGTAGCTGGATAAAATACATAATCGACGCCTATATTCTTAACCATTGCCACGTCTTGTTCGATTTGGCGAGGATAAGCATCAAAGTCTTCATTTGGACCAAATTGCAGGGGATTAACAAATACACTAATAATTGTAATATCTTGTTCTTTTAAAGATTGTTTCATCATAGTTAAATGACCATCATGCAATGCGCCCATAGTAGGTACAAAGCCTATCGTCTTGTCTTGCCGTTTAAACTCTGACATTAAAGTTTGCATCTTTATGATATCAGTAATTACTTCTGTCAATCTGGTGTCACCTCATCCCAAATCTTTTTCTTGTATGTGTGTTCAGCTGAAGGGAATGTGCCTTCCCTAACCTCTTGATGATATTGAGAAAGTCCGTCTATACCAATGCTAAAGTCACCAAATTGTTTAACAAATTTGGCTGATCGTTCAACTCCATAATTTAGTACATCATGATAAACTAACACTTGTCCATCCGTACCATTACCGGCGCCTATACCTATAACAGGAATCGTTAATGTTTCACTAATCTTGTGAGCAAGGTCACTTGGCACAGCTTCTAATACAACCATGACTGCTCCGGCTTGTTCCATTTCTTTGCAATCTTGTATTAACTTTTCAGCTGCTTCTAAAGTAGAGGCTTGCATTTTATATCCCATAATTCCAACACTTTGAGGTGTTAAACCCAAATGTGCCACGACAGGAACACCTATATTACTACAACGTGTGATAAAGGGCGCAATGTGTGTCCCTTCAACTTTAATAGCATTAGCATTACTTTGTTGGTATAACTGTTTCGCTAATAATAAATCTTGTTCTTCACTAACACCAACCGTACCAAACGGCATATCTACTACTACAAAAGTATTTGGTGCACCTCGTCTTACAGCCTTACTATGATGAATCATATCTTCGAGCGTTACTTCTACTGTACTGTCATAGCCTAATACGGTCATCCCTAAAGAATCACCTACTAAAATTGTATCTATACTTGCTGCTTCGGCTTGTTTTGCACTTGGGTAGTCATAAGCAGTAATCATTGAAATTTTCTCTTTTTGTTCTTTCATTGATAATAATTGATTTAAAGTTTTCAATATTATTCTCCTTATTTGTTATAATATTAGCAATAGTATATAGAATTCATACAAAAAAAGGAAGTACTAAACATGACAAAATTCGCCGTTATTGGTCCCGGTGCAGTAGGATCAACTATTGCCTTTGAGTTACAACAACACTTTAGCGATACGTTACTCTTAGGTAGAGAGAACGCAACACTATCATATTACCCGGGAAATCACATGCCTATGCACCAATTACAAGTGCAATCTTCAGCAGCAACGACAACTAAAGTTGATGTCTTGTTTGTGGCAGTAAAAACATATCAACTAGATACGATAATAGAAGATATTAAACGTATTACACACCAAGATAGCATTATAATGTTAGCGCAAAACGGGCGTACAAATTTAGAAACATTAGCATTGCCGAACGTCTATCAAGCTGTCGTTTATATTAGTGGTCAGAAAGAGCAAAATACCGTGACCCATTTTAGAGATGAGCGTTTACACGTTCAAGATAGCCCAGAGACACGTGATCTAGCCCAACTATTAGCTCCGACAAACTTAGACTTAAAACTAGAGCAACACATAGAAGACACGATTTGGTATAAATTACTCGTTAACTTAGGCATTAATACTGTCACTGCATTAACACGATCGACAGCAAAAGTACTTAAAAATAATAAAGTAAATCATTTATGTCGCCAATTAATCGACGAAGGTGCTCAAATTGCATTAACAGAAGGCGTGAACTTGCCGGAAGACATTGTGACGCAAATCATGACTATTTACGAAGGATATCCAGACGAAATGGGTACTAGTATGTATTATGACATAAGTGCTGGGAGACCAATAGAAGTAGAAGCGATTCAAGGGTATATATACCGTACAGGTCAAAAACATAATTTAGCTATACCAACTATTACAACAACTTATACTTTACTCCATGGTTATTTGCACAATTAGTAATCCGCAAAAAGAAGCTGAGACATTAATCAAGTCTCAGCTTCTGTTATCTTTATTAATTTGTTTGTATCTTAATTTTTTTCAATCCTGGTTTAACGAAGCTCATTGCTACTATACCAATGACAGCTGCAACAACTGCTGATACGAACATAGAACCATAACCATAGGCAGATACTAAAATGCCTGTTAATGTTGGTGCAATAATTGTCGCAGAATTTACGAAGAAGTGCATAATACCACCAAATGTGCCTGAATTTTTTGGAGCCGTATCGATAACAACTGCCCAATATACCGCATTTGGTAAAAACACACATGCATTACCTAACATCATTAATATTAAAATCAAGGCAATATTGTCGGTAGTTGGAATGATAAGGAAACAAATCGCCGCTAACGTCATTCCAAAAATAGCTAAACCAGATCTTGCGATACGTAAACTGCCTGTTTTCTGACGTAACCAGTCAGATAATCTGCCACCAAAGTAAGCTGTAAATACTGCCCCTATCCACGGAATCATACCTAAATACCATAACGCTTGAATCTCAAAATGATATTCATCTTGTAAATATTTAGGCGTCCAAGTTAATATTAAAAAGTTTATGTATTGGAAACCAAAGTAACCTATCGTGTTGAAAATGAGTGTCGGACTTTTAAAGAAGTGATACCATTTTTCGTGAGCATTTTGTTCTGTTTCTACAGTTTTCTCACCTTTAATCGTATCTTCAGTTGAACGAATTTCTTCAACTTCTCTAGCCGATACTTTTTTATTGTCTTCTGGATAGTCTGTAAAGACTTTAGCCCAAATAACAACCCAAATTAATCCTAGAACACCCATTAATATAAATAATACACGCCAGTTTGTAATAGTTAATAATCCTGAAACGATTGGAGCAGTAATTAATGCACCAAGTGGTACCCCTATTAAGCCTAAAGCTGAAAGTAAACCACGCTCTTTAGGTGCTGCCCAGTTGGCGTTTGTTTTACTAATTGTAGAAAAGATCGGACCTTCTGCAAAACCAAATATAATTCTTAACATACCGAATCCTGCTAATGCTGAACCACCAAAAATAGCCATACCTAATTCGCCTGCGAAAGCCATCGCTATTTCGAATAGTGACCATAATGTTCCAGCAACAATCCATACGAACTTCGGCCCCTTTTTATCAGATAGTACACCACCAAATAGTGAACCTAACATATACCCGTAACCAAAGTAGCCTAAGATAGCTCCCCAAGCAACATTATCAAATCCAAATTCTTTAATAATATCTTCTTGCGCGTAGGAGATACCTCCACGGTCAATGTAATTTATCATAGTCATAACAATAATCATAACGATGATAAAATAACGATAATTCTTCATCTTATATTCCCCACCCTTTGAACATATACTTGAATCATTAAATATTAAAACTTTAACGCTATTTGAAAGCGTTGTCAATTTGATTTTTACCCTAAATCAATAATATCGAACTCAAACTGTTGTTACACCAACAATGAGCCGGTTACCAATTACACAATTTTCTGATAATTTAATTTACTCTTTATCCCGTTTAAATTCATTATTTAATTATAATTTCAATTGCATTGTTATGTTACGTTCTTCAAAACCACAACTTTTATAGAGTTGTTGCGCATCATTGCCAACATATACATTTAAACGAAGTTTATCATAACCTAACTGTTTAAAATGTTGTTTGGTGAAAGTTATCAATTGTTTACCATAACCTCGTTTTCTAAATTTAGGCATAACATACAATTCATAAATAAAACCATATTTGTCACCTGTTAAATTATCTTCTTTCACAGCTAGCATGGTATATCCTACAAGTTGATCGTCTTCCTTCAAAGCGTAATAATGGCCCCCGTCTTCTAGTGCCATTTGAGATAAATTTTGAATCTCTTCTTCTGTTAAACGATGAGTTACAAGAACAGACTCTTCAAAGGCCTTTGTTTGTACTTTATATATTTCATTCAAATCACTTTTGGTTGCTAGACTTACTTCCATAATAATAATCCTCCTTATAATTAACGGTGACATAGGTCACAAGTTCAATCATTTGTCTTTCTCAATTTATTAGTCTAACATATTATAGTTGTTGAGACTTCGAGTAGATAAGGAGATGTTAAAAATGGGTGATTCATCAAATGCGCTCACATTTAACAAAAAATTATACCCACCAATGATACTCGGCTCCATATTGAATCCAATCAATTCTTCTATGTTAGCCATTGCTATGATTCCTATAGCACATGCTTTTAACATTCCTTTTTATCAGACGGCTTGGCTTGTGACCTCATTGTATTTGGCTACGAGTATTGGTCAACCCATTATTGGTAAATTAATAGACGTCTTTGGTCCTAAAGGGTTATTTCTATTCGCAACCAGTTTAGTTGGTTTAGCAAGCATACTTGCCATCGCCACCCCCTCATTTTACGGACTAGTACTTGCGCGCTTCTTAATTGGTATTGGTACATGTGCTGGTTATCCTTCAGCAATGTATCTCATTAAATATGAAGGCGAACGTACTGGTAAAGATAGTCCTAGTGGTATACTGACAATTTTGGCAATTTCCAACCAAACTGTATCTGTGATAGGCCCTACTTTAGGTGGTTTATTAATTAATTTCGGTGGTTGGGAAGCAATATTCTTCGTTAATATACCATTATCAATATTATGTATTATTTTTGGCGTCCTTTATTTCCCTAAAGTCAATCAATCTTTAGGCAAAATCGCCGCACTTAGAACTTATATTGATTTTATTGGTATGGCTCTTTTCGCAATCACTCTAGTATCATGGATATTATATTTTACTGAACCATCAATTAAAAACTTGTATTTATTAATCATTGGAATTATTACCTTTATAATATTTATTTTTGTTGAGTTAAAATCTAAAAAATCATTTATCGATGTACGATTATTGGCTCATAATGCCGCATTAAACAATACGTATATACGTTCAACCTTAACTCAAACTATTTCTTACAGCGTATTATATGGTTATACACAATGGTTAGAAGAAGGCAGGGGCTTGTCTCCTACTCATGCTGGATTGTTAATGTTACCAATGTTTGTTATCGCAATTATTGCATCAAAATATACTGGTAGCAGTTTATCTTCTAAAAACAAACTTTATATCGGTACTCTAGCCGGTATTATTACAATGATAAGTTTTACGATGATTAATCCTGAAACTTCAATAATTATACTTGTTTTATTAGCAGCATTATTCGGTATTCCACAAGGTTTAATGAATTTAGCTAACCAAAACGCTCTTTATAATCAAGCACCTAAAGAAAGTATCGGTATGTCTGCTGGATTATTAAGAACATTTATGTATATTGGTGCAATCGTTTCTTCTACTGCGAATGGAATCTTTTTTAAAGGCGGAGACATCACTGCCGGCATTCATTATGACGGTATATTCTGCGCTTCGCTTGGAGTTATTATTTTAATTATGACTTTTGCAAATAGACGTTCATTGGCTAAAGCATAAATATAAATTTCTCTTTCTATTGAATAAGAAATAACCAAACGGGTATACAATTATAGTGATTTTTAATCACATATTTGAGGAGGAATTTATAGTAATGAATTATTTTGTCGCACAATTCGGTGCTGAAGAAACGAAACTCGTTATTATCGATAAACACAAGAAAGTCATCGACAGTAGTACAGCAGCGCTCGATAATAATAATTATGTAAAAAAGCTTGCCGATAGCCTAATAGAACTTGCGCACAAAAACGACTTATATCATGATGACTTAAATGGTATTGGCCTAATTATTAATGATATTAAACAAATCAATTACTTTGATAACCAAACTTTAATTAATGATTTAGAATCTACTTTTAATTTCAAGGCTATTCTTGAAGATAACTACGATGCCTTGATAGATAACATTGTTAAATAATTATAATACAAAGCTCCAATCAACATGTTCATGGTTAATGCATGTTGATTGGCTTTTTTAATAACAAAATAAGCCTTGTTTATTGAAGAATGGTAAAATCGTATTTCCCATTTATTATTTTAAGATACATATTTTGAGCTGCGCTTTCCTACAGAATAGTCTTGAGCCTATAGTCTCGAGTTTCTTTATTTCCGTCAGGCGTAGTACTCAAAATCTATTATGGCGTTTTGTTGAGTCTCAACTTTAAAATATAAAATTCATATTATTGTATTTATTTTATGATGTTTCTATCACTTTAATGTAAAAAAGGCAATTTCTATTTTTGAAATAGAAATTGCCTTTTTATGTTAGTCAGAAATTAATTGTACTGATAAATATTTATTTTATTGTTCCAGCGTCTTTATCGTGTACGCCGTGACGGTAATAATCGATATATTCAGGGTCTAATGGTTTTTTACCACGAATAATGTCTGCTGCTTTTTCAGCCATCATTAATACTGGTGAATGAATGTTACCATTTGTAGTACGTGGCATCGCTGAAGCATCTACGACACGTAAATTTTCCATACCATGCACTTTCATTGTTTCTGGATCAACTACGGCCATTGGATCTGAAGCTGGTCCCATTTTAGCACTACAAGACGGGTGTAACGCTGTTTCGCCATCTTTAGCAACCCAGTTTAAGATATCCTCATCCGATTGTACTTCTGGTCCTGGTGAAATTTCTCCACCATTATATGGATCTAATGCTTTTTGAGATAAGATATTACGAGCTACTTTAATTGCTTCTACCCATTCGCGCTTGTCTTCTTCAGTTGATAAATAGTTGAAGACAAAGTTAGGTTTCTCGAATGGATCTTTTGATTTAATCTTCAAGCTACCACGAGAGTTAGAATACATCGGTCCTACATGTACTTGGTAACCATGTGCTGCAGGTGCTTTTTGTCCATCGTATCTTACAGCTATTGGTAAGAAATGGAACATTAAGTTTGGATAATCAACTTCTTCGTTGGAACGAACAAAGCCGCCTCCTTCAAAGTGATTAGATGCTGCTGCACCTTTACGCGCGAATATCCATTGTAAACCGATGAATGGCATTTTGAATTTATTTAAACTTGGTTGTAATGAAACTGGTTGCTTACATTTATGTTGCACATATACTTCTAAATGGTCTTCGAAGTTTTCACCAACACCTGGCAAATGAATACGTGGTTCAATATCTAATGATTTTAAGAATTCAGAATCACCGATACCTGATAATTGTAATAATTGTGGTGTGTTAAATGCCCCACCTGATAAGATAACCTCTTTCGCATTAATTGTATGTTCTTTACCATTTTTCTTGAAAGTCACACCAGTTACTTTGTTATTACCTTCAAAATTAATTTTAGTAACAAATGCACGTGTTTGAACGTCTAAGTTTTTACGTCTCATTGCTGGGTGTAAATAAGCTCTTGAGGCTGATACACGTCTACCATTGTGTACTTGACTATCAAATGGGCCAAAGCCTTCTTGACGAAAACCATTTACGTCAGGTGTTTTGTTGTAACCTGCTTCCACACCCGCATCGAAAAATGCTTGGAATAATGGATTTGTAGCTGGTCCACGTTTTAATTTAATTGGGCCATGATGACCACGGAATTCATCGTCTTTAGTTGCACCAAATGTTTTCTCCAAACGTTTAAAGTATGGCAGACAATGTGCATAGTCCCATCCATCCATGCCTTCTGGTTGCGCCCATTTTTCGTAGTCCATTGGATTACCACGTTGATAAATCATACCGTTGATAGAACTAGAACCACCTAGTACTTTACCACGTGCGTGTCCAACTTTACGGCCTTTCATAAATGGTTCTTCATTTGTTTCATAAATCCAGTCATATAATTTGTTACCTGCTGGATACATTAACGCTGCTGGCATTTGAATTAATAAATCCCAGAAATAGTCGCTACGTCCTGCTTCTAGTACAAGAACGTTTTTTGATTGGTCTTCACTTAAACGACTTCCTAAAACTGATCCGGCACTACCGCCACCAATTATAATATAATCATATGCTTCTCTCATTTATATATGTCCTCCCGTATTATAATCAAAGTTTGCTATTTTTCTTTACTGTTTACCAAACCAATTTACAGGTTCAGGTTGTGTATTTCTTAAGATATGTTTTTCAATTTGATATTCAGCTAAACCTGTTTTACCAAGCTCTCTACCAATACCTGATTGTTTGTAACCGCCCCAGGGTGCTTGAGCAAAGTAAGGATGGAAATCATTAATCCATACAGTACCCATTTTCAATTTGTTTGCGACACGTTCAGCTTTACCAACATCTGTAGTAAAGACGCCTCCAGCAAGTCCATAAATTGAATCATTGGCTAATTCAATCGCTTCTTCTTCAGTAGAGATCCCTTCAATTGTAACTACTGGACCAAATACTTCTTCTTGAACGATACGCATTGAAGTATCGCAGTCTGTAATTACAGTTGGTTCAAAGAAGAAACCATCTTGTAAGTCTTCTCTATCTGGACGTTTACCACCGATAGCGATTGTTGCATTTTCTTCTTTGGCAACTTCCATATATTTTTCGATTTTGTCACGGTGTTCTTGTGAAATGACTGGACCCATTTCAGTATCTTCGTCAAAACCGTTACCTAATTTAATATTTTTGATACGTTCGATTAACGCTTGCTCGAATTTTTCTTTGATGTCGTTATGCACAATGATTCTTGAACCAGCAGAACATACTTGTCCAGCATGGAAGAATCCGCCGTTTAGCGCTTGATCTACAGCTAAGTCAAAATCTGCATCAGCAAAAATTACGTTAGGATTTTTACCGCCTAATTCTAATGCGATATTCGTAACATGATCTGCCGCTTGTTTCATAATATGCTTACCAGTTTTAATACCACCCGTAAACGATACTAAGTCCACTTCTTCATGAGCTGATAATGGTTCGCCAACTTCTGAACCTTTACCTAGAACTAAGTTAATAACTCCTTTAGGAAAACCAATTTCTTCCATTAATTCGAATACGCGTATTGTCGTTAATGGCGTAATTTCACTCGGCTTCATTACTAATGAACAACCAGATGCTAATGCTGGCGCAATTTTCCATGAAGCTTGTAATAAAGGATAATTCCAAGGTGTAATTTGAGTAACGACACCGACTGGCTCTTTAACAATTTTACTGTCAGTATTTGGAATTGGAGAATCAATAATTTCTCCGCCATCTTTATCGGCTAACCCTGCATAATACATAAATACGTTATGGATATCATCCATATCCGCGTATGATTCTTCTAGTGTTTTTCCTGTATCTAAAGTTTCAAGTTTTGCCAATTCTTCTTTATTATTTTTAATGGCATCAGCGATTTCTCTAACTTTTTGTCCTCTTTGTTCACTTGTTGTCGCTAGTGAATAGTCTCCATCTTCAAATGATCTTCTTGCAGCTAAGATAGCGCGTTCTGCATCTTCCATTGTACCTTCTGCTACTTCTAAAATTGTTTCTTGATTATATGGATTAATAATAGTACGTGTTGCATTATTAGAGCTGTCTACCCACTCACCATCAATGTATTGACGACGAGATAAATTGTTTACAAGTTGCATCAAATTACCTCCGTTAAGTTTGTTAAATTTTTATTTAACGAATTTTACAGAATTATGTTAGCATAGTATTTAAAGCTATGTCAAATCTCTCATAGAACGTTATAGATGACTGATATAGGTTTGTGCTATAGTATGTTAATATTGAGAAAAATATTACATATTAAAAAATTAAGTTTAATAATCCAGATTTGGAGGTGCATCACATGTCAAATAAAGACCAACCAGAAGTTTTAGTCGAACAAGCTAAAGATATAGTTATCAATGCTATTGGTGCGACTATGGATTTATATGGCATAAATCGTAGCGTTGGCAACTTATATGGCACAATGTTATTTGAAGATAGCATGACATTAGACGAAATGCGTCAACAACTTCAAATGAGCAAACCAAGTATGAGCGCTGGTGTCAAAAGGTTACAAGAGTTCCACATTGTCAAACAGCAATTTACTCGAGGAAGTAGAAAGCAACATTTTGTTGCTGAAAAAGACTTCTTTAACTTCTTTAATAATTTCTTCACTCAAAAATGGAGCCGTGAAATTGAAATTAATAGAGAAGGTGTCTATAAAGCGATATCTTTATTAGATAAAATTTTAGACGATAGCCAAGCAAATGAAGCCGAAAAAGAACAAGCAACAAAAATTAAACACCAATTAATAGACACATTGCCATACTATGAATGGTTGGAAAATCTTAGTGACGCAATCGATTCGGGTGAAATATTTAAATATTTTCCAATACCTGAAGCTCGCAAACCTGAGTAACATAAAAATGATTAAGCCTTATGGATTTTGTCGAATCTATAAGGCTATTTTAGTGTCTAAAATTACCGCCTAATTAAAAAACAGCGAAGAATTCTAGTTGACTTGAATACTTCGCTGTTTTTTATTGTTATAAATTATCGTCTTGATGACGTTCTCTTACTTGAGTAATACGTAACGATCTTCTTTCAACCTCTTTATAACGGTCGGCACGGCGTTGTAGCTTTAGTCTGTCGTTTGATAATGTCTTTAAAAACGCGACCATCATGACTACAAATATGACGAGCAGTGGCACACTTGAAACAACAGTAGCCGTTTTAAGTACTTCCATTGAACGTTGACCGCCTACGAGCATTAATGAAAATGGTAATAAACATAACGCAAATGCCCAAAATAGACGGTTTGGCTTTAATGGTTCACCTACAACTTTTTTCTGAGAAGCTGCAGCTAATATATATGAACCAGAATCAAATGTAGTTGCTAAGAATAAAAATGCCGAAATTAAAAATAGTGCAATGACTACTTTTGAAAATGGTAAATGGCTTAATATTCTCATGAGTGTTGGTTCAGTACCGATAGTATTAATTGAATGTACTACGTCAAATTGTCCTGATAATTGTAAAAACAATGCATAGTTACCAAATATACCGAAGAACAACATACAACCAAATGTACCGTAGATTAAAGTACCTAGAACTAGTTCTTTCAATGTTCTACCTTTAGAAATACGGGCTATAAATAAACCGATAAATGGTGCGTAAACTAACCACCAAGCCCAATAGAATACTGTCCATTGTTCAGGGAACTTATTATCGGCATGACCTTTAATTTGACCTAAAGGTTGTAAATACGTTGCCATTTGGAAGAAATTCTTAAATAAGTTACCAATGCTCGTTACTGACATTTCTAAAATAAACATAGTAGGTCCTGCTATAAGCACGAATGCTAGCAATACAAAGGCTAATATAACGTTCCAATCACTTAATACTTTAATACCCTTTTTTAGTCCAGAGTAAGAACTATAGGCGAAAATTACGGTAATCGTAAAGAGTACAATAGCTTTAGTAATAATACTATCACCGTTAATACCAAATAAAGTCTCTAAACCAGATGAAATCATAGGTACACCTAATGCAAGTGAAGTTGCAGCCCCACCTACTAGACCAAAGATGAATAATACATCGATAAGTTTACCTAGAAACCCATCAGTTTGACCTTTAAGTACAGGTCTTAAAGTCTGACTTATTTTATAAACTGGTTTTTTCTTTACAAAGATTTGATATCCAATTGCCAATGCTGGTAAGACGAAAGTCGCCCACGCGATTGGCCCCCAGTGAAACATACCGTACATAGATGCATATTGTAATGCTTCATTACTAAAAGGTTTTGCATCATGAGGTGGAGATTGATAATAAAAAGCCCATTCTACTAATCCCCAATATAGAATATCAGATGCTATCCCTGCACAGAAAAGCATAGCAGCCCAACTAAAAGTGTTGAATTCTGGTTTGTCAGTTGCTTTTCCTAAAGTTACATTGCCATATTTACCAAATGCTATGTATAACACGAATCCCAATACGGCTAAACCCAAAGCTAAATAAGCTACACCTAATGAACTCGTCACAACTTCGTTCATTTGCGTAATTATTTCTTGGCTGGCTTTTGGAAAGGCCATCATAGGTATAACTGCAATAAGTAAAATTGCAAAGGCACCTATAAATGTAGGCCAATCCATAAGCGTTCCTTTTCTTTTATTCAAAATCGAGCACTCCCCATTATAGAATTATTATGTATTGTGCATTACTTACTAAATTCAGCAACATATGCAATTGATTTAATTCATAATGAAGAGGTTAACGAACTTTATATAATAATGCAAATTCCATACAATTTTATTCCTAGTTTTTCATGAATAAATATATAAAATGCTTATTTTTATAAGTCATAAAAATTGCTAAAATAACAGTGTTAAGTTTGAATTTAACGAAATGAACAAACCTTACAATTTATGATTTATGTATTTTTATTCATAATTATATAATAAATATTCATTTCGAAAAATTCTATTTTTTATCAAAATCCGTTATTTTTTTACACATATTTTCACTTAATTTCAATTGTTTATGACGCTTATTTTTGTGGGTTTTTGTACCAACATTTTAAAAATTCTAGTAATACATCACTAAAATTTTCTAATTCACTTATCGCTATTTTCTCATCGACACTATGCGCTTCTTCTAAATTACCAGGACCATATAAAATTGTCGGAATACCAAAATAAGCTGTCCATCCGCCATCTGTTACAGTAGTGCTTAGACCTGATTCTAATGCAGACCCATGAATTTTTTCATGAACATGACTTAACAATTTGAAACCTTGATGGTCTGTAGGTACTACGAAACTCGGAAAAATTTCGCCACGATCTTCAATCATTGATGTTCCTCCCCATTCATAAGTAAGAGGATGATGTGCAAGCCATAAGTCAGCTTGCGCCACTTTATTTAAATGGTCCTCGATTTCGTGCACGACGGTTTCATAACTTTCATTTGGTAAATAATGAACAGTAATCCATAGTCGACATTCGTCGGCTATAAACGCGGGATGTCTCCCACCTTCTATGACAGCTGGATTTATTGTGTTAGCTCCAGGAGTCATCCCTTCATATGATTTCATTACTGCCCAATGCCTTTCTAAGTCATTTAATGCATGGATTATTGTCGTCATCTTTTCAATTGCATTCGCACCAAATTTACCTCCGCCCGCATGAATCATACTGTATCTAGCACTATCATGCACAGTTTCTTTGCTTTTAATAGTAATCCAACCCGTTATGACGCCACCTTGTCCTAATGCCTTTTGTTCACTCGTATCTAGTATTAATGCTAAGTCAGCTTTTGGACTATGTTCACAAGCTAATTTCGTTCCAGCTTCTCCAACCTCTTCGCCAACTACAGATTGTACAATAATGTCACCTTTAGGATGCACTTGTTGATGATGTAGTTGTTCTAGTACATAAAACAGCGTTGCCATCCCCCCTTTCATATCACTTACGCCTCTCCCGTAGAGCCACTCATCTACTTGTGTCAGTTCAAAAGGTGGGTAATGCCAATCATTTTTATCATCAACAGCAGCAACATCCATATGCCCATTTAAAATCAATTTAGGCGCGCTCGGGTCTTCCCCTTTTAAAGTTGCAATAATCACGCTATCGTTATCATATAATGGCTTACGTTTAATGTTAAAACCGATGTCTTTTAATAAAGATTCCACCTCGTCTTGTAATGGGCCTGTATTTCTCCCCGGAGGACTTGGTGTTTGATGTGCTACAAGTTGTGCTAATAAATCTAAATGTCGTTGTTCCATCTATTTTTTCACCCTTTATCATATATTTATCAATAATGTTAACATAACAAATACAATAGTTAACAAAACTGTACTTTTAGTTATTTTCAGACATTACAAAGTAAAATTTCATATAACTTTATAATCAATAGTCACTAAATTGAGGATTTTATATCATCTTTTTTAAATAAGTTACTAAGTGTGTAAAGATATTTTCATTTTACTAGTATAATGATTGCGTTATTACTCATTTTTCATCATACTAGAGGTGAATCTAGTAAAAGGAGTGGAAGTAATGAATAAAGAACAACTTGAAAAAATCAAAACTGGCAAAGGATTTATAGCAGCGCTAGACCAAAGTGGTGGAAGTACCCCTAAAGCACTTAAAGATTATGGCGTAGCTGAAGATCAATATAATAGTGAAGATGAAATGTTCAAATTAGTTCATGACATGCGTACTCGTATTGTTTCTTCACCCGCATTTACATCAGATAAAGTTATTGGTGCAATTTTATTCGAACAAACAATGGATCGTGAAGTTGAAGGTAAACACACTGGTGATTATCTAGCAGATAAAGGTGTCGTTCCTTTCTTAAAAGTAGATAAAGGCCTAGACGAACAAAAAGATGGTGTTCAATTAATGAAACCTATGCCTGACTTAGACGAATTGTTACAACGTGCTAATGACCATAAAATATTTGGAACTAAAATGCGTTCTAACATTTTAGAATTAAATAAAGATGGTATTGATTTAGTCGTTAAACAACAATTTGACATTGGTAAACAAATTATTTCAGCTGGATTAGTTCCGATTATCGAGCCTGAAGTTAACATTAACGCTGAGAACAAAGACCAAATTGAAGCTTATTTAGCAGATTCAATTTTAACTGAATTAAATAAATTAAATGATGATCAACTTGTGATGCTAAAATTAACAATCCCTACAAATGCTAATCAATATAAATCATTAATCGAGCACCCAAATGTAGTACGTGTCGTTGCATTATCAGGAGGATACAGCAGAGAAGATGCTAACACACTATTAAAAGAAAATGACAATTTAATCGCAAGCTTCTCACGTGCTTTAATTAACGACTTAAATGTTAATCAATCAGAGGCTGACTTCGATAAAATCTTAGGAGACACTATTGATTCTATCTATGACGCTTCAGTAAATAAAAACGCGTAAGCAATAGGCTTAACTAAAAGAAGCACCGGAAAACTTTGTTTTAATCAAAGTTCCGGTGCTTTTTTGTGCTATATTACTTTTTTATAGATAAATATTTAGTTTCTAAATATGGTTCAATACCTTCAGTACCACCTTCACGGCCATAACCACTTTCTTTCAAGCCACCAAATGGTGCGTGCGCAGCTGATGGACCACCGTCATTCCAACCGATGACACCATATTCTAGTTCATTATATAGTTTAAGTCCCGTGCGATAATCGTTCGTATAGAAATATGCGGCAAGTCCGAATGGCGTATCGTTAGCAATTCTAATCGCTTCATCAAGGTCGCTATAAGCCATTACAGGCGCGATAGGTCCAAATGTTTCTTCGTTCATCACTTTCATATCTTGGTTGGCATTAGAAATAACAACTGGCTTTAAGAAGTTGCCACCTAAATCAGTTACTTCATCTATTGAGCGCGAAACATGTCCACCTTTGCCCATTGCATCAGTAATTTGATCTAAAACTTTATCTACGGCATCTTGATTAATAAGTGGACCTACTTCAACACCCTCATCCATACCATTACCTACTTTTAAGCCATGAACTTTAGCCATTAATTTTTCAGTGTATTGATCAACGATGTCTTCATGTACATAAATACGGTTAGCGCAAATACAAGTTTGGCCCGCATTTCTGAATTTAGATGCCATCGTTGCTTCTACAGCTGCTTCTATATCGGCATCTTTATGAATAATAAATGGCGCTAAGCCACCCAGTTCCATTGTTGCGTTTTTAACTGAGTCCGCAGCCTCTTTAATCAATGTTTTACCCACTGGTGTAGAACCTGTAAAGGTAATTTTACGAATTGCTTCGTGAGTAGTAAATGCTTCACCAGCATCTCTACCAGATGCAACAATGAAAGAAATAGCATCTTTAGGCAAGCCAGCTTCATGTGCTAATTCGACAAGTCTAACCGTCGTTAATGGCGTTTGAACGGCAGGCTTACATACAACTGTGCAGCCTGCTGCTATAGCTGGTGCAATTTTTCTAGTAATCATTGCAGCTGGGAAATTCCATGGCGTAATAGCTCCAACGACACCAATTGGAAATTTATCGACTAAGATTTTTTTATCTGGTGTATTGGCAGGAATTGTACGACCATAAATACGTTTTGCTTCTTCTGCGTACCATTTCACGTAAGAATTAGCATATGCTACTTCACCTTTTGCTTCAGCTAACGGTTTTCCACCTTCTAACGTTATAAGTTCCGCTATTTCATCTATATGTTCATCAATTAATTCTGCCCATTTAAATAACTTAGCCGAACGCTCATGCGCATCTACATATCGCCATTCCTGAAACGCTTCATGTGCACGATCAATTTGAGCAGTAATTTCTTCATCGCTCGTATATTCAAGTTCTTTGATAACGGCATTCGTTGCTGGATTTAATACTGATAATTTTGACATCTAAAAATCCCCCTTGATTTAAGGTCTTCTTCTGCAAGTTACATTATATAAAAGTTACAACAACGCGTTGTAATAAAGGTTACCCGAAAATATGAATTAATTTTTCAAAGTGACCTTACATATACTATACCCACTGTTAAGCGTTTATTTCAGTAAATGCTTTATTTAATATTGAAAATCCTTTTTCTAACTCTTCATCAGTGATAACTAATGGCGTTAAGAATCTGATAACATTACCTTTGATACCCGCAGACAATAATAACAAGCCATTGTCATTAGCTGCTTTTACAAGTTCGCCAGTTAATGCTTTATTATGTGTGCCCGTTTTCTCGTCGACTAATTCAAAAGCTACCATCGCGCCAAGTCTACGTATTTTGCTAATATTACTATATGATTTGCTTAAAGTATTTAATTGTTCTTCAATTTTTTGACCAATTATTTCAGACCGTTTGTTTAATTGTTCTTTTTCAATGATTTCTATAACTTTTAAAGCTGCCTCACAAGCTAGAGGATTACCTGCATAAGTACCTCCAATTTCACCAGGATTAGCACTATCCAATATTTCTTTCTTGCCAACAACACCACTTAATGGAAAACCAGCAGCAAGCGATTTTGAAACAGTCATTAAATCAGGCTCGACGTCGAAATGTTCAATAGCAAACATCTTACCTGTGCGAGCAAAACCAGTTTGAATTTCGTCAGCTACAAAAACAATACCCTTCTCTTCACAAATTGCTTTGACTTCTTGTACGAATGCTTTCGGAGGAATAATAAATCCACCTTCACCTTGCACTGGTTCCATAACGATACAAGCAACTTCTTCTGGGTCTATCGTTTCAATAAAGAAATCTTTTAATCGCGCAATGCTTTGAGCAACAAAATCTTCTTCAGTAGTAGTATCTGGCTTTTCAGATAAATTTGGATATGGCGCTTGATATACTTCTGATGCAAACGGGCCAAAGCCAAATTTATATGGTCTTACTTTACTCGTCATAGACATCGTTAAATTTGTTCTGCCATGAAAACCTCTTACAAATGATACAACTGCTTGTCTGCCAGTATGCTTACGTGCTAACTTAACAGCATTTTCAACCGCTTCAGCACCAGAATTAAGTAATACCGCTTTTTTATCGAAGTTACCAGGCGTTATTTGAGTTAATTTTTCAGCAAGATTTAAATAACTTTCATACATAATAACGTTAAAACCCGGATGTATAAATTTATCTAATTGCGTTTTTAAATGCGCAGTAATTTCTGGATGCGAATGGCCTACATTCAACGTACCAATTGCGCCTGCGAAATCTATAAATTCATTGCCGTCTACGTCAGTAATTGTTGCACCTTGTGCTTTGTCGGCGACGTGTAAATTACCATTCCCTACTCCTCTAGCTACGAATTGTTCTCTTTGTTCTTTAAATTTTGTGAATTTATTAGACATACCAAAAACCTCCATCCTTTACATACTTATTGTGTATCAATCTATAGTTGCTACTTAAATACACTTTAATGAAAAGCCCTTTGTTTTATTTTTACAAGTAGCTCTAACATTTATTAAAAATTTATCTAATTATTGGTATTGTGTAAAGGACCAGATACACCATTTGCAGGGTACCAATTTAATCTATCAATACTTTCCTCAAAATATTGACAGCTTCTGGTATAACTTCGATTTTTAGCTGAGAAAATCCGATTATTAAAGTTTTAAAAGCTGATTGATCGTGCACTGGTTCTACTGTAAATCGATTGATCGTATATAATTCGATCTCATGACTTACTGCTCGTGCTTCAATATCGTCATAACTATAATCTGTTTTCACTTCAACAATAAAGTGTAATCCTGCGTTTGTATCATGAATTTTAATGAGGTGCTGAAATGTTTCTTTCAATTGTTC
This sequence comes from Staphylococcus durrellii, assembly GCF_015594545.1. Classification (NCBI taxonomy): domain Bacteria; kingdom Bacillati; phylum Bacillota; class Bacilli; order Caryophanales; family Staphylococcaceae; genus Staphylococcus; species Staphylococcus durrellii. The sequence goes on along the minus strand of NZ_JADIIO010000001.1, from coordinate 312,575 downwards.
AATTAACTTCGCTCTTTTAGCTGCATAAAAGTGAGACATTTTTTTAATATAACGTTCATAATGTCCATCTTTAATCATTAAATATAAAGTTAAAGCATTAATCATCGAAAAATCTGGTATCACATTATTGTTAATATGTTCGAATTCAGTGACCAAAGAAGTAGGCAATACCATATAACTCAATCTTAACCCTGGCATCAACGTTTTTGAAAATGTTCCTAAATAGATGACACGGTCACTTTTGTCGAAACTATACAAAGATGGAATGTTGTCCGTATTATATTTAAACTCACTATCGTAATCATCTTCAATCACGTAACCATTCGTTTTAGTGAGCCAATTTAATAAATCAATACGTCTAGACACCGGCATAATTGTCCCCATAGGAAATTGATGTGACGGTGTTACGATAACCAAATCAGGCTTGCCAGACTTAATGGCCGACATAGAAATCCCTTTGTCATCTAAATTAATAGGTAAGGTAGTTCTTTTAGTTTTTTGTAAAATATCTCTAAAACGAAAATAGCCAGGATTTTCTACTGCTATTTTGCTATCATCGTCCATTACATCCATTATTTGCTTAAGCAAGACATTCGTACCTGAAGCTATGACGATTTGTTGCGCATTACATTGAATACCACGTTTATAAGACACTAATTTGGCGATGGCTTGTCTCAATTCAATCGGACCTTTTAAATCAGGAATCGCTGATAAACGATGACTATAATGCTTAAAGACTTGTTTCATTAACTTTGTCCATGTATCAACTGGAAATTGCGTAATATCCGTACTCATATGTGAAAATGAATAACGATATTGCTGTTCTTGCTGATGAGTTGATGTCGTAACTGTATTCGTAACCTGTGGTTCGACGATTAATTTTTCGAGTGGTTCTATAAAATAACCTTTACGCTCTTGGGTGTAAATGTATCCTTCTTCCAGTAGTTGTTCATATGCAGTTTTTACGCTATTAACACTCACATTAAGGTTTTGAGCCATTTCTCTTTTAGACGGCAGTTTTTCATTACTGTCATATTTGAAAGATAAAATATCTTCTTTTAGATTGTTATATAACTCTCGATAGATAAAAGTATCATTGCTATGTTTCATAAGTCATCCCCCTTGTTGCATCCCTATATGTCCCCATCTTAACGTCTGTACTAAATCGAATTTATCTTATCATTAGTTGCTATTAAATGTATACGTTTCACATAGAAAAAACCAGAAGAGAAACTCTTCTGGTTAAAATCGTCTTATAAGATTGGTGAAGCAAGTTTAGCGATTGACTGTTTGAATTTAACCCAACCAGAACGTTCATCATAACGTTTTTTAGTTAATTCTTTAGATACTTTCAAATCTTCTTTAAATGCTTCAGTTAATTTAGTTGCAATACCTTCATTATAAATAAAGGCATTTACTTCAAAGTTTAATTCGAAACTACGTATATCCATATTTGCAGAACCAATGCTGGATACTTCTCCGTCTATAACCATCATCTTAGAATGAATAAACCCATTCTCATACGTATAAACTTTTACGCCATCTTGAATCAGTTCTGCCACACTAGATAATGTAGCCCAATGGACTAAAGGTTGGTCTGGTTTATTAGGAATAATCATTTGAACGTCGACGCCCGATTTAGCGGCTATACGTAATGCATTGATATAGCCTTTATCAGGTACGAAGTATGGTGTATGAATGTAAATAGACTCTTTTGCACTCATAATCATTCTTAAATAACCAAATTCAATTTGATGCCATGTATCACTTGGACCACTGAGGCCTAATTGTAGCATTACATTGCCACCAGGATAAGCATTGTCCGGGAAATATTTATCCACAAAGCCAAGCTGTTCATTGCTCGTTTGAGAATTCCAATCCTGGATAAAGCTTAGTTGTAAGGCGTCGACACCATCACCTTGAATTCTAAGATGTGAGTCTCTCCAGTAACCAATTTTCTCATCTAAACCTAAGTATTCGTCGCCAATGTTAAAGCCACCTACATAACCTTTTTTGCCGTCTATAATTAAAATTTTACGGTGATTGCGGTTATTCACTCTAAAATTCAAGAAAGGAATAAATCTCGCTTTAAAGAATGCTTCAACTTGCCCTCCGTTTTCTTGGAATTCTTTAAATTTATATTTACGTAACTTTTTTGATCCAACGGCATCATATAATAACTTAACTTCTAAGCCTTCTTTGGCTTTTTGTTCCAGGATTTCAACTATTTCATTTCCTATACCATCCAATTCTAAAATATAATATTCCATATGAATATAAGTTTGTGCATTGCGTAAATCTTCTTTCATTTGGTTAAACAAGTCATGACCGTCTGTATATACATCGACGTGATTATTATTGCTTAAAAACGATTGATCTTTTACGAGCAATGAATAGACTATATCAGAATGTTTCTTAGTAATTGGGTCATCGTCAGACAAAACGTGCTCTGTCGACGATTTAATTTGATTTTTAGCACGTTGCTTACTATCTTCAACATTGTCGCCTTTACTTGAATAATAAGAACTTTTTAGCTTTACTGTACGTCCTAAGAAAATATACAAAATAAAACCAAAGATAGGCATTACGAATAATAGCAACAACCAAGCCCATGTGGACGTTGCATCTCTTCTATCTCTATCTAAGAAGATAATGATAAAAGCTAAAATAATATTTATTCCGAAGAAGAAAAGTAATATCCCTTTATAAATAGGACTTACACTTGCATCTAACAGTATTTGCAAAAAGAACACCTCGTTTTGTTCAACTAAAATCTATTTATTGTCACATGTATTACTATTTAAACATATTTCAAAAAATAATGATATTCATATAATATAGCTTGGATTTAATAATCATAAAATTAAATCACCCATTACATGTATGTGTATCTACACATTGTTCCTTATCATAAATTTCAGTTAGCATGCGCAAAAAAGTGCTATCGCAAATTTCTTAAATTGCAATAGCACTTTTTTGATTATACAGATTCGTCAATTAAAAATTTCTCTATATAGAAAGCAGATTCTTCTATAGATTTGTATTCCGTATTAATTACGTTAGCGTTTAATTTATGAAACACCTCTTCTGCGTGAGCCAATTCTTCTTTAATACGTTCCATACTGTTATAATTTGTAGGTCCACTTAAACCTAAAACTTTTACACGTTCACTACGAATATTCATTATATAGTTGGGACTGGCAGTTAAACCAAAGACTTTCATTTTTTTATTTTTATAGACTTCATCTGGTATGTCTACTTCAGGCACAAGTGGAATATTAGCAATCTTATACCCTTTGTTAGCTAAATACATACTCAAAGGCGTTTTTGAAGTTCTAGAAACACCGATAATTAAGGCATCCGCTTCGCCTATATCAGTAAAATGCTTACCATCATCATACTTCACCGAATATTCAATCGCTTCAATACGTTTAAAATATTGTTCATCTAACTTCCGTAAAGCACCACTTTCCAAAATTGGTTCACTATGCGTTCGATTTTGGATAAATTCAATTAATCCTGACATATAATCTATATATGCTATATTTTTTTCTTTCGCATAACTCGATCCCACTCTATTAAAATCAGGATTTACTAGAGTCGTCACTACAATTGCAGATTTAGCGACGGCACGATCTAGTATACCTACTAATTCTTCCTCACTTTTAATGAATGCAAATTTTTCTATAGCAATGTGATTTAAATCTGGAAATTGTGACAAAGTAGCGTGTATCATACGCTGTGCTGTCTCTCCGATAGAGTCAGAAATGACGAATATCGTTAATTTGTCGTTATTCTTAGTGTTGAACACTTAATCGCCCACTTTCTACTGCACTTTGAGCCGTTGCTAAGATAGCACCTGGTACTCTGAATGGTGAACAAGACACATAATCAATTGGTAAGGTATTGAAGTATACGATAGATTTCATATCTCCTCCCAACTCGCCACAGACACCTATTTTAATATTAGGATTTGCTGCTTTAGCCCGTTCAGAAGCTAATTTAATTAATTGACCCATCCCATCGACATCAAGTGTTTGGAAAGGATCAATTTCCATTATGCCTTGTTCTGAATATGCATTGATGAACTTACCTGCATCATCACGTGAGAAACCATAAGTCAATTGTGTTAAATCATTAGTACCAAAGCTAAAGAAATCTGCTTCTTTAGCTATCTCACCGGCAATTAAACAAGCTCTTGGCGTTTCAATCATTGTTCCAATAGCATAATTTAATTGCTGACCGCTTTCTCGTGTCATTCTTTCAATCTTATCTACAATCATTACTTTTAACGTTTTAAACTCTTCCACTGTTGATACTAGAGGAATCATTATTTCTGGATTCGTTTCTATACCTTGTGCTTTCAAACGAATCATACTATTTATAATCGCCTCTACTTGCATTTCATACAATTCAGGATAAGTAATGGCTAAACGACAGCCACGATGACCTAACATAGGGTTTACTTCATGTAATTGTTCAATATATTTATTTAATTCATTTGTCGGCACATTTAGTTGCTGTGCTACGCTCTCTCTTTCTTCTTCAGAGCGAGGTAAAAATTCATGTAACGGAGGATCTAATAAACGAATGATTGTTGGTCTATCTTCAGATTGCTTTAAAATCTTTTCAAAATCATTGGTTTGATATGTGCTAATTTTATTTAATGCTGCAATACGTTGTTCTTGATTATGCGCTAAAATAAAGCGACGCATCTCAACTAGACGTTCAGGTGCAAAGAACATATGCTCAGTTCTTACAAGTCCAATGCCAGTAGCATCAAATTGGTACCCTGCTTCGATATCTTGAGCTGTTTCAGCATTCATACGTACGCTTAATTGAGCAATATCTTTTGACCATTGCATGAATTGACTAAACGCTGCGCTTCGCTGTGCGTTAATAGTATCAATTTCTCCAACATAAATATCACCATTGGCTCCATCTACTGATACAATATCACCTTCTTGTAAGACACCTTGTGGGAATGTGACCGTACGTTCTTGAGTATTAATTTCTAAATCAGCACAACCTGTCACACAACATTTGCCCATACCACGAGCGACTACAGCAGCATGCGATGTCATACCTCCATGCGTTGTGACTATCGCTTCACTCGCTACCATACCTTCGATATCTTCTGGAGATGTTTCTGGACGCATTAAAATAACTTTATGCCCCTGTTCCGCTTGAAGTTTTGCATCTTCTGCTGAGAATACAATTTTGCCAGTTGCTGCACCTGGGCTTGCCGGCAAACCAGCCTTAGAAATGACGGTCGCATTTGCTAAAGCTTGTTTATCAAAATTAGGATGTAATAATTGTTCTATTGATTTAACTTCTACTTGGTTAATAGCATCCGCTTTACTAATAACACCTTCTTCTACTAAATCGACCGCGATGTTAATCGCTGCATTCGCCGTACGTTTACCATTTCTCGTTTGTAAAATATAAAGTTGCTCATTTTCAATCGTAAACTCAATATCCTGCATGTCTTTGTAATGCTGTTCTAAACTTTGCGACACTTCTACAAATTGTTGGTGTACTTGTGGCATTTGCTCATGCAATGTAGTTATATCTTTTGGCGTACGAATACCAGCAACAACATCCTCACCTTGTGCATTCAACAAATATTCTCCAAATAACTTAGCTTCACCCGTACCAGGATTACGTGTAAAGGCTACTCCTGTACCACTACGCTCACCGCTATTACCGAAGACCATTTCTTGCACGTTTACTGCAGTCCCTATGTTATAAGGTATGTCATTTAACTGCCTATATACGCGAGCGCGGTCGTTATCCCAAGATTTGAAGACCGCTTCAATCGCTTCTGTTAATTGAACAATTGGTTCTTGTGGGAATGGCTTATTCACTTTTTCTTTATAGATAGCTTTATAACGTTCACATATTTCTTGTAATCCTTCTGCCGGTATATCGGCATCAATTTCATAACCGTGTTGCTTTTTAAAATCATTAAAATATGTATCAAACGCTGTCATAGGTACAGCATAGACAACCTCTCCAAACATTTGCAATAAACGACGGTAACAGTCATATGCAAAACGTTCGTCATTTGTTTTTTGTGCTAACTTTTCTACATTTGCATCATTTAATCCTAAATTTAAGATTGTATCCATCATTCCCGGCATTGAAATTTTAGCACCACTACGCACTGATACTAACAATAAGTTATCTTTAGATGAGAATGCTTTATTCGTACGTGCCGAGAAGTCCGTTAATTGTTCATGAAGTTCTGATAATAGAGTTTCTGACAACTGACCCCCTTGTTCAAGATAATTAATACAGGCCGCTGTCGTAATCGTGAACCCATCCGGTACGGGCAGGCCGAGACGTTTCATTTCGGCTAAATTTGCACCTTTACCTCCTAATAAGTCTTTCATGCCTTTTTTACCTTCATCAAATGCGTATATTAATTTCGTCATAATGAACACCTCTTCAAATTTAATATGTTATACTAATTTTAATGAGTATGTCATATTAAAGGTTAAATAACAACTAAAATGTTTAAATTTTTCTAAAAAAATTAATGATTTATACAACTACTTCGGTCTTCATTAATTTATGATATCCTATTAAGTATCTGACTTAGAACTAATATAACGGTTTTTTAATTCATCTTTTCTTTTAATTAGACAACGTTATAGCTTTTATAATTTTTCGGCTAATTTTTAAAAATACACTTTCTATACATAATTTAATATTAAAATACGGCTGAGTTTTTACTAATATGTCATACTATTTTACGATTTCATGATTTTTATTAGATTAAAAAAACCATTACTATCCTGAATAGATAGTAATGGTTTTTTTATGCTTCACTTTCAACAAAATTAAAGAACTCTCCCATTTGTTGTGCACCATCAGGTGCAAACATTAATTCTAAATTGTCTTGTGATTCTTGTGCTCTGTCTTGTGCGTAACTTATTATTTGTTGTTCGTATTGGCGTATTGCCTCATCAAAATCATCATTCGCTTTTAATGCTTCTACAAAAATATACGCATCATATAATGCAGTATTTACACCTTCGCCAGCAAAAGGACTCATTAAGTGTGCCGCATCACCTAACATTGTCACTTGAGCATCATGATTCCAATTGAATCCGATAGGCAATTTATATATTCTTCTAAATAAAACATCATCACTCATAGCGTGAATATACGCTTTTAAATCTTCATGCCAGTCATCAAAATCACTTAGTAACTGAGCTTTTAATTCACTCATTGATAACTGTTTGTAAGTGTCTAATTGTTCCTTAGGCGCTCTATATGACACATACACTTTTATGCGTCCATCCCCATTTAATTGAGCTAATAATGCTTGGTTACCACCCAGTGCCATTGCCTTCCCATTTTTGTTATAAGTCGCTAACTCTGGGTAATTATTTTTAACATCATCAATATTTATTTCAACCATTGAAATACCTGTATAGTCAGCATCTACCGTCGACAAGTATGGTCTTACTTTAGAGAATGCTCCGTCTGCACCTACTACTAAATCAAATTGTTCAACTTCACCATTTGTAAACGATACGGCTACTTTATTATTAGATAAACGTTCTAGTGATTCAAATATATAGCCATATTTAATATTATTGTTATCGATTTGTTCGAGTATAATATCACACAGTTCGCCACGGTCAATTTCTGGTCTGCCACCTTCACCTTCGGCATCTTCTTCAAATATAATTGTGCCATCTTTAGCAATAACTTTAGTGTCCTCGCCATCATATCTTACTAATGATTTGAAACGATTATAAATGCCAGCTTCGATGATTGGCAATTGTCCACTATCATCGTGTATGTCCAATGACCTACCGCGTTCACTATTAATAGATGGGTGCGCTTTTTCAAAAACAGTATATTCATAACCTTGTTGTTGTAATAATAATCCAAGCATTAAGCCACCAGGGCCACCGCCTATAATTGCGATACTTTTATTAGCCTTGTTACTAGTCATTTCATATTCCTTCTTTATTTATATAAATTATCTAAATCTGCTGTTGTTTGTTCAACAAACTTTTTAAATTGTTGTTTCTTTTCATCATCATTCATCGCTTCTTTGCCAGCTAACATAAATTTTTTGAATAATTCTTGTAGCTCGCCACGCATTGCTTTCATTGCTTCAAAGTCCATATTTTTAAATTGTTCCATGCGTTGTAACATATCATCATTTTTCATATTATCTGCTAAAAATTGTTCGCCTTCTTCTGTTATTGTATATACTTTCTTCTTACCATCTCGTGAAGTTGATACAAATTCTCTGTCTTCTAACATTTGTAAAATGGGATATACAGAGCCCGGGCTTGGAGAATAAAATCCTTTAAAACGTTCTTCTAAGTCTTTAATAATTTGATAACCATGTTTTGATTCATCTTGTAACATTTTTAAAATCACAAACTGTAAATTACCTTTCTTAAAGAAACGATCCTTTCCACGTGCTCTAAATGCGCGTTCCATATCTTCAGGGCCATGTCCTCCAAATCCAAATCCATCTTTGTTCATCATTCTTCTTCTCATATGTTGTGCTTTTTCTTCAAATTGTCTTCTAAACATATTAATCACCTTTCTTAATTTCGATATATCGAAATTATAAACGATATATCGAAATACGTCAACGATATATCGTTATTTTTTTATTGCTTTATAGATAAATGGCGCTATATCAACATTTAACGCAAAAAACCTAACAGAAAGTTAATTCTGTTAGGCTACTGGAAATTATTGTATTTTTATTTTTTATTAAAATTGATTAAATATTAAATTATCAATCGTATGATTTTCAGCCTTATGTAATATTAAATCCGCTCTACTTTTAGTCGGATAAATATTATTTATAACATTAGGCTCATTAATATCATTCCATAGTTGCGTCGCCAATTTAACCGCTTCATGTTGAGTTAAGTTTTTATATTGATAAAAATGAGATTCTGGCTTTTGGAATGCACTTTGTTGTAATTTCAAAAATCTTTGAATATACCATGATTTCATTAAATCTAAAGAAACGTCTAAGAAAATTTTATAATCAATATAATCACTTACTAATTGCTCTGCGTGTCCATGTACTTGGAATATATTTACGCCTTCAATAATTAATATATCCGGCTGGTCTACATAGTGATAATCATCTTTTAAACGGTCATATGTTAAATGTGAATACGTATAAGTTGGTACGTTTTCGCCATCTTTTATACTTTTTAAATGTTGTATCAACGTGTTTGATTCGTAGCTTTCAGGAAATCCCTTTTTCGACATAATACCTTGTGCCAATAGCTCTTTTTTCGGCAAAATATAACCATCTGTCGTAATTAAATCAACGTTCCAATCAGGATTATGTTTACTTAACAATTCGGCTAACAAACGCGCAACTGTACTCTTACCGGCAGCAACGCCACCAGAAACCCCTATCACAAAAGGTATCGTACGTTTACGATCTACAATTTTCTGTTGAATATATGTAATATAATCTTTATGTCTTCTCGTTTTTTCACTCAATAACTCAATTAATGGAAAGTATAAGGCTTTAATCTCTTGTTTTGTAGCATAGTCATTTAAACTTAATAAACTTTCAAAATCGATATCTTCTAAATTTATATCTACTGAGCTTTCTATATTTCCCCATTGCTTCTTTGAAAATTCCACATTAATATCTCCTTTTAAACAACACGTTACTATGTATATTTAGCGCTGAAGTTTTGAACGCATTCATTCAATAATCTCACCTAGTATAATTCAAGATTTATTGTGATTCAATAAAATGTTCCAAAAAATTGAACACAATTACTTTCATAAACTTAAATTCAAGTAATTATTTTAGTCGTAATGCTAGCAAATGCTTACTATATTTTTAAATTCGCGTTTTTCGTATTATAATGAAAGTGCTTACAAATAAAATAAATATATGCTTTTCAATTGTAATTGGAGTGATTATTTTGAAAACAGTACTTTTATACGGAGAATCAAATATTGAAGTTGAAGTACCTGATAATAGTACATTGATCGAACCCCAAGACATAACACCGTTAGATGATGATGTAACTGCAATAAAATCCGTTTTAGCAGACCCTATCGGCACACCACCATTAAAAGAAATGGTTAAGTCTGATGACACGGTGTCTATCGTTATTAGTGACATTACACGCCCTACACCAAACCATATATTAGTACCATGTATTTTAGAGGCGTTATCTCACGTACCTCGTGAAAACTTTGTCATTATTAATGGTACAGGAACACATCGAGATCAAACACGTGAAGAACTTATTCAAATGTTAGGGAAAGATATCGTAGATAACATAAAAATTGTGCATAATCACTGTCACGATAAAGATTCATTAGTAAAAGTCGGTCACAGTGAATATGGTTGCGATGTCTATTTGAATAAAGACTATGTTGACTCAGATTTCAAAATTGTTACTGGCTTTATAGAACCTCATTTTTTCGCAGGTTTCTCCGGTGGACCTAAAGGAATTATGCCTGGCATTGCCGGTATTGAAACGATAATGACGTTTCATAATGCGCGCATGATTGGTGATATACGTTCGACATGGGGCAACATGGAAGATAATCCATTGCAAAATATGACGCGTGAAATCAACGCCATGTGTAAACCAGACTTTATGCTCAACGTAGCATTAAATAAAAATAAATTAATTACACAAGTCTTTGCAGGTGAATTATACGAGGCGCATGATGTGGGCTGTGCATATGTAAAAGAGCATGCCATGTTTCGTTGTGAAGACCGCTTCGACGTCGTTATAGCTTCTAATTCAGGATATCCTCTAGACCAAAATTTATACCAAACGGTTAAAGGGATGAGTGCTGCACATAAAATTGTTAAAGAAGGTGGCACCATAATTATGGTATCCGAATGTGCTGATGGATTACCTGATCATGGTAAATTCGCCGAAATATTTAAACGTGCCGAATCACCACAAGCCCTATTAGATATGATTCATGACCCTGATTTTGCAGAAATGGATCAATGGCAAGTACAAAAACAGGCAAGCATCCAAGTATTTGCAAATGTTTATGTATATTCCAAACTAACTGATCAACAATTAGAAGAAGCTATGTTAAACCCCACATCAAATATAGAAGAAACACTCAAATCATTAGAAAAATCACATGGTAGACCTTTAACTATAGGCGTTATGCCACAAGGCCCATTAACAATACCTTACGTTGAATCTTAAAAGGAGAATGATTAATTATGTTGACATTAAAAGAAAAAGAACAGCAACTCGAAAAAACTTTAAAAGAAATGAAGAAAGTAGTTGTAGCCTTTTCGGGAGGTGTAGATAGTACGCTTGTATTGAAGAAAGCACTAGATGTACTTGGCGAAAATAACGTCATCGGTGTAGTAGTAGAATCTGAACTATTTAGAAGCGAAGAATTTGATGAAGCTATCAACTTAGGTCATCAATTAGGTGCGCATATTCTCAAAACAAAAATTTCAGAACTTGAAGATCGCCATATCGTTAAAAATACTCCTAAAAGTTGGTATTACAGTAAACTACTACTATATAAAAAGGTAGAAAGCATTAAAGAGGCTTATCATTTTAGCTATGTATTAGACGGCATGATAATGGATGATAACGATGACTTCCGTCCAGGTCTACAAGCACGTGACGAGCTAGGTATTAGAAGTATTTTACAAGAAGTAGGTCTATATAAAGAAGATATACGTCACTTAAGTAAGCAGTTAGACTTACCAGTATGGAACAAACCTGCCCTATGTAGTTTGGCTTCTCGTGTGCCTTATGGCGAAACTTTGGACGAGACGAAAATTAACAAAATTAACGAAGCTGAAAAATTTATTTTAAGTTTAAATATTAATAATGTTCGCGTACGTTACCATAACAATATTGCTCGAATTGAAGTCCCTGAAGATGATATTTCACAATTGATTCAACATCGCAGACTTATTATCGATTATTTAAAATCACTTGATTTTGACTATGTCACACTTGACCTTGAAGGCTATCGCACAGGTAGTATGAATGAAGTACTCACAACAGAAACAACAAATTAAATAGTGAAGGACAGTGTTTAGAATGTCAGACAGTAATAACGATATTGAAGAAATATTAACAAAGGTACAACAAAATGAACTATCTATCGCAGCTGCTCAGGCTAAACTAAAACATTATGATGACTTGGGTTTTGCTAAAATCGATTTACACCGCCCCCAAAGACAAGGCTTCCCAGAAGTTATTTTTGGTGAAGGCAAGAATCCCGAACAAATCGCTTCAATTATTAATAGTTTAAATCATAATAACCAAACAATATTAGTGACTCGTATTGACGATGATAAAGCCAATCACATACTGTCTATATATCCTGATTTAGAACATCACCCTATCGCCCAAATCGTTTGTACGCCTGTCGCTAATATTAATAAATCTAACTATGTTGCTTCCATTATTAGTGCTGGCACTTCAGACATTCATATTGCAGAAGAAGCAGCAATAACAGCTGAAGTTATGGGGGTTACCGTCAAGCGTTTTTACGATGTTGGCGTCTCAGGTATCCATCGTCTGTTCGAAAATATAGATGATATTAGAGAAAGTAAAGTTTCAGTAGTCGTTGCTGGCATGGAAGGAGCATTATGTAGTGTCATTTCAGGATTAGTAAATCATCCTGTATATGCTATTCCAACGAGCATTGGCTATGGTGCAAATTTAGCAGGTGTCAGCACCCTGTTATCAATGATTAATTCGTGTGCTCCCGGAACAAGTGTATTAAATATTGATAATGGCTTCGGCGGTGGTTATAATGCTGCTCAGGTCATCAACATGCTCGAAACAAACTAGAATGGAGAGATTGAAATGTCACAGGCCATTTATTTAGATTGCCACGCCGGCATAGCTGGCGACATGATTTTAGCAGGATTAATCGACTTAGGTGCAAACCCTAAATACATTAAACAAGAATTATCTAAATTACCCTTAGATACTTTCGATTTGTCATTTAATCATGTAAATAAACAAGGTATCAATGCACAGCATTTAACAATAAATATAGAAGAAAGTCATCACCATCGTACTGCGCAACACATTTTTAGCATGATTAAAAATAGTACATTATCACAACGTGTTAAATCCCGAAGTACTGCTATTTTTAATGTCATTGCCGAAGCTGAGGCTAAAATACATGGTATGACCGTTGCTGACGTTCACTTTCATGAAGTAGGAGCAATGGATTCAATTATAGATATTATCGGTAGTTGTTTAGCTCTTGAAGATTTAAATATTGATAATATTTATTGTTCGGCCATTCCAACTGGACACGGCAAAGTTAATATTGCACATGGACTTTATCCCGTCCCAGCTCCTGCAACCGCTGAAATCTTAAAAGGCATACCGCTCGCTTCGTTGGACGTCGCTAGTGAAATAACCACGCCGACAGGAGCAGGCTTTGCCAAAAGTTTAGCCACTCAATTCGGCCCACTACCAGCATGCACGATGAACGAAATTGGTTATGGGGCTGGCACAAAAGACTTTGATTTCCCAAATGTATTACGCATTATTCAGTTTGAAGAAAATGAAAATACACAAGATTACGTGCAAGTGTTAGAAGCTCAAATAGATGATATGACGCCGGAAGTGCTTGGACATTTTATTGAAGACGCACTTTCTCAAGGTGCCCTAGACGTTTACTACACACCGATTACGATGAAAAAAAGCAGACCTGCAATACAACTATCTGTAATTTGTCCACTATCAAAAGCAAGCTTCTTCGAAAATTATATACTACGCCATACAAGTTCTTTAGGCGTGAGAAGCTATAGCGTACGCAGAACGATTTTAGACCGTGATTTTACAACACTTGATACAGATTATGGTAAAGTAACGATTAAATTAGGTATATTAGCTGGCGAAGTTATAAAAGCCAAACCTGAATTTAGTGATCTACAAGCTATTGCAGATCATACACAATTACCATTACAACAAATCTACCATCATGTAATGAGCCAAATAGAAAATTTAAAATAATACTTAATTTCGTTATAACAAACTTCCCCTTTAATAATAATTCAACTATGTTACACTGATCAACAATTACAAGAATCACATCAAAGGGCGTATAGTTATGAGCGCGTTAGTTCTGATTATCGTCGGACTATTATTAGGTATTTATTTTTACCGTAGAAAAGCACCAATGACTATCAAAGATTGGTTTTTAGGTCTACTTATTATATTAGTGTGTATGCTTATTGTAGATGGCTTGTTGCATCTAGACGCTATTATGGAAGGCGGAAAAGAAGGTATGCATGCAGGTTCTAAAACATAATATGGTTTTCAATTATTAAAGAGCCTGAGACATAACGTTGTCTTCAGGCTCTATTTTTATATGGGCAGTAGATGACTGATTTGAAAATGCGCTTGTATCAAGCTTCTTTCAACTCTAGTCATCCTTGCCGGGGCGGGACTACAAAATATTCTTATAAAAATAAGATTTTTGTCCCGCTCCCTACGATTTTGTCGTGCATGCTTGCCTGGGGTATGGTTCGATCCTGTAGTCTCTCACTCATACGCTTCCCCTAGGCGTCAGCACGATACAAAATCGTTACAAAGCTAATTTTATTTTATTTTCTTTAAAACGAAAGAACTTAATGCACTTATCACGGTGAGTGCACATAAAATGCTAAGTAGTATGAACTGATTTCCAACAATATTTATACCAAATTCAGAACTGCCATTGGCACTAAAACTTGCATATGCGTTGAAAACAAGGACGATTAATACACCAATACTAGCTAATACGCCTATACAATCAAAAATAAATTTAGTATTAGAAAATTTAATACCTTTTGTTATCATATGCTCACCTTCTTTAATCAAATTATAACAAATATCGTCTTTAATTAAAGATGACCTGGAAAAGACATAAGATGATATACCTATAAAATATTCTCCTAACTAAAAAAACTATGAAAATCAGTAAATAATATTCGTATGCTTATTTAATAATACTTATATTCGCTTCTATTTAATACGATTCACACTTTAAAATGCAAAAGTTTTATTTTACTATATTTTACTATTTAATTTGAATTGTATATTTAATTAATCTAAAATTCTTTAAAAGAGATTAATTTTATAATATGAATAAAGTATTCATCTATATTAGAGGACTTCTATTAAATTTAAGAAAGAAGTGTATGTTTATGAATTTAAAAGAGCAATTATTTCAAATCTTAGAAACTAAAGAACAAGAGATGATCGACCATCGTCGTCATTTACACCGTCACCCAGAATTATCATTTCAAGAAGAAAATACCGCTAAGTATATAAAATCTTTTTATGATGGAAAAGATGTAAAGGTAACGCAACCCGTACAAGATGCTCACGCAATAATAGTAGAAATCGACAGTGGGAAGCCTGGTAAGACAATTGGTTTACGTGCTGACTTTGATGCTTTACCTATCAATGAAGAAACGGATGTACCATTCAAATCAGAAAATGAAGGTGTTATGCATGCATGTGGTCATGATGCACACACAGCATATTTACTAGGAGTAGCAGATGCATTAATCGAAGTTAAGGGGCAACTAACTGGTAAAATTAAAATTATTCACCAACATGCCGAAGAACAACCACCTGGTGGCGCACAACAAATCATAAATTCAGGTGCCTTAAATGATTTAGATGAAGTATATGGTATTCATATCGTCCCTGCCGTAACCCCTGATACGATTCTTTATAATAAAAACAATGCTTTTTCTGGCAGTTCAACGTTCACGCTTAAAATTAATGGTCTAGGTGGACATGCGGCAAGTCCTCATAAAACACACGATGCTATCGTTGCCGGTACAAATTTCGTCAATGCTATACAAACTATAGTTTCTCGTAGAATTGATCCACTTCAAACGGGCGTCGTTACAATTGGTGCATTTGAAGCTCCAGGCGCAAGTAATGTTATACAAGATTCTGTTACGATTAAAGGTACAGCACGTTATTTGGATGCAGATTTAGAGCAATTTATGTATCAAGAAATTGATAAAATAGCTCAAAGTGTAGCGCTTGGTTTCGATGTCACATATGATTTAGACTATACATTTGGTTATCCTGTGTTATACAATCATCCAACTGAGACCGACAATGTAGCACGTGTCTTATCTGAAAGCCAAGGAGACTACTTCCAACACCTTATGGAAATGCCGCCGGCTACTGGTTCCGAAGATTTCGCTTATTATCTTCAACAAATACCTGGTACGTTTTATATTGTCGGCAGCAAACCGTATGATGTAGACGAACCTTATATGAACCATCACCCTAAATTTGATGTAAATGAAGATTGCTTACTAGTAGCTGCTAAATCTATTACAGATGTTTTACTAGACAGATTATAAAAATAAAAGAAAGGCTATAACCCTTTTTATGAGGATTATAGCCTTCTTTTTATATTATACATATTGCATAACTTTATCTACAGGCATTCTATAAGAACCACGTGCCTCTCTTGCTGCCTTACCAATAGCAATGATAACTACTGGCACATAACGATCAGGGTCTAAATCTAATACTTCAGCGATTTGATCCTCTTCAAAACCACCAATCGGGTTAGTATCATAACCATGTTCTTTCGCTACTAACATAAATTGCATAGCTGCTAAACTACTATCAATTTTAACAACGTCATTCATTTTTTCATTTGTATAAGTATTATATATTTCATTAATTTTAGTTAACACTTGTTCTTTAACATCTGCAGGCATTAAATTATTTTCTACCGCTTGTGAATAAATAAATTCCCCGTTTTCATGACTTTTCATATCTCCAAAAATGACTACCATTGCTGAAGAAGTATCATTTTGGTTTGTATTGAATTGCACTAATGGACGTAATTTTTCTTTTCCTTCGTCACTTTCAACTACCGCAAATCTCCAAGGTTGTAAGTTAACTGATGAAGGTGCCATTGTAGCTTTACGAATCATTTCTTCCATTTCTTCATGAGGGATTTTATAATTTTCATCAAACAATTTTATTGATTTTCTACCAGTTAATATTTCACTGAAACTATTATTTACTGTCACTTTACTTCCTTCTTTCTAATAATAAATTACACTTAATTTAATTCCATATAGAGTATAATAATTATATCTATGGAATATTGCAATGATTTAAGCTCACTTTTAAAATTTTTCTTCTAATTATGTATACTTTTCTCTTATTAGAGTCCAGTGATACCTTTATAAATTAAATAAATACTAATTATAATTAACACGATTTTAAGTAAGTTGGACAGTTTTGCAGAATCAATACTGCGATTTATTTTAACACCAATTTTAGTCCCTATATAGCTCGCAATAATAAGTACAAGGCCATAATGCCAAATAACATGTCCTTGTACGACGTGGCCTAAAGTGCTTGCTAGACTTGAAGTGAAGATAATAATCATACTCGTCGCAACTGCTACGTGAGGAGAAAAATTAAATGCAATAATCATTAGTGGAGTCATTAAGACGCCTCCTCCAATACCGAAGAGACCAGCACTAATACCCACAAAGAACGAGAAGATTATCGCTATAGGCGTATTGACCTTTTTTTCTGCGTCTGAAGATTTTTTAGCAGCTAAGTAGTCCTTAATCATTAAGACGATTGATATTAAAAATAAAAAAATTCCAAAAATAATATTAAAATAAACGTCATTTAAAAAACGACTTAAATATGCGCCCACTAAAGATCCAGGAATTATTCCTATCGAAAAAAGGATACCGTTTTTAAAATCAATCGTATTTTTCCCTTTCTTACGATAGCCTATCATCGAAAAAAGCCCAGTAAAGACTAATGTCAATGAGGAAATACCGACAGCCGTTTGTGTTGTTATGCCTGTAAGTAAATCCGTTTTAGAACCCAAATAAACTAATGTAGGTACGATGATTATACCGCCACCGACTCCGATTAATGAACCGATAATAGCTGAAATCATTCCGATAATGATTAACACTACAATTGTCATAGTTACACACCTTTCATAAACTTGAACATATATTACATATAATTATTCTAACACTTATAGTAACTATGTTATTTATTAATTTTAAATAAATTGATACACAAAAAGGGAGCGCGACTAAAACCAAAATGATTTTGTAGACTCGCCCCCTGCGACAAAGATGACCAAAGTTCAAACAGTTTGCTATAAACGCATCTTCAATTTAGTCAATATTATTCAATTTATTTAGGACTAAAAACTCGCTTGTCTTAACCTTACTTCGCACCATTAAAAAATTCCAAAAAGTTTATCATTCATTATAAGTGTTGGGTTCAGATGCTTGCTTTTTATTATGTGATATTGCATTTAAATGTTGATGGTTTAACGTTAACAACATAATGCTAATTACAATTAAACTACCAATGGTGTCTGAGAAATAATGAGCATGTACAAATATTCTTGAAACAATGATACCAGCAACTAGTAATACACCAATTACTTTAGCCCATTTACTACGCGTTACTAAAATTACTAAACTGACAACTAAACAAACACTCAACACATGCATACTTGGAAAACTATAGCCATCGAAATGAGTTGATGGTCTAGGTCTCTCAATAGCATATTTCATTATTGTACCGATTAAAAATACACAAAAACTCCAAAAACCTAATAACCAAAATTTAGCTCTATTAACAAAGAATAGTATTGCTAAAATAATTAGTACCATAATCAAACAATTAAATGGTTCGAAAATAGTCGATAACATACTTAATATAAGGTTTAAAAAGTCACTATCTAAATATTTATGTAGCCCTTGATATACGTTTTGATCTATTCTACTAATGTTGCCAGTTATAATCGAGATTAATAATGCAATTAGCAACACATAGAGGATAACCATCCCAAAAATCTTTTTCATTATGTAGTGCTCCTTTATTTCTAATTAAATTGTAGTAAACTCTTCTGAAAATTTGTATTACCCTTCAAATATACTGTAAAACATGTTTTGAAGTTATTTTCCTGTAACATTATAAGTAAAACAAATTTACTACTTTTTAACAATCATACTTTGGTTCCAGATAAT
The DNA here is from genome assembly GCF_015594545.1 of Staphylococcus durrellii. Taxonomy (NCBI): domain Bacteria; kingdom Bacillati; phylum Bacillota; class Bacilli; order Caryophanales; family Staphylococcaceae; genus Staphylococcus; species Staphylococcus durrellii. The sequence continues at coordinate 293,533 of NZ_JADIIO010000001.1, read as the reverse complement.
CAGTCGATAGGGTGAATCTGTGAAAAATTATATAGCTTTCGATATTATTGTATAATAATCTTTATTAATCTAAGTTATTCGTTAATATAAAAAAATGCATAATGCGTTTTCAAATTTGTCAAATTATTTTGAACCTTTTGTGACATAAAGCATATATTATTGTTTATTACTTAATTTAGGCTGATAATGAAGTTGTAATCAATGAGGAGGTATTCAAATGTTAACAGAAAATGAAATACAAACTATTAGAGATACGGTGCCATTATTGAAAGAACACGGTCAAACAATCACCTCTAAATTCTATGATAGATTGTTTATTGAACATCCTGAGTTAAAAAATGTATTTAACCAAACAAATCAAAAGAAAGGTTTACAATCATCAGCTTTGGCTATGGCTGTACTAGCTGCTGCAGAACACATTGATGATTTATCTCCAATCGTACCTGTAATTATGCCAGTAGTTTACAAACACTGTGCTTTACAAGTACTTCCAGAACACTATCCTATCGTTGGTGAAAATTTATTATGGGCTATTAAAGAAGTTACTGGTTTAACTGATGACAGTGAAGTTATCCAAACTTGGGGAAAAGCCTATCAAGAGATAGCTGATGCATTCATAGGATTAGAAAAACAAGTATATGAACAAATGGCCTGGTCAGGATTCAAACCATTTAAAGTCACTAATATTAGCCAAGAAACTAGTAACATTAAATCATTTACGGTACAATCTGATGACATTGACTTAAGCCAATTCACACCAGGTCAATATATCACCGTGGACATCGATAGTCCGAAATTGCCTTATAAAGCTAAAAGACACTATTCAATCGTCGATGGTGGTAAAGATTATTTAACATTTGGTGTGCGTAGAGACGTTACCGAAGACCATGAAGGCGAAGTATCAACAATTCTTCACGACGACATCGAAATAGGAGACACTATTTCGCTTTCAGCACCCGTTGGTGGCTTCGGCATAGTGAATAGCGAAAACAAGCAATTATTCTTAGGCTCTGGGGTAGGTGTAACGCCATTAGTATCTATGTTTAGACAAGCAGTTTCTGAGCATACACGTTCAACTTTCGTTCAAGTAACTTCTGATAGTGACAACGTAGCATTTGAAGAAATGTTAAAAACAATTGAACAACAAGATGATAACAGCAACTTAGAATTACACTATCGCGACACAGATGGTTATTTAACATCAGAAAATTTACAACAACTTATTGATAATGATACAGAAATTTATGTTTGTGGCGGTCAATCATTTATTAATTCTATGATAGTGAACTTAAAAACGCTAAACGTTGCCGAAAGTAAAGTTCACTTTGAAACATTCGTACCAAGATTAAGTTTTACAGTATAATTTAGCAAACTAATCTTTATAAAAACTCATGACAACACATAAAGGACAATGATTCACTTATCAAATAATTTAATTGTTCCTAGTAATTTAAAAGCCAAATAAACGTTAAATACCATTAACCACTATTTTAAAATAAACAAGGCTAAGCTATCGATTGATAGCTTAGCCTTGTTTTTGTGTTTAGTTCATTTTATAAATATTGATGTTCTTTTAAATACTTGATGATTTCTTGTACTGCTTCTTCAACTGACAATTGCTCTGTATCAATAGTAATTTCTGGATTAGAAGGTTCTTCATATGGAGCATTAATACCAGTAAAACCTTGAATTTCACCTGCTCTTGCTTTTTGATATAATCCTTTAGGATCACGTGATTCACAAGCTTCTAAACTACATTTCGTATAAACCTCAATGAATTCACCTTCATCTAATGTCTGACGCACTAATTCTCTATCTTCTTCATAGGGCGAAATAAAGGCAGTCATTGTTAACAATCCTGCATCTACCATTAACTTACCGACTTCTCCGATACGTCTAATATTTTCTTTACGATCTTCGGGGCTAAAGCCTAGATTATTATTTAATCCGTGACGAATATTGTCGCCATCTAAGCGATAGGTATGAATTTGATGCTCAAATAACGCTTTTTCTAACGCTACTGAAACAGTTGATTTACCTGATCCAGATAGACCAGTAAACCACACTACCGCACTCTTATGGTTATTACGTTTTTGTCTTTGTTGCTTTGACACTTCTGAATCGTGCCAAGTAATATTTGTCGCTTCACTCATTGTTTCACTCCTAAATTATACCTTAGTCTCTTGTAACCCTTTAATTAACACGTCTGCAACTTCTGGTCTTGAAAATTCTTTCGGTAATTGTTCACCATTACGTAATTTTTCACGAACTTTTGTGCCACTTAAATGCACATGATATGACTTATCGTGTGGACATGTTTTAGCAGTAGCCATGTTGTCACATTTGGTGCAATAAAAGGCGTGTTCAAATTTAAAGATTTGAATACCTAGTTCTTCTTCATATTGTGAAATAAGCTCTTGAGCATCATATGTACCATAGTAATCGCCAACACCTGCATGGTCTCTTCCGACAATAAAGTGTGTACAGCCATAATTTTTACGCACTGTCGCGTGTAAAATAGCTTCCCTTGGACCTGCATAACGCATCGCAGCTGGATAGATAACTAATCTATTGCGCTCTGCAGGGTAGTAATGTTTCAAAATAACTTGATAGCTTTCCATACGTACTTCGGCAGGGATGTCATCCGATTTGGTCTCTCCGACTAACGGATTTAACAATAATCCATCTACAGATTCTAATGCTGCTTTTTGAATATATTCATGTGCACGATGTACAGGATTTCTCGTTTGAAAACCTACGACAGTTTTCCATCCTAAATCTGCAAATAACTGTCTTGTTTCAGAAGGATCTAAATGAAAATCGACAAACTCATCATGCTTTGGACGATCAACAAGTTCGATTGGGCCAGCTAAGTAAACATTGCCTTTTTCAAATACTTTTTGTACCCCTGGATGTTCAACTTCAGTAGTGCCATATACTTTTTGTGCTTCGTTTGTTTTATCATATGTGTATTTTTCATCAAGAGTTAATACACCATATAAATGATTATCTTCACCGTATAGAGCGATTTGTTGTCCAATTTCGAAAGAGTCGGCTTGGTCTTCTGTTACTGGTAATGTAATTGGAATACTCCAAACTAAACCATTAGCAAGATGTAAATTTTCGACAACATTAGTATAGTCATCTTCTCCCATAAATCCAGTTAGCGGGCTGAAACCACCAATAGCAATTAACTCTAAATCAGATAAACTCCATGGATTTAAAGTTAAGGATGGAAGCGATTGTGCATCTGCAATAAGTTGTTCTTTGCGAGCTCCTTCAGCTTGTCTATTCACAAGCTCACCACCATGTGGCTTGATTGTATTTTCAAGTAATTCTTTAGATAATGTCATTTTGTCTACTCCTTTTTCATTAATTCGCTTGGTCGATTTTGTTAGATTGCTTTTTTTGGCATAAGAAAGGTAGTTGCTTATTTTGATATAAAGTGAAAATTGCTAACATAAACCATAATACGATTACTACGCCCTTAACTATATTACCAACTACTGGGTCACCCACTAAGGTACTTAACAACGTATTAATATTGGTGAAAATGATTATGCCACCAACACAAACAGCTAATAAATATACAGGTAATACTTTCACAACCCATGCTGCGAATGGCGCCGCGATTGCCCCACCTATTGCTAGTGCAATGACTAAACCAATATTAATAAGATGCCAACCTAAGAAAATGATAAATCCTATTGACGCTGATAACGTAATAAAAAATTCACTGGCTGACACTGTACCAATCACATAACGTGGTTCAATTTTATGACGTGCTAAAAATAATGGTGTGTTGACTGGTCCCCAACCTCCACCACCTATAGTGTCTAGAAATCCTGCAATAATGCCTTGAGGTATAATTTGCCATTTTGTAAATGTGCCCCCTTTTAGTTTTCTTTCATGTTGTTTTCTAAATACAAATTGGTAAATAATAAATAACCCCATAGTTAATAGAAATATAGAAATAAAAGGTTTAATTAGACCGCTTTCTATATTACTTAATACTGCTGCACCAATAAAAGCTGCTATTGAGCCTGGAAGTGCTAACTTCACAACCATTTTTTTATCTACATTTTTAAATTTATAATGCGAGACGCCTGATGCTGCTGTTGTAGCAATTTCAGAAAAATGGATTGTCGCAGATACGATTGCTGGCGTAATACCTGCCGTTAACAATATAGAAGATGATGTTGCACCGAATCCCATGCCCAATGATCCATCAATCATTTGTGCAAAAAATCCAGCGAGTGCAAATATTAATAATTTTTTCATTTAGCACTGTCTTCCTTTCGTCTGTCATATTTGTGATTTAATCCAACTCAATGCTTTTTGTTGATGCGCTGTATTTTTGTATTCGTCTGCTAATACTTCAGCTAGCAATTGGTTCTTTTTTTGTTCGTTAACATTTAGTTGTTTTACTGCTTGTCGATAATCATACAAAAAATCTACGTAAGCACTATAATCTTCTGTGTATTGCTCTTTTAGTTGTCGAACTATGTCAGTGGTAAGTTTTGGACTGGCACCTCCGGTAGAAACACCTATAACCAATTTCCCTCGTTGAATAATGGCAGGGAACATCGTATCACCTGAAGTAGCTTCTCCTGACATATTTAGTAGTGCATGGACTGGGGCTTCTTCTTTGATTTGGTTATTCACCGTTACGTTATTCGTCGCTACAACAATCAAATCCGCATCATTTATATCGGCAAACTCATATTTTTTTGCATGCCAAGTTATGAAACCTTGCTTATTATAATGCAATAACGTTTCTGTTAAATGAGGACTGACAATGTCGATATGTGATGAATATTGCAATAACGTCTTAACACGTCGTTGCGCAATTTTACCGCCACCGATGACTACGATATGTTTATCTGATAAATCTAATAATAACGGCATAAATGACATCATCAATTTCCCCTTTCTCTATTGTTGAGGTGCTGCTACTAATGTTTCATTAACTCTATCTTTTAACGCTTCTTTCATAGCTTCATGGTTCCCAAGATGGTCACATAAAATAATATCTCCATGCACCTTCGAATCATCAACCGTTTTCCTGATATGTTTCTCTAATACACCAGTAAACCATATATAAGGCACGATAAAAATTTGCGAATATTCTGAATCTAAAGCGGATGTTAATGCATCTTCAAATGAAGGCTTACAAGCCGCAAGATAACATACATCTATATCTTTAAATCCAGTTATGTCTCCTAAATCACTAGCGATTGCTTCGATATCAATTTTAGTTTGTGGATTATAACTGCCTCGGCCAACGACCAAAATTTTAGCATCATCATTAGGAATAACATTCGTTTCTTCGATACGTTCTTTCAAAATATTGGTAAGTTGTGATTGGACGCCTAATGGTTGTCCATAAGTGAATGTAACTTCTGGTAAAGTTGTTTTTACTTTTTCAAGCTCTGCTGGAATATCTTTAAAGTAATGACCCGCGCTAAGTAATAACACAGGTATTACCGAAATTTCGGTAGCACCTTTTTTCACTAAAGTTTCAATACCTTGTGCTACAGTTGGTTCGGCCAATTCTAAAAAACAAATCTCTTGTAGTGGTACATTTACTCTGCGTTTTACATCTTCTATAAATTGAATTGCTTCAGCAGTTGCTTCAGCAATTCGACTTCCATGACTGACATATAATATTCCACGCATAATGTTACCTCCAATAATTAATAGCTTATCGCTTCTAACAAATTATCTTGAAGTTGTGTAGATTCAAACCAACTAATTTTATCTCTTAATTTAACAACCTCTCCAACGATAATCATTGCTGGATTTTTAACGCCCTCTGCACGTTCTACTATATCTGTTAATGTGCCAGTTACTGTTTGTTGGTTTTCTGTAGTGCCATAATGTACAAGCGCTACAGGTGTACTTTCATTTTTGCCATGCTTTAATAACAAGCGACAAATATCTGGTAATTTTTTAACACCCATATAAATACATAACGTATCAGGTCCGTGCACTAAACTTTTCCAATAGTCATCAGCATCTATATCATCTTTTATAACACCTGTTACAAATGCTACCGATGAGCTATAGTCGCGATGTGTTACTGGGATACCAGCATAAGCTGGAGCAGCAACGCCTGACGTAATGCCAGGAACAATTTCGAATTGTATGTGCGCTGCCGCTAGTTGTTCAGCTTCTTCCCCACCTCTTCCAAAAATAAATGGGTCTCCGCCTTTAAGTCGTGTCACAGTGTTACCGCTTTGAGCTAAATCAACAAGCAAATCATTTATTTCTTCTTGTGGCAATGAATGATGGTTTGGATGTTTTCCGCAATACACTAATTTAGCCTCAGATGATGCATAATCTAATAGTGTTTGATTAACGAGACGATCATATAAAATTACATCTGCTTGTTCTATTGCTTTTACACCTTTGACCGTTATTAAATCAGGGTCTCCAGGCCCAGCTCCAACTAAAAATACTTTTCCCATTATGCCACCTCATTTTTGAAATATATTAGCTATGAAATTTTTGTCCATCAGTAACTTCTTCAACGATGCCTGCACGAATTACGAAATCACCAAAGTGTTCGCCTTCTTCTCTCTCTTTTGCATATTGAAGGAATAGTGGACCTAAAGTGTCTAAAATTTCTTCTTCGCCAATATTTTCTTTATATAATTTATTTAATCTATCTCCAATAAAGCCCCCACCAAGATATAAATTATATTTACCTGGCGCCTTACCGATAAATGCAATTTCAGCTAACGCTGGTCTCGCACAACCGTTAGGACAACCAGTCATACGAATTGTAATTTCTTCTTCTTGTAAACCTGCTTCGTCTAATAATCCTTCGATTTTATTTAGTAATGAAGGTAAATAACGTTCTGATTCTGCCATAGCAAGCCCACATGTAGGAAATGCAACACATGCCATTGAATTACGACGTAAACCAGAGTAGTTTTCACCATCTGTGATGCCATATTCATCAATAATTTTTTGAATAACAGGTTTTTGTTCTTCCGAAACGTTCGCTATAACTAAATTTTGGTTAGGAGAAAGTCTAAAATCGCCAGTGTGTATTTCAGCGATTTTTCTAAGTGCAGTTTTTAACTTATAATCTTTTGTATCTTTGACACGACCATTTTGAATAAATAATGTGAAGTGCCATTTGCCGCTTCCTTCTGTCCAACCATAACGGTCTCCGTTATGGTCAAAATGAAAGTCACGTATGGTTTCAACTTCATAACCTAAACGTCTATGAAGTTCTTCTCTTACCCAGTCTAAACCTAATCTATCTACTGTATATTTAAAGCGCGCGTTTGTACGTACTTTACGGTTACCATAATCACGTTGAATCGTTAATATTTTTTCACAGACATCAATAATTTTATCTTTTGATACATAACCTAGTAATTTACCGACTTGTGGGTATGTTTCTGGCATACCATGTTTCATGCCCATACCTCCACCAACAGAGATATTGAAACCAATTAATTTTTCATCTTCATCTGTTATGGCGATTAAACCAATATCTTGTGAGTAAACATCCACATCATTAGATGGTGGTACTGAAATGCCGATTTTGAATTTACGTGGCAAGTATGTACGACCATACATTGGTTCTACTTCTTCACTAGTGCTTAATACTTTTTCTCCGTCTAACCAAATTTCATGATAAGCACCTGTTTGTGGTGATAAATGATTACTAATTTGTGTTGCATATTCATTTACTTCATCATGTACTCCTGATTGATAAGGATTTGGATTACACATTACATTACGATTTACGTCACCACAGGCTGCCAGTGAGTCCATAAGTGCGTTATTAATATTTTGCATGGATGATTTAAGATTACGTTTTAATATGCCGTGGAATTGGAACGCTTGTCTTGTTGTTAATTTAATTGTGTGGTTAGCATAAGTGTCTGAGATGTCATCCATTGCAATCCATTGTTCAGGCGTTGCCGTCCCACCTGGTACACGGACTCTAATCATGAAACTATATGCCGGTTCTAATTTTTGTTTACGTCTTTCATCACGTATGTCTCTATCATCTTGCATATAACTACCGTGGAATTTTAGTAATTTAGTATCGTCTTCTGCAATTGAACCCGTAATAGGATCTTCTAAACCTTCGACGATTGTTCCTCTAAGGTAATTACTTTCTGCTTTAATTCGTTCCATTTCATCGAGTTTTTCTAATAACTCTGAATTAAAATCAGCCATGCTTTCATCCCTTTCTAATATTAATAAATATCTCGTTGATATCGTTTTTCTGTCTTCATTTGATTCAAGTATGCTTCTGCATCTGCTTCGCTCATGTTACCTTCTTTTGCGATGACACGAAGAATGGCCTCATTAACATCTTTTGCCATATACTTTTCGTCACCACACACGTAAATTGCAGCGCCTTCTTCTAACCACTGGAAGAATAATTCACTGTTTTCTTCGATACGATGCTGAACATATACTTTCTCATCAGTATCACGAGAGAAAGCAACGTCTAATTTGCTTAATATGCCATCTTCTAACCAAGTTTGCCAATCTGTTTGATATAAGAAATCGGTCGTAAAGTGTTGTTCACCGAAGAATAACCATGTATTACCTTTTAAGTCTAATTCTTCACGTTCTTCAAGATAGCTTCTAAATGGTGCTACACCAGTTCCTGGACCAATCATGATAACTTTTTTGTCTTCCTCAAATGGGAACTTAAAGTTTGGATTTTTCTTCAAATACATTTTAACAGTATCACCAGGTTGCACGCGTTCTGCTAATTGAATTGAACAAACACCTTCTCTATCTCTATCGTGGGCATTGTATCTTACTGCTCCCACTGTAATATGCACTTCATCTGGATTAGCTCTATAACTACTTGCAATTGAATATTCTCTTGCAGGTAATTTTCTTAATGCTTCTAATAGATCATTCGGTTGAATGTTTGACGCGTTGTAAGCTTTAAAGAAGTCTATTAAATCGCGCCCTTCAACGTACGCTTGAACCCAACCATCTTCTGCTAATTTTTCGTTCAGTGATTCATCGTTAACTAATTCAGCTAATTTTTTCACTAAAGGAATCGTTAATTTCGTTATTTCAAAATGTAAAGTAAACGCATCTGTTAATGAGGCAGTGTTACCTTTATTATCGATTTCAACAGTAAGTTCAGGATCCCACCCAAGTAAGCTGATTAATTGTGTTACTATGACCGGATCATTTTCTGGAATAATCGCTAGACAATCCCCAGGTTCAAAACCTTCCCCGTAATTGTCTAATAATAATTCAACGTGTCTTACTTCTTTATTAGAACCACGTCCCGTTAAATTGATATTTTCTAACACTTCTGCTTCATATGGATTTGATTTAGAATATTTTTTCTCTTTTGCAGATTGTACTGTTTCCGTAGTTTCTGCTACAGCAGCACGATTATCATTCGGACCGCTTAAAGCTTCTAAAACATTTTGCATCCAGTTTTCTGCTGGCTCATCAAAATCTAAATCACAATCAACTCTATCTGTTAAACGTTCACCGCCTAATTCGGCTAATCTTGCATCGAAATCTTTACCTGTTTGACAGAAGAATTCGTACGATTCATCGCCTAGCGCTAAAACTGAATAACGTAAGCCTTCTAATTTTGGCGCTTTTCTACCATGTAAAAATTCATGGAATGTAATAGCGTTATCTGGTGGATCTCCTTCACCATGCGTCGCCGAAACGATGAATAAGTCTTCAACTTTCTTTAGTTCTTTAGTTTTAAAGGCGTCCATAGAAGATAATGTTACTGTATAACCATTTTCTGTTAGCCTTTCATCTAGTAATTCAGCAATACTTTGTGCGTTGCCTGTTTCTGAACCATAAAGTACAGTAATGTCTCTAGGTTTTACGTCTTCTACACTTTGTGTTGCCTCAGGTGCTTGTTGAATCTGTTGTATATCTTCACTTGTCGTAGTTGCTTGTTGGTTTGCAGCTAAATATCCACTCAACCAAAGACGTTGTTCTGGTGTCATTGATTGAACTAGTTGATTTAATTGTGCTGCTTGTTCTTCATTAAATGGACTGTTCGTTACGCTAAATTGCAAGGGAATTTCACCTCATATATTAATATTTGACTAGTATTTAACTGGAATAGTGTGTGAAACTTCCGAACACTAAGTCATTTCACTTTATAAATCTACTATATAACATCTTTTATAAAATCGCTTAATAAATAAGTGTTACAGTTTAAAAAATTCATAAACGTATAATTCCAATTAGAATACTAGGTTTTGTGTTTTAAAAAATAAGCTATCTAACAATAGCATTATATATTACTTAGAATTATTATCTACCGTGTGCAAACCACACTCTGTTTTTCCAAAACCAGACCATCTTCCCTCGCGAGAATCTCCTGAGGCTGAAACAGCTGATGTACAAGGTATACATCCAATACTTGGATAGTTAAAATCATGTAATTCGTTATAAGTTAAATCATGTCGTTCAATGTATTGCCATACATCATCCCATGTCCAATGAATTAACGGACAAACTTTGACTGATTTAAAACGTTCATCTTTATTTAAGAAATTTGTATTTTGCCGACTTGGTGATTGTTCACGTCTTAATCCTGAAACCCATGCTGTCGCACCAGATAATACCTCTTCTAATGGTTTAATTTTACGTATATAGCAACATTGATTAGGCTCTTTTTTCCATAGTGCTGGTCCATATTGTTCTGATTGCTCATCTAAAGTTAAATCCGGTTTCTTAAGTTGTATATTTAACTCTGGATATCTTTCTTTCACTCTATCAATCAGATCATATGTTTCTTGAAAATGTAAATCTGTGTCTAAAAAAACTATCTTAGCGTCAGGTCTTACTTGAGATATTAAATCAATTAATATCATACCTTCAGCTCCAAAGCTACAAGAATAAATAATGTTATCTCCGTAACTATCGTACGCCCATTTTAACACCTCATAAGCACCTTTTGTTTCGTTATTTATATCGATATTTTGAAACACATCGGAAGTAAAATTATTATAGGTTACCTTTGTTTCTGTCATAAATTATAGGCCCCCTCGCATTATTTAGTTGCTCACATTATTGACTTAATTATAAAAACTCTAATTTAGAATTTTTAGAAAATAATAATTATGCTAACTACCATACCCGATGTACATATACATGTCAATACTCATTTACATGTTCAAACGCTTATACAATCGCTTAAAGAAGCTATAAAAACGATGTGCAAGCCTCTATTTCAACATACAAATAAGCACTTTCAAATTTTAAAATTAGCATGATTTAATTACATTCATTTTAATCTAGCCAATTTTTTAATTTTGAACGCGCTCATCGTAAATTCATATCTTCGAATATTTGTAGTATTCCTTCAGGCTTACTTACCTCTAAAATCACATATTTTGAGCAAACGTCACGATAATATTTTTATAATTTTCTATAGAATCAACTTCTACGTACTCTCCATCGCCATGCCAATGATTACCTGATGGGCCAAATTCTACTGCAGGAACATTAAATCGAGAGAAATAACGCGTATCTGCAAAACCATGTTGGCCAAACAATTTCACTTCATCCTTATTTGTATGTTGTTTAATCTCACCTACCAGCTGTTTAATGTACGGTTGATTTTTATCATTCATAACAGGAGGACCCTCAAGATTGATATGTATTTTGCCATCAGTAATGCCTTCTATTTCTTTTAATATTTGAGATTGGTTTTGAGTCGGTAGATAGCGTATATCAAAAGATAAAGTACATGCATCTGGCACCTTGTTATAAACTTCACCACCATGAATTTTAGCTAAATTAATAGATGGGCCATCGTAGAACTCTGTGCTTTCACTTGCAAATGGTAAATGAAGCAACTGGTCATAAACTTCAAATGCTTTGTCAATAGCATTTACCCCTTCCCAAGGACGACTGCCATGTGCCGACGCACCAGATAATTCAATATCAATTTGCAATATCCCCTTTGCCTGAAATCCGATATCAATCTGAGTAGGTTCTGGACAGATAACGAAATCACCTAAATAACCTTCATTCGTTAAATAATTAGCACAGTTTTTACCGCCTATTTCTTCATCTGTTACTAATTGTAATTGTACTTTTGTTTGTGTCAGCTCCAATTTATTTAATTCAGCTACAGCAACCATAATTGCTGCTACACCTGCCTTCATGTCAGCACTGCCGCGACCATAGAGCTTGCCTTCTTTAATAATTGGATCAAATTGTGTTTCTTTACCACTAACTACATCCACATGTCCGTTTAACACTAATGTTTTATCTCCTTGTCCAACTTCGCATATCAACATGTCAAAACCATTATTAGAAATAATTTCAGCAGTTACCCCTTCACTTTCCAACCAGCGTTTACAGAAGGCTATCGTTTCATTGGCGACGCTTTTATCAGAACTATCGTATTTAATTAGTTGTTGTAACAACTCTACAGCTTTACTCATTTCCTACCCCTCCGTCTATTAATTTGAAAAAAGTATAAGTCATTTTCTGAATATTGACAAGGTTTAGATAATTTAATACAATTAAATTATCTTGGAGTGTAACTCCAATATCTTTTAACAATCAATATTAAGTGAATATACTAAGCAATGGCGCTTATGTAACTTATAACTTTAAGTCTAAGTTAGTTACGTAAGCGTCTTTTTGTACGTAAAGGGGGCACTTTTATGAGTAAAGAACTAAATCATAACTGGATTAATGGTAAACAACTACAAACGGCTAACACGTTAGAAGTTGTAAACCCTGCTAATGGTGATGTCGTCGGTCAAGTACCTAAAGTTGCTGAAGCAGATGTTCAGCAAAGTATAGAAGCTGCACATGGTGCATTTCAACAATGGTCTAAATACACTGCCGATTATCGTGGCGAAATTTTAGAACAATGGGCTGACAACTTGTTAGCAAAGCAAAACGAACTAGCCTTAATTATGTGTGAAGAACAAGGCAAACCATACGCGGAAGCATTCGGCGAAATTGGCGTTTGTGCCAAATTCATTCGATGGTATGCCGCTGAAGGCAAACGTATTTATGGTGAAATCATCCCTCCATCATCTCCGCAACAGCGTATCTCTGTGTTAAAACAGCCTGTCGGAGTTTGTGGGTTAATCACTCCTTGGAATTTCCCTGGAGCAATGATTGCGAGAAAAGTAGCACCTGCCTTAGCAGCAGGATGTACAGTAATCGTTAAACCTTCTAGCGAAACGCCTAGAATTGCGATCGCAATCTTCGATGAACTAATGGCAACAGATATTGATGATGGCGTAGCCAATATTTTAACTGGTAGCGCATCATTAATTTCAGATACTTTATTTAATGATCATCGTGTTAGAAAAATGTCGTTCACTGGATCTACTAACATCGGTAAATCATTGATGCAAAAAGCAGCTAATCATATTACACGCATATCTCTAGAATTAGGTGGTAATGCACCTGCAATCGTCTTACCTGATGCAGATTTAGAGGCTGCAGCTAATGCTATTGTCGACAACAAATTCGAAAATACAGGCCAAATGTGTAATGGTATTAATACCATTTTAGTACACAAAGACGTAAAAGATGTATTCACAGAAAAAGTCATTAACAGCGTTAAACAACTTACGGTCGGACCAGCAAGTGATGATAATGCTCAAGTTGGCCCACTCATCAATGCAGACGCTATTAACAAAGTAGAACAGTTAGTCAACGAAGCTAAAAGTAATGGGGCAACTATTGCCACAGGAGGTAAGAAATTACCAATTTCTGACTTCGGCTTATTTTATGAGCCAACCGTTATAACTAACGTTAAGCCTGACATGTCTATCGCTCAAGAAGAAATTTTCGGTCCAGTTGCTCCTATTATCGAATTTGCAGATGAACAAGAAGCGATTGATATCGCCAATGCTTCACCATATGGGTTAGCTGCTTACTTCTTCTCTAATAATGTGAATACAATTCATAAAGTTAGCGAACAACTAGAATTCGGCATGATTGGTGTAAACGGCACACAACTTAGCGTGCCTCAAGCACCATTTGGAGGTATTAAAGAAAGTGGTATGGGTCGAGAAGGTGGACATCATGGGTTGGATGGCTTCTTAGAATTGAAATATATTTCATTAACATTAAATGAATAAATAAATTAAGGGGTTGGAAGTTATGTTTAAAGAAATTAATCCTAACACTAAATCTGGTAATATCAGTAAAAGTGAATTACTTCAACTTGTAGAGGAAGATAAAATTAACACTGTAGTGCTAGGCTTTTGTGATATGCAAGGTCGTTTGATGGGTAAGCGTATTACCGGCGATTTTATTTTAGAAAATGATATTTCTGAAGGCACACATTTTTGTAACTATTTATTAGGTACGAACTTTGAAATGGATACAAACGAGGGCTTTGAATATATGAACTGGAATAAAGGCTACGGTGATTACTTGGCAAAACCAGATTGGGACACACTAAAAGTTGTGCCATGGTTGGATAAAACAGCGATGGTCTTCTGTGACGTATATACAGAGGACGGTAGTGAAAAAATATGTATCGCTCCAAGATCTATCCTACAACGTCAAATCAAAAAAGCTGAAGAACACGGCTTATCACCTCACCTAGCTAGTGAATTAGAATTTTATCTATTCAATGATTCATTCGAAAATATTGATAAAAAAGGATATGCCAATTTAGAAGCAGCAGGACACCTTAACGAAGATTATAACTTGCTACAAGGAACAAAAAACGAACCTATTTATCAAGAAATCAGAGATCAAATGCACCGCATGGGTATCGTTATTGAATCTTCAAAAGGTGAAGCATACAAAGGACAACACGAAATCAACTTAAAATATGATCATGCTTTAAAAGCAGCGGATCAACATATTATGTTTAAACACGGTATGAAAGAAATTTGTATTCAGAACGATAAGGCAGTAACGTTTATGGCTAAACCTTATGCTGAATGGACAGGTTCAAGTGGTCACATTCATCTTAGTATGATGGAAAAAGGTACATCTAACAATGCCTTTTACGCTGGTGACGATGCTGAAAATCCAATGTCTGAAACAATGCAACATTTCTTAGCAGGCGTTATTAAGTACACTAAAGATTTTGCTTTAATGTATGCACCTTATGTCAATTCTTACAAACGTTTCGCACCAAACTCTTGGGCGCCAGTTAGTATTGCATGGAGTCGCGATAACCGTTCTGCTGGTTATAGAACAGTTGGACATGGTAATGCATTACGTTTCGAGTCTCGTATTTCAGGTGCAGATATGAACCCGTACCTCGCTTATTCTGCATTAATTGGTGCAGGGTTGTATGGTATCGAACATAAAATCCCACTCGAAGATGAATTAAAAGGTAATGCTTATGAACAAGACAGCATCGACCGTATCCCTTCTTCTTTACATGAAGCTATTTATCACTGGAAAAATAGTGACGTAGTAAAAGAAGTGCTAGGCGAAGATGTAGCAAAACACTATCTCCACGCAGCACATTCTGAACAAAATGACTTTGATTCCTATGTAACTACTTGGGAACGTTCACGCTATTTCGAACAAAGCTAATTCATTGATATTTAGGAGGTAAGATTTATGAGATTAAAAGACAAAGTATGCATCATCACAGGAGCTGGCGGAGGCATGGGTCTCGTTGCAGCACAAAAATTTGCAGCTGAGGGCGCTAAAGTAGCTATCTTCGAAAGAGACGAGTTAGCTGGCCAAACAGCAACTAATGATATTGTTCACAACGGAGGAGAAGCTAAGTTTTTCCAAGTCGATATTTCAGATGAACAACAAGTGAAAAAAGCTGTCGAAGAAACTGTAGCATCTTTTGGTAGAATCGACGTATTATATAACAACGCTGGCGTTATGCCTTCAGCCGATAATTCTGTCGTGAATACCTCTGAAGAAGTTTGGGACTTAGTCATGAACATTAACGTTAAAGGAATATTCTTTATGACTAAATATGTTATTCCTGAAATGGAAAAAAATGAATCTGGTTCAATAATTAATATTGCCTCTTTCGTAGCGGAAATGGGTTGTTCGGTGCCGCAAGACGCTTATACCGCTTCAAAAGGTGCTGTCGTTTCATTAACAAAATCTTTAGCAATTCAATTCAGACCTAAAGGCATTCGCACAAATGCGATTAGTCCCGGACCAATTGAAACACCGTTATTAATGGAATGGCTCGTATCTGATGAAGCTGCCAAGAAAGAACGTTTAGACAGACAGCCGACAGGTAGATTTGGTAAACCTGAAGATATCGTTAACTGTGCGCTATACTTAGCATCTGACGAATCAGATTGGACTAATGGTGCTAACATTAATGTTGATGGTGGTATCACAGCAAATTACTTCTAATCAGTTCATAACTTAATCACTTATAAAGATGAGTCAGACGTCTAATAACGTCTGACTTATTTATTTTTCTCTGCTTGTTAATTTTGAACTATCTATTGTCACTAAAAAATCGACAAAGCCTTATCATCTCTGTCGATTTTATATGTTATTAATTATTAGATTGCTCAGGATGACGACTAGCTAGTCGCTCTTTTTCTAAGTATTCATCTTCTCCGATGATACCCGCTCTTCTATCGATATCTTCTAGCTTTCTAGCTTTCGGTATACATAAAATGTAAGCAAAGATGACTGCTAGTATTCCTGCACTAAACTTACCAATCATAACTGCAGGTATCAGTGTAGGCTGGAAGTTAGCTGTATATGACAAGTGGTCTCCTAGGAGAAATGCCGAACACACACCAAAAGCAATATTGATCACCTTATCTTTGGGTGGCATATCTTTAACTAATTTAAACATAGCTAAAATATTTGCGACAGTTGCTATTATACCTGCACTCCCTACTTCGCTTAACCCAATTTTACTACCAATCTTCGTCAAACCATTAGAGAAGTATTTACGAATTAAATAAACCATCGGAAATGCGCCAGATAACATAATAGCAATGTTACCAGCATTTTCTAGTGCCCTAAAGTTATCTTTTTTATCTGCCATAATAGGATCAAAGCCCCAAACACCAAAGACATTAGTGAAGAATCCTGTAAAGATTTGTACTACTGAAAAAACAAATACAAGTTTGATGCAAACATCTAAAACCTTTCCAAAAATTATAAATATTTTAATCATAATGTCTGAGAAGAAATATAAACCAATGGCAGTAATTACTACAAAAATAATTAAAGGTAATAAATTTACAAATACTGTAGAAAGACTAATGGAGAACACGTGTGTAGCAGCACCAGTTGTTTCTACGACAGTACGCACTTTCATATGACTCATCAATATAATAAAAGTTGAAATAAACACACCAAACGGTATAGCTAATAGCCCTGATAGGATACCTAAAGCCATGTATTTATGGTCTCGTTTATCTAACATCGGTAAACCTAAAGGTATAGAAAAGACAATCGTTGCCCCAGCCATAAAACCAACAATCATCGCCATAATCCAACCTTCATAACTATGTTTTAAAACATCCGCTAATTGATAACCACCCATGTCAGTTGCCAATATCGAAGTAGCTGCTATAGCTGGGTCAGCGCCAATCTTGTTGAATAGTGGTCCAAAGACATTTTCTATAAATTTTGAGATAAATGGAATAGAGGCCATAATGCCAGCAGAGTTTGCAAAAATTGGTCCAATGGTGAAAATACCTTCCATAAATTCTTTTCCGACCCCTATTTCAGGATTACGTATGGCACCAAACGCTCCAATCACTGCACAAATCATAATGATATATATAATTACCGTACCTATATGTTCCATGATAATTTCCCCCTTTTATTGACCTCATAGAAAGCAAAAAGATGCCTATTTGATTTACAAATAAGCACCTTTGCTCGTTACTATACACTTGTTTAGTAATTAAAACTATGAACCTAATTGTTCAATCACCTTTATGGCAATTTGTTCGATATTCGTATGATAATTCATACTAAGTTTCCTCAGTTTCTTATATGCAGCTTCTTCACTCATGTTTTGCCTATGCATCAACAAGCCCTTCGCTTTTTCTATTTGTTTGCGTTGTTCGATTGCTTCATAGGATTTAGTGACTTGTTGCTTTAAATTGCGCATTTGTTGAGATTGCGCCATTGCAATCTCAACAGCTGGCAATAATTGCGATTCTGAAATGGGTTTAATAATATAGCCAACAATATTAGACTGTTTAGCCTCTTGAATAAATTCAGCTTGACTGTATGCTGTTAGTATTAAAATAGGAGTATCGAATCTTTTACTAATAATTTTACTTGCTTTCAAACCATCTAATTTAGGCATTTTAATATCCATAATAATCAAATCTGGCTGTTTCTTTTCCGTATATTCAATTGCCTTTTCCCCATTACCCACGGCTGCAACAACATCGTATTTTGCCTCTTTCAGTGTCTCGACAATATCTAGCCTTACAATGGATTCGTCCTCAACGACCATAATTTTGTTCATATTCAATTACTCCCCTTTATATTGAAATACGAGTTGTGCAAGTGTGCCTATATCATTTTGTATAATGTTAAAATAACCGTCTAAGTCATTTTCGGCAATTGTATTTACAATATTTAAACCAAATGAACTTGGATAATGATTATCCCCAATACCATTATCTTGAACCTTTAACCTATATGTTGTTTGTACTTGATCATAAGATAGAGAGACAAATATGCTGCCCTTTGAAGACTGCTTGAATGCATGTTGTAAACTATTAGTAATCAATTCATTCGCAATTAAAGCTACAGATATTGCTAAGTGTGAAGGTATATATAATTGCTTATCAATGTCATAACTAATATCGACTACTTGTTCTGCAGTTTCGCTATATACGAGTGCATTACCAATCTTTTCGATTAAAGTAGCAATATTAACCTGATCAGAATGTGATTCACTCAAAATAACTTCGTATACTGAGGCAATACATAAGATACGATTCAAGCTTTCTTGAAAATAATGTTTACTTTCATCCGGTATACCCATCCTCATTTGTAACCTTAGTAAACTTGCAACGGTTTGTAAGTTGTTTTTGACACGATGATGCACTTCTCGTATTGCGACCGTTTTAGATATTAAAGCTTTTTCTTTTTCTTTGGTATCAGATATATCTTTTAACATCATCAAGTATCCCGTCAATTGTTGGTCAGTAAACAACTTAACGCACTTGATTTGAAAGTATTTATTTTGTATCGCTCTATTTTCAATTACTATAACTCTGTCATCGTTCAATATGTAATCGAAGTCTGGAAAAATATTTAAAATCGATATATTTAAATCACACTGCTTATCGGTCAAATCTTGAACTATTTTTTCACCTTTTAAATTATAATATTGAACAATAAATGAAGTGTCTAGATAAAACAACGCTTCTTCAATCATGTCTGGGACAAATATTTGTTCGCTGCTCGGATATTTAAATAATTCACTTATCGTTTCAGTTGCTCTCGAGAAAACATGTAATTTCTCTTCATTTTCAATTTGTCTCGTTATATCTTTCTCCATAATTAATGCGCCTATAACAGTATCATTCACTTTAATTGGCGTCACGTTTTGTTCAACTACTTGTCCTTCTTGCGTTACCGCTTTATGATGATGAACATCTTTTTCGATTTTTAAAGAACGAAATACGGCTGGTTCAAACTTTTCATACACATTTTGTGTTAGTACTGAATTTTGATATAAGTTTGCTTCATTCGATGGAACAGCCTCAGCTACGACGACTAGATGATTTGCTTCTTTTGAAAAGCAATCAATAAATACATATGACCTATTTAAATCTGCAATGCGTTGTAGTTGAGCCGCTAATTGTGCAATATTTTCTATTTCTTCACTTGATAAAGTCGTGTAGTTCTTACAAATGGTTGTAACATTTTCAATGATCTATCATCCCCATCATGATGTGCGAATATTTTGATAATTATATTTTATATGTAACAATTATCTATTTTTGTCTTACTCATGTCAATTATAAATAAAAGATTACATTTGACTTAAAAATTTATATTTTATATTAATTATTATTATAATCTTCGCCCTCATTGTAATTGTTAAAATAGTTAATTAAGCTTTCTTTAGTAACTTTAACAATCGGCAGCAAGTCGGTTTGAGTTAAATAACATAAACCTATCTTACGTTGCGCATTGTATTTATTTATAGGTATTTGAGTAAGGTTCGGTAACTGTATATTTTTTAATTTTGGTAAAATAGAAATACCCAAACCGGCACTAACAAAGCTCGCAATCGTTAATGTTTCATCACTTTCGAAGTTAATTTCTACATTGATACCATGATCACTAAAAATTCGATCGACTTGTTCACGCAAAACAAAGTTTTCTTTTAATAAAATAAATCGCTCATCCACTAAATCGGCAACATTTAAACTTTGTGCCTGAGCTAAATTATGGTTGCTATTGAGTGTGATAAACAATTGTTCCTGTAATAATGGAATAAAGCAAACACTTTTACTAGCAGGAGTAACCATTGTAATTGCTATATCAATGTCTCCATTTTCTAATTTAGAAATTAGCCCCTTAGCATCGTCTTGTAAAAGTTTCACCCTGATATTAGGATAGTCCGCATTAAATGTTTTTAGGAAGTCTGATAAATATGTTGGTCCTACAGAATGTAAAAAACCTAACGTTATGTCTCCATTCAACATATCGATAGATTGAGTCACTTTACTTTTAAACATTTCCATTTCTTGAGTAATAGTATTAACCGTTACTAAAAATTCCTTTCCATGTTTATTTAATTTTAATGATCTCCCCACCCTATTAAATAACGGACTACCTACTTCTTCCTCTAAATGCTTAATCGCACGACTAAGCGCGGACTGACTGACATTTAATTGTTTGGCTGATAATGATACATTTTGTAACTTCGCTAACAATTTAAAATATTCTAAATGGTGCCATTCCACATTCAAGCCCTCCTTATGCGTTTAACGCATTAATGATATGAAAATTATGCATTTCATTTATTAGTATTTACATGCTAACATAAAATCATTAATTAAAAGAGAGGTATTTCACCAATGCAAAATATTTCAAACAGTTTTGTAGAAAAAGGGACACCCGCGTATTTAAAAGTAAACGTTGCTTTATTTATTGCTGGTTTTACCATCTTTTCGATTTTATATAGTGTTCAACCATTGATACCTCACTTTACAAAAACTTTCCATGTAGATAAGACTACTGCTAGCTTGCCCCTATCTACTACGACATTAACATTAGCTTTTGCTATGTTATTTTTTGGTGCTATTTCTGAAGTTGTAGGACGTAAACCTGTCATGATTTTTTCAGTTATATCTGTATCATTATTAGCCATTGTCCAGCCCTTCATTACTGACTTCAATGCATTTCTTGCTATTAGATTACTACAAGGGGTTTGTTTGGCTGGTCTACCATCAATAGCAATGGCTTATATTGGAGAGGAAATATCACCTCATAATTTGCCAGAAGCTATGGGCATTTATATTGGTGGTAATGCATTTGGCGGTGCGTTTGGTCGTATATTCACAGGATATATTTCTAGTGTCTTTGATTATCAAACTGGTTTATTATCAATAGCTGTTCTCAGCGTTATAGCAGCACTCTTATTTACGATGCTATTGCCTAAATCACAACATTTCGAACGTCAAAAATTTTCATTTAGAGAACTCATTATGAGTTACTGGAGTCATTTACGAAATATTAGACTACTGAAACCGTTTATGCTTGGCTTTTTATTTTTAGGAAGTAATATAGCGGCATTTAATTATATTTCTTTTGAATTAAAATCTGCTCCATATCATTTACACCCGAGCATTATTAGTTTCGTTTATCTATTATTTTTAATAGGTATGCTTTCTTCTATGTTAAACGCAAAGTTACGTGAAAAACTAGGCTCGATTAATGCCTTGAAGTTTAGTATTTTAATGTTAACAATTGGTATATGTGTGACGTTGTTGCCGTTTTTAACATTTAAAATTATTGGTTTAGCTATTAGTATTTATGCCTTTTTTAGTGGACATGCTATCGCTAGCGCGGTAGTAGCAAGACGCTCTGAACACCACAACGCACAAGCTTCCAGTCTTTATTTATTATTCTATTACATGGGTTCTTCTGTCGGAGGTACATTGGCTGGTTATTTTTATAGCTTAATTTATTGGCCAGGTGTCGTATTAATGATTGTAATGTTTATGGTTATCGCATTTATTATTTCGTTAACGATTAGGGCAAGATGATAGGATATATTTTAAAAAAAAGTCAATCAATGCGTAAGAAATATAAACGTGTTGATTGGCTTCTTTTTATTCTAATACTATCCAGCAATATTTTTAGTCTGAATAATTTATTATCATACAAAAAGCCACTTTCATTTCTCTATTAATAGACAAATAAAAATGGCTTATGTTTATTATTACTACGTGAA
The DNA here is from genome assembly GCF_015594545.1 of Staphylococcus durrellii. Classification (NCBI taxonomy): domain Bacteria; kingdom Bacillati; phylum Bacillota; class Bacilli; order Caryophanales; family Staphylococcaceae; genus Staphylococcus; species Staphylococcus durrellii. The sequence continues at coordinate 271,161 of NZ_JADIIO010000001.1, read as the reverse complement.
TTAATAGCACTTAGCATATAGATAGTCGCTAATTATTCTTTGTTAAATTGTTGTGCTAAATCATTATTTAATTTAAAAACAATGATACGTTCACCTGTACGCGCACTTAAGTCTGTATGTACGCTTTTGACTGTTTCGCCAGTTAGTTGCAAAATGATATCTTTTAAATCCTCTGCACCCGATTCGACTAATTTAGAACGTGTTCTTTTAATGGATAGTAAACCTTCCTGCGTTTCACATACATTATATTCTGCTGGTGTTAGTACACCTTGCAAATCGACGATAATCATATCTCTTACGATATCTGTTTTTACTGACAATGAGCCTCTACCTAGATATTCTTTTTCCCATTGCGTAATTGCTTTACTAATGTCAGATTCGCAAGCACCCTTTGTTAATGGCATTTAGCAACAACTCCTATAACTATAAAAACTTATGATATTATATGTAACTTTATTATACATGTTCAATCATGAAATGTATAAACAATGCATCAAGTAATCTGTTGTTACCAATGTTTCCATATGCCATCATTACCTATACTTGCTAATTGCAGCCAACCATTTGTAACTTTTTGTTTAAAGTCACTGTTGCTTGATAATAATTGTTCAATATACGAATCAGGTGCTTGAACGACAATTAATAATCTTAATGGTGCGTGGTATGCTTCGAAGTCCGATTTCATAACAGATTGCCAAGGCAAGCCTGTTAATAAATCACTGGCGTTTCCTTGCATGACACCAATACCACCAGTAATAGTTTGAGTCGTTTTACTCCCACTACCATAGTAATGTGGTGCTACAGTCGAAGCATAATATTGTAAGTTAATCCACTGTGCTACCGTAGCAGGCCCTGCAATAATATTACCTAAAATCGATCCGTCGCTATCTTGTCGCCAATCATAATTGTGCAAGAAGGCTCTGCCCTCTAAATCTTTATTTTGTGTCAGTTTACGTGGCGCGATAATAAATGACGCATTACGTGCTAGCCCCCATTCAGGGCGCACTTCACTCCAATCGTTTGCTAACCGATATGCCTCTTCTTCAGGATTACTGATATTATTTTTTAACGTCGGCAAAGTTAACATGCGTTGTGTATTAGCTTGTTTACTTACCTTTGGCATAACCTGTTCAATATGCTCGTATGCAGCTTTTGCTTCGCGTGATAACGTTGGTAAATATATCCACGCCAAATTGTCTACAGAAGTATTGTGTTCGGCAGCTGTAAATACCGTTTCTACGGGTATATTAACGCCTAAATTTTGGAGACCTGTTCTTACATCTGGCAAATTACATAACATCGCTAGCACTTTGGCGTTAAACCCACTAGCTGCACCACCACAAGCACCACAATCTAAAGATGAAGCATAAGGATTATTTGCACTCTGACTACCGTGACCACAAAAAACGACTAATGGTGCAAAATACTCTGTTAAGCCCATCAGTTTTAATGCTTGATGTGCATAGTCAATTTGTTCTTGTGTTGAAAATCCTACTGGCAAACCTTCTTCAACACCAAACTTATCATTAGAAAGTGTTAAAGATGTTTTCGGTTTTTGTAAACAACGAGAATAAAATTTATGAATACATCGTCCAATAGGTCGTGGTAAAAATGTGCGTGATAACATTTGTACACTTAACCAAGAACCTGTTAATTCAGGTAATAACAAGCTAGGCAATACATTTTGTTTCATCTTCTTAAATGTATATATTAACGCGCTAATTGAATTTTTCCGTTCATGATATGTTTTCATTTCATGAGGACGTGCATATTCTTTAATTTTATGTTGCGGTGTATTCATAACTGGTAATGAAGCGTGACTATGATCACTGCCTAACTTAGCACTAGCGATCGGCAGTCCATAAAAACCAGCAATTCCAATTGTTTCGAACGGTCCTGCATTTTCCAATTGACTACGAAATTGCTCAGAACGAACATCGATACAAAAAGCCAATTGCGCCTCAGTTTTAGCGCCGCTTTCATCTTGGTCACTCGTTAATAGTTGCTCTTTTAAGCGGGCTTCATAAGTTTCTTCCCATGCTTCTAACCAAATGTGTCGTTGTGTTTTGCTATCAAATTCTAAAGCAAATTTTAAATATTCTTGTTGTTGCTCTAACGTCAATTGTTGCCAGCCAACAATTGTTAGCTCACCCCAGTGACACCATTCACCTACTAATGTTTCCAATGAACGTTGTGGTATGGGCCGTGTTGTTTCCACTGGCAAATAAGGTTTAATAAATGACCATTCTAGTGCTAATCGAATCGCTAAATATTCTGTAATTAAGTACGACTTTTTATGAGTTTGCTCCATTCGCCATAACAACATACCTGCCCATCCAGGTAAAGCTAACAAATGACTTTCTAGATAGCCTTGTCTTGATGTTTCAGGAATATCTAATAATGTTAGCGTTTCAGCAATCATTTCATGTGGCTCGTTAGGTAATGAAGCTAAGGTTTGACGCTCGGCTTTAGATAATGCAGGGTCATGGATGACTAATTTTTTCCAGGCATAAAAGAATCCTTGTTCTCGATTTGGTAACGTCCAACTAGACTGGTTATCATCGAGATATAATTTGCACCATTTTATGACATGGTAATCAAGCAATTGTAAATAAGTATGTGGGTTTTTATATTTGATATGTTTACTTCTAGGCGGCATGGAGCGCACTATTTGTGCTTCGTCCATTAAATTATCTAATGCCACATCTTCAATTTGGCTATGCTGGATTTTTTTAATGATATTTTTCGGTAATGGGTCAAACTTCATTACATTTGTGCAATAACGATACGCTTCTTCTAAAGGTAACGTACGATTATTGTCATCTAACCACTGCTTTAATTTTTGTTCTAAAATAGTATCACTTATTTCTCCATCGCGATAAGCTTGCATTATTGTTTTAGTACCAGGGTAAATATCGACATCTCTCGTATTATCTAACCATCTAGCAACCTGTTTAAAGTCCTTATCTTCTAATTTTACCCATGGATGACGGGCAGCAAAAATAGAAATCGGAGACAATGGTACTATGACATTACTAGCACTATCTATTAACTGAGCAATGTCAGTTTCATTTAGAAATGTTTGAGTTGTTTGAGTTTGAGTTTTCGTTGAAACCATATTGTTGTCTCCTTTACGATAAGAATTTTTTCAAATAATTCGGATGTCGTTCAATAGCTTGAGTCTTAGCGTCACCAATATGAACTAGCCATAAATATATTTTGACAAATGTTTTAGATGATCGATGACGCGCCACCCATGTACTTGCGATACTACCAAGCATTAAAATAATTACAACTGCGATAAAGACGAAGATGGAAGGCTGATTTTGATGAATAGTTATGCCTTCTAACCAACTATAGAAATAATGATGTACACCTAAATAAACGATACCGATAATAACTAGCGCACTTAACCCAATCAAACGACCGACAACACCTTCACCAAAAGCGACAAGTTGTGTCCACGATACCGATAATGACCATGCTAATATGAGTGCACTTACAATACCATATCCTTGTTCATGTGTAGTGAACCAAAAAGCCACAGCTAATGCACAAGCAAGTAGCCTTCCTAAAACTATCCAAACATAAGATAAACGTTCTCGAGCTCTCGCTGGTACATCAAAATGTTGTACTGCTGAACCTGATCTTAAAAACAAAGTGGCTTTAAATAAGCCATGCAATATTAAATGTATAATTGCTGCTATATAAGCCCCTAAAGCACATTGAATTAACATAAAGCCCATTTGTCCCATCGTTGAACCTACGAGCTGGCGTTTATAGTCTACGTGTACCAAGCTAATGCCTGAGCCAATTAATACCGAAATGCATGCAATAATGATTAAAATAATTGCAGCAATATCACTTGTAAATAATGGAGAAAAGCGCGTAAGCATAACACCACCGGCATTAACGATACCCGCATGCATAATTGCTGAGACTGGTGTTGGAGCAGCTACAGATTCGATAAGCCATCGTTGAAATGGCCATTGAGCCGCTGGAACAATAACTGCTAAAATAATTAAAATAGATAAAGCAAAATACTCCCAACCTGTGATTAATGCCAAATTAGACTCCGTTAACACGGTTGAAAATTTCCATTCGCCTGTGATGAAATAGCACCACAATACAACTATACCTAATGCTAGCCACCCTAAAAAGAAATAGCGCGCTGTTACTTTAGCAGCTGTTTTTGTTACTTTCCATCGTCCGTTTAAACGCATTAATAACGTTAAACACACTAAAGTTAGTCCCCAAAATAAAGTCATTAGACGTAAATCATCACTTAACCAAGCGATAGAGGCAAAACTGCTTACACCTTGAAACAGAACAAAGTACTTTCTATAGTTAAAATCACCTTTTAAATATTGCATAGAAAATCTTTGAATAATCAAACCAATAACTAGTACAAAAAATGCCATCAACCATGCCAATATATCAAAGTGAAATGGCCCCATTAATATACTTTGCCGCGTTTGTATAAGTGCTACAAAAGATACAATAATCGGTAATGCACCTATTATTAAATGAAAATGTATGTATGATAATGGCACGCGCGTATTAATAAATAAAAGCCCACTAACGCTTGCTATGATAAGCGTAATGATAAATATTAGCATGAGCGTAGACAACGCAGTAGATGTGAACATAAGCTTGTCTCCTTTAATAGTAAATTCGTCATTGTTGGTTTCTTTTCTCTCATAATAAAAATAAAAAGAAGCCGACAATTAGCAATAAATGGGAATCATCTATTACAATTGTCGGCTTCATTACAACTTGAGTATGAAAAAGTGGAACTAGCCTTTATTAGCTTATCGACATACAATACCAATTTATTTATATAAATCAGTTATATAGTGTGTTCGATTTCTATGTGACTACTGTTCATTAGTATTTCTTAACTCATTTTGTGTTGCTGCCTTATGTAATTAAACTTAAATGTATTATAATAAGTAAATTGAACATATGATTTTGACGACTTCTTCATTCAATCAATAAAGTTTATTAATTGTCTGCTAAAGCTTCACTCTCACTATCCAATTGTTAATGTCATATTTAATCAGAATAACAATAATTTATAATTTATTAAGTAAAAAGTCAAGTTTAGCTCTTTTGATAGTTCACTTATGATCATAAAAAAAGCAACGCCACAGATTAAAGAACAGCTGTAGCGTCACTTTCTTGCTTAACTTTGTATATATAGAACTTAGAATAATCCTGTAGGATTTTCATCATAGCTAACAAGTAAGTTTTTAGTTTGTTGATAGTGTTCTAACATCATAAGATGATTTTCACGACCAATACCGCTCATTTTATAACCACCGAACGCAGCGTGTGCAGGATATGTGTGATAGTTATTCACCCATACACGACCAGCTTGAATACCTCTGCCGATACGATATGCAGTGTTTTGACTTCTAGTCCAAATACCAGCGCCTAAGCCATACATTGTGTCGTTAGCCATTTCTAATGCTTCATCGTTATCTTTAAATGTTGCTACTGATAGTACTGGCCCAAAAATTTCTTCTTGGAAAATACGCATATTTTGAGTACCTTTAAAAATTGTTGGTTCAATATAAAAGCCATTACCTAATTCATCATCTTCTTCTCTAATGCCACCACCAACTAATACTTCTGCACCTTCTTCTTTACCAATATTTAAATATTTTTTAATTTTTTCTTGCTGTTCATTAGAAGTTTGAGCACCAACCATTGTACTGTCATCTAGTGGATTACCAAATTTAATTTTATTCACTTTATCAATACATAATTTAATAAAATCTTCGTAAATATCTTCATGAATTAATGCACGTGAAGGACAAGTACATACTTCACCTTGGTTTAATGCGAACATGACTAAACCTTCAACAGCTTTCTCTAGGTACGCATCATCTTCATCCATTATATCTTTGAAGAAAACATTTGGTGATTTACCACCTAGTTCTAGCGTAACAGGAATAATATTGTCACTAGCATTTTTCATAATTGTTTTACCAGTTGTTGTTTCACCAGTAAATGCAACTTTGTTAATATCTTTATGTGTTGCTAATGCTTCACCTGTTTCGGCACCAAAACCATTAACAACATTCAATAAGCCTTCTGGTAATATATCAGCGATAAGTTCAACCAAGTGTAAAACTGAAACCGGAGTTTGCTCTGCTGGTTTTAACACGACGGCATTACCAGTTACTAATGCAGGTGCAATTTTCCAAGTTGCCATTAGTAATGGGAAGTTCCATGGAATAATTTGACCAACTACTCCTAAAGGTTCTTTATAGTGATAAGCTACAGTATCATTATCAATTTGTGAAATGCCACCTTCTTCAGCACGAATTACACCTGCGAAATATCTGAAATGATCCACGACTAAAGGTAAGTCAGCCGCTAAACATTCTCTAATAGGTTTACCATTATCAAAAGTTTCAACAACAGCTAAGTATTCTAAATTTTCTTCAACGCGGTCCGCAATATCTAATAGTAACTGTGAACGTTCAGCTAATGATTTTTTGCCCCATTCAGCTTGTGCTTTATGCGCCGCCTCAACAGCCTTATCAACATCCGCTTTAGTAGAGCGTGGTACTTCTGAATACTTTTCACCAGTAATCGGTGAAATATTATCGAAGTAATTCCCTTCTTTAGGTGCTACCCATTGGCCACCTATAAAGTTCTCATACTTTGATTTTACTTTGTATTGTGCATTTTGTTCTGTTGGATTTTGAAAGATCATTAACATTACCTCCTTTTTTTGAATTTTACCCTTTTTCAAAAAATGTAAGCGCTTTTAAAACATCTTAATATAATTTTTTTATTTATATTTTACCTGATCAACTGATGTTAATGCGCTTTAAATTAATAAATATGCCAATATCGATACACAAACCGATACACATATCATTATTAATAATGGTTTAAATGCTTTATCTTTTACGTCTTGTAAATTAACGTTTAAACCTAACCCTACCATAGCAGCAGTTAACAGCCATGTTGTAACTTGAGAAATGCTAGACATTACGCCATGTGGTAATGTAATAACCTTACCAAGTACATATGTTGCTATAACACTCATTAATATAAAGCCAATTAGAAACCATGGAAACTGAATACGCGTATTTTCATCTTTATTATTTCTTTGATTTTTCTTCTTCATATATACCAGAAATATAAATGCTAAAGGCACAAGTAAAAATACACGTCCCAATTTTGCCAACATGGCTATTGCTATCGTGTGATCTCCTAATGGTCCTGCCGCAATTGCAACATGCGCAATCTCATGCAAACTACTACCAGACCATATACCATATTGCTGATTACTTATTGGTAGTAAAGGTTGTAATAACGTATAACCAATTCCAAAAATAGTACCTACTAATGCGACTAATCCTACACTAATCGCAGTATCTTCATCTTTAGATTTAACGATTGGAGCTATTGCTGCTATTGCTGCCGCTCCACATACGCCAGTACCTATCCCAAGTAATAATGTAATCATTTTATCTGTTTTAAAAATGTTCGATAATATAATCATTGCTAAAATGGCAAATGCAATAATAACAGCATCTTTAACGATTAACATTAATCCATGGTGCAGTATCGCATCGACGTTTAATTTTAAGCCATACAAAATTATCGCTAAACGTAATAATTTTTGTTGCGTAAAAACAATTCCTTGTTTGAGCTGATTAGGGTAACCAAATATTTGTCGATAAATTACCGCCAATAAAATAGCGCATGCCAATTGTCCGATATGATCTAGCCCAGGGATTAACGACAATAAAAATCCTAGTCCCGCAATGATAAAAGTAAATATGACTCCTAACATAAAATTCTTAGTTAAGTTTTGTCCATCTCGTTTAGTGTCTGTCATAATAATGCCTCCCGTCATCCACAAGCATATGATGACACTATACATAAGTAAAATTATTTATTATAATACCTATAATAAGTAAATACTTATAGAAGAAAGTAGGCGTTTAAAATAGATCAATATTTAACTGTTTTTATCACTGTAGCTGAAAAACAAAGTTTCTCCCGTGCTGCCGAGGTCCATCTTATGACTCAGCCAGCCGTATCTCAATACATACGCACGCTAGAAGAACGCATGGGGATTAAGTTATTAGAGCGTAGTAATAAATATGTCTATTTAAGTAAAGCTGGCGAGATTGTGTATTCATACGCTAAAGAAATCATGGCACTTTATGACAATATGCGCGATCAAGTTAATGATTTAAGCCAATCGCCTAGTGGAGAATTAAAGATTGGTGCAAGTTATACGTTTGGAGAATATGTGTTGCCACATGTCATTTCACAAACGCTTCATTATTATCCTGATATTAAACCAAATGTAACGATTGATAATACAGAAGAAATCATGCATTTAGTAGAAACCCGACAATTAGACATAGGTATTATTGAAGGTAAGGTCAGTCATAAATCTATTAAGAAAACCATTTTCGCAGAAGATTCTATGGTTATTGTCGCTAGCCCTAGCCACCCATTAGCTCAATTATCTTATGTAACGACAGAACAATTAGCATTACAAAACTGGATAGTACGTGAACACGGTTCTGGTACTCGTGAAGCTATGGACAAAGTATTCAAGTTATTAGCTATCGAACCACATAAATTATTGCACTATAGCAGTACGCAGCCAATAAAAACATCAGTAGAATCTGGAATAGGCTTAAGCGTTTTATCTACTTGGGCCATAAAAAAAGAATTAGCGCGTAACGAGCTAATAATTATTAATACCGAGAAGTTACCGCTCCAACGTTCATTCGCTTATTTAGAACACTCATCTTTGAGAACAAAGGCATTACAAGCATTCATCGATATTATGCAACAACACGTCGATCAACTGTAATGGCTATTACTATATATAGTTATTACTTGATATGAATGTCGTATTGGTTTAACGAATCAACAAAACAATTAATGCAATGAACCAAATGTATTTAATAATACGACGCCCAAAATGATAAGAAAAATTGAAATAACACTTATTAAATTAATTTGTTCTCTAAAAACAATGACTGATATTATTGTTGTCAAAACAAGTCCTAAACCTGCCCATGTTGCATAAGTAATATTTAAAGGCAAATTTTGTAAAGTTTTACTTAAGAAAAAGAAACATAATACAAATGATATTAAAGTTGCTATAGTTGGAACTAATTTACTAAAACCCTCTGAAGATTTAAGAAATGCACTACCAACCACTTCTAAAACTATCGCTAAAATTAAAAATAAATAAGACATGAATATTCTCCTTGTGTAAAAAGTGTGATACTGAATAGTTTACGCGACTTTTAAACAATAAACAGACTTGAAATTTTATCATAATTTGCGAGGTGTTGATTTTAGCGGTTCGAAAATTTTCAAATGAACTACGTATTACATCGGTATAAACAAAGACGGCATACATCGACTGACATTATAAAACCCCTTCACTATTTTCATAGTGAGGGGGTTATCTAAATTGAGACATATATTGATGCGCTGTAACGCCGTAACGATATTTAAAACATTTGTTTAAGTGTGTTAAATCTACGAAACCGCATTCTGTGATAGCCCAATAGACATCTTTATACGTTTCTATAATGCGCTTTGCCATTTCAACTTTATAATTAATATAGTATTGATATGGTGTAATACCACATTGACGTTTAAAGAAACGAATGAATTGATATTTAGACATTTCGAGATGATGTGCAATATCATCAATATTAAGCTTATCGGTTAATTGTTTTTTTATTATTTCTTGAGCTAACGTTAATTTATTATTGTCATTTTGTGTAAACAGATGTGTATTATCAACTTGTAAACTATCGACCAATGTTATAAATAAGCTATTACAAATATCATCCGTTTCACCATTAAAGATTGCAGCAGTAAGTCGTAAAATATTATGTTTAATTGTTTCGTCATAAATAGTAGGTTTTGCAAATTGATAGAGATGTTTTAAATTCGTAGCTTCTAGTAATTGTTCAGGTTTAATGTACAACATGACGTATTCCAGAATTTGATTATTATATGCCCTACCATCATGATTTTCTTCAGGATTAAAAAACATAACACCGTTACTGTGATTCAATATAAAATCATTTTTTAAGTTATAGGCTTGAATACCATGTAAAGTGACGCCGATAGCATATTCTTGGTGGTCGTGTGTTTTGTACATAAAGTCATCTAATTTTGCATGCAGTGCAGTAATATTAATCGCATTTTTAAATGTAAATTCATTCATAGCTACACATCCTTAGTACATAATTAGATCCAAACCATAATTGCCGCATAAAATAAAAATAAGGCCATCACTATATTCATGCCTAATTCGTGACGTCTGAGAAAATTTTGTAATAATGATCCAAAAATAAGCCACAAACTAAAAGCAAACATTGCGATAATCGAAGTTACGAATATGTATATAGTAATCATCGTAACTGATTTATAATATACAAGCACAAATGTTGGTATTACAGTCATTGTAAAAGTTATTACTTTAGGGTTTAAAAATTGTAACTTAAACCCTGATTTAAAAGTGCCGATATTAGCGTCACCTTTTGCGTTATGGTGTTTCTTAAATAACATGTAAATCAAGTATAACATGTATATACTGCCAATCACTTTCATAATAATTAGTAGATTAGGCATTATGGACACTAAAAAAGTATTTAAAATTGCCGAGAAAATTAATAGTGTAAAAAAGCCTGCCGATGCACCATAAGTGTATCTTAACCCTGCCTTAGTCCCTTTATTTTTTATAGCATTTAAAATATCAATATTCGTAGGACCAGGCGTTGCAGTAATGACTATAGTATATAAAAAGTAAGATAAAACATTCATCTTTTTCACTACCTAACTCATTATTTTTATATCGTTATTTCAGTTTATATAAACCTTTTAACTTCTGATAGTACAAAATTGCAGACATTAAAAAATATTTTAAATTAGCATGTGCAAAAGATAGTTGCATTATGTAACTTACCTTATATTTACCATATTAATAGAAAACGACAATTTCTATTGAATTGAAATAGAAATTGTCAATTATACGCTACATCATTTTATTTAAAAACAGAAAATCGTCTGAACATAATTACTGTTATACCAACAGCCATCAATACGCCAATAAAGAAGTAATCACGCATAGCATCCATCATACCTGTTTTAGGTAATTGTTTTGCTGATTTTGCATCTTTAGCATTTTTATTTGCTTTGTCTTTTGAAGTTGTTTGTTTTTGTTTGTCAGTCACAACTCTTTTATTCTTGTCAGTAGCTGTTGCCTTATCTTTAGATTGCGTAGCTACTGCTTTATTGTTTGCTGCATGTTGCGTTTTGATACTTTTAGCATTGTCTGCAACTTTTGTTGTCGTTTGTTTAGGCGTTTCAGCTTGCATTTTATTATTTGGCTGTTGTTTCGTAGTTGATTGAGTCTTCGCATTACCTTGAGTTACTTTGTTTTGCATTTGTGATTTAGCTATTGCTTGTTTAGGCATTTCAGCTTGCATTTTATTATTTGGCTGCTGTTTCGTAGTTGATTGAGTCTTCGCATTACCTTGAGTTGCTTTGTCTTGCATTTGTGATTTAGCTGTTGCTTGTTTAGGCATTTCAGCTTGCATTTTGTTATTTGGCTGTTGTTTCGTAGTTGATTGAGCCTTCGCATTACCTTGAGTTGCTTTGTTTTGCATTTGTGATTTAGCTGTTACTTGTTGATGCTTGTTATCTTTACTTTGTGATTGCATCGGTTGTTCTTTTTGTTCTTGTGTTTTTACTTCAGCATTTGTTCCTTTTTGAACGTTATCTACATTACTTTGTTTATCCACTTTTGGCTCGGATGATTTAGTATCTGCTAATTTTTTGTCAGTTGTTTGTGATTTATTATTAACATCTTTAGCTGTACTATTTGAGGCATTTTTATCTTGTGGCATTGCTTGTACATTGTTGTCTTTTGAAGTATCACCTTTAATTTGCGGTTGGGACTTATCCATTGCTTTTTTAGTTGATGTTACGTCGTTAGGTTGTGCTGTGCTTTTTTGTTGTGATGGTGGTGCATCCACAGGTTCAACTTTGCTATCTGTAATTGGCGTATGTGCTTTAGGTGCCTCGTTTTGTGGTGCTACTTTACTATCATTGCTCTTACTTTGTTCAGGTGCTTCTGATGATTTTGGTTCAGTTGTGTTGTCAGCAGCTTTATCCTTCATCGTTGCTTGGCTATTATTTTCTACATTAGTATTTACAACATCTTTGTTTTGCGTAGATTTACCACTATCTTGTGGTTCATTTTCATTTGATTTATTAGCGTTGTTATCCCTCGGTTGTTCTTGCATTGTCACATTATTATCTTTTTTATCTATATCATCAGACTTTTTAGAATCAGTAGTATTTTTATTAATATTGTCAGTATCTTTATTTTGGTCGTTAGCTTGTGGTTTCATTGGAGCTACAGTTGCTTTATCATTACCAGACTTAGCAACGTTAAATTTTACGTTATGGAATTTTGTCTCAAGATCCGGCACGTCAATTAAACCAAACGCGTTTCCAAATTCGTCCGTCGCACTAATATGTGAAAACTTATAACTACCGTCTTCTAAATCATTCGGTACAGGAATGTCTACATTAACTACCCATTGTCCTTCACTATTACGTTGTACATTACTTAAATCTGCAACTTTACTTAATCCAATTAAACCTTTATCGGGATAATTTTCAAAACCGACTGATACTTCTTTTAATGTACTTTTATCAGAAATTTTTAATTGCGCTTTTATCACGTCGCCCGGTGCATATGTTTGTTTATCTACTGTCACACTATCAAATTGAGGTAACTCCGTATCAATGTTTGATGTACTTTTATTAACTACTTTAAATGATAAATCTTTAGTATTGAGTGACGTAGGTGCAAGTTCCGGTGCTATCGTTGTTCCATTTTGTGCTTCATCATCTACTATAGCTGCCGAAAAATTGTATAATGTAGTCCCTATTTTGTCAGGAATATGAATTTGAATAGTTACTTTCCATAAACCATCGCCAATCTTTTCGATGTTTTCTTTATCAGCTACACCACTTAAAGCTGGTGCACCTACTTGTGTTGTATTTGAAAAACCGATTGAAGCATCAGCTAGATTGCTTGCATCTTTCACGATTAATGTTGCAATCGCAATTTCTCCAGGTGCATACTCACGTTTATCCATTTTGATACTTTGAATTTCTGGATTTGTCGTATCTTTCTTCTGCTCAGCCTTAACGGACGTATGAGTTGCGCCTTGATTATTTACTCGCTGATTGTCCTGATTATTTTCCGCAGCGAAAGCGCTATTTTGCATGCTACACAGTAAAACGCTACTGATAAGTAATACACCTGCTCCTTTTGCTAACTTTCTTATACTATACTTAAATATTTCTTGATGTGGTTTCATAGTTGTCCTCCAGTCTTGTATTGAAAGGTATCTCTATTTAACTTGATAATATACAAAATTTTATTTTTAGTCAAATTGATAATTTTTTTATCTTAATTTTTAATTATTGTTAGTGTGCTAGTTATACTATGTATATTCCTATACTTATAATAATTTCAAAATTAATTGTCTTAATATATCAAAAGCTGGTTCTATATCCTCCTTATTTATATATGAATAAGAAAACCTTATATATTGATGTGCCTGCCTATCGTATATTTCGCCTGGGTGAATAATAAGTCCCGCTTCACTAGCCATATTAAATAATTGCTTCATATCTATAGATAGTTTTAGTTTAAACCACACATAAAATGAACCTTGAGGTTTTTCCCATTCTCCCAAATCAGCTAAATATTTATCCATGGCTGTTAATAATAAATTGCGTTTTTCTAATAATATGGTCTTTAATTGTTCGACATGTTGTTCATGAAATTGTGAATGTGACAACCATTGTTGTGCAATATATTGTGATATAGAACTTGCGCCATAATCGCTTTGCATTTTCAAATCTGCTAAATGCTTAATAATATGTTTATTAGCGATAACCCATCCAATGCGTAGACCCGGACTGACTGTTTTCGAAAGACTACCTAAATAAATAACGTTTTCACTATTTGGTAATGACTTCATCGGTTGTGGACGTGTGTCACCAAACCATAAGTCTCCATATATATCGTCTTCAACAATGGGAATACCATTTTGTTGGCATTGATTAATGATTTTCTGTTTTTCTTGCTCGCTATAACTATGTTGTGTCGGGTTATGCAATGTAGGTATACAGTAGAAGATACTATTATAATAATTACGATTCGCTTTAAAAATATTATTAATGTGTCGTTTAATATAATCGATGTGAAGTGGTTTAATACTAGCGGTTATGTTGTTCCACGTACGTACTGAATGTATATACGAAGGTGTCTCGATGATGATATTAGATTGTGGTACTAACAAGCCTTCCGCTATCAATTTTAATCCTTGCAAAGCACCTGATGTAATACATACTTCATCTACAGTACATACGACACCTTTGTACTTCATATAGTGTACAATCGCTTGTCGTAACTCTAATTTCCCTTTTGCTTCTTCATAATTCGTAGTCAGTTGTAGATTGCCCTCTGACAGTATTTGTTTAAATGCGTGATTGGGTATTAAATCTGGGGCTAATTCTCCTGTTCCCATACGAATCATATTGTCGACAAATTCTAATTCATTAATTTTTTGCACATAATACAAATTATTTTTAGAGGCGTTATTACCTATAAAGTCTTGCCATTTCATATTATTAGAAATGAATGAATTCCAACTTTGATTGGATATGTAGACTCCCTTTTTCTCTGATGTCGCAATAATGCCATAACTTTTCAATATATCTAATGCTTGTACTACAGTAGATCTGTTTACATCATATTTATGTGCCAACGATCTTTGTGAAGGTAATTTGTCATTAGGCGCTAACGTTCCTTCTTGTATATCATTTACGATATCGTCGATTATTATTTTATATTTTGGTTTTGCCATAGTATCAACTCTCATCTGGTTGGTTTTTTATTTTTTAACTGGATGGTTACGTAAAGTAAAAATTATTATAGCATAGGTACAAACATTAACGTCAGTTTGACTTTTATCTATTGTAAAAGTTGCGCTTTGTTGCACTGAAGTGGTTGGTTTAATGAAGAAATTAAATTATAGGAGCGATTGATTTATGCTACAACCTATTATTCACGGAATTTTATTATCGTTAGGTTTGATATTACCTTTGGGTGCCCAAAATGTATTTGTATTTAACCAAGGAGCTAATCATAAAAGTTTAATAAAAGCTGCCCCCGTTATTATTACTGCTAGTTTGTCCGATACTTTACTCATTAGTCTAGCTGTCCTTGGCGTCTCAGTAGTTCTAGTATCATTTCCAATTTTACAATTGATTGTCTATATCGTGGGCTTAATATTTTTACTTTATATGGCATGGTCTTTATTGCACGAAGTCCCCGCTAATTTAGAACATTTCGATCCATTAAGTAGTAAAAAACAAATTGGTTTCGCCTTATCTGTATCGTTGCTAAATCCACATGCCATCATGGATACAATAGGTGTTATTGGTACGAACGCTGCGCTCTATTCACATGGTGACAAAGTATTATTTAGTTTGGCAACGATTGCTGTTTCTTGGCTTTGGTTTATATTTTTAGCAGTAGCAGGTAAAATGCTAGGTTCCATAGATAAGACAGGAAAATATATCATTATCGTTAATAAACTTTCCAGCTGCATTATAATAATTATTGCCATTCTTATCCTTAAAAATATAATAAAAATAATTGTTCATTAAGCGCATAACTAAGGGAGTTAATACACGTGTGTCATGGATTAACTCCCTTTTTAATATTAAGTGTTTTTGTTGCAAACTATCACTTAAGCATTTAATTTTGAATTTCTAATTGAAAAACTAAAGTAAATTATAAATCCTAATATTAACCAAACCACAAATCTAATCCAAGTAGTGATATCTAAATTCAAAATTAGAAATGCACAGAAGAAAATGGATAGAATCGGTACTATTGGTACTAATGGGCATTTAAATTTCCTTTCTATATTAGGTGATGTCTTACGTAAAATCAAAATAGATACAGATACTAATATGAATGCTGATAACGTACCTATACTTACCATCTCTGACAATGTTTCTATAGAAAAAAGAGCGCCTAATAAACCAGCTGATATACCAAATATCCATGTGGCAATAAATGGTGTATTTGTTTTATTATTAATAGTTGAAAAAACTTTAGGTATTAGTCCGTCTCTAGACATTGCGTACGCAACTCTCGTTTGACCATATAACATTACTAACATAACTGTAGTCATACCAAGAATAGCACCTACATCAATGACGCCAGATATCCAATTTTGATTCGTGTATTTTAACACTGCCGAAATAGGATGGGCTTCATAATTAGCAAACATTTTAAACGGTACAACACCAGTCATTATTAATGAAACACAAACATATAAAATTGTACAAATAACTAAAGAAATTATTATCCCCTTAGGCATAGTCTTAGCAGGGTTGATCGTTTCTTCTGCGCTAGATGAAACAGCATCAAAACCTATAAATGCAAAAAATACTGTTGCTGCTGCAGCAAAGACACCTGAAAAACCATAAGGTAAAAATGGAGTTAAATTATTTGGTTTAACATAAAATATTGCAACAACAATAAACAATAATATTACAGCAACTTTTATTAAAACCATTATATTATTTACTTTTTTCGTCTCTCTAATACCTATAGAAATAAGTGTTGTAACTAACATGACAATAATAAAAGCAGGTAAATTGAATATCCCTTTCTCATTATTAGCTGTGTTGACTCCGAGAGGCGCAGTTAGTTGTTCAGGAATATGTATACCTAAACCTACCAATAGCGAATTGAAGTACCCGGACCAGCCAACTGAAACAGTACTAACACCTAACATATATTCTAGAGCCAAATCCCAACCAATGATAAAAGCGAAAATCTCTCCTAATGTTGTATAGGTATACGTATACGCTGAACCAGAAATTGGCACCATTGAAGCGAACTCTGCATAACATAAAGCAGTAAATAAACATGCTAAAGCTGCAATTATAAATGACAACATCAGACCCGGACCGGCTTTTAAAGCACCTGTCCCAGTTAAAACAAAGATCCCTGTCCCAATAATAGCTCCTATACCTAAGAAAACTAAATCAAATGTATTCATACTCTTTCTTAATTTGGAGTGTTTTTGAGAAATTACTGCAGTGATATCCTTTTTTCTTAATATATTCATAGTTGTTGTTCCTTTCTTGCTGTGAAATTAATCTATGTATGTGAATAAATATCTCAACATAATAAGCGGAATATTCCGAAAATTATAAATGTATTGAATCTATGATTTACTGCAAACTGCTTAATTTATTTTAAAATAACAAGCGTAGCAAATACTTTCTACTTATTATTAATTTCATTACGCAAATACTAAAACATCGCGCAAATACTAAAACATCGCGCAAATACTAAAACATCGCGCAAATACTAAAACATCGCGCAAATACTAAAACATCGAGATATCTAAATCATATTATTCAATTATATAGTTATTAAGAAACATTATTTTTACTAAATCAGAATAAATATTTACTTTTTTCATAAATTCATATTAAAACTAAGGACTTTATTTTATTGCTATAAATCTAGTTTGAAAAACTTGGTACAAGCTCAGTTTCTATTCAGTCATCTACTGTCAACATAAAAAGAGCCTGGAGATAATATGATATCCCAGACTTATTTTGAGAATCGGTATTTATGTCCCATCCTCTGCAAACTTAGATTAGCTATACTAATTTTATTCTTGGACCATCACTAAGTAAAATGCTTAGTTCAACGACAAATGATCACGAAACGTTGTAGTCATATAGTCGTGACGATATAGGTTACGTTTTTGCAGCTCAGGTACAATATATTCTACGAAATCTTCTAAGCTTCCTGGTAACGTAGGTGGCATTAAATTAAAGCCATCGGCTACACCATCATTAAACCAATGTTCCATCTCATCCACGATTTGTTCAGGCGTGCCTATTAATGTTAAATGACCGCCACCGGCACTAATATATCCTAATAATTCACGTACAGTCGGTTGCTTTTCTTCAATAATAGTTAAAATCGTTTCATAACGCCCTATCGGTCCTTCGAATTCATGTACAGAAGGTAACGATGGAACAGGTTCATCTAAAGGCCACGCCGAGCAATCTTGTTGGACGAAAAAGCTTAATTGTTTCAATGCTTTTTCTATTGGCATCTGTTTATCTAAATTGGCTTTTTTGGCTAATGCTTCTTCATAAGTACGTCCTACATAAGTAACCAAACCAGGAAACACCTTTATATAATCACGTCTATGAATCTTCTCTAATTGAGCATTTAACTTTTGTCGATAATTACGCGCTTGCTCTAAATTCCAAGATACTGAATAAACAGCATCGGCAAAATTAGCAGCTAATGCTATTCCTTGATTCGATGCACCTGCTTGCATCGCCACTGGTTTACCTTGTGGACTTTTAGGTGTGGTTAATGGTCCCTGTACTTGAAAATGCCTTCCTGAATAGTTAATGGGTTTAACCTGTTGCGCATCTATAAGCTCACCGGTAGCACGATTATACGTTAAAGCTTTATCATCCCATGATGTTAATAATTTATTCATAACTTGTGCAAATTCATCTGCTTTGCTGTATCGCTCTGAATGCTTTGGTAGTTTCTCCATACTATGATTCATTGCTTCTAAATCAGTCATAGAAGTCACTAAATTCCAACCAACACGGCCATTTGAAATATGGTCTAAGCTTAACAACTGCCTTGCTGCCGTATATGGATTAGCAAAACTACTCGAAATGGTTGCAACTAAACCTACATGCTTAGTTACTTGAGATATGGCAGTTAAATTTATTAGTGGATCATACCAAAATGATGGCATATCACTATTGTCCGTTACTTGTAGGGCTTGATTATCAGCAAAGAATACCGCATCAAAGTAACCTCGTTCTGCAAGTTGTGCTAATGATTGATAATAAGTAATATCACCAATACGCTCGGCTGAAGAATCTTCCGTCAACCATGCTCCCGAATGATGTCCACAGCCAATTAATAACACCCCAATATGAAGTTGACGTTTATCCATAAAATATACTCCTTTACTTCACTATTTTTAATTCATTGTTAACCCGCCATCGACAGTGTAATTTTGTCCGGTGATACCGCGTGCATTTTCCGAAGCTAAAAAGGCAACCATATTCGCAACATCTTGTGGTGTTGTCACCTGGCGTAACGGTGTCGTTTGAGCAATAATGTCGAATACTTCAGTAGTTGTAACGGCACTTGCGTCGGTTGTTTTTAATAATCCACCTGAAACTACATTGGCTGTAATACCGTATTGACCTAATTCAGCTGCAATATTACGTGTAAAACCAATCAATCCTGCTTTAGCAGTTGTATATTGGTGATAAGGAACAACAGGATTTTGATATAAATTTGTACCAATACTAATAATGCTGCCTTGCTTACGTTCTTTGAATTGTGGCACGACACTTTGAACTACATTAAAAGCAGCTTTTAACGTCCCATCTATTTGTTGTTGATAATCTTCCCATGATAATTCTGTAAAAGGTCGTTGTGCAGTTGGATCGAATTTAAAATCAACTAAAGCATTATTTACGACTACATCGATTTGTCCAAAGCGTTTATTTCCTTCTGCTATCAGCTTATCTACCGCTTCACGCTCAGTTACATCGCCTTGAATGGCAATCGCGTTATCATGACCCAACTCGTTGAC
Organism: Staphylococcus durrellii; assembly: GCF_015594545.1. NCBI lineage: Bacteria > Bacillati > Bacillota > Bacilli > Caryophanales > Staphylococcaceae > Staphylococcus > Staphylococcus durrellii. The sequence continues at coordinate 251,377 of NZ_JADIIO010000001.1, read as the reverse complement.
TAACTGTTGAGCCACTTGTTTACTTTGGTAATAATTAATGATTACTTTATTACCTTGGTTTACTAAAGTTTTACTAATTGTTGCCCCTAAACCTCTACTACTTCCCGTAACCAAAATAACTTTCGACATAATATTTCACTCCTATAGTTAGATTTATAATTAAAAATTGCCACGTTAACGTGTCTATGTAGTGTCAAAACAATAAAAAACGCGACCTCCAATTATGGAAGCCGCGTCAAAAATACATCTTTATATATAATAAAGCATCAGTGCTTAAATTACAGTTTGACGAACACACTTCCCTACGCTAGTTCCAACTAGATCAGGTTCAAAGGGTTTGAGGAAGACCTCATCTCAGTGCAAAATGACACCCCTAGTGGTTATTTAATTATTACTTTAAATGTATGTCCTTCAGTAGTTTATGTCAAGTTAGCTAAATATACTACTATTCAAAAAATATAAAATTACAACTTACTTAGTTATTTATAATAATAAGAAAAGTAATCCCTTTATATTATAAGTTTTTATAATTATGAACTATTAAAACTTTTACATCAATTTTACACTATGGTATATTTTATGTAAGGGCTTACATATTCGAAAGGAGGCAGTCTTCCTATGAGAACTTGTGATGTTATGCAATGAAAATTATTACAGCTAAAGAATTAAAAAATTTAGTAAAAGCTCATGATACCATCGCCCTTTCAGCATTGTCAGTAAGTAATTTACCTGTAGAAATTTTAAAACATCTTATTGACTATCATGATGAAACACAACAACTAGACAATTTAACAATGATGGTTGCTAATGATATTAGTGACTACGCTGAAGAGGGTGTCGATTTAGACGCATTTATTAAACGACATATGGTAAAACGTTTAATATTAAGCATTATTGTAGCTTCACCCACAACAGTATCGGCAATACAAAACAACGAGGTGGAAGCATACTTTTTACCTCAAGGCGTTATGACTACAAATTATCGTAATCAAACGTTTGCAAGTCCTGGAACAATCACGACAATTGGTTTACATACAACCGTTGATCCAAGATATACGGGCGGCAAAGCAAATGAGCGAACGAGTGAGGACTTAGTACAATTAACGGAAGTAAATGGCAAGGAATACTTGCTTTACCAGCTCCCTGAAGTTGATGTAGCCCTGTTACGAGGAACTTACGCAGATCGTCAAGGTAATATTTATATGGATCACGAAGCACATCTTAGTGAAGCATATAGCGTTGCTGCCGCAGCACATAGAAATAACGGTAAAGTAATCGTCCAAGTTAAAGCCGTCGTTGAAGATGATAGTTTCAAACCGAACGACGTATTTATCCCTGGTGAATTTGTTGACTACGTTATGGTTAATGATAATCCCCATTACCATAAACAAGTCGTGCAAACTTACTATGATCCTGCACTATCTGGACACTATAAAGTACCAAATATGCCTGGACCATACATTAAAATGAGCACACGCAAAATTATCTTAAGGAGGTCATCACAATTTTTAACGCGAGGTGACGTCGTAAGCATCGGATTTGGTATAAATAACGAATTATCTAACTTGTTAGTCGAAGAAGGTGTACGAGATTTAGTTCATCTAAATATCGATACAGGCATCTTTGATGGTTATATCGGTAGCAATGACTATTTGGGCATGCATTATAATTTAAGCGCTCGAATGCGTCACGAAATGACATGGGACTTTATTTACAATGGTGGCCTAGACATTGCCTATTTAAGCTTTGCTGAAATTGACCAATACGGCAATGTAAACGTCTCTTCATATGGTGATAAATTAAATGGCTGCGGTGGCTTTATAGACATTAGCCAAACCGTCGATACCATTGTTTTTTCTGGCTCTTTAGTTGTCGGGGGTCAACTAGATTATGCACATAATCAATTAGTTATTAATGCAGACGGCAAACCTACCAAATTTGTAGATGAAGTACGCAATATGGATTTCAATGCCCAATATGCACTTTCTAAAGGGCAAACCGTATATTATGTGACTGAACGCGCAGTATTCCAACTTACAAATTCAGGTTTAAAATTAATCGAAAGAGCACCAGGGGTAGACATAGAGCGAGATATATTAGCTAATATGTCATTCAAACCAATTATTCCTAACGACATTGGTTTAATGGACGCTAGTATGTTTCAAGAACATTGGGGTAATTTACACAAATCGTTAGGGAGAAATAGTTAACCAATATAAGGGGGTATAAACTATGAATTACGATTGGATTAAGACGAGAGCTAATTTTGAAGAAGAGAAACCTGCAATTATCGATCCAGCTAAAGGTACCGAGTGGACATATCAACAATTAAATATTCGCGCAGAAAATTTAGCATCTTATTTGGGTGAGCAAGGAATTAAACGTGGGGATATTTTAGGTATATTTGCTCCAAATGACGTTGCAATTTTAGATATATTATTCGCATCTATAAAATTAGGTGCTGTATTTTTACCTATTAATTGGCGTTTAAACCCAGAAGAAATTTCTACCGTTGTGGATGATTCAGGCGTTAAAAAGATATTTTACGAAACAAAACATCTATCATCACTAACTAAAGTAGATGAATCTTTATTATATATGGATATAAACTCATCTGAATATAACAGTATTGTTGATCCTTCACATCACAATATATTCGAAAGTGTAGAATTACAAGGTGACGATTTAGCATCTTTATTATATACCAGTGGTACTACGGGCGTACCTAAAGGCGTAATGTTTTCACACGATTCATTTGTTAGTAACGGTATTATCTTAAATCATACACACCCTACTTATCCTACAGATTTGACAATCGTAGCTTTACCGCTGTTTCACGTGTTTGGTTTTAACGATTTAACGATACCAGCATTATTTAATGGCGGCACTTTAGTTTTACAACGTTATTTTAACGCTGAAGAACTTAATAATCTCATGATGGAATATAAACCCGACTATATGTTACTTATTCCAACAATGTTATACGCAATGCTCGTGGCTGATAATTTCAATCCAGCAGCTTATCAAAGTACACGTTATTTAATTCAGGGCGGATCACCTCCGCTACCAGCAGTACAGGCCAAACTTCTTGATATGAACATTGACCTTATTAACGGCTATGGCTTAACTGAAGCTCCTATCGTTTCTGTAAATACTGTTAACAACTCAAAAATTAAACCTAAGTCGATTGGACATCCTGTTATTTTTTCAGATATACGCATTTTTGATGATGATTTTAATGAAGTTGGACCAGGGGAAATTGGTGAGCTTGGTGTAAGAGGTAACAACGTTACGCCAGGATATTGGAACAAGCCTGAAATCACTACTAAAAGTTTCCATGATGACTTCTTTCTAACTGGAGACCTCGCTAAGATCGACGAAGATGGTGATATTTACATCGTTGACCGTAAAAAAGAAATGATTATTACAGGTGGAGAAAACGTACTGCCTTCTGAAGTTGAAGCTGTGCTATCAGAACATCCATTAGTTGCACAATGTGTTGTTATAGGCTTCACAAGTCCTAAATACGGTGAATCCGTATCGGCTGCAGTCGTCTTAACAGAAGATGACGCTGATTTCGAAGCAAAATTAGACAGCTATGCACGTGAAAAACTAGGTAGCTATAAAATACCTAGAATGTATTTAAACATTAACCATATGCCGTTGAACTCAACATCTAAGCCAGATAAACTCGCATTACAAGAACGTATGAATGAAAAGGCTAAAAAATTGCATCAAGAGGATGAATTAGCATAGCACATAAGTCGCTGTACGTAGCAAGCAAATTTTTTTACCAACTTTTGTAAGCGCTATCACATATAATTATTGGAGGTTTTACTATGTCTACAAAAAGTGAATTATTAAAAGAGTTATACCCAGAAGATACGTTAAATATATCTAAAGAATTAACTGAAGGTGAAGTTAAGTTTTTAAAACAGTTAAATGACATGTTAGAAAATAATTATCGCGATTCAATCAATGATCATTGGGCTAATGCTACTATTCCTGAAGGATTCTTCGAAGAATTAGGGAAACTAGATTACTTTAATAATCCCCTACTGTTCGAAGGCCGTGGCGATGCAAAAACGACAAGCCAAATGTTCCAATTTTTTCTATCTTATACTGTAGCGAGATTTGACGTTTCACTCGTGACCTTGTTAGGTGTACACCAAGGTTTAGGGCATAACACTTTCTTATTCGGTGGCAGCAAAGAGCAAGTTGCCTATTATGTCCCAAAATTACAATCACATGAATTACGTACTTGCTTTGCTTTAACTGAACCTAATCACGGTTCTGACGTTGCCGGCGGATTAGAAACAACAGCACAAAAAGACGGCGATAAATGGGTCTTAAATGGCGAAAAGAAATGGATTGGTGGCGCACACTTGTCAGACGTTATTCCAGTGTTTGCCGTCGATACCGAAACTAAAAAACCAAAATGTTTTATCATTCGTCCAGAACAAGCAGGCGTAGATATTGATATTATCCAAAATAAAATCGCGCTTAAGATTGTTCCTAACGCTCATATCAAACTTACAAACGTCGTCGTTGAAGAACAAGAACGTTTACAAAATATTAACGGGTTCAAAGATGTAGCAAAAATACTTTACTCAACACGTGCTGGTGTAGCTTATATGTCTACTGGCGCTATCGCCGGTGCATTACGTGCCACACTAAAATATGTTAAAGAACGTAAACAATTCGGTAAAGAAATCAGTAAATTCCAATTAATCCAAGAAAAATTAGCCATGATGCAAGGCAACCTTTCACATGCTATGTCTATTTCAGCACAACTTGCACGCATGCAAGCTAATGGAGAATATGATGAAGTAGCAACTTCCACTGCTAAGATGATGAATTCATTACGTTTCAGAGAATCCGCTGCTATGGGACGTGGCATTACAGGTGGTAATGGGATTTTAGCCGAATACGACATCGCACGATTTTTCTCAGACGCAGAAGCAATTTACACATATGAGGGTACACATGAAGTAAATGCTTTAGTTATCGGTAGAGCACTTACTGGAGACTCTGCATTTATCTAATAATATGACCGATTATTAATTACTTGGAGGTATTTATATGACTATACGCAAAGCTACTGTATTAGGTGCTGGCACAATGGGGAGTCAAATCGCTGCCCTATTCGTAAATGCTGGTTTGAAAGTAAAATTGTTAGATATCGTAATTGATGAGAACGATCCTAACAAAATTTCAAAAAAAGCATACGACACTATTACTAACAAAAAAAGACCCATGTTATTTGATTTAGATTACGCTTCTAATTTGACTTATGGCAATTTTCAAGACGATTTAGCTAATGATGATGCTGACATTTATATCGAAGCCGTAAAAGAAGATTTAGAGGTAAAACATCAAATATGGAAACAAGTTCAGCAAAATGCGAAAGAAGGAGCCATTTTCGCAACGAATACTTCTGGTATCCCTATCGAATCGATTGCACAAGCATTCAGTGACGATGCTAGACAGAGATTTTTAGGATTACATTTCTTTAATCCGCCACGCATTATGAAATTAGCGGAAATTATTCCTAATGAACATACTGCAAACTCTATTATTGAGAATGTTAAATCCTTTGCGGAAGAAATACTCGGTAAAGGTACTGTCGTAGCAAACGATGTGGCAGGCTTCGTAGCAAATAGAGTTGGCACACATTCTATGAACGATGTTATGTACAGAGCAGAACAGCAAGGCTTCTCTATAACTGAAATCGACGCTCTGACTGGTCGCGTTATCGGTAGACCTAACACAGGTACTTACGGGCTAACAGACCTAGTTGGACTTGATATCGCCCAAACCGTTGCGGAAGGTATGCGCCAAGTACCTGAAGAACAGCCTTACTTTAAAGAAGTACAATTAAGTAAAAAACTATTCGAAGCGGGTGCATTAGGCCGTAAAACAAATCAAGGCTTCTATAAAAAAGTTAACAAACAACGTCTTGTTTTAGATCCTGAACAAAACGAATATGTAGAACCACAGCAGCCTACATTCGATATATTAGGCCAATTCAGTAAAGATTTAGCTCATAACTTAGACGTTATTTTTAACGCAACTGACGATGCCGGTAAATTTTTATGGGAAACATTAAGAAATAATTTCTATTATGCGGCAATTAACGTTCCAAAGGCTGCCGCCGATTTTAAAGATATAGACCGCGCTATCGTTTGGGGCTTCAATTGGAAAAAAGGGCCCTTCCAACTATGGGATTTAATGGGATTCGATCGAGTTAAAGAATGTATCAAACAAGAAATTGGTGACTTACCAGAATGGGTCGAATCTCAACAAGGTTCATTCTATGCTGAAAATGAATCTATAGAACGCGTAACTGATGTTTCTAACTTTATCGATAGTGAAGTATGGAATAAACAAGATTCAAATTTGTCAGTAGCTAATAAAGACCAATTATTATTAAAACTACAAAGTAAAAATAACGTCATAACAAATGAATTTGTTGAAGAGTTAAATGATGCTATTGATACTTTAGAAAATGGCGATTATACAAGCATGGTTATTTATGCTGATGGTAATAACTTTAGTGTCGGTGCTAACTTGTTTATGATGAAAAAAGCACATGAAGACGGTGCCGTAGAGTCTCAAGTTAAACCTGCAGTAGAAAGACTACATTACGTATTTAGTCGCTTAAAATACGCACTTAAACCTATCGTCACTGCGACACAAGGTAAAACTTTAGGTGGCGGTTGCGAACTCGTAATGCATTCCCCTTTCGTCGTAGCTTACAGCGAAACTTATATCGGTTTAGTTGAAACGGGTGTAGGTTTATTACCAAGTGGTGGCGGACTTGCAGAGTTAGCTACAAGAGTATTGAGCAGTTCACATCAAAATGACGACAAACAAGCTACAATGAGTAAAATATTAATGAACATTGGCTTGGCTAAAGTCGCAACGAATGCTCATGAAGCAGTAAGATATGGCTATTTAAAAGAAACTGACACAATCATTATGAATAAAGAAAAACGTATCGAAATCGCTCTAAAAAGAGCACGTTATGAATCTGAAACGAACTATATGCCTGCACCTAAAGAAAACTTTATCGCCCTAGGTAAAGACTTTAAAGCATTGGCACAAGGTCAACTAGATGCACAACGATTAGGTCATTTTATTAGTGATTATGATTATGAAATCACGCTTAAAATCGCAGACATCTTAGCTGGTGGAGATTTACCACGAAATACCTATGTGAATCAACGCTACTTACAAAATTTAGAAAGAGCTGGATTTGTTGAACTACTGCAAAATAGTAAAACGTATGACAGAATTTCTCATATGTTAAAAAATGGCAAACCATTACGCAACTAATTATAAGTAAGAGAAGAGAGGATGAAGTGAAATGCGAGACGCATATATCGTAGCTTATGGTCGTTCGGCAGCAAGTAAGGCTAAGGGAGGTGCCATGTTCCATGACAGACCTGATGACGTAGCAGCACAAGTGTTAAAAGGAGTGCTTGATCGTGTAGATGGTCAATTCGATCCAAGCATGGTTGAAGATGTTATCGTCGGTAATGCCTTCCCTGAAGGTTTACAAGGCCAAAATGTTGCACGCACAATCGCTCTACTAGCAGGTATGCCAGATAGTGTACCTGGTCAAACGGTAAATCGTTACTGCTCTTCAGGATTACAAACGATCGCAACTGCGGCGAATCAAATTAAAGCAGGTCAAGGCGACATATTAGTTGCCGGTGGCGTTGAATTAATGAGCGCAGTGCCTATGGGCGGCAATGAACCAACGAACAACCCAACTTTACAAGATGAAGACCGAGGTGTTTCTTACCCTATGGGCTTCACAGCAGAAATGGTTGCAGAAACATATAAAGTTTCACGCGAAGATCAAGATGCATATGCCGTACAAAGCCATCAACGCGCAAAAGTCGCACAAGATGCCAATAAATTTGATGATGAAATTATACCTATCGAAGTTAATGATGTGAGTTATGACAGTAATGGACCCGTAGTAACTAAAGCCCAATTCAAGACAGATGAAATGATACGTCCCGACACTAATATCGATGACTTAGCACAATTACGTACAATATTTAAGGCTGACGGCACGGTAACTGCAGGAACTTCGGCACCATTAACGGATGGTAGCGGTTTTGTGGTACTCATGTCTGGAGAAAAGGTTAAAGAATTAGGCGTGACTCCAATTGCCCGTTTTGTTGGTTTTAAAGCAGTCGGGGTCGATCCTAAACTTATGGGCATTGGTCCTGCTTACGCTATTCCAGAAGTTCTAAAAGAAAGTGGCTTATCTATTGAAGATATTGATTTAACAGAGTTAAATGAAGCTTTTGCTTCTCAAACACTTGCTTCAATTAGAGAAACTGGATTAGATACAGAAAAAACAAATGTTAACGGTGGTGCTATCGCATTAGGACATCCATTAGGTGCTACAGGAGCAATGTTAACAGGTCGCCTATTATCCGAAATGAAAAAGCGTCCCGACTCAAAGTATGGCATGGTAACGATGTGTATCGGTGTCGGCATGGGCGCTGCTGGTATATTTGAATATGTACGCTAAGATATAATTTATTAACATGCTACATTGTCAAAACTAACAATAAGCCTAGCAGATATACTTTTATCTGTTAGGCTATTTTTATTGTATAACAAAGCAAAACTATTAAACCTCTCTATTAAAATAAAAAAGAGAACTGAAAAATTCAGTCCTCCTTCAATTGCTATTAACTTTTACTTATCTATCCCAATATCTTGCACGGTCAAATGCTTTAACGATTGTTTCTGGATCATCTGAAATAAACACGCCAGGTGCATCTAGGTTTAATTTAGCTTCTTTTAATTGTGCTGCTGCTTGTTCATTAATTACTACTGGCTTGTTGTGTTTATACGATAATTCAGCAAACTCTTCGGCAGCTGGGTTTAGGTCAGAACCATCTGAAATCACAATTAAGCTATCAAACAATGTTGGATGTGCAGTTGCATAAGTTTCGGTAACACCGAAGTCTTCGTCGATATCTTTAGGATGTTTGCCTACAAATGCATAGTTTAAGCCTTGTTGTGTAAACGTTTTGGCGTATGATTTCAATGTATCCTCTGAAATGCTACCATTTAATAATACAGCTACAGAATGTCCAGGTAACGGAATATCAAATTTTTCCATAGTTAGTTTGCTATCTGATGCATTTGATTGTATCTCTTCATTCTGTTCAGGTACTTTAACGCCGACATTTTCTGCTACAGTTTCTGCAAGCTTTCTATCAACTTTGTTTAATTGGCTAACAGCATTCTCTTTAACCATAATAGAATCACACATACCTATTTCAAAGGAGAAACCGTCAGCCATATGTTGATATTCAGCTTCAGTTAAACTATTTAAATATAATTTTGGTTGCGTGTAATAGTCTTTGAAGCTTTCACTGCGTTTTCTAATTTTTCTACCTTCTACTTTTTCTTGATAATGTTCATATCCTCCCTCTTCTTTGGATGTTGTATGAGGTTCATTATCGTTTAAAGCATTATTATGGTATGAAGTTTGTCCTTTGTGTACATTTTGTTGATGCATTGCATCACGTTGATTGTTATGAACTTCATTGACTGGTCTATTGATTGGAATTTGGTTAAAGTTTGGTCCGCCAAGTCTTGAAATTTGAGTATCTGTATATGAGAATAAACGGCCTTGCAATAATGGGTCGTTAGAGAAATCAATACCAGGAACGATATGACCCGGATGGAAGGCAGCTTGCTCAGTTTCATCGAAAACATTACTTACATTTTGATTTAACGTCATTTTACCAACACGTTGTACCGGCACTTGATCTTCAGGCCAAATCTTAGTTGGGTCTAAAATATCAAAGTCAAAATCAAATTCTTGTTCTGGCGTAATAATTTGTAAACCTAGCTCCCATTCAGGATAGTCGCCTTTTTCAATAGATTCATATAAATCTTTACGATGAAAATCAACATCTTTACCATGTAAGATTTGAGCCTCGTCCCATACAAATGATTCTAAACCTTGCAATGGTTTCCAGTGGAATTTAACGAAGTAAGATTGCCCTTCACTATTTACTAAACGGAATGTGTGCACACCAAAACCTTCAATTTGTCTAAAGTTTTTAGGTATACCTCTGTCACTCATTGCCCACATAGTTGTATGTGTGGATTCAGGATTTTGTGCAAAGAAATCCCAAAACGTATCGTGCGCAGAGCCACCTTGAGGCATTTCATTATGTGGTTCTGGTTTAACCGCGTGTATTAAGTCCGGGAATTTAATTGCATCTTGAATAAAGAATACTGGGATATCATTACCAACAAGGTCAAAGATACCTTCATCGGTATAAAATTTTGTTGCAAATCCACGCACATCTCTTACTGTATCAGGAGACCCTTTTGAGCCTTGAACAGTAGAGAATCTTACAAATACCGGCGTCGTTTTATCAGGATTTGTTAAAAAGTCTGCATACGTATATTTAGATAAATCTTCATATACTTGGAATTCACCATGAGCACCAAATCCTCGAGCATGTACTATACGCTCAGGAATCCGTTCATGGTCAAAATGCATTATTTTTTCTCTGAAATGAAAGTCTTCTAGTAAACTTGGTCCGCGTTCTCCTACTGTTAAAGTATTTTCGTCTTCGCTAACTTTAACCCCGTTGTTCGTAGTCATCGCTTTGCCGTCATTATTTTTTTCATCTTTCTTTAATTGATCGAGTTTTTTATTTGTCATAATTAACCCTCCTTTTAATAATTGTAATACCCTGTAAGTACATGAAAAAACTGAAAATTGTAGCACATAATTGTGAATTTAATATATTGCAGCAATTATATTTCATAAAAAATTAAATTTAAAATAATGCAAAATAAAAAATAGCTTTAAATTTATTTAATAAGTTATGTGCTATAATAACAGTATTTAAAAGCCTGTTTATCCTTTTTCCACAGTAACTTATCAAAAGATATTTGAATTCTTAAAAAATTAATGGCATTATATGAAAGGTAAAGCGATATGAAAGCGCATACATTTTAAACTTAAGGGGTACGGATATGGAAGATAAACTACAAAGAGCACTCAGTAATAGACATATTCAACTTATTGCGATTGGAGGCGCAATTGGAACAGGATTGTTTTTAGGTGCAGGTGAATCGATTCATCTCACTGGTTCTTCAATATTATTCACGTATATGATTGTTGGCTTGGCCTTATTCTTATTTATGCGTGCAATGGGAGAAATGTTATTATCTAATACAAATTTCAATTCATTTGCGGACATTACCAACGAATTTGTCGGACCGTTGGCCGGGTTTATCACTGGATGGTCTTATTGGTTAACATGGATTGTGTCGGGCATGGCAGAAGTTACAGCCGTCGCTAAATATGTATCGTTTTGGTTTCCAGAAATTCCAAACTGGCTAACTGCGTTGGCATGTGTAATGTTGCTTATGTCATTCAATTTAACAAGTGCTAGATTATTTGGTGAATTAGAGTTTTGGTTTTCAATTATAAAAGTATTTACAATTATTGCCCTAATCATTATTGGTATAGTTCTTATTATCATGGCCTATAAAACACCATATGGAACATCAAGCTTCTCAAATATTTACAGTCATGGTGGCATGTTCCCACATGGAATATCAGGTTTCTTAATGTCATTCCAAATGGCTATTTTCTCCTTCTTAGGTATTGAAATGATTGGTATCACTGCAGCCGAAACGAAGAATCCACATAAAACGATTCCACAAGCAATTAATAATGTTCCTATTAGAATATTATTATTTTATGTTGGGGCTATTGCCGTAATTATTTCAGTTATTCCTTGGAACCATTTAAGTCCTGATGACAGCCCATTCGTTAAAGTATTTGGTTTAGCTAGCATTCCTTTTGCGGCTGGAATTATTAATTTCGTAGTATTAACCGCAGCAGCATCGGCTTGTAATAGCGGTATCTTTGCTAACAGCCGTACATTATTTGGTTTAGCTGACAGAAAACAAGCACCACCGAAATTCCAATCAACTAATCGTAAAGGAATTCCATTTATCGCCATCTTTATTACATGTGGCATGATATCTATTTCGGTAGTTCTAAATTATTTCATTCCTAATGCGACAACAGTGTTTGTTTATATTTCTACTGTATCTACAGTATTAAATATATTTATTTGGACGCTTATTATGTTTGCTTACTATAAATATACTAAAAAACGCCCAGAGGAACATAAAAACAGCAAGTTTAAATTACCTGGTGGTCGCGTCACTTCTATCATCATTATCATATTCTTTATATTTATATTTGGCGTATTATTAGTTAATCCTGATACACGTACAGCTGTTTATTTCACACCCGTTTGGTTAATTATTATGTCTCTTATGTATCTTAAATATTCTAGAGAAAAAGCTAAAGAATATCATCAGAATAATAAATATTAAATAAATTAACGGCCATATTTATAATCATAATGTGGCTGTTTTATTTATATTATCACTACTATAATACGTTAACTAATTTTCATTATTTATTTTCGATCATTTTGCTATTACTTATAAGTTTATAACATACAGGAGAGGATATACTTAACTTATTAACAATTTATATATAAATCGTCTATTAACTTAATTAACTTTTGTATGTTATCATGGCGCCATATTGTATAAATTTAATCACCTCAGATATGCAAAAGCAGCTAATTTTACTAGGAGGTAATATTATGAGTTGGGAGAAAGATGACACTAATGAAGGGCAAGATTTACGCATTAAGAGTAAAGTAATAAGTGAAGGTGTTAATCGCACACCGAACCGTTCTTACTTACGTTCTCTTGGATTTGAAGATGAAGATTTTGAAAAACCAATGATAGGTGTTGCAAGTACTTGGAGTGAGGTTACACCATGTAACGTACATATTGATGGTTTAGCTCGTGCCACAAAACGTGGTATTAGTGAAACCGGCGCAAATCCTTTGATTTTTAATACGATAACGGTTTCTGATGGTATTTCAATGGGTACAGATGGCATGCGTTTCTCTTTGCCAAGTCGTGAACTTATTGCTGACTCTATCGAATCAGTTGTAAGCGCCGAAAATCTCGATGGCGTTGTGGCGATTGGTGGCTGTGACAAAAACATGCCAGGTTGCATGATTGGTATAGCGCGCCTCAACTTACCGGCAGTTTTTGTTTATGGTGGTACTGTATTACCTGGGAAATTAGATGGCAAAGATTTGGACGCCGTTTCCGCATTTGAAGGCGTTGGTCAATACAATAACGGTGAAATTGACGATGAACAATTGCATAAAGTGGAATGTAATGCATGTCCCGGCGCTGGTTCATGTGGTGGAATGTTTACAGCCAATACAATGTCTTCTGCAATCGAAGCAATGGGTATGAGTCTTCCAGGTAGTGCGTCACATCCCGCTGTATCAGCCGACAAGGCAAAAGACAGTCGCGCCGCGGGTAAAGCGGTATATAATCTACTTGAAAAAGGAATCTACCCCAAAGATATCATGACTAAAGAAGCTTTTGAGAATGCTATTACTGTGGCTATGGCGCTAGGTGGTTCAACGAATGCGATTTTACATCTATTAGCTATCGCGCACACAATTGAAGTAGACTTAACTTTAGATGACTTCGAAAAAATCCGTCAACGCGTACCACATATCGCCGACTTACGCCCAAGCGGTAAATACGTTATGTCTCATTTAAATGATGTTGGTGGCGTACCGGGCGTAATGAAACTATTACTTGAAAATGACCTAATCCATGGTGATTGTCTGACAGTTACTGGTAAGACTGTTGCAGAAAATTTAGCCGAAGAAGAGGAACTTTCAGATAATAAAGAAATAATTAACTTTGAAGAACCTAAACATCCTACTGGTCCACTCGTTATTTTAAAAGGAAACTTAGCCCCAGAAGGTGCTGTTGCTAAAATCTCAGGACTCAGTGAAACATATATTAAAGGTCCAGCGAAAGTATTCGATACAGAAGATGCTGCAACTAAAGCTATTTTAAATAATAAGATTGTCCCTGGAGATATCGTTGTTATCAGATATGCTGGTCCTAAAGGCGGTCCAGGTATGCCTGAAATGTTGTCCGCCTCATCAATCCTAGTAGGTAAAGGATTAGGCGAAACAGTTGGACTATTAACAGATGGACGCTTCTCTGGTGGTTCGCATGGTTTAGTTATAGGACATGCAGCTCCAGAAGCACAAGTTGGTGGTCCAATGGCATTATTAGAAGAAAATGACACAATCACTATAGATGCCGAAAATCGTGAGATTACTTTCGATGTTTCCGACGAAGAACTTGCGCGTCGTAAAGCAAACTGGACGGCACCAAAATTAAAAGTATCTCGTGGTACATTGTACAAATATGCACAACTTGTTTCTTCCGCATCTAAAGGTGCTATCACAGATTAATCCTTTTCATAGACGTCACAGTCTTGTTACAAACGTTACTATCAAAAATTCACTTTTGGTAGTAGCGTTTTTTATAACTTACGAACTTAAAAAGTTTAAAGATTTATGTTAACAACAAGAAATTTAGTGATATGTATAAAAATATAAAGTTATATTCAAATATTGTTTTGGAGGTTTTAGTTATGAAGAAAATAATTGGGGTCGTACTTGGCTTATTACTGTGTTGTACAGTCTTTACGACTGGCATATATGCAACACAAAAGAAACAATCAAATCAGGACAAAAAGTCGACCAAAAAACATACTCTCTTACATACCAATGATATACATGGAAGAATGGTCGAAGAAAAAGGTTCTGTCATTGGCATGGCCAAACTTAAAACATTAAAAGACCAAAAACGTCCGGACCTCATGTTAGATGCTGGTGATGCTTTTCAAGGTTTACCCGTCTCCAATAATTCTAAAGGAGAGGAAATGGCAAAAGCTATGAATAGTGTAGGATATGATGCTATGACTTTAGGTAATCATGAATTTGATTTTGGTTTTAAACAATTATTACATTTGAAGAAGCAATTAAACTTCCCTATCATTTCTTCAAACGTATATAAAAATGGCAAACATCCTTTTAAACCTTCTACTGTTATTAAAAGAAATGGTATTCGTTATGGTATCGTTGCAGTTACTACTCCCGAAACAAAGGTCAAAACGAGACCTGATAGCATTAAAGGTCTAAAATTTGCCGACCCAGTTAACAGTGCTGAAAAAGAAGCTAAAAAGCTACATAATAAAGCCGATGTTATTGTTGTACTATCTCATTTAGGCGTAGATCCAGTTACTAAAAAATCATGGCGTGGTGATAATTTAACACAAGAATTAACTTCTAAAAAATCAATCAAACAACCTGTTATTGTCATAGACGGTCACTCTCATACTGAATTAGATAAAGGAGAACAATTTGGCAATGGTATCGTTGCACAAACCGGTACAGCATTAGCAAATGTTGGTGATATAACATTCGATTATTCACATGACAAAGTGAGTCACTTGGCAGCTACACTTATTAATGTTAAAGACGTAAGTCATCTTAAAGGCAATAAACAAATAGCACAACAAGTTAATGGCGCCAATAAAAAGTTCTTAAAAGAAACTTCTAAAGTTGTGCGTGAACACAACAACGTTAAATTCGAAGGGGATAAAAATATCGCTCGAACAACAGAAACTAACTTAGGTAATTTAATTACGGATGCAATGGAAAGTTATGGTAATAAAGAATTTAAACATAAACCAGACTTTGCTGTAACAAATGGTGGCGGTATAAGAGCATCAATTGATAAGGGCAAAGTAACACAAAATAATATCATTACCGTCTTACCTTTTGGCAATACTATTACACAAATAAGCGTTAAAGGTAGCGACGTTAAGAAAGCATTTGAACATAGTTTAAGCTCCCCTACTAAAACTGAAAACCATAAAAAAGTATTAACACCTAATGGTGGGTTCTTGCAAGGTTCCAAATCTATACGTGTTACTTATAATTTAAATAAAGCCAAACAGCATCGTGTAACTTCAATTAAAGTATTAGATAAGAAATCAGGACATTTTAAAAAATTAGATCCTGACAAAAAATATCACGTTGCAACTAATGATTTCACTGCTAATAAAGGCGATGGTTACAAAATGTTTGGTGGTAAAAAAGAAGAAGGCATTTCTCTAGATGAAGTTGTGGCTAAATACTTCAAAAAAGCTAACTTAAAAAAATACAACACAAACCAACCACAACGCATTAAAGAACATAAAACAGATAAAGAAAAATCAAAGTCTAAAGATAAGGCTGCATAACATAATTCAAATCATGACAACCCTATTGTTTTTTAACTATAGGGTTGTTTTTTCGCTTATTAAAATAATACGTCGTTTGAAGCTTATTTAACTCATTCCACGAAATATAAAACATCATTTGGTAGATAGTTAAGTTCATTGAGTAAAATATTAAACACTAGGCACTTACTATTATTTCAACCATTTAAAAGCATTGTTAATCAAACTTTTTACCATTAGCATTTTACTAAAAATTGCTTTATACTCGCCTTGAATGCACAATATCAAAGTACATAAATATTTATTTAACAAACTTTTAAGGGAGATGGATACAATGCCAGAACAAAATTTACCTGCGCTAACTTATACAGGTGCTTCTAAATCTGCTGTACCAATTATTAATGAAAGTGAATTACAAACCATTACTGCTAAACCGTGGGTTAAAATTTCAGATGAAGGCTTACAATTAGAAGGATTGTGCTTTGATAGAGCACATAATTTATTTTTATGTGAAGTCTTTGGTGGGAAGGTTTTTCGCGTAAACTTACCAGAAAAACAAGTTTCTACAGTTTTTCAATCCACAAAAACAAATCCTGCCGCAGTTAAAATTCATAAAAATGGCAAACTCTTTGTCTGTTATTTAGGTGATTTTGAAAGTAGCGGTGGCATTTATTCAGTTGATGATACTGGCAAAAACTTTGAAGATATTATCGATGATATTACAACAGAATATTGTGTTGATGACCTTGTATTTGATAGTAAAGGCGGCTTTTATTTTACAGACTTTAGAGGCTACTCTACTAATCCACAAGGTGGCGTATATTATGTCTCACCAGACTACCAAACCGTTACACCAGTCATACAGAACTTATCTGTAGCAAATGGCGTTGCATTAAGCACAGACGAATCAGTGCTATGGGTAACCGAAACAAACGCCAATCGTTTACATCGCATTGAATTGTTAGATGATGGCGTGTCTATTGCACCATTTGGCGCGTCTATACCTTATTATTTCACTGGACACGAAGGACCAGACTCTTGCTGCATCGATAGCGACGATAACCTTTATGTCGCAATGTACGGGCAAGGCAGAGTCTTAGTATTTAATAAACGTGGTTATCCTATTGGTCAAATACAAATGCCGAACAGAGACGAAGGTCATATGCTTAGATCTACGCATCCAGCATTTATTCCTGGTACAGACCAGCTTATTATTTGTGCCAACGACATTGAAGCTGGTGGCGATTCTTGGTTATTCACTGCTCGTGGCTTTGCCAAAGGACATAACAGTTACCAATTCCATTAATAAAATAGGCTGTGACAATATATTGTCACAGCCTATTATTTTATTTGTCCCTCAAAAATTGTCTTCTTGCCATCTATTTTAAATATCATCCCTATTTACACTATGGTAAGGAACAAACTTAATTTTTATTTCTTGAGGAATATTCCAATATTGCTTAAATAACTTTTCATATTTTTTATTATTTGGCGTCGCTTGGAGTAAGAATTGTTCAAACGGTAACCTTTCAACTTTATAAGAAGTTGCTAAAGGGTTGCGATGATAATCAAATTTTAGTTGCCCTATGCGTGCGTCATTCTTGTAATCAATATAAAACATGATACTTACAAAAGCACAACATAATGAAATAACGACACTGTTTATCGCTATTTTAAACCATCCTCTCTCTATTTCTAATTGTGACAATAATATCAGCAAGATAATCACCCATATCACATATGTAATATAAAAATATCCTTGTTCAATTTTATTGTAAAAGCTAAATGAGGCCATTAGAAATATTAAGGAGCCATCTAAAATATATAACGTTAGTTTGGTACTTTTTGCAATTTCTAGATAATTGATTGCCACTATGGCAGTTATTAAAAATATAAGAATAATAGTGAAATTGAGGATATTTAAAATAATAAAATGTTCATATACTCTAAAGTTAAAGCTTTGATAGATTATAAGGCTATAACATGGAAAAACAACGAGTCCGCCATAAATAATAATTTTTTCCCACAGACCAGAATTTTGAAATGTAGCACTTTGAGCTAATAAAATAATTATCACAATAGCAATAAGCGTTAAAATAATAATATTATTAAAAAAAACACCCTTACTAATCGTTATAGTCAAATTTTGATAACTTCGCAAAGCCAGTGCAGCAAAATCATTGCTACTTTGAAGTATTTTAAATGCATTAGTTAATCTATCATATGAAGTATTTACGTACATAATAAACATTCCTATAAGCGTTAATATACAGCCCAAAGTTAGTTTAGGACTTAAGTATTTAAACTTAATACCATACGTAATTAAAGCGCAAAGAATAGACAATACATTAAAAAAAGTAACTTGTTCTAAGAATAATTGACCACTCAAACTCACACTATAAAAAATAATGTGATGTTTTTTTGTTAATGTAGAAAAATTGCTGAAAATTGTGATGACGTACCATAAACTATATATCATACATGCCGTAGCAGGCACATAATTATAAAACCCTTCGAACCAACCATAAGTATATTTGAAGAGCGAGGACGGTATAATGAGCATCAAACCAAACGCTAACATAAAATAAAGCCCTTTATGCCTAACTTTTACAAATCCCACTATAGTAGTCACTAAAAACACACTAATTGAACTATAAGTAAACCAACGTATTGGTTCATATTTTACAGCATAAAATTCCAATAAATTACTTAAATAGCGACCATTCACATCTACAAAATTATTATGAAATGCCTTAACGCCATATGCACTATGCCATTGCCAATCACTATAAACAAGTGGTATCCACATCACAAAAACAAAATAAAAAAAGAAACAAAAACTATAATATTTTATCATTTCTGCTTTCATCGGCATCATATTAGTGTACCTCTATTGTTACGATATTTTTTTCTATATTCAGCACTTTATTCATTGTAATGTCTCTCCCATATATAACTTCTATCAAAGCATTATTATAACCATTACTTAGCAAAAAGTGGCCGTGTATAATAATGACCTAAAAAATAAGCACAATTAAGTAAAAAATATTAAAATATAAAAAATAAAAAGCTAACAGTATAACTGCTAGCTATAGTCTATTATATATTTGATTTTCTACTTCTGAATAAACGTGTTGATATTAATGTTAATCCTGCTATAAATAGTGAAGCTACACTAACCAATACCCCTGATTGTTCACTACCTGTTTTAGGTAATTGTTTTGCTTTCTTTTGAGTTGCTTTAACTTTTTGATCTGCTTTGTTGGCTTTGTCAGTTTTAACTGTAGCCGCTTTACTTGCTGCAGCTACTTTCGTATTTGCAGGTTTAACAGCAACTTTTGCGTCATCCTTTTTAGCATTGGTTTTCACAGTCTTAACGTCTTTTTTAGCACTAGTAGTACTTGTGGCTTTGGACGTTTCTTTTGTTTTTGTTGCAGTTGATTTAGGTTTAACATTTTTTGGCGCAGATGATTTTGATGTAGCTGTCTTAGGTGCGTCTACTTTTACCTTTATTGTTGGTTGTGCCGCTTTATCATTAGTATTAGCAGGTTTTTGAGTAGTCACATTAGAACCTTTTGCTTTAGTATTATCAGTTCCTTTTACTACAGACTTGTCTTCATTATCAGTTGGTTTTGTCGATGCTACAGATGGGCTTTTCGTATCAACGCTAGCTTTTTTTTCATCTGCTTTGTTACTAGCACTTTTTTGGACTGGAGATACAGCATCTCCGGACACTTTATCAGAACTAGCTTTTGTCTTATCTCCATTTAAACTATGGTTATTGTCTGCTAATACATTAGTTGGCGCTTTTGAATCTTCACTTTGCTTGTTTTCTTCTGCATTTGCATGAGCATCAGTTAATAATAAAGCTGAAACACTTAATGAAGTAACTAAAGATTTTTTTAACATAATTTTTCCTCCTGTTGTTAGGTCACATCGATGTCTTTATGTCAGTCAAATTATTTATCAAGTTGTTACCTAGTAATTAGAATTTATATAGCTATACACTTATTATTATAGTTATTTATTATCGCTATTTTTTACTTATTTTGTTTCATTTTATACTTTGTTCTTTTCTATCTAGACATAATTCAGCTACAACTTAAAATACAACAAAAAACCCGTAAATCCACTTGTGAATTTACGGGAAACGAATTGTTACTTATTTAATGTAGTTGTATGAACCTGCTTCGCTTGCTGAAATAGTACGTGAAGTTACTACACCAGGCCCTTGACCATAGTTCATTTCAGATACTTTAACTGAACCGTCACTGTTTACATTATCAACGTATGCAACGTGTCCATAAGCACCTTGTGAAGTTTGTAAGATTGAACCTGACTTAGGTGAGTTATCTACACTGTAACCAGATTGAGCTGCTTTGTTAGCCCAGTTGCTAGCGTTACCCCAATCAGAACCGATTTTTCCGCCTACTTTATCGTAAACGTAATAAGTACATTGTCCTGAATCATAGCTATTACCACCTGCTGATGATTTACCTGCAAATGATGTTGAACCATTGCTATTTGATTGAGGTGCACTTTGTGTTTTTACTTGGACGTTTTTGTCTGAAGTGCTGTAAGATGCGCCTTTTCCGCCAGCATTGTTAGTTGTGTAAGATTGTTTTTGGTTATTTGAACCATAATTATTACTATAACTTTGTTGACTTTGGTTGTTTTGTTGGCCAGCTTGTCCTTGTTGCGCTTGTTGTGATTGTTGACCTTGTTGTGCTTGGTTAGGGCTCCAGTTACCTTGCCAGTCATAGTTATAGTTACCTTGTTTATCTATTGTATATGAATAACTGTAAGATGATGGATCGTTTGGATTGTATGCACCTTGTCCAGTATTTTCTGCTGCGTCAGCATGATGATGTGCCATTCCTAAAGTTGCGATACCTGCAGTTGCTATTGTAGCTGTAGCGATCTTTTTCATAATTAAAAATCCTCCATAAATATAAGTTAAGTTTTATTAGTTAATGAGTTTCTCGTGGCTCATAATTTTCAAGTTTGCTTTAAATTGTATTTTTTCATCGTTTTTTAACGACAAGACATACACTAACAGATTTTTTTTAATTTGTGGTCTATGTTATTGCATTGTAATTGACACATAATAATTTAATAGACACTGTAATTTTTCTGTCTTTTCAGTGATTTAATTACAAAGTTGCTCTCAAGGCGCTTAAGCTTTCATAATATTGTCAGCGTCTTATTCATTGTAATAAGTAATGTAATTTAACGTTTGTAATACATAATACAAATTATCATTATATATGCACTTTAATATTTATTAATTTTAAAAAATCACTATATATAATTTTAAGTTATCACAAAATATTATAAACCATTACTTAAACTTATTAATTGAGTGTGCTAAGGTTAAATTAAGCATTATATACCGTTAATACTAGTACGTTTATTTAGAAATATTTATGCAGATTAGAGGGAGACTATGTTTGTTTTTATTTTATTAGAAGTTATATTACCTATTTTAATATTAATTATCGTTGGTGCTATATTACAATTTAAATTCACTTTTGATTTAAAACAAA
This sequence comes from Staphylococcus durrellii, assembly GCF_015594545.1. Classification (NCBI taxonomy): domain Bacteria; kingdom Bacillati; phylum Bacillota; class Bacilli; order Caryophanales; family Staphylococcaceae; genus Staphylococcus; species Staphylococcus durrellii. Next base: position 229,618 of record NZ_JADIIO010000001.1, on the reverse strand, counting down.
TTTCGACTTTAATTACTTATTGTTTAATGCCAGCTGCAATTTTTATCAATATTATCGAAATTAACGTCAATACTACCGTTATGCTGCATATTATCTCCTATTTAATTATTTATACAATTGTTTTAATATTGATTGGTAATGCACTAGCAAAATGGCTAAAGTTAGATAAGCCTCAAGGGGCAGCTTTAAAAAACAGCATATCCTTAATGAACTCTGGTAATTATGGTTTACCAGTAAGTCAGCTAGTATTCGCTCACAATCCAATCGGTGTATCAATTCAAATATTCATCCTTATCTTCCAAAATTTATTAACTTATTCTTATGGTCTTTATAATTTACTTTCCGCAACAACTACATTTCGCGGAATTATTACTTCTCTTTTAAGACTACCTATATTCCATGCGCTTATAGTAGGCATTGTCTTTCAAGTTTTCGATATCCCTTTGCCTAAATTTATACATATACCTCTAAAGGAATTATCAGACGCTTTTGTGGGAGTCGCACTATTACTATTAGGAGCACAGCTAGCAAAGATACGCCTTCGTTTTTTCCATCGTGTAATTACATGGTCTTTAATAGGTAGATTAATCATTGGTCCACTACTGTCACTAGCAATTATTTATATATTGAACATTGATGGCGTCGTAGCCCAATCATTATTCGTCGCAAGTTCCTTCCCTACATCTAGAAACACCTCTACGATTGCAATGGAATACGATGTAGAACCAGAACTACATGCGCAAGTGGTATTATATTCTACATTATTAAGTATAATTACCGTTACTACGGTAATTTATCTTTCACGTATCATGTTTTAACAAATACTACCTAAAAAAGCACTACGCTATGATCGAGCGCAGTGCTTTTTAATGATTATATTGTTATATGCTCATATTATTTATAAGCAAAAATACGAACCCTTCTATAATCTACGATCCATTGTCCCGCTTCATATAATTCATCTTGCAATAATCTTGAACATTCTTGATATACGTTGTGCTTTTGTTCATATGTATAGTCTTTAAGCAAGTTATCGCTAAACATGACTAACCAATTGACGAGCCCATCTTCACCTTCTAATGCCGTTGGACGGTCAAAGCTTTCTACTGTAACGTCTTTAAACCCCGCATGAATTAAATCTGCTTTAATATCTTTATCTTGTCTAAAATTCCACGGGAAATAATCGGCACGATATGTATAGCCTAAATTAACAATAGCTTGTTCAATAGCGTCTGACACCATTTTAATATTGTGATACGCGCCAAATTCAGCTATAAATCTACCATTATCTTTTAAAGCGCTATAACAATTTTTAAATATCTTTAAATGATTAAACGTCCAATGTAATACGGCATTTGAAAAAATAGCATCATATTGATTTAATGTACTTAATGTTGATGCGTCAGCGACTTCAAAGTGTATTTCAGGATACTTTTTCTGTGCCTGCATGATCATTTCAGGAGAAGCGTCGACACCTGTTATTATAGCGCCTTGTTGTGCAATCTTATGTGTTAAATCTCCAGTGCCACAACCTAAATCGAGTATGTTTTCACTATTTTGCACATTCAAAAGCGTGGCAATTCCTTCGCCATATTTTGCTACAAAACTATGTTTAGCATCATATAATTCTGAGTTCCATTTCATGCATATCACTCTCCACTACTACATATCTTCAATTTAAAATAACTACAGTGTACATGATTAAATTAAGCAATTGCAAATACAGTCATTGAATTTAACTAATGGTCTTTACTATATTAATGAAATTTTATTACAATAGATAAATAATAAACTTTGAGAAGCGTACATGGTATTATATACGGCAAATCAAAATCAAGGAGCTGTTACGATGACTGAAGTATGTTTAGTCAGACATGGAGAAACTGATTGGAATAAGGCAGGCAAATTACAAGGTCGCACTGACATTCCTTTAAATGAATCAGGTAAGTTGCAGGCACAAGCATGTGGCAACATGTTACAACAACAAAATTGGGACGTTATTGTTACAAGCCCACTGTCACGTGCACAAGACACGGCAGAAATTATTAATACATATTTAAACTTACCCCTTAGAGTAATGCCAGAATTTATCGAACGTGGTTTTGGAGATGCAGAATCCTTAACGCATATGGAACGTACCGAAAAATACCCAAATAAAGCGTATCCCAATGCGGAATCTACCGAAGCATTAAACCGTCGTCTCGTCGATGGTCTAAAAGAACTCAACGATGATTATCCGCACCAAAAAGTATTACTTGTGACACATGGTGCTGCTATTCATCAAATTTTAGATTTCTATGACCCTGACAATGAACATATACGTGACTCTAAATTAGCAAACGGTGGTTTAAGCAATATTTATTTTTATGAAGCGAATTGGCATATCAAAAACACGAATCAAATTGCTCACTTAATAGATTGAGTTGCATTTAAAAAAGAGTGGACTAGAAATCTTTGTATAGATTTCTAGTCCACTCTCATCATTCATATATCGAAGTAATTTATTTTTTCTTTCGTCTTTTTTCTTCCAATATAGCCATAACGATAAATAATATCGTTAGTAGTGGCGACAGCATTATGAATATCATGCAGACAACACCTCAATTATACAAAATAAATTGTATTTGCTATCATTAGTATCTTACATTTATTGTATTATTACAATATTATTGATTGTATTTTTGCATTAATGTGGCAGGAATATGACAATAATCATTTGGATATTTATCTAGTCTTTTTGATGTTCTTCTGCGCTTGGAATATAATTCGTCAACGGCAATACTTCTACCGCGATTTGGTCTTTATCCTCACGTTGATTAATAAATGTTCTAGCATATTCCAAGTGTTGCGCGTTTTCACTATAAATACCTGTACGATACTTAGGACCAACGTCTTCACCTTGCTGATTTATGCTATATGGATCTATAATTTCAAATAAGTATTCCGTTAATTGCATTACCGAAACAATTCGAGAATCAAATGTTGTTTTAACACATTCGATATAACCATCATAATCACCCGTCAATGACTGTGTTTGTCCATTAGCTCTACCTGCTTCAGTGTCTAAAACACCGGGTAATGTTTTAATGAATGCTTGCACGCCCCACAAACAACCACCAGCCAAATAAATTACTTCCATTTCAGCACCCCTATTTATACGTAAATTTACTGTTACTGCTAATTTAATTAATGCGTTTATTTTATCGTACTATAAACTTAAAAACTATCTTTACACATCCTTTTAGTATATTGTTTAAGTAAAAGGATGATAATATGAACATCATTGGTCACCATCATATTTCTATGTATACAAAAGATGCACAAGCAAACAAAGACTTTTATGTTGACGTCTTAGGTTTACGTTTAGTTGAAAAATCAGTCAATCAAGATGACCCTACGATGTACCATTTATTCTTTGGCGATGAAATAGGTACAGAAGGTACGTTATTAAGTTTCTTTGAAATTCCTAATATTGGTCAAAATCGGTCAGGTACTAATTCTATTTATCGTCTGTCATTACTTGTACCTAGTATCGAGGCATTACAATTTTTTGAAAATCGTTTGAAACAAGCAGATGTAATAACTACACCAATGACTTATCTCGGACAACCAGCATTGCTATTTAAAGACATCGATGATCTAGAAATCACGTTACTTGTTAATGATGATTATAAAATTCCTAATAAATGGCGTAATAATAGTTATACAGACGTGCCTACTGACTACCAAATACTCGGTTTAGGTCCTGTAGAATTAAGAGTGCGTGATAAAACGTCTACATTTGACTTTTTAACCGATGATTTAGAATATATAGTTAGACAGAATTTAAATACTGATGAGACTGTAGTTACTTTAGATGAAGATGGTTTATATACAGATTTCGTTATTATCGAACAACAAGGACAAAGAGCCAAACCCGGACGTGGTTATGTTCACCATATTGCAGTTAATACGCCGACAGATTCAGCTCTTGCTGAAGTTTTTGAAAAAATTAATTCACTACATCGTAATAACTCAGGCATTATCGATAGATATTTCTTTAAATCATTATACTACAGACAAAATTCAATCATGTATGAATTTGCAACGGCACAACCCGGTTTCACAGTAGATACGTCGATAGCAGATTTGGGCAAACATTTAAATTTACCTGGATTTCTAGAAGATAGAAGAGCAGAAATTGAAGCAAACTTACATGACCTATAGTATTGAAAAGTCAGCTCGACTAAGTAAATAATGGAGTTGACGAAAATGATTGTCTTACAAACTTATAATTTGTAGCATGTGTTTCAATATTGACAAGCCATGAGATATCTCATAAAATATGTCAAAATCATACTTAAATAAGGATAGAATAATGAGAATAATATTAATTTGTCTAGGTTTCTTTTTTACCTTTTTAGGCTTTTTAGGTGCCATTTTACCTTTATTACCTACCACCCCATTTATCTTACTTGCCGTATTATGTTTTGCTAAAAGCTCACCCAAATTTCATAACTGGCTCGTTGCCACAAAAATTTATCAAGAATATGTGCATAATTTCAAAAAATACAGAGGTTATACATTCAAACAAAAAATCAAAATGTTAATCAGCTTATATATCGTAGTCGGTTTTTCTATAATTATGGTAGACATTACTTTAATAAGAATAGGGCTTGGCCTCATGTTAGTAATACAAACACTCGTATTATTTTTAGTAGTAAAAACATTGCCAGCAAATTACGAATAAAAAGCGATGTACATTCACATGTACACCGCTTTTTTTGCTACTTATTAAAATCTATAATCTTCTGAATCCGTATCTTTTTCAACGTCGTCTTTGTGTTTATTCACTCTATTTTTGAATAAGTTATTATTATAGTTATCTTCTTGATTAGCCGAACCTTCATCATCAAATGCTGATTTTTGTTGGTCGTCTATACGTTGTTCTTTTGAATTCACGTCTGTCGTATTTTCTACATTGCCACTTAAATTAGAATTGTCTCTAGTTTCACTGCTGTCACGTTTACTAATATCTTTGTCAGTACCTTTATTCTCTGTTACGTTGCTTGGTCCAGATTGTTGGCTTTCTGTATCATGTTGTGTACTCGCATCGACTTTGTCTTCTTGACTATGGTTAGCTTTGTTTTGACTTTGGCTTGTTGAAGATTGTTCGGACATGCCATTTTGTTCAAAACTACTAGCCATATCTTCATGTACGTCTTGGTCACCCGAATTACTAAATTGTTGATTAGCGCTATTTCTTCCATCGTGACCGTTTGTGTTACCGAAGTCTTTATCATTCCCTCTATTATCAGTTACGTAACTTGATGAAGAATGTTGACTCTCAGTATCATGTTGTGTGCTTGCATCGACTTTGTCTTCTTGACTTGAAGCACTTTCAGGACGTTCCCCTGATTGGTGGAAACTATCATTGATATCCTCATGTACTCCTTGGCTATCTGTTTTGCCTGAGTGATAATTCGTATTAGTATTAACATCATCATTACTTTGATAAGTTGATGAAGTATTATTACTCTGTTGTGTTGAACCAAAATCTTTGTCATTACCTTGATTGTCAGTTACGCCAGCGTTGGTAGTGTTTTGTGTACGTTCTCCACCACGGTAATTATTAGAGCTTACATTGGTATCATGCGCTTTATAATTGTCACTTGTTGTTTGTTGGCGATCGTCAATGCTATCACTATTAGTATAGTCATTTTGCTGATTGTCATCATTCGTCGTATTATACGGTGATTCGGAGTGCTCTTGTCCAGCGTGACGATATGCATCGGCACTATTTTCATTATCATTTGCACCAGAATTGGTAGTATCTTGTCTATCACCGGCACGATAATTATTAGTACTTGCATTCGTATCGTTACCTTTAAATTCTGTGTCACGTGCCTGTTCATTTGGGTCATGTTGACGATCATCAATGCTTGTACTTGCATTGTAAGTTTCATCATTGCTTTCGTTATTTGTAGGTCTGCCGTAATTATTTACATCTTCGTTACTACTTTGTTCACGGCGATCATTTGAATAAATATCTTTGTCATCACTTCTATTATCAGTAACGTCATTACCTTGATTTGTATTGCGTTCGTCTTCACGTCTGTCTTCAACAACAGCATTTCTGTCATGTCCTGTTTTGTCGTTAACGTCATCGCGTTGATTAGTGTTGCGTTGATCTTCATGTCTATTATTACCCACCCTATCTTTATCATTGCCTTTGTTGTTAGTAACGAATGAATCTTGTTGACGACTGTTGTCACGGTCATGGTCTTGTTCATGTGCATCTTTATCGTTTGTAGATTGAACATCATCTTTATCTTCTTTAGAAGAAGCCGCTACTGCACCAGTCGCTGTCGCGCCTACCGCTGCACCGCCAGCAGCTGCGCCTGCTGCTTTTTTATTAGTACCTTTATTACCATCATCGTCTTTGTCATCTGATTCTGAACCATTACGAACATCATCTTCTCTACCGTCACCTCCGTGTGAATCGTCTGAAGGTTTAGGTTTTCTAACTAATAACATAATACCTGCGATAATCCATAAAATCGCACTAATCCAGTTGAATAAAAGTGAAACAATACCAAGAATTAATAAAATAATGCCGGCTACTTTGGCTTTTTTCTTAATTAGTGCTACTGCTACTAGCGCCAATATTAATACAATAATACTAACTACAATACCAGTCGTAACGAAACTTGATAACATACCTGTTATGCCTGTTACGTCAGATGATGTTGCAGATGGATTGTTTTCTTTAATACTAGTTGTGACTTCGTCTTTAAAGCTTGAATTACCCATGAATAGCGACGTAATAGCTAATCCAATAACAAGAAGAAACTGTACCACGATGCCTATCCAGGTTAATACTTTTTCACCAGTTCTTTTAATCATAGTCAAAACCCTTTCATAGTTTATTTTTCTTACAAAAATATAAATGGAACTAATTGTATTACTTCCACTATTTGCGTTATCAAAATTTACGACTCAACTGCCATTTTAGCTATATTAAGATAACAAATGGCCACAATTTTAATAATTTTGTTAGTTTGAGTGTACAAAATTATTATATAGATTTACTAAATAATAATTTTTATTATTTTATCCTATTTAAACGTTTTCAAACCTATTATTTAAAATCATTCTATTTGTAATGTACAAATTAGCATTATAATCTTAAGTTATTACAAAAATTATTTAATTAGGAGCCCTTTTTCTTATGAATATAAAATTATTCGAAAACTACTTAAATATTGAAACAACTATGTATGAAATGCCTACGTTAGATGCGCTTAATTATTACTTACAGCATTTTATGTTAACGGTCCCTTTCGAAAATATTGATGTACAAAATGGTATACCTATCAAGGTCGATATCGCTCATCTTTTCGATAAGATAATTAATAATCAACGTGGCGGTTTTTGTTATGAGTTGAACACACTATTTAAGTATTATTTAAATCAACAAGGTTATACTGCAGAGAGTGTTTCAGCAACTGTTCATACACCCGCTGGCGGTCGTAGCCAACCTGGTTCTCACATGTCTACGCTTGTAACTATTGACGACAATCAATACATTGCTGATGTTGGGTTCGGAGATTTACCTTTAAAAGCATTACGTGTCACTACGATAGAAAATCCAGATCCCGTTATAGATATTAATGGCCAATTTCGCGCTATTTTAATGAGAGAACAAAACGTTCATCTCCAAAAATTAATAGATGATCAATGGCAGACGTTATATGAAGCAGAATTAATCCCGAGAGCTATTGAAGAATTTGAAGATAATATAGAATATAATCAGTCGAATCCTGATTCTATTTTCGTAAAACAGTTATTGATTACTCAATCACAGTCGTTTGGTAGAGCTACTATGACGTTTAATCATCTTACTTTAACGAAACAAGGAGAAAAAGAACAACAAGATGTAACAAAGGATAATTATCGTCAGTTATTGCATGACTACTTTGGTTTAGACGTGACGATTAATAAACTAGAATCGTAATCAATTTAACGGGAGCGAGACAGAAATCTTATTTGTATAAGAAGATTTTGTAGTCCCGTCTTGGCAAGGATAACTAAGATTGAAAAAAATATGATACAAGCGCATTTTCGATTCAGTCATCTACTGTCAATATAAAAATAGAGTCTGGAGAGAAGATTATCTCTCAGACCTTTTACTATCTATCATTAATAGCATAATTATTTTTTGATTTTATTTCTTCATGTCTTTTAAGTTCAGGCTCAAAAATTTTATGATTATAATTTTTACGAGCAAAGTTACGCATCTTTTGTGTGAATTCATAAACTTCTTTATCTAAGTTGATTTTTGAACCTACTATAGAAGTTCTTTTATTTTTCTTATCTTCGTAAATGTCATCATATATTTTAAATGCTACTTTGAACTTGTTGAATTGTATTTCCAATGGCTCAAAACGTTTTAACATATCTTGAATTAATTCATTTGATTCATTAGTGTGATGGCTCATATTAGTTATTAAGTCTTGAACTTGTTCATCCAAGGACTTGAAATCTTGTTCAATATTATAATAAATCTCAGTAGTAAACTTTTTATTTAAAAATGCAGTGTCTTCATCCAATTTAGTATTTCTAATTCTAGCTACTTTATAAACTATTAAATCAATCATGCTCTTTATATCATTCTCATAATCAGTGCGCTTATCCCTATCTTCTTTACGAAATTGTAACCAAACCCCTATTAGAGCTATAAGACCTCCGGCTAAAGCTGATATAAATTCAGACATAGTAATACACCTCTTTAAAATTATTTTATATTCCAATAACCTATTCCGAACAATAAAAACTTTAATTTTATATATTTATATAAATTTTTAACTAAATATTTTATTGTTGTATGTTTGAAGGTTATTCACCACTTAAATAGTATCTAAGCGTGTATGATTTATAGGCTCATTTATAGGGAAAATAATTATAAGTAACAAAATGGAGGGATTCACAATGAGTAAAATAGATGACAGAATGGAAAAAGATATTGAAGAAAAACCTTCACGTGCCGAGGGAGATTGGAACACACAACAAGAAATGCAACAAAATGCATTTGAACGCTTAGGCAAAGATTCAGTTATTATTGAAACTTTAGTAATTATGAACATCGTATTTGCTGTATTCACTTTTGGATTAATCGGTGCATTAGCATACACATTTAAAAATAAATAATTGAAAAGATATACAACGTCTTAACTCAAAGTTAGGGCGTTTTTTGTGCTATCCATAATGGTTGTACATTATTCTGAGCTTTTTAAAAAATAAAAATTTTAGTTCTTTATTCATTTGATTTGTAATTAAAAATGCCCTAACGTATATAATTTGCTATATACGTTAGGGCTATATAATCCTTAAAATTCTTTCATTACTTTTTTAGCAGTTTCGCTTATCAATTTATCATTTGGCTTAGCATTTTTACCATCTTTATTTGTAAAAATAACTAATACAATAGGTTTAGATTGTCCTTTAGGATAAACGTATGCAATATCATTTCTAGAAGCATATGTTAAGGCTTGACCACTTTTATCTGCAACCTTGTATTTTTTAGAAACACCATCTTTTATCAAAGTATCGCCACTTTTATTGTTAAACATTAAATCAAGTAAGAAATCTTTATTCTTTTTACTTAAATCATCTTTTTCAATAAGTTTTTTTAAAGTCTTGCCGTAAGCTTTAGGCGTTGATGTATCCCTTTTATCTTTTGGTGAGTAATTATTTAGGTCTGGCTCGTATCTAGATGGTTGAGTCTTGTTATCCCCTAGTTCTTTCAGATTTTCTCTGATTTGCTTATATCCACCAAGTTCATCAATAATTTTATTATTTGCTGTGTTATCACTGTACATCATAGAAGCTTTAATAAGCTCTTTTACAGTTATATCCTTGCCAACGTATTTTTCTAACACAGGTGAGTAATCAACAATATCACTTTTGTTAATATGTACTTTTTTATCTAACTTATCATATGGTACTTGTTCTAGTAACATTGCACTATTTATTGCTTTTGAAGTTGACGCATAAGCAAACCTCTTATCTGCATTGAACTTTATTTCCTTACCGCTCTTAGTATCTAATGCATAAACACCAACATTAGCGTTATACTTCTTTTCTAAACTTTTGAATTCATTGGCATGTGAATCCTTTGAATTGCATGCACTTAAAATGATTGCACAAACTAATAACACTATTACCTTTTTCAAATTAAATCCCCCTTGATATTACAGTTGTAATCTTTATGGCACTATAATATTACAATTGTAATCTGTATGTCAATAGTTTATTATTAGTATTTGAAAGAAGGTGAGTACATGGCTAAATTACTTATTATAAGTGTAATAAGCTTTACTTTTATATTTCTATTATTATTATTATTTAGATATATATTAGACCGCTATTTTAATTACCGATTTAGTTATAAAATTTGGTACATAACTATTATTGCAGGTCTAATCCCTTTCATACCATTTAAATTCTCTTTGTCAAAACTTAATCATTTTAATAAATCAAACACTAAAGTAAGTGATGACAATAAGAGTTTAAGTGATAATATAAGTACAACTAATCATGCTCAAGATTTAACAACAAATATTCATAAGGTAAATTGGGAATATATAAATGCTATATTCACAATACTATGGATTGTTCTAATCATCGTTTTCAGTATTAAATTTATAAATTCATTGCTTTATCTTAATAAATTAAGAAAACAAAGTTTTTATTTAAATAAAGATGAAAAATACAAATTAGCTAAGATACTTAATAACCATCAATTAACAAATAATATTGTGATTAAGAAATCAGCGTTCGTTCAATCTCCATTAACTTTTTGGTATGGAAAATTTTATATTTTAATTCCTACTTCATATTTTAAAGATTTAGAAGAACAAAGTTTAAAATATATAATATTTCATGAATATGCTCATGCTAAAAATAAAGACACGCTACACTTAATTATCTTTACTATATTTTCTATCATCATGAGTTATAATCCATTGATGCCTGTTGTTAAACGTTTGATGACTCGTGATAATGAAGTTGAAGCTGATATATTTGTGTTAAAAAATATTCAAAGAAGTGAATTTAAAACCTATGCCGAAACGATTATGATGTCTGCATTAAAGTTTAAATCTTTCAATAAAAATATGTTAAGTCATGCATTTAACGGGGATAAAACTTTACTCAAAAAAAGACTTATTAATATTAAAAAAATTAATTTTAAAAAGCAGCCAAAAACGATTCTGATACTGACTTATGTATTCAGTCTATTTTTAATCATTTTTCAAAGTCAGTTTTTAATGGGACAATCATTGACTGATAATAAATACAGGGATCCATTAAAGAGTAATTATCAGACCATTGATAAAAGTAAAAACTTTGCTACAAACAAAGGTTCATTCGTAATGTATAGCTCGAAGAAAAAAGAATATTATATTTATAATGAACAAGAGAGTAGAAAAAGATATTCTCCGGATTCTACTTATAAAATTTATTTAGCCATGTTCGGACTAGATCGTAATGTAATAACTAGTAATAATTCACTTATAAAATGGAATCACAAAAATTATCCTTTCGCTTCATGGAATAAAAATCAAAATTTAACTACAGCAATGCAAAATTCAGTTAATTGGTACTTTGAACGCATTAGTAATCAAATACCTAAAAATTATACAGCCAATCAACTCAATCAATTGAATTATGGAAATCAAAATTTGGGTAATTATAATGCTTACTGGATGGAAAATGATTTAAAAATTTCTAACCTTGAACAAGTCATCGTTTTAAATCGTTTGATGGAACATAATACTCATTTTAGTAAGGCTCAAAAAAACCAACTATCCTCATCATTATTGATAAATAAAAACAGTAACTATGCGCTATATGGTAAAACTGGAACAGGTATAGTAAATGGCAAACAAAAGAATGGATGGTTTGTCGGTTATGTAAAAACGAATCAGGACACATATTATTTTTCTACACATTTATCTGATGAAAATGCTTCAGGAAAAAATGCTGAATCTATTAGCAAAGAAATATTAAAAGAAATGGGTGTTTTAAGTGCTCAATAATCAAATTGAAATAACCGCCGCTGAATGGGACGTTATGAATGTAATATGGGATAAAAAATCAGCATCTGCTAACGAAATTGTTTTCGAGATCCAACAATATAAAGAAATCAGTGAAAAAACTATTCGGACATTAATAACACGTTTATATAAGAAAGAAATTTTGACGCGCCATAAATCTAATCGTATTTATTATTACTCATCTAATGTTAAAGAAGATAACATTAAGTTGAAAACAGCTAAAAACTTTCTCAATAAATTATATGGCGGAGACATGAAAAATTTAGTGCTTAACTTTGCACAACATGAAGAACTAAGTGCTGAAGAAATTAAAGAATTGCGTGATATTTTAAATGATATTAGCGAAAAATAAATTGCTAACTATTTGAATCACATAAGTGATAAAGAAACCTTAATTATCTAAAACTTACGACGTTGTTGCGATACCACAACACAACCAATTGAATTAGCTAACATCGATACACCAATCCCCTTACTACCAAATAGTGAGGGGATTCATGCATGTGTGGCTAATTACATCGTAAAAACCATACTTAACATTTCCTATAATTTATAACTTGTTAGCCATATAATCAGAAATAATTAATTTAGCCATTAATCTAGTTACTTTTACCAAATATAGATATGATGTTAGTTTTTATTAGAGCAATTACGAATTAGTTTTTTAACAGAAGGTCGCTCAGGCACACCTGTACCCAATTTATCAATTGAAGTCGATAACTTAGACGGATTACTAACAGCATTCAAAGACCATGATTTCAACATCGAATAAGGTCCAGTGAGCGAACCATGGGGCGTAAGACCCTTTTACGTCCGAGACCCATTGGAAATTAATTAATGTGTTGGAACATGAAAAAAGAGTTTGAGGTTATCCCTCAAACTCTTAGTTATTTATTTTCTTAGTAAAGCTAGAATTCCTGCTACTAAAATTAATATTCCAGAAAGAACACCGAAGAAACCAATAAAAATAAAGTTTAAAATACCACCAATAATAAGTAGTATTCCCATAACAACACGCTTTTTATTAATAATGCAACTTAAAATCAAAGTTATGATACATACTAAAATGACACTTATTCCAAGTCCTGTAATTTCACTGCCGCTAGTATTATTAAATGAAGCATCTAATCCATCAAATACAATGGCAAATAAACCACCAAAAATTCCAAATACACTACCTAAAATCCCTAGAATTGTTTCAGCAACTCTGTTTGTTTGTTTTTTATAAGCTTCCATCAATTATTCCTCCATACACTTTTTAAAATTATAATTGTTCTTCCATTTGTTTATCTTCTTTTTCTTGTTGCTCATCTGCAGCTTTCTCAGCTTTTTCATCTTCAGCTTCTTGTTTAGCTTCTTCATCTAATTCTTTCTGATACTCTTCTTCTTCTTTCTTTTGCTGCTCTTCAAATTCTTTGTCTTCTTTAGCTTGTTGTTCTTCATCTGCTTTTTCTTGTTTATCTAGTTCGTCCATTTCTTTTTGATACTCTTTATCCGCTTCTTCTGTTTGCTGATCATATAATTTTTCTATACGATCTTCTAATTGAGTATATTCGATTTCTATAACTTCTCTACTTACATGATCCATCTTTTCTCCATCAGTTAGTCCATTATACTCATCAACTAAGTCATTATATTCTTCAGCTGTATAAGTAATTTCATCACTATCTGAATCACCTTCATCTTCATTATCAGTTGATGTATCAGTTGCGGCCACATCATCATTTGTGCTTTCATCCGCTGTATTATTAGAATTGCTAGCGCCTTTGATATCAGATTTTTTAATTTCCCATTTTGCTTTTACATTTGCAAACTTAGGCGAAGCATTCATTTCCAATGTATAATTATTACTATCCGGCACATCATAAGTTATGTATCCCGAAGCCGTATTCCCTTTATTTAATTGATGGGTAAATCCATCATGCATATCTTCATTACCATACCATTGTTCATAATTCTCACTATTAACTTTCATAGTATAATCTGAAGAATCCATAAGCACTTGATCATCATTGTTATTTTTAAATTTCAAATATACTTTTACAGCCTTACCATTTTCTGGCGCACTGTATTCATCATAGTTAGTAACATATTCAACTTTATCAAGTTTAATGTCTACACCATCTGCATCAATCACTTGCCCTATTTTAAATGTTTTCATTTTATTTGATGCTTTTAATTTATCTGAATTTTTCTTGTCATCTTTTGAATCAGTATCAGTATCAGCATCACCTGTACTACATGCAACTAGCAAAAACAAAACAGAAACTATCAAAAATAAAACTTTTTTCACTCAACAATACCTCCTAGTTTTTTTAAAATTATTTAAGTTTTAATCAATTTAAAAGATAAATAATATCACTAATATAGATTTTATACTATAATTATGTAAAAGCAATACATTTTTTAAATTTATTAAAGAATTTTTGTTAATATATATAATTTTATGATGTTTTGGCAAATTACACATATAAAGTATTTTTAAATAAAAAAAAGACTTCAATTACGAAGTCTTCACAAATCATTATATTTAATTTTATTATTTCTACTTTTTGAAATTGGATACTTAATATTATTTTTCTTTAATTTATCTTCAACTATATCTGTTATATTAAAATCTAAATTATCAGCTAACATATAACTATATATTAAGACGTCTGCTAATTCTTCTGCTAACCTGACTTTTTTTTCTTGAACTACTTCTTCTGAATCTTTCCATTGAAATAGTTCTAACAACTCGGAAGCTTCTAATGAAATTGATAGAGCTAAATCTTTTTCATTATGAAACTGCCTCCAATTACGATCATCTCGAAATTTATTCACTTCTTTAATTAAATACTTAATTTCATCCATAGCCTCACCCTTTATAAGCTTCTTTCAATGCTTCGTTTAATTCTTTGTCTACTGCATATATATACAAACCATTAACTCCACGTGTCATTAAAACATTTAATTCATTTTTCAATAACTGTTCTGCAAAGTTTTGCTTCGATTTATCAGATAATGTTCTATTCTGAGTTGCTTTAGAATTTTGGCTTTCACTTTTATCAAATACTATTTTTCCATCTCTAAATTTAACAGACGGTCCTATAACAACCCCTGCATAGTTCAAGTCAAAACCTTGTATAGTGAATGTTGACCCAACTTCATTTATTGTATTCGTTTGCTCGGCCCAAGAGCGATTTTTTTCTCCTCGCAATGTTTTAAGTTGTAAATTCCAAGGCATTGACCAGTCGCCTATCTTGACCCTCCAATAGTTATCACCTTGTGGTTTTTTGTTTCCATTATATTTCCAATCAAAAGTAGCTAATATCCTAGAAATACCAGATTTAGTTGATTTAGCCTTTTTTCTAATTTCATTTTCCAATGACTGTGGATCATCAAATATTTTTATATCATAGCCTTTATTATCGTATGGTATTTTATTAATAACTTGTTCGTCAATTAGTTGCCTAATCCATTTAATAGTTTCAACACTACTGTTTATCCTCAATTGATTTTTTAATAATATGTAATTATCTTTCTTTTTTGTACTTTCAACCAATTCATTTAAAGTATTAAATTCCCATATTTGTTCTCTACTAAGTATTTGTTTACTATCAAATACCGCAACTACAACTTTTGCTCTTTCAAGAATATCTTTTAAATGTCCCTCTCCTTTATATGACATTTTTCCTTGGGTCAATAACAAATGGGCTTCATCAATAATCACTACATCTACTTTATCATTTGCCTCCCTGTTCATTATAAAACTAGTAGGTTTTTTGATGATATCATGCTTTTTAGATATTAATCCTAACTTTTCTGCAATCTGCTTATAAACTTTCAATTGTTGTTCATGATTTATTAAAAGATGCACATCTAAATTGTTAAAAAAATCTTCATTATTAAATTTTTTCAACTCATAAAAAAGAGTACTCATCAATACCGTTTTACCAGAACCAGCTTCACCTTCTACAAGTATTAATTGATTATCTACTTGTTGATGAAGAGCTATTTTTATTTTAGAAATTATTTCATCTTTTGCATTATTTTGCTCTGGAGTTAATTTATGAAATGGAGATGCTTTAAATATTGCTGAATCTCTCACAACACTCTCTATCGGAAATAAATCACTGTCTTTCTTATGTAAAGAACTCCATATATTATTAAATATTTGATCTAATTTATCTGATGTATAATACTCATTTTGTTTATTTGTTCTACTATTAAATAATGATTTTACATTATCTACACTAGACAAATATTGCATTAATCTATTTTCTATATCTAATGTTAGAGATTTATTAAAAAAAGGATGACCTATAACATACATTGATGAAGTTTTTGAATTTGAGAAGTCGCACCAGTATTGTTTAATTTTTGAATCTACTTTCAAATGTTGTTTCGTTCTACTATTAATGTCTGCAGTTTCTCCAACATATATTTCAACTTCGTGTTTCTTCTTTTTATCATTTATTATATAGACTGTTGGATATCTTAATAAATATTTAGATTCTTCTACTTTAGCCCACTCTTCAACAATATTGTTTAAATTTTCTACAGTATAGTTTATTTTTTTTACCATTAATTTATTATCTGTAGTCATATGAGTCACCTTTTCTTATTTTTAACTATTTACCATAATTATAGAATAGTAATATAGAGCATTCAATAACTTATATATTTATAAGAAATACTATTAATAGTTATTGATATTTGACTGATTTTACAAAATGAGTTCATCAAAAAATCCAGCTCACATAAAAAATGGCATACTTTCTAACGTCCTTTTATCATCAATCCTTTTTATAGTTGTACATATTTATTCCTTTAACATTTATTCAAAGTAGTACGAAATGGTTTTATTGGAATTTTGTACTCATTTAAGCTCATAATGAGTTGTATTTATTATTATGAACAATACATCTTAAAAAAGTTCATCCGGTATGATGAACTTTTTCTTTTATAAATACGTATATTTATTGTAAAGTACTATAAGTTTATATCTTTAGTTTAGGTGTTTTGTTGAGTTTGTAACAAGGAGGGGAAAGGATGCAAGATGAAAATGAGTTATATAGAATGATCATAGAAAAAAAAGATAGCGCATGTCTAGAAATGCTATATGACCGTTACGAATCACTATTATATAATTTAGCTTATAATATCACGCAAGATAAGCAATCTAGCGAAGAAGTGTTGCAAGATATTTTCATGAAAATTTGGCACCAAAAAGCAATTTTCAAGCCCGAAAAGGGAAAATTATCGACTTGGCTCATCACACTGTGTCGTAATAGATCAATAGATATTTTACGAAAAAGAAAAGACATAGAAAGTAGTTTCGATGAGGCATTTCATAGTATAGAAGCCGATAGTCTACCAGAATATGATTTATTAGATAAAGAATGTTCAGAAGAACTACAAAAAATAATTTCATATTTAAGTAAAGATCAACAAAAAATAATTGCCCTGTTTTATTTTAAGGGATTAAGTCAGCAAGAAATTGCTGATAAGTTGAAAACACCGTTAGGTACGGTGAAAAGTAGGTTAAGATTGTCTATTCAACATTTAAGTCATTATCTTGATAATATTTTAAGAAAGGAGCGTGAAGAAAATGAAAAATAACAAAGTTGATATTATATACGATTATTTTAATGATAAGTTAAGCGAAACTGACAAAGCACGTGTTGAGCAAGAATTAAAAGTATCATCTGAGTATAATAAAACTTTGGACAATATTAAAGTTCTTCACGACATTCTTCCTTACAGTAATAAAGAAGTTGAACCGCCTAATGATATGAAGCAAAGAATATTAAGTTCAATCGTAAACGAAGATAATGATTCATCTAAAGACATTGAAAGTGCAAACACTCATGATAAAAACACCACTCATAACTTAGCTAATACACATCAAAATGATACTCACGATGCTTACTCGACTCAACAAGATAATCAGGATAATGCTACGACACAACAAAATCCTAAACGTAATACTAAAAAAGGAATGCGCAAACAAATTCCTCTCATCATCATGGCAGCAATTTTATTGTTATCTCTAATTGGTAACGGCGTGCAATATTTTAATCATAAAGCATCGCCTAAGCAGGACACATCAATGATCAATAAGCATAAAGCGCAATCCATGACTTTAAAACCTATGGCTAAAAATAAGACGAATGGACAGGCATATATTTCCAATAAAAATGGAAATAGTAAATTAATGGTTGAAGCAAATGATATCAAATCTACACAAGGCAACGAAGTGTATCAAGTGTGGGTAATTAAAGGGGATAAACCACATCCAGCAGGTACATTAGCAACTAATAATAATAAAGGCATGGTAGTAGCTGACTTAAATCATATGAATATAGACAAAAAAGACACAATCGCACTGACATTAGAACCATCGCCTAACAATACTCAACCTAAAGGCAAAATGATTATGGCTAGTAGCAAAGTTTAATTAAATATTTATATTACTTTTGAACTATTTAAAAAGGATCACATTCATTTGTGATCCTTTTTTTATTTTTATACGTATATTTTATAGCTGCTTATTTAAGTAGCGTTCGCTGGTCTGTTATTTAATCACCATCAAAAGTCGATCGAAAAGGTGGCAATACCAATGGAAATTACTATTAAAGATATTCTTTTAAACATTGAGCAAAATACACTACAGAGCTTTGAAAGTTTAAAAATAAATACGGGTACAGTTTGCCAAAAGATTACTTCTATGTATCAGGATATAGAGCAAGATACTGTTTTTATATTAAAAGATTCAGCCAACGCGGATTATTACGCTCAGTGCGCCTATCAAATGAATCCTTTACTCATAATTACAGATGTCACACCTGCTATATTTAGTCACCATGAGACCAGTACCCCTATTATTTATATAAATGATTTTCCCGAAGTTGCGAATAACTTGGTCAAATTATTTTATACACCAGCGATTGACAATATGAAATTCATTGCAGTCACAGGGACAAACGGAAAGACAACAACGACTCATATGATTGCGAATTTACTCACAAAACTTGGAGAAAAAGTAGCAATAATTGGCACAATGGGTGTATATGATTGTAATTATAATAAGCTAAGTTTTAATCATACAACCCAAACTACACCGATGTACTTTGAGATGGCCGAGATTATAAATTACTTTTATAAAAAAGAATATAACTATATCGTTTATGAAGCTACTTCAATTGCATTAGATCAAAGACGTACAGATTTTATCCACAATGACTTAGCTGTTTTTACTAATTTCAGCCCAGAACATTTAGATTATCACGGTAATATTGAAGATTATCTATCTGCTAAATTAAGATTAGCTGATCTAAGTTCATTAAATTTAATTAATTTCGATACAGCTGAATATCACTCTATTATGGAAGATCATCGCCACTTTTCAGAATATCAAGACATATATTATCAATATAAAGTGAGTCATAACGAAATTAACTTTGTGGTTGATGAATCACAATTTGTTGTTACTCCTAATTTTAAAGGCCATCATAATTATATAAATCTAGCCACAAGCATATTTGCTTTGCATAAATTAAATTACGACATGAAACAACTTACTGAAGCTGCAATAATGATTGACCCACCATTACATCGCTTTCAAATTATTGAAATAAACAATTATATGATTATTTTAGATTTTGCTCATACTTCTTCAGCAATTGAAGCGTCGATTAATAACGCTTTAAATTACAGTGAAAATATAGGAAGAGATTTAAATGCAATGGTTACAGGTATAGGTCTTAGAGGTTTTGATAAAATAAAAAGAACCGTGTCTAATTTGCCCAAAGGTATTAATAAATTAATGCTTGCTGCTGAACAGGTAGGTTTTGTAGAACCTGAAACAATCATTAGTGTCATGATACAAAATTTGCCTTCAAGTTATAAAACCTATGATGTTTTAAAAAGTTCTTCTCGAAAAGAAGGCATTAGTGGCCTTTTATATGCAACAGATAAAGAAAAAGAAATTATTTTACTTACTGGCATCAATGAACCACAAAATTACAAAGGAAAAAAATACGGGCATGACGATCAAGATTATATAAATAAGTTACTATCATATCTACATTAAAATAATGCATTAAAAAAGAGCCTCATTCGAGACTCTTTTTTGTTATATATTAACCAATCATAACTTTCATTAGATGACCTTGGTCATCGAAGTATGCTTTATACATACCGTTGTTCGTTTTGTAAGTGATATATGATCCATTATCTGTATTACCTTCATCGGACATATGATTAGACATATGCGCTTTTTTGAACATATCTTTACTTACTGTATGGGCTTTTGTATTAAATGATATATGCACTACTTGCCCATCTTTATTCATATCTACCTTTGTGTCATAAACGTGTTTACTAGAAGCAACATCTTTGTCAGTAGCTCCTGAATTCACTTTGTAACCGTCAATCATGACATTATCGTATTTCAATGCTCTTACAAAATCATAATCTTGAGTGAATTGACCGTCATACGTTGTATAACCGTTGTAATTATAATATGGCATCATAGTTTTTTGAGTCATCTTATCCATGCCTTGGTTCATTGACATGTCTTTCTGATCCATATTATTCATGTTACCCATATTGCCTTGGTTCATTGACATGTCTTTCTGATTCATATTGTTGTTCATGTTATTCATATTGCCTTGGTTCATTGACATATCTTTATGGTTCATATTGTTGTTCATGTTACCCATATTGCCTTGATTCATTGACATGTCTTTCTGATCCATATTATTCATGTTACCCATATTGCCTTGGTTCATTGACATATCCTTATGGTTCATATTGTTGTTCGTGTTATTCATATTGCCTTGGTTCATTGACATATCTTTATGGTTCATATTGTTGTTCGTGTTATTCATATTGCCTTGGTTCATTGACATGTCTTTGTGGTTCATATTGTTATTTGCTCCAGTATCGGCGTGAGCTGCATTACCTGTCCCTAAACCTAATAGTAAACCTGTCGCTAATGCTGAAGATGAAAATAGTAATAATTTATTACTCATAAATCCGCACCCCTTTTCAATTTTTTATTATGCATAAGTCATGTTGTTAAAATTTCTAATTCTTACGCTAAAAAAAGCAACTGTCTATCATGCAATAAATTTAAATGCGTAAGGCCCCCTTTTTATTCTACTCATTAAAACATACGTATTATCTGATTACTAAGTTCACTTTTTATAAAATTAAATTAAAAAAATCGTGTAAACAAAAAAGAGTTCAAGGTTATATTAACCTTGAATCCTAACTTTTTATTTTCTTATTAAAGCTAAAATGTCTGCCACTACAATTAAGATGCCTGACAAAACCCAGAAGAAACTAAATAAAACGAAGTTTAAGATACCACCTACAACAAGTAGTATATCTATAACCACACTTTTTATTAATAATACAACTTAGGATTAAACTAACTATACATACTAAGATAACACTTACTCCAAGACACGTAATTTCACTACCCTTTTTTATTATTAAAAGTAGCATCTTAACCACTAAAAACGATTCTAAATAATTCATCAAGAATACTACTCAAAATGCTAGAATTATTTCAGCCACTCTGTTCGTTTGCGGTTTATATCCTTCGATTGATTATTCCCTCTATAACTATTAGGAATTATTGAGCAAAGGCTAAAGTTCGGCAATTTTTATCATTTGCTTCTTTTCCCTTTAATTTAATTATTTTCCGGGTAATATCTTTGTAGAGGGTGATAAATAATGACGTTAACTATTAATCGTATATATGATGCAAAGGATGATAAAGGTACGCGTATTCTTGTGGACAGAGTTTGGCCGAGAGGTATTTCTAAGCAAGATGCGAACTTGGATTACTGGTTGAAAGAAGTAGCGCCGACGAGTGAATTACGAAAATGGTTTAATCATGATCCAAAACTTTTTGCTACGTTTAGAGAGAAATATGAAAAAGAATTACGCGAAAACAAGAACCAAATAGAGGCACTCGATGAATTAAAAGAGATTGCGCGTTCGAATAATGATATTGTGTTGCTATATGCCGCAAAGGATACGGAACACAATCAAGCAGTCGTGCTAAAAGAAATATTAGAAAATAAATAAAGGCACAGTCTAATTATTGTGATTGTGCCTCTTCATTTATATTATTTTTTATCCATTTTTAAATAGGTCATGTATTTAAGCCCTAGTGCAAATAACGTATACCCCATCACTATTTGTGATAGAGATTGTTTAACTTTAAAACTTTTCGTAAGCGTTTGTGAAATCACATTACATAGAGTATAAAGCACAAATACTTTAACGTATCTTTTGTTCATTATTATTAACTCCTTTAGTTAAATTTTTGTCGACAATCGTTAATTAAATAGCAACTTAATTTCTTTATAATACTGAAATGAGTTGCTTTCAACCGGATTAGCTATATTTTACTTCAAAATTCATAATATTTATTATTAATATTCACAAAACCTTCAAATAAACGATTCATATATAGTTGTTAATACGAAAGAATTAATCGGTCAATGTGAACAGTGTCATAAAAATGTATATTGTATGGATGGCTTCTTGAATGGCGTTCATCAAGACAATCACTTATATTGTCTGGAATGTGCCGCTAAGTAATAATAAACACCCTACATTTGTCTTAACCACTAGACAATTTGCAGGGTGTTCATTCATTTATGTGTACCTATTAGAGATACTTGGTACTATTATTTTTTATCTAGTGCTTTTTGTACTTCATCAATTTGTTTCATTAATACTGTTGTTGAACCAGTTGAGAAGTACCAAAGTTTTGGATCTAATTCAATAATTTTGTTGTTTTTCACTGCGTCTACATTTTTAATAACGTCGTTGCTTAATGTTTTCTTAGCTGTTGATTTACCACCAACTACTTGACCACGGTCCATCGCAAAGATGATACTTGGATTTTTTTGTGCAACATATTCATTTGTTACGTTTTGGCCGTGTGTGCTGCCTTTAATTTTGCTGTCAGCAGGTTTGAAGCCCATAGTATCAAAGATAGCAGAACCGAAACGTTGTCCAGGACCAAATGTAGATAATTCACCTTCGTTCACTAATAAGAACATTGCTTTATTGTCTTTTAATTTTTCAGTTTTGTCTTTGATGCCAGCAATTTTATCGTCTAATTTTTTATTTAAAGATTTAACTTTATCTTCTTTATCATAAATTTGTCCTAATTTTTTCGCGCTGTCTTTCATTGAATCTACACTAGATTTTTCATCTGGACCAACGTATACAATTTTAGCTTTTGGTGCTGCTTTTTTGAATTCATCAAGATTTTTTTGATTTGCTACACGACCAGAAATGAAAATGACTTCAGGTTTTGCTTCTGCTACTTTGTCAAAATTAACTTCTTTTAAGTTACCAGTGTTTATGTATTTATCATCTTTAAAGTCACTTAAGAAGTCTGGTAGAGACTTGCTACCTTCGCCTTTTGGAACGCCCTTAACTTTATCTTCAAGACCTAATTCTTTCAATGTGTCTAATGCCCCATAATCAAAAACAACTGCGTTCTTAGGATTTTTAGGTACTTCAACAGTTTCTTTGACATTTTTTGCATCGCTACCGTCTTTTTTCTCGCCACCTGCTTGGTAGTTATTCTCGATTTTTACCGTTTCATTTTTTGATTCGGACTTCGTCGATTTATTCTCATCTGATTTTCCATTGTTACAAGCTGCTAATAAAAACATTAAACCTACAATTAGTATTAAAGCATATTTTTTCATATCTAAACTCCTCTATAATTTTTTAAATTGTCCCCCATATATACACCCTAAACTTGTTATAAATTTAAAGTGGCCTCACTCCCTTCAAAATTCACTGTTAATTCTAGATGGTTTGAGCTAAAATTGGTGTTTCGTTAACTGACGTTTCATCAAAGTAAATACATATACGTTGACCACTCACTTCTTCAATACGGACTTCCATGTCATATAAGGTATTCAAGACGTTTGATTGAATGACGTCGTCCTTCGTACTCGCTTCGATAATTTCACCTTCTTTGAGAGCAATAATGTCGTCTGAATAACATGAAGCAAAATTAATATCATGGATAACAACAATAATTGTTTTATTCAATGATTTTGCGAGTTGGCGCAAAGTTTGCATAATTTGCACGGAATGTTTCATATCTAAATTATTTAATGGTTCATCCAATAAGATGTAATCTGTGTTTTGAGCGATTGTCATTGCAAGATAGGCACGTTGCCTTTGACCGCCGGACAATGTTTTTAAATAGCGATCTCTAATTTCTTGTAGTTGCAAGATTTCGAGTGCATATTCTACTTGTTCTTTATCTTCCTTTTTCAAACGCCCTTTAGAATATGGAAAACGTCCAAATTCGACTAATTGCTCTACAGTAATATTCAATTCTGTGTGATTGGTTTGCTTTAGAATGGATAACTTTTTAGCTAATTCATTACTTTTATAATCATTAATCGATTTATCCTCTATTTTTACATCACCATCATCCGACTCTGTAAGACGTGTAATAATCGATAGTAATGTACTTTTACCAGCACCGTTAGGGCCAATCATAGAAGTTAGACGTCCCTTTTTAATATCGACGTTGATATCTTTTAAAATCGATTTATCTTGAATCGTTTTATTCAGTCCCTGAATACTAATCAATTTGTATGCCTCCTTTTTATTAATAGGTAAATGAAGTAGCTACCTCCGACTAAATCAATAATAATACTGACTTGCGTCGTTGCTTCAAATAGGTTTTCCACTACGCCTTGTGCGATAAATAAACTTAACCAACTAATACAAATCGTCGCCGGTAAGATATATTTATGCTTAAAGGTATGCAACATTTCACGGGCAAGGTTAACTGTTAATAATCCTAAAAATGTAATTGGCCCGACTAGCGCGGTCGACACAGAAACAAGTATCGCTACAAGTATAAGTAATAAGCGCGTCATAGTTTGGTAAGAGATACCTAAATTAATCGCCTGACTTCTGCCTAATAGCAATACATCTAAATAAGGTAAAAAAAGCACGGTAATTAAAACCAAAATAATGAGTATAACCGTACATAACAACATCAATTTGCTATTAGAGGCATCAAAGTTCGCAAACATAGAACTTTGCACGGCTAGAAAATCTTCTGGGTTGATAATTAACTCTAAAAATCCTGTTAAACTTCTAAAGAAAGTACCTAATACAACACCGATAAGTAATATAAAGTAAACTGATACGTTAGCCATGCTAAAAATGCCTTGGAAGAGTATTAATGAAAAAGCAATCATGACAATTAACGTAATCGCAAAGCTATAATATGTATTTGTCACTAACACTGACTGCACGCCAAACACAAAAACAACCAAAACTTTGACAAACATATAAATAGCATCTAGACCAATAATAGACGGCGTTAATAATCTGTTGTTAGTAATCGCTTGAAAGATGACGACTGATGATGCAATAGCTGCTCCAACTAATAGCATCAAACTTAATTTTCTTAAGCGACTAAAAAACTGATATTGGAAAATATCAAAGTTGATACCTACGATGAGATAAAGTCCACCGACTATTACCGTTAAGAGCACCAATATGAGCAATTTTGTTTTGTCACTAATTTGCATAATTGTGTCGCCCTTTCATCAGCAAGATTAAAAAAATTATAGTCCCAAAGACGCCTATTGTTAATCCGATATTAATTTCATACGGATATACAATAACTCTGCCAATTATGTCCGAAAACATGACAAATATTGCCCCTAATAGTGCCGTTTGTGGTAATGCATTCTTCAAGTTATCCCCCTTGAAAATGGATACGATATTGGGAACAATTAAACCTAAAAAAGGCAATGTACCAACCGTAACTACAACCAGTGCTGTAATTACAGACGAAATAAATAATCCAATGTTCACTATTTTTTCGTAATTAACGCCTAAGTTACTGCTAAAATCTTTTCCCATTCCGGCAATCGTAAAATGATTTGCAAATATATATGTAAGAAATAATAATGGAATGCTTAAGTATAATATTTCATATCTGCCACTAGTAATAATCGCAAAGTTACCATTTAACCAATTACCAATACTTTGAACAGTATTCGTTTGTAAGGCTACGAAAGTTGCTAAACTAGAGACGATACCACCAAGCATAATACCTAGCAAAGGAATGAAAATGACGTCTGTAAAACGAATATATTGAACTAATTTCACAAACAAGAAAGTACCACAAATACTTAAACCTACAGCAAAGATCAATTTAATAAGAATGTTTTCTTGTGGAAAAAATATCATCGATATCAGAATGCCCAATTTCGCCCATTCCATCGTCCCTGCCGTCGTAGGACTAACAAATTTATTTTGCATCATTTGTTGCATAATCAACCCTGCAAGCGCTAAAGTGCTGCCAGAAATTAATATGCTTACTGTCCTAGGTATACGGCTAGAAATAATAATATTGGTTTGCTCTTTGGTTAAGTGGAATATATCGGTGATTGATATTTTACTTACGCCAATAAAAAGAGAAAGTATGGTTATTAACAATAAAATAATAAATAAAAAAGTACTACTGAAGAAGAATTTCATAATGACTTACCTATAACCTTTCGGAGAAATGCTAAAAACTAGTTGATAATGACATTGATAATCATTTTCAATAATTTAATTCTATCATCCTCTATATTAAATACAATAGGTATTGAATAAATTTTTATAATAAATCCATTAAATTACAATTTAAATATTTCATTTGAACTGCTACATAAAGCCAATTAAACACAATTATAATTTTTCTAACAATATGCCGAAACAATGATGATTATATTTAAAAAGTAGAGCCTTCCACTTTTGCATTTCCTCATATACAAATATTGGACTTTCCTAATAATAATTAAAATATCGTATTCAAAATATATTTTCTGAAAATTCTCAATTTAATGTTAACAACTTACTTTATAAGTGCTATGATACTTATTAACTCATTTGGGGAGGGGAAGTTTTATGTGGAGTGAACCGATTATTTCTGCAACTGCGTTATTTGCGCTAATTGCACTTGGGGAAGTTATTTCGACCTTGTCTAAGGCAAGGATCCCGATGCTACTGACGGCAATGGTCAGCTTTCTACTGCTCAAATGGTTTGGCGTATTTCCTAAAAATATCTTAGATTCGGCTGTGATACCGTCATTGGGAGCTCTAGCTATTGCACCAGCAATTATGCATATGGGGACAATGATGCCTCTAGCAACATTAAAGAAACAATGGAAAGCCGTTGTGATTTCAATTTTTGGCATTATTGGCTCTACGGTAGCTATTCTAATTATCGTGTCACTCGTTTATGGTTTCCGTATCGCTGCATCAGGTGTGGGGCCCATTTCAGGTGGTATAGTAGCGCTATTAATTACCATCGACAAATTAAAGGAATTACATTTAAGTTATTTAATCGTCTTACCTGCTTTAGTACAGGGTTTACAAGGTGTTATTGGTTTGCCTTTAAGTTCAATCATTATGAAACGTTACAGCAAACACTATTTGGAAAATGAATTTAACTCAACTGAAGAAGCTGCGACAGTAGAAGAAGGACAACAATCTCAATCTATACACGATCGTTTTCCTATCTTACAAAATGACATATTACGTTTGTTTATTATGTTCGTATTAGCAAGTTTGGCATTTTTACTTGGTGAAGTTACACATATTCATTATTCATTGATTAGTTTAGCCTTTGGTGTTATCGGTTTAAAACTGGGCCTATTCCAACAAGCAGAGTTAGAGAAGAACAAGTCATTCTCACTCATTATCGTGATGATTATGTTAATCGTTATCGGTTCTATGGGTGACGTAACACCTCATGATCTATGGCATCACCTGCCAGCTATTCTGCTTATATTATTGATTGGTACAACTGGCATTTTAATCGGTGGTTCAATTGCCGCTAAACTTATCGGTTGGCGTTACAGTAAGGCTTTGCCAGTAGCATTAACTGCCTTATACGGTTTCCCTGGGGACTTTATGTTATGTGAAGAAGTGAGCCGTACGATGGCTAAAAATAAAAAAGAACGCGAAGCACTGTTCAAGGAACTATTAAGTCCAATGTTAATCGGTGGCTTTACTTCCGTAACCGTAGCTTCGGTTATTTTAACTGGTATATTAATGAACTTTATGAAATAACAAATGGAGGGTTACAATGTTAATTAAAAATATTAATTTGATAGACGGAACAGGACGCGAGGTACAAAGTAACGTAGACGTGCATATTCAAGATGATGAATTTGCTGCGATTGGCTCAAACCTTAATGTTGAGGACAATGAAGTCATTGATGGACAAGGTAAATACATATTGCCCGGCATGATAGATAGTCACGTACATCTTATGGAAGAAATGAAGCCTCTAGGACAAAAATTAGCTACGCCATTTTCATATACTTTTTATCAAGCAATAGATCATTTAAAGCGCACCGTTGATTGTGGTGTCACAACAGTACGTGACGCATTAGGTGCCGATCAAGGCATTAAAGAGGCTGTTCAAGACGGTTTAATACTGGGACCACGCATGCAAGTAAGTATTAATGCTTTGACTATTACAGGTGGCCATGGTGACAAACTCACTAAGTCAGGTATTGTGATGCCCAGCTTTTTAGAAGACTATCCTGGTTTACCTAATGGTATTTGCGATGGCGTAGAAGAAGTGCGTAAGAAAGTGCGTCAAATGTTACAAGCTGGCGCCGACGTCATTAAAGTACATGCAACTGGTGGTGTTACAAGCCCTACCGATCACCCAGACTATACGCAGTTTTCTGTCGAAGAACTCAAAGTGATGGTACAGGAAGCCCAATTTAGAGATAACCGTAAAGTTATGGCACACGCTCAAGGATTACAAGGCGTGAAAAACTGTATCGAAGCAGGCATTCACTCTATCGAACATGGTATTTATTTAGACGATGAAGCAATTGAAGGCATGAAAGCTAAAGATATGTTCCTCGTACCAACACTTTTAGCACCCGTTTCTGTTATTGAATTTGCCGATGAATTAGGCATGTCAGAAACATCAATTCAAAAATCAAAAGAAGTCATTGATGCGCATACGACAAGTTTTAACAAAGCAGTAAAAGCCGGCGTTAAAATCGCTATGGGTACAGATGCTGGCGTCTTTAAACATGGTACCAACTTACGTGAATTAGAACTCATGGTTGAACACGGTATGACACCTATGCAAGCCATCGTCGCATCAACACAAACCTCAGCACAATGTCTCGGCTATCAAGACTACCTAGGCACGGTCGAAATTAATAAAAAAGCCGACTTTATTATGGTAGATAATAATCCATTAGACGACATCGGTTTACTTAAACATCCAGACAACATCCAAGTTGTAGGCATCGGTGGTAAAGTCGTCAAAGACATTCGATAAAATAAACAGGCCTCCTACTTTGAATACAGGAGGTCTGTTTTTATTATTTCTAAGAATCAGTTAATTTTTGCTAAAAATATCGAAATTTTAGACACCCCGCACTACAACTTCAGACAAACGGCAGACTTTCCTCTAAGATAATGTTGTAATTATTTGGATAAAAGTTTATAATTATACTCTTATGAATTTCTTCTACGTCAAGTTTCTCAACTCTTTCTCCCCACCCTATTTCTTATATTATGGAAAAAGAGTAAACTTAATTATATTAATACATTGAATATTATCGCTTTTTTGTTAAAATATAATATGGAATTTCTTTGCCCCTTCATCAATTAAGTAATCAAGGGTGCAGGATACAATTATTGATACTTATATCATTCAACCACACAGACACTTTATATAAATGATTAAAAACAACATTAAAATTAAGAGGAGTTAGAATAATGGATTATAGAGTATTATTATTTTACAAATATGTAACGATTGATGACCCTGAAACTTTTGCAGCTGAGCATTTACAGTTTTGTAAGGACAACGACTTAAAAGGTCGTATTTTAGTATCTTCTGAAGGTATCAATGGTACAGTGTCTGGGCCTAAAGAAGTAACTGATAATTATATCGCTCACATGAGAGCCGATACTAGATTCAGCGACATCGTCTTCAAAATTGACGAAGCTGAAGGTCATGCATTCAAAAAAATGCACGTTCGTCCACGCAATGAAATTGTCGCTTTAGATCTTGAAGATGACGTTAACCCTAAAGAATTAACAGGTAAATATTTATCACCTACTGAATTCAGAGATGCATTACAATCAGATGATACTATTGTCATCGATGCTCGCAATGACTATGAATATGACTTAGGTCATTTTAGAGGGGCTATCCGTCCTAACATAACTAGATTCAGAGACTTACCAGACTGGATAAAGGAAAATAAAGAACAATTTATGGATAAAAAAATTGTCACTTATTGTACTGGTGGTATTCGTTGTGAAAAATTCTCTGGTTGGTTATTAAAAGAAGGTTTCGAAGATGTAAGCCAACTTAAAGATGGTATTGCAACTTACGGTAAAGACCCTGAAACAAAAGGTGAATTATGGGACGGTAAAATGTACGTTTTCGACGAACGTATTAGCGTAGAAATTAACCAAGTTGATAAAACGGTTGTAGGTAAAGAATGGTTCGATGGTACGCCATGTGAACGTTATATTAACTGTAGTAATCCTGAATGTAACCGTCAAATTTTAGTTTCTGAAGAAAACGAAGAACGTTATTTAGGTGCTTGTTCGCATGAATGTGCAGCACATGACAAAAACCGTTACGTTCAAAAACACGACATTAGTGAAGAAGAAAAAGCTAAACGCTTAGAAAACTTCAAAGATTTAGTAAACCAATAATATTAATCACTAAAAAGCACCCCATCTTTATTAAGATGGAGGTGCTATTTTTTATTTTAATCCGCATTTCTAAAATGGATTACGGTTTAACCACTGTCCTCCGTCCATTGTGATGCAATCACCATTTATGTAGTTCGCTTCATCTGAAAATAAAAAGCGCGCTAATCCAGCGATTTCTTCTGGTTGACCCATGCGGTTTAAAGGTACGCTATCTAATGTTTGTTGTCGCGCATCTTCTGAAAGTGTCAGTCTTTGAGCGCCTCCAGTATTATCTATCGGTCCGGGCGCAATAGCATTAGCGCGTATACCATATTTAGAACCCCATTCTACAGCAATCGTACGTGTCATTGATAACACGCCTGCCTTGGCACTTGCAGAGTGAATAACTCCAGGTCCAGAAGACCATGAATACGGCGCAACAATATTTACAATAACACCTTTATGTCCTCGTTCAATCCAATGCTTACCTACAGCTTGTGTGCAATACCACGTGCCATTTAATACGATATTAATGACTGAATTCCAACCATTAATAGATAAATCTTCGGCAGGACAAATAAAATTACCTGCGGCATTATTAACTAAGCCATCAATTTTCCCGAACTTATCTAGAGTTTGATTGACAGTCTGCTGTACCTTTTCAGGGTCACGTACGTCCATTGCCACACACAATACCTGTCCTTCACTTTGTTCGATTTCTTGTTTCGTTGTTTCTAATTTTTCTGGAGTACGCCCTGTAATGACGACATTAGCTCCCTCTTGGACAAATCGTTTAGCCATTGCCTTACCCATACCGCTACTGCCACCAGTTACAATTATTACTTTATCCTTCATAAGCAAGCTCCTTAACTTTATGTATTTATACCAACTATATGAAATCGCTTACATATAATGCAAGAAAAATCACTTATCTCTATAGTTTGTCCCCTATTAATTATTTAGTATGCAACCCTCTTTCATATTAACGAGAAAAAGCACCTAGTAGATAGATGCTTTTCACAATTATTGTATTGGAAAGATGAGCGTCATCGTCGTCCCCTTACTAAATATGCTATTCACTTTTATTTCGCCACCTATACGTTCTGTCAACGTTCTTGCAATATAGAGACCTAAACCTGTGCCACCAGTTGTTTTATTACGAGAATCTTCTACTCTATAGGTACGATTAAAAACGTGCGGTATATGTGCCTCTTTTATTCCTATACCTTCATCAGTCACTGAAATGGCTATTTGTTTTTCATCGATACTTGCGACATCTATTTTAATTGGCGACCCTTTAGCAGAAAATTTCAATGCATTATCGATAAAATTAGTTATGATTCTTTCAAGTGCCACCTTATCTTGTTGAAATGGTGAGATAGTATCATTGATATTTAATTTTAACTCTCTTGCTTCTTTTAATAATTGTTGTTGGTAACTTTCTAGTATAGGTATTAACAATTGATCAATATTAATCGATACTTGTAGCTTTTCAATGCGATTGACTGCTATTAAGTCTGTGAGGTCATCGAACATCTGTGATAAACGATCAGTTTGCGTAATTAAAATACGATAAGCCGCTTCAACATCTTGCTGATGATGAATAACACCGTCTTTCAGTCCCTCTGAATAGGATTTAATGCTTGCTAACGGTGTTTTTAAATCATGTGCCAAGTTTTGAATCATTGTTATCTTTTCATCTTGTTCTAATTGGATAGCTGTCATTTGTTCTTGAATTTTAGCAACCATCCTCGTAAACGATATATTCAACTCTTTTAATTCATTCGGTGAAGTTATGGGTAAGCATTCAATATTAAAGTTACCTTGTGCGATTTGTTGCGTTTGTATGTTTAGTTGTTCTATTTTTTGAATCGTCGGCGCTAGTAAAAATATCGCTATAATCATCGTAATCATACTTGAAATAAAAGATCCTAATGTTAACATGACCGTTTGATGAACGTTAAACCACATTAATTTATACAGTACAAAAACGAATAACGTGGTAACAAGTATAGAAGCAATAAATGCATAAAATAGTTGTTTGCGAATAGACATGTTAAACACTCCTTTGAAATTTATAGCCAAGCCCCCACACAGTTGTTATCGTATAATCATTAAATTGACAGCTTTCTAGTTTTTCTCTGATACGATGAATATGTACATTTAATGTATTCATATCTTCATAATACGCATAGCCCCATACTTGCTCTAACAGCTCTGATTTTGAAATAGCCATTGTTTCATGTGTTGCAAAATACCATAATAATTCAAACTCTTTTATTCTAAATCCCAATTCTTGCCCATTAATTTCTGCTGTTTTGGTTGAATTATTAAGTATTAAACTCCCACATTCAATAATATCTTTCTGGGTAGGTTTCTGTGCCGTTCTATTTAAAATATTTTTAGCACGAATAACTAACTCTCTCGGACTAAAAGGTTTCTTAACATAATCATCGGCACCTAGCATCAAACCATAAATAGTGTCACTCTCAGTCGTCTTCGCCGTTAAATAAATGTAAGGGATATCTATCCCTTGCGCTTTCATTTGTTCTACAACTTTATAGCCATTAAGTTCTGGCATCATAATATCTAAAATGATTAAGTCAACGCCATTATTTAATTTGTTCAGCGCTTCTTTGCCATCACAAGCAGTCGTTACATTATAACCTTCAAACTCAAAATAAGTCTTACAAATCTCTCTAATGTCTTGTTCATCATCTACGATTAACACGTGACTCATCTTTATCAACCCTTACCTGTTGTTCTTTTTAAGAAATGACTTAAACTTAATTTTTTCATCTTTTCTTTATTCATTAACAATATTATAAAGAAAAACAGTTGCGTTGGGTATGTAAAAATCATGTCAGCCAAAATATAATTTAACATGATAAACACACCAAAGAAGCTCGCTACATAAGACAGTACACCTAATATCAACGCCAAACCTATTGCTATTTCACCTAAAGGAATTATCCATTTAAATAATTCCAGATTAGGTGCCACAACGTATTCAAAGAAATCTTTGTACCAATATGGCGAATCTTGATTTTCTTTTACCACTGGTACTAGTCCATCTACCGCAAAACCGCCAGTCAGTTTTTCATAACCTTGAAATAACATATAGCTACCAGAACCTAAGCGAATAAATAATACTATCAATTCCCTTATCATAATTATTTTCACTCCTAAAAAAGGGCAGCAAAGTATTGTTAATGTACATTAATAATACTCCTCCGCCCGTCATATTATTTTAATTTAGCCGATCCAAAGATAACGTGTGCTTTATCACAATATATTGTTACTGTGTCATACTGTTCAGCATCGATGTTATCAAGGTCAAACGTTTGTGTTGCTTCATCATGTTTAACGGCATCAATCTTTTTACCTTCTTTAATTTTGTTACCTTTAGTTAAGTAAACATGTAAATCTGGGCCCTTAGAAGAACTATAATCAGTTAGCATTAATTTACCATCTTTGATCATCGCTTTACCTTCTACTTTTTCTTTATTTTCAGATTTGAACATACCTTCTTTTTCTATTTTAGTGTTGTCATAAGATTTCTTCTCGTCTTTCATTTCTGTTTTAGTCTCTGCCTTCTCACTTTTCTTATCATCCATATTGTTACAAGCGCCTAATAATAAAGTTCCTGCTATAGTCGTTGAAAATACTAATGTTTTGAGGTTCATATGATTTCCTTCTTTCAATTTAGTTTATGCTTTAATCATAATAAGCCCTCTCCATAAATCACATTAACTTAGGATTAACTAGCATTAACTATTTCTTAAATATCGATAAAGTCAGTTAATAACTCAAAAAGTCAAAATAAGTTTTTGACTTTGACTTTCTTTGACCTTTTTGCTATTATATAGTTGTAAGGTTAAAGAAGGCATAATACAGATGATAATGAAGTACTAATTATTATGCCGATACGCCAATCACAAGATAAAGGAGAGATGTTTTATGGCATTTGAAATGAAACCTTTCAACAACTCATTTTTCGACGTGAACCCAAGTGATTTCTTTAAAGATTTTGGACGTCAATTCTTTGATCAATTCCCAAGTCAAAATATAAAAACTGATATTACAGAATTAGACGATGCTTTTGAAATAGAAGCAGAATTACCTGGTATGGATAAAGACAATATACAACTTCAATTCGATAACAATATTTTAACTATTGCAGGCAAACAAACAGTTGAAAACGAAGAACACGACGACGCAGGTCGCGTTATACAACGCGAACGTAGTTACAGTAACGTAAGTAGACAATTTTCATTTAATAATATAGATAAAGACAATATTACTGCTTCTTACAATAATGGAATGCTTCACGTGAAACTTCCTAAAACACAACAAGAAGATACAAGTTCAAATATTCAAATTGACTAATCAACTCACTGGTTAAAGACATGAATAACGAAATAGAGTGGGACTATAAATTCTTAAGTGAATTTGTAGTCCCACTCTCGCTAGGGTTATCTTCTCTTTAGATAACTAACACGCCCTTATTATCTACTAATAGAGGGCGTGTTTTATACATATTATTCAATTTAATGTGTTTCTCCTAATGCTACATGGCTATCATCTGAGTTAGATATCGCTTTGATTGCAGCAGTCAAACCTTGCACAATAGTGTCTAATGACATTGAAGGTACATTTTGTTTCGTAGCGACTTGGTCAGGTATAAATGGTACGTGAATAAAACCAAATAGTATATTCTGATGTGTTGTCGCTTGCAAATGACCCATTTGATATAAGATATGATTACACACAAACGTACCGGCTGTATTTGATAGACGTGCAGGCACACCTGCGTTTTGAATTGCTTCTGTCATTGCCTTTACTGGCATATTAGAAAAGTAAGCCGGAGCGCCTTGTGGTTGAATCTGTGCATCAATAGGTTGATTTCCTTTGTTGTCTGCGATGCGGGCATCATCAATATTGATGCCGACACGTTCGGGTGTTAGTTCAAAACGTCCACCCGCTTGACCGATTGTTAATACAGCATCATAGCTGTCTTTTACTAAAGCTTCAGCAAGTACATCTCTTGATTCATGGAAAACGGTAGGGATTTCTAGTTTCGTAATATCATGCTCTCCAATTTGCTCAGCTAATTGCTTTACCGCTTCTAATGCAGGGTTTACTTTCTCTCCACCAAATGGGTCAAATGCTGCTACTAACATTTTCATAAAATTGTCTCCTCCTTATAATTAAAATGCCCAAAAATACATCAGTACGATATGTATGATGATTAATGATATAGCAATAGGTACTTGCGCTTTTATTACGCCAAACTCTTCTTTCATTTCTAGTAAAGCTACAGGCAATGTGTTAAAGTTAGCAGCCATTGGTGTTAATAAAGTACCACAAAACCCTCCTGTCATAGCTAAAGCTCCAGCTATTGCTGGATCTCCTCCTTGTGAAATGACGAACGGCATACCAATACTTGCCGTAATAACCGTAAACGCAGCAAATGCATTCCCCATCAACATCGTAAATAAGACCATACCTAAGATATAAGCCGTCACACCTATCAAGTGATTGCCTTCTGGTAAAAATGTCGATATCCCTTTTGAAATCACACTTCCTACTCCACTAACCGTAAATAGGACGCCTAATGCGGCTAAAAATTGAGGCAAAATACCTACTGTACCGACCTGTTGCGTAAGTCTATCACTATCATATAATATGTATGATGCTTTAGGTTTAATAACCATTACCGCTGCAATAATACCTACGATAGATGCTACGCCTAATCCAACTGCGCCTCCGAGTGGTGTCCAATTGGATACTACGACTGCTACGACTGCTAAAATAATCGCCGGAATAAATAACTTGTTGCCATATTTTGATGCACCTTGTTCTACCTCTTTATCTGTAACATCTACAATATTTTTAATAGCAACTTGTTTAAATAACGTTAATGCACCCATACATAATATCAAAACACCATTAATACTATTCGGTATGTATGGTCCAAAAATAAATAATACACCTAATATAATCCAAAAAAGCGACGTTCCATATTTTTTTCTATTATCTTGAGCTGTTAGCGTACGGTAAGACGTATAGAACAATTGTAAACCAATTAATACATAAAAAATTTCTAATAAGGTATTTAAAGTCTGACTACTCATCTTTCGTCACCTCTTTTTGTTCATATTTACGTTGAAAATAACGATCGATACGTATATTATTCAACCACACTATAATGAACGTAATAATCGCAATTGGTACCGATGCTAAAGCCAAATCAACCGCATCGACATTAATTTTTAATGATTTAAATGTACCTACCATTAATAAAACACCAGCGCCGCCAACGAATAAATTTTGACCAAAGAAATTACCATAATTTTCCATTGCTGAAGTTTGAGCTTTAATAAGTTCGACGTCTTTGTCATCTACTTGTTTATTGTTCAACTTAAAACGTGTGCGCAAAGCACCTTGCACCATCGGATTAATTAATGGCCGCACAAATTGAGGATGCCCTCCAATTCTAATAGACGCTAATCCTGCAAGTTCTCTAACACCTAAATAGACGGTCATTAACCTACCACTTGTAACCTTATTAATCTTACCGATAAGCTTAGAAGCTTGTTGTTTTAACCCATAACGCTCGATTAAACCAACCATAGGTAATGTGAGTAAAAATAGTGTCACTAACCTATTGTCTGTGAAGGCTTTACCTAACGTAGACAAAATATCTGTGAAATCCATTCCAGACACAAGGCCCGTCACTATTGCCGCTATTAATACGACTGCAATCGTGTCAATTTTTAGTAAAAAGCCAACGATAATAATGACTATGCCAATCAATTTCAACCATTCCATGATAACTCCTCCTTTTATGTTAACGCTTTCTAAAAACATACCACAGTATGCCAAACGATAAAAGATGCCCAATATAATAGGCTATAAAATAAATAACATCACATAAAAACAAACTAAATGGTTTAAGTCTGCTAAGAATGATCTAAACTCAATTAATTACGCATAAAAAAACTGTGACATTTACTTATGCCACAGCCTAACCTATACGAATTATGCTTATTAAGTTGATTATTGCTGCTTATCCGCATTGTCAGTTGTATCCTTTTGATTCACTTGACGGTAATGTAATAATTTTTCGTCACCAACATAAAATTTATTTTTTTGATGTCGTGGTTTT
The DNA here is from genome assembly GCF_015594545.1 of Staphylococcus durrellii. Classification (NCBI taxonomy): domain Bacteria; kingdom Bacillati; phylum Bacillota; class Bacilli; order Caryophanales; family Staphylococcaceae; genus Staphylococcus; species Staphylococcus durrellii. The sequence continues at coordinate 191,602 of NZ_JADIIO010000001.1, read as the reverse complement.
TCTAAGGCAAGGGATTTGAACAATGCCCACATCATAAAGATAATGACGACTGAAAATGGTAAAGCTGCAATAATCAATAGGTTTTGAATAGATTGCGTACCGCCAGTATAAATCATAATAATTGCAAATAAGGCTAAAATAATGCCCCAACTTACCTTCACGATACCTGATGGGTTAATTTCACCTTTAGAGCTTAACATGCCTAATACGTATGTCGCAGAATCCGCAGATGTTACGAAGAATATCATGATAACAACGAGCGTTAGAATACTCAGTATAAAGCCTAATGGAAAATGTTCTAACGTTGCGAATGTCGCTGTTTCAGTTGCTTCCTTAGCAATATTGGCAATGCCTTGTTGTTGTACGAAAATCGCAGAAGCGCCAAATACTGCAAAAAATATAAAACAAACAAGTGCTGGTACAAATAAGACACCTAAAATAAATTCTTTAATCGTTCTACCACGAGATACACGTGAGATAAAGATACCTACGAATGGTGCCCACGAAATCCACCATGCCCAATAGAACAATGTCCATTGTTGGACCCATTGGAATTTTTCTCCGCCACTTTGCGGAATACGTAAACTCATCTTGAAGAAATTGAAAATATAATCACCAAGCGCATTTGTAAACGTATTTAATATTTGTAGTGTCGGGCCTACTAAGAATAATCCTAGTAAGACAATAAATGCTAACACCATATTAATATTACTTAAACTTTTAATACCTTTATCAATGCCTGACCATGCAGACCAAGTAAATAATATTGTAGCTATGACGATAATCGCTACCTGCATACCAAAGTTAGATGGTGTTCTAAATAAAAAGTGTAATCCTTGATTAATTTGAAGTGCACCAAAGCCTAATGTCGCTGCCACACCTGTAACGGTCGCAATTATTGCTAATACATCGATTGCACCACCAATAGGTCCTCTCATCATTTTACTACCAAAAATAGGTGTGAGCGTGGCACTCACGAGACCAGGATAGCCTTTATGAAAATTAAAATAAGCAAACACTAGGGCAACGATTGCGTATACACCCCATGCATGAATCCCCCAATGGAAAAATGCAAACTGCATTGCATCGTTAATAGCCGTCTGTGTACCAGCCTTGTGTACCGGTGTTAACGTATACGCATGGCTAATAGGTTCAGCTGTTGTCCAAAAGACAAGTCCCATGCCCATCCCGGCACTAAACAACATGGCAAACCATGATTTAAGTGAGAACTCGGGCTCTTCACCTTCTTCTCCCAATGTAATTGAAGAATATCTAGAAAATAATAAATATACACATACAATAAGTATTACTAAAACTAACAATAAGTAATACCAACCAAAATTTACTGCTATGAAATTTGTAATTGCTTGAGTTTCCGATTCTAATTGTTTAGGCCATATTGCACCATAAACAACAAATAATGTACAAATTGCTAGGGCAACCCAAAACACTACAGTTAATTTATTCAAACGCATAAAAAATAGTAGCCCCCTATATAGTTTATGAATAACTTATACCCTAAATTTACGTTATTATGTATTGCACAAGTATTAATATTCCAAAAATATGATTAATGTCTATCTTGTTAATTATTAAAATAAAAAACAGTGATTCCAAATAAGGAAATCACTGTTTATATATAATAAATTATTTAACTGCATTTCTGAATAACTCAATACTATTCATCCAAATAATGTGTCCTAATAGTTCAGAAACATGTTCTTGTATCGGTAATTCATTTGCTTTAGGCGTTAGTTTTAATTTCGGTAATACCCATTCATGAAATATAACGTGGATAGCAACACCAAATACTAAACCTTTACCTAAAGTAATTTTATTACATCTTTCAGCTAGCATTGCATAAGCGAACGCATTAGCAACAGAAAAACCATAATGAATTCCCATTACCGCAAGCGGTATTTCATTTTCATTATACGTAACTGTATAGTTTTGAATACTATTTGGTACCTTAAACTTTTTCATCATAGTTACTGGAGGCGGCGCTTCATCGCGTTGTGGGGTCCTAGGTGGAACAATGCTCTCCCAACCCATTTTAACCATACCACCAACTAAACCACCTGCTAAACCAGTTAGTAAAATACGTTTGCAAGAAATATTCGTCATATTAGATTCACCTCACCCATTGTCCCTTTACCCTAAAAAGAAAATAAACAATCAAATGGTAAATTGCTGAATTACTAATAAATTAGTCTTATTTTTTTATAAATCTAGTTATTTTTGATGTGCGAAGTTTATATTTTCTAAGGATGAAAAATATAATAATAAACTTTTTAATAGCGTAATGATTTGAGCAAAAAATAAGCCCTACCTCTCTTGAGGTAAGGCTTATTTTTAGAGTTGAACATAATTTATTTTGAAATTATGCAGTTACCCATTGTGAAGCACCAGCAGAGTTGTATAATTTAACAGCTGCTGCGTCTTGTACTGATTCAGGTGCTGATGAAGCTGGTTGACCTTGATATTGAGAAGGTGCTACTGAATCCCATGTAGTTTGTAAGAATTGATATTTACCTGATGCACCTGAAGATGCATTTGTAGCATGGATGTCGCCACCTGATTCACGTTGAGCAATTTGTTGTAAGTGACTGTTAACATTTACTGAAGAACCACTGTCGTCACTTGAGCTTGAATTACTTGAACTTGATGTAGATTCTTGTTGTGTTTGTTCAGTTTGAGGTGCTTGTTGTTGTTTAGGTTGTTCTTGTTGTTGTGTTTGTTGAGCACCTTGTTGTGTTTGTTCAGTTTGAGGCGCTTGTTGTTGTTTAGGTTGTTGTGTTTGTTCAGTTTGTTGTTTTTGTTGTGGTTGAGCTTGTTCACTATTTGATGATTGGTCAGAACCTCCACCAAATCCCCAAGTCCAGCTCTTACCATTTGAAGAGAAGTGATAGCTTGTACCATTTTGAGTAAAGCTTATATTATATGAACCTTCTTGAACAGGTTTTGCGTCTAATTGAGATGGATTATTTTGTGCTAATTGTGCTAATTGTGCGTGGTCAGCTCCAGTTGTTTCTGCTGCACTTGCATGATGTCCTGTCGCTAATCCTGTTACACCCAATCCTAAAGCTAATGTTGAAGTTAATACTGTTTTTTTCATAATTTAAAAAATCCTCCTATAAGGTAATAAGTTTATTTGTATGATTAATTTGCTGTAATCACTATAACATCTAAAAAATAGGTGTAGGTTACAGGCAAATAAAAAAAACACTTGTTTTTTTACATCCTAATTACATAAAATATGCTAAAAATAAGCACAAAAATATGCTCTCAAAACTATCATGAAAGTTTCGAGAGCATATTTCTAACGCTAAATCTCTGTAACACTAGTGTAATACTCGAATAAGATTTAGCTATTTTTGTAACTTATTTCCTCTATTTGTTACTTATTATTCCCAGGAAATTTAACTTTAAAACACTTAAAAGTAAATTTTTATTCTATTTTCCTACATTTTTAAATTTTGTCATTACGTGCTCTCTACTTGTTTTGTGATCAACGAGTTCTTTCGGATAGTCTTTCCCTAATTCTATACCGTATTCTTCTTGTAGCTTTGTTGCATAAGACATAGGGTGATGTATATATTTTGGTTGGACATCATCAAATATTGGTAATTCTTCTTTAATAAAATAGCCATTTTTATCGAAACGCTCACCTTGTGTACTTGGATTAAACATTCTAAAATAAGGCACAGCATCAGTACCGGTAGAGGCCGACCATTGCCAACCGTGGACATTTGATGCGTTATCGTAATCTATCAAGTGTTGTTTGAAATATGCTTCTCCCCAAGTCCAATCTATAAATAAGTCTTTAGTTAAAAATTGTGATACTACCATTCTTAAGCGGTTGTGCATATGACCCGTTCTATTTAATTTGCGCATCGCAGCATCAACTAGAGGATATCCTGTTCTACCCTCAGTCCAAGCTTTAAAATTCTTTTTATTATAAGACCAACTCAACTTACGGTATTTCTCATTAAATGATTGATGTGCTGTGTTGGGAAATTGGGTCATCAATACATAGTAAAATTCTCGAAACATTAACTCTCTAATATAAGCTTCATAATTCTCCTCATCGTTCGGATAATTTTCCAATAGATCATTCATTACCATAGTAATATCTAGTAAACCATATGCTAAATCAATACTCATGCCACTAACATATGCTTGTGCTACGTCATCTCTATTTGAGGCGTAATATCCTATATCATTTTTTAAGAATGTTTGCCATGCTTTAATAGACTGTTGTTCAAGATTTTTATCGGGATTAAATGTAATTTTAGTCTTGTTTTCACCTTTAACACAAAGGTCACTTATATTGTTAAGGTTATCGTTATATGTAGGTTTTTTCACTATCTTATCTCTGTTTGCTTTATAAAAACTTGTAAAAACCTTATACGGTTCTTGTTGCTTATTAAAAGTTAGTGATGGTTGTAAGTAATGGTTAACTCTTCTACCTATAATTTCGATATTCTGTTTTTTTAATCTAGTGCTAATATGTGGATAATCATTTTCTTCATTATTGTAGCTCATAATATCCTTAGCAAGTAATACGTGTGTTAGTTCTATGCTACGACATAATTCTTCTAGTTCATCGTAAGATATTATAAATGGCTGAATATTGTACTGCTTTAATGCCTCAATAAAGCTACCAACAACATCATAATAATATTGTTGTTTCGTTTTACTAACATCGTCCATGTTTTCAATAGGTATTAATATCGCAAGTTGTTCAATACTATCTTTATGTTCATTAATATAATGAAATAATGGATTGTCATTTATCCTAAATACACGATTTAAAATAACGCCTAAATTCATTTTTGTCCTCCTCGTCTATCTATGTAAAGCTGTACTTTCTATTAAATATTGCACTTCATACTGATATGCTAAATTTTTCAAAAACTGTTGCAGCTGTGTTACTTCAATTTGATTATCTTGGAACTGCCGCTTCAACGTTAAATATTGTTCCTTTTCATCAGTTGTAGCACTATTTTTAAAATAACCCCACATATGGTCATAGGCATTAACTATAGACCCTGTTGTCGGTTTGATTTTTAAAGCCTCATTAATTTTTTCTTCAACTGTTTCGTATGAAGGACCTTGTTTAAGTAACTCACGTATCTCATCATAATGTTGTTTACTATGAGTTAGCACACGATATTTTTCTTCTCTCCATAAACGTTCTATATATCCTCGTTCTTTCATGCTTCAATCTCCTTTCACTTCCTTCATTATAATCATTTTAAAAACACTGTAGGTAATATAAAATTTTGCGCTATATTGTTACATCTATTTAATGTCGGGTATAGAATATTACGAGGTGATAAATAATGAATAAAACACAAGTATTAAATGAAGTTGAAAAAATATTAAATACTTCTAGAGTAGGCGTATTATCAACAGCACATAATAACGTTCCAAATAGTCGTTACATGGTATTTTACAATGATGACTTAACTTTATATACGAAAACAAATATTGATTCTACAAAAGTAAGTGAATTTGAAGATAACCCACGCGCTCATATATTACTTGGTTATGATGACACGAACAATCGCAGTTTCTTAGAAATTGACGCTCAAGTGGAAGTCATCAATGATCAAGCTACTATTGACTGGCTATGGGAAACACAAGACAAAACATTCTTCGATTCAAAAGATGACCCAGAGTTATGTGTACTTAAAGTGACTCCAAACTCAATCAAAATAATGAACGATGATGCAATAGATTCACCACAAACAATCAATTTTGATTAATATATAAGAGAAGTAAGCGTTTAGTAAATTCACTAAACGCTTACTTTTTTATTACTCAATATCTTCTAACATAGCCTCTACTGTGATTTTTGCACTTGTTAATACAATCGGCACGCCAGAACCTGGATGGGCACTCGCACCTGCAAAGTATAAATTATCATAATCCCAGCTCACATTTGGAGGACGATAATAGTTACTTTGTGCCAATGTTGGCATTAAACCAAACGCCGAGCCAAACTTAGCATTATATCGTGATTCGAAATCTTGCGGTGTAAAAGCAATTTCAGTTTCAATATGTTCTTGTACATCTTTTAAACTATCAATCGTACTAAGCTTATTATAAATTAATTGCTTAGTGTGCTCAATCGTCTCAGGATTAGACCAGTCCATTTCGCCTATTTTCAGTTCGGAAATCGGCATTAATATATAGAGAGCTGTTTTACCCTGTGGTGCTAATGATGGATCTACCACACTAGGTGCATAAACATAAATAGATGGATCTTCTGGCATTTTCCCATTGAAAATCTCATCGATATTTTGATCAAATCCTTCAGAAAAAATAACATTATGAATTAATATATCGTCAGATAAGTCTTTATCTATACCCATATAGAGTAAAAATGCAGAACATGAGTAATCCATTTTTTCTATTTTGTCAGTACTATAATTTTTTAAAGCATTAGGTTCTGAAATTAGATTTTGAACTGCATAAGGAAAATCTGCCGTACATAAAATTTTATCAAATTTCTTAATTTCACCATTTACCTTTAGTCCTTCGGCACGCTTATATCTAGAATCAATAATAATTTCATCGATAGGTGCTTCGGTAATAATTTCCGTACCTAAATCATAATTAAGTTGTTCTAGTGCTTTAGTATATTGATACATGCCACCTTTGATGTAATGTACGCCAAACATCATTTCGACCATCGGTATCATGGTATATAATGAAGGCGTTCTTTTAGGATCAATACCTATATATAACGTTTGAAACGCTAATAGTTTTTGGATTTTTTCATTATCTACATAATCACTAATTAAGTCACTGGCATTGTTAAACGTCTTCAAGCGCAATCCTTGGTATAAAGTATGCAAGTTAAAAAAATCAGAAGGTTTTCTAAATGTACGTTCTAAAAAATGCTTACGTGCGATTTCATATCTTTTATATATGTCGGTTAAAAATGACATAAAACCATGTGTTGATCCAGGTTCTAAACTTTCTAAAGTGTGCTGCAATTCAGCTAAATCCGTAGGCACAGTCACTTTATCATCTTTACTAAAGTAAACATCGTAAATATGTGCTAATTGGTTCATATCAAGGTAATCATCTATGCTTTTATGTGCATATTTAAAAACATCTCGATATATTTCTGGCATCATTACGATCGTAGGCCCCATATCAAAAGTGTAGCCTTTACTTTGAATTTGACTCATTCTTCCGCCAACTTGTTCATTTTTTTCATATAGCACGACATCATGACCTTGTGCGGACAATCTTGCCGCGGCTGCTAAACCCGTTACACCTGCGCCTATAATTCCAATATTCAACTTTATCATCCTTACTATATTTTATTATGTTTATTGTAGTCGTTTAAAAACTACGCTAATGTTGGTCATTTTCTTTACAATATAAACCTATTTGATAAATCATTTATTTAGTTTTAATCTTTCTGCCTTTCCATTTCACTGTTTTTATTAAATTTATATCAATCCACGATTTGGCAAATATCACTATAAAGAATAGAAATAAGAAAGGATGAAGTAAAAACAACACAAATACATTAAAGTTACCTATTCTTCGCATAAACAATGTAAATTGCAAACTATATATTGTGTATAACGCTACGCAAAAAAGTACTTGTCCAATATTGAAAGTCATTGATAATATAAGAATTATTAAGCTTAAAACTGAACCGCTTAGCCAAGTTAATATAAGCCGTATTACTGATTTCTTTGTCATACTCGATCCAGCAGCGATATGCTTAGACCAACCACCAATAAGTTCACTCAGCCCATTAGGATACATTCGAAAATCTGCTACCCCCACACCTTCATACAGTTCAACAGGTAAGTGCATTTTATTATATGCCTTACTTATGGCAAACCCTTCTATAATTGAATGACGTGCATTATAATGTCCCTTGGTTTTAATGTAGTCTGCTTTATTAGTACATAAAATAGGGCCAAAAGCACCTTTTTCATCATCCGGCGTTGTGTTATATGAAAACACATTTAAACCAATTACTGTCATTAGATTAAAGATAGCTGAAAAGTTTTCGTATAATTTATTAATACGGTGATAAGGCTGAATAGTAAGTAATCCTCTATAATTTTGATGCTTATATTTATGGAAAATATGTTCAAGACTATAACGTTGTGCTAATCGCACGTCAGCATCTAAAAATAATAATAAAGAGTACTGTGCTTTTTTGGCACCTTCCCAACAAACATATGATTTACCTTGCCATTCCTTATTTTGAGGCATATCATATACTTTTACTCCATAACTTTTAGCAATATCTTTAGTATTATCTGTGGATTGGTCATCCATTACAATAATTTCTATACCTTCATATTTATTTAAAGAAGTAAGTAAATGGGGTAAATTTGTTGCTTCATTACGTGCTGGGATAATGATGGTTGCTTCATAAAAGTCAGCAGGATTATGTTCGAACGTAATACGACGCCTGTAGCGAAACATTAAGAAACCACTGAGCATTGCGCAAAGTAATAGAATGATTAAAATGCAAATAATAATAGCAGTTACCATTTCATCACTACTTTCTATCGGCTTTTAGTATTTTATCCGCCACTTGCATACCACTAAGAGTTACCATTGGCATACCTGGGCCTGGATTGACTGAACCACCAACAAAATATAAATTATCGTAATACTGACTATGTTTTGGAAACTTAAAGCCATGATTTTTCTTTTTATCGGAAACAACGCCATATATTGCTCCCTTATTAGAGCTATAAGTACTTTCTATGTCATGAGGTGTCCAAATATCTTCATATATAATATGTTCCCTTAAATTATCTAAACCCATATTTTCAAGTTTTTCTAATATGCGTTCACGAAATAGCGCATATTGTTCTACTGAAAATGGTTGTTCTTGTAGATAAGGAATATGAGGTAAAACTTTAATATTTTCATAACCATCAGGCGCTTGGCTTTCATCGGTCTTATTTACATTTACAACGTAAATCGTGGGATCTGATGGTAGCTGATATTCTTTAAATACCTCATCATAATTAATTTCGGCGTCGCCAGAAAAGAAAAAGTTATGATGCTTAAGAGCTGGATATTTTTTATTTACGCCAAGATGCATCACGTAACCAGAACTGGCTGGTTCAAATTTAGTTTCAAGTTTATCAATAACTTCTTGTTTAAAATGTAATAAATCTCGATAAACCGGTATGACTTCCATATTTGAAATAATATAGTCGGCATATACGATATGACCATCTTCTAACACAATGGAACTGACTCTATTTTGATTATGAGATAGATGTTTTATTTTATTATTCAAATGAATATTTACGCCTTCTTCTTTGGCTAACTGTTCTAAAGCTTCGACTAACTTATGAATTCCCCCCTTCACGTACCACAATCCTTGTTCATGTTGCATTTGAGGCAATAAAGTTAAAACAGCCGGCGCATCATATGCTGAAGATCCAACATATTTAATAAAATAACCCAACATCTGTCTTAAATATGGACTACTTACTCGCTTATTAATGGCTTGTTGCATCGTTGAAAAGAAATCAAACTGCCTTAGAGAGTTAATTGGACCATGAAATTTAATCAATTCAGGAATGGTATCTAATCCTTTGCCAAAATACCCTTTTTCAGTTATTCGATGTATTTTTTGTGCATAATCAAAAAAACGAGTTAACTCTTGGCGATCTTGTTCATCTAAGGTTGCATTATTGTCTATTGTTGTATCGACAGATTCAAATAAATCAATGACCGTTGCATCAGGATAAAAGTTGCGTATTTGCAAATCTAATCGTTGAATTTCGACATAATCTGCGAGCTGCTTGTTACTATAACTGAATAGCTGTTGAAATATTTTAGGCATCGTTAATATAGATGGTCCTAAATCAAATCCAAAACCTTCTGTTTCAAGTCTATTTACTTTACCTCCAATATGTTTGTTTTGCTCATACAAATCGACTTGATAACCTTCTTGAGCCATTCTAATAGCAGCGCTTATGCCTCCTAAGCCACCACCAATGACTGCCACATGCTGATTATTCATAACCTCACCTCCTTAAAATTATAATTTTTTATACAAACGTTCCAACTTCGGTCGGTTATAGCGTTGCGCTATAATAAACGGCGCATTTGCTACAAATGGGTAAATTATATTTATATATTTAATTAACGGTCGCTTATTATAAAAAATAAATCCTGGAATTATACATAATAAATGAATAAATTCCGCTCTTCGTGTTTCAATGATAAATATTTTTATATTTTCTTTATCATTAAAGTTTGTTAGCTGTCTTTTACTTTTTACTTTAGGATTCATTTTACTACCATCAGGTAAATAATCTTTCCATAACTTAACTTTAAAATATTGCTGCCAAAATTGGCCATTGTGTTCCCAGCTAAATGTTTTAAAGTACCTACGTTTATTCGTAAAGAAGTGATCCGGCATAAAGGTACCTAATAGTGACAACGACATGTGTACAACAAACCAATAGAGCGTGCAGAAGATTGCTGCTTTTTTCATAGTTGGCACCTCATTTAATTATTTGAATAGTAAGCTTTGTCTTTATTTAATATCCAATTACCAGTAGCTAAATAGCTGGCATATCCTGACCATGCTACATAAGGTAACATTAGCGTACCGCTTGTTTTATTGGCTTGGTAATACGTTACAGTTGCTGTCGTAACGGCAGTAAATAAGACATAACTCTCAACTACAGCAGCACCACGTAATTTATATCTGAAATAAAGTAATGACCATAAGAAGTTCAATCCTAGTTGCGTATAGTGAACACTACTTATTATGGCGCTATTATGCGCTTTCTTTTTAGCCGAAACATATGCTATACCCATACTAACGTATAAGATTGGCCACACAATTGGGAAAATATATCCTGGCGGCGATAGTGGGGGCTTAACATTTTGTCGGTAATCTTTGCGCGCATTTTTGACAGCATATTTACCTATTAGATTGCCGCCTATAAATGGCAATAGCGCTTGAGCAATTAATTTAATGTATTTCATTATAAGACACCCCTATAACTCTGCATTAGACATATTATTATTTTTAGCTAAACATGATTTTATTTGCTTCAATACTATTGCTCCGATAACACCTATACCTAGTATTGACCCCACTATTGTTAAAATTAGTTTTAAATTATTCATAATCATTCTCCTTTTATAGTTCTGCGTTTGACATATTATTGTTTTTTGCCAAATATGATTTAGTTTTTTTAGCAGCTAATATACTTGCTGCACCTATAATGACAGGACATGCCAGTTTAACTACTTTATTTACTGTCGCAGGTTTGTTACGAGCCAGCTTTTGCATTTCCAATGCGAATAAGTTCATTACAGTTTTGTGGAGTCTTGCTTGTGTAAATTTATAAACAAACCACGGTAAGGTCGGTTGATATTCTTGCAGTGCTACCAATCCTTGCGACGAATTAATTAATCTACGGAATTCTAAAGTCGCACTGCCACCATTATCAGCATAGGCTAGCTCACCACCAATAATTTGATATACTACACGATCATCGTCTGAGGCTTTATGATCTTTTTCTAATAATAATAAAACCTTGTCTAACCACAACAATTTAATTGTAAAATAATTTTCATCGATAGCACTTTCTACCATATTAAGAGTTATTTTATTTAGAAAGTCTCCGTAGGTACTCGCTACGTTATTCATCGTAAAGTTTTCAGGTACTGATATACGTGTTATTGCTCGCACATCTTTAATTTGTAATGATTGCTTTGATTTTTTCTTTTTCTTAGGTTTAGGTGACGTAGATTGTTCTTCTTGAAGCGCGCGTTCAACGCTTTTTTCAAAACCGATTTCACCTATAGAAATATCTTCAACCATTTTGTCTTTGTGTCTTGTCATATCATGAATCAAACTATCCATTAAGGGATAGACCATTTCTTTTGGAACTCCCGAAACTAGCTTCACCCAATACTTACTTAGCCAAATAGGAATAATTGGGACATCGAACATTGGTAATTTTTTATCAAGCACATGTGCAGTATGACTGAATAAATCTTTATAAGTCATATGTTCTGGGCCACCGATATCAATCGATTCATTTTGATTAGGATTTCTGTCGACCATGTGTTCTAATCCATTAATAACATCTTCGATAGCCACCGGTAATGTTGTATTATAAGCCCAACTCGGTAACAATAGCATTGGTAAACGCTCAACTAGTTTTTTCAAGATGGGATAAGAACTTCCTTGAGAACCAATAATCAAACCCGCACGTAATGTACTTACCGGAATTCCATAAGATCCTAATATACGTTCGCACTCTAAGCGGCTTCTTAAATGTGGTGATAATTCCTCGGCGTCAGGTATTAAACCACTCATAAACACTATATGTTTAACGCCATTAGCCTTCGCTGCTTTAGCAAAGTTATCGGCCAGTAAAGCATCCATATCTTCAAAATTCGCTTGCGTTAATTTGGCGTTTGGCATCATAGAATGTACTAAATAAACTGCAGTATCAACGTCTTGCATGACTTTTTCAGTTTCTTCTAAATCAAACATGTCCGCAGCTCGCCAAGTAACATTAGTTTCTTGAGGTTTATTATCGATATTTCTTGAAACTGCAATAACCTCATACTTTTCTTTTAATTTCGCTTTTAGATGTCCACCAATATAGCCAGTGGCTCCAGTTAGTAATACTTTTTTCATCATTTCACTCCCCTACGTGATTAATCATGACGCTTTTTTATTGAATATATAAATATAAATTATTAGTAAAATAGTTATGTCCTTTGATTAAATCACTGAATTCATTGTTCTTACTTAATTCCCGTTATAAGTGTTGCAAAACTTATTTTTTTGCATGCTATATGTATAAAAAAAGACACTTACAACACCTAAAAATTTAAATGTGTAAGTATCTTTTATTTAATCTTCACAGAAAATGTGAAGATTGATTATGAAAGGTTAAATTTATCGAGATAAGGTTTTACACGTTGTAATATAAGTTCTCGATATTGCGCATCAATGTGATTAATACTACGCACGATTTTACTCAATATCACCCTGTAATCACCATCAGGACGGTCCTTGATTTCTTTTTCAAGCCTTTGAATGTCTGCTATAACAGCCATTGTATAACGACTACTTGTTCTAAAGTCCGCTTCATCATTAATTTTGAATCCCTTATCCGTTAAAGTGTAAGTAATTGTTTCATTTCCAGAAAATGGCACTTCTATAGATTTCTTAGTTTCACTACGTAGAAGCACTCGTCTACTCTTAGGTTCTCTATGCTTAACAATAATTTTATCTCCATAATTTAATGAGAACTGTTGTGTTTTGGCAACGAGATTGTGATTACCAACAATTGATTCATCTAACAGTACTTCACCATTTTGTTTAATAATTTTAATGTGTGCATATTCATTTATAAAATAATCATGTGGTGATCCTGCATACTGTTGAATCGTTATGCTTGCATTTCCCGGGTTATAATTAATACCTAGAAATTCTCTATTGCCTATCCCTTTTAAGGACAAACGTTGGTTATAAAAGGTTTGCTTTTCATCAACATTAGGGTATGCAATCGTTATATTATTAGCATTACCTTCTCGGGCAATTAAAAATGTATGATTCGGTAATGCTTTCATTTGCGAATGAGGTGCTACAACTTTATATATTCCCGGTCTTACACGCTCAAAGTTCGCTATACCATTTCGAACTATTGCTTCAGCTACAACCTTTTTGCCATCTACTAGCTTTACTACAGCTTCTTCTGCTAATTTATGACCATTGAGCTGTAGATTAACTTGCACATCTGTTTTAACTTTTGTATCTGCTAAATCAGAAGATCTGACAAGCTCATATTCAGTAGTTAAACCTAGTTTTTTTACATATCTTTCGCGCTCTTCACTATTATTAATTAATAATGCCAAAGGATAGACATACGTTTGTTGCAATGATTCAATTTTATCCTCAACCTCTTTGGAGACTGGAATATTATACAAATTGAAGTATGCTAAAATATTGGCATTATATTTTGCTAACCAATTTTCACTAATCCACTTTGGCAAATCAGTAGCTATATTGTGCTTACTTGCTTCTTCACGTACATCTTGTAACATAGCTGTTAGACCTTCTATGCCCGTCAACCTCACCATTCGCGTCATAAAATCAAGACGTTCTTTAAGTGTCGCTCTCTGAATATCAAATTCCATGTTATTTTTAATCATGCGATTATGGATATTTGCTTGGAATAGATGTTGATTATTATTGTATAACCATCCATTTTTCTTTTTCTCTATATATTGTTGATATTGATTGGCAAATATATTATTCCATACTTCATCTAATGGTAGATGTGGGTCATTCGTCATTATACCGTCATAACCATGACCTACTTCGTGTAATGCAAGCCAACCCTTAGTTAAATAATTCGAAATTGAAGGGCTGTTTGTTGCTATATGGTCTACTGAATAATATGCTATTCCCCCACCGTGTTTGTTTGCAAAGGCGAAATATTTAGATTCATTATTGAAGTTAACGGAATTAACATCGTTATTTAGTCCCGCCCATTTACTATACTGTGTAATCATATTATCGTAGTATGTTATTAACTCATCCAGATTTTTAAATTGATAATCTTTTGTATTATTTTTCATATTTAGTATGTGATGACGATCTATTTTAGGGATTAAAAATGAACTGTGTGTTCCATCTACATAAGCATAACTAGCATCTTCTTCAGTCCATCTATGTTCAAATAACTTTTGATTCCAACCTTTTCGATAAGTAGGTAGCGCTTTACCTAAGTTATTTTCTACATAATATTCAATCTGTGGTTCGTTGTCTAATCCTCTTGGCATGTAAATGAATGCTGCACTATCGATAGTTGTTTTAATCGCTGTCCATCTACCATTACTATTTACAGTTGCAATTTTATTAAAATGACTATCATTAGTCACTAAATTCACACGCAAGTTACCTGCCTTATTTCCCTTCACTTGTCTCACATACAAATTCGTATTTGCAGGTACAATAAAACCAAGACTGTCACGTGCCTGGTTTATCCCTCTATTCGCACCTAAAGTTTGTGCTTTTTTACCTACTTTAAGAACATGCACCGATTTGCGATATACCTGTTCTCTTACTTCTTTTACTTGTACTGGTCTAGCATTTGTTTGAGGTAAAATTATCGTTTCATTAAAGTTAGCTTTATGAGCAGGTTCAGGTGTTGATTTTTGGTTATCTAGTGATCTTTTTACTCTACTAGCGTCTTGTGTATTATTTTGAATGTTTGCATTGCCGTTATTGCTCTTGTGGGCATGATTTTCCGAATTTTGTTGATTGGCAGTTTTAGTCTGTGGTGGTGTTACTGATGATTGTGGCTGTTGTTGCTCATTTTGAGTACGAGTTGATTGTTGTGTGTTATTTGCTTTATTCAGATCCGCTTGTGATGTTGCATTACCTGGTGATTGATTGATTACATCTGAATGTGACTGTTGTTGCTCAATTTCACGATTAGATATTATGTTAGCGTGTTGTTGTTTTCCTTGAGTTGTTTGAGATATATTATTTTGATTATTAGCCTTCGCAGCATTATTTTGAGTTTGAGGCGATATACTTTGTTGCGTATTTTGTAACTGAGTTGTCCCTTTATCATTGCTTTCGGCAGCTTTTGACTCATCACTTAATCCTAAGTAGCAAAAAGTACCAAATAATACCGATACAATACCTACATTAAGTTTTCTTATCGCAAATTTTTGTCTTTGTTGTATTGTTTTATTTTGTCGTTTCATCGTTAGCAAAAATCCCTTTCCCTATATAGATATTTCGACCTTAAATGTATAAGTCGTTATTATGTTACTTGTTTTTTATGCATTGATTTTTACTAAATAAGGTGGGATTTTTACTTTTTTAACTGAAGATTTTTCGTGCTTATTATGTGTCGTCATACATAATAAGTATAGATTTAGCATTCAATAGAGTGGCTAACGCTAGGTTGTTGTTTAATTGCCTCATTCTTCTTGTTATCCTTGCAGCCACCATTTAATTAAATACTTTCTTTCAAAAATATCAAACCTATATCAATATCAATTATTTATCTTTAGAAAAGATTTTAAATACAATATTAGATTTTTAGGAAGCTTTACAATCATCAATCATTGAAGTTATTTATTAATATCATTTGTTCCATGTGAAACTTATTCAAAGCGTCCTCTGTGACTTGGATATAAATGTAAAAAGTATGTGCCAATTTTGCAAAATAAAAAGAGCGACACGAACGTCGCTCTTTTTATTATTTATAATTATGAATGATGCCTTTTTTAATTGTCGTTAACACTTCCATATCATTATCTAACAGAACAATATCAGCATCTTTTCCTATTTTGATACTTCCTTTTTTATTGTCAATATTTAAGGCGATTGCTTGGTTCAAACTTGTGACACGCCACAGACGCTCAAGTGATTCACCTGTAAATTCAATTAAATTACGTAATCCATCATTCATCTTCAAAATACTACCAGCCAATGACCCCGACGCTAGTCTCGCTTCAGAGCCTTTCACGATAACATTTTGTCCACCTAAATCGTACTCACCATCAGACATCCCTTTGGCACGCATGGCATCAGTAATTAGATAAAAATGTTCATTACCCTTTTGTTTATAAGCAATTTTAACTGCAGCAGGATGCGAATGAATACCATCGCCTATTAGTTCAGTGTGTAGACCTTCATTAAGCCAAGCAGCTCCAAATACACCTGGATTTCTATGTTCAAAAGGTGTCGCAGCATTATATAAATGCGTAATATGTTTAGCTCCGTGAGCAACTGCTTCCATAGCTTCATCAAATGTTGCTACAGTATGACCTATTGAAAATATAATGTCATCTTTAAATCGTGATAATGCTTCTTTTGCACCTTCTACTTCTGGCGCAAAAGTCATTATTTTAATATTGCCTTCTGCGACTTGCTGTAATTTTTCGATTTGTGCAACGTGTGGTCGTTGAACATATTTAGGATTTTGCGCTCCCACTTTATGTTCAGAAATAAAAGGCCCTTCTAAGTGGATGCCCGCAATTTCAGCTGCATTATGCTCATCTTGTTCTTTTGAATATTTGGCAATATTAGCTAATGCACGTTCAATATTTTCATTAGATTGAGTCATTGTTGTAGCTAAAAATGATGTAGTCCCTTCAGACATTAGAGATTCTGCTAAAAGTTTTAGCCCATCATAAGAAGCATCCATTGCATCTTCACCATAACCACCATGAATATGGATGTCTATAAACCCTGGTAAGACATTGGCTCCCTTTACATCGACTGTTTCAAGTTCTCCCTTATAGTCCCCATGACCTATTTCAGTAATTTCTCCATCTTGAATAACAAGGTAACCGTGTCTAATCGTTTCATTTTCGGTATAAAATACGCCATTTGTTAATACATAATTTCCCATCGCTTTTACCTTCTTTTCACTTCGAATATTGTATTTAATATATCAATTCATTCCACATCTATTCTACTATAGTTATTTATAAACATCACATAAATACATATAATTTTCATTCGCATAATAAAAACGCCTGCACACTACTTTTTCTATGCGCAGACGTCCTTATTGTTTATTCCGTTTTAATGAATATTTTGTCCCTTATTTTCAAACATTATTTACGATCGTTATCGTTTTTTGATTCCATTTTTTTAGAAAACTTACTCAGTTGTTGTTCTGCAAATCCTTTGCCACCTATACCAAATGAAATCGCAAACGCTACCGCTACGGCACCTAAGATTAATAAGAATGCTACATTAACAATACTCTTCGCAAAATGTAACTGATCTAATGTCATAAATACAGAAACGATAATAACTAAGTATTTAACGATTTCTGCTAACATTGCATTACCAGTAGATTTGTTTAATAGTTTTGCAATTAAGTTACCTCCGATAAAGCCTAAGGCTAAAATAATAGCACCAGAAATTACTAATGGTAAGTAACCGATGATTGCATCACCTATTTTGTTTAATACTTTTAAATTAACAGTATTTAATGCTTGTACCGCAAAGAATAATCCAACAAGTGTAGTAATAACCCAACCTACAGCTACAGGAATATCAATACTGTTTTTGTCCTCACCAAAGTTTACATATTTGTTAAAGCGACTAACTCTAAAGTTAGTTAATACATTTTTAACTAATGTACCTAATATTTTAGCGATAAATAAACCTACGATTAGGATAATTGCCGCTACAATAATTTTAGGAGCAAAGTTAAGCATACTTGTCATCATACCCTTGATAGGAGTAGAGACAGATTTCATATTTAATATCAAATACAGGTGGTAAAAATAATAAAAAGATAAAGAAGTATGCTAACTTACCAAAAGTTTGCACAATACCGTCATTTGAATTGCCACCTTGGTCATCAACTAAGCCTTTTTTCTGTAACCAAGCTTCAAAACCTAACGCCCCTAAACCTTTCACTATAATTTTCTTAACAATTATGGCAATAATCCATGCGATTAATAATAATACAATAGCCCCGATAAGGTTTGGTAGAAATCCTATAATCTTATCGAGTACACTAGTAAATGAACCTATAATATTACTCATAAAAATCAACCTCCTTTAATGGGAAGTTACCCTATCAACTTGTAAATAATCTTATTTTTTAAATTTTTTCGATTATAGAAATAAATTTTAAACTATTTAAATATGGCAAAAACTTTAAATAATACGCTTAAAAGTTGATTTAGTAATATTACAGTTATCAATATTGTGAAATGTTTATTTTATTTAAATAATACTGCTTTTAAAATTATGTTTTAATTTAAGCTATATTTTTCATCACAGCTATTATCGCTTTTCATCCTCTTTTTAAAAGTACATCAGCGTTTAATCTC
The DNA here is from genome assembly GCF_015594545.1 of Staphylococcus durrellii. Lineage (NCBI taxonomy): Bacteria > Bacillati > Bacillota > Bacilli > Caryophanales > Staphylococcaceae > Staphylococcus > Staphylococcus durrellii. The sequence continues at coordinate 172,726 of NZ_JADIIO010000001.1, read as the reverse complement.
TTTTCACAATAGCTTCTTGAATATGTTACTCATTCCAATCATAAAAGCTTCGTCCAGTTTTATAACCTAAATCGCCCTTGTTTAATGATCTTAATATATTTACTTTTACTTCTGCTTGCGTAAGAAAATAATACCTTTTTCAAATTGCCATTGCATAATTTTAGTTATTTTCAGTTTTTAATAGTTGAGATATGTTTTGTATAAGCGGATAAAGTGCTCGACCTCGTTGTGTCAATGAATAACGTACTTTTTTAGGGTAATCAGTCGTTTCGTCCCTTGATACAACCTGTAATTTAATAAGATCAGATAATTGTTCAGTAAGCATTTTACGACTTATACCAGATATTTCGCGATGTAAAGCATTATAATAATTGGGTTTTTCATAAAGTGCACTTAAAATGATACCCTTCCATTTACCACCTAATGAATTTAAGACACGTTCCACCGGACAACCTCGTTCAATTACTTCATTGCAATTGCCGTAAATCATCTCTGAACACTCCTTACTATTAAAGTAGTTACTTATTTGTGCCTTCTTGTGAAAGCAATTTTAATATATTACGGTCTTATTATATCAAATTTAAAACTGAGGTGATTTAGATGAAACTAGTACAAATATCAAGTAACGTATATAAATTGAGCGTTGAGGTTGTTGTGGGAAGACCTGTACTAATTAATACTTGGTATATTATTGATGATGACAACGTTTATATTATTGATACAGGAATGAATGAATATGCGAATTTGCAAGTAAAAGTTGCTAAATTATTAGGTAATCCGCAGGCCATTTTCCTAACTCATGGTCATATAGATCATATTGACGGTGCAAAAGTAGTATCTGAAACGTTCAATATACCAATTTATGCTCATGAAAAAGAACTACCATACATTAATGGACTAAATCCGTATCCCAATAAAAAAGAAGTCGAAAATACCGGTGTAGCACATAAGGTTTCACCACTTAATGAACAATTAGTTAGCAAATTACCCTTTGCCTATTATTTAACTCCGGGTCATGCGCCAGGTCACGTCATTTTCTATCATAAAAAAGATCACTTACTTATATGTGGTGATTTATTTATCTCAAATAGCTCGGCATTGCACCCACCAATTTATAAATTCACTTATGATATGCCTCGAAATATTAAAGAAGGATCAATTATAGATATTATAAAACCCAAGCTAATTTCTACATCACATGGAGAAGACATTGTATATAACGACAGCTTATACAAATACTATAAATTTAGTTATGAAGAGGAGTAGTTAATAAAAATTCAAATTTTAGTATTTGTAATAATTGAAGCAGAACTTTAATTAACAAAAAGGCGATGAACTTCAACAGTTCATCGCCTTCCCTTTTATTGTTGTCTAATTTTTTGCGATTGAGGATCAAAATAATGAATTGATTCTTTTCTTAATTGTTGTTTTTGTTCATCAGAAAGGTCATTTTTGTTGCCGTATACTGATGATTCCCAACTACCATACATTGGGTTAGGGAAAATAATATATTTTTTACCGAAATCATCTTTATGTCGTTGCACTAATTTTTCTCTGTCTGGTTGAGAAGGTGATTTAGGATCATCAAAATCTAATAAATTATCGCCAAATAACATGACTAAATTATGATTTTTTCTAACTTTTTCTCTTCTAGACTCTTTACTTTTATCATTTTTACTTTTCAACATTAGATGATCTTTAGTAGCTTGTGGGATGCCTAGATTTTTCAAATTTTGTTGAGTTCCTTCAAAATCTTGAGGATAATCTCTATCTGTTATGTAGTAAATGTCGACACCTTTTTTATCAGCATATTTTAAAAATTCTTTCGCACCATAAACTGGTTTAGCTTGTGCTGATTCTACCCATTCATGCCAACCTTCTGGGTGAGACTTGTTGTATAGCGTTGCATAACCTTGATATGGTGAATTATCTAGTACGGTTTCGTCTAAGTCTAGCGCAATCGCTAATTTCTTCTGACCTTTGCCTTTATGCTTTTTCAATTCTTTATCTAACTGAACTTTAGCGCTGTTGTAACCTTGTAAATACAACGCTTTAGCTTCCGCAGAATTTTGATACCAAGAAACCGCCATCGTGTTTTCTGAACCTGGAGTTGCCTGATTTTGTGCTTTAGGTGCTGGCTTAGTTTGCGTAGCTGTGCTATTTGCATGTGCCGTAGAAGAATATGTACCCAATGGAGCTGAAACAGTAACGGCTGTTGCTAGAGTAAATGCTGCAACGTACTTTGAAATTTTCTTCATAAATTCACCTCTTTTTAAATTTTAAAACTCAATTCTCAAGCAATTATATAATACTTCAACTATATAATGTACCTCTCAATTTAAATTTTATTGAAAATTAAGAAAATTTACGTAAATTTCATTAAATTTGTAATTCATTTACCGAACAGATGACTTCAATCTTTTATTATTTTTAAGACCAAATACTTCTAATTTAAAAATTCGAGCATATTTAAAATTTTTACTAGAAGAGTAGTCCAAAAATATACAATCGCCTGATTTAATTTTCACCTTTTGTGTCTAAAATAGATGCTGGTTCTGATACTCCAATTTTCTTTAATTTAGTAATATACGCTTTCGTACTACCGATTTTGCGTATTGTAAAACCTAAGTAATAGCCATGTTAATTATTTAATTCAAAATCCATAGTTCCAACCTTTTATCCTTTATATTCACTACAAAATTCTCTTTTTAATCACAACAATTTTCCTAAATGTCGTGATTAAAAAGAGAGTGCCGAATTTGCAGTAAAGTGAGACCTATCTCTTAAAAATTTTTATCTTTTTTTATATAAAAAACTTGCCGTAAGTTTCATTTCGGTGCATACTCATATTATGACCTGATGTCTTATTATCAAAAGTTAATCCATCAAGCAATAAAACGCTTTCTTTTTATCTTTCTGAAATGATTTTGATATAATGTAATTGGGTAAACAGATTTTAGTACACATTTTATGTCCTTCACCATCCTATTACTAAAAGTAATGGGTTCAATCAGAAATATGTATTTTTATAATATGTTGGAATATATTATAATTATAGGTGGAAAGAGGACATGGGTAACATGCGCGTTACTTATAACTTAATAATGAAAGGTGAGACAGTATGGCTAATCAAAAAGAATCAAAAGATGTCATTCTTATTGGCGCTGGCGTACTTAGTACAACATTCGGTTCTATGCTTAAAGAAATCGAACCTGATTGGAATGTTAAACTTTATGAACGTCTAGATCGTCCTGGTATTGAAAGTTCAAACGAACGCCACAATGCTGGTACTGGACACGCAGCACTTTGTGAATTGAATTATACAGTTCAACAACCTGATGGTTCAATTGACATAGAAAAAGCAAAAGAAATCAACCAAGAATTCGAACTTTCAAAACAATATTGGGGTCATTTAGTAAGAGAAAATTACATTGCAAACCCTAAAGAATTTATTCGTCCATTACCTCATATCAGCTTCGTAAGAGGTAAAAATAACGTTAAATTCTTAAAAGATCGTTACGAAACTATGAAAGACTTCCCTATGTTCGATAACATTGAATTTACTGAAGATATCGAAGTAATGAGAAAATGGATTCCCTTAATGATGCAAGGTCATAGTAATAGCGATATTATGGCTGCAAGTAAGATTAATGAAGGTACAGACGTAAACTTTGGTGCGCTAACTCGTAAATTAGCTAAAAATCTTGAAGAAACACCAAAAACAGAAGTCCATTACAACCACGAAGTTGTAGACTTTAACCAACGTGTAGACGGTAAATGGGAAGTTGAAGTTCGTGAACGTAACAGTGGTAGAACACAAACACAACTTGCTGATTACGTATTTATCGGTGCAGGTGGTGGCGCTATTCCATTACTACAAAAAACAGGTATCCCTGAAAGCAAAAATTTAGGTGGCTTCCCTATTACAGGTCAATTCTTAGCTTGTACTAATCCAGAGGTCATCAAACAACACGATGCCAAAGTGTATGGTAAAGAACCACCTGGCACACCACCAATGACAGTGCCTCACTTAGACACTCGTTATATTGATGGAGAAAGAACTTTACTATTCGGTCCGTTCGCTAGTGTTGGACCTAAGTTCCTAAAATATGGTTCAAACCTAGATTTATTCAAATCAGTTAAACCATATAACATCACAACATTATTGGCTGCTGCTGCTAAAAACTTACCATTAATCAAATATTCATTCGACCAAATCTTAATGACAAAAGAAGGTTGTATGAACCACTTACGTAGTTTCTACCCAGAAGCACGTGACAAAGATTGGCAATTATACACTGCTGGTAAACGTGTTCAAGTAATTAAAGACACTGAAAAAGATGGTAAAGGTTACATTCAATTCGGTACAGAAGTAGTAAACTCTTCTGACAACACTGTAATTGCTTTACTTGGTGAATCACCAGGGGCATCTACTTCAGTATCAGTAGCACTTGAAGTATTAGAGAAAAACTTCTCTGAGTATAAAGATGAATGGTTACCAAAAATTCAAAAAATGATTCCTTCATACGGTAAATCATTAATTGATGATGCTGACCTAATGAGAAAAACTCGTAAACAAACTTCAAAAGATCTTGAACTAAATTATTACGAATAATATATTTAAGCAATGCCATTATTGATATGTGATTTCTAAGTTTGTTTAAAACCTCATATCAAATGGCTTATTGCTGTTTAATATTACTCAGTCTAAAAATTTCGTTATAATTAATGAACTTAAAGGAGTACAAGATATGAAAACATTATTAGTTGTTGTAGCCTTAGGTGCGCTAGCATTCTTCGGGCTAAAACGTTATCAAAAACACGTAAACAAAGTACCAAACATCGAGTATTAATATGACGAAGCGTAACAGACATGATGTCTGTTACGCTTTTTTTGATTAACATCTAACAATTTATCCTGCATTATAAATCGGCAGCCCCCTCATTACTCTAGATTAGTGAGGGGGCTTTACAAAATGATTAAGTTACTATATGAACACTATCCAAACTATAAATATCTTCTAATATCGTATTTCGACGGTATTCTTTAGTTTTTACTCTTCCTGTAATATCAAAACAGACCTTATCGCCATTGATTTTATGAATACTGAATGCAATATAAAATATCAACATTTACCAGTCTTTGATTTATTCAAAAAAACTGATACAACATACCCATGTATACTGTACCAGTCTTTGATAATTATAAAATTTGTGAATCAGTTCATTTTAAACCGTTACAACTCCCATTAATAACGCAATGAGTAACATAACGATTGCGAAGCCCCATATCCAGAAGAATGCATATTTAATATATGTTCCCATGTTTGCTTCTGCTAAACCAATTGCTAACCATAATGCTGGCGAGAAAGGGCTGACGAAAGTACCGATAATATTTCCTATTAACATAGAATATGCTGTGGAAACTGATGGCACATGGAATTGACCTGCAGTTTGTTCCACAATAGGTAAGATTGCGAAATAATAAGCATCCGTACTTGTTAATAAGTCTAGTGGAACCCCAAATATACCAACGATGATGTGTAAGTATGGTCCAACTCCATTCGGAATAATATGGATAAAGTTAAGTGCAATTGCTTTCAACATGCCAGTTTCATTTAGCACGCCTAAAAACATCCCAGCCGCAATAATGACTGCGGCCATCATCAACGCATTAGGCGCGTGTGCTTTGAGTCGACTCATTTGCTCGTCGACATTTGGGAAGTTAATAATTAGTGCAATTGCCACACCAATCATAAATGCAAATTCTGGTGGTGCGACATTTACTAACATCATAACGATGATAACTAAAGTTAAAATAACGTTAATCCAATTAATCCAAGGATGTTTTACTACTGTGCCACGCACTGGAAATTTAACCTCTTGATCACGTTCATACACTTCTACTAATTTATGTACATCGACGTGTTGTGTATCTTCTATTTCTCCATTTATCACTGCTCGGTTGATTCTTCTTTTTTCTCTTAAACCTAAATATACAGCAAAAATTAGCACTAGAAATACACCAACAATTTGTACTGGTATCACGCCATACCATAATTCATTAACATTTTTCACATTTAAAACTGATGCTGTACGAGCCATTGGTCCGCCCCAAGGCACCATGTTCATTACTGAAGCACTTAAACCTAATAACAAGATAAGTAAATACCGATTCATGTTCAGTGCTTTATATAATGGTAGTAAAGCTGGTATTGATAGTAAGAATGTCGTCGCGCCTGCACCATCAAGCTGAATGATAGTTCCGATAAGCGCCGTCATAATACAAACAATCACAACGTTCCCTCTTGTAACTAATATTAACCTTTTAACTAATGGCTTAAATAAGCCAGCGTCAGTCATTAAGCCAAAGAATATGATGGCGAAAATAAACATAATTACTACGCTCATAACTTGATCCAAACCACTATTAAAATATTTAACTAAATCGCCAATACTATGCCCTAATACGAGCGCCCCAATACTAGGTATTAAAATCATACCCACAACAGGACTAATACGTTTAGCGATTAACAACCCCACAATTGAAATAATTATAACTAGGCCCACTATCGTAAGCCAAATACTATCATCTTGCATAAACATCCCCCTTAGTTTATTAAAGCGCTTACAATTAAGTATTAATTAATTGTAACAGAGAAAATAATATAAAACTATAAGCATAAAATATATTTTCCGATTAAATATCAATGTATAAGCAATACTTATTATATGCAATTATAATTTATTAATATTGAGAATTAGCATAAATTGTTCTTTTTCATATATTAAAGTAATCCCTCACTTGAAAGGCATGACAAGTATGCAAGTGCTTAAATTTTTAGTGAATTAAGTAATCTCATTTACATAATTTGAATAATCATTCTTTTCTTCCCCACACGCCGAAAGCCATATCACGTATAAATGCTGCCTGGGCTTCTTGGGCTTCGTGAGACATGTTAGCTTTAAATGTTTCCAATGAAAAATCTTGATTTACAATTTCATTTTGTTTCATTCTTGTTTCCATCATTTCTGTTAACCATTGAAGATCGTTATCGTCAGACGTTTGAATAAGTGCTTCTGCAATTACTTGTGGTTGAGGAATCCCAATATTAAGATACATCATATACAATTTCTGCCCTATATGAATATCTCCACCTTCCGCCGCTACCGTATCCCAAATACGTTGAATAGCTTGTTGATGTAACGGCAATTGATGCGCACCAGCACCTCCATTAATTGCGTCACTTTCTTGGAAACATAGTATGCCGCCAGGTTTTAAAAATCTTTTTAAGTTTTGTAAACATGCTTTTGCTTCAGGAAGATACATTAATATTCGTCTACCTACAATCACATCAAATGGCTCTAGTTCATCAGGTAATTGGTACACATCACTATTAATATATTCTATATTGTCTGCATTATTATTAGCTTTTGCTATATCAAGCAACTGCTCATTCATATCTACGCCGATCACTTCACCCGAAACGCCAACAATTTCTGATAACAAATGCGTTACTTCACCAGTCGCGCAGCCTACGTCAAGTACGCGCATACCTTCTTGAATATTCACCGCTTCAAGCAACCTTAACGTAAAATCATTTCTACCTTGATGTCTCATGCTGAACCCCTTTCACTAATTTACGTAAATTAGCATTATTTATATAGCGCTTTCATTATCCTATATTTATATATTTAGGTTAAGTAAATTGCTTTCAAACGCTAAATATTTGATGCTATAGCGCTCTGGTTTTCCACACCGTGTTCAAGGGAATATTAACTTAAATATATAATGTTATGGTGTAAATATTTTCAAAGGGGTGCTAAAGGTGAAATTAGGTATTATTGGTTCAGGACATATGGGCAGTGCTTTAGTAAAAGGTCTTTATAATTCGAATAACATAAATATGCAAGATGTTTATATTAAATCAGGTAACAGTGATAAGGCTAAAAACCTGTCGTTAGAAGTAGGCGCGACACTCGTTCACCATTATGATGATTTTACACACTGTGACATGATACTTTTAATCGTAAATGAAGCTGCAGTTAGAGAAGTTCTCGACAACTTAAGTAGCGTAGCGAATGAAGATACTATGATAGTTTCAATAGTACCCTCATTATCTATTGCTGATATGGAACGTGTATTTTCTAAACAGCAACCTATCGTCAGCCTATTACCGAATGTCGTCGTCGAAATAAATAAAGGTATTATTGGATACGCACATAATCAACTACATCAAAATAATAAAATGATTAAGGACGTATTTGGCTGTTTAGGTAAGCTGGTAGAAGTTAAAGAAAGTGAATTAGATATTTTTAGTACAATGTCTGGATGTGGTCCTGCCATTGTCGATGTCTTTGTAGAAGCTCTGTCTGACGGTGCCGTACTAAATGGTATGGATAGAAATCTTTCTTATGAAGTGATACTAGAAATGATAATTGGCGTCGCACAATTGGCTCAAAAAACAGGACAACACCCTGGCGCGCTCAAAGACCAAGTAACTTCTCCCGGGGGGAGCACCATTAAAGCTACGAGCGCATTAGAAAAAAACAACTTCAGATACGCACTTATAGATGCTATAAACTCAGTCGATAAACGTTGATTAGAGATAAAAGATTCCCGCATCATAAAATTTTGATGCGGGAATCTTTAAACTTCTCACGCTTCTTGTAAATGACTCAATTTGTCTGCGTTGTCTGTGAAGACGCCGTCTACGCCCCAATTAGCTAGTTGGTTCGCACGCATGGCTTTGTTTACGGTCCATACGTTAAGTTCGTAGCCAGCTTCTTTGATTGCTTTAACTTTTGCTTCTGTGAGTGATTTATCTTCGATGTTTACGGTTTTTGAATTGCAGAAGTTTAATATCGTACGCCAATCTTCTTCAAATGCCGCTGCCTTAAATATGACTGCTCGTTTGAATTGTGGCATAAGTTCTTCGGCTAATTTTACCAACATTACATTAAAGCTTGAAATAAGGATTTGTTGGTCGTGCTTTAAGTTTGCTAACTTATCGCTCACTTGTTGTACCATGCTTTTTGATAATGCTGTACCTTTTGGTCCTGTAACGCCTTTTAATTCTACATTTAAGTTCATGTTATAGTCATTGGCGAAATTAATCACATCATCAAATGTAGGTAAATGTTCATGTTTAAATTCCTTACCGTACCATGCGCCTGCTGAAGCCGATTTAATATCGCTGTAATTAAAGCGCGTAACCTCTCCCGTCATATTCGTCGTACGATCTAAGTAATCGTCATGAATAATAACGAGTTGTTCGTCATCAGTAATCGTAACGTCTAATTCAATCCAGTTAACGTCTTTCGCTTTTGAAGCAGATTTAAATGATGCTATGGTATTCTCTGGAGCTTGACTTGGCAAGCCTCTATGTCCATAGACAGTAAACATAATTTCACTCCTTAATTAAGTCATGTTTTTTCATACATAATTATGCTATGCTCAGAGTATATTTTCATCAACTCTTCTCTGAATCAACACAATTGTATTATCACATGAATGCTTTATTGATTCCATTCAGAAGTACATATGTTTTATTTTTTTGGGGGGAAGGCTTATGTCTGCACAAGCTATCACAATACATACGAAGCAGGATATTATTGATTATGTAAATGGGCAAAAAAATCAAAAACGTACCGCTTTATTGTTAATTATCGTACTGGGCACTATCTTTTTAGATGCTTATGATTTAACAATTCTCGGTACTGCAACTGATCAATTAACTTCAGAATTTAAACTATCACCAAGTTACTTATCTTTTGTCATGACAGCAATGCCATTCGGTGCATTCTTTGGGGCTGCCATTGGAGGATTTTTTGCGGATAAGTTAGGCCGTAAACTTATTTTATCCGTGTCATTAATTTCACTCATTATCGGTTCTTTAGGTGCCGCATTATCACCTACACCTGCTATCTTACTCTGTTTTAGATTATTAATGGGTTTTGCGATTGGTATGGATAGTCCAGTTGCATTTACATTCGTGGCTGAAATCAGTAACCAAAAAGATAAAGGACGTAACGTAAACTATTGGCAAGTTGTATGGTATATTGCAGTAGTATCATCTGCGTTACTTGTTATGCTATTTTACGCTTTAGGTACAGGCACACTTTTATGGCGTTATACAGTAGGTTTAGGCGCTGTCTTCGCTACAATTATCTTAGTACTACGACTATTTTATTTAAGCGAAAGTCCAACTTGGTCTATGAAAAACAAAACATTGGTTAAAGCAAGCCGCGAATTAGAAAAAAACTATAACATTAACGTTAATATTGAACCTTATAAAGGTGAGAATGAAGAATTTCGTCGAACAGACGTAAAACATCCTTTACGTACGCTGTTCAATAAACGTTACCGTAAAAGAACGATACTTGCTACTTCGATTGCTACATTACAAGGGATGCAGTATTATGCGATTGGTTTATATATCCCATTAATTGCTGCATATGTCATTGGTAATAATAAGATTGAATCACTTTCAGGTACAGCCTTAATTAACGTTGCTGGTATTATTGGAGGACTGACTGGTGCACTGTTAACGACTAAATTCGGTGCACGTAAATTAACGATTACTGGATTCAGTATCGTCGCATTTACGATGATTGTTATAGGCCTATTTTATGGTCACACTTACACCTGGCTTATCGCCTTTATGGTAGCATTATTCCTTTTCGGTCATTCTGGCGGACCAGGTACACAAGGTAAAGCCATTGCAGCTCTATCATATCCAACAATCTTACGCGGTAAAGGGACAGGCTTTGTAGAATCAATCAGCCGTTTCGGTAGTATGTTTGGTACGTTTGTCTTCCCAATTATTTTAGCAAGTTTTGGATTAAACAAAACAATGTTAATCATCGCCACGTTCCCTATTTTAGGTTTAATCATTACTAAACTTATTAAGTGGGAACCTGTTGGCAGGGATTTAGAATACGAAGATCAATATATCGAAAAAGTTTAATGCATTTAATTACACAGTGGCTTAACGGTCACTGTGTTTTTTGTTTATTCCAAACGGGTTAGACTACCTGTCAGTTTAAAAAAGTACGTTGCAACTTCTGTTTGCGGGCATTTCAACTAATACTATCGTGAATTTTATCATTGGTCACAGGAAGAACTAGCCGAAAAATGACACGTTTCAAGACAAAGCATTTCAAAATGGGAAAGCGAGACGAACTATCCTCCTTTAGATATCCTCGTTGCTATGAGTGATTTATTTGATATGTCGTTGGACCATTTAGTTAAGGGAGATAGTGCATTTAAACAACAAATTTTGGACGGCAAAATAAACAAACATGAAAAAAAGGACGAACTATGGGAGACTTTTTTGCGGGATATTGGTGGCTTATCTTCCCGCTTGGCGGTTTCTTTTACGGTATCTTCGCCCAAATCGTTAACTTTCCAATAAGATCTACTTATCAACATAAAAAGGAGACACTTGATTAAGTGTCTCCTTTTAGCTATTTTCAAATTTCAAAGCATTTTTAACATTCATCACTGATTCGGCTGAGTCTTGTAATTGCTCTTTTTCATACTCGTCTAACTCTAATTCCACAATCTGTTCTATTCCATTGGCGCCTAATATGGTTGGCACGCCTAAATAAATATCGTTATAACCATATTCCCCTTCTAATAGTGTAATTGCTGGTAATAAGCGTCTTTGATCTTTAATAATAGCTTCTATCATACTGTAGAGTGCTGCAGCCGGCGCATAATATGCTGAACCATTGCCAAGTAGGTTTACAATTTCTGCCCCACCTTTTCTCGTACGTTTGACAATTTTTTCTATGACGTCACTATCTAGAAGGTTTCTTACGGCAACACCATTCACATTAGTAGAATGAATAAGTGGCACCATCGTATCGCCATGTCCACCTAAGACAAGGCCTTTTACATCTTTGACAGAAACGTTTAATTCTTGAGCAATAAACGTTTGATAACGTGCAGTATCTAACACGCCAGATTGACCGATAACGCGTTCTTTGGGAAATCCAGATGTTTTATATACTGTATAAGTCATTGCATCGACAGGATTAGTTAAGACAATAATCTTACATTCAGGAGAATATTTAACAATTTTTTCCGTAACATCTTTCATTATTTGTTCGTTCGTTTGTACGAGATCGTCTCTACTCATGTTAGGCTTTCTCGCAACACCTGCCGTGATAACAACTACATCCGAATCTTTGGTTGCTTTATAATCTGCAGAAGCATTGATACTTACATCAAAACCAAAAATCGGGCTACTTTCTAAGATATCTAAAGCCTTGCCTTTAGCCGTATTTTCACTTTCTGGCCTATCAATTAAAACTACATCAGCTAGTTCTTGTTGCGCAACAATAAATGCAAGCGTTGCACCTGTATTGCCGCCACCAATAATTGATACTTTCTTTTTAGACATATGCGTCGCCTCCCTCGGTAACTTTAATTTCATTGTATCACATGAAAAACATTTTCTTTATTATATAGCTTAGTCATTAGACTTAGCTTTATACCAAGCCACTGCTTGTTTTTCGGCATTTTTAATAAAGTCATTTTTGCCATCCATGTATGACTCAATGTCGTTTGGATACGCTAAAGCAAGTCTTGATTTTAAATTGCCATATTGGCATGATATATCTGGGTGTGCAATTAAATATGCTTTAAAAGCTAAGTGTCTAATGATTTCATCCTGGCTACTTTGATCAAAGATATGCACATGATGCGTCCTTTTGCCTGAAGTCATATTATCTTTTCTAAAAAAGCGTCGCCCTACTATTCCATTTTCTCCAAGTGGCTCATAACCAAGTTCTTGCATCTGGTCATCGAATTTATCTACTTCATTGATATCACTGACAATGGGCATAATATCAATGACAGGTTTTGCTTTTAAATCTACTACGGAAGTACTGCCGATGTGATGTATTTCCAATAATAAATCATCATATATAGTATAGCTTTTATCTTTTGCGCTTCCTTTTCAAACTCATCTTTCCAGCGTGGATTATGAGTTATGACTTCGACTTGCATATAAAAACCCCCTAAATAATGATTTATAAGTTATATCACTACGCTCTCCACTGATTTATTCATATTTTACACTGTTTTTATATAATAGTGCACATATCCATTTTAATCGATATGTAAATGGTACTTTCAACAAAAATATGCTATTATAAAGTTAAATAAAATAGTTCTCTTATTAAGAGTGAGTGGAGGGACTTGGCCCTATGAAACTCCGGCAACAGCCTTTTGGCGATGTGCTAAATCCAACAGTTATTTGTAACTGAAAGATGAGAAGATGTGTGGAAGCTCTTCTGATCTAGAAGGGCTATTTTATTTGTTAAAAATAAAAAAGGTGGTCATATTATGACAACATGCCGCGAATTATTTTCAGAATTAGAAGAATGGGAAGCATACAAACCAATGAATATGCCAAGTAGCATAAGTAAAAACATGCATATTCATGAAACTAAGCAACAAATTATTGATAAGCTGCTGAGTAACGTTGATTTCAAGCAACAAAAAGAAATCATTATACAATTAACAGATAAGCATAGATAATAAAAAAGCAGTCACTAAGACTGCTTTTTATAATTCTTACGTATTAAAGAATCAATTTGTATAGCCATTCGATTACCTATACTTATCAATATTAAAGTAATTACTTATTATATTTTCTTCTTGAATTTCTTTATTCATATATTTTAAAAATAGGTTAACATCTATATTACAAATATCTTTTAAGAATTTAGTTTCAACTTTAAATGTATCTAAAATATTATTCGGTGTTATTATATTTTCACTGAACAACAGCTTTAATAAACTATTTATTTTAACTGGTCTAGGCAATTTAATATCTTCATCTAAAGGTTCTAATTTTTTATATCCTTTTTTATTTATTGATGCCCAAAAATATCTGTATTGAGAATTTGACATTACCCCTAAATAATAGGCACGCATAGCCATAGCTTGAATAGATACTTGCCACTTTTCTTTTATCATTGTTAAATAATCTGGATTAGACTTTTTTGTTATTTTATTGAAATCTTCTTTAAACTCTATTGCTGGTAATAAAAATTCAGCTGCAAATAAGTCAGCTTCTTGTTCAATTATTTTATGTTCCTCATTTGACAACATATCGAATTGGATTTGCCTATGACAAAGGATATGACCTAATTCATGCGCTAAATCAAAATGCCTTCTTGCCGTAATACCTTTACTGTTACCTAAAACTATATAAGGCATATCATTTTTAGTCCAAAAACTATATGCATCTGCATCATTGTCTATATTTTTTTCATATATAACTATACCTAATTGTTCTAAACTAAATAATAGTTCACTGTTTTGTTTGTTATTTAATATAACTTCTCTAGCTATACGAGCTGTTTGTTTTATAAAATATTTCTTTTCTTCAATTTGACCTAACTCACTATCAATAATTTTTAATAAGTTAAATATTTCTAGTTGTGGTAATTTGAGGTACTTGAAAATATAATTAGTAAACATAACAATATAATTAGCTTGATAATATTGCTTATTTAATAATTTAATTGAAATTTGTTGGTTTTTCGCCCTAAATGCTATTGCATGTTTGTTTACAAGCTCATTGTGATTATTATCTTTAATTTCTGAAATAAAATAAGCCGTTTTAACATGAAATAATTTAGCTAACTGATGTATCTTATTAATTTCAGGCATCATGTTTTTAGTTTCATATTGCCAAATTGCTTGCTCACTTATATTAATTTTATCGGCAAGTTCTTTTCGACTATAACCACTTAAAATTCTAATATTTTCTAAATTTTCCCCAATAAACATTGTTAGTTACTCTCTTTCTTTAATTAACTGATTTATCTATATCATTGTTTTCATTAGGCAAAATACCAAATGCAAACGTTGGATCGACATATTTTTCTTCTTCGTCGTTTTGGAGTACTTTTAATTCTTCATTCTCTAGTGCATAATCTTCATCATATTTAATTAATTCATTTAATTCCATTGTTAAATCCCTTAATAATACAGCTTTTTTATTTAATGGATTTGGTGCCCATATTTTAACAGCATTCAACATCTTAGAACTATAATCAATACCATATGTAATAATTATAAATTTAATTTCATTATTATTTTTATCATGGTTATCATGAGGTTGATTAAATAATAGCGATTCTCCACTAATTTGGTGTTCAACTTTAAACTCATTTTCTATTTTCCCAAAGTTTACATCTTTATTATTTTTAATAAGTTCCTCTAAGTATCTTACACTTTTTTTATCTTCAATTAATTTTTTACCTTCAGTTACATTATTAGCATTAAAATATAGCTCATTTTTTAAAATGAATTTGAATCCAGTTGTAGTTGATTCATCGTTTAATTGAAACATTAAATATTTCCAAGATGGTCCTGCGCTTTGCCTGCTAGCTTCTGCAAATTTTGATACATGTTTTGCGACTTGGTCATCTATATGATTTGCTTTGACATAAGCGTAAGCATCGCTTATTTCCATGGTCGAATTAGCGTGATTTCTAACTTTAATATAATCCTTGTATCCAGTAACAATACCTTTTAAAATATGTTCGTTAAATTTAGCATCAAAGTTAAACATGATTTCATCAACTTCTTTCACTCTAATATCAGTTTAATAATACACCAATAATTTGTAATTTCCAATACTTTTTTAAAGCACATTTGATTTTAAGTAAAAAATTAAAAGCAGTCTTATGATGACTGCTTTTTATAATTCTTGTTTTTTAAAAATACAAAGTGAACTTACGTAAGAAAAAATAATCGTCAAAATGCCAATTAACCCATAAACTATAAGCGAAATTATACTTGAAGATTGTGCTATGGCTTCAACAATTGAGCCTGTAGATGTCATGTTTTTTATTATAAATACAAAAAATTCTACATAAAATAAAGCTACAACAAAAATAGACGATGATATTAAAATAACGTTAGAGTTTTCAGCCCCAAATTTAAATGTCAGCGGAAACATAATCCCATAAGTTCCAGCTCCTCCTAGACCTAGTAATACTGAAGCAATCGCCACTTTTATACTCTGGGTCGAAATAGCAGTAACTATTAATCCTACAAGCAATCCTATAACTACGAGCAACATATAGTAAGTAAAATAGCCATTAATATAATCTTTTCTTCGTACAGGCAAAGTTGAGATATAATTCATCCACTTGGAATGCTTTTCATGCTTTATAGTATCTGTCACAGGTGAAATTAAAATTAACATCGGTAAGAAACTACTCATTATAGGATTCAAAAACCCAAAAATAACACTAGCTATAATAGCAATGACTAAATATAAATACACTGCCTTTTTAGATGCATAGTAAGTGCTTAATAGCATACCTTTCAATAGATTTCACCTCTCATAATAATCTTTGTAGCGTCGTCTATTTGTTGAAGTTGCTCCGCTTCTGCTAATATTGTATAGTCATTAACCAACGTTATATGTTCTTGTTTACGTATTCTTGAAGCTACTATCAATTCATTAGGGATATTAAAATCTTCAACAGGTTGTTTGACGATACCGTAATTTGTTATTAATTTGTCTTTTTCTTCTTCTAATATCACTTTGCCATCTTTCATAAAAACAAGTTTAGTCGCTAGTTGCTCAATATCTTCAGATATATGTGATGATAATAAAATGCTTTTCCCTTCATTAATAAAATCTTCAAGTATTTCCATTACTTGCTCTCTACCAGAAACGTCCATGCCCGCAGTTGCTTCGTCTAAAATCAATAACTTACTATCGTGCGCTAATGCTATTGCTAGCGCTGTTTTCATTCTCATACCTCTTGAAAACGTGTTAATTATATTTGTTTGAGGTAATTCAAACTGTTCTATTAGTGAAAAAAATTGCTCACTATCCCATGTTTCGAAAATTTTATTAAACACTTTATCAATATCATTAATTTTTAATTTATTAGGTACTCTCAAATCATCAAATACGACACCAATTTGTTCTTTATATTGATAATCATCTTGAGTTATATCTGTACCAAAAAAGTAAATATCACCAGACTCTTTTAATCTGTTACCAACTATAGTATTAATGAGCGTTGTTTTCCCAGAACCATTTTGTCCTATTAATCCAACGGCTTCATTTTTATTAATTGAAAAAGATATATTATTTAAACTAAATTCTGATTTTTCATAAGCTTTATTAAGCTGTTTAATTTCAAGTAATTGTGTCATTGTTTAACTCTCTTTCTATGAAGTTAATTTTTATAAAATTTACGTACTTTGGCTAAATAACCAAACGCATTATACATAAATATGATAATGAGCACTAATATACTCAATCCTTGATTTATGCCAGTTGCCATTGAATATATACCTAAGAACATTGTTCCGATGATTAACATCATTAAATTCCAGTGATAAACTTTATACATTGATACTAAAGTAATATGTTTTTCGCCATCATCCATAAGATTAAAGATTTTATCGCTATAATTTCTTTCACCTTGTTTCGGAAATCTAGAGTCAAATTTACGAAAATAAAAACCTATAATAGTACCAGCTATTGAAGCTACTAAAAACGGTGTAATGGCCAACAATACATCATATTCTGAACCTCGACCTAATACAATAATGAACATATGGATGAGACTTACAGAAACTAAAACATAATACATAGCGTTAACTTTTAAATAATAACCATTTGCTTTGTTTTCATAGTAGTCTGCCTTGTCGTCATCTATATCTTCAGCTAATTTATTTTTAAATTCTAAAGATTTACGTTGGGTTCTAAATAACACTACTAACAAAATAATATTTATCAATAAGGCAATTATCGTAATTACGATAACAGTATAATGATTAGCGAATTGTATATTAGTAATAAGTTGTTTAAATATTGATGATCCTATGATTCCCCCAAATAAACCACCTAGAACTGCACCTATTATTAAAATTAATAAATATCTACCTACTTTCATAATTCTTCCTCCTCAAAGATAAATATACTTTCAACATTTTCGTTAAATATACGTGCTATCTTGACTGCAGTTAATATTGATGGCATAAAATCATTTCGCTCAATTAAAGAAATAGTTTGCCTTGATATTCCTGCTTTCCTAGCTAGTTGTGTTTGGTTGTAACCATCTCGTGCACGCAGTTCTTTTAGACGATTTCGCAAGTTTCATCAACTCCTTGACCATAATGTACATTACTTATGTCATTTTGACAAGTATATTAGTCAAAATAATATAAGTATAAAAAAAGGAAGCCAATTATTATTTTGACTTCCTCCATAGGTATCTACTAAAAACTTTAGTTTAGTTTTTACGTTTTTCTACAGCATAACTGTAGTTACCTTCGTACTTAACTAATTTATTTTGCTCTAATATATAGGTAATGTTGAATAATTTATTTAAGAAATATCTATCATGAGAAATGGTTATAATGGTCCCATTAAAATCCATCAGAGCTTCTTCAATCGTTTCTTTAGCATCTATATCAAGATGATTCGTAGGTTCATCAAGTATTAGAACATTAAAGTCTTGATTAACAATTTGGGCCCATCTTAAACGCATTTTTTCACCGCCACTTAAGTCCTTTATCTGTTTAAATACGTCTGCACCATAAAACATAAAGTTAGCAAGTATATGACGTGCTTGACCTTCTGTTACGTTCACAAGTTCTCTAAAAGTTTCTAGCACTGTTTCGCAAGAATGATGTGAAAATGGATGTTGTGATAAATAGCCTATATTCAAATTATTAGCTCTTTTAACTATCCCTTCATCAGGCTTAACATCACCTAGAATTATTTTAATTAATGTCGTCTTACCTGAACCATTTGGTCCGACAATAGACACATTTTGACCTCGTTCCACTAATACATTAATATCTTCAAACAAAATCTCGTTATACATCTTCGCAACGTGCTGTAACTCAACTACATCATTAGAAACACGTTTATTTTCTTGTAAGTCAAATTTCATTTTATCCGTTTCTAATATGGGTTTTTCGAAACGCTTTATACGATTCAAAGCTTTTTCCATGCTTTTAGCTCTTTTATACATAGCTGCATTAGGTGGTTTAGCTTGGCTAGCCCACGTTCTTAATTGCTTAATTGATTGTTCCATTTTATTAATTTTCTTTTGTTGTGTTTGATATGCCTCAAATTCAGCTAAAATTCTTTTCTCACGTTCTACAATAAAATAAGAATAATTACCATGATATGAAAATAATTTTTGTTGATCAATTTCTAAAATATGATTTATCGTTTCATCAAGAAAATAACGATCATGGGAAATGATGACTACCGCACCATTTTTATTTTTTACATATTCAGTAAGCCAATTAATTGAATCAATATCTAAATGGTTAGTAGGTTCGTCTAGTAGTAATAAATCTGTACTTTTCAATAAAATTTGTGCTAGACCGACTTTAGTTTTTTCGCCACCTGACAGCTTTCCCCATTCACTTTCAAGTAATTGTTTTATATTTAAACCCTTGGATACTTTACGGATTTGTGCATCTATTTCATAACCCCCATGGGCTTCGAATTGTTCTTGAATTTTGCCATATTGAGATAATAAATTTTTTACATCATTATCATTAATTGTCATGCGTTGTTCAAGTTCAGTCATCTTGTCAGAAAGAACATTCGTAGTATGAAATACTTCTTTCAAACAATCATATACTTTTTTATCACTTGCATAATGTGGGATTTGATTTAAATAACCGATACACACATTCTTCTTCCAACTCATTGTACCTGTACTAGGTAACTCTATCCCAGATAATAAATTTAATAAGGTAGTTTTTCCTTCTCCATTTCGACCTACTATACCTACTTTATCGCCTTCATTAAGCGTAATTTTAATATTTTCGAAAACTGTGTTATCTAAATAACGTTTAGATATATTCGATGCATTTAATATATTCATTTTTACTTCCTCCAAGTGAGCTATAAGGAAGTAATTAGCATCTAACGGTGTTCATATTCCCTATAGCTCTTATATTTTCAAAAAAGACAGACTCCACCAATTTTGAAAATACATTCGCAAATTTGTTGCGAACGATATATAAATATCGGCAACTTTGAGCTATAAGAAACATGTCCAACACCTCCTAGATTTAAGATTAGTGCAAGTATATACTATAATATTTCATTATTTCAACCTGTTTTACACTTTTGATTATCACTACAACTTTCACATAATTATAGTCATAAAAAACTACACACCCAAATGGATGTGTATTTCGCGTAACTACCTCATAATTTAATTTATTTCGGGTTTAATTACTGTTGCTGAGCTGGCATCATCGAGACCTTTATTTTTGGTTTCTGGTGCCATAAAGATTGATACGACAAAGCCGATAAACAGTAATCCTGATGAAATATACATCGTTGTACTTAATCCATAGTTAGACAATATAACTGGAAAGAAGAATGTACTGATGGCTGATGCGATACGACTGACGGTAGTTGTAAATCCACCACCTGTACCTCTAAAGTGTGTCGGATATAGTTCATAAGGATAAATCCATTGGTGACTACTCATGCCAGTATTAAAGATACCGTAAATAACAAAGAGTAATAGTATTATCCAAAATGGTGGGTTATTACCTGATACTACACCAAGAACAAATAAGGCAATCGTAGTAATCAAGAACGGCCACAATAGTGTCGGTCTTCTGCCAATTTTCTCTACAAAATATAATGCTGGGAAGGCTCCAATTAAATAAAATAAGTTAATAATTGCAGAACCTAAATATTCTTGCGAACCGCCTTTCAAACTAAATTCAGACAGTATTTCAGGGATATATGTACCGATTGCAAAAGTTGTCATGACTTGTACTGACCAAAATATTGAAATAAATAGCGTTCTTTTACCGTAACCATTTCTAAAAATATCTAACAAATTAGGTTTTTGTTCTGAATGCTCTTTTTGGCTAACTTGGACATGATCGCCAAACACACTTTGTACGATGTCTTCGGCTTTTTGTTTTTGGCCATGCTTTAACAACCAATGTGGTGACTCTGGCATATTTAAACGTGCGAATAATAATACGACTACTGGCACTGCACCACTCGCTAACATCCATCTCCAACTTGTTGCGTTGCCAATTGGAATAAGTAAATAGCCAACAATAAATGATACAGCGTAACCGATAAACCAGAATGCATTGATACCACCTAATAATGCGCCACGATTTTTCTTCGGTGCAAATTCACTCATTAGTGAACCTGCGATAGGATAATCCATACCTAACGTGACACCGATTAATATTCTTAAGATGATTAATTGTGTTGGATCCGTCACGAAAAACTGAGATATCGTAAATACACCGAGTAGCAACATGTCGATGATAAACATTTTCTTCCTACCTATAAGGTCGGTAAAGTAACCGCCGACTAATCCACCGAAAACCATACCAAGTAACGTCCCCATGCCAAGAAGACCTACAGTAGTTACAGACATATTAATATCTTTTTGCATTATCGAGAGTGCTATAGCAATGATACCGAGCGCATAGCCATCTACGAATGAACTACCACTACAATATGCAAATATTTTCATGTGAAATCTACAAAACGGAACATCTTCCATCGTTTTTGTCTTTTCCATTAAATCTTGCCTCCCAAAATATACAGAATGTTAATTACAGTATTTGCTGTATATCATTTTGATAGAACGCTAATAAACTGTTAATGTCTTGTGCAGCTGTGAAACCTGTTTGTATAGCTGTTTCTGTATAAAATGTACCTAAGTAGTCTCCTGCTAAATATAAACGACCTTCGGGTTCTGTCAATATAGGTTGAATGTCGGCACGACCTGGATAAACATAAGCTGAACCATATGGAAACTTCTGCACATGTGCCTCGACTACAATATTTCTAAAACCTGGGAACATTTCTTCAATATCGTCTAAATATTGCTCTAAAATTTCTTCTTCGGATTTCTCTAATAATGCGCGGCCTCTATTAGCCGGCGAGAATGTCATAAAGCTACTACCCTGATGACGATGACTATGCATACTATGCGTTAAATTTGAATTATGAATCAAAATATCAAATGACTTTTTCGGTGTTGCAAAGGCGTATACATCGTCCCACACTTGCTTTTCTGTTTCATTAGTTAAAAAGGAAGCGCTTACATGCGGGCCGTACTTAATTTGACTGAGCGCATCATTTAAACGTGGGCTCAAGTTTTTTGTCACTTTACGCGTAATAGGTGCTGGCGTCGCCATAATGATATATCGTGCAATTTCAGTATATGTTTTGCCGTCTTTTTCATATTTCACGCTAACAAAATCGTCATTATTTACGACTTCTTGAACATGCGCATTAAGCTCAACGCTGTCTTTAATACGACTAGCTATCGTATTTGTTAAAGTCGATGGACCGCCTACAATGTTACGTGTTAAACCATCTTCCTTACTCCAAATCATGTCAAAATATGCCACACCTGCGCCTGCAGAAATTTGTTCTGGCTCGCCAGTTGATCGGCTTACAGTAGGTCTAAAGATAGCATCTGCATCTTCTGGCAATTTTCCTGTAAAATCAGAAAATGTTCTGTTATTCATAAAGTTAAAGATACGTTGTTGTTGTGTACAGTAATCTTCATGCGCACGTCTTTTAGCTATTTTGCTATATTTTAAAACCGCGCCTCTCACTTTTGCTCCAGCAATCAACATAGAAATACGATCTTTCCAAGACATAGCAACTCTAAACGGATACAGCTCAACATGACCATCTAACAACAATTTGCCATTTAATTGCATCGCTGAAAGTTTTCCAGGAACTGGTAGTGCTTTTACGCCTACTGATTTTAATAATTCATCTGTCGCTGATCCTTTACCAGCGTAAACATGGCCACCCCAGTTCATCCAATAATTTCCACGACGCTCAGACATCACTCGTCCGCCTACACGATCTTCGGATTCTAGTAGTAAAATATCATGGTCTTTTAATCGCCATGCCGCTGATAAACCTGCTAATCCTCCGCCTACAATAATCACGTCTTTCATATATAAGCACCTTCTTCATTTACTATTTTTCTCTGCTATATCTTTTAGTTAAGTGATTCTAATAACTGTGCAATTTTTTGCTCATATTCTTTAGAAGGAGACGTTAATGGTTCGCGACAAGTTGTTGTGTCAAAAATACCTAACGCTTTCAAGCCTGCTTTGACAGTACCTGGAATTACATCTTCTTCTATAATGTTAAATAATGGTAATAATTGTTTATTAATTTCTATCGCTTGTTGAATATCATTGTTTTTCACTAATTCATATATTTTGGCTACTTTGTCAGGTACTAAGTTTGGTGCGATTCCAATAGCGCCTTCGCCACCGATTGCTAATGTAGGTAAGAATAGATCTTCATAACCGTTAAGTAATGCGAAAGTTTCATCATTTTTAACTAGCTCTAATAATTTTGAAGTGTGGATACCGTCGGCAGTATTTTTAATACCTACCACATGATCTAATTTACTAATTTCAGCTAAAACTTCTGGAGATAATTCAATACCAGTAGCTTCAGGATAATGATAAATAACAAGGCCAATATTTGTATTATCTTCAATAGCTTGGTAGTATGCTAAAATACCTTCGTCACTTGTTGGCATATAGTATGGATGTAGCACTAATGCAAAATCTGCACCTACTTCTTCAGCATATTGCGTTAACTGAATCGCATCGGTTGTACGGTGACACCCTGTGCCTGCCATTACATGTACACGGCCATTAACTTTTTCCGTAACAAATTTGATGATTTCCTTACGTTCTTCAAATGACATTAACGAATACTCGCCGCCGCTACCGCCGACAAGGACGCCGTGAATGCCGCCACTAATCACGTGTTCGATTAATTTTTCATAACTTGCATAATCAATATCTCCATTATTATTCATTGGTGTTGGTAAAGCTGCTATCATTCCATATGGTTTTTTATTCATAATTAGTTCCCTCGCTTTTTTATTTTTAGTCAATATTAATCATGACGCTTTTCACTTCAGTGTAGCTTTGAATACCATATTCTCCGCCCATTTCTCTACCTATGCCGGATTGTTTATATCCACCAAATGGCATTGTTTCTAGTTCTTGACCTACCGTGTTAATCCACACTGTTCCGGCTTTTAATTTATTTGAAATATGATGACCCGTTTTAATATTTTGAGTCCATACACTAGAAGCAAGTCCGTATTCACTGTCATTCGCTCTATTGATAACTTCATCGACTTCATCAAAAACAAATACTGCCATGACCGGACCGAATATTTCTTCTCGTGCAATTGTCATATCATCTTCTACGTCTACAAAAATTGTAGGTTCTACATAATAACCCTCATCATGTACTTTATTACCGCCACATAGAAGTTTGGCGCCTTCTTGTTTACCTTTATCGATATACTCGAGTACACGTTGTTGTTGTCTCTCTGAAATTAGCGGTCCCATGTCTGAATTTGGATCCATACTTGGACCTACTTGTACTGTAGCCGCATGTGCTTTAAGTTTCTCAATCACATCGTCA
Source organism: Staphylococcus durrellii (assembly GCF_015594545.1). Taxonomy (NCBI): domain Bacteria; kingdom Bacillati; phylum Bacillota; class Bacilli; order Caryophanales; family Staphylococcaceae; genus Staphylococcus; species Staphylococcus durrellii. The sequence continues at coordinate 148,226 of NZ_JADIIO010000001.1, read as the reverse complement.
TAAATGTCTCTTTGAACGTAAACTCTCGTACATGCACTACAATTTTGACCATGATTATACATTGTACCGTTGTATACGCCTTCGATAGTTTCATCTAAATCTGCATCATTTAATACAATCGCAGGTGATTTCCCGCCTAATTCAAGAGTGACATTTTTAATTTGTTCAGCCGCATTTTTCATTACTCCTGTACCAACGGCAGTTGAACCGGTAAATGCAAGTTTGTCGACATCAGTATGATTTGTTAGTGCTTCACCAACAGTACGTCCTTGCCCAGGTATAATATTTACTACACCATCAGGGAATCCTGCTTCTTTGAATAATTTTGCTGCATAAATTAGAGATAAAGGTGTTTCCATCGCAGGTTTAATAACGATCGTACAACCTACAGCTAAGGCAGCGCCTAATTTCCATGACGCCATTAATAATGGGAAGTTCCATGGAATAATTTGACCCACTACGCCAATAGGTTCATGTAATGTATATGCAACTAAGTCATTAGAAATCTGCGTCGTTTTACCGGATATTTGAGTTGCAAATCCTGCATAATATTCAAATTGTTGAATTGTACCATCAATATCATCTGCTAACGCCGTTTCATAAACTTTACCGCTGTCGATAGACTCAAGTTCGGCAAGTTCTACTCTATGTTCTTTAAGTAATCTAGCAAATTCATACAAAATGTTAGAACGTTCTTGCTCAGGCATTTGTGTCCATTCACCATTATCAAAAGCGTTACGGGCAGCTTGGACTGCCAAATTAACATCATTTTCATTCGCTTCACTTGCTGTAGCAATTTGCTTACCGGTAGATGGGTCAAGCACTCCAAACGAAGCATTGCTAGAGGCCTTTTGATATTCACCATTAATGTATAGCGGTATTTCATTATTTAAAAATTCCTGAACTTTCGGTTTAAGTTTTGAAAATTCAAAATTTTTCATATATGAATCCTCCTTAATTGAAATTATCAAAAGCTTAGCACCATTTTGAACAAATGTAAACCCTTACATTTAAAAACGGAACTTTTTTGTTCTTTCATAATTTAAATTGGACACAAACTTGTTTTAATTATCTTGTATAAACTGGTATCATGGTTTTAAACTATTAACGGAAACGGAGTTCTGTTGTAATGGACATCCCCTTAAAAAAGAAATTATTGAATAATAAAAAGCAGTTGCCTAAAAAACAACAAAAGTTATGCGACTATATATTGAGAAATTTTGAACACCTTGGACTAGTTACTATTAAAGAATTATCACAAAAAGCTGATGTTGGTATTTCTACTGTCATGCGCACTATCCATGCGTTAGATTATGAAAATTTCAATGACTTCCGCAAAGCTATTTATAACGAAGCGTTGCCAAATGATACTAAATTCACATTGCAGACAGCTTTTATTGAAAATGAACAACATTATTCTGATCCTCTAACGACTGTATGGGATAAAAGCGTTCAACTACTGAATCAATCTTTAAAAGATGAACTCGCAAACAATTTTAATCTCGCCATTGAATATATAGAAAATGCTGCAAGCGTTAGTATTTTAGGGACAAGACCTTATAAAGCAACAGCGCTATATCTAGAACAATTATTGAATGAGTTTTATTTTAATATTCATCAATTAAGCCATGATTTAGATGCAATGTTTGATAAAATCATCAAACTCACACCTAAAGATGTACTTGTTGTTTTTGCCTTTGAACCTTATACAAATTCAGTGATTAACGCCGTAAAAGAAGCATATCGATTAAATATACCAGTCATATTAATCACAGATTATGATTCTTCACCACTACTTGAATATGCTACCGTCACACTTAAAATAACTGTACAGAAAAATCATTTTACCGTCTTACCTATCATTGCATTAATCGACGCGATGATTCTTAAAATTGGTAATGATTTTTCAAAATCTACGGTAGAAAACTTGAAACAACTTGAATCGGCACTCGATCGTAATAACATTACCTATCGAGACGAAAATTAATAAAAAAAGTAAAAATGACTTGCATTGAAAAGCTTGATACAAGCGCTTTTTCAATTCAGTCATCTACTGTCCATATGTAATTAGAGTCTGGAAGAGAATATTCTCTTCCAGACTCTTTTCGCGTATTTATTAACCTTTCACCTGCAACCCTCTATAACGATTCAACGCTGCACAAAATTCTTGCTTACGTGGTAAGGCTAGACGCCCAGGATGTCCACTATGAGGAGAAATTGCATCTAGTCCTTCTTTGCCGATGAAATCATATAATTTATCTGCGGCCTGATTTAATGTGTCTCGTTCATTTAAAAGATGTTGTTGGTAATAATCTATCATCATAGCAAGACATTCTGTTTGGCTTGTATCAACGAGTTGTTCTAATCCTGTGATATCGATAGATTCCTTGCCATATAAAATGTAAAATTGACCCTTAACCTTAAACCGAGCATCTTTACCTTTTTTAATAAAACTTGATTTCAGAGGTATTCTTGCTGGTAATTCTCCAAAGTGGTTTTGTGAAATATTTTCACGCTCGTATCCCGTTGATTGTGCTATGTGTTTAGCCTCGTCTGTCACATCTTTTAATACGTATTCGTCCATCATTAACACCTGGTCAGCAACTTCAAAATAATCGCCTGAGCCACCAACAATCAATATCGTAGATACATGATAATCGTCATATAACGGTTTTACCTTACTAGCAAATGATGTTATAGGTTCTTTTTCAGGCGCAATTAATTGTTGCATGCGCCCATCTCTTATCATAAAATTCGTGGCAGATGTATCTTCGTCAATTAGCAATAATGAAGTGTCAGCTTCTAAGGCCTCCATAACATTAGTTGCTTGTGACGTACTACCGCTTGCATTTTCAGTTGAGAAACGACTTGTATCTTTATTTCCCGGTAAATTATTAATAAATGGTCTAATATTAACTTTTTCAATATTTCTACCATCTTCTGCTCTTATCTTCATTGCATCATTTCGTGTTATAACTAGTTCTCTACCGTCATCAGCTATATGATTGTATACACCACGTTCTAACGCTTGTAACAAGGTGGACTTACCATGAAAGCCACCACCCACAATAAGCGTAATACCTTCAGGCATACCCATACCTGTCACTGTTTTACCACTAGGCAATTGTAAAGTAATTTCCATATTTTCAGGACTTTTAAAAGCCACCGCTCCACTCATTGCTCTATCCGACACACCACTTTTTCGCGGCAAAATTGAATTATTTGCGACGAAAGCAACTAAATTTTGACGTTCTAACACTTGCCGAATGTAGGCTTGGTCTAACATTAATCTCACTTGTTGCTTAAGCGCTTGGCTATCTATATTTGGGTATAATAAACTGTTGTCGACAATTTTAGGTAGCATATTTGTTATTACATGCGCAGCTGCCTTACCTAATATTTTTCTACCAGCTGCAGGTAAACCAACTTCGAGACGGACCTCTATATCTTGTTCATTAATTACTACCGCACTGCGTGTTAAGATTTCTTGACCGCAACTATCAATAAAGATTTTGGCAGGCTTACCATTGTCTGCTTTAATAACATTTTGAATACTGTCTTTAACATTTCTTGTTAAAAAATCCGCCACGGCTGTTACTTTATCTTGCGTATCTAATAAATCATTTGGAATGCCGGCAGTCTGACGGTCTATTAAAATTCTCACCTTACTAGGTGGTGCGAAAGGATCAACTTGCACATGATCTATGGCTAAGCAAAAGTCCTCAAACTGGTACATGCCTTTCACCCGTTTATAAGCTCCGTATTTTTGTCCATCTAAAGCAACCAAAATTTGCTTTAAGTCAGTGCCCTTTTTCACAATAAAACTCCTTTAAATTTTAACTTGCTAATTCACTTACCCGTTCCCATTATTTATCGAAACTTTTCTCTAATCATAATCATTATATAAATGTATATGTGTTAGTATAAATACAATTAAATTATGTGAGGTGAGTTTATGATACGCTATCCAATCCTAAAAAATAATGCTGTCATAGGTGTCACTGCACCATCTTCTGGATTATCAAAACCGTTACATCACTTTACTGACGAAATTAGAGAAAGATTTAATGGTTATCATCAAGTGGTGTTTGGCGCTACCACATATACTCAATATAAAGGTAAATCAGCAGATGCTTATACACGAGCGAATGAATTTAATCAATTTATGCTTCATGACAAAATCGATGCCGTTATTCCGCCATTTGGTGGCGAACTCGCTTTAGAAATGATAGATAAAATTAACTTCACACAATTAGAACCTAAATGGCTGTTAGGCTATTCAGACGTGAGTATATTATTGCTAGCAATCACTCTAAAAACAGGCATAGCAACCGCTCATGGTACAAACATCGTTGATTTACGTGGACAATATAGTGATAGTACAACACAAATGTGGCATGAAGTTTTACAAACACCCAAAAACGGTTCGATTATTCAATACTCCTCACAACAATTTCAAAGTGAATGGCCTGACAAACCAACAGACTATATATTTAATTTTGATTCTCCGACTGAATGGAAATCTGTCAATAACGAACCTGTCATTATGGAAGGTAGGCTATTAGGTGGCTGTATCGATGTTATTCACCACCTAATTGGCACACCATACGGGGACCTAAGCCACTTTAGAAAACAATATATAAATAACGAACCTATTATTTGGTACCTTGAAAATTGTGAAGCAGAACCTACGTCGTTAAGAAGAATGTTAGTTCAAATGAAACTGGCAGGTTGGTTCGACAATTGTAATGGTATTGCTTTTGGTAGAACGAACATGCGCTATCAAGAAGATGATTACAATATAATAGACGCTTATAAAGATCTAGCTGAAGACTTAAGTTTACCGATAATTTACGATATAGATTGTGGTCACCTGCCACCTCAAATCACTTTTGTAAATGGCTCATACGGTAAAATAACATACGCTAACGGTAAAGGTACAATCACCCAAAGTTTTGTTTAGTAAATAATATAACATAGTTACCAAAATCATCAATTTATCTTCAAATTACAAGTTCAATTATTTAGGGGGGATCGCAATGCGTAAAAATGTATTTGTTATCGGTGCGGGATTGAGTGGATTAGTTGCATCAACAGAATTACTTAAAAAAGGTTATCATGTAACATTATTAGATCAAGAACCTCGTCAAGCGATTGGTGGTCAAGCGTATTGGTCATTTGGTGGATTATTTTTAGTTAATTCAAAAATACAACAACGGTTAGGCGTCCATGATTCATTTGAATTAGCATTAAACGATTGGTTTGGAACTGCTCAATTCGATCGCCTTGATGGCGAAGATTATTGGGCGAATGAATGGGCTAAAGCCTATGTAAAATTTGCAACTTATGATAAAGAAAATTATCTCAAAAATATGGGAATTAAATTGATACCTATTTTAGGATGGGCAGAACGCGGTGGTACTTCAGCTTCTACACACGGTAATTCCGTACCAAGATTTCATATAACATGGGGAACTGGACCTGGATTAGTTAATCCTTTTATACGTTATGTTTTTCAAAAAGAACAAGAAGGCCAATTTACATTCCTACCTCGGCACCAAGTTACACAGGTTACTATTGACGATAATCAAATCAAGCATATTGCCGGTAATATTTTAGAAGAAAGTGACGTAGCGCGTGGCAAACCATCATCAAGAACAATTATAGATACCTTTTCATATAATGTGGATTATTTAGTCATCACTTCAGGTGGTATTGGAGCGAATATACCTTTGATTAAAAAATATTGGCCGAAGCGACTAGGCACGCCACCTAAAAACATGATTCAAGGTGTTCCCGATTCAACGGATGGTCTGTTAATTAATATTTCTGAATATGCTGGCGTTAATGTAGTCAATAAAGACCGTATGTGGCATTACACTGAAGGTATAAAAAATCATAGTCCTATTTGGTCTAATCATGGGATACGAATTATCCCCGGCCCCTCTTCATTATGGTTTGACGCGATTGGCAATAGAATGACTGCCCCGGATTATCCAGGGTTTGATACGCTACATACGTTACAAACAATAACAAAGACAGGCTATGACTACTCATGGTTTATTTTGACAGAAGATATCGTCAAAAAAGAGTTCGTATTATCAGGTTCTGAACAAAATCCAGATTTAACTGACAAAGACATCAAATTACTTATAAAAGAACGTTTAGGTCGTAAGGCAACTTCTCCAGTTGATGCCTTTATGAATAAAGGTCCCGATTTCGTTATGGCTAATGATTTAGGCACCTTAGTTAAGAAAATGAACGATCTTTCCGGTGATGATTTAATAAAATACGAAGACATCAAAGCGGAAATTAAAGCCAGAGATTTACAAATTAATAATAAATTTAGTAAAGATCCTCAAATTGCTTTTATAAATAATGCACGTCAGTTTTTAGGTGACAAATTTATTCGTACAGCGAAGCCTCATAAAATATTAAGCGGTAATAATGGGAAATTAGTAGCCATCAAATTACATATTATTAGTCGTAAAACCTTAGGCGGCATACAAACTAATATAGATGGCCAAGCTATAAACCATCAAAACCTCCCCATTAAAGGCCTTTACGCTGCTGGCGAAGCATCTGGTTTTGGGGGTGGTGGCGTACATGGTTATCGTGCATTAGAAGGGACATTTTTAGGAGGTTGCATCTTTAGTGGTATACGCGTAGCAGAAGGTATCAATAAAAACGTTTAATACTATACCTCAGATTGTCCTAAATTAAGATAATTTATATTATTTCGTATAGTTAATAAATATTTAATGGAATTTATGGTCAACAGCTTTTAAAATAGCTTTATAAAGTACTTTGAAGCCTTAGCCTTTTAAAATATGGACTAAATTCAATACTTTTAAATATTTAACATCATCTATGAATAACACTTGGAGGACATCATGACTTTCACAATTTTACTTATATTTTTTATTGTACGGTTATACAGCTTAAAAATTTCAATTAACCACACACAACAATTAATTAAAAATGGAGCTAAAGAATATGGTGCACAGAATTCAAAATACCTTGCATTAACTCATATTCTCATCTATGTAGGCGCAGCCATTGAATCGTTAATCAATCAAGATACGTTCAGCCTGTTTAATGGTCTAGGCTTTGTACTACTACTTTTTGGATACTTAGTTTTATTCCATGTCATTAAAACTTTAGGTTCTATATGGACTCTTAAATTGTTCATCTTACCTGAACATCCTATCGTTAAATCAGGACTATATAAAATAACGAAACACCCTAACTATTATCTAAATATCTTACCTGAGCTCATCGGTGTACTGTTGTTAACACATGCGACTTATACAAGTGTATTACTAATACCGTATGCTTACTTCTTATATACAAGAATTGTACAGGAAGAAAAAATGATGGATTTATAAAATAAAAAGCCACGCCTATAGCTAACTTTTCTAACTATAGGGGTGGCTTTTTTTAATGTCATAATAACCCATAAAAGTAAATCACGCTAATTAAATATAGAGACATTTAACTCTTATAATTGAAATCATAAATTATAGCTAAACAATGGTTCGTTTTCGCTACAATTCAGTTCATCACTATGGATGTGACATATTTGTTAGTTGTTTTTCGAATTGCTTTTGCTACCATTAACCTTGTCTTTAGTGATACATATCATAAAAATTAAGGAGTATAACATGAACGATAAAACCGAAAGAATTTCAGAATTAGATTATATGCGAGGTTTTGCACTATTAGGAATTATTTTAACTAACATAATTTCCTTGTATAACTTCCCAACACCGAGCAACTTTGATCAAATTAAATACTTACAATTTATAGACTTTTTTGTTGAAGATAAATTCTTTACCATCTTTTCATTTTTATTCGGGCTTGGATTTTATATTTTCATTCGCAATGCTCAAAAAAAGGATTTGAACACCCATTTTGTCTTCTTAAGAAGATTGACTATTTTAGCAGTGTTTGGAATTTTGCATCAATTGCTTCAACCAGGCGAAGCTCTATTGTTATACGCTATATTTGGATTAATATTAATACCTTGTTTTTATTTAAATAAATATATCAACTTAGTTCTTGGCTTAATCATCTTATGTATATGTTTATATTTAGGAAATAAAACAATTCTTCCAATACCATATTTTTTATTAGGTCTTTCAGCAGGTCAATTCTGTCTTTTTAATAATATCAAAACTAAATTATTAATTATATTAACATCTCTTTCTGGCCTAATTTCAATTGCTTGCTGGATAATATTAAGTAAATCTTACGTATATCCTAGCTATAAATTGTTACATCATACATTAAATAACCAAGAACTTGCAGATTATGTTCAACAACAAGACTTGTACAATCATCTCATCGTTATCACAAGTCCATTTATCGCTTTATTTTACGTAAGTGCCCTCCTTTTAATCGTTAAAACAAATTTGTTTGGAAAAGGGTTAGCACCGTTAAGCTTTTACGGCAGAATGGCACTCACGAACTATGTAGGACAAACATTATTAATTTGGGTCGTGATGTTAATGTTCAACAAAAATCAACTCAACATAACTGATACATTATTTATATGCGTCATTATCTATATCTTACAATTAATTGCCTCAACGGTTTGGCTTAAATTCTTTAATTATGGTCCATTAGAATACATTTGGAGAATCGGCACATATATGAAAGTATTTAACAACAAGAAACCTAAAACTCAAGTGAATTATCAGTCTCGTATTTTTGAAAAAAATTAGATTAAGCTTAACATGGCTTCTCAATTAAATTTTAACTTAATTAATTATAAAAGCTGGCTTTCTACATACAAGTTCAGCTTTTATATTTAAAACATTGTGAACATTCTTATGCATCATTTTATATTCCCTGTTGTTTAAACCACCATAATATAATATGTATAGTTCTGTAATTAAAATAATAAAAGAAATTGTTAACAATATAGATAATTTAAAAATTATTGAAATGAAATATTAAAAAGTTTATGCTATATTTCACAGCGAATTTTGAAAATTTTAACAATATTGTAGAATCGGCGATATTGCTAATCAAGTAATTAGCAAATTTATTAAAAATAAAGGGGAATTTATTTTGAAAATATTAATAACAGGTGGCGCAGGATTTATAGGTTCACATTTAGCTGAGTACTTTAACGAGCAAAATTATGAAGTTTTCATTTTAGATAATTTAAAAACTGGTTATCATTCTAACGTAGGGTTTATAGATAACGCTCATTTAATTGACAACGACGTTACTAATAGTCAATTTGTTACGGAACTCATAAAAAAGGAACAATTTGATTACGTCATCCACTTAGCTGCGGTAGTAAGTGTTGTAGAAACAATTAAAAACCCTATACTATCGCAATCAGTTAATATTGAAGCTACATTAAATATGCTTGAATCAAATAGACAGTATAATAAAAATTTAAAAAAATTTATTTTTGCATCTTCAGCTGCCGTGTATGGCAATACAGAAGGTTTACCTAAAAAAGTAAATACATTTATAGATCCAGAATCTCCATATGCTATAGAAAAATACGCTGCTGAACAATATACAAAACTATATAATAAATTGTTCAATATGCCTACTACTTCATTAAGATTTTTCAATATTTATGGTCCAAGACAAGACCCTAGTTCACCCTATTCAGGTGTGTTATCAATTATGAATGAAAAATTTCAAAATGATGATACCTTCACCTTTTTCGGGGATGGCGAACAAACTAGAGATTTTGTTTATGTAAAAGATTTAGTACAAGCGGTTTCTATAGTACTCAATAATGAAAATGCCAATGGTAAAATCTATAATTTGGGGAGTGGCGAACAAATATCTTTATTACAAATATTTAATACGTTTGAAAAGTTATATAATAAAACAATTAACTACAAATTTTCTGATTCAAGAAGTGGCGATATTAAGCATTCTTATGCTCAAATTGAAGAGTTAACCTCATTAGGATACAAGCCAAAATATAGTGTTGAAGATGGTTTAGCAGCTTATGTAAATTATACTAACCATTCATAAAAATATACAAAGGGGGATAGTCAAAATGAAAGAGAAATTAAAAAAATTCATTTTAAACCAAGGTAAGAGAAAAATTAAATTCCTAATTGAACCATTAAAACTTCAATTAAGAAGTAAATACACTCGAAATATTATGTATTATGCTAATTTATATCAAAAAGTAAATATTGATGAAGATTATATACTATATCAAGTAAGAGACGGTCAAAGTATGACAGATAGTCCTTATGCTATTTTCAAACATTTAATTAATGATAAATCATTTAAAAATTTCCAACATATATGGGTAGTCTCTAACAGTTCAAAACAAAAATCATATTCTAAGTTATATAACCAATATAACAACGTTAAGTTCATAGTAAAAGAAAGTAAAGATTATCTTTTTTATTTAGCTAAATGCAAATATTTAATTAATAATGCTACATTTCCAAACTATTTTACCAAAAAGCACGACCAAACTTATATAAATACATGGCATGGTACACCATTAAAATTTATGGGATTAGATATAAAAAATAATTTAGTAGAATCTCAAAATACAATTAGAAATTTCCTAAGTTCAGATTACATTATTACACCAAACAATCATACTAGTGAAGTATTTAAAAAAGCATTTAAATTAGGCGGATTAATAGATAATTCAATTCTCGAGATAGGTTATCCTAGAATTGATAATACATTAAACTCCAATAAAGATGATGTCATCAAAAAACTAAATAACCAAGGAATTAAAACTAATAATTCTCCTATATTAATGTTTTCTCCAACATGGCGTGGCCGCTTAGTCAGTGACCCAGAAGATAATATTGAAGATATGATTGAAATAATAGAACAGTTAAATAAAGAAACAAAATATCAAGTTATTTTGAAAGTACATCCTTTTATTTATCACAAGGCAATGCATAATAAAAAACTAAAACCTTATTTAATTGATGATGATTTTGACACTAATGAATTATTGAGTGTTGTAGACATGCTAGTCACTGATTATTCAAGTATTTTTTTCGACTACCTAGTAACTGATAAACCTATTATCTTTTATACACCTGATTATGAAACGTATGAACAAGGTAGAGGATTATATTTACCCGTAAATTCATTGCCAGGCCCTTCTGTACATACGGTAACTGAGCTAATTAATACAATAATAAACGAAGATAATATTTTATCTGCTTATCGAGATAAGTATATAGATTATAAAGAAAACTACACTAGTTTAAATATAGAAAATGTTACTGCAAAATTAGTTAATTATATATTTGATAAAAAATCTTCACCTATCCCAAAATCACAACAAGCCAAAAAAACCTTATTGATTTATCCTGGTGGTATGAAACCAAACGGGATTACTACATCATTAATGAATCTTTTAGAAAGTATTGATCATAATACATATGACGTAACTCTTTTCTTAGACAAAACTACTAATAAAGATACATTAGATAATCTATATTCTATTAATAGTAATGTTAGAGTTATATTAAGAAGCGGACCATTACTATCAACTACTACAGAGTATTATCGAAATATATTAGTTAGAAATAGAGGGATCATGACTAAAATAGAAAAACTAGTTTACCCAGACAAATTGTATGAACGTGAATTTAGGAAGGTATTTGGAAACGCCGAATTCGACTATGCTATTGATTTTAGTGGCTATGCGATGTTTTGGTCATCATTAGTCTTAGCCAGTCATGCTAAAAGAAAGTTAATATATCTACACAGTGATATGAAAATGGATATGGAACGAACTGTTAATGGCATAAGACCCCACTATGCAAATGTAAAAGGGACTATTTCAATGTACCCATACTTCGATAAATTAGTTAACGTATCAGAAGTGACTAAACAAGAAAATATTAATAAACTTAGTAAAAAATCAACTAGAAGAAAATTCCAATCTTCCAATAATACCATTAACTTACCTAAAATACGCAAACTAATGAATGATGATAATGACATATTTGTTAAAAATGACAAACGTGTCTTAGTACGTCAAATAGATAAACAAATCTCAAGTGTGCCCTTTTCTAAAGAAGATTATAAAGTTATGACTATGGGACGTTTATCTCCAGAAAAAGGGTTTGATAATTTAATAAAATCTTTTGAAATAGTAGTGAAAAAACATCCCTCAGCTAAATTATATATACTAGGTGATGGACCACTCATGAATCAATTAAGTAATCTTATAATTACATTAAAATTAGAAAATAATGTATTTTTAATGGGTCAAAAGAGAAATCCATTTTTCATTATGAAAGAATGTGACTTATTTGTTCTACCTTCATACTATGAAGGGCAATCTATGGTTTTATTAGAAGCATTAACTATTGGTATAAATGTACTAGCTTCTAATATAGTAGCAAATAAATATGTATTAGATTATGGTAAATATGGTATGCTCTGCGATAATGACTATGCTTCATTGGCTACCAATATCATAGAGTTCATTAACGGGGAAAATAAAGAATACGACAGATTTGATGCTCAAAAATACAATAAGGCAGCTATTAATCAATTTTATGATATATTACTCAATTAGTAACAATGACAGGTGTTTTTAGCATCTGTCATTTCTTTCATAAAATAAGAGAAAGGGCGTTATTGAATGAAAATTTCAAGTGACTCAAATAAATTTATAATTGAAAATCTACATGAAAAAAAGTTGTCCATACATTCAGAAAATGGTGCTTTATCTTTTGAAAAAGAACAAGGAATATTTAATATTTCTTCAGAAAAATTATTAGCTTTTTATCAAATTGAAAATGCACCATTACATATTTTAAATGAACATGATATTCCCATCGATGTAAGTCAAATTGATGGTGAAATTGATTTTAGTAGCGACACTTATTTAAGTGTGGATGACAAAAATTATTATCTTTATATTGATCAAAACAATTTATTGACGCTAGTTTTTAATAAAAAACCTTCTTTCTTTAATTTTTACAATAAAGATTGCGAAATTATTAATATTAGTAGAGACAGTAAAGCATTCACCATTAACTTTACTTGTAAATATTTTAAACCTACATCTCTAAATGTGTTTATCAAAGATAGAAACCATACTTTTGAGATACCTTTAACAACAAGTTCATTCAAAGTAATAACATTAAAGCAACATACTTTCCAAGTAACTGCTAATTTCATAATCGATAAAAATGCTATAAGTAATTTAATTAACTATGACGAAAATATTATAAACTATAATGTAGAAGCGTATGACCTGCACTTTAATTATGATATAAAAGAAATGCCTTTGTCTGAGTATCCACCTCGAATAAAAGCACCCAATGCATACATGTTTAAAGAAAACGATGAAGTATGGGGCGAGTTTGAAAACAAGATGTGTTTATTTAAGATGTATAATACTAAACATGGAAATTTATCAACTAGAATATTCATAGTTCCAAAGTTAACCTATCGTTACTATTTGAAAATGACAAAAAACAACTTAGAAGCTAAATCTAAAAAACCAATCGTAATTATAGTTGAATATCCAGAAAAGGCCCAAGATAATGGTTTAATCTTTTTTCAATATCTACTAAATAATTATAGTGATAGATTCCATATATATTATTTACTATCAGATTATAGCTCTGACATTAAAAATCTTAAAGGGTATGAAGATAACATTATCCAATATCAGTCTTTGGAGCATATAAAACTATTTGAACGTTCTTCAGTGATCATACATACCCACACCCCAAATTATGTATTACCGTTTTTGACTAACTTTTTAGAAGACAAAGTTAAGTCTAAAAGTAAACTTTTTTTACAACATGGCATTATAGCTTCTAAAGATGTTAGTGGTATATATGGACGTACGCCAAGTAATGAATTTACAAATTTATTTGTAGTATCTTCAGAAAGAGAAAAAAATGAAGTTATTAATAACTATAATTATCCCGAAGCGTCTGTTATTCTCTCAGGTTTACCACGATTCGATAACATTATAAGACATAGACAGGCCTCATTAACTCATAAGCGTAGCATTTTAATAATGCCAACTTGGCGTAAGGAAATTGACCAATATAGTGATGCCAAATTTAAAAAAACTAATTTTTTTAAGGTTTTCAATCAACTACTAACAAATAAATCATTAATAAATTTTTTAGCGAATAATAACATTGAACTTAACTTTTACTTGCATCATAATTTCCAAAAATTCTCGCATTTATTTGATGCCACTTATATTAATATAATTTACGAAGATGAGCATAATGTAAAAGATTTATTATACGAAAGTAATTTATTAATCACTGATTATTCTAGTGTTGGATTAGACTTTGCTTTAATGCATAAAAAAGTAATCTATTATCGCCCTCTTGCATTGATAGATGCAGAAATTACTACTGAAGATAAGCACTTTCTACCAGGAAGCATTGTAAATACTGAAAGCGAATTATTAAAAGAATTGCAAAGTTTTGAAATGGATAATCACAACAAGGAAGTCCTCAAAGATATTTATCTATATGATGATACTCTTGCTTGTCAACGCATCGTTGATGCAATGATAGAAAAATTTAATTTATAAAGTTACTGAATTCAATACTGAAAGTAACATGTTAAATTTATCAAAATCATTTTCTCATGCTATATACATTTATAAGTTACATTTTGAACATCGCCAAATATACGAATTATTCGCCAACAAGCAACAAAAGCCTAAAGTAAATCTTCATTTGATAAGGTTTACCTTAAGTTTAAATTTGAATCGTAATTTTTTATCTTTGAAAAAATTATTAAAGCTGTCTTTCTATGTGAAAGTCAGCTTTTTATTGTGAATATATATATTTAAGTAGTTATCACTAATAAAATAATGCCTTTATATAAAGTTATTTAATAACAAAAATTATATTATTACAAAACTCACCCTTTTAATTTTGCTAAGACCTAGTTAAAATAAATATATTATTGTTAGAATTTTCTGATTTTTGAAAAGGAGGATTTCACATGAAAAACGAAGATAAATTGTGGAAAGATTGGCGTTTACACCTTTTAGTACTAGTTATTATGGTTATTTCAGAAGTTATAGGTCCACATAAAATACCATTAGGTTTTTCTTCTATATTATTGCTACCCGTTGTTTATGCTGTAATACTAGGATTAGTTGCTTATTTCTCCCCCATTGTGAAGAAAAAGCAAGCTAAAAATTCAGAGCCTTTAGTATTTATATCTGTAGCATTATTAATTGCGAAATTTGGCGTCGAAGCAGGGCCAGCCTTACCCAAAATAATTTCTGCCGGACCTGCATTAATCTTACAGGAGATAGGAAATCTTGGAACAATCCTTATCTCATTACCATTAGCTGTTTTATTAGGCTTAAGACGTGAATCAATCGGAATGACGCATTCCATTGGTCGCGAACCTAATTTAGCTTTAATAACAGAAAAATTTGGTATTAGTTCTCCTGAATGGCGTGGCGTTATGTCTATGTATATATTCGGCACTATTTTTGGAGCGATATTCTTCAGTATATTTGCAGGTTTAATTATTTCAATTTTACCTTTAAGCCCTTTGGCTTATGCAATGGCGACAGGTGTAGGGAGTGGCGTAATGACCGCCGCAGCATTAGGCCCTTTAGTAGAAATGTATCCGCATCAATCTAGCACAATTACTGCCTTTTCAGGAGTGAGTAATTTGCTCACATCGGTAACAGGTCTTTATATGGGTATATTAATCGCGCTACCTTTAACTCAAAAGTACTACGCTAGTATTATGAAAGTGAAAAATAAATTTAGTAACAACAAGGAGTGATTAACATGTCATCTAAAGTAACAAATTGGATTCTCACATTATGTGTGGTTGGTTTTATCGCGCTACTCAGTAACCTAATTGGTTATAATACATCAATGCTCAAAGGCGTACCTGGAATTTTGGTACTCATGTTTATCGCTTTAGCAGGTTTAATACTAAGTAATATTATCCCATTGAATATACCAAGCATCGCATACATTGGAGTTTTGGGGTTAATTATTACGATTCCTGGTTTCCCGGGTTCTACACACATCGTTCATTGGACAGAAAAAGTAGATCTTATGTCACTTGCGACACCTGTCGTAGCTTATGCCGGTGTATCTATAGGTAATTCATGGGTCGATTTCGCCAAACTTGGTTGGAAAACAGTTATAGTGGGAATGGTTGTTTTAATTAGTACATACATAGGTTCAGCGGTAGTTGCTGAAATCGTCTTACGCATTCAAGGAATTGTATAAAAAGATAAGCAGCGCATTTGAATGTATCATTTAGATGCTCTGCTCACTTATAAGCCACTAGATTTTTAAAAATTATTTTTCAAGTTAGTTATTTCGTTTAGCTTATATTAACTTAAATTACTATAAATACTTTAACCTTTAATTATATCTACGCAATCATAATATATACAGAAAACGGGAGACTTGCTTTTTAGACTACCTTCCGTCTTCTTAATGATAAAAATTCATTAAAACATGGTTATTGTAAGAACCAATAGTCTTCTTTTTCACCTTGTAAATAAGTATAACCTCTTGGGATTTCACCATGATCTTTTATATCATTATCGATAGCATCACGAATATTCCACACTAAGTGTATAAATGTCTGCAATTTATCTGCAAAAAATCCATTAGATGCATCCATATTCAATACCTTCTCGATTTGCGCTATCGATAAATTCATTTGTTGGGCTAAATCTTCTTCAGTTAGTGAAGATTGTTGGAAATGCGCAATTAATTCTTCACTTGTAATACGTCTTTGTTCTTTATTTAAAGTCATGATATTAACCCTCTTCCTTTTAAAATCACAATTATAGTACATATTAGTGTTAATACTTATTTTTAAGTTAAATTGTTAGCATTAATCATTTACTAGTTCAAACACTACATTTTACAATAAATTACCAACATAAATATGTTACGTACAATATAACATATTTATCTTATGCTATGAGCTTATATTTTAATTTTCTAGTTAAATTAACAAATTACCAATTACATGCTTATAGTTAAATAATTAGTATTTCTTGTTCAATTATTTAACTCTTGTTCAATAACTTCTTTATTTTCTTGTTGCATTTGCGTATATTCTTGCCCTTTTTCTATTAGGCTAGGTTTCACTTCAACTTTTGGATACATCATTACTGCACTAAAACCTACTAAACCGTGTACCATAAATGTCATAGCGTAGTTTAAATGATCTATTAATGTTCCCGCAACCATTGAGCCTATGACTTGCCCAACAGCTAACATTAAAAACGGAATACCGATACCTAACGAAGCATTTTTCACAAATATTGTCACTCCCCAAACTAACAACACGCCTGTCAGAAAGATATAGCTAGCACCGAAAAGCGAAGAAGCGATAAATGGTATTAACCATATTTTAGAAGTAAACACTAATATTATCGAAGCTAAAGATAATAGAGTAACGCCTAATACATAAGCAAAACGTAATCCGCGTTTATCGATAATGCGACCTGAAATGCCGCCAACCACACCTAATATTCCTATTAAAATCCAAAATATTGATAATTCAGTATTCGAATAATTATTTGTATTTTCTATAAAAGATTTCGAAAAGGTCCAAAACGGAGCTGTGGAAAATCCTAATACCGTTGAGGCAAAAATTATTTTTTTACTCGTATTAATATCCCTAATATTTAATGACCCTGTATCAATTTTGATGTTTTTATTCAAAGCAGGAATGGCATAAAAATTCCAAATTAAAACAATTAAAGCAATACCACTGTATATAAGGTATGTCATCCTCCAGTCTAAAAAGATGACCATTGCAGTAAATCCTGTGAACATTAAGCCAAAACTTGTACCTGAATTTATCCAAGTATTTGCCTTACCTTGTTCTGGCCACTTAATCCATAATGAAATCGTGTAACCATATGGCGGAGAAACTAATCCCGTACTTGCACCAGCAAATATGACGCCTAGAGAAAGCATTAAGCTGTTAGACGAAGTGCTAATTAATATTAATCCCATAAATACACTTAAACCAGATAACATTATCATATTTTTAGGTCCAATTTTATTAGTACGTAAAGTAGAATAAATTATCGTAAAACAATACGACAGATAGAATAACGAAGATATTAACCCCGCAGTTGATGCACTTATATGCATATCACGAGAGATGTTAGGTAAGAACAGACCAAAGCTAAACCGTCCCAAACCATACGTCGTTGCTATCATTGCTATGCCAGGTAACACTAATTTAGAGAATTTCATTTATTACATACTTCCTTTTTTATATAGAACGTTCATTCTATTTTTATAGTAAAAGATACGAGATTGATTATTAGTCAATCTCGTGATTCAAGTTTTTTACTTAGATAGCCTCATCAATAAATAAATTAGCTACATATATTGCATGCTTCGCAGCTTCATCTACGCCTATTAAAGTGGTCATAGACGTAGTGCCTTCCATCAATATCGTATAACGAATAGCTAAATCATGACCATTTTTAAATCCTGACTCGATAGCAAGATTTTCTAAATAATTGAGTAAACGCTGCTTATGACCTCTAGCAATAGATTCAATTTGGTTATCGGCATCAGTATAATCCTCTATCGCACGCATGAACATATCACCCGTATACGAGTAATCATTCAACCATTTGCAATGTCCCTTAACTGCAGCGATAAATGGTTCAGATTCTTGTATTTTTACATTTTCATCCAAATAATGCCAATAACGTTGCTCACGTTGTTTTAATACCTCTTCGATTAATTGCTCTTTAGAGTTAAAATGATTATATAACGTCATTGTAGCAACATTAGCCTCTGTAATTATTTGTTTCAAACCCACGCCATTAAAGCCATTTTCATAAAATAACCTTTCAGCAACTTCTAATAAATCATCTTTTTTCTTAGACATAAAAATCCACTCATTCAACTAGAATAATCGTTCTACCTAAAAGTAACATATTTCATTTTAAACTGTCAAAATGAGGTTGCTATAGTCTTAAAATTGTATATAGCAAACTAAAATCGTTCTTTTCATATTCAAATTATCAAAACTATTGTAAAGTAACTTCTTTATCAGCATTGCATTCGATGGACAATATGAAAATGTATATATACCTCTCAACTATATAGTTAGAGAGCTAAAACACATTTAAAGAACTTATGAATAAAAACTACCTATCTAAATAGGTAGTTTTATAGGTAGCTTTAATTTTATTTTAATTGTGTAATTTCTTTTCTATCAATAGCTTGTTCTTGGTCTTTAGATTTACCTTTTAACTCTCCAAGTTTTTCGATTTCTTCTAAAGTTCGTCCTTTTGATTCAGGTAAGCATATTTTCACAAACAATACGCCTACTAAACAAATAATTCCGAATATAGCAAATACTAATTGTTGAGAAAAATATGCGGTCATTATTGGGAATAATAATCCTACTAAGAAAGAGCCTACCCAATTTAGTGATGAAGCTGCGCCAGATGCCAGCCCTCTAATCGCTAACGGGAATATTTCACCAACAATGACCCAAGTTAATGGTGCCCAAGTAAAAGAGTAAAATGCTACATATATACTTAAAAATACAACTATTAAAATTGGACTAGTCGAAGGTGCAAAAATGTGAATGATGGCTGGTAATATAAACGATAATCCCATAACAAAGCCACCGATCATTAATAATGTTCTTCTTTTAAATTTATCGGCAATTGCTATAAATAGTAATGAACCTAAGACTAATATTACCCCTTGAATAATCGGCCACATTAAAGCTGAACTTGCAGTTTTTCCGGTTGCCTGTTCGACAATTAACGGAATATAATAAAATATTGCATTCGCGCCTTGAAATTGTTGGAAAGCTGCTACCCCTAAACCTGCAACTACCAAATATTTATATTTTCCATTAAATAACGTCGCAAGTGAATGATTCGTTAAAGTTTTATTCTCTAATTGAATCGTATTTTTGATTTCATTGTATTCCTTTTCAACTTCTTGATTATTTCTAATATGTGTTAAAACTATTTTAGCTTCTTCAAATTTTCCTTTTTTAATTAAAAATCGTGGTGATTCAGGTAATTTTAATACACCTAGGTATAAAATCAATGCTGGTATAGCTGCGATGCTAAGCATTAATCTCCAACCAATTTCTATAGGTAATTCTCTGAGAAAATAATCTACAATATATGAAATGAGCATTCCTGAGACTATCATAGTCTGATTAATGCCTGACAACTGACCACGATATTTAGCAGGCGCCATTTCTGACATATAAGCAGGTACAAGAGCAGAAGATGCACCAACCGCAATACCTAATATTATTCTTGATATAATTAAGAAATAACTACCGTCATGAGGCGCTACGCCAGATAAAATAGAACCTATTATAAAAATAATAGCTGAAATTAAAATCATTTTTCTGCGCCCTAATTTGTCTGATACCCTGCCAGCTAATATACCTCCAAATATAGCACCTAACATAACTGAGGACGTAATTAAGCCAATAATCATTCCATTATCTATATTCCAATCTTCTTTCAAAAATGGTAATGCGCCAGTCATAACCCCTATATCATAACCGAAAAGGATCCCCCCGAATGCTCCAAAGAAATAAATAAATCGATTCGAAACTTTACTATTTAATTTCATCCCAACCACCCTTTATGTTTAATCCATTTACTCAAATGAGATTATTGTATTAATTCATATTCAGCGTTAAATAATTTAAATAATGATGTAATCTGTGGAATTGTTAATTCTAGTGAAAGCACAGAATGGTGACCGCCTCCTGCTTCTATCCATCTTCTAATCCCTTGTTCAAAAGAAGGCTTTACATCCCATAAAATTCGAGCGACTGGTAAATTTGGTGCTGATTCATCTACAGCTTTGGCATTAATTTCATTAACGATGAATTTGTAATGTGTACCTAAATCTACCATCGTCACCATAACGCCTTCGCCTTGTTTGCCGTCAAAAACAAGTCTTGCTGGGTCATCTTTCCCACCTATACCTAAAGGATTAACTACAATTTTAGGCTTTGTGCTAGCTAATGTTGGGTCTACCTCTAACATATGAGAACCTAAAACATGTGTGTAACCCTCCCTCATATCATATGTGTAGTCTTCCATAAAACCAGTAGCTTTATTTTGTGTTGTGATTTTTAACAATCGATCTAAAGCTGCCGTCTTCCAATCGCCTTCACCTGCAAAGCCATAGCCTTGTTCGTTTAGTCTTTGCACCGCTAAACCAGGAAGTTGCTTCATACCATGTAAATCTTCAAAATTAGTGGTGAATGCAGTGTAACCACCCTCATCTAAAAATTGTTTCATAGCTATCTCATATTTAATTTGCTCTATAACCGACTTTTCAAATTCGTCTTTACTGTAATCTCTATAATCAAAATCATAAGCTTCTTTATATTTTTCAAATAACTCATTAACTTCTTTTGCTGAAACTTTATTTACATATTCCACTAAATCTCCAATACCGAAATAATCAACAGTCCAACCAAATTTAATTTGTGCTTCTATCTTATCCCCTTCGGTTACTGCAACGTTACGCATATTATCTCCAAATCTAGCTACTTTTAAGTTAAAGCTTTCATTATAAGTGTTAGCAACATGCATCCATTCATTGATTCGTTGTTGAACTAATGTATCTTCCCAATGCCCAAAGACTACTTCATTATTTTTATTCAAGCGTCTGTTAATAAAACCATATTCTCTATCTCCATGAGCTGACTGGTGCAAGTTCATATAATCCATATCAATATCTGACCATGGAATTTCTTTATTAAACTGAGTTGCTAAGTGTAATAATGGTTTTTGTATTAACTGCGTTCCTCTAATCCAGGTTTTAGCAGGAGAAAAAGTGTGCATCCATGTAATTACACCAACGACATCATCTCTATAATTAGCTTCTTTCATTATATTTTTAATAACATTCGCAGATATCGCTAATTTTTCTTGCAACTTGATTTCAAAATCTAAATCAGCAGTATTATTCAATGTTTCTACTATGGTTTCAGCATTATGTTTTACTTGTGCTAATGCCTCATCCCCATATAATTCTTGTGATCCAACTACAAACCAAAATATTTTTGATTGTTTCATTAAAATTCCTCCTAATTTTGACCATAATAAGCATTTACGCCATGTTTTCTTTCGTAATGTTTATCTAAAATTGATTGCGGTAAAGTCTCAGCAAATGGATTTAGTTGTCTAGTAAAAATATTCATTTTGCATACTTCTTCTAAAACCACTGCATTCATCACGGCATTTTCACAATTCTTTCCCCAAACAAAAGGTGCATGACCATGTAATAATACGGCAGGTACTTCCCAATGGTTTAATTCACGCTTTTCAAAAGTTTCTATAATGACTTTTCCAGTTTCATATTCGTAATCTCTATTTATTTCATCGACATCTAAAAATCTGGCACATGGAATCGAACCATAAAATGTATCTGCATGTGTGGTTCCCATAGCCGGTACATCTAGCCCAGATTGAGACCAAGTAGTTGCCCAAGGAGAATGTGTATGTACAATGCTCCCAATATCATTAAATTTTTTATATAAAGCAGCATGCGTAGGCATATCAGATGATGGTTTAAGGTTTCCTTCGACTACTTCACAATTCAAATTACAGACGACCATATCATCAGCTTTCATTTTGTCGTAATCTATCCCACTTGGTTTGATGACAAATAGTTGTTGTTCTGTATCAAATGCACTGGCGTTACCCCATGTATATTTAATCAACCCTCGTTTAGGTAACTCTAAATTAGCTTTATAAACTTCTTGTTTGAGTTGCTCTAACATCCTTATCCTCTCCTAAATACTGATTAGCATCCTTCTCGATAGGCAAACCATCTTTAATTCTCTTTAAATAATTTTGAAAATTTCGTACTTCTTTTTGAGTCGGTTCTACTGTCACTTCTTGATTATTTATAAACACTCTTTCATTTAGAAATTGTTCTAAAGTTATTTGCTCATCTAATGACGCATAGTGTGCTAAAATACTGATTCCCCATGCACCGCCTTCGCTTGCTGTTTCCATTACAGTGATACTTTCTTGTAGTACTGAAGACAATACTTGTTGAGCTATTTTCTTAGTTTTAAAAATGCCACCATGTGCTATTAATTTATCTAATTTAATATTTTCATTAGTCTGTAATAAATCCATACCAATTTTCAATGTACTAAAAGCACTATATAAATTCATTTTCATAAAATTAGCTAAGTTAAATTGATTGTTAGGTAGCCTAATAAACAGTGGGTAACCGACATCAATATCGGTAATATTTTCACCAGAAATATAGTTATAAGATAATAAGCCACCTAAATCGTCATCACTATTTAATGACGCCTCAAATATTTGTCCGTACATCTTTTCAGATGAAAATTTAACCCCCATAGTTTCCAATACTTCAGCAAATAAATCCATCCAGTCATTAATATCAGATGTACAATTATTAACATGAATCATTGCAACTTCTTTTCCATCAGGTGTAGTAACAACGTCAACTTGCGAGTAGTAATTTTTCAACTCATCATCTAAAACTATCATCGCAAACGCACTAGTTCCAGCAGATATATTTCCAGTATTTGCTCTAACCGTATTTGTTGCTACCATGCCAGTACCAGCATCTCCTTCAGGAGGACACATAATACAACCAGACTCAAGATTGCCAGTTGGATCTAATAACTTGGCTCCTGTATCAGTTAAATATCCAGCATTATCACCTGCCAATTTAACTTGAGGCAATAACTTTTCAATTAATAAATCACTACCATTTGATTTAAACAAATCACGTGTTTTATTCAATAAGTCTAACCGATAATTTTTACTATTAATGTCTATTGGGAACATGCCGGAAGCATCGCCTAACCCTAAAACTTTCTCTCCTGTTAAATACCAATGTATATATCCTGATAACGTAGTAATAAATTCAATTTGATTAACATGCGCTTCGTTGTCTAAAATTGCCTGATAAATATGTGCAATACTCCATCTTTCAGGAATGTTAAAGTTAAAATATTTTGTCAGTTTTTGGGCAGCTTCTTTTGTATTACCATTACGCCATGTTCTAAATGGTACAAGTAAATCATCATACTTATCAAAAGCTAAATAACCATGCATCATTGCACTTATACCAATAGAATTAATTTGTGTTAATGTAACGCCAGTTTTATCAAGTAAATTTTGTGCCATTACGCCATAACTTTTTTGTAATCCTACCCATATATCATTCGCAGAGTATGTCCAAAATCCATCTATAAAATTATTTTGCCATTGAAAACTACCTGAGGCTATAACATTCATTTTGTTATCAATCGCTATCGTTTTTATCCTTGTTGAGCCTAATTCTATGCCTATTGAAAGATCTTCACTCTTTATTTTATTCAACTTTTAACCTCCTAAGAAACCGCTTACATTTAGATTATTATATTTGTACGTATAAGTCAATATATAAAAATTATTAATACGTACAAATAAATTAAGTAAATAAATAAGGACCCTTCTATTAAAGGGCCCTTTTAAACTATTCATTTTAAATTTTTTTTATATCTTTGACTGAACTTCTTTCAATTATATACGTATCAATTAATTCTGACTTAAGCTCATTGTTCTTTTCAATTGCTTCAATAATTAAATTAGCCGCTTTAGTACCTAATAATTCTTGTGGATGGGCAGTAGACGATAAATTCAATTCTTTTAATCTACTTAAAATAGAATTATCTTCGCCAACTATTGAAATATCTTGTGGTATTTTTAAATTGCATTGTCTCAAATAGTGAATAATATCATATGCTATTTCATCGTTATAGCACACTAAAGCAGTGATATTAATTTTATTATTACTTATATGTTCAACAATTTGTTCTATAACTTTTTGTCGACTTTCAGTGTTGTATGTATATATATTTTCACCCTTGAATAATTTATTATTTTTTTCGAATGCATTAAAATATCCCTTCATTCTAAGTTTGCCTTGATTGTCGTCAATTTTTGTAATTAATGCTATTTTTTCGTGACCTTTATCGATAAGATATTGTGTTGCCAAATAACCTGATTTCACA
This sequence comes from Staphylococcus durrellii, assembly GCF_015594545.1. Lineage (NCBI taxonomy): Bacteria > Bacillati > Bacillota > Bacilli > Caryophanales > Staphylococcaceae > Staphylococcus > Staphylococcus durrellii. Next base: position 123,188 of record NZ_JADIIO010000001.1, on the reverse strand, counting down.
TCATCTATAGCTATATAGGGTAAATTTAACTCTTCATAATTAGCGTTTATCATTAAAATTGGAATATCTCGTTGTTTAAATAAAGGATAATAAGATAAATTAGGGTTATAGACATTGCTTTTAGTGGGTTCAACTATTAGGCCTGAAACGCCTTGATTTAACATCATTTGTAAACATTGCTTTTCATCTTCATGATTATTATTTGTGCTAGCCAATATTAAAGAATAGCCTTGGCTTTTTAATTCTTTTTCAATACCTCTAATGATATTTGGAAATATGTATTCAGATAAATATGTTACGATCACACCGATTTTTTTCAAACTTTTATCTTGTTTAGCACTTAAATATTTATTACTCACATAGGAGCCTGATCCTTTTTTCTTTTTAATATAACCTTCAGAAACTAGCAAATCCATTGCTTGTCTGATCGTATAGCGACTTAGATTATATCGGTCTTGAAATTGTTTTTCTGTAGGTAAGAGCATCCCAATATAATAATTTTTATTAATAATTTTTTCCTTAATTTCGTCTGCTACAATTTGATATTTTGGCTTATTCATTATTGAAAATCTCTCCTAAAATCGTCACTTTTACTAATAAATTTTATTATATCATATGAATAATTGATTCACCTTGGTGAAATTTATGCAATAACTTTCAACATTCTTACTTATTAACCCACTCAAATAAGTAAGAGAATACTGGATGCTCAGGATTTACACACTCCATATGAGGAAGGTCATTGAAGACGAATAAATCCAAATTAGCACTCGCAAATTTGCGTACAAAATCGAATGTATTGTCGACGACGACTCTATCGTCATTCTTACCATGTATAATTAATGTTGTAGCCGAAAGGTTCGCCTTTTCAATAGGGGAAGCTTCTTTCATTAATGCCTTATCGTCACCGAAATATGCTTTAGCAGCATTTTCTCCTAATTCATAATCATAAGTGAAAGGTACATCAGTAACTGGCGCTAAAGCAACTACGCGATCAACATTCGCTTCATTTAACAATGCGAGTTGTCCTCCTACTGAATGGCCTATAAGTGTAATTTCTTGGTTATCGTGATAATACTTAGATTGTTTGAATTTAGCTATCGCAGCTTGAACATCATCGTTAGGTATAGGCCATTTGTTTTTACCACGGCGATATTCTACCGTTACGACATTAAATCCTTCAGTATTAAACTTTTCGAATAGTGTATTAACATTCTCTTTAGTGTGTTTTTGACGCCAATAACCCCCGTGCACAAGTATTAACCATTTATCACTTTTGTCATCGTTAACATAAATATCGAAAAATTGTTCATCATCATTACCGTAAAATACGCTTTCCATTTTATTTCACCCCATGTAAGTTCATTTTTAATTTACTTTAATTCTAATAAATCCACTCACTAACACGATGCCAAACAGTTCTTAACAACTTTAGTTACTAAAAAAAGTGTATTATTTCTAAAGGCATTATTATAACGGCATTATTGTGTTTTTAAAAAAATAGAATAATTCTTCTGCATCATCATCGTAATCATTATTAATCCATTTTTTTAATACTTCTATTAATCCTGCACTCATAAAATCACACAACATTTTAGGATGCTTGGATGCGCGAATTTTTAAGGATAATTCATCACTTTTTAAACATGATTCGTCATACATCAATTTGCTGTGCACTTGGATTAATTCTTGATAAATATCTACTGACTTTGCTGAAGTAAATAAATGCCGGAATACCATCTTGTTTCTTTCAAAATATGACACAAAAGCTTCGACGAATGAATCTGTATCTAACTCATTGACGCGCGACTTTAATGAAGATCCTATATATTGTGCAAGATAGTACAATAAATCGTATTTGTCTTCGAAATAACGATAAAAAGTGCTACGATTAATTTCTGCCGCTTCACAAATTTGTTGTACTGTTATCACATCAAAATAATTTTTATAAAGTAGTTGATAAGTTTCATAAACAATATGTTGAACAGTTCTTTTCTGTACTGGTGATTGTGGTTGCATAACTTTCTCTCCTCAAACTTAAAATGCTTTACATGATATACTTAGCCGTAGCTTATCACAAGCAAACATAAGTTAACAAAGAGAGACATCTTAAATTTAAATTTGATTACCTTACCTACAATAAAATTTCACATTTTTTTCACATATAAAAATTCCCCATTCGCTGAATGAGGAATTAATTACCTTCCTACACTCTCCGAACAGGGAAATCATGTACATTAATATTTATACAGTTTAAATAGCTCCTAATCCACTTTATGCTTTATTCTTAATTGCCGACGTTTTCTGTCCAGTCATCAACTTTGTTGTCATGATCATCTACATAGTCTTTTGCAGTTTGCTCAGGGTTTTTGTTGTCGACGAATATTTTTTTAGATAGGTTTTCTTCGTCTTTTTTACTCCAATCATCAGCCATACGTGTCGCTATTTTGTATGCGCCAGGATGATTTTGTTTAAACTCTTTGTTAAAGACTAAATCGATATGTTGATCTTTGTTGCCATATACTTTATCAGGATCTTCTAACATTTTGAAATCTAATTCTTTATTAATCCAACTTGGGTCCATAGCAGTGAAGACTATTGGTTTTTGCTGCTTATATGCACCTTGAATTTTTTTGAATTGATCTTGGTCTGAAGATTTTTTCAGACTATATTTTTTTAAATCATTTTCGCCAATCTCATCTTTAGTTTGTTTCATTATGCCATTACGTTCATCTGTACCTTGGATTGTCCAATCCACTGATTTACCGAAATCTTTATTTTTCAAGTCACGGATAGAATCTACGTCTTGTTCATATTTAGGTACAGCTAATCCTACTTTCGCTTTATCAATTATATGATTTTGATTGTATACTGTAACTTTATTTTTAAATTTGTCGTAATACTTTTTATCTGTAGATGGGAATATACCATCTGCATGAAATTGGTTTTTATCTTCAGAAACTGAAGCATAGAGTGGACCACTTGCTTGAACTGGTGTTGTTGTAACGTTATAGCCAGCTTTCTTCAGTACTTCAGCAATTACTAATGAACGTGCTGTTGAGTTATCTGAAGCAATGTAAGGAATTTCAACATCTTTACTACCTAAAGCTGTTTTCTTATTATCCGACGAGCCACCGCCATTACCACAGGCACTTAGCACTAGGGCTAAGGCTAATGTGGCTACAAGGCCAACCATTTTAATTAAACGTCGCTTAATCATTCATCGCTTCCTCCTTTACCTTTTACTCTAAATCTCCGTAGCCATTATTTGTATGTTCATTTTTATATTTGTCATAAACTGCTTTATTATTCACTCGAGCATATAACATTAAGGCGTTGAAGACGATGTCTTGATCTGATGTTTCTTTAGCCAACGCTTCATATAATGCTGTAGTTTTTTCAATTTTATCTTTATTCATATCTTCATGAGGTTCATAACCCGCATATTGTGCAGACTGATAATCACCTTGTTCATGACCATTGCCTTCTTGCGTATACAATGTTTCATAATCAATATCTTCATCTTGTTGTACACTTGTACCGAAATAACTCGGCGGTGCTTGATGAGTAAAATGATCGTGACCATTATTATTAAAATGATTAGGTTGTTCATTCTCATAACCCATATATGATGGTTTGCGACTATCTGCGTATTGTCGATTTTGTGCATCAGTATCTGTATCTGTATATTCATCATAATCATTAGTAACTTCAGTTGCTTGTGATTCATTTGAATTTGAACTTTGTTCTAATGCTTTACCTTCAATATCGATTTCAGGCATTATGCCATCTAACCATTTAGGTAAATACCAAGTCGCTTTACCAAATAGTTTTGTCAATGCTGGAATGATCAGCATACGAACAACAAATGCATCAAATAGTACGCCGAAACCTAGAGCAATACCAATAGATTTTATCGTTGAATCATCTTGGAAGACGAATGAAATAAATACACTGAACATAATCAAGGCCGCAGCAACGATAACTGGTCCACTTTGTTTAATACCAACTAAAATCGCATGGTCATTGTCACCAGTCTTGCTATATTCTTCGTGTACACGCGTCATCAAGAAGAGCTCATAGTCTATGGCGAGACCAAAGAGTATACCAATTACGATAACCGGTAAGAATGCCAGTACTGGTCCAGTAGCTTCAACTCCAAAGAGATTTCCTAGGAACCCATCTTGCATAACTAGCGTTGTGAATCCTAACGTTGCAGCAAGTGAAAGTACGAAACCTAACACTGCTTTTAACGGTACGATAATTGAACGGAATACAAATGCAAGCAAGAGGAAAGCAATTGCAACGATAACGCCAGCGAATACTGGGATTGCGTTATTCAGTTTTTCTGACATATCAATGTTAATTACACTTTGACCTGATATTTCTGTATCCAAGTCATATTTCTCTTTTGCCTGACTATTATAATCACGTAACTCATAAGTTAAATCTTGTGTAGATTTAGCGTTAGGTCCTGCTTCAGGTACAATTGAAAGCAATGCATAATTATTATTGTCATTAAGTTGTGCTTTAGCAACTTTATCTACATGATTTAAATCTTTAATGTCTTCGCGAATATTGTCTAAATCATTTTCGACATCTTTTTTACTTCCATCATCTTTAGTATTTACTAACATGACAATTTGACCATTATAACCTTCTCCAAAGTTATCTGAGATCATTTTGTATGCTTTATGTTCTGGTGAGTCTAATGGTTTCAGACTGTTATCAGGCATACCTAAACGCATATGACTAACTGGAATAAGTGCCAGAATTAAAATAATCAAGCCAATAAGCGTTGCGATTACAGGTTTACCAACAATAAATCTACCCCAAGGACTACTTTCAACATTTTTATCTTTAGATTTTTCTTTGTCTCTCTTCGTAGTTAACTTAATACGCTTATGGAAAATGCTTATTAGTGCTGGTAATAAAGTTAACGCTGCTAATACTGCGAATAACACACTAATAGCAGAAGAGAATCCCATAACCGCTAAGAAGTCGATACCCACTAATGATAGACCACAAACTGCTACCATAACTGTTATACCAGCAAATATGACCGCACTACCTGCAGTACCTACGGCTAAGCCAATTGCTTCTATAGGGTCTTTACCTTTTTTCGCAAGTTCTTTATATCTAAATAGTATAAAGAGTGAGTAGTCAATCCCCACGGCAAGACCAATCATAATTGATAGCGTTAATGTGACATTTGGAATATCAAAGACATAAGTTAGTAAACCAATAAGTCCAACGCTCGTACCTAAACCAATTAGCGCACTAACAATCGGCATACCTGCTGCAATGATAGAACCAAATGTAATTAACAAGATAATAAATGCTGCAATAATACCCACAATTTCTGAAGTACCGCCAGGCTCTGCGTCCATAGCATTTTGTTGAGTTTTTTCGATATGCACATTGTGGTTATCCGTTACATCTTTTAGTTCATTATCGATAATTTTCTTAGATTGATCTTTCATACCGGTCTGCGGTACGACATAGTTAATATCTGCGATAGCTGTATTTTTATCTTTGTTGACTTGTCCGTTATCAAAAGGATTAGAAACATTTTGGATATAATCATCATCTTGACTGATATTATCCAACGCTTTTTCTATGTCTTTCTTCGTGCTTTTTTCTGTTATGCCACTATCTTTGTCGGAATGGAAAACAATCCGCATCGATGCTTTTTGACTATCCTGATGAAATTCTTTACTAATTTTGTCATTAGTATCTAATGACTTCAGACCATTCATTGTAATGTCGTCGTCAAATTTCGGTGTATTAACTGAAAGGATACCAATAATTACTGCAAGTACGATAATCCAAGAAAAAAGAGCCGTCCATTTATGTTTAGCAATGAATGCTCCCATTTTGTACAGTAGTTTTGCCAAAACATTCCCTCCTATATATATTTATTTTATTTTTAAATTATTTAACCTTTACCCTTTTTTAAACACTTAAAGTATTTTAGGTTTAAAAAAATTACAATATCTACTTTAACTTCCTACAAGATACGTGACCACCATTAGATTTTTCTTTGTGTGGAAAAATGCAACACATCTAAATTTTTGTCCTTTTTTATATTTAATAAGTGGTTCATAATGCAGTTAAATGACTTTTTTATAGATAGTAAGATAATTACGTTGGCTAACAATAATGATTAAAAATAAAAAACACTCCCGTTAATTTTCACTACAAAATGAAATTAACGAAAGTGTCTAATTTATATGACAATGCATCATACTTATATTTTTTATTCATTTATAAAACTTAAATTATACGATTAACCAATTAAACCAGAAATTGAGTCAATACCTTTAGCTACTGCGTCTGCAATGCTAGTCCCCATTGATACCCAGTCATGACCTAAACCTGATTTTACTGCGTTTGAAATTGCTTCTACGATACCTGACATAATTTGAACTCTCCTTTAAATTTAAATTATAGTAATTTCACAATGCTTAGGCGAAAGTGTCTACTAGTGTTTTGATTAATTTAATAACTCCGCCGATAATATCCGCTATCATCATTTTAATCATCTCCTTTATTTAATTTATCTAAATTATATTCCACAATATTTATTAATTGTTTAGTTTTGCCAAACTAAACATTTTAAAACCCTAACTGTTACAACAAAAAATTATTTTTACAATATTTCGCAAAATATTAACACTTAGGCAAAATATTGGTATTGCCAATTTTACAAAATCAAGAAATTTAATAGTAATACTATTGTCATTTGTTATGAATAAAGATTCAGATAAATCTTGTTCCAAACGACGCTACATAATGGTACTTAAAATATCTCTAATCCTTGTATGTGTACAATGTAACATCATCACAGTTAGGCCAATCCAAGTTAAATACGGCTGATGAGATAAACTATCGTCTCGTTTTATTATGTATAGGGAAAGACTATAGATTAATAGTTAAAATGTATTAGTAATAAAAACGCCAAAGTGTAAAATGAAATTATATTATTTTATATTTTTAAGGGGGATTTATAATGAATTATTCACCAAAACAAGGAACACGTAGTCACGGTTTACCACACGACCCATTTAAAAGTAGTACAGTGCCAAGACCCATTGGTTGGATTTCTACAGTATCCAAAGATGGACATGACAATTTGGCTCCCTATAGCCAATATCAAAACTTAACTTGGGATCCACCTATGGTTATGTTTGCCGCTAATCAATCTGTGTTAGGTGACCACGACCGTAAAGATACAGTAAAAAACGCTGAAGAAACAGGTTGGTTCGTATGGAACATGGCGACATATGATCTAAGAGAGGCGGTTAATCTATCCGCTAAAGCACTTGAACCAAATGTAGATGAATTTGAATATGCGGGCATTTCTAAAGCACAATGTATTGATGCACCAGCTTCTAGAGTTAAAGAATCCCCTATTCAATTTGAATGTGAATATGTTCAAACTATTCGCATACCTACTGGCGATCCTGTATCAACAGTAGATATCGTTATTGGTAAAGTAGCTCAAGTTCATATCAAAGATGAGGTCATCTTAGATAATGGTAAGTTGGACATTAAGTCAATTAAACCTATCGCTCGATTAGGTTATTATGATTACACTGTAGTCGAAGAAATTTTTGAAATGAAAGCACCAGCAGCATCAAAAGAAGAATTGGCTGGTCTTGAGGGACGTAATTTCGATAATAAATCTGAATAAATTGCCTTACCATCATATTAAGGGAGATGGTTTAAATGTCTAAAGATGCCGAAAAGTCGCAATCTAATAACAACAATTTCTTTAATGGAGTTAAGTTTTTTGTATATAGTCTTATTGGTATTATTATTTTTTTCGTGCCGATAACTATTAACAATACTTCTTCTATTTTATTAGATCATTTCGTCACATGGATAAGTCAGACCTTACCATTGTTAACAAAGGTTTTTATTATGCTTATTATAGTTGCAGGTGCGATACATCCATTCTTAAATGGGACGTGGAAGCGCAGTACTGTCGAAATCGTTTTTAGTTTATTTAAGGTTTTAGGACTTATTATAGGTATAATGCTAATTTTTAATATTGGTCCAACTTGGTTGCTTAGTGAAAAAACCGGCAACTATGTCTTTAATTTCTTAGTTATTCCTGTTGGTATTACGGTCCCTGCTGGAGGCGCGGTACTTGCTTTGTTAGTAGGATACGGATTGCTAGAATTTGTAGGTGTTTATGCTCAAAAAGTTATGCATCCAATATGGAAGACACCGGGACGCTCTGCAGTAAATGCCCTGGCATCATTTGTCGCAAGTTTCGCGGTAGGCTTATTAATAACAAATAAAGAATATAAAGAAGGAAAATTCACACATAAGGAAGCTGTCATTATTGCGACAGGCTTTTCTACTGTGACTGTAGCTTTTATGATTGTAATTGCTAAAACTTTAGATTTAATGACTATTTGGAATTTATACTTTTGGACTACACTTATTGTTACTGTTGCCGTTACGGCTTGTACAGTGAGAATTTGGCCAATTCGTAACATGAAAAATAGTTATTACGACAAGCCTTATGAGGAAGATGATACGAGCCATTTAAAAGGGATGCAGAAGTTGCGTTTTGCATGGTCGAAAGCAATGGAAACTGCAGATTCCTCACCAAATGTAATTAAAAATATCTTGTTAAATTTAAAAGAAAGTTTATTTATGACCATGAGCATATTACCTACTATATTATCAATTGGTTTACTTTGTTTACTACTCGCGCAGTATACAGTTATTTTTGATTATATAGCTTATATTTTTTACCCTTTGACATGGTTGCTACATATACCAGACGCTTTTTTAGCGGCTAAAAGTTCTGCTATTGGTATTACAGAAATGTTTTTACCGTCTTTAATAATAGTGAAAGCACCCTTGATTACTAAATTTATCATCGCCGTAACTTCCGTTTCAACAATTATATTTTTCTCGGCAAGCGTACCGAGCATTCTTGCTACTGATATACCAATACGCATTAGAGATTTGGTTATAATTTGGTTTGAAAGAACAGTCTTAAGTCTAATTATTGTGACACCAATTGCATATATATTTTTATAATAGCGTTAAAAGCTGAGCAATAATTAATTAGTGCGTATCATAATTATATTATACCGGCTAAACAGACCATAGATTCTATCAAAATAACAATCTCTATAAATAACTTTAATAAAGTTACTGGCGAAATTTAAAGAAATATAAACCATTAGAACGGTTTACTTACAGTTCTTCTTGGATGCTTTTTGTACTATATGTTTACAATTTAATACTTAAAATTATTAGCATTTGAGAAGTGACTAAATATACCTCTTTAGTTATTAAGCGACCCATATTATTTACCATTCGCCCATTGAAGTTACGCAACAAGATTTTACCGCATTTGAAATTTGTTCTAGAACAGTCAAGATAAATCATGCACTTACTCTCTTTCTATAATCAATAAATTATAAAGCGCTTATTTTGTCTAATGTAAAATAAGCGCTTTTATACTCTAGTCATTTATAGTTACTCTAATTAAATGATGCTTTATCATGCTAATCTTCCAACTCTTCAAAAGCAATGTCTACTGGCTCTTTCGTTAAGCAACGTGTAGTAATCATTAAATAAATGATGCCTATGATAAACCAAATCACACCAATGACAATTGCAAACTTATTTAAATTCAACCATAGATACAAGATAAAAATAAGGCCTAACCCAGGAAAGATGAGCTCTGTAACTATGTAATAAATATTACTTTTATTATCGAGTGTAAAATAATTTTTCACTACACATATATTCACCACTAGAAATGCAGTAAATGCACCAACATTAACTAGTGATGTCGCCTGTTCTAAATTTAAAAATAAGGCACACAGTGCTAGAATACCTGTGATAATAATATTAAAAACAGGTGTTTTTGTTTTCTTATTTAAGTAGCCAAAGTACCTTTTAGGTATAACATTGTCTCTTCCCATAGCATACAGCAGTCTTGAAGCACTTATTTGTGCAGCTAAACCAGAAGCAAATACCGAAAACATACCTCCTAAGATGAAAAAGATTAAATACGCTTTTCCACCAATGATTGTGGCTATTTCAGGTGATGCACCTTGAATATTCTTTAATATTGATACATTTGGAATTAGTGATTGCATAAAGTACGTTACAGTAAAGAAAAATACGCCACCTATAATCGTAATAAAAAATATTCCTTTAGGTATCGTTTCCTTAGGATTTACTGTATCTTCTGCTAATGTCGTTACAGCATCAAAACCTATGAAACTCATACCTAACAAAGCTGATGCGCCAAAGAATCCACTTAATTCATGGAGTTTTGGCATCAATTCATTTAATGACATAAAGTGCCCTGTACCACTGTTTATATCATGCACAGTTAACGTTATAAACACGATTCCTACAAGTATTTGAACGAAGACTAATCCTATATTAAGCGCAGCCGCAAACTCTATACCAAATATATTTAGCAATGTGATTAGTACTACCAATCCAACTATCCAAGTCCAACCTGGTATTTGTGGCAAGAGTGATGAAATAAATATTTTGGCTAACAATGCATTAATCATTGGTAATGACAGATAAGCTATAAACGATAGCCACCCTACCAAAACACCTACATAAGGATTAATAATATTTCTAGTATAAGCATAGACTGAACCAGATGATGGATATTTTTTTACTAATTTGCCATAACTTAATGCTGTTAATAAAATAGCTAAAAATACAAACACATATGCAAATGGTACATGCCCTGAAGAAATATTGGAAGCTATGCCAAATGTATCAAATACAGCAAATGGTGCCATATAGGCCAAACCAAGTGTAATGATGTGAACAAGTTTAAGCTTTCGTTCAATATGTCTTTCGTCATTCATAAAATCATTCCTTCCATGTATTTGAATACAGGAAATTAATTAATAAAGTCATATCTGATTGCCATGCTTCATCATTATTAAAGTGTTAATCTAAATTGACCCATACACTTTTAACTTCTGTATAATTTTCCAACGCATATGACCCCATCTCACGTCCAAATCCTGATTGTTTATACCCTCCGAATGGTGTTGCAGCATTCGTTAAGTTATAACAATTTATCCAAACTGTTCCAGCCTTTAATTTATTAGCCACTGAGTGTGCATTTTTTAAGCTCTGTGTCCAAACACCCGCGGCTAAACCATATTCTGTATCATTCGCCATGCCAACGACTTCATCGATTTCAGAGTACGGTATTAGTACAACTACGGGTCCAAATATTTCTTCTTTTACAATAGACATCTCTTTGTTAACATTAGTGAAAATGGTTGGCTTCACAAAGTAACCATCTCCGTTTTTTACACCACCTGTAACCATTGTTGCGCCTTCTTTAACACCCTTTTCAATATAAGAAGTAACGATGTCATATTGTTTTTGAGATACCAATGGTCCCATTGTCGTGCCTGCTTCAATACCTATGCCTAAAACAGTGTTTTCTGCATAATCTTTTAATTTTTGTACGACATGGTCAAAAATATTTTCTGGAATAAACACACGCGAACCCGCACAGCATACTTCACCTTGATTAACCATAATGCCACTGAATACGCCGGGAATAGCTTTATCTAAATCAGCATCTTCCAAAATAATATTCGGTGATTTACCTCCGAGTTCCAATGTGACTCGTTTCATCGTATCGGCTGCTTGTTTCATAATTTGTTGACCTGTTGCAGTTGATCCAGTAAATGCAATTTTATTAACTTTTGGATGATTTACTAAATAATGTCCCGCTTCTTTACCGAATCCATTAATAATATTAATTACACCATCTGGAAAACCACTTTCTTTAATTAATTTTCCTAGGTAAAGTGCTGACACAGGGGTTTGTTCTGCAGGTTTTAGAACAACCGTACAACCTGTAGCAATCGCCGGTGCTATTTTCCATAAAGCCATCATTATCGGGAAATTCCATGGGATAATTTGTCCTACTACGCCTATAGGTTCATGTCTTGTATAATTTAAAAATTCTGTGTCTATTGGAATAGTTTGGCCTGTTAATTTGGTAGTCCAACCAGCGAAATAACGTAAGTTTTCAATCGCATTGGGCAAATCACTTTCTCTCACTTCACCCACAGGCTTACCGTTATCTAATGAATCTAATTGTGCTATAATTTCAAAATCCCGCTCCATTAAATCAGCTAATTTAAACATTAATTTTGCTCTTTCATAAGCACTCATTTGCGCCCAAGCACTATCATTAAATGCTCGTTCTGCAGAGTCTACCGCCATATTCACTTCATTCTCTTTAGCTTCATACACAGTTGCTAACGGTACGCTCGTAGCTGGGTTTTCAGCAATAAACGTCGCCTTATCTCTAGGTGTATGCCAATCCCCGTTGATAAATAACGGAATTGGCTTATTTAAAAACGCTTGAACTTCTGGAATTACTTTATTTTGTGTAACAGTCATATAACTCCCCCGTTAAAATTATTTATAAATTGTTTTTTGGATTTCAGATGCTGCTTCATCTACGATATTGATAATATTGTCGATTTCTTCTTCATTCACAATTAAAGGGGGTGCAATAGCTACGATGTTCATACCTGGTTCAAAATCAAATGCACGAATTAATAAATCGCGATTAAAACATTCTGTAATAAGTTGATTTGCTGCTCTATCATCGAAGTCAAATGGTTCATTAGTCTCTTTATCTTTTACTAAATCAATACCTGCTAATAAACCTTTAGCACGGGGATTAGAAAAGAATGAATATTTTGCTTCTAACTTTTTCAGGCCATCTAATAATTTGTCACCCATTTTTTTAGCATGTGACACCCAGTTATCCCTTTCTAAAATTTCTATATTTTTTAGGCCTACCGCACATGCAGTAGGGTGTCCACTATAAGTAAATCCGTGAGGTAACATGTCATCAAATTCATTCAATGTATTTTTGATTTCGTCTCTCATGATAACGCCGCCCAATTGAATATAACCACTTGTAAGACCTTTAGCGACACACATGAAATCAGGTACTACATCCCAATGATTACAGCCGAACATTTTACCAGTTCTACCAAATCCACAAATTACTTCATCAGCGATAAAATGGATATCATTCTTATCACATATACTTCTAACTGCTTGTAAATAGCCGTCTGGAGAAACATGCACGCCACCTGCACCTTGGACGGGTTCAATAATAATTGCGGCAATTTGATCTGCACCCAACTCATCAATTAAACCACTAATACTTTTGTCATAATCCGGATGTGATTTGTCACCTAACTCACATTCAGTTAAATGTGCTTCTGCATTAATAATTTTTTGCTCGAGTATACCTGAGAAATCTCTGTAAGCTCCAATACCTGTAGCACGTTGTGCTGCAATCGTTACACCGTGATAACCTCTTTTAAGAGAAATAATAATATTTTTGTTGTCGTAACCTTTTTGTTGCCAATAAAATCTAGAAAGTTTAAAGGCTGTATCGTTAGATTCTGAACCACCTGATGTATAGAAAATTGCATTTAAATCTCCAGGTGCTAATGACGTAATTTTCTCTGCTAATTTTACAGAAGGTTCATTTGTATAATTATAAAAAGTAGTTGTATATGCCGCTTTAGTCATTTGGTTATAAGCAGCTTCTGCTAATTCTTTATTACCATGACCTAAGTTGACATTCCATAACATAGAAACACCGTCGATATATTCACGACCTTCAACGTCTTTCAAATAAATGCCATTACCTTCATCAAATATAATTTTCGGTCCTTGCTCATAATGTTCTTTTGGATTACTTTGAGGATGAATAATATGTTCACGGTCTAATTCAAATAAGTTTTTTTCGTTCGTCATAATTAACACTCCAATTTTATTTATTATTATTTGCTAGTTTATTTACTGTTTTTAGCAATACTTCTACGCCTTGAATAATATGCTTATCATAAGTTAATTCTGCTTCATTGTGACTAATACCTTTATGACTAGGTACAAATATCATTCCAGTATCCGTCATACCTGCCATATGTTTCGCATCATGCCCCGGGCCACTATACATTTCTAAATTTGAATATTTTAGTGATTCTGTACTTTCTTTTATAACTTGAGTTACGTTATTCGCGAATACAGTCGGTTTAGCCGCCCAGTCGACTGATACAGTAGCTTGGTAATCTTGTTCATTTGATACTGCAGCAATAAATTGCTCTATTTTAGTTTGGCATTCTGTTAAAACACCCTTATTTTGATGACGTATATCTACTATAAACTGCACTTCACCCGGAATAACGTTAGGTACATTAGGTGAAACATCAACCTTACCAATTGTGATATTTAAGCCTTTATGTTTTTCGGCTATTTCATAGATATCTTGTATCACAGCTGTAGCTTTATGAAATGCGTCTTTTCTATCTTGCATCGGTGTAGAACCAGCGTGATTAGATAAACCTTTAATATTAATAGACAACCACGTCATACCTTGAATGCCTTGAACAATTCCAATGTCTTTATGTTCATTTTCTAAAACTGGTCCTTGTTCAATGTGCAATTCAAGAAAACTATGTGCCTCTTTAATACGTTGAGATTCTAATCCCTTATAATTAATATGCTCTAATGCCTCTTCATAGGTAGTTCCTTCATTGTCAGCAAGATTATAGATATATGATTTTTTGAATTCACCTATTAGTCCACCAGAAGCGACCATTGGCTGCGGAAATCTAGCCCCCTCTTCATTTGTAAAATTAATGAGCTCGATAGGTCTCTCTGTTTCTATGTTGTAATCATTTAATGTTTTAATTACCGATAAACCTCCAAGCACACCTAATACACCGTCGAAACGGCCACCATAAGGTTGCGTATCAAGATGAGACCCAATCACAATAGGAGAAGCCTCATTATTTATACCTTTGCGTCGACCATAGATATTACCAAAGTCATCTACGCGAACATCTAATGATTCTTCCTTCATCCAAGAAATAAAATCATCTCGAATTAACTTATCTTCATGAGTTAAAGCTAAACGATACAATCCATTATTTGCCGTCTTGCCAACTTCTGAGCTTTTGTTGATTTTTTCAAACAAATAAGTTTCATCTACTTTTAATTCCGATGTCTCCACATATATCCCCCCTTACTTTGCTATATGCAAACTTCGTGCCAACTTATTTTGACAACTGAATAGTTACAGCTTAATCCTTTTTATTGAAAGCGTTTTCTAATAAAATGAGAATTATATTTATTAATAGTGAGTTACATTTGCATCAATGAGTCACAATTGCATCACTAATAAATGATGAAGAAATGAGGGGTATTATGAATTTAAATACTTTCGAATATAGCGATGAAAATATAAAGTCTGTTTTCAATGCATTAAATGATGGTATCTTCATAACAAATTATGATGGCATCGTAGTATGGATGAATGATACGAGCACTAAACAATTGAATACACCACGTTCTCAACTTATTGGGCAACATATAAGCATTTTGGAAAAGGATGGATTATTTAAACCGTCCGTCACACGTGTCGTCTTAAAAAACAATAAAATGACTACAAAAATACAAACTTCAAATGATTATAAATATTTAGCAACTGGTAAACTAATAAAATTTCCAAATGATCCTCAACAATATGTTTTAGTTCAAGTACGAGATATTACTGAGACAGTTAAATCATCATTGCAACTCGAAAAATCTGAAGAACTATTAAAAAATTACAAGAATGCAATTAACTATGCGCCTGCCTACAAAAAGCACCAACAAGATCAATTGATTAAAGGGAAGAGTGTTAAGATTCAAGAAGTTATGGATATTATTGAACGTATCGCTATCGTGGATACGAACACCTTATTAACTGGGGAAACGGGTGTAGGCAAAAGTAAGTTCGCCAAAGAGATTCATCGTTTAAGCGATAGATCAAATAAACCATTCATTAAAATCAACTGTAGCGCAATACCTGAAACGCTATTAGAATCTGAACTTTTCGGTTATAAAAAAGGGGCATTTACAGGGGCAAATGCTAACGGCAAGGAAGGACTCGTGTCACAAGCACATGGTGGCACTTTATTTTTAGATGAGATTGGAGAATTACCTCTCAGCTTACAACCAAAAATTTTACAACTTATACAAGATCATACTTATGTGCCTATAGGTGCATCTAAAGAAGAAAAAATTAACGTACGAATTATTACAGCTACAAATAAAGATTTGATTAGTATGGTAGAAGAAAAATCATTCCGCGCTGATTTATACTATAGACTTAACGTTATAGATATTAATATTCCGTCATTAAGAGAACGAAAAGAAGATATTCGCGGATTCTTAAATCATTTTACAAATTATTTTAATAAAAAATATAATCGTAACGTTATTCTAGATAAAGTAATACGCTCATATTTAGAAGCATATGATTGGCCAGGTAATATAAGAGAATTAGAAAATGTAATCGAATACTTAGTAGTTATTGCTAAAGATGACAAGATCGACGTATCATTTCTACCTAAAAAAATATTACAAACTAAAGAAACAACAACGACTACAAGCAATGTTAATACCTCTGAAATAGATTCATTACCTGACTATTTAAACAAAATTGAAAAAGACATCTTGGAACAATATCAAAAAAAATATAGGTCAACGAGAAAAGCTGCGGAAGCATTAAAGATTTCTCAAACAACTTATGTAAGAAAACTAAAAAAATATAACATTGACACTCATAATAATTAAAGTTTGGTACGAATTTTGCATTATGTTAATTGTAAAGGAGGAATATTATGTCACTTATAAATGATACATTACCTATGCAAGACGGTTACAGAATGCCAGGTGAGTATGAACCTCACGCCCAAACTTGGATGTTGTGGCCACAAAGAACAGATACTTGGCGAGCAGGTGCCAAACCAGCACAAAAAGCATTTACTGAGGTAGCTACTGCAATTTCACAATTTGAACCAGTTACGGTTTGTGTAAACCGAGAACAATATGAAGATGCAAGAAATAGATTACCTGATTCAGTACGTGTCATAGAAATATCTTCTAATGATGCATGGATGCGAGATATCGGCCCAACCTTTTTAAAAAATGAACAAGGCATTGTACGAGGTATTAATTGGTCATTTAATGCTTGGGGAGGTATTGATGAAGGTCTTTATTTCCCTTGGGACCAAGACAAATTACTAAAAAATAAAATTTTTGAATTAACTAATGTTGATGGATATGATGCAAGACACATCGTGTTAGAAGGTGGTTCTATTTGTGTAGATGGTGATGGCACGGTTATTACAACTGAACAATGTATTCTTAACAATAATAGAAATCCTACAATTTCAAAAAGTCATATGGAAATGCAATTAAGTAATTATCTCAACGTTGAGAAAGTCATATGGATAGAAAATGGTTTAGTCGACGACGAGACAGATGGCCATATTGATGAGGTACTATTCTATGTTAAACCCGGAGAAGTAGCTATGGGATGGACAGAAGATGTGAATCATCCACAATACAAATTAATCCAATCGGTATATGAACAACTCCAAGACGTTACCGATGCTAAAGGTCGAACTTTAAAAATTCACAAATTACCTATGCCAGAACAAATAACACTATCATCGGAAGAAAGTGATGAACTTGATTTAAGTGATTCGAGTTTTAAACGCTCAGAAGAAACACTCTTTATCGCAACTTACGTGAATTGTTATATATGTAATAATGGCGTGATTATACCTAAATTTAATGATCTGCAAGACGATATAGCATATACGACATTCCAAGAATTGTTTCCTGACCGTAAAATAGTCCAAGTATACACACGAGAAATTTCTGTTGGCGGTGGGAATATTCACTGCATTACCCAACAACAGCCTAAATAATATATCCATTGCGCATTATTAAATATCTTTTAAACACTTTTGTTTTAATTAGCAAAAGTGTTTTTTATGTCTATCAAAATTAAAACCACTCAAATACTATTTGAGTGGTTGCTTTAAGTCCAACAGAATTAATTATCAATCTCGAAATAAATAGGGGAAGATTAATTAAATTAAGTTTTAACGTTATTTTGTGGGGTTACGTTAACTTATAAATATTGGTAGTTATACTAATTCTGTATTGTAAGCGTAATATTCTTTGTTTAGCGCGCTTGCAACTTCATGATTCATAATGTTTCCATTATAAGTATTCAATCCCAACGCTAACTCATTATTACTTTTCATAACTTTTTCAACGCCTTTATTAGCGATTTGTAATGCATAAGGTAAGGTAGCATTATTTAAAGCAATCGTTGATGTACGAGGCACTGCGCCAGGCATATTAGCTACAGCGTAATGTACAACCCCATGCTTTTTATACGTTGGATTGTCATGTGTCGAAATTCTATCAGTTGTTTCAAATATACCGCCTTGGTCAATCGCAATATCTACAATGACGGCACCATCTCTCATTGATTTAACCATTTCTTCTGTAACAAGCTTTGGTGCTTTTGCGCCAGGAATCAATACGGCACCTATCACTAAGTCGCTATTTTTTACACATTCTTCAATATTTAAAGGATTAGACATAATCGTATGGACACGACCATTAAATAAATCTTCTAACTGCTGAAGTCGTTTAGGGTTAACATCTAAAATAGTAACATCAGCACCTAAACCAAGTGCGATTTTTGCAGCGTTAGTACCAGCTTGACCGCCACCAATAATAGTAACTTGCCCTTTAGATACTCCAGGCACGCCACCTAATAAAATCCCCATACCGCCTTTGTACTTTTGTAAAAACTCTGCACCAATTTGTGTCGACATGCGTCCCGCCACTTCACTCATTGGCGTTAATAACGGTAATGAACGGTCTGGTAATTGAACTGTTTCATAAGCAATACTCGTTACTTTATTTTCTTGTAATGCTTCAGTCAATTTTGGTTCGTTTGCTAAATGTAAGTAAGTGAACAATATTAAATCCTTTCTAAAATATTGAAACTCTTCTACTAATGGTTCTTTAACTTTCATCACCATATCAACATTCCACGCTTCTACCTGCGAATTAACAATTTGAGCGCCAGCCTTTTCATAATCTACATCTTCAAAATATGAACCAAAACCCGCAGCCGTTTCAACAACTACACTATGTCCTTGTTCGACTAACGCATGCACACCACTTGGTGACAAACTCACTCTGTTCTCGTTGTTCTTAATTTCTTTAACGATTCCGATTTCCATAATTATACCTCCTGTTATTTGACCTTACACTTACTAACATGCAAGAAGCGTGCCAAATAATATAAACGAGATAAAATTATTTTTACCGTTCCTTTTTACGATCAGTCGAGCTAGCAATTCTCATCGCTTTTCTATATTTCGTAACAGTTCGACGTGATATTTCAATTCCATTCTGCTCTCTTAATGTAGTCGAAAGTGCATTGTCTGACAGTGGTTCCGACTTATTCTCATCTTTAATATAGTTATTAATTAAACTTTTAACATTGATAGATGAGACATTATCTCCCATACCTGTACTTAGTTTAGAGGTAAACAAATCTGCCATATAAAACGTGCCTGCTGGCGATTGAATAACTTTATTTTTTATTGTTCTACTTATAGTAGAAACATTCATATCAATATCACTAGCAATAGATTCAAGTGTCATTGGTTTTATCATGTTTCTTTTTTTATCAAATAAGTCTTGTTGATACATTAATATGGATTTCGTAACATTCATTAGTGTTTCTTGCCTTTTTTCAAGACTATGTGTCAGCCATAAATAGTTTTTGTAATGTTGTTTAATGTATGATTTTAATTCCTTATTTTGATCTTCCAATGATAGATAATATTCATTCACTTCAACATTAGGTATACATGATTCATTCAAGCGTACGTTGAACCCTTTTTTATGCTTTTCTATAATGACATCAGGAAATAATTGTAAATACTCCGAACTCACGCGTTCATATGCAAATGGCTTAATTTTAAGTTTCTTTGCCATTTCAATAAATGTAGATAATTCTGTTTTAGACAGTTTAAATTGTAGGGCAATTTTCTCCCAATCGCCATTTGCTATTTCTTTAACTGAATGTTGTACTATTTTTCGAATCTGCGCTGATTCGTTTCTGACTTGCAATTGTAGACATTCTTTTAGACTTCTCGCACCTACACCCTGTGGTCCAAAATTTTGTAACAATAAAATATATTCGTCTAACTCATAGTCTTTAATATTGCATTCACGAGCTAAAGCGTCATCATCCACATTTAAGAAACCGCTTTCATTTAAATTTAAAATAATTTTAACTAAAATTACTTTATCCCTCTGTATACAATCAGCTACTTTAATCTCCCTTAATAGTTCATCCCAAATTAAATGATCTTCATTTGGCAAGCTTTCAATATAATCATTGTCATTATCATTTTTATACTTAGTCGTATTTATTTTTGCATTATCATACTTTTTATCTTCTATTTCAATCAAGGGATTTTCTAATGCCTCTTCTTGTATAAATTCTTTTAACTCCATTACTGAATATTGTAGTAGTGATATTGACTGGCTAAGTTGTTGCGTCATTGATATTGTTGTCTTTTGATTTTGAAATATATCTAGCATCAAAAACATCACCCCATTAAATTTACTATTATTTTCTATAATTAAATAACAATAGATTCTTTTTACGCGATTATAAAATAATTTAAAATAAAACTCCATATTTTATATAATTTGTATTGACGAATACTGTTTAAATTCAAGATTAGTGGTGCCATTATTTTTTATTAATATTCACTATTTATTAACCATTTCGACTACAATTTCATAGGTTTTATACATCACACAATTTATAAAATAACTATCCAATTGTTTTGCAATTTTACACATAAAACTATATGCTGTAAAAATAACAACGTTTTCATTTTTCTGAGGAGGCTCGCAAATGACTCATAAAATTGCACATTTAGTTAACGCACATACCGTCGAAATAAAACATCCGGTCAAAAAATGTTTTTATATTATTCGTGTATTAGAAAATACTATTATCAACGTAAAAATAAGTAAAAACGCTCGTATAACGCTACCTACTTATACTA
The DNA here is from genome assembly GCF_015594545.1 of Staphylococcus durrellii. Taxonomy (NCBI): domain Bacteria; kingdom Bacillati; phylum Bacillota; class Bacilli; order Caryophanales; family Staphylococcaceae; genus Staphylococcus; species Staphylococcus durrellii. The sequence goes on along the minus strand of NZ_JADIIO010000001.1, from coordinate 102,168 downwards.
TTACGCCTTATGACACTGTTTTACCATACGAAGGTTTATCAAGATATCATACACATGGTTTTGCATTATCCAAATTTACTGTCGATGAAAACGACGAGGACATAACTATTAAGACGACTCAATTAAAATTAGTAATAAATAAACAACGTTTGAAATTTTATTGGTTTCAAAAAGATGCTAAGGATATATTCCAACCTTTATTTAATGATCGTCAAACTCAAGCTTATCATTTCGACATTTCCGATAACCATTCTACATGCCATTATATTTCCAGGGAAATAGATGAAAAATACTTTGGCCTAGGTGAAAAGTCGGGCACAGTAAATAAACACGGCGAACGCTATCGCATGTTAAATATTGACGCTATGGGTTATAGCGCCAAAAATACTGACCCTTTATATAAACATATTCCTTTTTATATTACTTATAAGCCATCAAATGAAATGACGTATGGTCTTTATTACGATGATTATCAACGCTCAACATTTGATTTAGGGAAAGAACTAGACAATTATCATGGCTATTATCGTTATTATGAAACGGAAGCAACTTTCTTAGACTATTATGTTATAGGTGGCTCTACTATAAAGGACGTAACACAAAAGTTCAGTCAAATAACAGGTCGCCCAACTGTTTTTCCTAGCTGGAGCGCTTCATACTCAGGTTCAACGATGCAGTATACTGACGAACCACGTTCTCAGTCACGTTTATCTCACTTTCTAAATGATTGTAAAAAACACGATATTAATGTACGTTCATTTCATTTATCATCAGGCTATACATCCATAGACGATAAGCGGTATGTCTTTAATTGGAATTATGACAAGTTTCCTAATCCTCAAGCATTTGGTAAGGCATTTACCGATAATAAGGTGGAAGTGGTAGCAAACATTAAGCCATCACTTATGTTAAATCATCCCCTACTTGACGAAGTCTTGGAGTTTGACGGTTTTATAAAAGATGAACATGGCGACCCTCTTAAAATTCAATTTTGGGATGATGAAGGCTATTACTTAGACTTTACTAATCCTCAAACGATTGCATGGTGGCAACATCAAATCAAAACAAAATTAATCGACAACCACATTCATTGCACGTGGAATGACAATAATGAATTTGAAATTTGGGATTCACACGCGCAAGTTTATGGCTTTAATAGCGGTCATACTAACTTCAATGACTATAGAGCAATCATGCCATTATTAATGTCTATGGCATCTAGGGAGATTCAAATTAAAGAAACTGACACCACTACTCCTTATATCATTAGTCGTTCCGGTTGTGCAGGTATGTCTAAATACGTGCAAACTTGGACCGGTGATAACAATACGAGCTGGGAATCTTTAAAATATAATAATTATATGGCTCAAGGATTAAGCTTATCGGGAGTACATAACTTTGGTCATGATATCGGAGGCTTTTCCGGACCCAAACCTGATCCTGAACTATTTTTACGTTGGGTACAAAATGGTATATTTTATCCTCGTTTTTCAATACATTCTTGGAATAGCGATCAAACGGTAAATGAACCTTGGATGCATCCTGAAGTGCTCGAAGATGTTAAAGCAGCAATGCATCTTCATGAACGCTTAATTCCTTATTTTGACCAATTACAACAAGAGAGTCATCATGATTTTATGCCTATTGTACGACCAACGTTTTTAGAGTTTGAACGAGACACTCAGACATTAGAAGATTACGACACATGGATGTTAGGTTCGAAGATGTTAGTTTCACCAGTAGTAGAACCGGGACAATCAACTAAAACAATCTACTTACCACAAAACAATAAAGGTTGGGTTAATTTCTTTACACAAGAAAGTTATGAAGGTGGTCAATATATCTCCTTAGATATTGAACTTGACACTATCCCTATCTTCATTCAAAAAAATAGTCAAATTCCTATGTATGACGATAAATTAGAGCATGAAAAATTAATATCTTTTAATTAAACAATGGGGGGCGGGGCAAAAATCTTATTTTTATAAGAAGATTTTGTAGTCCCGACCCAACAAAGATGACTAGAGTTGGAAAAAGCTTGATACAAGCGCATTTTCAATTCAATCATCTACTGCTCATATAAAAGTGAGTCTGAAGACAATATTAAGCCTCAGACTCACTTTTTTTATTATAATCCTAATAATTTTGGTAAAAATAATGATAATTGCGGTATAAAGGTAATGACAAGTAATAAAATGATAAGTATAGCAAAATAAGGTAATAAATATTTAAATACTGATTCTACCCTGACTTCTCCAACACTAGCCCCCACAAACAACGCACTTCCCACTGGTGGCGTAATATTACCTATACATAAGTTAAAGGCTATAATAATTCCAAAATGAATAGGATCTAAGCCTATAGCTTCAGATATTGGTAAAAAAATCGGAGTAAAAATTAATACTGCTGGCGTAATATCCATAAAAGTTCCAATTATTAATAAAATAACATTCATTAATAGTAATAACAGAATTGGATTATCAGTTAACGAAATAATACTTTTAGATATTGCTTCAGGTAAACCTGTATAACTCATAACGAGTGAAAATAATGCCGAAGCAGTAATTAAAAATAAAATCATCCCTGTAATTTCTGCAGTTTCTTTAATTATACTTGGTATATTTTTAATTTTTAAACTTTTATAAATGAGCGACAATACTGTTGCATATAATACAGCTACTGCTGCTCCTTCTGTTGCTGTAAACACGCCAACTACAATCCCACCTATTACTATGACAATTAGTAATAAGCTTGGAATAGCATCTAAAAATAAAAATATTTTATCTTTCCATGCAATCTTTTCAGATCCTTTATAGCCATGTTTTTTAGCCATAAAAAATGCAACAATCATACAGCAAATGCCCCATAAAATACCTGGAATATATCCTGCAATAAATAGTGCCGCTATAGATGTCCCACCACTAACTAGAGAATACACTATTAGTAAAGAACTTGGAGGTATTAATAAACCTGATGGTGCAGAAGCGATATTTGCAGCGGCAGAATATTCTTTTTTATAGCCTTGTGCTTTTTCCATAGGCCCCATGATACGACCCATGGCAGCCGCAGCGGCAACACTTGAACCAGATATTGAACCGAATAACATGTTCCCAACAGTGTTTGTATGTGCCAGCGAACCAGGCAATCGTCCTACCAAGACTTTTGCAAAGTTAACTAATCTAAATGCTATACCACCATTATTCATAATGATACCAGCTAACACAAACAATGGAATTGCTAACATTGTAAAATCATCTATCCCTGTAACCATACGTTGTGCTGCTGTCGCAATGGTTACATCAAAAGGTAATATCAATAATAATGTAATTATAGAACTTAAAATAATAGAAATAGCTATCGGTAATCCATAAAACAAAAATACAAAGAAACTAATAAATAATACTAAACCTGCCACTAACGTCATGATGTAGTCCCCCCATCATCCATATTATCTAATTCGCTTTTATCCAATAAGTTGTAGATAGAATAAAAAATTATAAATATTCCAGATACTGGGAGTGCGCCATACATACTTGCCATCGACAACCCTGTAGATGGTGCGTATTGTGTCCACGTCAGTTTTACTACTTCATAACCGCCGTAAATCATCAATACTAGCGCAATAATTATAATTAAAATATCAGTGATTTTTTCCATTATTAACTGTACTTTTTTAGGTAAAATTTCTCTAAAAAATAAAATGGCAATATGTTTTTTAACTCCGAAAACATAACTAGCACTAAGCAGCGCAAACCAAATCAAAAGAAATCGTACAATTTCTTCACTAACTGTACTTGGTGTATTAAAAATAAAACGTGAGACCACTTGATAAATAGACAATAAAACCATTATAAATAATGCAATACCAGCTAATGTAAGTAATACTTTATCAATGCTTTGTTTTACTTTTTTCATATTTCTTTTCCTCCTTTTGAATTAAGTCATAATATTTTTTAGTTTTTGGATCTTTAGCAAACTCTTTACGTAACGGTTTGGATGCATTTTTGAACGATGATTTATCTACTTTATGGAATTTCACTCCCATATCTTTTTTAGCAACTTCCTTTGCATGTTTAACTTCTTTGTCCCATAAAACTTCATGCTTTTTAGTTGAATCAGCCGCCGCTTCAGCAAGCCATTTTTGCTGTTGCTTTGTAAGATCATTGTAAGTATCCTTATTCATAATTAAGACATCGGGAACGTAAGCATGTTCTGTATAAGAATAGTTTTTCGCTATCTCCCCATGATTATTGGTTGTGAGTGCGGTTTCATTGTTTTCAGCAGCATCTATAACACCCGACTGCATCGCAGTGTATACCTCACCAAAATCCATAGGCGTTGGTGTACCACCCAATGATTTAATTAGCTTAACGCTCGTTTTACTTGGTTGAACGCGTGTTTTAACTCCTTTTAAATCTTTACTATTTTTGATAGCTTTGTCTTTGGTATAAATATTACGAGCGCCGGCATCATAATATGTAATTCCTAAAAATCCATTATCAAAAGTACTATGGAAAAATGCATTTTGGACTTTTTTCTCTTTCATTAAATGACGATAATTGTCTTGTGAATTAAATAAATATGGTGCGTTAAATAAAGAATACGAAGGTGAAAAACTTTCAAGTGCACCCGCAGATACTTTGGTCATTTGTATAGCATTTGTTTGTGTCATTTCTATTGCTTCACGCTCACTACCCAATTGGCCATTAGGGTATATTTTCACTTTAATTTGACCATGAGATTTTTTTTCCAATTCCTTTTTAAAGATTTCAAGCGACTTATGTACAGGATGCTCTGTTGGTTGATTATGAGCTAAAACTATCTCCTTTGGTTTTTCTTGTGCTTTGATCTGTGAGTTAAACGCAAAACTAAACATACCCCAAATAATGAATGCGCTTACAAAAATACTTAAAATTTTGGCCATATAATCCCCTCCATTTAATCTTCGCCAATAACTAACTATTTATGCATAATAAAATTTTAATCACTTAAACGAATAACAACGTTGTTATTCGTGCTCAAAAAAATATATCCCTTATTTATTATTGTAAATTTAATTTATGTCTAAATCAATAGTTATATTATTACACTAATATAATTATTAAATATTTATCGTTAATTTATAATTAATTATATTTAATAAACTATAAGTAGCCAGCCTCTCAATTAAGGCTGACCACTATTTTGGTAATAATAACCAACTAACTATTTCTACTCATTTAAAAAATTTCAACTGCTACTTATTCTAGTTTATTCGTCTTCATCATCGATATGATTGAGCATGTCATTAACTTATACGATACCTTCTCGTGCTCTAACATGAAAATCTTTCGGTTGTTCATGCACAATACTGCTTATATAACTAATGACCATTGGTAGGTTCATCCCTGTATATAATTTAAAGTTTTGTCCTTCCTTAAGCAATTGTGACATTACATTTGACGGCGTCCCACCCAGTAAATCTACAAAGACTGTTATGTTATCATCTTTATTTACTATATCGTTATACTTTTGTTTGATGTCAGCTTCGCCTTCTTCTAGTAATGGCACAGTGAAAACTTGTGGTTATGGTCCGAGTATCATTTCTAAACTATCTTTAATTCCATTGCAAAATTGGCCGTAGCTGACTAAAATTAATTTGTCCACATCGCATAACTCCTTTGCTGCTATCCCTTTTAACTTGAAAAAAGACTATTTACAATAAATCTTGAATTAATTTTTCAGCCTTTTTAGGACTATCTTTAGGGGCAAGTCTTTTTACTACATTACCTTCTCGATCGATAACAAATTTCGTAAAGTTCCATTTAATTTTTTTACCATATAAACTTGATGCTTCATTTTTTAGTAGTGTAAATAATGGACTTTCGTCTTTACCATTTACGTCAATTTTAGCATGTATTGGAAAAGTTACACCAAAGTTAATTTTGCATGTTTCTGAGATTTGGTCGTCTGTACCAGGTTCTTGATTGGCAAATTGATTACACGGAAATCCTAGAATAATAAGTCCTTGATCTTTATATTTTTGATAAAGCTCTTCTAATTCTTCAAATTGACCACTCAATCCACATTTTGTAGCAGTATTTACAACTATTATTACCTTACCTTTATAGTCATTTAAATAATAAGTGCTACCATCTTTGTTAGCAACTTGTATATCATAAATATTATTAGTCATTATATAGCGCTCCTTTTATAACATTGCTAATTTCAATTGATCTATCACACCACTAGATGAACCAGGGAATGCAAAAATCATTTGATTTAAATCTTGAGCCGTCAATTTTTGATTCACAATGAAAGTTAGTAAATTGACTAAATCCGGTGCATCATCGGCATAAATTGCAGCTCCTACTAATTGTTTATTACTATTCAACACGATAGTCATTTCCGCTTCAGTTTCATTTTTATATTCAAACACCATTTGTTTACCAAAAGGAATATCTTTCACTTTATAATCGTCGCTCTTGTTCGCTTCATCTATAGAAACCCCAATATTACTCAATCTTGGTAGTGTATATAAGACTGAAGGTATTGCGGGATAACTAATAGGATTGTCATTCATACCTAAAATATGTGCAGCGATATAGTTAGATTCAAATGTTGCAGTAGGTGTTAATTTAGGAATTGCTTTATCTAATACATCACCACTAGCATAAATATTAGGGATATTTGTACGTAAATATTCATCTACCTGTACGCCTCGATTAGTAAAATTAACGCCAGCCTCTTCAAGTCCAATACCGTGTACATTTGGTCTACGTCCAGTAGCGTCTAGCACATAGTCAGTGGTAATCTCTAATCCTGATTCTGTTGCTACTGTATAACGATCACCTTGCTCTTTAATCGCAGTAGTATTTTCATTCATATGGAATTGAACGCCTTCTGCAGCCAATTTATCCATTAATTTAGCAACATGTGCTGAATAAAAACCTTTGAGCGGCTCATCGTCAACATGAATCATATGCGTTTCTACGCCAGATTTAATAGTTATACTAGCAAATTCAATACTAATAATGCCTACACCTATAAATGTGATACTATTTGGCATTTGATCTAATGATAAGAAATCTCTACTATCATGCGTATATTCAGATCCTTCAATATCTAACTTATTGCTGTGTTGGCCTGTCGCAATAACTATGTTTTCGCCGTAATATTGTTCACCGTTTACTACGAGATGATGCTCATCTACTAATCTTCCTGCCCCTTCAATAATATCTATACTTTGTTGTTCAAATAAACCTTTCAAAGTATTTGCCATAGGGTCAATGATTTTATGTTTATAAGACATAAGGTTTTCCCAATTCACTGATAATGCTTCAGTATTAATTATGTTGGGATAGTGTGAAGCTTGCTCTAACACTTCATACGGATTTTCTAATAAAATTTTGGCATTACAACCATAATTCGTACATGTACCTGCTATACGATCTTTTTCAACGATAGCTACTGATTTACCTGCTTGGTTTAAAGTTAATGCGCTATGCCAAGCAGCATGTCCACTACCTAAAAATACGACATCATATTGTTTCATTTGAATCATCCTTTGTAATAGTTTTCAACGTTTCTTCTAAATTATCCATAATATTTTTAGCTTTTATATATTCATCTACGTCAAATTGTGAAGAAATACATTTAGAAATAGCTTTATGCACTTCTTCTTGCTGGTCTATACCTTTCGTAGTTAAAGTTACAATAAGTTGTCGTTTATCATTTTCAGCTCTAGTTCTTTGAATCCAGCCTGTTTGTTCTAATCTTTTAAGTAATGGCGTTAAAGTGTTACTCGCTAGATCTAATTTTTTACCAATTGCCCACAGCGTTTGATCATTTTCCTCCCACAACGTCAGTAAAACAAGGTATTGAGAAAATGTTAAACCAAATTTTTTTAATTGTTGTTCATAAAATTTGCTAAATAATCTATTAACATTGTAAGCAGAAAAACATAACTGATTAGCCAATTTCATTTCTTCATCAATCAAAATAACCCCTCCTCTTCTAGTCCAACTTTAATCAATCGCGCGCGATTAATCAACCAAATGAACTTATGAGTATTTCAAAGCAATAATCTTTAATTGTAAGTTTGAAAGATTTAAAATGTAGCTTACTTATTATAGTGAACGGCAGTAAATTACTATGTAGCTATATTAAAAGATAGGAAAGGAAGTTTTGTTAATTATGTTAGACGTTAAGCTAAATGAAGCACAACCGATTATTTCAATGAAGTATATAATGTTATCTAGACCAGAGCGTGGAGAAGATTTATCTATAAAAGTTTCTGCGCCATCAACTGGAGAAGATTTGCCTGTTATTCTTTTCGCACATGGCTTTGGTTCCTCTCAAGATGGTTATGAACCTTTAGCAGACTTTTGGGCAGCTCATGGTTTTATCGTAATTCAACCTACTTTTCTAGATTCTAAGAGGATTCATCTAAGTGATGACGATCCAAGAATACAATCTTTATGGCGTATTAGAGTAGATGACATGAAACATATACTCGATAATCTCGATTATATTGAATCTCTCGTTCCTGGATTGCAAGGGCGCATAGATTATCATCGCATTGTGACAGCAGGCCATTCATTCGGTGGACAAACTGCGGGAAATTTACTTGGCCTACAAGTAATGGATCCAGTGACCTATGCAAGTGAAAATTTATCAGATTCAAGAGTGCAAGGAGGCGTTCTTCTTGCTACGGCCGGTGAAGGTGGCGACAAGTTAACTCAATTTGCCGTCGATAATTTTTCTTTCTTAAATCCTAACTTCAAGTATATGAATAAGCCTACACTTGTTATTGCAGGTGACGCAGACCATTCACCACTAACTGTTGAAGGACCTGAATGGATGACTGAGCCATATTATAAAAGCCCTGGAAGCAAAAGCTTGTTGAATTTATACGATGCAGAATATTCACTTGGAGGTATACCTGGTTATGATATGAAAGAAACAACAGATGACAACCCACAAAGAGTTGAATTAATTCAATACGCTACATGGGCTTACTTCCGCTACGTGCTTAATATAGAATCTGCGAGTTGGTTAGCACTTTGTGACCAATTTAATAATAGCAACAATGACTTAGGTGTTATTATTTCTAAAAACGATAACTAATAAAAGATTAAAAATAGCCTTTAAATGATTCCCGATTAGAATTCATTGAAAGGCTATAATTTTAATAATTGTGATTTATATTCACTTGTTTAGCTGTTGGCTTGATGATCACTTGGCATCAACATCGATATTATGACAGATACCATGCCTATGAGCGCTATAATTAGGAACTCTAAAAAGTAACTAGATAATCGAGCCACATAGATCATTAAAATAGGCGCAATTGCAGTACCTAAAAATAATATCACTGTATTAACAGATAGAAAAAAGCCGTGGTTATTTTTAGCAACTAGCCCAACCTTAGAAATGACAGTAGGAATTGAAAAGGCTATTCCGGCTACAAAAGTCACACTAAAAATAGTAATCATAATAATATTGTGGAAAGTTCCCATTAAAACTAATGATACGACACATGTTATTAGGGCTAATGTTAACGTACGCTTTAATCCTAAGCGTCCGCTTATGCGTCCTGCTAATAACGATAAGAACATCCCAATGACCCCAAATACTTTTATGAGTGAAGCAGTAGACATATTACCACCAATTTGTTCAGAAGTAATATATGAATTCAAAATCGTGTACATACTAATAAACATAGTTAGCAAAGTAAATGAAATAAACAAACAATATAGTACGTTAAAATTATTACTAAAATCTTTAAAATTACCAAAAAACTTACTTAACTGTAACTGTCGATTTTGATGTGGACTTTCTGGTACAAACTTATATATAAGTACCACTAATACTAAATATAAAATTGTTAAAATGAAATATACCCAATGCCAATTGAGTTGGCTAACAATGATTTCACTTAAATTTTGACCTAATACGCCCGATAGCATAAAACTAGTACTAATAAAACTAATAGCGGTAATACGTTTAACCGGCGGGTAGGTTTCAGTTGTATATGTTATGGCAACCGGAGAAAATGTCGCGGCGAAAACACCTTGTACAGCTCTCATAATAATGAGTAAGGTAAATGAATGAACAAAACCAATTATAAGACAGATAACCACAAGGCCACTAATGCCAACCAAAATAGTTTTGACACGGCCAAACTTCTCAGAAATTGTGCCATAAAATAAACAACTTAAAGAATAAGTTATCGAAAAAATAACACCATTCAAGGTTGCAATCTCTTTAGGAACATGAAAGTCATCAGCAAAAGCAGCAGTTAGTGGTAAAGCAGTGTACAAACTAGCCATCACTATAATACCCGAAATAAACATAATTGTAGTGATGAGATTATAATTTTTGCTATTTTCCATACTTATTCATACTCCCTTCAAATTTTTAGTCAACGTTTCTATTATGCCAGTTAACTAATAAAGACTAAAGGGTATTTTACAACTAAATTTAGAATGATTTAAATTCATAATTTTCTAATTTTTCAGCATGTATCTTGCCATTAATATATTTTTCAAATATGCGTAGATTATAACCTACTACCACATTCTAATTTTTTAAATTAACTAAATTAAAAATACACCGCTAACGATTAAAGTGGCTTAATCGTTAGCGGTGCATTTAAACATATGGTTACCTAGGATAAATAAATTTTAATGCTTTGTTAAAATATTTTTTGAAGAAACGGTGCCTATGAATCCCTCGTCTTGAGGTTTGAAATTGAAAGCGCGAATTTTCATTTTTCAAACTATGCTCTAAAATTTTTACGCCTTCTAAACTATTAGGTACCATTTCTTTAATTCTTAATGTATGTTTAATACCTTCTTTCAAACCGACATACCAGTATACATTAACTTGGCGTTGTATGGGTTGGCGTTCTTGCATAAAATCAATAAAATATGGATACCATAACGACGGAGAAATTAATATATAGGTGCCAAAATTCTCTGGCATTGTATATAATGCGTAGAGAGAAACTAACGCCCCATAAGAAGCACCTGCAATTCCGATATCCTTATTATCAGTCGACACTCTATATTTATCTCTTAATAAAGGGATTAATGTTTCTGTTAGCCATGTTAAATAATAGTCTGCCTGTCCGCCGTTTACTTCGTTTCCTATTTGAGTCTGCCAAGGTGTAAAATCATTAGACCTATCTGCAGATTCAATACCTACAAAAATAAGATCTTTTTTGATGGATTTAAATAAGTAGTCTCCATCTTGTACACACAACAACGAATAATCTCGATTGCTACTTTTAAAATAACTTTTTGGTAATTTGACCGAAATGGTATAGCCATTCACTTGAAATCTATCTATATATTTATTCAACATTATTCCCCTTTACAACAAAATCTTTTTCATCCACCTTAATTCATAATATAAACTTGTAAGTGCTTTCCATTATGCTATAATTGATAATGATAATCAATACCAATAGAGAGAGGTAAAAAATGAAAAAATTTTTAGTCTTATTATTAATTTTGTTTGTTATTTTAGCAGCTTGTGGTAACAAAGATAATGACGATAACAAAAACTCAGATAAATCATCTACTAATAAATCAACTAAGACGTTCACGCAAAATGATGGTACTAAGGTTAAAATTCCTAAAAATCCTAAACGCATCGTCGTTTTACATCCTACATATATAGGCGCACTAATTAAATTTAATCATAAACCAGTAGGTGTTATAGATTTTGTAAAACAAAATAAAACCTTAGATAAGGCAACTAAAGGCATTAAAAGAGTTGGCCAAAAAGATATGGAACAAATTACCCAAACAAAACCAGACTTGATTATAACGACCAAAGAGGATAAAAACATTAAAAAGCTAAAAAAAGTAGCGCCAACAGTTCAATTTGATGCTAAAAAGACAAGCTATAAAGAAACAACGATTCAATTGGGAGAAATTGTTAATGAAAAAGCTAAAGCTAAAAAATGGGTAAAAGATTGGGATCATAAGATGACTCAAGACAAAGAAAATCTAGGCCATAAAATCAAAGGCAAAACTGTTACCGCTGTTCAATCAACACCAAAAGGCTTAATAGCTTTTGGTAAAAGTCTAGGCCGTGGCACTGAAATTGTTTATGATGGTTACGATATGCGTATGCCTAAAGCATTAGAACCCAAGGTGCATAATGCTTATAATGCACAAATTTCACAAGAAGATTTATCAACTTATACTGGCGATTACATTATTTTAGCAACTAATGGAGAACGGCCACCCTTTACAAAAACTAATAATTGGAAAAATTTAAATGCCGTTAAAAAAGGACATGTCATTACCCTAGATGCTTCAGATACATCTTATAACGACCCTATTTCTTTAGAAAAACAAAGAAAAATCTTATTACATCAATTAAATAATATAGAATAACGCTAAACGCTCAATAAACAAAATATACTTATACTTTTAGGTGATGTTATTTAATTCCGATAAAATCTTATATTTTATTAAAAGCATCTTTGTACATAATAACTTATGCATAAAGATGCTTTTTATTTTTTCTGAATTATGGTTATAGCACTTAGACTATTTAGTGATTCAATAGATAAAAATAATCATAAATTTTAAACGCAAACGTGTCACTATTTATGATACCAATATGATTACCACTATCATATAAATCCATAATGTGACTGGCTAATTTTTTAGAAGTGCTATATTTCTCTGAAACCTCATCATAATTTGTATCAGTAGTATCAAAATAACGATTTAAGAATTTAGATTTTGTTGCTGCAGGAGCGTTAACTTTCGCACGCATTTTAACGCCTTAATCTCTCAATTGAATATCTATACCTTCTGTATAATTGGCAACATAATATTTAGTTGCAGAGTATGTTAACGCTAAAGTACTAAAATTCAACTAATAAATTCTACAAATTGCTGAAGAAGCAATCATTTCAAAATCGCTTTTAATATATAAATCATGTTATATCGTTAGTCTACTTATATAACCTAATTAATTTTATCGAAATTAATTTTTCAAATCACACTATTTAGTTGCAATTAAACAAATTTGGTGTATGATGAAAGTGAATTATTACACTTGAAATTAGCGATAAATATGAGGAGTGATTTATTATGAATAAAGTAGGAAAATTGTTCTCAGCAACTCTCGTAGTATCAACGCTAGTCTTAGGTTCCTCAGCAGCTTATATTTCAACAAATAGTTCTCCAGTCCAAGCAGCACAGCAAGTACAAAAATGGGGTCATGGTGAAGGTGGTTCAAGTGGTGTCAACACTGAAAGCAATGCTAAATTAAAAGCCGAAACACCATGGTACAACTATGAAGGCTATACAACATACGACCCTTCATTTACGCAAGACTATAACTTCGTCCGCGCATTAAAGTATGATAATGTGTCTATCGATGGTTACAAGGTAGACCCAAAAGCAACAGCAGAATATGATCACTCTAAAAAAGTTTATGATACTACCGTAGACTTTAATGGAGATAATAAAGTCGTCTCAATCACGTTCTTAACAAAACCAGACTCAGTATCAAAAGCAACATTTAAAAAAGCACATACCTCTAACAAAATTGTTGACGAAGGCAAACTAGGCAATAAGGATGGAACATTCGTCAAATACGCGACAAATGCAGGTTCGTACACAGCTTTCTTTGACAAAAACGATAATTTAATGGAAGTTACAATAGGTCAATAAAACTGTAAATCTCACACTAAAAAGTATCTAAATAAGCAACAATGAGGTTGGACATAAACACCCAACCTCAAAACAAAAGAGCTAATCCGTAAAGGGTTAGCTCTCTTTGCATTCAAAATCTAACATGACTCAACTTACACTACCAATGGCAATTTCTATATTATACCAATAGAAATTGCCTTTTATTCTTTAGTCAGAAATATTTATATCCCAAACTCTTGGTTTTATAAATACTTCATTGCTTTCTTGATACAGTATTTTTACACTCTCAATAAAACAACTACTCGTTCTCTTTTTACCTATTATAGTAGTATGATAATTAATTACGTCGTATCTCGATATGCTACTTATTAGAATGCCACTTATTTTTTTGCATACCCTTGTGTGTTTAAGTGCGTAAGCATATTAGGTAAGATACTTCTTTCTAAGTGATCTTGAATGTGGTCACTCCATCCTTTAACATTTCTTACAGTGAAAGGTGCTCTGACAGGTCTGCCTTCATAGTATTTTTTCATTTCTTCATCGTATTCTTTAATATCACTTACATTAAATGGTTCATATTTATCTGTATGCATCACTATAGACTGAGGTAATCTTGGTTTAGTTGGATTTTTTTCTTGAGCAGGATAGCCTATACATAACCCCATGACAGGCGTGACGTATTCAGGCAAGTCTAATACTTCTGTAAGTTCCTCTATATTAATACGTACAGCACCGATATAAACACCACCTAGACCCATAGATTCTGCTGCAATTAAAGCATTTTGCGCCATAAGACCCGCATCAACAGTTCCAATTTGTAAAAATTCTGTGTAAGTGAGATCCACGTCAGGAGCAATTTGGTGATTTCTATTGAAATCTGAACAGAAAATCCAAAACTCTGATGCTTCTGTAATATACGGCTGGTCAGCACAAAGTTCTTGGATTTTTTCCCGTGTCTCTTTATCAGAAATTCTAATAATTGAAACAGCTTGTAACAAACTAAATGAAGAGGCTTGGTTAGCTGATTTAAATATATCCGTTACTTGTTCTTCAGATAATGGTTTGTTTTCAAATTTTCTTACCGAACTATGATTTTGTAATAACGAAATTGTCTCATTCATATTTTTTCCTTCTTTCGTTTTTTTAAATTTTGATATATAGTATATTAAAGTCATTAAGCCTTTTTGAGAAGAAGGCAATTAAATAAGTTATAGTATCAAAAAATGTACCTTTGTACAATGGAGGGGTTTTATGGTTAAAATTTGTAATTACGGATTTGATGAAGATGTTATAGAGGAACATAGAGATATTTATGGTATAGCATATACACAAAATATTTTGTCAGGACGCTATAAAAATTTAATCATATGGTATCTAAAAGAAAATGATAGACGCTATAATCAAATTAAAAAATTTCTTACTAGTATTTCTCAAGGATCTCTAACAAAACAATTAAGAGAATTAGAAGAAGACGGTGTTATAAATAGAAATGTATATGCTGAAGTACCTCCCAAAGTTGTTTATAGTTTAACTGAAAAAGGAAAAGCATTACTACCTATCATAGATATGATGGAAAATTTCGGCAAAAAACATGGACAACAGGCAAAAAAACAATAGCATTAACTATAAGAAAAAGTGTTTAGCATTTAGGATGAACTATTAGGTTAAAATGTTTAAGTACTAAAATTAGTACCTAGTCTAATATTATTGCCCTCTTTTAAAAATGAAATATCTCTTTTAGTATTAAAAATCAATGCATGATCAAAATTAAGGAGATGTTATTATGAAATTCGGCATTGTAGGCGCAGGGCCTATTGGATCAACATTATCTCATAAGTTACATGACAGTGGGCATAAAGTGAAAGTTGCAGATGTTCGTTCTGTTAAACATTTGAAAGATAAAAATATTAGTGGTCAAGCAGTTGAATTACAAAATATTGTAGAAGATATTGATATATTAATACTTTCTATTCCTACCGATGTAATGCCAAAACTCAGTCATATAATATCTAATATACCAAAAGATATTATCGTTGTTGATACTTCTAATTATTATCCATTTAGAGATAATAAAATTGAAGCAATCGAGGATGGCACACCGGAAAGTATATGGGTATCACAACAACTAGGCAGAGATGTGGTCAAAGCATTTAATAATCAGTTGGCATACACACTAGCTAATAAAGGCACTCCACAAGACAGCGAAAATCGTATAGCTATGGCAGTGGCAGGTAATGATATTAAAGAAAAAGAAATAATAATGAATATTGTAAGTGAGGTTGGTTTTGATACTATAGATAGTGGTGAATTGAAAGATTCATGGAAACAACAACCGGGCACGCCAGCTTATTGTACTGAGTTAACTAAAGAAGATTTAAAAATAGCTTTAGCAAACGCTAATAAAGAAGAGGCTCCATCACTTAGAGATAAAGTCATAGAAAACTTTTCTTCTGAATTTACGCATGATGATGTAGTAAACCTTAATAGAAAAATCTATAATGCCTAAGTAATAATAAAAAGCAACGTACAGTCCGAAAATGTGTGTTGCTTTCCCCATTTATAAGATCAAATTATTCTCACATACCAAATAAAATAACAACCTTCTTTTTTAAACAATTAAATATCATCTTATTGCTACTGATTTTGACTTTGAAAATGCTAGGACAATAAATACAAAGAGAGCCAATCCGTAAAGGGAGCAGCTCTCTTTGTATTTAAAATCTTACGGTTTTGAACGTATATGCTTGCTTGAGATATGGTTCAAGTCATAAACAAAGCTAAACGGGACTATGTTTTGTCTTAATGACACTGAATATAAGTAAGGTAACAGCTCAACGAGCTACAAAAGTGCATTAAAGAAAAAGCTAATTTCTATATTATCCAATAGAAATTAGCTTTTATTCTTTAGTCAGAACTATTTATGTCCCTGACCCTTTTATATTTCGACTTGTATTCGCTTTAGTATTCTAAACAATATCAATAAATTTTAAAAACTTCGAAAATATTTTCATATTAACATTTCATAACCAATTATTTTGTCTTTAATTTTAAAACCTTTATTACCCACCAAATACGTTTAGATTTCAGAGAAATACTACCCTTATTATCGTATTGACTCAAGTATGGCAAATGGTGAAAGGAATATACTATTTGGATTTGTTTATGGAACTAAACTTTAACTTAATCTTTATTTTTATCATTTCCGGTATATTTTAATATTTGATTTGGTACTAGAAATTTGAAAACTGCATTTTTTTCTTTCACTTTAATAATACCCTGCTCTTTAGCTAATTTATGAGCTATGGCTGGGGCAGTCCAAATAACTGGTAACATAATAATTGATATGGGTACTGCCGTGATAATAATAAACGACTGAATTGCATCAATACTTCCTTGTCCAATATTGATGAGAATTACGGAAATAGCACCCATTACCGCTACCCAAAATACTCTTATTATTTTCGGAGGATCGCCTTGTCCCGTTACTGACATAGATATTGAATACGACATTGTATCTGCCGTAGTAATAACGAATATTAACGTTAATAACAGCAACGCGATTACGACTAAGCTACCTAAAGGCAGATGATTAGCTATCGAAATGACAGCTGCTGGCAAACCATTCTCTTCTAAAGGATGACTGATAGTCCCAGCCTGATGACGTTCATAAAACAGACCACTGCCACCTAAAATAGTAAACCAAATTTGAGAAACTAATCCCGCTAAAATTGAAACTAAGATAAAAATTTCTCTTATTGTTCTTCCTCTGGAAACACGTGCTACTAACATGCCCATCAATGGTCCATAACCTATAAACCAACCAAAGAAAAACAACATCCATGCTCCGGCCCATTTATTGTCGCCTCTAAAAGTACTAATACTAATAAAGTGTGTAATATAAGTACCATATGAAGACATAAAAGTATGTAATATGAATATGCCTGGTCCTATCAAGATAATAAATGCAGCTACACCAAGCGCTAGCCACACGTTCAATTTACTTAAAAATTGTATCCCTTTATCTATACCAGTTACAGCAGAGAATGTTACTACCACAATTAAACCAACAACCGATACTACTTGCGTGATAATGTTGTCAGGAACTCCAAAAATACTATGTAACCAGTAACTAAATTGAAAACCAAAGAAACCTATTGTGCCTATCGTTCCAGCTACTGCGCCTAAAATACAAAATATATCTATCACAGAACCCAAACCATTACGCTCAAGTTTTTTACCAAAAATCGGATACAACAATGTTCTCGGTAAAATTTTCATCCCTTTATTGTAATGGGCATACATGATTATAATACCACTTACAGCACCATACACTGCCCACGCTGTATAACCCCATGAAGTGAAACTTTGAGCCATTGCTGCCGGTATTGCTTCGACGCTCTTATTTTTTATACTTGCATCCATTGTGGGAGGCACATCAATAAAATAATACATAGGCTCAGCTGCTGCCCAAAAAATTGCACCCGCTCCCAAACCAGAAGTAATAATGATTGCTGCCCATTTAAAATAGCCCATTTCTGGTTTAGATATATTGCCTAATCTAACACGACCATATTTTGTAATGGATAAAAATAATCCTACCGCAAATGTAACTAATAACAAAAATTGCCAGAAAGCACCGAAATACGTTATAGAATAATGAAATCCTTGTTGAATAAAATGTGAAGTGGCCTTAGTAAATAATGATGACATAACTACGAATATGATAAGTACGCCACCACTTATGATAAATACTGGCCAATCTAGCTTGTCTTTCAACTTTCTGTGAATCATTTTGACACCTCAAATATTCCTTTATAATTTAATTACTTATGCATATTGTTCCTATTTTCCTCCTAAACCTCAGTAAATCATGTAAACCAGTATATACTAATTACATCGTTTTTAAATGGTAAATATTGAAAAAGTAGCTAAATATTAAAAAAGACTCGCCATAATATTGACGAATCCCTCTAAAATTAAAGAAAAGTATATTTGCTTAAAAGAAGAAACATGAGATATTCTTATCTTAAACTAATCATCATTCCTCCACAGAAAGTCTATTAATTCATTAGCAACTTTGCTGTTTTCATGTAATTCACTATGTTGTGCTTTTTGCCCTTCATATTTTGACTCTTTGTAGCTTTTAGGACTATTTCCCAGTAAATATTTTAATGATTTTGAGGAACTATTCGATACACGTCCATCAGAGTGCGTGCCGTCTTGTATATCTCCATAAATATTTAATACTGAGATATGTTTTCCTTTATAAATTTCTTTTAGTTTAAGTAGTTGTTGGTAAGGTTGATTCATACGACTTGGTTTACCATTTTTATCAACTGAAATTTCATTTACTTTTTCATTTAAATTCAACACGCCATTAAACGTACCAGCGATGTTTACTTGTTTGTTTAATTGAGGCAATGAATGATCATCGCCATATAAATACATATAGTTGGCAAAAGATAAATTACCCATCGAGTGTCCTACGAAGTTAAACTTTTTAATTTTATATTCATCTTGTAATTTCACCAAGACATTTTTAATCCACTTTGCATTTATGTCATAATCGCCTTGCTTATTATTTTCCAACACGACTTGAACGACAGGATTCTTTGCATTCTTTTTCAGCTTTCCTTTTAACTGAACTTGGCCATTATTACTCACCACAGCCGTTATGACATTCTTTGTTGCGCCCTTTCTCTTAGCCTGATTCACCATATATTTCTCGGAATTTAGCGTCCCTGCATAACCATGTAAAAATAACGTTGGTGTTTGGCTTTTTATATATTTTGAATGTTGTGTATGTTGCTTACGTTCTTGTTGATTAGAATTTGATTGGCTTTTATTCATCCCGAATGTGATTAATGACACAATAACAACGATAACTATTAAACTACTGCCTAAAATCCATAACTTCTTCACTACATTGACCTCTATTCTCAATATTTTGTATTTATTATAATGCAAGTTAATAAAAATTTCTTTAATTAGCTCAAGATTTTAGTAATATGGCCGTTAAATTTAATTTTATGTTTGCTAAAGCAATTGCTTATATCTAAAATTATTATATGTAGAATTGATATAAGCACAATGCTAGTCATATTGTTAAATGGAGTGTTATAAATGGAAAACAATATCGAACAATTAAAAGATATTATTAATAATTCTAATAAAATCACATTTTTTACAGGGGCAGGTATATCTGTAGCAAGTGGTATTCCAGACTTTCGCTCTATGGGTGGCCTTTTCGATGAAATTTCAAAAGAGGGCTATTCTCCTGAATATTTATTAAGTGCCGATTATTTACAAGATGATCCAACAGGATTTATGAATTTTTGTCATAAACGCTTATTATATACTGATAAACAGCCTAATAATGTACATCAGTGGATTGCTGAGCTAGAAAAAAGTAATCAATCTCTAGGCGTCATTACCCAAAACATTGATGGGCTCCATTCAGTTGCTGGTAGTGAAAAAGTCGACGAATTACATGGTACGTTAAATCATTTTTATTGTATTAATTGCCATAAAGACTATTCGCAATCCTATGTCATTACTAATGATTTACGTCATTGTGAAGCATGCGATAGTGCTATTAGACCTGATATTGTACTTTACGGGGAAATGCTTAATCAAGAAACCATAGTTAATGCCCTAAATAAGATACAACAAGCCGATACGCTAGTCGTACTCGGATCGTCACTTGTAGTCCAACCAGCAGCAGGACTTATTTCAAATTTCGAAGGTCAAAACCTCATTATAATTAATAAAGAGCCCACACCTTATGATAGAGATGCAAACTTAGTTTTCCATGAAGACATGGTTACTGTAATTAATGAATTAAACAAATAACAATTTAAAATCCCCTTTCCAAATTGAAATATTTTAAATTAATTGTGATAATACACAACATTTTGTGTATAATATTAATTAAAAGATTTAATTATTTATCAAAGGGGATTTTTTTGTGAAATTAAAATATTTGGCTGCTAGCGCACTCTTAGCTTCAATGGTTTTATCGGCGTGTGATATTAATATTAATACTGGATCAAGTAATGATTCTAAAAGTTCTAAAGAAGACGCGCAATCTAGCAATAGTAAGAAAAACAACGACAATGAGTCATCAAATAATAACTCTTCTTCGTCATCTAATAGTAATAATCACAACGAAACTACAAATTCTAATGCGCATTATGCTAAAGTTTGGATTTCGGTCATCGAGGAGAGTGGTGGCACTGTAGACCCTTCTAATACTGAAATCGGCCATGAAGATGTATCCGGTAAAGCGCTAAACCCATATAATAAAAGTGCTTCAGCGAAATTCCCTAGTGGTACACAATTATTATCAGGTACACCAACGGCAGCTGGGCAAGTAACGTATCAAGATAATAACGATGGTACAGTGACTGTTTACAACGTTCCAAGTCATTTTCAAAATAAAGGTTGGGATGAAGATGGTTATACAGAACGTGAGTCTAACCGTATTCTAAATAATCCTAAAACAGTTAAACTTCAAGACCTGTCACAAAGCACAATTAACGCTTGGACAAATGTTATTTCGGAAACAAGTGGCTATGGCGATATGAGTAGTACCGATAGTGATAGCGATGACAGCGGTGAAAAAGTAACAAGAGATAATGTTATTGATAAAGTGGAAGACTTTGAAGGACATACTTTAGATACTTCTACATATAAATATAAAGAGCCTGAGCAAAATGAAGATGGAGAATGGGGATTCTCCTTTACCGATAAAGACGGCGACCTTGCAGGTTCATATATTGTAGATAAAGATGGCGATGTCACTAAATATGACGAAAACGGCGATCCTGAATAAAATCATAATTTATTAAATTAAAAACAACCTCCTGACTCACTTTAATTTAGTGTCAGGAGGTTTATTAATTATTGTACTTCTTTAGCTAATGGGATTGATGCTTGGGCACCACTACGCTGTACTGTAACTGATGCTGCTTTATTTGCATAATCGATGGCCTCAGTTAAATTTAAATCACTCATATCAAACTTGCTGACGAACGCTCCGATAAATGTGTCACCTGCTGCAGTTGTATCTAAAGCATTCACTTTATACGCTTCAACAAATCCAGAGTCCTCTTTCACGGCATAATAAGTTCCCTGCTCACCTATCGTAATAATGACTACCTTTATGCCTAATTCTAAAAAGTACTTCGCATTTTGTTCCATTGATGCTTTATCATCAACAGAAATACCTGATAATATTGCGGCTTCAAATTCATTAGGTATAATCACATCGGTTAACGCCAATAATTCTTCTGGTAAAGTTTCTGCAGGTGCTGGATTTAATATCGTCGTAACCCCGGCATCTCTAGCAATTTTGAAAGCTTGGATTATCGCGTCTACAGGAACTTCTAATTGAGCAACGACATAATCTGATTGTGCAATCTCGTCTTTTGCCGTATTTACGTCTTCCGGTGTTATAGCCATATTAGCCCCACCATATACATATATCGTGTTATGACCTTCAGCATCAACCGTGATAAAAGCTTGCCCTGTGTCGGCAGTGTCAGATTTTGAAATATATTGCGTATTAATGCCAGCTTCTTTGAAATCATCAAACATAAAGTTAGCTAAATCATCTTTACCGACTTTGGAAATGAAGGTAGTTTGTGCGTTCAATCGAGCTGAAGCTATCGCTTGGTTAGCACCTTTTCCTCCGCCAAAAGCTTTCTGTGCATTATCAACATGTAACGTTTCTCCCGGTTTTGCATAACGTTCAACTGACAAAAATTGATCCACATTTGTTGATCCTAAAACGACTACTTTGTTTGTCATGACTTACTCTCTCCCTTAATATTAAAATGTAACGTTAGATTCTAAAATAATATTTGAAAATGGTGTGATTTCTCCAGTACGTATATTCCCTTTATTCAATGGATGGCTAAGATATTCTTTCATTGTTGAATGCGGAATAAATTCAATTTCAACATCATCTTCAATTAATGCTTTAATTTGCTTTAATTGTTGCGCATTTTGAGTTTTAATTTCCTCGGCTAAATAAATTTTTTGTATTTTCATTTCTGCTAAGACAGTTTTCAGTACGTCTATAAATAATGGTAATTCTTTTGTCACAGCTAAATCAATTCTTCTGTCGTCATTAGGTATTGCCATACCTGCGTCATTAATTGTTAATAAATCAAAATGGCCGATTGTGGCAATTGCTTTGGATACATTACTGTTAAGCATTTCTGTTTTTTTCATAGTTATCGCTCCTAATTACTATTTAATAAATACCGTTACTGTTGCCGCTACTAAAATAAGTACTAAACCAATAATAGTAATAACCATTTCTTTCGAAGTCTTACGTTGGTTTAAGAAGTAAATACCTGTTAACGTTGCTAACACGACTGAAGTTTGAGAAAGTACGAAACCAGTAGCTAAACCATTCATATCTGGCTGCGCCGAAATTAAATAAGTTAATGCTGCAAAAGCAAAGAAGAAGCCTGAAATAATTTGCAACCATGTTATCTTATTGGTAAACGCGTTTTCTTTTTTCATGTTAATTAAGCCATAAACGACTGCTACTATAACCATACCAATCGCCTGTGGTAGGAATGCTGCTTTACCACCGATATCAGTTGCTTGAGGTGCTGCTGAATATAACCAATAGCCGATTTCCCCAATTAATAAAATAACGACTGCTTTTTTCAAATAATTACTACTAGTAGCTTCAGTCTTTTCACTCCATACCGTCATACGTGCACCAATTAAAATAACGATTAACGCACTAAAACCAATAATTTTATGTGAAATGCCAGGCCAGTTTCCTAAAGCAAAGACGCCCCAAAGTGAAGCACCTAATAATTGGAAAGCTGTTGTTACTGGCATCGCTCTTGATGAACCTATGTACTCAAAAGCTTTAAACGTCATAATTTGACCAAAACTCCAACCAGCTCCTGACAATATCGCGAAAAATAAATCCATTCCCGTTGGAAAGCTATGTCCGGTAGATAGATAAAAGACTCCAGCAAAAATTAAAGTTCCTATCGTTGTTCCAATAATTTGATTTACCGGTTTACCACCAAATTTTGATGCTATAGTAGGAAATAACCCCCAACCTATTAATGGTCCTAACCCAATCAATAATGCTACTACGTTCATTTCTTACACCTCTCTATATTTAGTAAAAGCATTTTTAAAATAAGTAAAACGTTTTACTAAAATATAACACTTCCTTTCTAAAATGTATACGCTTTCTTTTTATTTTTTTATAGTTAAAAAGCCCTAAAAGCTAAATTGACTTTTAGGGCGCTACTTATTTTAGTCTTTGCGTTGTTTCCCGCACTATTATTTGTGTAGGTAATTCAATTTTCTCTGTTTTACTACTTAAACCTTCTACTTTTTCAATAATAAGCTTTAATGCAACCTTACCAATGTCGTCCATAGGTTGCGCAATTGTCGTTAAAGCTGGATTCATATATTTGGCAAAATCAATATCATCATAACCAATAATTGAAATATCTTCAGGTACCGTAATGCCTTTGTCTATTAATGCGCGTATGGCACCTATAGCAATTTCATCATTTATCGCAAAAATGCCAGTCACTTTTTTACTAATAATTTGACCGACGGCATTTCTACCACCAAGTTTTGATAATTCCGTATCTATCTTTACAGGCATAGAGATATTACAAGCATCACAATACTCCTCAAAACCGCTAATTCTGTCTTTCATGTTAGCCATTAGTTCGTAAGGTTGTATAATTGCAAGGTTAGTATGCCCGTAGTCTATTAAATGCTTTGCGGCTGACTTTCCACCTTCATGTTCATTTGTACGTATGATATCGGTGAAGCCATTATCTTCACTTTGGTCCAAAACCACATACGGCACTTTATGTTTATTTAAATACGCATTTAAATTTTCAGGTTTATCTATAAATCGGCCAATGACCAGTCCGTCTACACCGTGCTCTACCAAATGTTTTATATTCTCTTCCAATCCTTTATTAATGGTCGTTAAAAATATAATCTCAACGTCGTCCGGCTTATGTTGATCCATACTTTGCATAATAGTTGAGAAAAAAGGGTTCGTTAAACTTGGCAGTAATACGCCAATTAATTTGGTTTTAGTTCCACGTAATTGTTGCGCATTTTTATTTGGTATATAGCCCAGTCTTTCCTTTGCCTCTAACACCTTTTTTATTGTAGCTTGTGAGAAACGCTGCTTATTATCATTCAGAATATGAGAAACAGCAGTTACAGATACACCCGCTTCCCCAGCCACATCTCTAATAGATACTTTTTTCATGATTCATTACCCCTTGCATTGCTAAACGTGTTTTAATAACAAGTTTATCACACTATAGCTATGAACCAATGTAAATGCACTGAGATTGAGCACGGATTGCTATTGCTCTATAGAAGTGATCGCAAAATCGACAAGCGTTTTATTTATGTGAGATTAACTTTTAGCCACAATATTTGAGCGTTTCAACATGCTTATTACCATAGTGCAAAATACGAGAACACCACAAATAAAATACATCCATTTAAAGCCTACTAAGTCTGATATCGGTCCCATCACGGCACTTCCTAGAGAAATCCCTAAATCTGCACAAGCGATAAATAAACCTAACAACATATTGCGACCTACTTTAGGCAACACAATACTTAGATAAGAAGTTAATGAAGGGTAGACCATCGCTTGCGTTATCCCTACCAATACAGCACTCGCGTAGAAAACACTGACGCCTACTTGTGGTCCGAGTGCTATGACAAATGAGGCAATGACAAGTAATGATAATACCGACACCATATACTTTGGGTGCCATAAACCATCTGAAGGAATATATTTTCTTAAATAAAATCTCGCTGCAACGACTGCAATAGCTTGAAGCGTTAAAAAAATGCCAGCATGAGCAAATTCAAATTTCAATGTATATAATGGCATAAAAGTACTCACTGCACCAAAAACAATCGACACAATAATCATAATCAAACCACTATTCAGTAATTCTTTATTTTTAAAAAATTGCACATATACCGTTACAGCATTGAATGGCAATTTTTCAATTTTCTCGGTGGTATTCGGCTCTTGTTCATTAAATGTTATACGATAACCAAAGATTGTTGTACATATAACAATAACAATAATGACAACGGCAAAAAGTGTCATATTATCAGCATGCCAAATACCCACAGCGATTAGTGGACCAATCAAATTTGGAATAGTAGAAAACAATGAATACAACGATACACCTTCTGAACGATGTTTTTCTGGCAAAGCATCGATAATACCTAGTTGTAATGACATTGAGAAAAATGCAGTACATACACCCTGCATAACGCGAGCTAAAAAGTAGCCTTCTAACCCAGTGAAACCATATAAAATTAACGCTGTCGTATTGATAAGTAGAATGATGCGCAATATTTTAATGGGGCCTACTCGAGCAATAATCTGTCCGGCCCATGGGCGAAAGAACATTGCCGTTATCATATAAGCGCCCATCACAATACCAATCTGTGTATTTGTGGCACCTAAATCATGACCTCGTAATGGTATAAAGACGTTCAAAATCGCATTAGCACTAAAGAACATCAATGTTAATATATATAATCTTAAAAAAGTCCAAGACATAGCACCTTTCATCTTCTCACTCCTTAGAATGATAGCTGTTTATCAATTAATGCTGTCGTATAAGCATTATGACTGTGATGTAAGTCAGCTGTTTTTATTTGTTCTTCGATTTTGCCACTTTTAAAAATAATTAATTGCTCACATAAATAAGTGGCAGCTTGTATATCATGTGTGATAAAAATATAGCTTAACTTTCGTTTGGAGCGTAGACGTATCAATAGATCTAGTATTTGAATTTGAATAGACATATCAAGAGAACTAATCGCCTCATCAAACAAAATATATTTAGGTTTTAAACTTATCGCTCGTGCTATAGCGACTCGCTGTGCTTCACCACCGGATAACATAGTTGGATATTTATCCATATATGCCTTAGACAACCCTACTTCTTCAAGTAACGCAATGGCTTGTGTTTCTTTTCCTAATTTATCTCGAACGCCACAATGACATAAAACTTCAAACAATATCTCTCTAATAGTTTGGAAGGGATGTAATGAAGATGTATAATCTTGAAAAACTGCAGCAATCTGGCCACGACGTATTTTTTTCTTATGTATTGGTTTACCATCTAATATAATCGTACCTTTGTCTGGCTTTTCTATTCCTAAAATCAATCTACTGAGCGTTGATTTTCCACTTCCACTTTCACCTATAATTGCAATAGTTTCACCAAGAGGACATTGAAACGATACCCCTTTTATAATGGGTGCTTGCCTACGACGAAAGAGTCTTGAACTACCATATGACTTTTCAACATTCTTAATTTCAAGCATTAATGTCACCTCTCATCACACGTTTAAAGTGTTCATTCATCTTCTTTTTTGTCGACAATAAATATTTAGTATATTCCTCCTTAGGATTTGAAAAGACAATTTCTTTTCTTCCTTCTTCAATAAGTCGTCCACTTTTCATCACGACAACTCGATCAGCAATTTTATTAATCACTGATAAGTCATGTGAAATAAAAATTATAGCGCAGTCGAGATGGTCTTTAATTTGTTGAAATGTTGCCAATACATCGTATTGGGTAATCGTATCTAGTGCTGTTGTTGGCTCATCTGCAATAATTAATTTCGGTTGTAATGCCAATGCTAGAGTTATCATTAAACGTTGCAACATACCGCCGGACAACATATACGGATAAGACTTTAATACGTGTTTAGGATTGTTTAAGCTCATGTGCTCCATATGCTCTATCAAAGTAGCTTCAATTTCTTTTATCGATAAATTAGTATGTACTTTCATTGTTTCAAACATTTGTTTACCTACAGTCGTCGATGGATCAAATGCACGGCTACCTTGCTGCATAATCATCGCAATATCTTTGCCTCTATGCTTTTTCAATTGATGTTCGGAGAGCTTTAACATATCTATCCCATCAAAATTTACTGACCCTTCAATTTTTAAACGTGCTGGATTCAATCCAATTAGCGATTTGCAAGTAATTGACTTTCCACTTCCACTCTCGCCAATAATGCCTAATGTTTCACCTTTGTTTAATGTGAAGTGGACATCTTTAACGAGTATCGTATCAGTCCATGTGTCTATAATTTTTAATTGATTAACAGATAATAATGTCATGAGCCTTCCACCTCTTTCTTCATGCCATTTAATTTTTCTTTAGAAGAAATTCGTGGATCAATTGTCATTTGTATAGCATCTGATAAAAAGTTGAATACCATCACAATAATGGCAATAGCAATGGCAGGTGCAAACATCAATTCTGGATGTGTGAACATTACTTTTCTTGATTCATTCAACATCATGCCCCATTCAGCAGTAGGCGCCTTCACACCCAAACCTAAAAATGAAAATCCTGATATTTGCAGTATCATTGAACACATCGAACTACTAGAAATAATAGCGATATCAGCAAGTGTTAATGGCATGATATGCTTATATATTATCTTCAAATCATTCATACCAATAGCATTAGCAAATTTAACATGATTAGCAGCCGTATATTGCATAACGCTTGTACGAATAATACGACAAAACCATGCCCAACGCGTTAATATAAATGCCAAAATAATGTTTTCTATACCTATTCCAAAAAGTGCAATCAATGCTAGAGTCAATACATAGCTCGGAAATGCTAGCATTACATCACATATACGCATGATCAAAGCATCGATATAACCTTTAAAATACCCAGACACAAAACCCAGCATTGCACCGATTAATACAGAGAGAAACAAGGCTACAAATACATACATTAAGCTTGGTCTTATCGCATAAATCAGTCTTGTTAATACATCTCTACCTAAATGATCTGTTCCTAACAAATGGCGCAAACTTATACCAGCAAATTTATTTGTAGTATCTATATGATTAGGTTCATACAATGTTACTAATGGCGCTGCTAACCCTAAAAACATATATACACCAATAATGGCCATGGGAACTATTATCTTTGTGTCTCGAAATAAACCTTTAGAAAAAATCATCATAGCGCCTCCCTTAATCTTGGATTTAAAAGCGCATTAATGATATCTGCAAGCGTATTAAAAACTATAAACAAAATTGCTACGATTAATACATACGCTTGTATAACGGGAAAGTCATGTTCTAATATAGCTTTAAGACTTAATTGGCCTAGGCCCGGCCAAGCAAATACATATTCTATAACTACTAGTCCCCCCATAATCATCGGTATCGACATACAAAAGATTGATACTGCAACCTGTAATGCATTACGCAAGACATGGAGCATTAAGGTAATTGATTTAACACCACATGCTCTCAAATAAAGTACGTACGCTTCATTCAATTGTTCTATTATCGAACTTCTTATATTTCTAAAATAAATACTGGCATAGGTAATGGTAATAACAGTAACTGGTAATATGTAACTTTCAGGTCCCGATAAACCTGAAGTCGGTAGTAAGTTTAATTTCACTGATACATAAATAATTAATATTGAAGCA
Source organism: Staphylococcus durrellii (assembly GCF_015594545.1). Taxonomy (NCBI): domain Bacteria; kingdom Bacillati; phylum Bacillota; class Bacilli; order Caryophanales; family Staphylococcaceae; genus Staphylococcus; species Staphylococcus durrellii. The sequence continues at coordinate 72,961 of NZ_JADIIO010000001.1, read as the reverse complement.
ACCCAATATGATGGTAATGATGTTAGAAAAAAAGCAACTGAACGAATAGTATAATCAGTAATCTTTCCTCTAGTTAGTGCACTAACGACGCCTAATACTATTGATGTAATTATTACTGCAATACTAGAAATTATCGTTAATTTCAAAGTGTTTATGAATGCAGAACTAATGCGTTGAGCCACAGGGTCACCAGTAATATAACTCGTGCCGAAATTGAACTGCACTGCTTGAACCAACCAATTTTTATACTGAATAAGTAGTGGCTCGTTTAAACCATATTTTTTATTAGTTTCCGCAATAAGTTCAGGAGTTACATTTGGTGTGCCTTGCGCATGCAAAATAGTTACAGCTGGGTTTGCATCTGTGATATAAGTTAGTAAAAAAGTCATAAAACTTACTACAATCATCAATGGAAACATAAGTGCAATACGTTTTAAGATAAACTTGAACATATCAGTACTCCTTTATTTATACTGCATCTCGTTAAACGGTAATTCATATTGTGACTGTGTAAATGAAACTTTCTCTAAATCTTTAGGTGCAACAACTGTCATATTGCCATGTGAAATTGGTATAAATACTCCCTCATCATCAATCTGTTGTAATATGTTTTTATATGCTGCTGAACGCATTTTGTCATTTTGAATTTTAAATACATTATCAATTTCGCCATATAATTTATCTTTATTCGCAATACCTGCAGTGGCACTTTCGTAACCATTTTTAGCTTTAAATGCAGCTACTGTACTTTGTGGATCATACAACAATCCCCAAGTTTGGTTAAACATTAAATCATAATCTCCGGAAGTACGACGTTCAGCAATTTTGTCTGAAGTTTCGCCATTAATATTTAATTTAACACCCATTTTTTTAAATTCTGCCTGTAAAAACTCAGCTTGTTCTTTTTGACTCGAAGAACCTTTGTCATAGACCATTGACATTGCAAGTGCTTTACCGTTTTTTTCACGCACATCACTATCTTTCGTTTTTTTCCAACCTGCCTCATCCAATAACGATGCTGCTTTTTTAATATTATATTGACGTGTAGGGATATCAAAATTAATATCAGCGACATTTTTAGCAAATAATTGTGTTGCAGGCTTTTCTTGTCCATCTAAAATTTCTTTAGTAATTTTATCTCTGTTAATCATATGCCCAATTGCCTGTCTCACAGTCTTATCACTTACGGTACTATTGTTCTTACCAGAGTTTACTACTAACATTTTCGTATTCATTGATTGACTCTTTTTCACTTGATAATCGCCTGTGTCTTTTAATTGTTTTAAAGCGTCTTTATCTAAGCTATCCGTACCTCTATCGTCAGTAAAAGCAAAGTTTGTTTCCCCTTTTTTCATAGATAAGAAAGCCGTCTCGCCAGCCGGTACCACCTTTGCTTGCACCTTGTTTAATTTAGGCTTTTCTCCCCAATAATCATTATTTTTCAGGAAATTTGCTGACTCATCTTTTTTGTGTTCACCTAATTTAAATGGACCGGTGCCATCAAAACGTTTTACGCCATCTTTTGTAGTACCATTTTTAAAATCTTTAGGAGACACAAAAACGTAAGGTCTTGGCATAGCTAATTCTGCCAAAGTAGGCTGATAAGCTTCTTTTAAATTGATTTCTACAGTATATTTATTTTTAACGTTAACGTCATTAATCAAAGTCGATATTTTCAGCCAAGAATGTAATTTTTTATTCTGTTGGACAGCTTCTATATTTTTCTTAACTGCTTCAGCATCAAATCGTTCTCCGTCATGGAATTTCACATCTTCACGTAGATAGAAAGTATACGTTTTGCCATCCTTTGACACATCCCATTTCTTTGCTAATAGTGGCTTGATACCTGCTTTAGTATTACGAACTAATGGTTCATAAATCATAGCTTCTGCAGACATAGAGCCACCATAAACATGCGGATTCATATCACCGATATCTTTAACTGTTGTATAAGTTAATTGTTTATTCTTTTTCTTATCTTCCAGTTCTTTATCGTTACCACAACCAGTTAATATCACTCCTGATATCAGTAACATCGAACTTAATTTTGCTAGTTTTCTCATGCTTTTTCCTCTTTCCGTATAGAAAAATTGTGTTGGTTATTTTATGTAATGTCCAAAATCATTTAATAATTTGTGCCTTTAGCAAACTGTCATGTCACACTGCTAAACTATCTTTTTTATTTCTAAAAATCTTGTAATTAAATCCATATCTTCTTTAAAAAGTTCTATATCAAATTGTGATGACAAGCGTTGATCTGGATGCTCTAATCTGTATCTTTGACAGCGCTCAATATACCTTTGTAAAAACTTATCTATCATTGGTGTAGCAATACCAAGAAGTTTTGCAATATGTTGAATAATAGCTGTTCGATAATAATCTTCACTAGGCATACGAGGTATACGTATTATTTGTTGTTCATCTTGATCAACCCTTTGTATAGGAACTGCGGAAAAATCAAAATAACGTCCCTTATTATCTGGTTTTGAAAATGGATCAATGAGAATTGCAGAATATCTCACATACAATAAATATTCTTGTAATATATTTGGCAATGTTTCAAAGTTTTCAATGTTATCTTTATCTATCGATTCTGCTTTCACAGGGTAATTTTCTTTTGTCATAAATTCCAACAGGTTAATTGTAGGTACATTTAACTTTTGCGTTATAGTCGATATTTCTTTCCACATCAATCGCATTTCGTGAATCAATGTCATCGTAATTGGTCCTTCAGGAAACAATTTATAAATATATACTGGTACTTTTGTGCCATCAAATACGGCGGTTAATGAGAAATCATTCATAAATAATGGTGGATGTAAGTATAGGGAACTGTTGCGCGACTCAGCATGTAGTGGCGATGCCATAACTGACATCTTTATTTTCAATCGTTGAAATAAATCTTTTAGATATCCTGTCATTTCTGAAAACTCATGATTAGATCCCATATATATTTTAGTTTTAACGCCAGTGGTTAATACTCGATTAGGAGCCATGTGATTAATGACTCGTGTATCTCCTATATATGTTGAATAGGAGATAACTTCAATATCTTTATTGAACTTCATAATAAATTGTTCAACAATCATGTGAGAACCGAACGTTGGCGATACTAAAACAATATGCTTAATATTTTCTAAAGTTGGTGTAGGTAATTGTCGTAATACATTGTGATAAGCGTCGGCCGTACAGGCCATAATAACTGTGTCGTACTCGTCCTTCACTTGACTTAAATCACCATATAAATTATTAACCTGGAATTGCCCAGTTAAATGCTGATGTATCGCGTTCTGAGCCATTACCTCAAAATACCCGTCACGTTTATATGCTTGAAATAAACGTTGAGATTTAGTAGAAGTAGTAGCACGTCCTACCATATCAATGATTGTATCCGTATATTTATAACAAATGTTAGCCAGTTGAATAGCTACTGGCCCCGTCCCAATGATTAATATTTTAGACATCTTTTACACCTACTTTGATTGCTGCCTTCTTATAGAACGCAATATCAAAAATCTGATAAGGTCTTATCCGTTTATCAACACAGTGCCACTTGTTTGCATCAGGAGATTGCGAAGGAAAATTAAATAACTTTTTAATCCCATCACCATAACGCATTGCTACAACAATATCCTCGTTTGTGAGTGCATATAGCTCGTCTAATATATCGTACTTAATCGGAACTGTGGAACTAAAAATCACATGCGTGACATCTTTAATATCTTGCACTTGATCTACGGTATGTTCTGTAATTTCAATATCGTCATTTGGAGCTAAAATCTTAACAATACGTTGAGCTAAATCCACTGCTTGTGAATCTATATCAATACCAATGACTGAGGCACCCGTTTTTTTAGCAACTTGAATTAATGTCATAGGATAAGCTCCTGCTCCGACCAATAACAATTTGTCTTCATTAGTAATTTGCCATTGTCCAAACTCTTCCTCAATACAGTGCTCGACATTGTTAAAATAACCAGAGTGAGACGCCTTACCCTCTAAAAATCGTCGTGCACGAATAATTTCAACTTGTTTTACGCATAGTGCAGTAATGTTTTGGAGTTGATGCGTTAAATATGCTTTTGTTTGTTCATCTTCCCACGTTTCATATTGTTGTTTATGTGTTGTATTCACAATGAATCGACTATAATCATCAACTAATGCTTCTAATGCATCTATGTAATGTTTATCTTTTAAAATATTGAATATCGTTGTTAACTAACAATGAACAGTACAAAAAGCCAAATTCTTAAATGATTTATCAAATCGTAATTGTTACGATTTAACACAAATAATAGTACGCTTTATTAATGGTTGTCAATAAAAAGTGATAATATTTTTCAATTAAATTTTTGTTTTAGCCTCGACACCGATGTTTTTAGAAGATTTTATGCTGCTATAAAATAAAAAAACCACATCAATGGATGATGTGGTTTGCGCGTATATATTTAAATCGCTTCATATGTTTTATAGTATTATTTTCGAAATGCTAAAGTACTTTTATCTATCAAGATGTCTATATAAAGTAGCCCTACTTATATTTGTTTTTGCTTTTATTTCGTCTAAGGTGAACTTTTTACTCATATACATATCGACTGCATCTTTAAGGTTTTGGTCATTACGCTTAGGCCTTCCTACCTTTTTCCCTTTCCATGTATAATCTTCCATGCCTAAACGTGTTCTAAATTTAACAATATCGCTTTGAAATTCAACTATGTGGTGTAGTGTGTCTATAAATGCTTCATTATAAGAACTTGAAATTTCCTTATCTAAGTTAATAACATATAAACTGATTTTATTTACCAAAAAATGATCTAATACTTCGGTTAAATGTTTAGTAGAATCTGCAAGAATACATAAATCCGTAACGTATAAGACATCTTCATGTTGCAAAATCGAATTCAATAATTCACTTAATGTGGATCTGTCTTTATTTTTAGCATGGCTTTCTTCATGCATATTATTTGTATGTAAAAGTATTTTTTCGCACTGTTCTTCTAAGCTATCATTTATCGTTACTGGCCTTATATAACCATATTTCATCATCCTACACCACCTTTGCTGAAAGTATAACATATAGTTTCAAAAAGGGGTGTTAATATGAAACTAATATGCTATACTTTGTTAGATGTTTTTTGAGAGGAGTATGGGTTATGCTAGAAAAGCTAAAATTTGAATGGTTTAACCAACCAGGTAAAAATATACTTGCTGGAATAGTCGTAGCTTTAGCTTTAATACCTGAAGCTATCGCGTTCTCTATTATTGCTGGTGTAGATCCTATGGTAGGACTATATGCTGCATTTATTATAGCAAGTGTAACTGCAATTGTAGGCGGTAGACCTGCTATGATTTCAGGTGCCACAGGTGCAGTTGCTTTAATAGTCACGCCTTTAGTTAAAGAATATGGTGTTGAATATTTATTTGCTGCTACCATTTTAATGGGATTAATTCAGTTATTATTAGGCGTACTTAAAGTTGGACGGCTAATGAAATTCATTCCTCGCTCAGTAATGATTGGTTTCGTAAACGCACTAGGGATTATGATATTTATGTCTCAAATTGAACATATTTTCGGCGTTTCTATATCGACATATATTTATGTCTTTGTAACATTACTCATCGTTTATATCGTGCCACGATTTTTCAAAGCAATTCCAGCACCTTTATTGGCAATAATTATTTTAACAGCTATTTATCTATACACAGGTGCAAATGTAAGAACTGTTGGTGATTTAGGAAGCATTAAACAGACATTGCCACACTTTTTAATACCTAATGTGCCATTTAATATAGATACATTTAAAATTATTTTTCCTTATTCATTATCAATGGCTATCGTCGGGCTTGTTGAAAGTTTATTAACTGCCAAAATAGTTGATCACGCAACGAATACTTACAGTAGTAAAAACAGAGAATCTCGCGGACAAGGTATCGCCAATATTGTTACTGGGTTCTTTGGCGGTATGGGTGGATGTGCAATGATTGGCCAATCGGTTATTAATGTTAAATCAGGAGCTAACAGTAGATTATCTACCTTTACGGCAGGTGTGTTACTTATCTTTATGATTATTGTTCTTGGTGACCTAGTTGTCCAAATACCCATGCCAATCTTAGCTGGAATTATGGTTATGGTTTCAATGGGTACGATTGATTGGAAGTCATTCAAATATATTAAAAATGCACCAAAAACAGATGCAGTTGTGATGATATTAACTGTCGTTATTGTTTTAATGACACATAATTTAGCTATCGGTGTCGTTGTAGGGGTAATATTTAGCGCTCTGTTCTTTGCTACTAAAATATCCAAAGTTCATATCGATTACGATGACTTAGGTTCAATGAAACGTTTTTCTTTTGACGGACAAATATTCTTCGTATCTATCGATTCTATAATGAGTCACCTTGATTTCAATATAAGTAATAGTATTGTTGAATTAGATTTCTCAAAAGCTCATTTATGGGATGATTCAGCCGTAGATGCTGTAGATACCATCGTAGAAAAATTCGAAAACGGCAATAACACCGTTTATGTCAAAAACTTAAATTCCGACAGCCACAAGATTATCTCAGAATTAAGTAAATTGAATGAAAACCATTTAACTCAATAAATTTTGGGGATTATAAATATAGAATTGCATTCTTTTCATATTAAAAAGAGTCACAAACTAAAAATTTGTGACTCTTTTGCGTTTTAGAAATACTAACTAATTATAATTTATTATCGACTTTTAATTTTTTCCTCATACTCCATCAACCCTAAATGTCCTTTTAACGTTGCGTGCTCATACTCTTTTCTAAAGACACCACGCTCTTGTAAAACTGGGATGACGAGGTCAATGAACTTTTCAAATAAATCTGGATATGTGGGCGGCATTAATGTAAATCCATCACACGCCCCTTGCTGGAACCATTCAATCATTTCGTCAGCAACAATATCAGGTGTACCCACAATCGTCTTATGACCTATCCATGTTGAAAAGCGTTCGAGTAATTGTCTCAAAGTTAATTCCTCAGTTTCAACGGCATTTTTCACAGCAATATAAATTGATTTAACGACTTTTTGTTGTACTTCTTCATAGGGTTGCAAGTTAGGAACGCGCTCATCCATTTCCCAATTAGCAATATCTAGCCCTATCGCTTGAGATAAACGCTTTTTCCTATTCTCTATAGATACAAATTGATCTAATTCTTGTTTTAAAGCGTATGCTTTATCGTATGTTTCATCAACATAGACTGTTAAACCAGGTAACACGAGTGGTGCACGACGATTTTCTTTAATTGCGCGTAAACGAATGTCTTCTCTAAAATCCAGCGCATCTTGCATATTCCAAGCAATAGAAAATATACCTTCAACATGTCGCGCTGCTATCTCTCTTCCTGATATAGATGTCCCTGCTTGAAATAATATAGGTCGACCATATTCAGACGTAGGTATATTAATTGCACCATTCACTTGGAAGTGTGGACCAGTATGTTTAATTGCCTTTATTTGATTACTATCTAATCCGACACCAGTTTCTTTGTCATTAATAATTGCGTTTTTATGAAAAGACCCCCACAATTTTTTCATAACTGTAATAAATTCGTCTGCACGGTGATATCTTTCATCAAGTAACGGTAACTTATCCATGGAAAAATTTTGAGCTTCTAAATCAAATTGTGATGTAACGATATTAGCACCAATACGTCCTTGCGATATTTGATTTAGACTTGATAACATTCGTGCGGCTAAATATGGCTCATAAAATGAAGATGAAATCGTCGACACAAGCCCAATATGTTTTGTTTCACGAGAAACTGCAGCCAAGGCTGTTATAGGTTCAAAATAGTAAGAAATCTGCCCAGTACCTTCTTCTGAGATGTATTGCCCATCTCCCAGAAAGAAAGCATCTAACTTACCTCGTTCAGCCAATTGTGCCATCTTAATTTGAAAATCAATACTTCCAATTTCATCTATATGAGAATTAGGAAGTCGCCATGAATCTGGATGTAGACCTGTGCTATAAACTAAAGCTGTTAAATGCATTTCGCTCGCCATTTTGTACCCTCATTTCGTCAATTATAATATTGATTAACAAGAGTATAACAAAACAATTAAAAATTTATACTTTTATTTAATAAATACTTTGGAAAGTTATTTTATAATTTTTTCAAAGTTGTAATTAAAAAATCACCATTAATAAAAATTAACACTTTAACATGATTAAATTTTTAAATTGCATTTTATTTATACTTGTCCTCTAGTAATCCCGGTCAAAGTATCATTAGCCTTAAAGATCTTACTATTCATTGATGTCATGACCATACCTTTTTATTTTCAAAATTTTTAAAGCTCATTTATAACGTTCAACTATTTAACTTCTCTATTGAACATTTTATTTTAAAATAATTTTACTATACTTAACTAATTATATACTTTAAGAATATAGATTTGATTGAATAAATGACTTAGCAATTTTGGGAGTATATCCTTCTTTGCGCCATACAATTTTTGTTTTAGGTAACCATGGATTATCAAGAATTGGTAAAATTACATAATCTTTAGCAATGCATTTTGATATTGAAGATTTTGGCATGATTGTAACACCATAATCTCTTGATAGTAACTGAATTAACATTGATGAATCATAACATTCACATTGTACATTGGCATCAAGTTGATGCGTGTTAAAAGTATCCATAATTTGTTTATATAATCCACTATATGTTGTTGAAGTAAGTAAAATTAAAGGTAATTGTGATAATTCTTCTATTGTCAACGCATCTCTATCACATAGCTTAGCAATAGGTTGAGGCAAGACGCAAACGCATTCATCTTCAACGATAGTTTGTGTCTCAATATCTTTATCGTATAATTCCTCGTTGATATAACCCACATCTATTTTTCGTTCTTTTAATAATTCCATGATTGAAACGCTATTAGATTCCCAAATATTAAACAAGATTTGTTTATTATGTTGCTTAAATAGATCTATTTGTTTAAACATCGTTTGAGAACTATAAATTGTCGTTCCAATAGCTAGTTTTTGATTAATTTGCTCATTAAATTCTTCCGCTTCAACTAAAACACCGTCTACTGTATTTAATATATATTTAGCTTTTTCCAGAAAAAAACGACCTTGCGCAGTAAGTTTAACTTTTTTCTTTTTATTTCTTTCAAATAGATTGAAACCAAGCTCATTCTCCAAATCTTTCAACTGGCGACTAAGCGGTGGTTGTGCAATGTTTAACGACTTTGCCGCTTTAGTTATGCTTCCCTTTTCTGCAATTGCTACAAAATAATTTAAATGTCTCAATTCCATTGCAATCACCTCTTTTATACTCAAAAAGTATTATTTTAATATTTAATATATATTTATTATATGTATATTTTTAGAATTATACTAGCAAATGAGAGGAGGGATGCAAGATGAAATTAATCGTAGGTATATCTGGAGCTACTGGTGCCATTTTTGGCATTAGACTTTTAGAAATTTTAAAAGATATAGAAAATGTAGAAACTCATTTAGTCGTATCCCAATGGGCTTTAACTACAATCAATGAAGAAACACATTATAGTATAGACGAGGTACGTAACTTATCTGATTATTACTATTCACCTAAAAACTTAGGCGCTGCCATATCAAGCGGCTCATTTAGTGTAGATGGTATGATTGTTGCGCCTTGTAGTATGAAATCTTTGGCTACTATCAGTATAGGTTTAGCAGATAACCTTATTACGAGAGCAGCAGATGTCATGCTTAAAGAAAGAAAAAAACTCGTATTAATGCCACGCGAAACACCCCTAAATGATATCCACTTAGAACATATGCTCAAACTATCACGTATGGGCGTAACAATTTTCCCTGCAATGCCTGCATTTTATAATCATCCAGAAAGCATTAACGAATTAATTGACCATATTGTTTATCGCTTACTAGCCCAATTTGGCATAAATAAATTACCCGCAGGAAAAGTATGGACGGGATTTTCGAAACAAGCATAATCTAAAACTCATCACAAAAAGATGAACAAATAAATCATTTAAAACATTCAATTTTACAAGAAAGAAGTGAACGCATTGGCTTATCAAGATTTAAGAGAATTTTTAGATCTGTTAGAATCAGAAAATCAATTAATTAGAGTCAAAGATGAAGTTATGCCTGAACCAGATTTGAGTGCAATTGGAAGAAATGCACCAGATTTGGAAAATGGACCTGCAGTATTAGTCGAAAATATTAAAGGCTATCACACACCACTTGTGTTAAATGTCCATGGTAGTTGGCAAAATCACGCCTTGATGCTTGATTTACCTAAAAACACTTCAATTAAAGATCAATTTTTTGCATTAAAAGAAAAATGGGACAAATACCCTATAAAACCCAATTGGGTAGATGCAAAAGATGCTCCTGTAAAAGAAAACATTATTAGCGAAGAAGATGGTATTAATCTATTTGATATTTTGCCATTATTTAGAATTAATGAATTCGATGCAGGCTATTATTTATCAAAAGCGCTAATTGTAAGTAAAGACCCAAACAAACCAGATAATTATGAAGAACAGAATGCAGGGACTTATCGTGTTCAAGTCAAAGGTAAAGATAAAGTTGGCATCCAACCTTTACCATTCCATGATATCGCTGTCCATTTAAGTCATGCTGAAGAGCAAAATGAACCTTTACCTATCGCAATCTGCCTAGGTAATGATCCTGTATTAAGCTTTATGGCGAGTACACCAATTGAATATGTTCAATCAGAATATGATTTCGCAGGCGCTTTAAAAGGCGAACCAATTGAATTAACGAAAAGCGAAACTGGGAATTTGGACATTCCAGCACGTAGTGAAATTGTACTTGAAGGTTACATTGAACCGCGAAAACGTGAAATCGAAGGTCCATTCGGAGAATTTCCAGGAAGTTATTCTGGTTCAAGAAAACAACCGATTGTCAAAATCACTAAAATAACGCATCGAAATAATCCAATATTCGAAAACTTATATCTTGGTATGCCATGGACAGAAATAGATTACCTCATCGCTTTGAATACCAGTTTACCACTATACAAACAACTAAAACGTGATTTCCCTGAAGTAGAAGCTGTTAATGCAATGTATACACACGGTATAGGCGCAATTGTTTCTACTAAATCAAGACTTGGCGGTTATGGTAAAGCTGTCGCAATGCGTTTGCTATCTACACCACATGGTATGCCGTATACCAAAATTGCAATTATCGTAGATGAGTTCGTGGACCCATTTAATTTGGAACAAGTCATGTGGGCTTTAACAACAAGAGTTCGTCCTGATAAAGATGTTTTCAAAGTACCGCATGCTCCAGGTATGCCACTAGACCCTTCTTCCGAACCTACAGGTATGCATACAAAATTAGTTATAGATGCGACAACTCCTGTTGGAGCGGACGTTGCACGTGATACAGAACTTCTTGGCGTACCTCCTAAAAAAGATGAATGGATGAATATATTAACTCGTATTAGAGATGGAAAGGAAGATTAATATGATGTGTCCAAGATGCAATTCAAAGAATGTTGAATTATTATCTAGAGCACCAAAAGATGATGCTTGGGAAGTATATATTTGTAATACTTGTACTTTTTCATGGCGAAATACAGAGCACGAAAATATTACAGACCCTAATAAATACGATTCAAGATTTAAATTAAATCCAGATGAATTTGAACAACTAGATGAAATACCACCTATTCCTGATTTAAAAAAGTAAGTGAAAAGGAGTTGCGATGATAATGGAATTACCAAGTGATGTTGCACAATTACTAAATGGTCAAGATTTAGAACAAAAACAGCATATTGTAATGACGTTGCACTCTATTACTTCAGAAGGCTACCCTCATACATCTATGCTGAGTGTAGGGGAAATTATCGCCATTAATTCTAAACATTTACGTCTTGCCTTATGGCCCCGTACAACAACAACCTTAAGTTTAGAATCATTAAAAAAAGCTAATTTAGTCATAGTATATAATCAAAAAGTCTGTTATTTAGAGTTAGATACAATTGTTCTACCAAAACCAGAAGTAGAACAATATGAACGTGTACGTTTCGAAGCTATTATCCAAACTATTAAAATTGATAGTGCCAAATATGCCGAAATTAAATCAGGTATCACTGTAAATATGTATAATCCAAACGAGGTGATAGAACGTTGGAAAGTTACTTTAAATGAATTATTAAATGTTTAATTATAATATATCGCTAAGAAGCTCCCACTTATTTTATTATAAATTAAGTGGGAGCTTTAATAATATTAAATATCGTATTGATGAATATATTCCCATAAATAGAGACACCCGATTGTTGCGTGCTCACCCCAAATAGCTTTGCAGGCTTTCAACAACTCTCGACCATTTTCATTAGATGCTTTGTATAAATACTTTGCTGCACGTTGTAATCCAACATCATCAATTGGCACCACGTCTTCTCTTTGCATTGTAAAAATAAGAAATACTTCGGCCGTCCATTTACCAATACCTTTAACGGCAGTTAACCGTTTTATGATTTCGCTATTACTTAATGTAGTAAATATAGTGAAATCCAATGCCTTATCTTTAATATATTCAATAAGATTAAATAGATATTTTTGTTTAGTTGTTGATAGTCCTATCTCCGCCATATCTTCTTGAGTTAATTTACTGATCCTCTCGACAGACCAATCATTATTTATTTTTTGAGTTAAACGTTCAAAGATAGTTGCTGCGGCTTTAACTGAAATTTGTTGTCCTACAATCGATCTAATAATAGACTTCAGTGGGTCTGGGCGTATATTTTTATTAATATCACCAATGTCTGTTATTAGTCCTGCTAATACACTATCTGTATTCATTAATTGTTGCGTGCGTTCATCTTTAATTGAAACATGCCATGTTGTTTCCATTGATTCACCTCATTTTCAAATAACAGCTTTGAAAAAATCGAATAATGTCTATAACGATATGCTTCTATTACTATTATATTTTCTCTTGTCTTCCCTTTTGATAATTAAATAGTAATAACAATAATGAAATCATAGCGAGTATCACAACAATAACACTAAAAATAACGCCTGCTCCTTGAATAGAAAGCCCTAGTTCTAATAATCCTACGCCCACTACAGGTATAGAAATCGCTATATAAGCAATAGTAAAGAATGCAGACGTAATTTCTGCCTGTTTATCTTTTGGCGATACCGTATTCACTGTAGATAAACCTGCACGGAAGCTAAAGGCCTGACCGAAACCTGAAATAATTGCACCAATTAGTAATAAAACATATGAACTAAGTAGTAATGAAATGCCTACTAATATTACGCCTGCTATCAATGTCGCACTACCTAACATCAGAACGTTATAATCTGATTTTTGTTTGAATAATAATTGTCCCACTGTTGAAGCACAAAACACTAAAAATACTGTCACACCAATAATTGCTTTGTTATGGATGTTTAAGATATCTCCTAAGAAATTAGGCGAAATTGCAGTAAATAGACCGAGCATTGAGAAACCTACAAATACTGGAATCATGGCATAGATAAATGTGCCACGAATATCAGAGGGGACACTCAATTTTTGAACTTTAATATGAAAACTTTGCTTGTTTTTAATAGGTTCTGGCATTAACCAAATAGCAATAAATGCAGGAATTAATAACACAATATCGACAATAAACACTAAATGTAGCGCGTATGGAAGATATTGTGCCAACACACCACAAAGCAATGGGCCAAAACCTAGTCCTAACATATTAACACTACTTGCGATAGTTGAAGCTTGGTTCTTTTTATCGTCAGGCGCTAAATTCACAATGGTTGTTGTAGCCGTACTAGTAAACAAGCCTGCTGAAAGACCAGAAATAACTCTTCCTAATAATAATAGACCGACGTTAGTTGCCGAAAGAAATACAACGGCACTAAGTACAGATAATATAATCCCTGGGATAAGTACATAGCGTCTGCCGATGCGATCTGAAAGTTGGCCAAATACTAACAAACCACCAATAACGCCTAGTGCATAAACGGCATAAATAATTGTTATCATTAACGGTGATAAATGAAATGCGTCACTATAAATTGGATATAGTGGCGTTGGCAGTGTAGTCCCCATCATAACAATCATAAAAGCATACACTGCACCAATGAATCCCCATTTCATTTTACGGTTAGTATTCTCTTGGTTATTCAATTACTTCACCACTCCTTATTTTATGTAATAACTTCAAAAATACTTTGAATAATCTATAACATTATTGTTGTATTATATATTTCGATTTCAAAATAACAATTCAAACTATGAATGCAATGTATATAATGTCTTATCATGTAAATTATTACTTTATTCTATAAACGATTCTCGACTTTATTACGTCAGTAATACTTGTGAATACACTTTTATCCTTTAACAATAATGATAAATAATCATATTTTTGTTTAATTTATCCAATATTCGATTTTCTGTAGATAGACTTTGTTTTTGTAATAAATTTCACTCAATAACAAGCCTATATCACATACTGTAATACTGAAATGCATTATTGGCAAAGTAATCTTAATTTTTTTAATAAGTTAAAGCACCTATACAAAAAATCCCACTAATAAATTAGTGGGATAAACACGACATATTGTCTTGTTTTAGTAGATTCTGTAACTTTAGGTATAAATACAATATATATTGTACTTATACATTAGCGCTTTCATTTCTATTAGTCAAGCTTTTTAGAGATTTTCGTCTTTCTCATATTCTCGTATAAGTAAAGCTGAAAATTACAGAATACTAAAACTTAGAGAGCCACTTTCAAGCGACTACCAAAGGAATCACTCATACCTAAAATTACAGAGTACTAAAACAAATAAGAAAGAATAATCCAGGAGTTAAAGAATCACTCATACCTAAAATTACAGAGTACTAAAACTTATCACTATCTTTAATAAAGCTCATATCAGAATCACTCATACCTAAAATTACAGAGTACTAAAACATTATAGGTCAATTAAATCGTAATCACGTAGAATCACTCATACCTAAAATTACAGAGTACTAAAACTTCTCGCACTATCACAATAAAACAAAATATGAATCACTCATACCTAAAATTACAGAGTACTAAAACCTAAAGGTTTATTTACTTTTGCTTCTTCTTGAATCACTCATACCTAAAATTACAGAGTACTAAAACCACGGTCTAATTCAATAATTCGTGTTGAGGAATCACTCATACCTAAAATTACAGAGTACTAAAACTGTTTTTCTGCTTGTTTGCCAGCTGCTATCGAATCACTCATACCTAAAATTACAGAGTACTAAAACCTTGCTTAGTACTAAGATTAGTAAAATTATACTACATTTTCATAAAAGATAAAGCAGCTAAGGCTTTCTACCATATATTATTGTTATATATTTATTAAGTGCTTCTGGTAGTAAATTAAAAAGGTATCTTTACCTCAAGATCTCTTTTGTGACTTTCAAGCTGTTTAAATTCAGTGCTAAACGACTAACTTCACTTGCGTATACAATTCGCCATCCCATTATGCCATTCCTCTTTTAAAGATAAGTTGGGGTTTTTTAGAAGGACGTGTATGATACATGTTGCCTAAAATATCAGTTGTATATTTCTCTATTGATTTGGTGTTCTTACTAATTGTTTTCTTAATTCTAGGCTCTTTAGTTATATTATTTATATTGCAGTATTCCATATACCTTATCTCAACCATGTCCAATTCAATTATATTTCTCTCTGCGCTATTTACACCGATAATTTTATACAATTCATCATTGAGTGAAATTAAGTCGTTATTATAAAAACTGCCAACAAATTTATCCTGCTCCTCAATATTTTTATGTTGCTTTTTTTCTTCATAAACTACTTGTGGTATATAAAAATAATTGTCTTTTTTTAATACATCTATATAACTAATTGGCACCATTTTATAGCCTCGTTCGGATTGATAAACATCAAAGCGGAATGACTTCATAGAAAGTTTAACTAATTTATTTTTAGGGTTGATATAATTATCACTAATATCTAAATGGCTACCTAACTTATTATCTAAATATTTCAGTTTCTTTATCACAGGTCCATCTTCATTTTTGGCGTATTTTTTTATATACTCTCCTGTTTCTTCGTAATATTTAGCAAGCGGGTTTTTTTCCTCAGCATACTGTTGTATGACTGTTTGAATTTTTTTAAAAGTTTTAGGGTCGTGTTGATACATTAAGAACTTCTCAGGTTGATCAGTTATTTTCTTCTTCACTTTTTCATTATTTTTAGCATAAATATCCTTTAAAGTAAGTACTGTATACGTAACACCTTCAATGTTTCGTGTTGAATATAACGTGTCATTCATAAGTTGACGATTGGGCTTTTTATCTACACGGTGTGAAAATTTATAATTCTTAAAGTCCTTTATTTGTTGAACCTGTTTTGGCACTTCAAATAATTCTCTATATTCGTCGTCTGTTTTTACTTCATACTTACTTTCACTTTGTTCGAGTGTAGGTTTTTCTAATATTCTATTTACGCTTGTTAATGATTTTTGATTTTTGAATAAGAAATCAGCATTTGCAATGACTAATGCATCTTCAGCATGATGTTTGTATCCTTCATTTCTATCTTTTTTAAACTTCCAAACTTTTCTTAAATAATTTGTAAAACCACCATTGATTGTTTTAACTTTTACCGCTAAATCATTAGCATTGAAATATGCTTTCAGTAATGTCGTTAACTCTCTTGAAGCATAGCGTGTATCCACAAGATTACGGTTTATAAATTCCTTTTGAACTTCAAATTTATTTATGTCTCTCTCTTCTAATAAATAATCACGTTTTTTTCTAGGGATTCTGTCTTTTGCCTTACTTAAATTTAAAATATGTTGCTTAAATTGAGTGTATGAAATGTTGGATTCATTAGAGTTTAAATATTGATATGGCGAACGGTTTGCTTTTTTACTATTTTCTTCTTTTTTTACCAACACTTTATTATTAAATGAATTATCAAATGCCACAGATCTCGGTATAATATGATCCACCTCATAATGTGTTGGATTGCTCAATAAGTCGCCTAATGGAATTGCTTCAAGTGAGTATAGACACTTCCCTTCTTGACTATCATGCAGTTTAATTTTCTCTATCATATTTTTGGCATTTTCATTGCCGCTTTCTTTTAATACTTTCTCTACCTTTTTACGTGTAGCCTCATTTTGTTTTTGTAGTTTTTTAATAATCCGTTTCTTTTCCTCACTATTTTTCTCTCTAGCTAACTCAACAATAATATCTTCAGGTAAGCCGTACTGTTCAATGATTGCATTTATTACTTTTATAGATTGAATAAAAGAACGTTTAACTACCGGAGATAACACAAATTCATCTACCATACTTGTTGGAATACGATTTGCCTCTCCTAAATCAACCTTCCTTGGTTTTAAATTCAATTTTGTAAATAATTGCATTTGATTGTCGGATGATTCCCACAGTTCATCTATCAATAGGTGGATACATTTTAATGATAATCGGTGTTCGGTGTGTACCAGTATAACCAGTAAGGTGTGAAATTTTATCTTTTTCAGTCTCATAAAGCATTTCTGGTAACTGATTTAGTGCTTCTTTAATACTTTCCTCATCTTGATAAATCGTTAAAATTTGGGCGATTTCATCCATCAACGACTCATCATTTAAGTAAGATGATTGTTCAAAAATATTGTTCAAATCATGATATAATTTGAAGCTTGTAAATTGCGGTTTCCCGGATTTGTTTATTCTATATCCCTTAATATCTCCTTCATTTACACCAATTTCTTTGGCAATTTGTTTTAAAGTAGGTGTTTTCTTTTGTTTAAACACATTCTCAATAATATGGTATTTTTCATGGTATGCTAATTTTGGATTTTCGTCTCGACTAATCACTAAATTATTCAAATCATTTAATGCATTAAATAAATCAGCGGAATAAGCATGCTTAACGCTTCTTAATTCTTCTGGAAAATAAGTACATCTGCCCATTAACATTTCATACCATTTTTTTAAATCTCCTTCCCAACCGTAAGGGCTACTTTTACCTGGTCCTTCATAATAAGCCCTTCTTGTTGCTACTAATTTAATGTATTGTTCGATAAAGTGATTATCAATGTTGTGAAATTGTTTTTGTGTTTGGCAAAGTTGTTTCGCCTCTCTTACGAAATCTTCGGTTTTAAAGCGATTACTTTCCCCACGCACCTTTTTTTGATCGATTAAACGTTCTAATTGCAATTCACAAATATACTTATCTTCTAAGTCTTTTGCATTCTTTTTTAACTGATCTTTAGTCGATAAAGTATTATTAACCTCTTGTTCATCTATCGATATCGCTACATTATGTATTCCCCGACGTTTCGCGATATGTAATAAAGCAATGGCAAATTCTTCTTTCGATAATGCTTCATCCAAACCCCTCACTCTAATTTCATAAGGATTAGTACTTTTTGGAGTTTGATTTTTATCTATTAAATTATAATGTACGAGCAAATTTTTCACTCGCTCCAAACGATGAATACGCCTTCTTTTTAATCGACGCGCACCACGTTTAGAACGGCGTCCTTCATTATTTTCAACGTTAGCTTCTGGAAAAAGCCTCACACCTGCATCAATTACCTCTCTCGTATCATTATTTATAAGCCCATAACCGACAGAAGTAATACCAATATCTAATCCTAATATATATTTTTGCTTTAGTATTTTTTTTGTCATTTAGATGCCTCCTTATTTAATTAAAAAATATATAAATTTCGCATTTTTGCCTTAAAGTTATACTGTCCTTAATAACATACTTTTACTTTTCGGTTTTGGATATCTAATAATTTAAGAGAGTATAGTACAACTTAAAGAAAGCGCTGTCATTTACAAGAATAATTCATCGTCTATTCAAATCTGTTCTGTTGCAAAGTTCTCTTCATACAATAATAATATATAATATTATAAAATAATCAAACAATTAAATATTTATTATAAAAAGAGTTGAACGTCTTAACATATTAATAATTAAGTTGAGTGAATTTTTAAATGCATTAGATACATTAACAAGACGCAGAAAACTGACTTGAATAAACCTTGCTATGATAACTATATAAATAAAAAATATAGCTATGGTATGGAAAATATTTGTAAAACAACTTGAAGATTTAGATACAAAGGAAAAAGATAAATATATATATGCTAAATTAGAGATGTCTATAATACTATTTCTGATAACTACGTTTGCAATTTTCTAACCTACTCTAACATTCTAGTTAAACGACCATCTTTAACTAAACTTTAATATTTTATTCCTCGTTCATAATGAGTTCACAATTGCAGTTTATATTATAATTAACAATAAATTTGGAGGTTTAAAAATATGAAAAGGCTAATGTATAGTTCAGCGTTATACACTTTATTGGGGATGTTGAGTGGCTTATTTTATCGCGAGATGTCAAAAGGTGAAAATTTCAATGGTTACTCACAATTAAATGTCACGCATACGCACTTTTTAGTTTTAGGTACGATTATGTTTTTAATATTTATGATTATTGAGCACCAACTTAAATTAACTAAAAATATGAAACTGTTTAATTATTTCTTCTACATTTTTCACTTAGGATTATTAGTAACTGTTGCTATGCAATTCATCAACGGTATTGCTACTATGAAAGACTTTAGTGTTAGCCCAGCAATTGCTGGCATTGCAGGGTTAGGTCACATTTTAATTACAATAGCATTCATTTTATTCTTTGTATTATTAAATAAGAGAATAAACGCAAATGCTAATAAAATAAGATAAGCGATTTTACAACTTATCAAAAAAGTCGTTTTAACGTTGTTATTTATCTAAACGTTAAAACGACTTCTTTATTTTATGATAATACTAACCAAATAAAAAATTGATTTTTGATGAGTAAAATATTAATTTCATTTTCTATATAAATATTGTTCGTCTTATAAAAAAACAAACCAAACTGTTTATACAGTTTGGTCTGCCCTCTGCCTAACACGTACCTTAATGACTTATTTGGAATGATCATAAATGTAATTTCCAATATATTTAGAAGCCTCACCAGTTTCTAAAGAACAGAATTTCTCGTAAAATTGCTCGATTTTATCTTTATACTTTTCTTTGTGTTTATCTATATTTTTGAGTTCTTTAGCTAATTTAAACTCATCTGTGAAAATCTCGCCCGGTAAATCATTCATATAGTCCATATAAAATCCTCTTAAGCCTTTATCATATTTTTCAATGTCATAAGCAAAGAAGAATTGAGGTCTTTTTAGAATGCCGAAGTCGAACATTACAGAAGAATAGTCTGTAACAAGCGCATCTGTAATTAAATATAATTCAGAAATGTCGTTATAGTTAGACACGTCAACAGCGAAATCTTCATAACCTTTTAAGTCCAAGGCATTAGAAATCAGATAGTGCATTCTAAGTAAGATGACGTAATCATCGCCTAATTCTTTTTGTAAATTTTCTAAGTTGATTTTTAAATCAAATAAATATTTCCCTTTTTTGATAAATTCATCGTCTCTCCATGTAGGAGCATACATAATGATTTTCTTACCTTTAGGGATATTTAAATCTTTTCTTAAGCGATTTTTAAAATCTTTGTCATTGTTTCTATTAACTAATATATCATTTCTTGGGTAACCAATTTCCCATACCCTTTCTTTATTCATCCAAAATGCAGATTTAAAGATATCAGTTGAGTATCTATTAGGTGATACAAGATGATCCCATCTTGTTGTTTCATCATAAAAGTTCTTCTTGTAATTGGCCGTTGTCGTACCTGGCATTCTAACAACTTTCATGTCATTACCTAATCGTTTTAATGGTGTACCGTGCCAAGTTTGAATATATTCTTGATTGTCCTTCTTATTTAAATAGCGAGGTAACCTTGCATTTGTAACCCAGAATTTCGCTTTAGAATATGCTTCATAATAAGCTTCAGATCCTTTTTTTACTTTTTTCGCATTACCCATAATCAAATGCTCTTTAGGCTCATTAAATACCCAAATGTAGTTTAATTGAGGAAAATGATTTTGCATATATTCGTAAATATATTTAGGGCTATCACTATAATTTTTACCACCAAAAGATTCAAAAACAATCGTATCTGCGCTTACGTTCTCTTCCTTATCAAACAATAAATATTTAGAACGATTTTTCATTTTATTCTTTTTCACAATATTTTTTACATGTCTACTTACATGTCTAATGTTGTTAACAAATTTTGCGTTTTCAGTCGAATTCATATATAAGAATAATATTTCTAAGTCGTAAAGTAATTTTGAATCTTTGAGTAAATCCCATTTCAAATATTTAACGACTGCTACTAAAGGTTTTTTAAGGATATTATATCTTGTTTCAATGTCTCTTAGTGATGGATCAAAACCATCTTTTATTTTATCTTTCATTTTGTCGGTTAAGAAGGTTTTCACTTTTTTGTCATCTGTTTTTTCAATCGCGTCAAAGAAACTATTAACATAATCTTCAAAAGTAAAAATAAAATCTTGATTACTTAGTGCATTACCTTCAAATGGATCATATACTTCTCCTCTATAGTAAAATGGAAAATTTAATAATCTGACAAATTTTTCAGCATATTTAATATATTCCACTACAAATGATGCATCGGTATATATTTTCAAGTCCTCATTAAATCGTATATTGTGGCCTTGTATAATAGCCGTTTTAAATAAAATATTACATACGGTATTTTTTCTTAAAAATGAGTTAGGGTTTGATTTTCGAGTTAAGTATCTTACTCTAATTTGGTCTTTATCAATATATTGCGGTCTATCGTTGAGACTAAATTTATGAATAGGGGCAACTAGTCCATCTAACCCATTGACCTTAGATAAATAATATTCAACAGCATAACTTGCTAATTGGTCATCTGCATCCAAGAACATGACATATTGTGTTTCCACTTCATCAAGCGCTTTGTTTCTAGCATATGCGTGACCATGATTTGTTTCTAAATTAATATATTTAACATCTTTAGTTTCGTTTTTGAAAGCATCTTTAACTACATTGGCTGATGCGTCAGTGGAACCATCGTTAACAATAATGAGATCAAAGTTTTGATTTCTTTGTTTTTTTAAACTTTCGATACAGTCTAAAATATGATCTTCTTTATTATATAAAGTTATAATAATAGATAATTTGTTCAATATTCTCTCTCCATTTTTTAAAGGGTTTGTCGCTTTATTTACTTTATTATATTACATAACAATTTTTAATTACATAACTCATATTATTAATATTACCATATAATAATAGTATCAATTATATTATCTCAGTTATTTTATTTAAATCATTTTACTATATTACTTTAATAAAGTCTTTGTTTGCGGTTAAAAAATCTTCTTCTGTTACTAACAGAGGCGTTGATTTATATGTGTACATAATATTTTTAATTTTAACATTTTCATTAAGTATAAGTTTTTGAATTGTTTCATTATCTAAAATGCTCAAGTCATAGATATTTAGAGAGAAATAGTTTAATATAATACGGAAATTCAGATGAACATGATTAATGGCTAGCGGATATTCACTCCTAGCCATTTTATTGTTATAACTATGAAGCTTTTATACATTTACGGGTGTATTTTTTGAGTTCAAAATAATATGCTCTTTGCATGCTTTATTGATATGACAAAGTTAGCACTAAATACGTCTTTATTTTATATAACACACCATTTCAATCTCTTCTTTTCGGAATCTTTCAACATTGTTATAATGCTCTAATGAGTGTGTAAACGATAATAAGATACATATTACTTTTATGAAGGACTCAAATGCATTGTGGTATGAAACAAATCTCATTTACTGAGACACTTTAACTTAGTGCATTAATTGTATTTTTTTACACCTGTTCTACACCGTAGTCTCATATAAAGCTTAAAAAACCGAAAGAAAATACATTAGGAGAAAGAACAAATCATCATGAAAAATAAACTTAGTATTAAAGAAAATATATTTATAGGATCATTACTATTCGGCTTATTTTTCGGAGCTGGCAATCTTATATTTCCCATACATTTAGGCCAATCAGCCGGTTCAAATATTGTTCAAGCAGACTTAGGTTTCTTGATTACAGCCATTGGTTTACCTTTCTTAGGTATTATCGCAATTGGGATGTCCAAAACAACGGGCATATTCGAAATTGTTTCAAGAGTTAACATTAAATACGCTTACATTTTCACAATATTACTTTATCTTGTCATTGGACCTTTTTACGCATTGCCAAGGCTAGCGACAACATCATTTGAAATAGCTTTTTCACCGTTTATTTCAAAATCATCTGTTCCATTGTATTTATCAATTTTTAGCATACTATTCTTTTTTGTCGCATGGTTTTTCTCTAAAAAGCCATCAAAAATTTTAGAATACATTGGTAAATTTTTAAATCCGGTATTTTTAATATTGTTAGGCTTACTTATTGTATTAGCATTTATTAATCCAATAGGAAACATTTCCAATGCTAAAATCAGTCCAAATTACGAAAATAGTGCTTTATTAAAAGGATTTATAGACGGTTATAATACGTTAGATGCTTTAGCAGCACTTGCTTTTGGTATTATCGTCGTAACAACGATTAAAAAACTGGGCGTTACTAATCCAAGTCACATAGCAAAAGAAACGCTTAAATCCGGTACAATCAGCATCATTTTAATGGGTGTTATATACAGCTTATTAGCATTTATGGGTACGATGAGTTTAGGCCATTTCAAGATAAGTGAAAATGGTGGTATCGCACTAGCACAAATTGCACAATATTACTTAGGCGATTACGGCATAATTTTACTGTCACTAATTATTATTGTTGCCTGTTTAAAAACAGCGATAGGTTTAATCACAGCATTTTCAGAAACATTTTCAGAGCTATTTCCAAAACAAAATTATTTAATGTTTGCGACAGTCGTTAGTATCATTTCTTGCGTTTTTGCTAATATCGGTTTAACAAAAATTATCGCTTACTCAACACCAGTATTGATGTTCTTGTATCCGTTAGCCATTACCATTATTTTACTCACACTATTTAGTTCATTATTTAACCATTCAAAAATCGTCTATCAATTTACAACTTATTTCACGATGGTCGCATCATTTGCTGACGCCATTAAAGCTAGCCCAGCAATTATTGCCAACACACAATTCGCCCATAGCATAATCACATTCAGCGAAAAATACCTACCCTTCTTTACAATAGGTATGGGTTGGGTAACACCAGCACTATTAGGATTTATTATCGGCTTCATCGTGTACAAAGTTAAAAACACACCACAACAAACAGCTTAAATTTAAGTATAACGCTTATGGACGCGAGTACCTAACCACAATGAACAAGCATATCTCTTTAATTACTGTGTAGATCAGTTAAGTGATATGCTTGTTAATCCTATATTTAAGTTCCTTTTATTTAAAACTATTATAATTAAACATGCTATTTCCTCTATAATATAAAAACTTAGCTTGATTTCTTAGAAAATGACAAGTCAATAGTCTCAATATTTATAGATGAAATGGTTTGGCATTATTTAATACTATTAATAACTATCCTTATATCTTTAATCGTTCTCTATAATAATAGCTCGTGCAATTTTTGATAATATAAGTACTCTGTGGGCATTGTTTTTAAATCTGTTTGTTTCTTTAATTCTCTTATAGCAATCCTATTTTAAAGTAAAAGAAGTAGAAAATTTTTTAATAATAGTAAATTGTATTAAACCTTTTCCCCATTTCATGTTTACTTATTATGGTAATAAGCGTAGATTGTTTATTATAATTATGTAATATTTCGTAGAAAGAAGGAAAGTTTGTAATGCAAAATTCAATAAAATACCGTAAATTTATACTACCCCTAATTATCGGTATACTCATTTGTGCACTTACCCCCATTAAGCCAGATGCATTAAGTCCACAAGCTTGGTATATGTTTGCTATATTTGTAACAACTATTATTGCTTGTATTACGCAACCTATGCCAATTGGCGCAGTATCTATACTCGGTTTCACAGCCATGGTGCTAACAGGTGTAACTGACATAAAAACTGCAGTAGCAGGATTTGGTAATAACAGTATTTGGCTTATTGCAATAGCCTTTTTTATTTCTAGAGGTTTCGTCAAAACGGTTTTAGGTCGCCGAATTGCACTGCAATTTGTAAAGCTCTTTGGTAAAAAAACTTTAGGCTTGGCCTATTCACTTGTTGGTGTTGATCTTATACTTGCACCTGCTACCCCTAGTAATACCGCACGTGCAGGTGGCATCATGTTCCCAATTATCAAATCTTTATCAGAATCATTTGATTCTGATCCAAAACAAGGCACAGAACGTAAAATGGGTGCTTTTCTTATATTTACTGAATTTCAAGGTAATTTAATTACTGCTGCAATGTTTTTAACAGCAATGGCAGGTAACCCATTGGCACAAAACCTTGCGGAAAGCACTGCTCATGTAAATATAACGTGGATGAATTGGTTTTTAGCAGCCTTAGTACCCGGATTAATTTCTCTGATTGTCGTACCGTACATCATTTATAAAATTTATCCTCCAAGTGTTAAAGAAACACCTAATGCTAAAAATTGGGCTAATAATGAATTATCTAAAATGGGAAGTATTTCAACTTCAGAAAAATTCATGATTATTATTTTTATTATCTCATTAGCTTTATGGATACTAGGTAGCCTTATCCACATTGATGCTACCTTAACAGCGTTTATAGCATTATCGTTATTATTGTTAACCGGTGTATTAGAATGGAAAGATATTTTGAACGAGACAGGTGCATGGAATACATTAATATGGTTCTCCGTACTTGTACTAATGGCAGATAGATTAAATAAATTAGGATTTATTCCTTGGTTGAGCAAACTTATAGCAACAAGTTTAGGCAACTTCAGTTGGCCAATTGTTCTTATTATTTTGCTAGTATTTTATTTTTATTCACACTATTTATTTGCGAGTGCAACAGCACATGTCAGTGCAATGTATGCCGCTCTATTAGGCGTAGCAGTTGCTGCAGGCGCACCACCATTATATAGCGCACTAATGTTAGGTTTCTTTGGTAACTTGCTAGCTTCAACAACACATTACAGTAGTGGCCCAGCTCCAATATTATATTCAGCAGGCTATATCACCCAAAAACGTTGGTGGACAATGAATTTCATCCTTGGCATTGTCTATTTCATTATATGGATTGGTTTAGGCTCAGTTTGGATGAAATTCATCGGTATTTTATAAATTTAATAATGCTAATTATGGATAATCCAACCTCTGCTGATATCTGTTGAATTTATGCCGTTAAAGATACAAATGT
This sequence comes from Staphylococcus durrellii, assembly GCF_015594545.1. Lineage (NCBI taxonomy): Bacteria > Bacillati > Bacillota > Bacilli > Caryophanales > Staphylococcaceae > Staphylococcus > Staphylococcus durrellii. The sequence goes on along the minus strand of NZ_JADIIO010000001.1, from coordinate 46,654 downwards.
ATCGTAATTTAACGCATCTATTTTACTATGGCAAGATAGAGGAATATTTTAAAATTTATAGAACAACAAGGCTATCTAAATATTTAGATAGCCTTGTTATATATACTAGAAATACTTTTACTTAGTTAATTTACGTTACAAACTGTGTAAAAGATGTGTGCCATTGAAGTAACATATGATAATCCATGTCTACGCTTAGTAATAACTTGAGCGTGCCTACTCTACGAAACAATAGCATTTATTAGTTTAAAGGCTTTAAAGACTGAATCAGTTCATCATAATACGCTAGTCATAATTCAAAAAATTAAGACCTACTCTGTCCGATACTAATCAACCGATATGATAGACAGAATTCATTTTGTCTTTATTCGGTATTTCAAAGTTACTTACGCAGAGTACTATTAGCAACCATTATATCCACAAATTGTACATGAAGTATTTATCTATTATATTCGACTAATTATACAACTTATCAGAGAGCTGAAACTTTATAGTAAAAATATGCTTTTAACATATTTAACATGGATAGAAATATGAAGACATCCGTTTGCAGTTACATAGTGCCTTCTTAATTATAGGTCTGCATTCTATAGTCATTATAATTTGTCAATCACAGTATTATCTATCTGTGCTACTACAATTACCTATAAATTTTTAGTCACTGTAATTACTTAAAGGGGATCGCTTGTTTCGGTCTAAATTGTGAGAACCGTCATGCCTATATATGGATTTTAGACTACTGGAAGACATCCCTATACCAAGGTAGTAAGTGGTCAAATTCCTTTTGTATAAGTTGTCAATTTGTGGTAATATCATCATGGATAAAAATTCGATTATACTAATAAATAAGAAGGTTTAAATATATTATGAAAGAAAATTTTTGGAGTGAATTACCACGCCCATTTTTTATTTTAGCACCTATGGAAGACGTTACGGATATTGTCTTTCGTCATGTAGTCAGTGAAGCCGCTAGACCTGATGTGTTTTTTACTGAATTTACTAACACTGAGAGCTTTTGTCACCCTGAAGGTATACACAGTGTTCGCGGACGCTTAACATTTAGTGAAGATGAACAGCCCATGGTCGCTCATATATGGGGCGATAAACCAGATCATTTCCGAGAAATGAGTATCGGTTTGGCAGATATGGGCTTTAAAGGTATTGATTTGAATATGGGCTGTCCTGTAGCTAATGTTGCAAGCAAAGGTAAAGGTTCTGGCTTGATTTTGCGACCTGAAACCGCGGCCGAAATTATTCAAGCAACTAAAGCAGGCGGTCTACCGGTAAGCGTTAAAACTCGCCTCGGTTATTATGAAATAGACGAGTGGAAAGACTGGTTAAAACACGTCTTCGAACAAGACATTGCCAACTTATCTATTCATCTTCGTACACGTAAAGAGATGAGTAAAGTAGATGCACACTGGGAATTAATCGAAGCAGTCAAAAATTTACGCGACGAAATCGCGCCAGATACATTATTAACTATTAACGGAGATATACCAGACAGACAAACAGGTCTTGAACTTGCAGAAAAATATGGCATTGATGGTGTAATGATTGGTAGAGGTATTTTTAATAATCCCTTCGCTTTCGAAAAAGAACCACGTGAACATTCTAGCAAAGAACTATTAGATTTATTGAGATTACATCTAGCTTTGTTCGACAAATATGCTAAAGATGAAACTCGATTATTCAAGCCTTTACGCAGATTCTTTAAAATCTACGTGCGTGACATTAGAGGTGCTAGCCAACTGCGACATCAATTGATGAGCACAAATACGACAGACGATGCTCGCGCATTACTCGATGATTTTGAAGCCCAAATGGACGACAGTGTAACATCTTAATGCACGGGTAAAAATTAGACATTATCCGCTACAATTTTAAAATTTATCACACAAAAATCCCCTATTAACTTTATAGTTAACAGGGGATTTCTAGTTTTCTAATTATTAAAGAAAAAGAGGTTAGAACATAAACACCCATTCTCAAAATAAGTCTGGGATATAATATTATCACTAGACTCTTTTTTATATTAGCAGTAGATGACTGAATTGAAAGTGCGCATGCATCAATCTTCTTTCAATTCAGTCATCCTTGCCGGGACGGACTACAAAATCTTCTTATACAAATAAGATTTCTTTCCCGCTTCCTTCTTTATTACATTGTACTTGTATCAATAACGAAACGATATTTAACATCTGAAGATAACACTCTCTCATATGCTTCATCAATTTGATCAGCTGAAATTAATTCGATTTGTGGTTTAATATTGTGTTTTGAACAGAAATCTAACATTTCTTGAGTTTCTCTTATACCACCAATTGCTGAACCTGCAAATGATCTACGATGACCTATTAAATTTGCAACTTGTAATGATACAGGTTCTGCTGGTGCACCAACATTAACAATTGTACCATCTAATTTTAATAATTTAAGGTAATCGTCTATTTTTAAATTAGCACTTACTGTATTAATAATTAAATCAAATGAGTTTGCAAGCTGTTCAAATGTTGATTCATCACTTGTTGCATAATAATTAGAAGCGCCCAATTTTAAGCCGTCTTCTTTTTTATTTAACGTTCTTGATAATACGGTTACTTCAGCTCCCATAGCATGCGCTATTTGAACAGCCATGTGCCCAAGTCCACCCATACCGATAACAGCCACATTTTTACCTTCGTATGCTTTCCAGTTATTTAAAGGTGAATAAGTCGTAATACCAGCACATAGTAAAGGTGCAGCAGCATCTAAACTAATATTATCAGGAATACTTAGTACAAAATCTTCATGTACGACTATATGAGTTGAGTAACCACCTTGAGTTGGTTCGCCATATCTATCCGTACTTGCATATGTGCCAACCATCCCTTTTGAGCAGTACTGTTCTTCACCGTTTTGGCAGTGTTCACATTCACCACAAGAGTCTACCATGCAGCCAACACCGACACGGTCATCTACTTGATATTTACTAACATCAGAACCGACTTCTTTAACAATACCGGCAATTTCATGACCAGGTACCAATGGATAGTTAACTGGGCCCCATTCTTCATGTGCAGTATGAATATCTGAATGGCATATGCCTGCATATTTAATTTCTATCAAAATATCATGTTTATCAAGATCTCTTCTTGTAATCTCTGTAGCATAAAAATTAGAATCCGGACTATTTACAGCTCTTGCTTTAGCATTTAACATCAATTAATTCCTCCGTTACAAACCTGATAGAATACCTTTATTAATATTCTTCATGGCTCATAATAGACTTGGCAAGTCCCAACGTCAATCCATATGACTCAGGGGTGAATATGAGGTTTTGAGAAAATGATTTTAACTTTAAAAGACATTTCTTATTCCCGCTTCATATGTAGTTACTTTAAAATCAGGAAATTTTTCTTTAAATTTAAAAGTAAATGTCTTTTATTATATTTACTTTGACAAAATATTATAACTAAAATAATTTTATAAAGAACAACACTGGCTACCATAATTTCAATGATGACCAATTTATATTTAGTTTTATTTATTATAGGGCTTTAATTATCGTATTATGATGCGGCTTTTGAAAATATATTTTAATTATAGACAACTTTTATCAATTAATTTTTAGTGTAATTAATCATTTTTTTCTATAATTAAATTGCTCTTTAGAACTTTAACTAGAATCTCAAATTTTTATAGTATATACAAATAAGCATTTTCAAAGTATTGAGTTTGAAAATGCTTATAACTTATTGAATTGAAATAAAATATAAAGTAGTAGATAGGAAGCTTAATGGATATAGCACAAGATAAATAATAGTTAAGTTAGAAATTTCATTGATTAACTTCCCTTTATACTCCCAGTCAGCGCTAAAATATAAATCTGTGAGGCATATTACTAACAAAGTTAACTATCGATTGAATCAATACTTCTTCATAAGAAATTTTTTCAAATTATTCTTCTATAAAAATGCGTAAAGTATTTTTATCAATTTATAATAAAAGGTTAGCTAATATTGGAGCAACGATTACAACAATAACACCAACAATGACTAGTGAAATAGATGCCATGGAAGCTTCAGTTTCACCAAATTCCTGTGCAGATGAAACACCTAATGAATGGCCACTCGTTCCAAGTGCTAAGCCACGTGCAATAGGGTTTGTTATATTAAATAATTTAATTAATTTAGAGCCTAAAGCATATATAATAACACCATTTAAAATAACTGCTAGTGATGTTAACTCTTTGATGCCACCTATATCTGCTGATACGGGTAAAGCAATGGCAGTTGTTGCACCTTGAGGTAACATAGAGGCTACAACGCCATCAGAAAATTGGAATGCTTTTGCGATAAGATAAATACAAGCAAGCGCAGCAGTTGTACCTAAAGTGATACCACCTATTACTTGTTTCCAATATTTTTTTAAGACATCACGACGTTTATATAAAGGTATAGCGAAACATATTGTTGCTGGTTCTAAGAAGAAATTGATGATATCTCCACCAATTTTATAATTTGCGTAGTCAATACCTGTTAATTTTAAAAAAATGATGCCGACCACCATACTAAAGAATAATGGTGTGAATAAGAAAAAGCCATTTGTTTTTTTAAATAAATAAGTTGCAATGATAAAAGGTATTAGAGATAGAAGAATACCAAAATAAGGTGTGTTGATCGCTAAATGTTCAATCATAATTTATCCTCCACCAATTTTTTATGTTTTGCTTTTTTCGGAATAAAGGATTTTGTAATAATCATCTGAGACAAAAATCCTGTACATAACAACAAGAGCAACGTTGAAATGATAATTAATAATATAATTAGGATTGGGCTAGTGCTTAACACCCCTAGCGAATTAATGACTGAGACACCTGCAGGTACAAATAAGAAACCAATATTATTAGTTAATGTTGTACCGACACTTTCAACTTCACCAAGTTTAACAATACCAGTACATAAAGCGATGAATAATAAGACGAGTCCAATTACCGAAGCTGGCATTGGTACCGGCATAAAGCTTTCGATAATATTTGAAATAAGCATAACGATAGCTATAACAAGAGCTTGATGGAAAAAGTTATATGTTTTAGAACTATTACTTTCTGTTTTATGTTGTTTATTTTCTACTTCCATTTAAAATTGCCTCCCAAATTAATCTTGAGTCAATTATAAAATGAAAGCGATTACTATATTGGGATTTTAATGTGACTTACGACTCGTTGGAGCTGAAATGCATTAATTGAAATGTGACTATCAAGATAACCCCATCATTTGTTTAAAGGGCTTCATATACGAACGGCTAACTTGAAATTTTAATTGGTTTGTCATTGTAAGTTGATATGTGTAATTGAACCAATGCTCAATCGTTTGTATATGTGCTTTATTAACTAGCGTAGATCGATGAATGCGCATGAATTTTTGCGTTTCAATTTTCTTCTCGTAATGGCTCAAAGGTTCTGACGTTTCAAAATCTCCATGGGTCGTATTTATAGTTGTAGTGCCATTATTAACCGAAATTGCAATAATATCATTTAAATTAATAATATGAATACGTTCATCTACCTCTATAGGTAAAACTTTACTTGATCTTGTATCTTCTTGACTATTTTCATTACTTATTGAAGGTGTTAAACCACTGTCATTATGTTGTTCGCTAGTTTGACCAATGGCAAGTTCCACTTTATGAACAGCTTGGGCAATACGTTGTTGCTCAAATGGCTTAAGAATATAATCAATGGCATCTAATTCAAAAGCTTTAACAGCAAATGTATCATGTGCTGTCGCAAAGACGATAAATGGGGCGTGTTTCATTTTCTTTATTTTGTTCGCAAGGTCAAGACCACTTTCATCCATTAAATTAATATCAAGAAAAATAACATCATAATCATCGTAAAGTAACAATTCTAACGTTTCAGAAACATTTTCAGCTTCATCAATTTTTTCAAAATGACGAATTTGAGTTAGTAAATAATGTAGTTCATTCCGTGCTAAGGGTTCATCATCTACAATAATTGATTTCAAATTTATTCCTCCTCTATACTGTGATATGGAATTGTGGAACTCACAGTTGTACCATGTTGATTAGATAAAATTTGAAGACTTGCATCATGACCAAACAGCCCTTCTAACCTGTGATTTAAGTTTTCGAGTGCGCTTCCACTCCCAGATTCTGAATAAACACTGGTTTTGCCAATTTTACCAAGTTTTTCAGTAGGAATGCCGTGGCCGTTGTCGGTTACAGAAATCGCTAGCCCAGTTTGAGATTTGTGTGCTTTGACAATAATTTTATTATTATATTTTCTACTTTTAAAAGCATGTTTGATGGCATTTTCAACAAGTATTTGTATAGCAAATGGTGGTACAAGTGCACCATAACAAGTTTCATCAATATCAAAAGACACATTAAATCGGTCTGGGTATCGTGCTTGTTCTAAAGATAGATAAGATTCAACTTGTTGCAATTCCTTTTCTAAAGAAATGGTGTTGTTGCGAGCGCCTTGTAGATTGGAGCGGAAGAACTGACTAAGTTGTAAGAGTAACTCACGTGCTTTTTCACTATCAATTCGTACTAACGCTGAAATAGTATTAATTGCGTTAAAGAAAAAATGCGGGTTAACTTGTGCTTGTAGTGATTTAATCTCAGCATCACGTATTAATGCACTTTGCGCTTCTACTTGACCTAATTCAAGTTGGCTTGAAAAGATTTCTGCAAGTCCCGTTGCTAATTGTTTGTCTGCAAAGTTTACATCATATTTATTTGTAAAATATAATTTCAACGTGCCTACAACATCATTTTTCACCCGTAAAGGTACTACAATTGCTGCTTCTAAAGGGCAACCTGGATGATTACAACCTATATCTTCACTAGAATATGCTTCTTTTAAAGTGCCAGATTGGATGGCACGTTTAGATAGATTAGTAATAATGGCTTTTTGTGTAACATGATGATCGCTTGCTACACCAACATGGGTCAAAATATCTTTACGATTAGTAATAGCAACTGCAGATACACGCATTAAATCAAGGATAATCTCAGCAGCTTTTTTCGCTGATTGCTCATTCAAACCAGAACGGAAATATGGCAAAGTTTGATTAGCGAGTTGTAATACATCATGCGTTTGTATCGCTCGTGTTTTTTCCTCTTGTTTAATAGTAGATAAAATAATAGATAGGAATATGGCAGTACCGATAGAATTTATAGAGATCATTGGAATAGCTATGAGTTTAACTAATGTCCAAGCATGATCAGTGTTATTAGAAAAAGTGAGAATACACAGCATTTGAATAATTTCTGTAGTACCTCCAATTAAAGCACCTTTTACAATGGTAGGATAACGGTTAGCTCGCATGGCCTTATAACCAAAGTAACCAGAAACGATTGCTATTATAATAGAGGAAATTAAATAGATATATGCATCTGCACCACCAATGTAAACACGATATATACCTGAAATTAAAGCAACTACTATAGCTACAAACGGCCCACCGATAAGCCCAGATACACCGATAGTCAAAACACGTGTATTGGCTAAAGATGCATTAGGATCAAGGTGGTTATAAACTGTGCCATTAATGATTTCATCACCATGTATTTGTATACCTGTAAAGTTTGAAATCATAGAAAAGCAACCAAAAATAATAATTAATTGCCATTGCGAACGTCGCTTTTCACGCTCGTTCATCATTGTTTTAAAATGATTGATATTCATTAAAATATAGGCAATCAGTATGATTAAGCCTACACGTTCAAGTAGAAGTATAAATAAATTTAACATAACGTATCCTTATAATTGTTTATTATCTAGAGCTATATATCAATAGCTCTGTATATTGAGTAAATTCATTCTAAGACATATAATTGAACGAATTATACTTATCGTAATATCAAGCATTATCACGTATAATTGTATCGAATATTTGCTTTTCCGAAAAGAAGTTTATGACGATTTTATAAATGATGCTAGTGTGACAACATTACTAAATAAAGGGTTCCAACTTACTTTTAATGCTATTTAAAAAATGGGCTATATACGATTGCTTCCAATAAAAATAGAATACCTTCATTTTATAGTGAAGGATACTCTATTTTAAAATTACTAATTAAATTATTTATATTGATGAGAAATATCGAAGACATTATCAATTATAAATAATTTTGTTATTTTTAGCGTACTCTTCTAAAACCCCATCACTTATGATACGCTTCTCCTCGCATTATCTTGAATGCTCTATAGACTTGTTCGATTAGCACGACGCGCATCATTTGGTGGGGGAAGGTCATCTTACTAAATGAAAGGCTGTAGTTGCTTCTGTTTAGGACGTCTTGGTGCAGTCCATGAGAGCCGCCGATAATAAATACGAAGTCGCTTTGGCCTTGGGTCATACGGCGTTCTATCTCCTTAGCTAAACCTTCTGATGTCAGCATGTTGCCTTTGATTTCTAGTGTGATGACGGTGGCTTGATCTTTGATTTTGCTTAGTAAGCGTTGGCCTTCTTTCGCTTTCACTTGTTCTATTTCTTTGTCGCTCATGTTTTCGGGTGCTTTTTCGTCGGCCACTTCAATGATTTCTATTTTAGTGTAGGCGCCAAGGCGTTTTTCGTATTCTGCAATGGCTTGTTTCCAATATTTTTCTTTAAGTTTGCCTATGGTCAGTATTGTTATTTTCATGTTATCCTCCAAATCTCTTTAATAATCACAAGTTGTTAGACTTATCCACAAGTTATACACTTATTCACACATTTCCCTCTAATTATACCATTATTGAATAAACATACTTTACACATTTTACAATTTTGTAATGCTTATTCCGGGGATAACTTGTGTATTTGTGTATAACCCTGTGTATAATGTGGGTATTTCTCTGTGAATTGTGCACAACACTGGATAACTTTGCACAAAACAGTGGATAACTTCGTGGTTGTCTTACATAGTTATACACAATGATTTACAATTCCTTAATATCCTATTACAAAGCATTTTGGAAAAATTGTTTCCTAGTATCATAAAATTATGACTAACTTATCTATTTCATACTAAAACAGTTCTATCTCTAAAATAATATAATGCTTTATTTTTGTTATATTATACCATGTTTATAATTCAAATTTTGGTATTGAAAAAGCTGAGACATATCATCATGTCCCAGCTCATATATTATATTGATATCATGTACTCAAATATACCCGCTAAACCTTCTATCATATTTCTACAATGTATAAATAGGTGTCGCTTCCGCCTTATCTGTATCGCATAGTACAACTTCACGTTCCGTATCGATGTCGTGTTCGTTCAATACCTGTGCAACGCTCATACGTGCTAAATCTTTCATATTATTATCTTGTGATAAATGTGATAAATAGATGCGTTTCGTATTGCCAGTTATTACGTCTGTCATGGCATGTCCTGCATCTTCATTTGACACGTGGCCCATATCGCCTAAAATTCGTTGCTTGGTTTTCCAAGGATAACGGCACATACGTAACATATCCACATCGTGATTGCTTTCAAACATAAATGCATCGCTGCCTTGAATCATACCTTTCATACGGTCTGATACATATCCTGTGTCAGTTAAAATGGTAAATTTCTTATAATTGTTATGGAAAATGTAAAATTGAGGGTCAATGGCATCGTGAGATACATTAAATGACTCTACATCGAATCCTGCAATGGATTGTGTGTCGTATGGGTTAAAAATAAATTTTTGATCCATAGGAATTTTACTATCCTTTTTATCTATTGCTGTCCAAGTTTTTTCATTGGCATAAATTGGTAATTTGTATTTACGTGCTAATACGCCTAGACCTTTAATATGGTCAATATGTTCATGTGTAAGAAGTATGCCGTTTAAATTTTCTATTTTTTTGTCTATTTGTCCAAATAGTTCTTCCATTTTTTTACCGGTAAGACCTACGTCTACGAGTAAACTGCCTTTATCACTTTCCACATAAGTGGCATTTCCCGTACTACCACTCGCTAATACACTCATTCGTATCAAGCGATTTCACCCTTTCTAAGCTCTAAACTACTACAATTTTTAATTTCTACACTACGTGCAATCTTACTGCACTGTTCCTGTAGTCTTCCCTATTAAACGTACATATCGTGCAACCGCTTCGACTGTTAACATTCCACGATTGTCGTATGTAATTCATGCTATAAATTAGTTATAAGTATTGTTATTAAGCCGTTCATTAAAAACACTATTATATTATACTATAACAAGTTACTTTATGCCTATACAACGACCATACTTTTATAATTATTGTTACTTCAAAACTGCTAAATATTTTATCCACATAAATAAAAAGGAGCGGGACAAAAATCTCATTTGTATAAAAAGATTTTCTATCCCCGCTCCGGCAAGGATGACTAGCGTTGAAAAAAGCCTGATACAAACGCATTTTCAATTCCGTCATCTACTGCCAATATAAAAAGAAGTCTGGAGCTAATATTTCCCCCAGACTCTTCAAATATTTTAATCGACTCATATCCGAATCAAAATTCCAGACACTAAATGTGCAAAATTTTAAATTCTACCTCTATTAAAGCACAAATCTTACTCTGCAGGTTTACCATTTGGATAAACCATCACTTTCAATGAACCACTTTTGTTTGTACGTGCTTGTTCCATAGCCTGTTGTGCATCCTCCAAATTGTATTCATCTGTAAACATTGAATCAAGATCTGCAGCAGTTGAATTTAACATTTCTACACCCATTTGATATGTGTTGGCATATCTGAAAATACCTACGATGTTAATTTCATGGTTAGCAATAAATGGAATGTTTAGGTCGTTTGTCTCTTGTTGTGGTAAACCAACGATAGCGAGTGTGCCTCCATTTTTTAATGAACTTAAAGCGCTTTTGAGTGCTGTCGGATTACCTGCAGTTTCAATGGCATAGTTTACACCGTCGCCGTTTGTGATTTCTTTAATGCGTTCGTTAACGTCTTCTTTTTTAATATCAATTGTATGTGTCGCACCGAGTTTTAATGCTTCGTCTAGACGAATTTGTTCTAAGTCAGACACGATAATATTAGTCGCACCAAAGGCTTTAGCAGCAACGACAGCCATTAAACCAACTGGACCCATGCCCATAATCACTACAGTAGAACCTGGCTGAACATTGGCGCGTTTACATGCTTGAATGCCTACTGAAAATGGTTCGTTTAGTGTGGCTTGTTCATAAGTCATTGAGTCAGGAATATGGAATAAAAAGCCTTCTGGATGGCTAATATATTGACTGAACGCCCCATCAATTGGAGGTGTCGCTAAAAACTCTACATGTGGACAAAGATTATATTGCCCTGCTTTACAGTATTCACATTCTCCGCATGTTACACCTGGTTCAATCGCTACACGGTCGCCTACTTTAAATTTAGTTACTGCCGAACCTACATCTGCAACGATACCTGCACATTCATGACCTAAGATAAGCGGTTTTTCTACAACGAATTCACCTACTCTGCCATGTTCGTAATAGTGGACGTCTGAACCGCAAACGCCTACAGCCATAACCTTGACTAAGACGTCGTGTGGACCGATTTCTGGTACGTCTACTTCTTTTAATTCCATATCGAAAGGTTTATTAAGTAATGAAATGTTCATTTTTTGTGGTATTTGTTGTGCCATTATAAATTCCTCCTTAACTTTGTTCAATTGATAAAAGTTGTCGTGATAAATCTTTTGTTTGTGCGTAAGCTTGTTGATAAATTTCGAAATACTGTGCGTAACGTTGATGTTTTTCTTCGTTAGGGGTATAAGTCGTACTTGTACTTATAAATTGCTTAGCACAATCTTCGAAAGACTCGAACCAACCTAATCCTACTGCTGCTAACATTGCGGCGCCCATGCCAGGGCCTTCTTCGTAGTTTAATTTACTTACTTTAGTATTGAAGACGTCTGCTTGCAGTTGTAGCCAAAAATCACTTTTAGCCCCTCCGCCAATTGAAATAATATGATCGATTGATTTACCTGCTTGGCGCATAAAGACAATTGCTTCATAAAGTGCGTAAGTAATACCCTCTATCGTTGCACGTGCCATTTGACCGGCTGTCGTCGAACCACTTAAACCGATAAAACTACCACGTATAGTAGCATCGCCGTGTGGTGTACGTTCTCCTTGTATATAGGGTGCATAAAGTAATCCGTTCGCACCGATATTCGTTTGTGACGCCACTTCGATCATATCTTCAAATGATGTTTCTGGAAATACTGTTTCTTTGAACCAATTTAAACTATAACCTGCACTTAGCGTCACGCCCATTGCGTATGCAGTATTGGGTAAAACGTGTTTGAAATAATGAATGTTATGACCGTAATTCAATCCTTCATTATTTTCTGGTGCTAAGATTACGCCTGATGTCCCAATGCTACATAGTGTTTGATCTTCGTTGATGACGCCTGCACCGAGTGCGCCACATGCATTATCTGCGCCTCCAGCAAAGACGGCTATTTCCTCTTCCAAGCCTAGTTCGTTCAATAATTCATCAGTTATTACGCCGACGCGATAATGAGATGCTACAAGTGGTGGAAAGATATCACCTAGTTCAAGGTCGTTTGCAATGTCTTCTGCCCATTCGTTCGTCTTAGGATCTAATAATAACGTTCCTGCAGCATCACTGTATTCCATATGCAATTCACCAGTTAAACGATATCTAACGTAATCTTTAGGCAAAATAAATACATCCAGTTCACTCCAATTATCAGGCTCTTGCTGTTTCATCCATAATAATTTTGGCAAAGTAAATCCTTCTAAAATAGGATTTTTCAGTAGTGTATCGCCATAGCGCTTCGCTAATTGTTGGCATTGCTCTGTTGTACGTGTGTCATTCCATAATATCGCATTACGTATAACTTTACGTGATTTATCTAGTGGTACAAGTCCATGCATTTGGCCTGAAAATGAGATGCCTTTTATACGTTTATCTTGCATCGCTGATTCTTGGATGATTGATTTGATTCCATTTTTAGTAGCTTCAAACCATGCCTCTGGATTTTGTTCATTATGTCCCGGGAAATTTTGTATAAGTTCTAACGGTTCACTCACTGTAGTAATGACTTCCCCTTGTTGGTCAACAGCAATTGTTTTCACTGAACTCGTACCTAAATCTATCCCTAATACGACGTTTTTCATTATATCCCTCTTATCTTAATTAACTATTAATTTGCTGCGTACGTTCATTGTGATGAACATGAGAAAGTTCACCGCGCTTTTTATCAATACTTGGTTGATAAACTTTAATGAAGTACGTAATGATTGCACCGATAAAGTAACATATTGCGAAGACCCATACGACACCTACAACATCGAATAATGGTAAGAATAAAGAAGCTAATGCTGGTGCTATGAAATTACTTAAACCGGCTGCTAAGTTATGTGATGATAATGTAGCGCCAATATGGTCTGGTTCTAATGCTGTGAAAATAGCAAAAATTGGCACGAATGCTGATTGTGTAATACCGAATAACACAGCACATAACACCGCTATTGAGAATACGTCACCACTCCATACCGGTAAATAATAGAATAATAGCGTCGTAATACCGCAACCAATACAACCAAAGGTCATAACTTGGCGTTTCCATCCAATGCGGTCACCGATAATACCCCAAGCCACATCACCGACAATACATGTAATGTGCATTGTTCCCCATACCCATAACCATTGTTGCGTCGTGAAACCTATGTCATCGGTAAATAATGATGGGAAAATAACGACTAAACCAAATAATGATATCTGATTAATGATTCTTACAATAAAGACTTTAATTATATTAGGATTTTTGTAAACGACACCTATTTCTGACAACACTTTACTAAAACGTTCTTTAGTTGGCTTATGTGCATTAGGTCTAACGTCATGTTTACCCACTGTAATAAAGGCGATAATACCACCAATGATTATCCAAATAAGTGACATCCAGAGTGTACCCATAAAACCGATGTGTGGGATAGTAAAGCTAGGTAAATATGTGCCAATAACACCCATACCTACTGAGTACATTGCCCAAAACCAACCGATAGCTGTTGCTAAACGTGTCTTGTTTGTAATGTAAGTAACCCATACTAAAAAAGCATATAAAAATAATGGATAGCCAAGTCCTCGGATACCGTACATAATTAGCATCATGCTATAATTTTCCATACTCATTCCGAATATAAGGAATAATACATGGAATACTAACCAAATCATCGTACCTAGTACCATAACTTTTTTAGGACCATAAACATCCGATAGTACGGCTGCTAGCCATGAACCCACTACAACCATAATTCCGTATACTGTAAAGACCATCGAAGCTTGTGAATGTGAAAAGCCAATATCTACTATATTTTTAGATAAAAAGGCTTGCTCAATACCGTCACCTGTCATAAATATGAAAATTGCAATTAATGCTACGAAAATGATTTTAGGAATACCCATCCAAGTATTTTCTTTAACATTATTGTTCAATTCGTTACCCCCTTATATCAATCTTGCTTAAACGTTTAAGTTTTAATTGAAAACACTCACGCAATATGAATGTTTCAATTATAGAAATGAACAAGAATCTCGAATGATTAATTCTGTAGTTAACTTTAAAGACTTTACGTGTTCACCTTTAATTAAGTCATAAACCATTTGCCCTGCAACTTTACCGATTTCTTTTGCAGGTTGTGAAATAACAGATAATCGTGGCGTGAAAATTTCGTTCCAATAACTATCATCGAAACCAATGATAATCACATCTTCTCTAATCACTTTGTTCATTTCTTTACAAGCTTGCAATGCACCTAGTAGTAATAAATGATTGGTTGCTAGAATTGCTGGAACATTTTCTTGTAATAATTTTAATGTTGAATGGTAACCACTCTCCACTTGTGCCTCGGTACCTTGGCTTAAATTACTATAATAAATTATGTTCTCGTCTAACTCTCTATTGTTATCTTTCAGTGCTAATTCATAACCTTGTCTTCTTCGTGTCGTAGTACCGATTTCTGGGTTGGCTAATAGCAAGCCTATGCGTTTACCGCCTTGGCTTATCAATCTCTCCGTAGCTTTATATGCAGCTTCTTCGTTGTTAACACTAATACATGGCAATTTACTATCTGCAACTTCTCTATCAAGTGTTAAAATAGGAATTTTCTTCCACTCTTCTTTAATAGCAAGTTGTGAAGTTACAGGTGCGACGATAATAGCGCTTACATTTTGTGTTAAAAAAATATCAATCAATTCATTTTGACGCTGTTCATTTTCTTCTGAAGAAGCTACTGCCACTTGTAAATTGTGTTGTTGGCAAGCATCATTAAGTGAAGTTAATACTTCTGTGAAAAAAGGATTTTGATCAGGTACGATAAATGCCACTATATTAGATTGACCCGTCTTCAAACCGCGTGCGAATTGATTGGGTGCGTAATTTAACTTTTCGATGGCAATTAACACTTTTGCTTTTGTTTTGTCACTTAACTCGTTAGTTTTATCATTTAGCACGTTTGATACCGTAGCAATGGATACTTCAGCAAGTTTGGCGACGTCATGAAGCGTAGGTTTACGTTGAGTCATGTTATTCTCCTTAAACGTTTAAGTAAGATGTTAAAAAATAATATAAACACATTGTAGCACTTCTTATATTTTATGCAAGCGCTACCAATTATAAAAATTAGGACTCCATTTAATATACTCGCTAAAAATAAATTTGGGTCATTTTATTTTTATAAGGTAGCAATTTCTTTCCAAATAAAAAGAGCGAAGCATAATTACTATGTTTCGCTCTTTTTTTATCTTTATTCTTCTATTATTTTAGGGCTTTTGTTAACCGCTTCAACATAATATGTTTTCACTTTGTTTTGACCTTTATGCTTAACTTTAATTTCCCAGTTGCCTTCTAACACTTGAACGTTCGGTTCTTTAACGACCGTATAATATCCAAGTCTTACTTGGGTCACTTCGTCTTTATGTTTCAAATATCGGTTGTAGTATAAAGCTTCGATGGCCGATCTTGCGCTGATGACTTGTTTCTTTTCGTTATTCTCGCCTTTGGAAGGTTTGATTGATTCCATCGCTGTTTGTTTATATTTCGTCGCTTGTTTGTCTTTATTTAAATTAAAAGTTAGCTGTGCTTTATTATTATTCATAATAGGAAAGGCGTTATAAGTTTGTTCTAGAATAACTTTATTATCTGTCACATCACTCATCGCGTAACTATCGCCTTTATACACGTTATTTTTAATAAAGTTTTTTAGATTAGTGAAGCTATCCTTACCCACACTAATATGGTGAGCTAAATCAGATTTAGCAATATCACCATTCGCAGCACTTTCTACGTCTTTTTTATTTTTAGCATAGTCTGTAAAATCTTTTGTACGTGCAGTAACGAGTTGCATTTTAACGCCCTTCACACGCTGAAGGTTGTTAGGTATTTCAATCTCTTCTTGTTTAAAGTTTACCTTATTGACGCCATCACTTTCATTAATGTGGGATTTATTAACTTTATCGATATAAATGATGATTAAGCTTATATTCACTAGAATAAATACGAAAATAAATAATGTTTTAGCACGTTTCCAGTTCATTTATTCTAGCCTCCCATCTTTAGTGTATGGATGCCATTTGCCGTTATATTCAATATACCATTGTGGCTTAAACTCGCTATTACGTTGGATTTCGATGTCTTTATTGTCCGGTTTATCATTCATCGTATAACCCAGTGCAATATTCGTCACCTTTTCAAAATCAATTTGTGGATTATTGGCCAAGGAAGCACGTACTTCTTCAGCACCAGGTAGTGAATTATCACTATCTCCACCACTATCAATCGTAACGTTCGTTTTTAGTAGAGCTCTAGAATAACCAAATATACCTTTTTTACCCCAAGCTACTTTAATTTGATTTAAATTATCTGTGTTAAAAGTAGGACGCCCATTTAAGAATAATTGATATGTTAATTCTCCTGTATCGCTGTCGGTACCAAACAATCTAAAGTCGTCGGTAAAACCACCATGGCCATTAATATAATTAAATGTACTTGGTATGGTTTCTTTCATGTTTTTAGTCTTGTCTTCGTCTTCAGACAAGTTAGTATAACGGTACTTTTCTGATTGGTCATTATAGTTAGCCACACCGGTATTATTGTTGTATGTTGTCGTGCCATTGTTAGCACTACGTACGACGACAGAATCATTGAATAAGATTGAATTCATCGCGTCTACACTAATTCGATTATAAATTGTTCGATAGGTTTTTAAATGTCTAGGCTTTTCTGGCGCAAATATATGTGTTGCTTTATCAATAGTATCTTTGTTCGTAATGATGTCTGAATATGGCGACATCGATTTACTATTATCTTTTAAAGCTTGTGCCATTTTGGAACTTTTCGCTGTGGTTGTCATACGCACAACTTCATGTCTATCTTTACTGATGGCATATAATTTTAATTTACCGTTATGGTCTTTATTGATAAGTAATCGATTAAAATTAAAATGGTTAGGTACTTTTGCATTAACGTTTAATACTTGGCCTAAATATGTGGCTAAAGGCATTTGATACGTAAAATCAAGTACCACAAAGTCATTACTTAAATCAGGAATGATTAAATTATGTTGACTAAGCATACGTTCAGAATGTGTAACACGTTGGTCTTTTAAAGGTTTGACTAATGATTTAACATTATGCTTCGTTGCATCCATACCTTCTGTCTTATCTCCGTTTGAATGAATAATTTGATATGGTGTAACTGTTTGTGGCATACCGCCTTTTAAAGGCTTACCAATTGTGTTTGTATGTTTATCTTTGCTGTCGTGACTATTAACGTTGGCTAGGTCAGGTGAAAAGTTCCATGTCATATATGTTAGAACTGCACTCATAAGGACAAGAAGGGACAGGATAATCGTTTTAAATAACTCTTTACTCCGCATCCCAATCACCATCTTCGATTACTTCACAAGGAAGTGTAATAAAGATTGACGTACCTTGCCCTTCAACACTGTTAGCCCATATACGACCATTGTGCGCTTCGACGATTTCTTTTGATATGGCAAGCCCTAGACCAGTGCCTCCCATTTTACGTGTACGTGCTTTATCTACACGATAGAAACGGTCGAAAATTTTATCTACTTTATTAATAGGTATACCAATACCATTATCCTTAATGCGAATCGTCATTCGATTATAAAGTGCGTTTTGTTTCACGTGGAACTCGACACGTTTATCACCACGAGAATATTTCATCGCGTTTGTAATAACGTTATCGAATACTTGTGTCATCTTATCTGGATCGATTTCAGTAAAGATTGTTTCATTTGGAATTTCACGTACAAATGATGTATCTTTTGCTGCCATCTCATGTCGATTAATAATTTTATTAATAAACATGTTGAAGTCTACAATTTCTTTCGTAATTTGATCAGATTCATTGTCCATTTTAGATAGTTGTAATAAATCATTAACTAATCGAATCATACGCTCTGTTTCTTCTCGTGTTACGTTTAAAAATTGCGGTGCTAAGTCATCATCTTTCCATGCACCTTCTTCTAATGCTTCGATATAACTGTTCATGGAAGTTAAAGGTGTACGTAATTCATGTGATACATTTGCCACGAATTCGCGACGTTCACGTTCAACTTGTTGTTGTTCTGTTACGTCATGAAGCACAGCGATATATCCAGTTACGAAACCAGTTTCTTGTACGATGGTACTAAAGCTCACGCGTGCAATAATACCCTCCGCTTCATTAATATCTAATAAGAAACTATCATTACTTTCTTGAATTTCATCAAGCGAGAAGTCTTCTTCCAAGCCTAAAATATTTAACATAAAATAACCTGTAATGTCTTCTTTCGTGGTACCCATCATTTTTAACGCCATGTCATTGATGATACGTATACGACCACGTCTATCAGTGGCTATGATACCGTCACTCATATGTGTAATAACTGAGTCGAGCCTCCGTTTTTCACTTTCAGTATTAGCCTGTGCTTCTTGCACTCGTTTGGACAAGTTATTAAATGCTAAGGCTAACTCACCGATTTCGTCATTACCATATATTTTCACACGTTGTGTATAGTTACCTTTAGACATTTCTACCGTTTGGTTACGCATATCCGTAATTGGCTTAGTAATCGTTCGTGCGATAAAGAAACCAAGGATAACGGTGATCAATAGGGATATCCCTGTACCTATAATAAAGATTTGGTTGATATTATTTAATTGATTATAAACGTCATTAATGTCTGCTTCTATGTAAATGACACCGATAGTGCCTTTAGACGTTTTAACCGGTAAATTATAGACCCACATACGTTGCTTTCCATTTCCATAGTCTTTCAACATAGTGTGGCTATTCGCTTCACCAAGCGATAATGCTTTTTGAATCGAGTTATCATTCACTTTTTGATTTATAAGACTACGGGTAGACTGCTTAGACGTAGCCATGATGATTTGATCCTTATCAATGAAACGAATTTCCCCAATTTCTTGCCGGTTAGCGTATTCGTTTAATAAGTTCTGAACTTCTTTTTGTGCATTGACAGAATCATCATCATCGTAAACTTTTTCTATATTAATTTCTATTTGCTTCGCATATTGAGAAATATTATTTTTAAATGTTTGTGTTAATTCTTTTTCTAGACTATTGGTAAAATACAAACCGATAATTTGCATACCGATAACGATTAACAATACATAGACAATAACAAGCTTCGTGTGTAAAGATTGAAAGTGTTTCAGCCATTTCATTAATTAGGCCTCTATTCGTGTTGTTGGAGGAAATATCCAACGCCTCGACGTGTCACAATGTACTCTGGATGTGATGGATCGTCCTCAATTTTTTCACGTAAACGACGGATTGTTACGTCTACTGTACGTACGTCACCAAAATAGTCATAGCCCCAAACAGTTTGTAATAAATGTTCACGTGTCATTACTTGACCCATATGTTTTGATAAATAATGAAATAATTCAAATTCACGGTGCGTCAACTCGATATCTTCGCCACGTTTTTTAATTGAATAAGCATCTGGATAAATGGTAATATCCTTGATGACAATTTCATTTGTTTCATCATTAACTTCTTGAGCTGGTTGTGAATAATGACGACGTAAGTTAGCTTTCACACGCGCAATTAATTCACGTGTACTAAACGGTTTCGTAACATAATCATCTGCACCTAGCTCTAAACCTAAAACTTTATCAATTTCAGAGTCTTTAGCCGTTAACATAATAATAGGCATTTCGAATTTTTTACGTACTTCACGACATACTTCCATACCATCACGTCCTGGTAACATAATGTCTAATAATACGATATCTGGTTCTTCATCATATATTAAGTCTACTGCATCGTTACCGTCGTAAGCGCAATATACTTCATAACCTTCTTTTTTTAAGTTAAATTCTAGAATATCAGCAATTGGTTTTTCATCATCGACTACAACAACTTTTCTAGCCATATATAAACCTCATTTCTAAATTGTGTACTTATGTTCTCTGTCTACACGTTACTCTATTATATAATTTACCATTTATGACGTACTAATTCTATTTATACAAACGAAAAATTAAATTTGTAGATTATATAATAATAGCATTACCCGTTTCATTTCTAAACTATTTTGTTATTTAATGCAAATTTACAATACATTTTATTATCTATAACTTCATAAGAAACACACATCTTTAAAATTTAATACAAAAAATGCCCATCCTATTGGATGGGCATATACGGTCTCGACGGGAATCGAACCCGCGATCTCCTGCGTGACAGGCAGGCGTGTTAACCGCTACACTACGAGACCAAAAAATTGGTGACTCCTACGGGACTCGAACCCGTGTTACCGCCGTGAAAGGGCGGTGTCTTAACCGCTTGACCAAGGAGCCTGTCGTAAGCACAAAAATAATTATAGCAACTCTCATTAGTGATGACAAGCTATTTTTTTAAATTTTTTCTTTAAATTTTTTATTAACTTAAATGAGGTTACATAGTACAATTTCCTATTATTTTTTAACCAAATAGAATAATTAATGCTGCTTCACATTAATCTATTCAAAAAAGGCCGTTAAACTTCCCAGTATCTTTTTATAATCCAGACAATATTTTAGCCTGAAACATCTTGGCCCAGCCCACGTATTAATTAGAACCGATATGTGCCCCTAATTACGTTTTTGTATCGTATCACCGTTTTTGACGATAAAACAAATGCTCTTAGATTTTAATGAATGGTCAATTTGAATGCTTCCCTCTTTTAGTTTTACTACTTTTCCTTTGACGTAATGTTTACTTAATAGTCTTTCAGAAAAAAGTTCCTTTTGTTACTGCGAATGTTACTTCTATTGCGTTATGTTTTGCAAATACTATTATTTTTTAGCGCTTTGTATATCAAAGTAAATATGGTCACCATTGATTGCTACATTATTTGCTTTGTTGCATTAATGAAATTTTGTCTAAGCTAAAATTACTTTGCTCACCTACATTCGCCGTGTAGTGATACTATAGTTTAGTTACGGCTTGAATTTTATTATGTGGTAATTGTGATCATATAGTCTACTAAATAATGTTGTTATTACTCTTTAATATTACGTTGTCTTTATATAACACCCAATTAATACTGTGTTAAATACCAAAAGATAAACCTTCATTAATACATAATACTTTTGTTTTAATTATTATTTTATCAATCATTTCAGAATCATTTTTATTTAACCTTCAAAATAATCCATCTATTTACGGATTGTCCATTAAAATAGGCTAGCTTAGAATGACAATATATTAAATAATAGGAGGCAAATTTATTATGGAGTTAAAACATTTGAATTTAACAGTAGAAGAAATAGCCCCAACACGTGATTTCTTTTTAACGTATTTTGATTTTGATATGAAAACTGAGAAAGGTGGCAATCCGGAAGTTTTAATCAGTCCTGAAGGTTTTATTTTAACTTTAATGCAAGGTGCTAACGTAACATACCCTAAATCTTTCCATGTCGGTTTTCCTCAACCTTCAACGTCAGATGTAGATAAAATACATGCCCGTATTAAAGCTGATGGCCATAAAGCTCCTTCCCCAAAACAAACCCCTCACGGATATACTTTTTATGTTAAAGCGCCAGGTAATTTTATGATAGAAATACTATCACATTAATCGTAGAGTAGACTTCCCCACTGACAAACCTCTGACTGACTTACGTTAGAGGTTCCTTTTGGATTAAGGTCGAATTTAACGTTGAAAAACAAATTAATAATATTAAAATATTTTTTGTTTTCAATAATATTTGATAGAATTATTGAATATTACATCATAGGAGGCATTATCAATGGCAAAAGTTTTATTCATAAATACCGGTTCAGAAGGCCATATCAATCCCAATATCGCGTTGTGCAAAGCATTGGTAGATCGAGGAGAAGAAGTCGTATACTATATGGGCGACCAATATGTAGATAAATTTAAAGATACTGGTGTAGAAATTCGCACTATATCTACTGATAAAATAGTATCCGCCTTTACTTCTTTTGGATTAAAGCATTTATTTCACGTTATTAACGGTTTATTAAAAACTGCGGATGTTATCATGCCTCAAATATTAGAAGAAACTAAAGACGAGCACTATGATTACTTAATCCATGATTCAATGTTTGGTTGTGGCTATTTAATCGCTCAAAAACTTAATATTCCAACCGTTTCAGCGATTACATCATTTGCTAAAACTAAACCTATGTTTGATAGTTTCACAGACTTTATGGCTTCAAAACTAGACCAAGATGAACTCGAATCCGCAAATCTCGTATTTGATACATTAAAAGAGCATGTTGAGCAAACATACGACGTAAAAGTACCATCACGCCACGAAGTCATGAACAACCCTGGCGACTTTAACATTTCATTCGTAACAAAAGGATTCCAACTTGAATATGATGCATTCGATAACACCAAATTTAATTTTGTCGGACCTTCAATATTACCACCTCAGCCTACAGGTTTTATGGATAATATTAACAAAGACCGTCCTATCATTTACGTTTCATTAGGAACTATATTTAATCAAAATGTAGCCTTTTTCAACAAATGTTTTTCTGCACTCAATAATATTAATGCGACAGTTATCGTTTCAATTGGCAAGACGAATAAAGCTGAAGATTTTGAGATGATACCAGACAACGTCATTATTAAAGACTATGTACCACAGGTCGAAGTGCTAAAACATGCCGACCTCTTTTTAACTCATGCTGGTATGAATAGTACGAACGAGGCCATTATGTTAAATGTACCATTACTTGCATTTCCTCAAAGTGCAGATCAACCAGTCGTAGCACATCAAATTGAAAATTTAAAAATCGGACAGCAATTAGATGCTAATGTGATTAATGCCGAACACTTAAGTAACACTGTAGAAGAAATGTTAGCCAATCGACTAACTTACCAACAAAATATCGAAAAAGTTAAAAACGTTCAATCTCATACTGAACCAGGTTATGAGATTGGCGCACAAGCTATTTTAGACTTTCGCTATAAACATTGCTAATAACATAATAAAACCCTGTAAATGCGCCACTAGACGTCATTTACAGGGTTCTTTATATTAGCTAAAACTTATTTTTCCCATAGAGGTTGAAGTAAGTTTGTTTGATTACGGTCAGGACCGACTGAGAAGATAGAAATACGTACGTTACATAGTTCAGAAATACGTTCCAAATAGTTACGTGCGTTGTCTGGTAGTTCATCTAAAGTACGGCAACTTGTAACATCTTCAGTCCAACCAGGTAGTTCTTCAAAAATTGGTTTGCAACGTTGTAACTCATTTAAGTTAGCTGGATATTCAGTGATTTCTTTACCATCTAACTCATAAGCAGTACATATTTTCACAGTATCTAAACCAGTTAACACATCGATAGAGTTAATTGAAAGGTCAGTGATACCACTTGCACGACGAGAATGACGTAATACAACTGAGTCAAACCAACCTACACGACGAGGACGTCCTGTAGTTGTACCATATTCACGGCCAACTTCACGAATGTGATCCCCATCAGCATCAAACAATTCTGTAGGGAACGGCCCGTCACCCACACGAGAAGTATACGCTTTACATACACCAATAACTTTAGATACAAATGTAGGACCTACACCTCCACCAACTGTAACGTTACCAGCAACTGGGTTACTTGATGTTACGAATGGATATGTACCATGATCAATATCTAACATTACACCTTGAGCACCTTCAAATAATACTTTTTCATCTGCAACGAATGCATCATCTAATACTTTAGCTGTGTCTGTAACGAAAGGTGCTAAACGTTGACCAGCAGCATAATATTCTTCAAAGATTTCATCGAATGATGGGCAATCTTTTCCAAACATACCTTTGAAATATGCACCTTTATATTCAATATTTTCTTTCAAACGTGTTTCAAACGTTTCTTTGTTTAATAAATCTGCGACACGGATACCGATACGTTGTGCTTTATCTACATAAGCAGGTCCGATACCTTTTTTAGTTGTGCCTATTTTATTGTCTCCACGGCGCTCCTCTTCATATTCATCTTGTTTTACATGATAAGGTAAAATAACTTGCGCACGATTTGAAATACGTAAATTATCAGTAGAAACTCCTCTGTCATTTAGGCCATCTAACTCTTTTAATAATGCGACTGGATCTACTACTACACCATTACCAATTACTGCTAATTTATCTTTATAAAAGATACCAGATGGTACTAAGTGTAATTTATAAGTTTCTCCGTCAAACTTAATCGTGTGACCTGCGTTATTTCCACCTGAAAAACGTGCAATAACATCTGCTTGTTCTGCTAAGAAATCTGTAATTTTACCTTTACCTTCGTCTCCCCATTGTGTCCCAACGACTACGATTGATGACATATGAGCACCTCCAAGTTTTTCTCAATTAACCATTAAGTATTCTACCAATAGAATAGTAATAATGCAAACAAAAATCGAACATTAAAATTGGGCACATTCTAAATTTTTGTTTCTTTATAACATGTTGTTTCACCCCTTCAAAGCGTTGTTTTAACAGCTTTTAAAGGTAAGTTGCATTAAATATTTAATACATACTTCCATATCAAGCACAACTCCAAAACCACTCAAAAAACGTACGATAAAGCAAAAATATAGTTTATCGTACGGAAATATTTTTTATTTAATTATCCAAAATCTGCATGCGCGTAATCAATATCTGTAAATTTATTGTATTGTTTCATGAAATGTAATTTTACCGTTCCTGTAGGGCCATTACGTTGTTTAGCAATAATGATTTCAATTTCACCGTTCTCATCGTTCGTTTGTGGTTCAAAACCAGCATCGTCGTCATCTTCATCTTCCTCACCACGATTATAGTAGTCGTCACGATATAAGAAGGCAACGATGTCGGCATCTTGCTCGATAGAACCTGACTCACGAATATCACTCATCATTGGACGTTTATCTTGACGTTGCTCTACACCACGAGATAACTGACTCAATGCAATAACAGGACATTCTAATTCTCTGGCTATCGCCTTCAAAGTACGTGAAATTTCAGATACTTCTTGTTGACGATTATCTGAAAAACGTGACCCACTGCCTTGAATAAGCTGTAAATAGTCAATAACAATCATGTCTAAACCATGTTCTTGTTTTAGGCGACGACATTTAGAACGAATGTCTGTGATACGTATACCTGGCGTATCATCGATAAATATTTTTGTACGCGATAATTTACCTACTGCAATAGTAAATCTATTCCAATCTTCTTCCGTCATTGTACCAGTACGCAGACGGTTAGAATCCACATTACCCGAACTACAAATCATACGTGTCGCTAGTTGGTCTGCACCCATCTCGAGGGAGAAGATACCAACCGAAAAGTGATCTTCGTGTGTCGCAACTTTTTGCGCGATATTAAGAGCGAAGGCAGTCTTACCAACAGAAGGACGCGCCGCTAAAATGATTAAATCGTTACGGTTAAAACCTGCCGTCATCTGGTCTAAATCACGATAACCAGTAGGAATACCTGGCGTTTGACCGCTATTCTGATCGAGCAATTCTGCATTTTCATATACATCGCCTAACACGTCACGAATATCTTTAAATCCATCACTTTCACGTGTAGAAGATAGTTCAAGAATACGACGTTCAGCATCGTTAAGAATTGTATCTAGTTCAAGTTCATCATTATAACCATCGTTTGCAATACTATCTGCTGCCTGTATTAGTTTACGTTTTAAGGCATGCTTAAAAACAATATCCGTATAATATTGCACATTTCGTGTTGTTGGCACATTATTAGTTAATTCTGCTAAGTATTGAGGACCACCCGCTTCACTCAAGCGTCCTTCTTGTGACAGCTGATCCATTATAGTAACAACATCAATTTCATTATTATCTTCATTTAAATTCATCATTGCACGGAAGATATGTTGATGTGCGCCCCTATAAAATGACTCAGGAAGTAATACTTCCTGAGTTGAGTTTACTAATTCCGGATCAATGATAATGGCACCTAAGACAGATTGTTCAGCCTCATTACTATGGGGCATTTGATTTTGTTCATACATTCCATCCATGTCGACTACACCTCATATTTCAATCCATAATTATTGTTCGATTGTGTGTACACGAATAGTACCTTCAACTTCTTTATCTAATTTAACCGGCACATTTGTATAACCCAATGCATGGATACCACTTGGTAAATCCATTTTACGTTTATCAATTTTAATGTCATGTTGCTCTTGCAAAGCTTGTGCAATTTGCTTCGTGCTAACAGAACCGAATAATTTACCACCTTCACCAGTTTTAGCTGAGACTTCCACTTCAAGGTCAGCTAATTTTGATTTAAGTTGAGTCGCTTCATCAATTTCTTTTTGACGTTCTGCTTTAGCTGCTTTTTCTTGTTGTTCTAATTGCTTAAGGTTACCTGGTGTTGCTTCGACAGCTAACTTATTTTTTATAAGGTAGTTATTTGCATAACCTACTGGTACGTCTTTGATTTCGCCTTTATTACCTTTACCTTTAACGTTTTGTGTGAATATTACTTTCATCAATTTTCACTCCTACTCATTTGTTCTGTTATTGCTTGTTGTAATTGTTCAATCGCTTCTTCAACGGTCACATCTTTAAGTTGAGTGGCAGCATTTGTTAAATGGCCTCCACCGCCGAGCGCTTCCATTGTTAATTGTACGTTAATCGCACCAAGTGAGCGGGCAGACATACCTACTAGAGAATCTTCTCTTCTAGCAACCACATAAGATGCCTCTACACCATCTAAACTTAACAACTCATCCGCAGCTTGTGCAACCGTAACGGGATGGTATATTTTATCGTCTGGACCATGAGCAATGGCGACACCGTTATCTTGTAATTCGACCGTACGAATTAATTCTGTCCGATTAATATACGTATCGATATCATCTTTCAAGAAGTGCTGCGTTAAAATTGTGTCAGCACCATGCGCACGTAAATAACTTGCTGCATCAAATGTTCTGGAACCAGTACGTAAAGTAAAGTTACGCGTATCGACAATAATACCTGCGAACATTACTGTTGATTCTAAACGTGTTAAACGTTGTTCCGTTGGTTGATATTCTAATAGTTCTGTAACAAGTTCTGCTGTCGAACTAGCATATGGTTCCATGTAAACGAGTAATGGACTAGAAACAAAGCTTTCCCCACGTCTATGGTGATCAATAACTACTTTTCTATTTGCTTTGTTTAAAATGTCTTCATCTATAACCATTTCAGGTTTATGTGTATCGACAATGACAACAGTCGTCCTTGAGGTCATATTATCCCATGCTTCTTCAGAAGAAATAAAGCGTTCTTTGAGTTCAGGTTTTTCATCGATAGAATCCATTACACGGCGTAGTGTTGGATCGATATCTGAATCATTTAATACAATATGTGCATCCAAATTGTTCATCATCGCAAAGCGTGACACCCCAATAGCTGCACCAATAGCATCTAAATCAGGACGTTTATGTCCCATAATAATAACTTTATCGCCTTCCATAAGGATATCCTTAAGTGCATGTGATATTACGCGTGCTCTAACACGTGTACGTTTTTCCATTGGGTCAGTCTTACCGCCATAAAAACGTACGTTACCGTTTTGGTTTTTAATCGCTACTTGGTCACCACCACGACCTAAAGCTAAATCTAGACCAGATTGAGATAGTTCACCAAGGTCGATAAGACTATCAGAACCCTCACCGACGCCAATACTTAATGTAAGTTGTGCTCTATAACCAACACTTTTTTCTCTTAACTGACTTAAAATATTAAAGTTTGAATCTTCAATTTCATCTAATATGTGTTGATTTAAATATGCAACGAATTGATCAGTACTGTAACGCTTAAAGTAAATGTCGTATTCAGTTGCCCAACGACTGATTACTCGTGTTACCATAGAATTAATTTCCGAACGCTGAGTATCGTTCATATTTTGAGTGATTTCATCGTAGTTATCTAAAAATAACGTGGCGATGATTGGTTTTGATTCATTATATAACTCATTAATACGAACTTCTTCAGTTATATCAAAGAAATATAAAATATGTTCATTTTCAGAATATCTAACGCGATAGTGATAATTTCTATCCTCTATATCAATTTCTTCAGTTTTTTCTAATTGCTTCAATATATTAGGATAAACTTCATTTACTGGATCTGAAATTACATTACGATCCAAACGTTCAGACATGAATTGGTTCATCCATTCAATATTTTCATTTTCATCAATGACTACCATACCAATAGGTAAATTTTTAATTGCCCGATTACTACCGGCCGATATGTGTCCGCTCAAATTATCAACATAGTTGTCCATCTTTTGCAAAGCTTGCCTTACCATTAGAGCAGCAATAATAATTACGACTATCAAAATTGCAGTAGCGATACCGGCAATGAGTTGATTAAAAATAAACCATACCGCGACTAAAACAAGTGCCGTAATTGCCATAATGATAAATGGTAAAACTAATGCTTTTTTAGTGGATTGACGGTTCATTTTGTCCACCTCACATTATTTTTTAATGATACCTTTTAAATTAAATGCTAAATCAATAAACCCTATTAAAACTACAATATGTGTAAATGGCGTTATAATTGTCCCTATAACCATTAAAACGAGGATTAAAGCTCTAGGCATTGCCTTCGCTTTCCCAAAGAAATGTATTAAACTTAACCCTTGTAAATACATACATAATGATAACACAATTTCAAAATTCAATACGATACTTTGGAAAGTACCCGCTTTAGACGCAAACATAACACATAACAGTGTAATCACGTATAGAATAAGTAAAATTTTATTCATTTGCCAAGCAAATAAGGGCTTGAATACTGGTGTAGCTACTTTGAATTTGCGTAATATCGGAAATGTAACAATTAGATTAATTAAAATAAGTAGAAATATCGTTATAATAACGTAGCTCGGTAGTTGAACCGCTAATTGACGGAAGCCTTCTCCTATTGTATTTTCGTAGCCATTCTGTACACCACTTTGCTCCATTGTTTGTAACATTTGAGTTTTCAGTGGTTTCATTAAAGTGTTCACTGTCGGTATTTTATTAAACGCTTGCAAAAGCATAAAAGCGATTAATGAAATAATACTGACGAATGTTGTCGTTACGTATAAAATACGTTCTTTAGATGTACGTTCTTTTAATAATTGGCCTACTAAAAAACTAATAATTAGTATTAAGACCATCGCGCTTAATACGAATATATTACCTAACAATGTGGTTAAAATTACTGTTACTACAGCGGCCAATCCAAATGATTCTTTAGATTTGTGCCATAGGACTACGCCTGGTATTGTCGCAAACAAACATAATACAAAACCAAGTGGCGGTAATATATGTAAGGCTAAAGCAACAATAATGAGTGAGATAATACTCAAAATAGTAGCTTTAGGTTTAATTTTTGAAAACAAATTTTGCCACTCCCATACTTTTTGACTGTATTACTATTCTAACCTCTTTAGAAATTTTATACAATTATTGATGTCTTCAAACGAAGGCTTCACCTTTTAAAGTGACTTAAGGATAAGTTACGTCTGGATTAATACGCACTTAAAAAACTCTAAATCTACATTTGACCGTAAATTTAGAGCTATATTTATTAATCTTATTTACGTTTAAACTGCGATACTTTCAGGAAATGATATAAATTTGGTGCCCAATCATTAAAGTTAAGTAAGAATCCATCATGCCCTACATTATCAGGAACAAAGAAATGGCGATGGTATTTAAAACGTTCACCTACTGCACGTACTAAATCGTCTGGATATAGTAAATCATCAGTAAAGCCCATCGTTAATACTTTAGTGTCTAAAGATTTGAATACTTCATTAACATCAGTGCGACCCCTATCAATATCGTGGCTGTCCAAGACATCCAGCAGTGTTAAATAACAATTCTTATTGAAGTTTTCTTTAAATTTATCGCCTTGATGACGTTGATATGCAACGACTTGATCTGGTGAAAATCGTTTATCGTAACTTTTCGATGAACGATAAGTTAAAAATCCTAACTGTCGCGCAATACTCATGCCCTCTTTCCCAGCTAGTTGAATAGATTGTCGAGCAATTTCATTGAAGGCACGGCTATAAGAAGAAGTCTTATCTGTAGCAGCAAGTATAACTGCCTTCTTAACATCAAATTTTCTATTATATAATAACTCCAGTGCTTGCATACCACCGAGAGAACCCCCGATTAATATATCTATGTGCGTGTATCCTAACGCCTGGATACCTAATTCTAGCGCACGTACTACGTCTCTTAATGTAAGTTTAGAAGGAAAATCATCATCTATTAATGCAGAACTTGAGCCAAAAGGACTACCTATAACGTTAAATGTCAAAAATTGATAATCATTAATCGGCACATAACCACCATCAATAATTTCGCGCCACCAACCGTGATCTTCGTCTGTGCCGTATGTTACATGGTTGCCTGTCAAAGCATGACACACTAATACAAGCGGTTGCCCTTTGAAACCTACATGTTCATAGCGTAATTTTAAATTTGAAATTGTTTCTCCTGATTCTGTTTCAAATGGTCCTAATTTTAACGTATCCACAGTGTAATTTGTCATGTTCGACCTCCTACTAACTTAAAAAACCCCTTACCCGATATAAGTAAGAAGGTTAAAGATTTACTTATCATTCGAATATCATCGTTGGTTTTAGCACCGTGCCATTATAGTCGGTTGCTGAAGCATCTACGGGCCAAATCCCTTAGCTTCTCAAAATAAGATTTGATTTAATTTATAAATTGTATTTGTTGAATTCTTTTGTTTATAAGTGTCAAAATTTTCTAATTAGTTTTATTCTAACGAATTACGCTTACTACTTCAATGCTTAAAATAATAAACGTATGATCGCCATAATAAAAATACCGGCAACAATTGTTATTGTGAGGCTTCTGGAGATAAAAGCCACAATCACCGTTGGTATGATTGTTACTAGAAACGGTACATTAATTGTATATCCGAATTTACCACTATGTTGCTCGATTACACCATCGATAATTAACGCTGTAAACAACGTAATCGGTATGAAAGATAACCACTGTACGACCTTATCAGATAAGTGAACACGTGTAATTAACATAAAAGGAATGACTCGTGTTAACCAAGTAACTACGCCACACAAAACGATAATAAGTAACATATGTATTGATGTGCTCATTTGGTGATCACCACCCCTAACGTAGCAGCTAATACAGACGATAAAATAATTGCAACATATGTAGGCATAATTAAACTAAATAAAAACATCATAACAATCACACATACAATCAATACGATGTACTTAGTTATTTGAGAACGCTGTACTGTTTCAAATTGTGAGATTGCTAAAAAGATAAACATACCTGTAATAGCAAAATCTAAACCTAGGGCATCAGGGTTTTGAATATACTTCCCGAATACCGCTCCTACAATGCACGAAATTGTCCAAAATATATATGCCGTTAAGTTTAGTCCATGTAACCAACGATCGTTTATTTGCTCCCCTTTTAAATGAGGCGTTATTGCCACGCCAAATGTTTCATCAGTGACTAAAGTCGCTAATCCTAAACGATTGAGCCAACCGTAATCTTTATATCTAGGTGCCAAACTCATACTTAATAAGAACATCCTAGAATTAACGATAAAAGTAGTTAGTACTATTGCAGTTATAGGCGTACCGGCAATAACTAAACTACAAATGATAAATTGTGCTGCCCCAGCATAAACGAGTAAGCATAATAAAATAATTTCAAGAAGACTAAATTTTGATGCTACTGCAACAATACCGAAAGAAAGTCCCACACCAGCATAACCTAATAATGTAGGCACACATTCCTTGATACCTTGCCTAAAAGTTAAATGTGAAGCCATACACTACCTCCCCTCTTCTTGAATGCATATTATAGATAGTCTAATATAGAATAATTTAACGGGCAATAAGGTAAGTCTACCGTTTGTCTGGGGTTAGACAAACGGTAGACTAAATCACCTTGTTTTCCCCTACCCTATTAAAAAAGCGCTCCATCTCTTTAGACGGAGCGCTCTATATCAGATCGATGCTCTGTTATTAAACGATGGGCCCTATTTTAGTTTTGCCACCCATAAATGGTACCAATGCTTCAGGTATCGTTACTGAACCATCTTCGTTTTGATAGTTTTCAACTATAGCTGCAAATGTACGTCCTACTGCTAATCCGCTGCCATTCAATGTGTGAACTAACTCTGGTTTAGATACTTTATCTCTCTTGAACCGAATATTTGCACGGCGCGCTTGGAAATCTGTAACGTTTGAACAAGAACTAATTTCTTTATAGTCATCATAGCTTGGTAACCAAACTTCTAAATCATATGTTTTACTTGCGCCGAAACCAATATCTCCAGTACATAATATTACACGGCGATAAGGTAAACCTAATTCTTCAAGAATCGCTTCGGCATGTAGTGTCATTTCTTCTAATGCATTCCAAGAATCTTCTGGTTTTTCATAACGAACCATTTCTACTTTGTCGAATTGATGTAAACGAATAAGTCCTCTTGTATCTCGTCCTGCAGAACCTGCTTCACTTCTATAACAAGCTGATTGAGCTGTAAACTTCTCAGGTAACACATCTGGGCCAATAATTTCATTTCTATAATAGTTAGTTAATGGTACTTCAGCAGTTGGAATAGTATATAAGCCTTCCTTTTCAACTTTAAATAAGTCTTCCTCAAATTTAGGTAATTGACCTGTTCCATACATTGATTCAGCATTAACTAATTGTGGTACCATCATTTCAGTATAGCCATGTTGTGTCGTATGTTTAGTGACCATATAGTTCATTAATGCACGTTCTAGCTGCGCACCTTCACCAGTTAAAAATACGAAACGTGCACCTGAAACTTTCGCTGCACGGTCGAAATTAACCATTTTTAAGTTTTCAACGATATCCCAATGAGCTTGAGCCTCAAAATCAAACGTTCTTGGCGTGCCCCAACGTTTTAACTCTACATTATCTTCGTCTGAGTCACCTACAGGAACGTCATCATGAATTAAATTAGGAATTGTAGCTAAGTGATTCACTAATTGTTGATCCACTTCATTTAGTTGTTCATCAAGCCCTTTAATCTTGTCACCTAATTCTCGCATTGCAGTAATTGCGTCATCGGCATTTTCTTTATTACGTTTTTTTTGTGCGATTTCACCACTAACCTTATTTCGTTCTGCCTTCATTTCTTCAGATTGACTAATTAATTGACGACGTTCTTCATCTAATTGTAAAACTTCATCAACAACACTTTCGTTCATTCCACGTTTAATTACTTTATCTTTAACTAATTGCGGCTCTGTACGAAACAATTTAATATCTAACATATCGTTCATTCCTTTCGATGTTTATTTGAGTGGAACATAAAAAGACCACATCCCTAACACAAGGGACGTGGTCACGCGTTGCCACCCTATTTAACAGTCTGATTAAGACTGCGCTCTCACTAAAATAACGGTTAAACCGATTGTTCTCGTGTATAGGTAGATTCATTTTAACGCTGACTACTTGTTCGCACCAACCACAAGTTCTCTGATATCAAACGGATTAAAATTACTTAGCCTAGGAACAATGCTATATTTACTTAGCTTTAATATAGCAAATTAAAATGCTATTTTCAAGCAACATTATTAACTATATTATGCGTTATAGGCTCTATCACGTAAATGTTGAGCCACTGCTGTAATGTCTTTATGGAATTGTCTATCTTCTGTAATTGTAGGAATGATATGTCTTAATTCGTCATATTTTTCACGTGTTTTTGGTGATAATTTATCAATATCTTTATGCTCCACTGCTTGTAAAGCAATGATGCATTCAATCGCAATCACACTTCTGGTATTCTCAATAATATTATAGCCATGACGTGACGCTATTGTACCCATTGATACATGATCCTCTTGATTGGCTGATGACGGTATAGAATCCACACTAGCAGGATGTGCCAATGTTTTATTTTCAGACACTAAACTAGCAGCGGCATATTGCATAATCATTGCACCACTTTGTAAGCCTGGTTGAGGACTTAAAAATGCTGGTAGGCCATTATTCAATTGTGGATTAACTAGACGTTCTAAGCGGCGTTCAGCAACATTACCTAATTCACTAACTCCTATTTTTAAGAAATCTAAAGCAAATGCGATAGGTTGACCATGGAAGTTACCACCTGAAATAACTAACGTTTCATCGCCTTCGTCAAAGATAAGTGGGTTATCATTAGCCGCATTCATTTCTAATTCTAATTTTTCTTTTACGTAGTTAAATACTTGGAAACTAGCCCCGTGAATTTGAGGTATACAACGTAATGAGTAAGCATCTTGAACACGAATTTCGCCCTGTCTTGTCGTTAACTGTGACCCTTCTAGCCAATCTAACATGCGTGCTGCTACTGCCGTTTGTTCATCAAAATTTCTAACTTTATGTACATTTTCATTATAAGCATCAGTAATACCATTTAACGCTTGATGCGTTAGTGCGGCAATCCATTCAGCTTGTAACGCTAAGTCTTCCGCTTCAATATAATTAATTACGCCTTGTGCAGTCATTGCTTGAGTGCCATTAATTAATGCTAGTCCTTCTTTAGCTTGTAATTGTAAAGGTTGTCTATTTAAATTGCTTAAGACATACCTACTATCAACTTCTTCTCCTTGATAAAAGACATTACCCTCACCGATTAATGCCAATGCCAAATGTGCTAACGGTGCTAAGTCACCAGAAGCACCTAATGAACCTTGTTGTGGTATTACTGGAATAATACGTTGATTAATAAAATAAACGAGTTGCTCTATAAGATCAACAGTAGCTCCAGAGTGTCCTTTTAGTAAAGTGTTTAACCGTAATATCATCATTACTAAAGATACTTCTTCCCCAAATGGTTTACCAACGCCACAAGCATGTGAACGTATTAAATTTGTTTGTAATTGCTCATATTCCCCTTGATCAATTCTTATATCACTAAACAAACCAAACCCTGTAGTAATACCGTAAACTGTTTTCTTATTAGAGATAATGTCTTCAACTATAGCTCGACTCTTTTTAACTCGCTCTAGTGCATCCTCAGTAATATCTACAGTTTCTCTTTCATTTAAAAAATTTTTAATCTCTGCAATCGTTAAATCATTTCCTGTTAATTGTAGTACCAATATCCCATCTCCTTTCAATAATCAGCTTACAACCCAAAGTATACGCTCTCATTTTCGGTGTAACAATAGTTAGAGCAATAGTCGTAACGTGTTATCAAATTACTGATTTAATAGGGTAAAGTAGTCTATCTGCATATATTTAATATTTTTGTGGTTGTTATTAATTTTTAGCTATTGACTTAACGTACTTGCAGGTATATTATTTTCTATTGTATTTAAAAAAAGAAACGACAAAAAATAATAATCAAAATGACGATTTATATAAAAGCATTAACTAAAGAGGAGGTTGTATAATGGAAACTTTAAGCTCAGTTAGTATTCCTAAACGTAAAGATGATACTCATAAAGGAGATTACGGTAGAATCTTATTAATTGGCGGGAATGCTAGTTTAGGTGGCGCAATTATTTTAGCAGCACGTGCATGTGTTTATAGTGGAAGCGGCTTAATCACAGTAGCTACACACCCTAATAACCATGCTGCACTACATTCTCGTTGTCCAGAAGCAATGGTAATTGATATCAACGATACTAAAATGCTTACTAAAATGATTGAAAATACAGATTGTATCTTAATTGGTCCTGGACTTGGATGTGATTTCAAAGGAAATAATGCTATTACTTTCCTATTACAAAATATACAATCTCATCAAACACTAATTGTAGATGGTGATGGGATTACAATCTTTAGTAAATTAAAACCTCAAATCCCTACTTGTCGTGTTATCTTTACACCACACCAAAAAGAGTGGGAACGTTTAAGTGGTATACCTATCGATGAGCAATATTACGAACGTAACCGCCAAGCTGTTAATGATATTGGAGCTACGATTGTACTTAAAATGCATGGTACTGAGGTTTATTTTAAAAATAGTGATTATAAATTGCCAATCGGTACGCCCGCAATGGCAACAGGTGGTATGGGTGATACACTTGCCGGCATGATTACTAGTTTCGTTGGACAATTTGATAATATTGAAGAAGCTGTTACAAGTGCAACATATACACATAGCTATATCGGTGATTCACTAGCTGAATCTATGTATGTCGTGCCTCCATCAAGATTAATAAGCGAAATACCACATGCTATGAAACAATTAGAACAATAATTAAAATTAATAACACCTCTAATCAAATTGATTAGAGTTGTTTTTGTTTACAGTTGTTAAGTAGGAAAGCAGTCTTAAATTTAAATAAGCTATTTATTATCAAAATATAAAAAAGCCTATCAAATTATGCTAATCTGATAGGCTTTTGAACTTTGTTATATTGTATTTTAGGCAGAAGATTTATTAGTCTTCTGTATCGTCATCATCATTATCGATATCTTCGTTTACACGATCCATAAAGTCTTGTCTTAACTCTTTAGATTCATTACTTTCATCTGTTTCTTCTTCGTCTTCAGTGTGAATAGCATTACCTGGCGTATTATCTTCGATGACTTTTTCAGATTCATTTAGTGATAGTACTTCATCACTTTCTGTACCTTCTGAGCTCGTTTCTATAGCTTCATCAGCCTTAGCTGTTTCCTCATCTTCGTTTACTTTAGCAACCGTAGAAACAAATTGATTGTCTCCCAAACGGATGAGACGTACACCTTGAGCAGCTCTACCATTTTGAGAAATATCAGTAACATCGATTCTAATAATTACACCAGAATTAGTTACGACCATCAAGTCTTCGTTACCTGATACGGTTGTTATACAAACAATATCACCATTACGTTCTGTTATGGTAGCAGTCTTAATGCCTTTACCTCCACGGTTGGATAATCTATATTCACTAACTGGCGTACGTTTACCATATCCATTTTTAGTTACAACAAGCACTTCATCTTCACTTTGAGAGTGCGCAACGTCTAAGCCAACGACATTGTCGCCTTCACGGATTGTAATCCCTTTAACACCTGCTGCTGTTCTACCTAAAGGTCTTAATGATTGCTCCTGGAAACGGATTAACGATGCATGTGCAGTACCTATAAGAATATCTTGAGAACCATCCGTTAGACGGACCGCAATGAGTTCATCTTCATCTTTAAAACCAATCGCAATCTTACCGTTCCTGTTAATGCGAGCAAAGTTATTTAATCTTGAGCGCTTAATAATACCTTTCTTAGTAGCAAAGATTAAGAAGTTATCTTCACGTTCTAGATCTTTAACGGCAATCATTGTACTTATATTTTCATCGTTGTCTAATTCAATCGCATTGACTACCGGTATTCCTTTAGACTGACGAGATAGTTCGGGCACTTCATATCCTTTTAATTTATACACACGTCCTTTATTAGTAAAGAATAGGACATTATCATGTGTGCTCAGCGTTACGAGTTGACTCACAAAGTCTTCCTCTAACGTATTCATACCTTGCACGCCACGACCGCCTCGGTGTTGTGCACGATATGTTGAAACTGGTAATCGTTTAATATAATTATTATGACTTAACGTTATAACAATTTGTTCTTCAGGTATTAAATCTTCGTCTTCAATATTGTCAAAGCCACCTAATTGAATTTCTGTTAGACGGTCATCACCGTATCTTTCACGAATATCTATTAATTCATCTCTTACGATTTGTAATAATTTTTCTTCATCTGCAAGAATTTCTTCTAATTCTTTAATGTAAGCAACAAGCTCGTTGTATTCTGATTCGATTTTATCTCGTTCTAAACCTGTTAAACGTCTCAAACGCATATCTAAAATTGCTTGTGCTTGGCGTTCAGTTAGTTCAAAACGTTCTTGTAAGCTATTCATCGCAATTTTATCATTCTCAGATTCACGAATTGTCGTGATAATTTCATCGATATGGTCTAGTGCAATTCTTAAACCTTCAAGAATATGTGCACGATCTTGTGCTTTTTTCAGATTATATTCAGTACGGCGTCGAACTACTATTTTTTGGTGTTCCAAATATTCGACTAGTGCTTCTTTTAGGTTGATTAGTTTAGGTCTACCATTAACAAGTGCAATCATGTTTACACCGAATGATGTTTGTAATGGCGTTTGTTTGTATAAATTGTTTAGAATAACGTTAGCATTTGCATCTTTTCTAACGTCGATAACTACCCTTACACCTGTACGTAAACTTGTTTCATCACGTAAGTCAGTAATACCATCAATTTTTCTATCTCTAGCTAATTCCGCAATCTTTTCAATCATGCGGGCTTTATTAACTTGGTATGGAATTTCAGTAACAACGATACGCTGACGTCCGCCACCACGTTCTTCAATTTCAGCACGTGATCGCATTTGAATTGAGCCACGTCCTGTTTCATAAGCTCTACGAATACCACTTTTACCCATGATCAGCGCGCCAGTCGGAAAATCAGGGCCCTGGATGTCTTCCATTAACTCGGCAATCGTTACATCAGAATCGTGGCTAACTTTTAATACACCATTGATAACTTCAGTTAAGTTGTGAGGAGGTATATTAGTAGCCATACCTACTGCGATACCTGATGCTCCGTTAACAAGTAAGTTAGGGAAACGTGCAGGTAAGACTGACGGCTCTCTTTCATTACCATCATAGTTATCTATAAAATCAATCGTATCTTTATTGATATCGCGTAACAATTCAAGCGTTATTTTAGACATACGTGCTTCTGTATAACGCATTGCAGCAGCGCCATCACCATCCATCGAGCCAAAGTTACCTTGACCATCAACTAAAGGATATCGATAGCTGAAATCCTGTGCCATTCTTACCATTGCTTCGTAAATAGATGAGTCACCATGTGGATGATATTTACCCATAACGTCACCAACGATACGCGCTGATTTTTTATATGATTTATCTGGTGTCATACCTTGTTCATTTAAGCCATATAAGATACGGCGATGTACTGGTTTTAGACCATCTCTTACGTCTGGTAGGGCACGAGATACGATAACACTCATCGCATAGTCTAAAAATGACTCTCGCATCTCATTAGTTATATTTCGTTCATTTATTCTTGATTCAGGTACTTCAGCCATCAAGATATCCTCCTTCAAAAATTCAGTTCATCGTTTTAGAAATCTAAGTTAGCATAGACTGCATTATCTTCAATAAACTGTCTACGGTTTTCCACGACGTCACCCATTAGCATTTCAAATGTTTGATCGGCGTTAATTGCATCTTCCAATGTCACTTGTAACATTGAGCGATTTTCTGGATTCATTGTAGTTTCCCACAATTGATCCGCATTCATTTCACCTAAACCTTTATAACGTGCAATAGACCATTTAGGTGTTGGATCTAATTCAGCTTTAAGTTTATCTAATTCACGCTCATTAAATACATAATATTTTTGTTTACCTTGAATTAATTTAAACAATGGTGGCTGGGCGATATAAACATAGCCTGCTTCAATTAATGGACGCATGAAACGGTAGAAGAACGTTAACAATAATGTTCTAATATGTGCACCGTCGACATCGGCATCTGTCATAATAATAATTTTGTGGTAACGTGCCTTACTTAAATCAAATTCGCCACCAATTCCAGTACCAAATGCAGTAATCATTGAACGTATTTCGTTATTATTCAATATTCTATCGAGACGTGCTTTTTCAACGTTAAGAATTTTACCACGTAGAGGCAAAATAGCTTGTGTTTCAGAGTCACGACCGGATTTAGTAGACCCTCCGGCAGAGTCACCCTCTACGATAAAAATTTCACTTCGCTTAGGATCTTTACTTGAACAATCGGCAAGTTTACCAGGCAAACTAGAAACTTCTAAAGCCGTCTTACGGCGTGTAACCTCACGTGCTTTTTTAGCAGCAATTCTAGCTCTTGAAGCCATAATTCCTTTTTCGACTATGATACGTGCTACGTTCGGATGCTCATATAGGAAACGCTCAAATAACTCTGAGAAGCTTTTGTCTACAACCTGACGCACTTCTGAATTACCTAACTTCGTTTTAGTTTGTCCTTCAAATTGAGGATCACCGTGTTTAATTGATACGACGGCAGTTAAACCTTCCCGTGTATCTTCCCCTGAAAGCTTATCTTTGTCCTCTTTAATAATTTTACTCTTTATACCATAGTTGTTTAACACGCGAGACAATGACCGTTTGAAACCATCTTCATGAGTTCCACCTTCATAGGTATGAATATTATTCGCATAAGTTAATAAATTAGTTGCGAAGCCATTATTATATTGTAAGGCTATCTCAACTTCGATGTCATCTTTTGTTTCATGAACATAAATTGGTTCTGGATGAATAGGTTCTTTGTTTTCATTAAGCATTTCTACGTAAGATTTAATACCACCTTCGTACAAATAAGTATCTTCACGTTGTTCTTCATCTTCTTCCGTCTCACGTTCGTCTCGTAACGTTATAGATATACCTTTATTTAAAAATGCTAGTTCTCTAATACGCTGCTGTAATATGTCATATTGATATTCAGTTGTTTCTGTGAATATTGTAGGATCGGCTTTAAAGCGAATGACAGTTCCAGTGTTATTATCCTCTGTTTCTTCAATAACTTTTAAATCAAACTGTGGAATACCTTTTTTGTAAGCTTGGTGATATATTTTATTGTCTATGTGTACATAAACTTCCAAATCTTCGGATAAAGCATTAACTACAGAAGAACCCACACCATGTAGACCACCTGATACTTTATATCCGCCACCACCGAATTTACCGCCGGCGTGAAGTACAGTTAAAATAACTTCGACTGCTGGACGCCCCATTTTTTCTTGGATGCCAACTGGAATTCCACGTCCGTTATCAGTTACTTTAATCCAATTATCTTCTTCAATAACAACTTCAATTTGGTCTGCGTAGCCAGCCAATGCTTCGTCAATACTATTGTCGACGATTTCCCACACTAGGTGGTGAAGCCCTTTTTCTGCAGTAGAACCTATATACATTCCTGGTCTTTTACGTACCGCTTCTAGACCTTCTAATACTTGAATTTGCCCAGCATCATAATTTTCCGTGTTGTTCACATCTGACAATGTGTTCACCTTCACTTTCTGTTACTTAATAATTTCACCTTGATTAATTCGAAATGTTTTCGCATTTGACATTATTTCATGGTCTATACCGTCTATCGATGTCGTAGTAACGAATGTTTGTACTTTATGCTGTATCGTACTTAACAAATGCGTTTGACGAGAATTATCTAATTCACTCAATACATCATCAAGTAATAATATGGGGTATTCACCCACTTCAATGCGCATTAACTCTATTTCTGCAAGTTTAATTGATAAAGCGGTTGTTCGTTGTTGGCCTTGTGACCCATAAGTTTGGGCGTCCATATTATTGACATCAAACGCTAAATCATCACGATGTGGACCGAAAAGGCATACACCTCTATCTTTCTCTCGTTCCATGTTTTCGTTTAACATCGTTAAGACTTCCTCGGTTAAGTCAGTCTCACTTTTGTTTACATCGGACAATTTTAAACTTGGTAAATAACGTAAACCAAATTGCTCCCGTTCATCAGTTATACCTGCATGGATAGGTTGCGCAAGTGCTTCTAATTCTTTAATAAATTTTTCACGACGCAAAGTGACTTTCACAGCATATGTAGCAAATTGCTCA
Organism: Staphylococcus durrellii; assembly: GCF_015594545.1. Classification (NCBI taxonomy): domain Bacteria; kingdom Bacillati; phylum Bacillota; class Bacilli; order Caryophanales; family Staphylococcaceae; genus Staphylococcus; species Staphylococcus durrellii. The sequence continues at coordinate 4,484 of NZ_JADIIO010000001.1, read as the reverse complement.
TTTAATACTTCTAGCATAGTGCCGTTTGTCTTTTGCCCATATTGTAATTGCTTTAAATAATTATTCTTTTGTTTAAGCATACGTTGGTATTGAGCTAAATCATTTAAATAAACGGCAGAAATCTGTCCTAATTCCATATCTATAAACCGTCTTCTTATTTGTGGAGATCCTTTAACGATGTTTAAATCTTCGGGTGCAAATAACACCACATTTAAATGACCAACATATTGTGTTAGCCTACTTTGCTCTAAATGATTGATTTTAACTTGTTTACCTTTCTTAGTGATAAACATGGTAAGTGGCATTTCGCCATATCTGTAACTTAACTCTCCCTCTATTTTAGCATACTCCTTGTCAAAACGTATCAGTTCTCTGTCATTAGATGTACGATGACTTTTAGCAAGCGCTAAAGTATAAATGGATTCGAGTAGATTCGTTTTACCTTGCGCGTTTTCCCCAATTAAAATATTGACTTCAGGATGACAATCTAACGTAATCTGCTCATAGTTACGATAGTTTTCTAGCTGGAGTGAGGTTAACTTCATTCTGCACCTTGATGTAAAATGAGAAATGAACCTACTTCAGGTATATCAATTTTATCTCGGTGGTTTAGCTTTTTACCTCGACGTGTTTCTATCTCGTCGTTTAGTAATACTTCGAATTCATTTAAAAACCATTTAGCTTGGCCTCCAGATTCGATAATACCTTCAGTTTTGAGAAATTGTCCTAAAGTGATGTCGCCATCAACAACTATTTCTTCAACCAAATCAATCACTCCATTTCATTACTTTAAGGTCATCTACTTATTATACCTTTTTTTAAGCAAAATTTCATGTAAAACAAGGCCAAAACGAATAGTTATTTTGAATTTTAATTTATTGTATTTAATATGTGCTTGAAACACTGTTAATTAAAACAATTTAACGATTTTTTGTTGTTTGATTTAAGGCATTAATTATTTCCCTTTTTAATGTTTTATAAGATTTAATATTTTCCAAGCGCTGTTGATTAATATATAAGATAGGCACATGATCTATATTTAGCTGTCGTGCCAAGCCATGTGAATGAACATTAGCTTTAGGATTTTTAATTACTTTTTTTAAGGTTTGACTTGTTATATGGTCTAAATTTAACTGATTTATGAGTTTAATTAATTGTTGTCGATAAAGGGCTATCTCTTTTTTATTCACTTCAGAAGCTTTTGGAGTGGCTTCATATATTTTGTGATGTAAATCCCAATATTTATATTTATTAAGCGTATATAGCTTCTGAGACACACTAGAATTAATATTTGATATTTCATTGGAGAATGGAACGTCTATGTATTGAAATTGCACCTGTGGATTATTTTTAAAATCTTTTTCTAATCGTAAAACAATATCACGATCAAATTGTTTACAGTGCGAGCATAAATAATTACCAAATTGTGTTATCGTCACACTTGCTTTGTTATGCCCCCACGATGGAATTATGCGCTTAGCTTTTTTTACTGCTTGTGCTATTCTTTTACCTTCGTTGTTACTTTGAACATGTTGAATACATTGAATGATGACACAAGTAACTAAAATGGTTGCTATAACACATAACACCAATGTTTTAACTTTTATACGATCCATTTACGATCACCTGCTTTAATCACTTATTTATCTGTTTACACGTATTATTTTCACAACTTACTTTAATTTTTTGCAAAAAAATAACGCTTCAAAGTAAATCCTTCGAAGCGTTCGTCTTTTATAAAATTAATAAGTTCTAATTGGTAAAATGAGTTGCGTTACTGAATCGTCATCTTTTGGTTTTAAAATAAATGGTTTCATCGTACCGAAAAATTCAACTTCTACTTCGTCATTATCGATAGCTTTTAATGCATCCATCATATATTTAGAATTAAATGAAATTTTTAAGTTGCCACCATCTACATTACTTGCCTCTACCTCTTCTTTAACGGTACCTATCTCTGGCGAAGTTGATGATAATTCAACTAGTTCATTCCCAGTACTTAATTTAATGACATTATTGCCGCCCTCTCTTGCCAATAATGATGCACGATCAATTGCATGATAAAACTCGCCATTATTAACGCCTAATTTAATTTCAAAGTTTTCAGGGAACAAGCGTGATGTATCTGGATAATGGCCTTCTAATAAACGTGAAATGAAATTCACATTACCGACTTTGAATAATACTTGGTTTGAAGCGAAGAATATATCAATATCATCATCACTATCACTCATAATTTTATTTAATTCGGATAGAGCTTTACCTGGAATGATGACATTTTTATTTTCACTGTCTTCTTCTAAGTCTACTTTTCTTACTGCCAAGCGGTGAGAATCTGTAGCAGTGCATATTAATTCATTGTTTTGTATAAGCCAGTTAACACCAGTTAATACTGGGCGTGTTTCTGAGGTGGACACTGCAAAATTAGTTTGTGCAATAATGTTTTTTAAGACTTTTACCGATAATTGGATGGCATCTTCACGAGATACTTCTGGTAATAGAGGATATTGATCTGGATCTAAACCACTTAAATTAAATTCAGAATGACCTGAAGTTATTAGCGTTTGGAATTGATCATTTGTTGATAATTTTACTTCTTTGCCTGGAAGTTTTTTTATGATATCAACGAAGAAGCGGCCCGGTAATACTACAGCACCACTTTCAGCAATTGTAACAATATCTTCTCCATCAATTTGTTTAGGTATTGTAATTTCAATAGATATTTCTGAGTCAGAACCTGTAAGTATTACTTCGTTTTCTTTAGTTTCAATTTTGATACCTGTTAAGATTGGTAATGTTGTTCTTGGTGAAATGGCTTTTAATGCGTCATTAAGTTGGTTTATGAAATAGTCTCTTCTTATTGTGAATTCCATCTTTAATTTAAACTCCTTCCAGTCGTTTATATATAAATTATATAGGTTTTAAAATCGTAGTAATAGTAGTAGGCACTGTGAATTAGTGGATAAGTTCATTAATCTTTTTGATGACACAGTTTAGCTTGTGTGGATAAACTGTGTACACTGTGTATGACTTATTCACATTACCCACAGTTAACATTATTACTAATATGTTATTTTATTCTACTTAAGGCACGCTTTTAATCTGTATTTAGTACAGTTCTTTTATTGATTTCTTATTTCTTTTTCAAGATTTTCTACTTCTTGTTTAAATGTTGGGTCATTTTTTGTGTCATTGCTAATTTTTTCGTGTGCATGGATAACTGTTGTGTGGTCACGGCCACCAAATTCTTCACCTATTTTAGGAAGTGAAAAATCAGTTAACTCACGGGATAAATACATTGCAATTTGACGAGGATAAGCAATTGATTTAGTACGTTTTTTAGCACTAAAGTCTTCGATACGAACACTATAATAATCACCGACAACTTTTTGAATATCTTGAATAGTAATCTTTTTAGATTTAGGCGCTTGAATAATATCTTTTAGTGCTTCTGCCGTTAATTCAGTAGTTATCGATTGCCCATGTAATTTTGAAAATGCGAGTACACGTGTTAACGCCCCTTCGAGCTCACGAATATTTGATTGAATTTGATTTGCGATATATGTTAATGCTTCTGTTGGAATATTTAAGTTTTCTTCCTCGATTTTCTTTTGCAAAATTGCCATTCTTGTCTCGTAATCAGGTGGCGTGATATCAACGATTAACCCCCATTCAAAACGTGAACGTAAACGGTCTTCTAATTTTGAAATTTCTTTAGGAGGACGATCACTTGAAATAACTATTTGCTTATTAGCTTGGTGTAATTCATTGAAGGTATGGAAAAATTCTTCTTGTGTTTGTTCTTTATTTTGAATAAATTGAATATCATCAATTAGGAGTACATCAATGTTTCTATACTTTTCTCTGAAACGTTCTGTCTCATTATCACGAATAGATTTTATGAATTCATTCGTAAACTTTTCGCTTGAAGTATAAATAACTTGCGCATTTGGATTATTGGCTAAAACGTAATGTCCTATAGCATGCATTAGATGGGTTTTGCCAAGTCCAACGCCTCCATAAATAAACAATGGATTATATGCTTGAGCGGGTGCTTCGGCTACTGCCAAACTCGCAGCATGTGGGAATCTGTTGCCTGGTCCAATAACAAACGTATCGAAAGTGTTATGAGTGTTAAATTGTTCGCCACTAACCATTGCTATATCAACACTTTGAGTTTGATTTTGATTTTTATTTTCTTTTGCATTGACTGACGGTTGTTCATCCATCGATTCAAGTTGGTTTTTTGAATAGAATTTTGGTGTTACTTCTTCACCGATAGTTTTAAGTAGTAAAGATTGAACTATTTCAGCATATTTTGTATTCAACCAATTTGCTACGAAATCCTCGTCAGTTATAATAATAGCTTCACTATTACGTAATGCGTGAATTTCAGTATCTTTTAAAAACGTCGTATAACTAGTCTCACTAATTTCTTCTCGAGCTAATGAAAGTACTTTCTCCCAGATTTCTTTTTCTGACAT